>JAHCHY010000018.1:5000-95995 GCA_026129485.1 Cyclobacteriaceae bacterium
TTATGTGTTTTAATAAAATCACGAAAATCCTTTTCACGCAAAATCAGCTCCTGAAACAGTAAGCTCTTTACATCAAACAGCACGCGCTCACCCGGTGTGTATAGCTCTTCAAGATCGAACGTTACAAGCTGGCTATTGCTTACTCTATTTATTATTTCATCTTCCATTACTGCACAACACAATTATGAAGTGGTTGGTTTGCGGATAAGAAAATCTTTCAGGTAGTATGGCTCGAATGATGCAACATCTTCAAAATCCTGCCGATGCCATTTCTGTATACCCATTTCTCCTAACGGAACCGCGTTAGGAACCACTTCATCCAGAAATTTTGCATTTGCATGTGTAATTATTTCGCGGCACTTGGTGGCTCCCTCGCCTATAAAGTACACTGTAGTTTTTTCGAGGTAACTATTAAAGCTATTTTCATCCACAATTTTTGCCTGCGTTGGTTCTACTTCTGTCAAATTAAAATCGACAACCTTACAATAAACCTCCATTCTGCGTGCGTCCAGCATCGGGCAAAGTAAAGCTGATGTATCGCTAAGTAATTTTTTCGCCTGCCACGCCAACAAATCCAATGTGTTGACGGCCACCAGCGGCAAATCAAGCGCAAAGCAAATTCCTTTTGCCGTGGCCACACCAATGCGTAAACCTGTATATGAACCCGGGCCCGATGCAACTACTACTCCGTTTAACATAGCGGCTTGCATGCCTGACTCTTTCATAACCGCATCAATCATAACTGCCAATTGTGAAGCAGCCGAACGAGGCTCTTTTATTTCTCTGAAGGCAAGCAATTCACCCTGTTGATGGATGGCTACCGAACAAACCTGCGTGGATGTTTCAAGGCTGAGCAGGCGTGCCATCAGTTAGCCGAGAGGATTTTGCGATACCCTCCTGCATCGGCCAGCACGTTACGGGCCTGTGCTACTTCCGGATCGCGATCAAGCATTACTTCTGCCTGACCTTTTGCCAACTGGTAGTGAAACGCAATTTCCTGTTCGAGCAAGTGAACGAGCTCCGGTTTGTTCCTGGTCAAGGCTGTGTTTTTATTCTGGCTGATCCGGGTTTTTAACTCATTGAATTGCGACTGAAGCTCATCATAATATTTTTCGCGCTTTGCAGACGCTATCAGCTCATCGGCTTTCTGATCAAGCTCTGTGGCATGTGTAAATTTTTGTTCTGCCATCCACGTCATAAACTTTTGATATTCCTGGTCGGTAAGCCGGAAGCTTTTCATAGACGCGGGGTTCGGATGCTCGCTGCAATATTTTGTAGCATATTCAAACACAAGACCCGAACCAACCAATTCAACAACAGCCGAGCTAAACCTGGTAGCTTCTACCGCAACATCCGGGTCGAGACCTGCGCCATCATAAACTTTACGACCACCTTTGGTCTTAAATTCACGCTTCAGCGAATCCGGAAATTTTGAGACTGTACCATCGCTCTTCCGGTGTTCATAATCGATTGACTGGATGCACCGGCCACTGGGAATGTAATATTTGGCCGTTGTTACCTTGAGCTGCGCATTGTATGCCAGCTGCCGGGTAGTTTGAACCAATCCTTTGCCAAATGTTTTTTGTCCTACCAAAACAGCACGATCATAATCCTGAAGCGAACCGGCCACAATTTCGCTTGCCGAAGCGCTGCTGCCACTGGTTAACACGGCCAGGGGTATTTCTGTATCCAGCGGATTATTGAGTGTAGAGTAGGTTTTGTTCCATTCTTCTACTTTTCCTTTTGTAGAAACCACTTCTTTGCCTTTCGGGATGAACAGGTTGACAATATTAACCGCCTCGTACAATGAGCCGCCCAGGTTATCGCGCAAATCAAGAATTAATTTTTTCGCTCCGCGTTTCTTTAAATCGCTAACTGCTGCTTCAACTTCTTTGGCTGCCCCGGGCGTAAACTCATCTAACTTGATGTAACCCAATTCAGCATCAATCATATCGAAGTAGGTGATGTTGGCTATCTTAATTTTTTCGCGGGTAAGTTTAAAGCTCAGTGGCGCCTTCTCGCCAAGTCGCTTTACCTCCATTACCACTTCTGTGTTAGGCTTACCTTTTAACAGCGCGCTAACCTCGGAAGTGGGCTTGCCCTGTACATTCTGACCATTTACAGCGATAATTTCATCGCCTACACGCAAGCCTCCACGCTGCGCAGGAAAACCCATGTATGGATTGGTAATGACTGTTTTTTTATTCACAATACCAATAAGTGCGCCTACACCCGCATATTGTCCTGTCGTCTGGATGCTGAATGCTTCGAGGTCTTCTTCCGGGATATAATCGGTGTAAGGATCGAGCTGATCCAGCATTCCGTTAATGCCGGTTTCAACCAGCTTCTTCGGGTTTACATCATCCACGTAATAGGCGTTCACTTCTTTAAAGAGTGTAGCAAAAATGTCGAGGCTTTTGGCAATGTCGAAGTATTTTTCGCCCGGCCCGGCAAAGGCCCACGCCAGTAATGCCAGCACGGTGAGTACGCTTACAATTTTCAATCGCTTCATTTCCTTTATTTATTGATGTTTCACGCCAGACGTAAGAACGCCAGGGCCCGGGTTAAAGAGATTCCAAGTTCTTAATTTTTTCCAGCACTAAAAAGACCTTGTTTTTTATCTCCGTAAACGGCAGAATTTCTTTGGCCGTGTAGATAAACGCAAAGATGCCCTTGGGTGATCGGGATTCAATGCCCTGTTTTTGTAACCGGTATGCCTCGCGTATCCTGCGTTTGATGAGGTTACGATCTACCGCTCTTTTAAACTGCCGGCTTGAAACGGTAATTAAAACCTGGTGCGCGGCTGCCGGATCGGGGTGCGGTAAATGAATGATTTTAAAGGGGTACAAATAAAAAGAGGAACCCTTTTCAAAGAGTTCCTTAATCCATTTCTCTTTTGAAAGCCGCTCCGCCTTAGAAAACGTAAAACTCCCCATGAGATTAAAATTAATCCCTTTCGGGGAAACCAACCGACTTTTAGCGGGTCTTAGGCGTACCTTCGTCAGATATGGTAAGCTTTTTACGGCCTTTTGCCCTGCGGGAAGCCAGTACCCTGCGGCCATTGGCGGTGGCCATGCGCTCGCGGAAGCCGTGCTTGTTCTTTCTCTTTTTGCGCGAAGGTTGGAATGTGCGTTTCATATCCTTTAATGCTTAATATTTCTAAAAGGGCTGCAAAAATGCTCAGGATAATCGGAATTTACAAGGTATGCTCTACGATTTTAAATCGAACATGCTCATTTTCAATTAAAAAGACCGGCTAAAACCGGCCTTTTTAATGATCCGCCCAAACAGGAAATCACTGCACTTTAAAAATAGCATCGTCTAAAGCAATATTCGCTTCTGCGGATTGCGTCTCAAATTTCAGCTTCACGGGGCCCATTGACTGAGTCATGGTGTGTGGCAACTTTACTCCGCTTACTTCCTTATAGTCCTGAAACTGAACCGGCACGGCCACTTCGCCCTGGGGAGTTTGAACAAAAATTACGGTTTGAATCCTGTAGCCTGTTTTTGTATCAAAGTAGCTTGTCATTTTTCCTCCGGCAGGAAATACATATTCTACCACATAGGCATCGGCTCCATCTACTTTTTCAATTGCCTTCAGTGTTGTTTTTACATTCATCCCGGCCAGGGTTGTTTCCGGAACGATAGCCGCTTCAAACAAGTACATTTCTTTAATCGCTGCATCCATCGGCACTTTTTGCATTTGAGCTATCTGCGCTATCTCTTTACCATCGCTAACAATTTTCTGCATTACCCCCATGCCGGCTACTGAAACCTCCATCAGGTACTTACCTGAATTTTTCTTCGTGCTTACCATTGTCAGATCCATTCCCTGGAGGGTTCCTTTTGCGGTGGTCTTAACTGTTTTTAATTCATTAATTTTCTTTTCGCCACCAATGCTGCTAATGTAATCTGCTATAACCTTTTCTGCAGTAAGACCTGCAGGCAGGGCTGTTGCCTGTGGTGCTGCGGCCGGATCGCCATAAATATCAAAATACTTCACCTCGCCAAACTTTTTCAGCTTATCGGCTACATCGGCACCTTTACCTACTATAATAATATGTGCATTCTCCGGGCGTATATATTTTTTAGCCGCAGCCTGCACATCGGCCAGGGTAACTGCCTCTACGGCTTTCAGGTAATTGGCATAATAATCTTTGGGCAGGTTATACCGCGCTGTGTTCAATGCAAAGTTGGCAATGGTGGCAGGGCTTTCAAGTGAACGGCCAAACGAGCCTGCAATTTCAGCCTTGGCCATGTCCAGCTCTTCCTGTGTTACCGGCTCACTTACCATACGTTTAAGCTCTGACAAAAACTCAAACACCGCGCTATCGGTTACCTCGTTTCGCACACTGGCCGAGGCATTGAAATTACCCACCAGCTTATCGGTGCTTAATTGCGAATACGCTCCATAGGTGTAGCCATGTGTTTCGCGCAGGTTTTTAAACAAACGACCTGCCGAGCCTACGCCCAGGATCTGGTTAAGCACACGCGATGTAATGGCATCGGGAGGGCCCGGCTTTAAATCTACCGGGTAGCTGATATTAATAACTGACTGCACGGAGGCCGGCCGGTCTACCAGCGCCACATAGGTTTTGGCCGGTTCTTTCGGTTGTGTGTATGTCGCATTTTTTACTTCGCCCTGCTGCCATTTATTAAAATATTTTTCGACAAGCGATCGGGCGGTTTTCAAATCAATATCTCCTACAATCACCAGGTAGGCGTTGTTGGGCTTAAAGTATGTTTTATAATAACCCTTTACATCATCTAATGTTATAGCTTCCAACGTTTTTTCGGTTGTGAAAAGGCCATACGGATGTTGCTTACCATATACCAGCGTATTGCGCACATGACCGGCAATGGTGTTGGGATTATCTTTACCCGCCTGTATGCCTGACAGGGTTTGCGTTTTTAGTTTTTCAAACTCTTCCGGTGCAAACGAAGGATTGTAAAGCACATCTGTTAACAAATCAAGCAGCTTGGCAGTATGCCGCGAAAGGCTGGAGGCAAATATTCCACTTGAATTCGTGTTCAGGGTTGCTCCTATAAAATCGACTTCTTCGTCAAGCTGCGCCTTGGCTTTTGTAGTGGTGCCCGTGCCTATTAACTCTCCGGCCATGGTTATATAGCCCTCCTTTTCTCCTTCATAGATGGCATTGTGCCTAAGCTGAAGCGAAAACTGCACGCGCGGCAACTTGTGGTTTTCTACCACAAACACCTGCAACCCGTTTTTCAGGGTAAACGTTTGGTATGCGCCCAGCTTGATTTCTCTTGCCGGTGCAGGCTGGGGCGCTTTGGTACGATCTACCTGCGCCTGCACAGCAACAGCCGCCAGCAACAGGAAAGCAAAAAATAATATCTTCTTCATACGGTAATGCTTAATTGTCTTTCTTAATCTGTGTGTTTTCCGGTTTGCTCTGGGCCGATTTGGGCAGGTAGTGCAGCACTACCCGGTTCTCCTTTACTAAGTATTTTTTAGCCACACGTTGCAAATCCTCGCGGGTAACTTTCATGTACTTATCCAATTCGGTATTAATCAGGTTGGCATCTTTAAAGTACACATGGTAGTTGGCTAAGTTTTCGGCAATACCCGCTGCCGATGAATTCTGCTGCACAAAATTACTTTCTACCTGGTTGCGGATTTTCTGAAACTCCTTTTCAGAAATCAATTCTTTCTGAACTTTTGCAATCTCCGCATCCATTGCCGTTTCCAGGTCGGTAATATCCACACCCATATTCACAAACCCCATAGTAATGTATAAGCCGGGGGCTTCGGTAGGAAGCGGGTAAGCGCCAACCTGCAATGCTTTTTTCTGTTCGTCTACCAATGCCTTATATAATCGTGAACTTTGTCCACCACTTAATAATGTGCTGAGCATATCCAAAGCGTAGGCATCGGGTGTGCCTTGTGCCGGAACGTGGTAAGCCTGTATTACAGCAGGTAACTGAATATTATCGAACACAACATCGCGTATCTCTGCTTTTTGCGGTGGCTCAACTACCGTAGGGCGGGGTATTGTCTTTCCTCCTTTCGGGATATCTTTAAAATACCTGGCAATAAGTGTTTTGGTCTGCTCAATATCTATGTCGCCTGCAATGGACAATGTTGCATTCTCAGGCACATAAAAAGTTTTGTAAAACTGAATAAACTCATTCAGCGATGCCGCATTCAGGTGTTCGATAGAACCAATGGGCGCCCACTGGTAAGGGTGTACGGTATAGGCCCGCTTTAATAATTCAGTAAGTATGCTGCCGTAAGGCTGGTTATCCATACGCAGGCGTTTCTCTTCTTTCACTACTTCACGTTGTGTTTCAACACCTACATTCTCAATTTTGGCATGAAGCATCCGCTCCGACTCTAACCACAAGCCTAACTCTAATTGATTGGAGGGCAATATTTCGTGATAAAAAGTCCGGTCGAACGAGGTATTGGCGTTATTGGTGCCACCCGCACCGGAAATGTATTTATCAAACTCACCGCGCTTGATATTCTCTGAACCCTCAAACAACAGGTGTTCAAAGAAATGGGCAAAGCCGGTGCGGTTGGGATCTTCATTTTTTGAACCCACATGATACAAAACCGTCACCGCAACAATGGGTGTGGTATTATCCTGATGGAGAATTACATGCAGCCCGTTTGGTAAATCGTATTCGGTAAATTCAATTTTACGGGCCTGGCTATAACCTGCTGTAACCGTAACAAGTAAAAGCCAAAGGATTAAACTTTGTTTTTTAAGCATATGCTGATTTTAAGATAGTACAATAATAGAAAACTAACGGATTAAACTCCGTTTAGTTGGCAAGTGAAAATTTGTAAATAGCTGCTTTATCCTACCAAATCACCCAAAATTCGCCTCATTTGAGCCGGTTCCAGCCTCGGCCCCCATTGCGACACTACTTTTGAAGACGCAAGCGAGGCCAGCTTGCCTGCTTCGGCAAAGCTGTGGCCGTGGGTAATGCCATATAAAAATGCGCCTGAAAACATATCGCCTGCACCGTTGGTATCAATGGCACGCACCTTATACGGCTCAATCTGGATAAACGTATCGCCATCATAAATCAAGGCTCCGTTGGCACCGAGGGTGATGGCAAAACGTTTGGCTACCTGCTTCAGCTTTTCGCGGGCTTCGCTGGTTGAATTGGTGCCGGTAAAAATCATCGCCTCTTCTTCATTGCAGAAAAGCAAGTCCACGCTGGCGCCCACAACCTCTTCCATCTGCATAGAAAAGTACTTGGTCATGCTGGGGTCGGAAAAAGTAAGGGCAACAGAAATCTTGTTTCGTTCGGCTATCTTCTTGGCTTCTTTCATAGCCTCCAATCCTTTCGGGCTGGAAACGAGGTAGCCTTCCAGATACACGTATGCAGCGTTTTTGATTGCACGCTCGTCAATATGTTCGGGCGACAAAAAAGAGCTTACGCCCAAAAAAGTATTCATGGTACGCTCAGCATCGGGGCTTGTCATTACGAGGCACCGGCCGGTGTGGCCCTCGGGGCAATGTTCATACGCCAGGTTAGTATCCACACCATTGCGTTTTAAATCTTCGAGGAAAAATTTTCCCAGCTCATCCTTCGCTACGAGGCATGAATAAAAGCTTTTGCCGCCAAACTGGTTTACAGCCACTACGGTATTGCCGGCAGAACCTCCACCGGACATCCGGCTGCGCTTCATGTCAATGGCTTTCATCAGGTGCAACTGACGCTTTTCATCCACCAGTGTCATCAGTCCCTTTTCCACTTTATTCTTTTCAAAGAAATCGGGTTCTACTTCGGTAACAATATCTACCAAGGCGTTACCTATTCCGTAAACATCGTATCGGGTTGCTGGTTGGTTGGTTACTGGTTGCTGGTTACTGGCTGTTGGCATGTTGCGTGGTTTGAGTCGGAAAGTTATAAAGTTAAAAGTTATAAGGCGAAAAGCAGACTTTAGGCTTTATAGCTTTACTGCTTTTCGCTTTATCTTACTTCTTCCCATTCGGCCTTATATTAAGTGTGCGTTTAAACTTAGCAGCACGATCCGGGTAATCGGTTATAAAACCATCCACATCCATCCCCTTTACCGAGAGCATATCTTTCTCTTCGTTCACCGTCCACGGTATTACGCGGATTTTTTTTTCATGCAGCCACTTTACCTGCTCGCGCGTAAGCAATTTGAAGTACGGACTATAAATTGAGGGCGTAAAGCCCAGGTCGTTCAGATTCTCCTCTACCGGTTTTTTGTTTTCTACCAATGCCGCCAATCGTACTTCCGGGTATTTTTCATGCCAGTATTTCAACACCCTGAAATCGAACGATTGAATAACCACCCGATCCCACGGCAGGTATTCATCCACCAAGCTGTAAACGAGGTCTGAGAACACTTCGGGTTTGGGATGGAACCTGTTGTCGCCTTCGGGCAAGCTTTTAATTTCAATGTTGTAATCTACTTCGTATCGCGTATAGCTCTTGATATGATTTTCTACCGCTACAATTACATCCTGTAACAAGGGTTTGGCGCAAGGCTGTTTCTTTTGCTGCGGAAATTTATCGTTACCCATAGAGCCGCAGTCCCACTGCTTTACTTCGGCATAATTCATTTTGTAGATGTTGAACTTGCGCTCGTCTTTAGCCAGAATGGTATCGCCTTGTGGCGAACGGCAAATAGCAGCCGACATCCAGGGTTCGTGTGAAACCGCCAATTGGTTGTCTTTGGTTACGGCAAGGTCAAGCTCAACCGTGGTTACTCCGGAATCCAGTCCGAACAAAAAAGCCGGGATGGTATTTTCCGGCATAAGACCACGCGCACCGCGATGGCCCTGCACATCAAACTTTGGGATATACTGCGCCATAACCGGGCTGCTAAACACAAGCAGCAGCACTGAAAACACCAAACACTTCATGCTGCAAGATAGCCAGCGGTTTGCAAATAAAAGACCTCTAAGGTTTTAAAACCTTAGAGGTCTTTGCAGATACGGGCTTCGGCAGCCTGCCTGCTACCCAAACCAAATCTATGCAGGCTGCCTACCCGTTATTCTTACTGGTTAATGATCATGCGCATACCACTGCCCCTGCGCCCGCCACCCATCGGGTTAAGGTGCTTGTTAAGGGCATAGGTAAAGCTGAGCATGTAATAGCGCCCCAGGTTGTTCATGGTTTGCCGCTGAACATAGTTTTCGCCCGCACTTTGGGTAACGCTATTGCTTTGGTCTAAAATATTATTAACCCCAAGCTTTACTTCGCCTGCATTATTCTTCAGCACAAATCGTGAAACTGACATGTTCCAGAACGGAATGGTTTGCCTGAAATCCGTTGTAGCGCTGGTATAAATCAGGTAATCGAAACTGGTGTTGAAGGCATACTTTTTCAGGAAGCTGAGGTTCAGCTCCGAACGATACGTTTGATTGAAATACTCCTGGTCGGGTGTATTGAAATCATATTGGGTAAGCTGCTTGCTGAAGTTGGCGCTCAGGTCGAAAATGATATACTCTTTATAGGTAAAGTTATAGCGCGCGGTACCGCCTAACATGCGATTACGCACATGGTTTTCCTGTTCATTCAACACGGTTATGCTTTCTGAGAATGATGCGGTAGGTCCCACATTAAAGCGGCTGTTCAGCTTTTTGATCGGGAAGCCGGCATTGACATTTGCACTAAGGCTTTGTGCGCTCTTTACGTTTACCGGCTTGGTTGTGCGCACTAAGCTATCGTTAACCGATTGTGAATACACGATGGCATTCTTCATGTACGATGCATTGATGAAAGCAAAGAAGTTCATGAATTTAGCCGGGTTAAAGGCCGTGTAGTTGGTGCTGATGCGGTGGGTGTAAGCCGGTTTCAGATCAGGATTACCCACTGAAATGTTGAGCGGATCGCTATTGTCTACAATAGGTTGCAATTGCTGAATGGTCGGCTCCTGCATAGAGGTTTCGTAATCCAGACGCAAGTGCTTGAAGCTGCTGAAGTCGTAATTGAACCGCGCAACGGGCAGCAGGTTTTCAAAATTCTGGTCAATGGTAACATTGTGCAGCAGCAGGTTGCCCGTAAGGGATGTCATCTGGTAGCTGGCCCCCAGCGTTACGCTGTATTTTTCTTTATTCATCCTGAAATTCATACCCGGCCGGTTGTACACATAGTTGCTGGTGTACTTGTTGCTAAGCCCGTTATTAAATTCCGGGCCGCCATTTTCCCAGTCGTAAACCTGGCGGTCAACCTCATTACGATTGGAGGAAAAATTATAATTGGCCTCCAGGTATTTTCTGCCTCCCAGCGGTTCGGTATATGAAACCGAGGTCCCTATGTTTTGATTGCGTGTTTCCTGTGTATTGGTCTGATCGATGTTTTGTTCAGTACCCAGCAGGTTAAAAATATTGGTTGAGTTTTGGGAGCCTTCACTTTCTGTATCGCTTAAGCCAAACGTAACGTTGGTGGAAAGCGAGCGTCCCTTTTTGGCAAACCGATGACGCCACAATACACTGGCATTTACATTTTTAGCTGTTTGCGCATTGTAAGATGACCGTTCACTTTCATTCTGCACCTGCGTGTTGCCAATATTCATGGTTTTGCTTTGGCTGTAGGTGTTTGATTCCGATTCGGTATAGGCTGCATTTGCCGTAGCGCGAATGGTGTTGGCCGAATCAATGTTGTGATCGATCATTAAAGTAGCCCGGTGATTATCGTTATTGCTCAACTGCCTGCTCTCCTGGTTAAAGTTGTAGGTGCCGATGTCGGGCAAGGTGTTTACACGATTGAGCGAGCTGCTTACATTGCGATCGAGGTGATTGTAGAAATAGCTTGATGTAAGCTTCGTGTCCTTGTCCAGATCTTTATTGAAGTTGATGCCGCCTGCATAGTTGGTCATGATACCGCTCTGCCTGCCGCCAAAGTTTATTGCCGGTCCGCCACTGCCAGATCCGCCACCGCTGCCCCCTACTGTTATGGTACGCGATCCGCCACCGCCACCCATCATGCTTTGTGCGCCCCCGGAAAAATTCATGAAGTCGCCAATGGAAAAGCCCTGCTCATTAATATTATTACCCATGCCCAGGAAGGAAAGCTGCTGGCCTTTGGAGAACTTGTTCACACTTCCGGTTGCCTGGAAGCGATCATTCGTACCCACACCGGCCATCAGGTTTCCGAAGGCGCCATTGCGCTTGTCTTCTTTCAGCTCGAGGTTGATGGTTTTTTCGCGCTGGCCATCATCAACACCGGTAAACTGTGCATTGTCTGATTTGCGGTCGAACACCTGCACTTTTTCTACTGCATCGGCCGGCAGGTTGCGGGTGGCTAATTTAGGATCGCGACCAAAAAACTCCCGCCCATCCACCGTTACACGCTGCACCTGCTCGCCTTGCGCACGTACGGTTCCATCGGTTTCAACTTCAATGCCCGGCATGGTTTTCAGCAGGTCTTCCACATTGGCGTTGGTCTTGGTCTTGAATGAGCTGGCATTAAACTCAATGGTATCCTTCTTAACCGTTACCGGGTTTTTTTCACCCTGAATTACCACCGCATCCAACTCTTTGGTTTGTGGCGCCATTTTTATTTTACCCACATCAATAGCTGTTGGCTCGGCTGGCGTAACAACACGCTGCATGTGGCTGGCATAGCCCACAAAAGTTACCTTAAGCAGGTACTCGCCCCTGTTTACATTTTTAATTTCAAAGAATCCTTTCAGATCACTCACACCAAAATTTACCAGTGTAGAGTCTTTGGAATTCAACAACATTACCGTGGTAGAAGGCAGGGGTAGCGACAATGTGTCGGTTACCTGTCCTTTAACTGAAAACTTCTGTGCATGAGCAGCAAACGCTGCCAGCATCAATACCATAAGTAAACCCTTCTTCATGCAACTCTTAATTTTTATGTTTATTTTTTTTTTGAACACACCTCCGGCTGTTCCCCCCGGGGGAATATCTTTTTGTTTCTAAAAACCGACTGCGCTTAGTTTCTGATCGTCATTCCGCGATTACCCATCTGCTTCATTTGCTCTTCCATCAGCTTGCGAAATTCAGCCTGGGTAGTTTTTGTTCCGTTGGTTGGCTCCTTCAGCTCGTTCTTCTTCAGCTCCCGTAACTCAACCGTTTTTGCTACAATTACACGCTCGCCATTATTAATATCCACAGCCAGGACTGCTCCCGGTAAGGTATTGTACCGGTCCGGCCCAAGAAACGGACGAATCTTATCGGTGTACCACGCAGTGATCTCGGTAGTTCTTACCTGCGGCTCCCGCTTTTCCTGGCTGGCGGGAGGTGTGCCAATAACCATCGCCTGAATCGTATCGGTACGGGTATAGTAAGCCATGCGGCATTCATACCCGGCTACGGTTTTTACCTGGTCGCCAAATTTCCACGGAGCCATCTGAACAGAATCTTCAATCAGGTAATTCTTGCCCATGAACTCCTGCTTCGAAATTACTTTCCCCGAATTGTTCATATACATCTCTGTATTGGGCATACGGAACGTCATGCGCATGCCACCGCTTCCGGTAGAGAACTGCTCTTCCTCATCTTCAATTACCGTTTTATAATGCGATTCGGAGGCATTGAAAAACAACTGCTGTTTGGAGGTGCGAAACTCCGGGATCATCGCTTTCATGCCTTCACGCTCGGCCGGAATATTGCGGTGCATATTTACCTTTACTTCATAATTAATAACACCGGTTTGAGCCATTACTGCATGGAGGGCAGCGAACGACACCAGGATACCGATCAACAGGATTACTTTTTTCATAGCTGATATTTTCATTTGCGGTTAAAACACAATGCAAATGTACGGTCTTGGATGGCCCCCATTGGTTAATAGTTCTAAAATCAAGGTTAATTAAGGTTAAAAAGCGGTCTGCCGGGCGGCTTATAGCGTACCTTTGTAATGTGAAGAAGAACAAAAACCGTTTAGCGCTACTCCTTATTATAAGCAGCATCGTTTTGTTGCTGGCCCTGCAGGTGTTCTGGCTGACCAACTCGTACGAAAAAGCCTACTTTGACATGCGCAGGGAAGCCAACGGGCTTTTCAGAACAACTATTTTTGCCATGCGCGATTCTTTGTTTACGCAAAGCATTTCACCGCTTTCGCCCGATTCTATCAATCATATTATTGTTCAGAACCGTGTTGATTCAGTATGGAAAAAGCTGCCGGAAGCGGCCTCGCAAGTCCGGATTTATGTTAACGCAAACGTGAAAGCCGATACAATAGGACAAATGCTCAGGCCGCTGGCCGGGCGCTTACATGCGGCCCCGTTCTTATCCTCCGGAAGAAGCTTTACCATCCGGTTACAGGATTCACTTTCAGTCGATTCGATCCGTTATCATTTCTCCAAAGCGCTTGAAAAAAACAATATCGAAGTATCCTTTAAAGTACAAAGCGCAAGCCAGGCACCGCCACGAATAGATTTTGCCTCGGGAAGATTCAGGGTGAATGAGCCCCAATGGGAAGATTCGCTATCCGGGCGGGTTTATTCCAACTCGTTGCATAGCGACTGGGTTCGGTTTGACCCGGTACACCGGTATGCGGTTATCCTTTCCGATTTCCGGCCGGTGCTGCTTAAGCAAATTGCACCGCAGATTTTGTTTTCCGTATTTCTCACATTCCTCACCACAGTTGCCTTTGTGGTGATGTACCGGAGCATTCGTGCGCAACAACGCCTGATGGATTTGAAAAATGATTTTATCAGCAACATCACACACGAGTTAAAAACCCCGGTAACGACTGTGGGTGTTGCATTGGAGGCTATCAAAAATTTTAAAGGGCAAAACAATCCTGAGCTCACTACCGAATATTTAGACATTGCACAAAATGAGCTAAACCGGCTGAATATTCTTACCGATAAGATTTTAAAGACAGCCATCTTTGAAGATAAGGGTGTTGAATATAATGCCGAACCGGTTGACCTGAACCAGCTTGTTAACCAGGTTCTCGGATCGATGAAACTCGTATTCGAAAAACAGAAAGCAAAGGTTGACTTTAGAACCGAAGGCCATGACTTTAATATCATGGGTGGAGCTGCGCACCTAACCAGCGTGGTGTATAATCTTTTGGATAACGCATTAAAGTACAGCCCGGTTGATCCGCAAATTTCAATTCTGTTGCAGGAAAACCATAACGAAATTATACTCCGCATTAAAGACAACGGTATCGGCATAGCTCCCGAATACAAAAAGAAAGTGTTTGAAAAATTCTTTCGTGTCCCCACAGGCGATGTACACAATATTAAAGGCTACGGATTAGGCCTGAGCTATGTAGATACTGTCATTCAAAGTCATAAAGGGAGCATTGAAGCAGAAAGCGAACCCGGAAAGGGTAGTGCGTTTATCATCCGGCTGCCTAAAAATTAACAGGCATCAAGATACTTTAAAGTGCCAGACGCTTCTTCTTGAATAAAGTTATGAGTAAAGTAAAAATTCTATACGTGGAAGACGAGCCCTTCCTGGGGCGTATTGTAAAAGAAAGCCTGGAAGTACGCGATTTTGAAATACGCATGGTGGCCGATGGCAAGCTGGTAATGCCGGTGTTTGAAGAGTTTAAGCCGGATATCTGCGTGCTGGACATTATGCTGCCGAATAAGGACGGGTACGCCATAGCCCGCGATATACGCAAAAGCAACGCAGGCATTCCCATCATCTTTGTTACGGCCAAAACCCAAACCGAAGATTTACTGAAAGGGTTTGAAGTAGGCGGTAACGATTACCTGCGCAAGCCCTTTAGTATGGAAGAATTGATTGCGCGTGTAAACAACCTGCTGCTGCTCACCCAAAAGCTGAATACTGCAACTAAAGAAAATGTAGCATTAGGGCAGTACGAATTTATTCCCCAGCGCTATGAGCTGCGAAGAAAAGGAGCCGTAAAAAAGCTTTCGCACCGCGAGGCCATGCTGCTGCAGATTCTTTCCGAACACCAGAACCAGAACGTAGACCGGAAAACCATGCTGCTGCGTGTGTGGGGCGATGATTCTTTTTTTAACTCGCGCAACCTCGATGTGTACATTACCAAAATCCGCGACTACCTGAAAGAAGATCCCTCGATTGAGATCATTACCATCAAAGGAGTGGGATATCATTTCGTGGTGGGGAATTAATTTGAAAGTATTAGCTTAGAGGAGGCAAACCCTACCGCTCATGTCGCACTGGAAAATCAAGCTCTCCCTTTTTCTGAACTATTTTGTATTTGCCATCCTGCTCAACAGCGTAGGCACCGTTATTCTCCAGGTACAAAGCAATTACGGTGTAAGCGAATCGGCCGCCAGTGTGCTGGAGGCCTTTAAGGATTTAAGCATTGCAGCCGTTTCGTTCCTGGTAGCCAGCTACATTACCCGCATCGGCTACAAAAACGCCATGCTGATTGCGCTTGGCTTGGTAACCCTTGCCTGCGCGGTTATGCCCTCGCTGGGCAGCTTTGCCATGACCAAAGTTTTGTTTGCCGTTACCGGAACTTCTTTCGCATTGATCAAAGTATCAGTTTACGCTACGCTGGGTATTGTAACCGAAAACAAAAAAGAGCACGCCAGCCTGATGAACTTCATCGAATCATTCTTTATGATCGGCATTCTTACAGGGTATTTTATCTTCAGCGCGTTTGTGGATGATACCCGTACGCAATCCGATTCGTGGCTGAAGGTCTATTATTTGCTTGCCGTTATTTCAGCCGTAGCTTTTGCTCTGCTCTTCATTACTAAATTAGATGAGTCCGCTATACAGTCTGTTGAAACAAAGTCGTTTGTACGCGAGTTTACCGATATGATCGCGCTGGCTATAAAACCATTGGTATTGGTTTTTATTATCAGCGCATTTACTTATGTGCTGATCGAGCAAAGCATTATGAGCTGGCTGCCTACATTCAACAGCAAAGTATTAAACCTGCCTACAGCTCTCAGCATTCAAATGGCCAGCATACTGGCAGCGTCCACTGCTTTGGGGCGATTCACTGCCGGTATTGCATTACGAAAAATCCATTGGTTTGCTGTATTAACAATCTGCTTGGTTGCGGCAGCCGTGCTGGTGCTGATCGCCATTCCATTAGCCAAAGCAAGCGGAGAAAATGAAGTAACCGGCTGGAGCACGGCTCCGTTAGGGGCATTTGTGTTTCCGCTCATCGGTTTATTTATCGCACCCATTTACCCGGCCATCAATTCCGTTATATTAAGTACGTTGCCTGCAAGGCAGCACGGCCCCATGTCGGGATTGATTGTGATTTTTTCTGCCCTGGGCGGAACAACAGGCTCTATTATTACCGGTCATATTTTTGAATCGTACGGTGGCGAAACGGCTTTTTATTTTTCGCTTGTGCCGATCGCTGTTCTGGCCGTTTGCCTTTTCCTGTTTAACCGGCTTCAGAAAAAATCCGAAGCAACAATTGAGCTTACTTCAACAGGAGGACATTGATCTATGGCCAGGCAAATACACGAAACCGGTTTGTTGTTTGAGCAAGTACAGCTTCAACACATTTTAGACGATGGTAAAACTTTTCCGGATTGCCTGCCCAAACGTTCGCTGGAAGAAATTGAACAGGATTACAACCAACAAAAAGAAGCGGCCAATTTCGATCTTAAAAAATTCGTATTGCAAAACTTTACCTTACCGGCTACTCCTGCCTCAGGCTATAAAAGCGATCCAACAAAATCTACTGCACAACATATTCAATCGTTGTGGAACGAGCTAACGCGCCAACCCGACCAATCGGGCGGATCGCTTATTCCGTTGCCTCATCCCTATATCGTTCCCGGTGGCCGCTTCCGCGAGATCTATTACTGGGACAGCTATTTCACCATGCTGGGATTAAACGTTTCCGGCCGTACCGATCTTATCCGGAACATAGTCGATAATTTTGCCTATCTCATTGATACGATCGGCTATATCCCCAACGGAAACCGAACGTATTACCTCGGCCGTTCGCAGCCACCGTTCTTCTCGCTCATGGTAAAATTATTGGCCGGGCTGAAAAAGAATGTGCCGGGCAAATACCTGCCGCAGCTTGAAAAGGAATATGCGTTTTGGATGCGCGGTATTTCAGAAGTAAATGAAAGCACACCAGCGCTTCACCGGGTAGTACGCTTACCGGACGGAAGCATGCTTAACCGGTATTGGGACGAGCACGATACACCCCGGCCGGAATCATACCAGGAAGATGTAGAGCTTGCCCGGCACTCCATCCAAAAACCGGAAGCGCTGTACCGGCACCTTCGCGCGGCCGCGGAGTCCGGTTGGGATTTCAGCAGCAGGTGGTTTAAAGATGAAAACCTGTTCTCTACCATTCATACTACCGAAATTATTCCGGTTGACCTGAATTGCCTGCTCTTTCATCTTGAAAAAACATTAGCCGAGGCGCACCAGGAAAGCGGCAACCAGGCGCAGGCCGTTCATTACATTCAATTATCGAATACGCGAAAAGCAGCCATTCGAAAATTTTGCTGGAATGCCTCGCAAGAATTTTTCTTCGACTACGATTTTGCTTCGCAGCAGCAAAAGCAATCCTACACGCTGGCCGCAACCTTCCCGCTATTTTTTGAGCTGGCCACACCAGAACAGGCTTTGGCTATTGAAAAAATTCTGCGCGATAAGTTTTTAAAAGCAGGCGGGTTGACCACCACAATATTTAACAGCGGCCAGCAATGGGATGCGCCTAATGGCTGGGCCCCTTTGCAGTGGATAGCATATAAAGGTTTGCTAAACTATGGGTTTGATGAGCTGGCCAACGAAGCAAAGACCCGGTGGCTGAAGATCAACGACCATGTTTACTCCGAAACCGGGAAAATGACAGAGAAGTATAATGTATATAGCCGCACCGGGGAAGGTGGCGGTGGCGAGTATCCTAACCAGGATGGCTTTGGCTGGACGAATGGTGTTTACCTGGCTATGCAGGGGCTATGATGTGAAACACCGAATTTGCAAAAAAGGCAAGACTACGCTGAGCAGTTTAGTTTCAGCTAAAAAATGTGAATTGATACCAAAGTATTATAAAAAATACATTGTAGTATAACACAATTGTGTATAAATAATTTATACATTTGTGTATAATACATTTTTGTTTATGGCGATTCCTTTTCAATTTGGGCATTTGGCAGATGGTGAGAATTTTATTAACCGACAGGAAGAGGTGAATCGATTAAGCACAAACTTTCAGTCGGGGGTTAATACCCTCATCATTTCACCGCGCAGGTGGGGTAAATCTTCATTGGTTGCTAAGGTTGTTAAACAACTAAGCACAACTAACCCGACCTTGCGGGTTGTTACAATAGATCTATTCGCTGTACGTAGCGAGCAACAATTTTTGTCTTTGTTTGCACGGGAGGTAATTAAAGCTACTTCAACAAAATGGGAAGAATGGGGTGAAAACGTTCGGAAGTTTATTGGAAATGCCGTACCTAAAATTGCCTTTGGCAACCAACCCGGAGCAGATGTTGAGTTGGAATTGAGTTGGGCCGATAAAAAAATTGATCCTTTAGAAATTTATGATCTGCCCGAAGTTATCGCCAAAAAAAAGAAGTTAAAGGTTGTTATCTGCATAGACGAATTTCAAAACATTGGCCATTTCGCAGATCCGGTAGGAATGCAAAAACAAATGCGCTCCGTATGGCAAAAACATCAGCACGCCAGTTACTGCCTGTATGGAAGTAAAAAACATTTTCTTACGCATGTATTCACCCATCAATCCATGCCCTTCTACAGGTTTGGCGACCTGATGTATCTCCCAAAAATCGAGATTTCGCATTGGTTAAAATTTATTCCAATGCAGTTCAAAAAATCCGGCAAAAAAATTTCTACCACGTTAGCAGAAGAACTATGCCGTTCCGTTAGTCTGCATCCGTTTTATGTGCAGCAACTTGCACAGCGGGTTTGGATACTTACAGAAAATGAAACCACGCACGCGATACTTGACAAAAGTCTGGATGCGCTACTCAATGACAATGCGTTTGGTTTTCAACGCGATGTGGAGAACCTGACGGCAACTCAAATAAATTTTATGCGCGCTTTTAAAGACGGGGTTAAAAACTTCACAACTCTGGAAACATTAACGAGTTATGAACTCGGCACCCAAGGCAACATAAAGAGAATAAAAGCAGCGCTGGAACAAAAAGACATTATGGATTTCCCTGGCCCGCAACCCGAATTTATTGATCCGCTATTTGAACTTTGGTTCAGGCGAAATTTTTAAGTTGATTCAGATTAATTGATTTCAGTGTCTTTTATCGTGGCGTTCCTGGAGATTTTAATCCGAAAGCGGCTTTAATTCCCGTTTGGTAAAATCCCGGTATGTAAGCCACAGTATTGCCAGCAGGAAAACCGGCAGCAACAATACCCTGCTGTCAAAATTTTGAAAAAGATTGTAATAATTAGCGGTCAGTCTTTCGCCTCCCTTCACGTAAAGGCTGCTTGTAATATGAAAGGGTAAAAAGAACAGCTCTGTATCGTATATCTTTTTTACAAACATAAAGGCCAAGTCTTCTGTAAACGAAAGCAGGAAATACGAAACAAAAACAACTGCTATGCTCCTGGCCACAAAAGTGATAGCCATAAACAACAGGGCAATCGATAAAAAGGTAAAGAACGACTGGAAAATAAACACCCCGTAAAAATTCAAAGAAACCATAACCTTAAAAGGCGCTGTAACCTGAACCAATACCATCGTTATAACACCAAGCAGGCAATAGGCCAGCGAGATCAGCAGGCAATAAACCAGCTTGGAAATAAAGTAGTCTTTATCAGAAGCATTGAATACAACCTGGTTTACATGCCCGTTGCCAAACTCTGTCCCGATAAAAACAATTATCCATAACGGAATAAACAAGTACATGGATGAAAAACTGATAAAGCCAAAGGCAGCATACTCCATAAATTGTCCTTCCGCAACTTCGTTATTTATATAGCTGACACCCATAACTACTTTAATGGCTACAGGTAACCCTACTATAGATATTGCAGCCAAAGCCCAAATCCATCTCCTTGACTTTAACTTGATCCATTCAAAATACAGGTAATTCATTTTACAGATAGTTTCAGGTACTCTTCTTCAAGATTGGCAAAACCCGTATCCGTTGCTGTAACCTCTTTTACTATTTTTCCCTTAAATAAAAACAAAGCCCGGTTGCAAAGCTTTTCGAGCTCGGTTAATACATGACTTGTTAAGATAAATGAAGTACCGCTTTTTTTACGGGCTTCAATGGCCGAACGGAGCTTAAAAATGGAATCAATATCCAGATGATTGGTGGGCTCATCCAGCAAGATCAATTTGTAATCGCCCATAAATGCCTGCGCCAGCGCTACCCGTTGTTTCATGCCGGCAGAGAGTTTACCGAAATTAGTTTTACCAAAATCAATATCGAACAGCTCTAACGCCCGGTCTATTTCTGAAAGGTTTTGTTTTTTCAGGTGGGCATATACTTTCATATTATCATATACGGTCATCCCTTCAAAAAAACCTTTCCGGGAAACGGCTGCACTAAGCGCATGGTTACAGGAAATGGTTCCGGAATCCACCTTCAGCAAACCCATTATAAGATTCAGTAAGGTCGTTTTTCCGGAACCATTGGGGCCTATTATTCCCACGATCTCTCCCAGGTTAACCGAAAAATTCACCTTGTTCAATACTAACTTTTTCCTGAATGATTTAGAAACCTCTGTTGAAGTAAGTAGCATAGTATTTGCGCCTGACTCCAAGATCGCCCGGATTAATCAAATTCGCAAAAACAAAAAATGCGTTTAAGGTTTTAGTGAAATCATCAAATTCATGAATGTATCCGGCTATGATATGCTGCCGCTTCGTTAAGATTCTAAAATCATGCATGTCAACAATATTGACCGTTGCTTAATCAATATAAAGAAAAAGACCTGTAAGGCTTCTAAAGCCTTACAGGTCTTTGCCCTATTTTTATTATTTTAGAAAGTCTTATCGTACTCTCCTCCTTTTGGTTTCAAATCACCTACTATAATTCTAATAAAATCTATCAAGGCCCAGATGCCAAGCCCTCCAAGTGTAAGAAGCTGTATTATTCCAATACCCGTGTACCCAAGGTAAAATCTGTGGATACCCAATCCCCCTAAAAAGAACGCTAATAAAGTTGCTGCAACCTGGCTCTTGCCGCCAGCCTTCGCTTGGGTATCTTTCTTTATCTCTTTTACAGATTCCCTAAATTCCTTTTTGGCTTGCTTATAGACGGCCTTTTTTTCCTGCTTTGAAACTTTCAGATCAACAGCGCTTTTTACAGGCTCAGCTTTTGCAACCCGGGGCTTAAATACAACAGGCGTGCTCTTGGTTGATGCAAGAACAACTTCCTCTTCTATAGATGCTAAAGCCAGATCGGTCTTATTGAAATCCGTTGAGGTTTGATCCAGAATCTTTTCCGGTTCAGAACCCTGCTTCTGTATGCTGTAGTTACGGTCATAGTTTTGAAAACTTGCGGTGTACTTGGGTGAACATGACATAATAGAAATAGCTATACCTGCCACCATGAATAAAAATATTCTCATAGGAATTTTGGGTTGGTTATTAATCAAACCTAAAGCGATAAGCGCAGGAATGTTATAGCATACATGCTATAACTATTTCCTGATTATCTACCCTTGTTCGCTTTCGTGAACTTCCGGGATGAAAAGGTCTTACTCGCTTTTGGCAAAAACCTCCAGAAACTGAGGAAAGGGCAAAGCTTTACCCAGGAGGAGCTGGCCTACAACTCCGGCATAAGCCTTTCGCAGATTGTCCGCATCGAAACGGGCAGGATCAACCCCACCGTGTGCACCCTTGTGGTAATCGCCAAAACATTGAAAATCAAGGCCTCTGACCTGATGGACTTCTGAGCCACGGGCTTATTTTTTTAAAATCCCTTACAGCCGCGCGGTATATCCAATTTCTATATCTTTGCAACCGATTTAGGCGGCCTGCAAAGCCCCTTTTCGCAACTTTCTAACCCGCAATTTTTTAACCGTATGGCATACATAGAACCCGCTCCCCTTCTTGACAAAGAGAATCCTTTTGAAGCCATGATGTCGCGTTTCCACACGGCCTCACAGATCCTGGGCCTTGAGGATGAAGTGTATAATGTATTGAAATCGCCCGCCAAGCAGGTGATCGTATCGCTGCCTGTAACCATGGATGACGGCAGCATCAAAGTATTTGAAGGCTACCGCGTAGTTCACTCTACCATCCTCGGGCCTTCCAAAGGCGGCATCCGGTTCGATCCGCACGTAAACCTCGATGAAGTAAAGGCGCTTGCCGCGTGGATGACGTGGAAGTGTGCCGTTGTGGATATTCCATACGGTGGCGGCAAAGGCGGTGTAACCTGCAACCCGCGCGAGATGAGTGCCGGTGAAATTGAAAGGTTGATGCGCTCTTATACCCAAGCCATGATGGATGTATTCGGCCCCGACCAGGATATACCTGCCCCTGATATGGGTACCGGCCCGCGCGAAATGGCGTGGCTGATGGATCAGTATTCACGCAACAAGGGCATGACCGTGCCTGCGGTAGTTACCGGCAAGCCTATTGTAATGGGAGGCTCGCTGGGAAGAACAGAAGCAACCGGCCGCGGGGTAATGGTATCTGCGCTTGCCGCGATGGAGAAGCTGAAGATCAACCCGTACAAAGCCACCTGTGCCGTGCAGGGCTTTGGTAATGTAGGCTCGTGGGCGGCACGCCTGCTGGCTGAGCGCGGCTTAAAGATTGTAGCCGTTAGTGATCTGTCAGGCGCATACTACAACGAAAACGGGATTGACATTGATGCCGCCATTGCGTACCGCGATAAGAATAAAGGCTCGCTTGACGGCTATGCCGAAGTGCAGAAAATACCGGGCGCTGATCTGCTGACCCTGCCGGTTGATGTGTTGGTGCCCGCTGCCACCGAAGATGTGATTACCAGCAGCAATGCGGGCAAGATACAGGCCAAGCTGATTGTAGAAGGCGCCAACGGGCCTACTTCATCCAAAGCCGATAACGCTATTTATGAAAAAGGCATCAGCGTGGTGCCCGATATCCTGGCCAATGCCGGTGGCGTTACGGTATCATACTTCGAGTGGGTGCAAAACCGCTTGGGCTACAAGTGGACGGCCGAGCGTGTAAACCGCAGGAGCGACCGGATCATGAAAGATGCTTTTGACAACGTGTATAAAACAGCTACTCAGTATAAAGTATCATTGCGTATTGCCGCATACATGGTAGCCATCGATAAGGTGGCTAAAACCTATAAGTATCGCGGAGGGTATTAAAATTTAAAATTCCGAATTTAAGATTTAAGATTCGGGATTTAAATTTCAAATTTTGAAACCTGAAGAGTTTACAGGCTTACTTCACCCTGCTTAATCAAAATCTCATTCAAAAGATCAGGTGAGTAATACCGTTTGTTTTTGAGAAATGTTTCAAATAATGGCTTAAGCTCTGTTATAAGCTTCTTTTGTTTTGCTGCCACCAGCAAGCCAAGCGTTCCGATACAGTTCACACCTAAATTCTCGGCAATCTTCCTGGCTTTATTATCATCAACCAGGAGATAGTCGGCATTCAACTCTTTATAGAGAAGAACCGACTCCGATTCCCCTTTATCCATAGTAAACATTAATTCATTAAACCCGGCTATCGGGTGTACTTTGCTTTGAAAAAACAATTCAATTTGCGAATACCATAGCGTGGTTTTGTCTAAGGTGATCTCCTGCCATACGGCTTCCGGTATGGCAATACCGTTGAAAAGTTGTTCTAACAGGTTAAGCTTATCTATAATGGCAAGAGAAAATACCGGGCCTGCATCGGCTATTACCATCCCTGTTTTCATCCCCTGATCTTATCCGCGTCATTCAAAACGTCATCCAGGGTAAGCTGTGAAATGGGCACTTCATTTTCCGATAAGACATTTTCAAATTCATACCGCGACATTCCGGCTAATTGAGCAGACTTACCCAACGTAAGCTTTTGAAGCTTGTATAACCGTACAGCCAGGGCAACCTTGACTCGTTTCTTGAACTCTGCTTCCGACTCATTAAGCGCCAAAAGAATATCCGGGGGAAATTCTATGGATATTGTTTTTGTGTCCATTTTTCAACCTCAATAATTATATAACAAAAATAAGAAAATTAAGGCTCCTGGCCTTGTTAGAGCTGGTCAATCAAAATTCCGAATTCAAAATTTAAGATTCGGGATTTAAGACTCAAAGTGAAGGATTTCCCTAATTTTGAATCCTGAATCCTGAATTAAAATGACCATCCATAAAGAAGGAAGAGGACTGATATTGGCCACAACTACGGTTGTTGTAATACTGAATGTCATTATTGCCTCCATCCCGTCACTCTTTTCTCCATCGGTTTACTCTATCCTCTCCACCTCTGCGCTGGTAGTCAGCATCGTTGTGCTGGTTCTGATCTTGCAGTTCTTCCGGCTTCCGTCTATTGAAGTCAATAAAAACGAGAAACAGGTCTTGGCTCCTGCCGATGGAAAAGTAGTGGTAATCGAAGACACCGAAGAGCCCGAATACCTCCAGTCAAAAAGAAAGCAGGTATCCATCTTCATGTCGCCCATCAATGTGCATGTTAATCGTATGCCGGTTGGCGGTACTATTTCGTATGCCAAATATCATCCCGGTAAATACTTAGTGGCGTGGCATCCCAAGTCCAGCACCGAAAACGAGCGTACCTCTATCGCTGTGAAGATGAAAAACGGAACGGAGATCTTGTTTCGGCAGGTTGCCGGGGCGCTGGCCCGCAGGATAAAATGGTATGTAAAGGAAGGGCAGGCGCTTGAGCAGGGCGATGAGTTTGGCTTTATCAAGTTTGGCTCGCGCGTGGACGTGTTTCTACCGCCCGATGCACGGGTAACGGTTAAAATTGGCGATGTTACCAAAGGCGGCAAAACAGTTATTGCGGAGCTTTAAGGCATTTCTGCCGGCCAATTATCACTTTTTGGAAAGAAATACGCAGGCTAACACCTGTTGTCGTTCTGCTATTGCGTACCTTTCAAAAATTGTAATATGCCGGGTGCGGCCGTTTGCATGATCTCACAAGGCTTTAATCCCTACCTGATGAATCTGAATCTGAAATTCGCCAACCGCCAACAGGATTTTTTTGTTACGCTTAACCAACGGGTAAACGCGTATTTTAAAACCAACAAGATCGAGCGCACAGCCAACACCGAAATGGTTATCAAAACTATTTTTATGCTTTCGCTCTACTTCATTCCTTATGTTCTTTTGATTAGTGGCATCACCAGCAACCTGTGGGTAATGTTGGGGTTATGTATTTTAATGGGCCTGGGAATGGCCGGTATAGGTCTTTCCATTATGCACGATGCCAACCACGGATCGTACTCTACTAAGCCTTGGGTAAATAAGCTCCTCGGTCTGTCGCTAAATGCCGTAGGCGGCCATGCTTTAAACTGGAAAGTGCAGCACAATGTATTGCACCATACCTACACCAACATTCACGATGTGGATGAAGACATCAGTCCGCGCGGAATCCTGCGTATGGCGCCTGAATCCAAATGGATTCCGCTGCACAAATTTCAACACTATTACGCCTGGTTTTTTTACGGATTGATGACGCTTGTCTGGGTTTTTGTAAAAGACTTTTACAGGTTAATTAAGTATCAGCACGAAGGCTTGATTGCCAAGCAAAAAACAACCGCTTTGCGCGAGTGGGTCTTTATGCTAACCTCCAAAGCGCTGTACTTCACTTACATATTTGCAGTTCCCATGTGGGTGCTGAATCTCAGCTTCTGGCAGGTGCTTGTTGGCTTCCTGGTGATGCATTACATCGCGGGCTTTATCCTGGCTATAATCTTTCAGCCTGCGCACGTGGTGGAAGGAACCGAGTACCCCATGCCCGATGAAAACGGCAACCTTGAAAACAACTGGGCTATTCACCAGTTGCACACCACCACCAATTTCGGTCATAAGGAGAAATTGTTTTCGTGGTATGTAGGCGGGTTAAATTACCAGGTAGAGCATCATTTGTTTCCCAACATCTGCCACGTGCATTACCGGTCGATTTCAAAAATTGTAGAGCAAACTGCCAAAGAGTTTGGCCTGCCTTACAAATCGAAAGAAACTTTTATTGCTGCCATTGCAGCGCACTGGCGCCAGCTCCGGTGGCTGGGGCATAAGCCCTTAGTGCGTGAAGCGCTGGTGGCCGAAGCTGCCTGATTTGCAGCTACCGCAATACTTCCTGCAGCACAGCTAATGATTTTATTTCGCCAAACCCGTCAATATGGGTTTGGTAGAATCGCAGCAACCCGTTCAGTAAAGATTGTCGTTGCGAGTAAGTCAGAGTAAGCTCACTGTGGTAGGTAGTGTGTAGTAGCTGATCAAGCAACCGTTCTTCCTGCTCATCCATCCAGTGGGCGCCCAATACTTCGCTGGTCTGGTTAGGCGCAAAGCCCAGGTGCCGGCTCAATCCCAACAGGAAAATCAAATGAAAGTTTTCAGGCTTTGGATGATTGTCCAATGTAACCAGCGATTGAGCGATGAACTCAAATATTTCAGATGCATGACTTTGTTCCTTTACGGATTTATTCAGCACCTCGTTTATAAACAAGGCAATGGCCGATTTATGAACCTCGCGTATTAAACCGGAATACGGATGATAACACTTTACCTCTTTCATGCGCATGATGTTGCCGTTCTCTTTATGGTAAACCACCAGGTCGAGCAACGTAAGCGGCTGAAACAAGGCTATCCTGCTTTTTTTAGAATTTGAACGTACGCCATTCACGATGTAGCTCTGCAACCCGAATAAATCTGTAAACACATTTACGATAACCGAGGTATCGCCATACGGGGTAAGCCGGAAAACAACGCCTTTTGTTTTTACTAACACTTACGGGTGCTTTTTCTTATTTGCAAAAAAAGCGTGGCGGCTTCGCGCTTCATAGGCATTTTTTTCGCCCAGCAATACGCGCGAGTCATTATCGGTTAACCGGTAAGAAAACGAAGCCAGCTCCCCGGTTTGCGCACAAATGGCATGCACCTTGGTAACATACTCGGCAACGGCCAGCAGAAATGGCATCGGGCCAAACGGCTTTCCTTCATAGTCCATATCCAGGCCGGCAACAATTACACGTTTGCCATTATTGGCTAATGTATTGCATACCTCAATAATGGCTTCGTCAAAAAACTGCGCTTCATCAATACCCACCACATCACAATCGCCTGCCAGCAATAAAATATCAGAAGCAAACTGCACGGGTGTGGAACGAATCTCGCGCTCGCTGTGCGATACAATCTTTTCGATGTGATAGCGCGTATCAACTGCAGGCTTGAATATTTCAACTTTTTGCTGCGCAATAAGCGCGCGGTTAAGCCTGCGAATGAGCTCTTCCGTCTTCCCCGAAAACATGCACCCGCAGATCACTTCAATCCAGCCATGCTTACCTGCGGGATTCCTGCCAAGCTGAGGTTCTATAAACATGCAGGCAATTTAGGGATTAGAAAGGTCTATCCAACCCCGTTAGTCCGTGTACGCCTGGTGCGGCAGCTTGTATTCCTCCGGTGCGCGCACATGGCATTCGCCTGTAACTTTTGCCTGGCAGGCCAGCCGCTCCGTACCGGCAAGCTCAGCCGTGGCCCGGTACCGGGTTTCGGCATCGGTAAGCGGCCCAAGCGCATCGGCTCCCCGTACCACAATCATTTTACAGGTAGTACAACGACCCTTACCCCCGCAGGCGTGCATCCAGTCGATATAGTTTTCATGAAACACACGCAAGGCAGAACTTCCGGCTTTGCCGGTAACTTCCTTTCGGGCCATGTTTTCAATCACTATCTTTACCATCTGTATAATGCGGCTAACAAGAATACAAAAATAATCAGGGCATGGACGAAAAGATAAGCTTAAAAGCCATCGATCAATACGCCATACAGGTGGCCAATCAACTGGGTGAAAGTTTCTTTTCGCAAAAGAGCCTGATTACCGGCCCGGAAATACTGACTTTATGCGAAGTAAAGCAGGTTAATTTTTTTGTAATTCATGATTTGCTGAACGCATGGAAGAAAGAAAGCGAAAAGCTGAAAAGTCCGTATTTCGACTACGAGTCCAAAGCGGTTCAGGATGCTCTCAGCCAGTTTCAGATCGCACTCAGTAATCACATTGCCATTGGCAAGGTGGATTTTCTTCCGCTGCTGAAACGGGGAATCGGTCAGACCTTGTTCCTGCTTCTTGATCCGTATGATTTCTATTCGGAGCTGCTGGATAGCCATGACGAACTACTGTCGTTGAAAGACCTGGAAGACAGGGTGAAGTATGTTAAGCTGAACAAGGCGCCATTGGAAAACCTGGTGCATCGCCTGAAAGCAAAAAATACAGATGCCGTAAAAGGAAAAGAAGCGTTTGCCCTGCTGGACCAGATTCTGGAAGAAGTAAATTTTACACCGGAAGATATTGAACCGCACTTACTGGCGTTTGGCAAAATTGTTCCGGCCGATGTGGCGCGGTTCTATGAACAAAAGCAGGCGCCAATACCCACCCCGGTTATTGAACCCAAACCGGTGGCTGAAGTCAAGCCGGTTGAACAAAAGCCAACCACCATAGTAATCAATCAAAACCTGTTTGTTTCCGAAACCAAAACCACGCTGGCCGATAACCTGGCGAAGCAAAGAGCTACCCGGCTAAAAGAAAGCCTTACCATCAACCAGAAATTCATGTTCACCAAGATTTTGTTTCATGGTGATTTTGAAATCTTTACCGAAGCCATTGATAAGTTAGACCGGTTCGATAATCTTTCGCAGGCTATGCGCTTTATTGACGATGGCTACCCGGACTGGGATCGCGAAAGCGAGGAGTACGAAGAGTTCCTGGAAATTTTGCAGAACCGGTTTCGCTGATTAAATGCGTTGCAGCACCTGGCTGCGGTGCGCATCCAGCTTAAGCAGTATAAACAGCAATACGGTAAAGCTCCACAAGGCAGAGCCGCCATAGCTGAAGAACGGGAGCGGAATTCCAATTACCGGGAACAGCCCGATCGTCATGCCGATGTTCACGGCAAAGTGAAAGAAAAATATGCTGGCCACGGAATAACCATACGCGCGCGCAAACCTGTTTTTCTGACGTTCGGCTATAAAAACAATCCGCTGAAGAAACACAATAAACAAAGCCACGACCACCAGGCTTCCCATCCAGCCATGCTCTTCGCCAATAGTACAAAAGATAAAGTCTGTACTTTGTTCGGGCACAAAATCAAACTTGGTTTGCGTTCCCTTTAAAAATCCTTTGCCTGCAAAGCCACCGCTTCCAATGGCAATTTTAGACTGCGTAACGTTCCAGTTGATTCCCATTGGGTCGAAGTTGGGGTTCACCAATGCTTCCAGCCTTTTCTTGTGCCGTTCGGGCAAGACATTATTAATGACATAATCGAAGCTCTCAATCGTGAGGATAAGCAGCAGCGCTCCAAACGTAAGCGATGCAATCCGTTTGAAATTCCGTTTTCCGAAAATGATCAGAAGCACAAGCGCCACTCCTATTATGCCATGTAAATACCATTGATTCTTAACGATGAGGGTAAGGATAGCCAGTGCCGCCATAGAAATACCTACAATCAAAATAAAAGGCGACATGCCCTCGCGGTAGAATACAACCAGGAAAGACAAAAACACAATTGCTGTTCCGAAATCTTTCTGCAGGATGATCAGCGCCAGGGGCGCCAGGATTAATACAAAGAGGATTCCCTGGTTGCGTACACTATCCATTCTGAAACCAACACTTCCGATAGTCCTGGCAACCGCCAATGCGGTAATAAACTTGGCAAACTCGGAAGGCTGCACCCCGAAAGAGCCCACACCTATCCAGGACTTGTTTCCACCTACTTCTTTACCGATAAAAGGAATCAGCAGCAGCGCTACTAAAATGATGGCGTAAAAGATATAGGCAAAGGTTTCGTAAAACCGCATATCCACGATGATGATCGCAAAAATGATTAGCACCGCGGCTGCAATAAACATAAGCTGCCTGCCTGAATTCAGGCTCATATCAAAAATGGATTGATTGGCTGTTTCATCATATACAGCCGCAAAAATGTTAAGCCACCCCAGGCCCACCATCAGCGCATAGAGCAGCACCGAAACCCAGTCTAATTTACCCGATATGTCAACTTCCCTGCTCATTCAAACTTGTTGTTAAGCACGTATTGCTCGATGTGCGGACGTTTGGTTCCGCCAAGCAAATATTTCTCAATCATTAGGCTGGCAATGGAAGCAGCCGCGCGCGCGCCTTGCCCCGCATCCTCCACGTAAACTGAAATCGCAATTTTAGGATTATCGCGTGGCGCAAACGCAATAAATACCGAGTGGTCGAACAAAGGCGGAGCATTTTGTACCGTTCCGGTTTTGCCGCACACAACTATATCGGCAAGCTTGGCCCGGTATTGCCCGGTACCTTCCCGAACCACTTTTTCCATGGCATCTACCGCTACTATAAAGTAAGATGTATCGATAGAGGTATAGTGCCGTTCGGAATACTGCGGCAATGGCTTTCCGTCTTCGCCAATCGCTTTTACAAGGTGTGGCGTATAATAAAAGCCACGATTGGCAATGGTAGCTGCAAAGTTTGCCATCTGAATCGGCACCACAAGGTTTTCGCCTTCGCCAATGGCGATGGAATAGATGTTCGAAAATTTCCACGGGCGATTGCGATAGGCCCTGTCATAATAAGCCGGTGTTGGAATCAATCCGTCTTTCTCGTTGGGCAGATCGATTCCCAGCCGTTTGCCGAACCCAAAACTTGTAATGTGCTTATTCCATTCTTCCAGCCCGATGCGGGTATCGCCAAACGGATCGTTCACCACTCCTTGATTGAGCATACGCCTGAGCACATTATGAAAATACGGGTTACAGGAATTGGCTATTGCTCCCCGCAAATCTTCATTGGTATGTGCACCGTGGCAATTGATGACAGAACGATCGCACTTAATGCGGGTATCGGGTGTAATTACTTTTTCCTGCAGGGCCGTCATGGCCTGTGCAATTTTAAAAATTGAGCCCGGGCGGTATTGCGCCATCAAAGGGCGGTTAAACAACGGCTTTAATGAATCATTGCTGATCAGCTTAAAATTGGAGCTGTAATTTCTTCCCGTAAGCAAGGCGGGATCGTACGATGGGCCTGAAACCAGGGAGAGAATTTCCCCGGTAGCCGGTTCAATCGCTACAATAGAGCCGGCTTTACCTTTCATTAAAAACTCACCGTATTGCTGAAGATCAATATCAATGCCGGTATAAAGATTCGCCCCGGGTGTTGACAGCGTATCGTACTCGCCATTCTTGAATGAGCCCTTTTCTATTCCCTTTACATTACGCAGCTTAAAGCGCACACCTCGCTTACCGCGAAGCTGCTCTTCATAGAATGCTTCAATGCCGCTTTGTCCTACATAATCGCCCTGCCTGTAAATGCCGGATGCATCGCGCGCCAGGTTTTCCTTGCTGATTTCGCTTACATAGCCCAGCGCATTGGCTAATGATGGCGATTGATAAGCCCGTGTAGTCCGGGCCTGCGCATAAAAGCCGGGAAATTCATCGAGGTAATCCTGGATACGGGCAAAATCAATATTGGAAAGCTGGTTGAGAAGACGTGTGGGCTTGAACTGCGAATACTCCTTGCGGATCTTCATTTCCCTGAAGCGCATTCGAAGCTCTTCGCGTGTTAATCCGAATACCGTACAAAACCTTGCAGAATCAAAATTCTTCACCTCCTTCATCACCACCTGTATGTCGTACTCAGGGGTGTTGTACACGATCAGCTTGTTGTTGCGATCGTAAATCAATCCCCGGAAGGGATATTCTACTTCGCGCAGAATGGCGTTACCGTCTGCCAGCTCTGCATAGCGGCTATCCAGCACCTGTATAAAAAAAAGCCGGACCAGAAATATTAAGCCCACCAAGCCAAACACCACCTGTACGATCTCGCGCCTGCCCTCATTCATATCCGCCTGCGTTGTGGTGTTAAAAACTGGAGCAGCAGCATAACCGACATGGTAAAGATAAGGCTGGCGATAATCTTCAGCATGGTGTACCAGAACAGTGTAAAGCCCGAAGCCTCTACAAAGAATAATACCAGGTGGTGCAAAAACACCAACGGTAACGAATACACGAGAAACCATTGCAGCCCGTTGGCCGCAAGCGTTGCCGTGGATCCGCTTTCGTACCCGCCCTGCGGTGTAATAGTACTTAGCCAATAGTTGCGCAGATAGGCCACCAGAACGGTAGCCAGCGCATGCAAGCCCATGCTGTCATAAAATATATCAACCGAAAAGCCCATCAGGAATCCTGCCAGCATGAGAATAAGGGTGTTGGTTTCAATGGGCAGCAACAGCACAAAGGCGATATATAAAAAACAAAAAGCCGTATTGAACAGGACAAGGTTGCGCAAAATCAACACCTGCACCAGCAGGTAAACAAAGAATAGCACAAGCTGTACAATACCCAGGCGGTTCATTTCGGTTCTCCTATTGTTAGATGCTCCAACGAGTCCTTTTCATTTTTCAGCTTGCTTTTAATTACCTCTACAAAAACAAGCCGGCCAAAATCCTGCGAAAGCTCTACCCGTATATCCCAGAAGGGAGCTTCCGGCTTCAGGGCAGCCTCGCGGATGATGCCCACCATAATCCCTTCCGGGAACACGGCATTATACCCGGAAGTTACAACACTATCGCCAACCACCGGCCGTGCATGGCGCGGAATAAACTGTAACGTGGTGTATCGCATGTCTGCTCCATCCCAGCGCACCGTACCAAAATGATTAGTTCGTTTTATCATGCCTGAAACCTGCTCATCTACATTCAACAGCGAAATCAATACGGCATAGCGGCTGGATACCGATTTGACTTTTCCTACTGCACCGGCATCGCCAATTACAGCCATGCCCGGGGCAAGTCCGTCAACCACACCTTTGTTAATGGTTATATAATTTTTATAGAGAGAGGTAGAATTGGCCATAACCTTGGCGCTCACAAAATCAAACTGATTAATACGGGTTGTGTCGGTTACACTTTCTGAAAGCTGAATGCGCGTGCGCGCCAGGTCTGTTCTCAGCTCGGCATTCTCGCGCGCCAGGTCTTCATTGATAGCCCGTAGCGAAAAATACTCCCTCACACCCTGCGAAAAACCCAGTAGCTGTGCCGCTACCCGGTTGGAAGAATTGAAATATTTTGTGCTTTGATATTGGTTGTTTTCAATTACCAGCCACACGCATACTAACTCCAGAAACAGAAAAGTGAAAAAAGCCCGGTACTCGTAAATAAAATTTAAGAGCCGCTCCATTTCTATCAGGTCATCAAAACTTTGCGGTAATGATCAAGGTTTTTCAGGGCTGCACCGGTGCCTCTTACCACGGCACGCAGCGGATCATCGGCTACATGAATCGGCAGCTTTGTTTTTAATGAAAGACGTTTATCCAATCCGCGCAACATGGCCCCGCCACCGGTCAGGTAAATACCCTGTTCGTAAATGTCGGCAGACAATTCGGGGGGCGATAGCTCCAGCGCTTTCAGAACCGCTTCTTCCAGCTTGGAGATGGATTTATCTAATGCAAAGGCTACTTCGGAATATGATATCTTAATGGTTTTAGGGATACCCGTCATCAGGTCGCGGCCGCGGATCTCATAGTCCTCGGGCCCGTCATCCAATTCGGTAAGCGCAGAACCTACTTCTATCTTAACACGCTCGGCCGAACGCTCACCGATCAGCAGGTTATGCTGCCTGCGCATGTAATCGAGAATATCGCGATTAAATGTATCGCCCGCTATACGGATAGACTGATCGCACACAATTCCCGAAAGGGCAATCACGGCAATATCGGTAGTACCTCCGCCAATATCTACAATCATGTTGCCTACGGGTTGCTCAATATCAATACCGATACCAATCGCTGCGGCAATCGGCTCGTGAATCATATACACTTCTTTGGCGTTGGCATGCTCAGCCGAATCGCGTACCGCTCTCTTCTCCACCTCGGTAATAGCAGATGGAATGCAGATTACCATGCGCATAGACGGTGGAAAAAGCTTGCGGCCTGTATCCACCATTTTAATCATGCCCCGAAGCATCATTTCGGCAGCGTGAAAGTCGGCTATTACACCTTCTTTAAGCGGACGAATGGTTTTAATGTTGTCGTGCGTTTTCTCGTGCATCTGCATGGCCTCGCGGCCAATGGCCAGCACTTTGCCGCTGGCGCGATCAAGCGCAATGATGGATGGCTCATCTACCACCACTTTGTCTTTATGAATAATCAGGGTATTGGCTGTACCCAGGTCTATGGCAATGTCCTGGGTAAAAAAATCGAAAAGTCCCATTCGCTCCGAAGGTTAAAAAAGTTATGAAGCCCGAAATTACAGAAATAATCCTGTGAATTTTATGTGTATTCGGCTGAAAAACTTACAGGGGATTTGGCAGGTACTCGATAACATCGAGTGTCGGGATACCCGTGAACGCCTTATCGGCTGTCAGTAAAGGAACTCCTAAAGTTTTGGTCGTTGCTGCAATGATTGCATCTGGGGTCTTTAATTTTTTGCCTTTTCTCAATTTGGATGCCTCAAAGCTTATCTTGTCATTACTATGAACAACCGTTACATGGTATAAAAACCTGTTGATCACCTGCTCTGATTGATGCGTTACCCTTTGGCTGCGAAGCTCTATTTCAGAGATGAAGGAAATAAAGATTTCCTTGTTTTCCAGGAGCACTTCAAGTGTTAAATCTCCATTAAGGTGATAGATGATTATATTAGTGTCGATCAATATTCTATTCCCACTCATCCCTCAGGCTTCGTTGGATTTCTACGGGATTTCCTTCAAACCTTACTTTACCCGTAAATAAGTGAGCCGGGAATCCTCTCTTTTTACCCGACTGATTCAGCTTTCTAAGTTTATTTTCTATAGATCGCTTAGAATCTCCCCTTTTTATCTTAACCACTGCCTTCATAGAATCAAATATATCGAAAATCAGTAATTAATGCTTAAAGTGCCTGATACCCGTAAACACCATAGCCATGTTGTGCTTATTGCAGAAGTCGATTGAGTCCTGATCTTTAATTGAACCTCCCGGTTGAATAACTGCCTCAATACCCTGCCCGTGGGCAATCTCCACACAATCCGGGAACGGGAAGAATGCATCCGAAGCCATTACCGCGCCTTTCAGGCTAAACCCGAATGCCCCGGCTTTCTCAATAGCCTGCTTCAGCGCATCCACGCGACTGGTTTGCCCTACACCGCTGGCCAGCAACTGGCCATTTACAGCCAGTATAATAGTATTGGATTTGGTATGCTTACAAATTTTGCTGGCAAAGAGCAACGCCTCCACTTCATCGGCAGTAGCCATGCGCTTGGTTACCGGCTTCAGGTCTTCTTTTGCATCGGTTTTCAGATCAAGGTCTTGTTCTATTACCCCGTTAAGCAAGCTCTTGAACTGGCGTGTAGCGGTTAGCGGTTGCTTTTGCGTTAAGATGATGCGGTTCTTTTTTGATTTGAGCAGATCAAGCGCAGCGGCATCGTAACCCGGTGCAATTAAAATCTCAAAAAACAGCTTGTTGATTTCTTCGGCTGCCGCCAGATCAATAGTTTGGTTGGTGGCCAGCACACCGCCAAAAGCAGAAATAGTATCAGCCTGGAAGGCTTTGAGGTAAGCGGTTTTTACATCGGTTGCCGTAGCTACTCCGCAGGCATTGGTATGCTTGATAATCACAAATGCAGCTTCACCTTCAAACTCTTTTACCAAGCTAACAGCGGCATCTACATCCACTAAGTTGTTGTATGAAAGCTCTTTGCCGTTAAGCTGATCGAACAGATCGTTGAGGTTGCCATAGAATACACCTTGCTGGTGCGGGTTTTCGCCATAGCGTAACACCTTACCTTGCTGAATGCTTGCTTTGAAGCTGGGAAATTTTTGATCCCGGTTGAAATAGCTGAAGATAGCCGAGTCGTAGTGCGAGGTAACATCAAAGGCTTTGGCAGCAAAACGTTTGCGGTCGGCCAGGTCGGTCGAACCGTTTTTCGCGGTAAGCAATTCAAGTAATTCTTGGTATTGTGTACGGGCCGAAATGATCAGCACATCGTTGAAGTTTTTGGCTGCCCCGCGTATCAAAGAAATTCCGCCAATGTCAATCTTCTCGATAATATCTTCTTCGCTGCCGCCTTTGGCCACTGTTTCTTCAAACGGATAGAGGTCAACAATCACCAGGTCAACCGGGCCGATGTTGTATTCTTTGGCTTGCGCTACATCGCCTGCATTTTCGCGCCTGTAAAGAATGCCTCCGAAGATAGCGGGGTGCAGGGTTTTTACACGTCCCCCGAAAATAGAAGGGTAGTTGGTCAGCTTTTCAACAGGCACCACGGGGTAGCCCAGCTTTTCAATAAACTCCTGCGTACCCCCGGTAGAAACAAATTCTACTCCCTGTTTGCCCAGCAAATGAATGATTGGCTCAAGATTATCTTTATAGAAAACGGAAACAAGCGCGCGGGTTATTTTTACAGATGCCATGGTATTGAAAATGAGGTGCAAAAATGCAGATAATACCGGTGGCACGCAAAGGCGCTAAGCACGCAAATAGCTATAGATTATTTACTATTCTTTGAATACCATCTTTTATCAATGCCTCATTAAAATTAACGAGTAAACCAAGCTTCAGGCCCGTTAGCCTCAGGTAAGTAAGGAGTTGCTTTTGGTGAACAGGTGCAATCGTCTCTATGGACTTTATTTCAATAATAGCCTTCCGGTCAACGATGAGGTCGGCTCTAAAACCTAACTCCATCTTATTCGATTTATAAATAACGGGCAACTCCTTTTGACGCTTAACGGGCAAGCCAGCTTGGACAAGTTCAAAATAAAGGCATTGTTCGTAAACAGATTCAAACAAACCCGGTCCGAGTTCACGGTGTATCTGAAAGCAAGCATTTACTATAATTTTTGATAGTTCGTTCTCCGTCATAGCTGTTTTACAAAAAATTTAGATTGTTTTATTATGGAAACCAGCGACTTGAATTTACATAATTTAAAACTTTTATTTCTTAGCGATCTTAGCGCCCCTGCCTACCGGCAGGCAGGTTTACGTGAAAAAATGAAACTCTTCCTACAGATTGAATTAAGTAAATGGCAAGATACCGGTTATGAAAAGCCCTTGTTGAACTATGCCTCCGGCCTTTCGGCCGATGTGATCGGGGCAGAGCTGGATAATCAATCGGATGCGTCCATTGCCGATTTGGTAATACGCCTGTGCGACCAGGTGCAATCGGTTTTTGTTTTGGTACAGGCACAACCGCAGGAACCGTTAGGCGCCTCTTTAAAACTGATTAACCATTTATTGCGATCGGAAAAAAAGATTCACAAAGTAGTGCTGCGCGGAGAGCATGAAGGTGTGCAGAAATTTTTTCAATCGTTAGCCACACGCTTCGTTAGCGAAACCGACATCGAAAAAATAAAAACAGAAATTAAGCAGTTTGCTTTAGCTTAGGCCGCTCAGGAAATCACGCTCCTCAAGCGCTTCCGCTTCAATGCTGAAATCATCAGCATCCATAAAAGCCGGAAACTTATCGCGGTAAGCCTGTAATGCATGGGCATTCAGCGACATGGTTTTTACTGCCTCCACATCTTCTACTGAAAAAAAGGTATCGCCTTTGGGGCCGATAAAAGCCGAATTGCCGTTGTACTCTATACCATTTCCATCTAACCCCACGCGGTTTACACCTACCGTATAGCTCAGGTTTTCGATCGCACGCGCTTTCAGCAGCGTTTCCCACGCGCTGATTCTTACTTTAGGCCAGTTGGCCACATACACCAGCAAATCGTACGATGGTTTTTTTAATGATGCATTCCATCTATTGCGGCTCCACACCGGGAAACGCAGGTCGTAACAAATAAGCGGGCAGATTCTCCAGCCTTTCCAGTGCCCGATCAGCAAACTCTCACCTTGCGCAAACACCTGTTGTTCTTCGGCCATCCGGAAAAGGTGGCGTTTATCGTATGTTTTAAAATTGCCACCGGGTTCCATCCACAACATGCGGTTATAAAACCGGTCGTGTACGTTGGCAATAAAGCTTCCGAGGATCAACGCCCCGGTCTGGTCGGCCATTTGCCGCATCCACCGGGTGGTGCGCATGTTCATGTGCTCGGCCAGCTTGGGAGCACGCATGGTAAAGCCTGTAGTAAACATCTCAGGCAGTACAATCACATCCGTAGATTCGCCAATCTGCCAGATTTTCTCCTCGAACATGGCCAGGTTAGCGCCAATATCTTCCCAGTGAAGATCAGATTGAATAATGGTGATTTTTAAGTCCTGCATGGCCAATAATCGGGACTGCAAAGAAAGCAATACGAGGTTAAATTCTGAACCCTTATTTTAACAAAAAGGCTAAAGTTTGCGCAAAATGGCTCCTGCCTGTGCGAGTGTTTCTTCACCTTTTGCAAAACAAAAGCGTAAAAGCCGGTGATTATCACCATTCTGATAAAAGGCCGATACCGGGATGGGCGCCAGCTTTTTTTCTTTCGTCATCCATTCGGCCATTTCTTTTTCCGGCAGCGTACCAACACCCTCATACGAAAGCAATTGAAAATAGCTGCCATAACAAGGCAGTGGCCTGAAAGAAGACCCTTTTATTTCGTTCAGAAAATAATCGCGCTTGCGCTGATAGAAATCACCCAACTGTAAATAATGTGCCGGAGTAGCCAGGTATTCGGCCAAAGCCATTTGTACGGGTGTGTTTACACTGAAGGTAATGAACTGGTGGGCTTTGCGGATTTCCTGTGTGAAGTGTGCAGGCGCTACGGCATACCCTACTTTCCAGCCTGTGGCATGAAATGTTTTTCCAAATGAGAAAACAGCCACGCTGTGCTGCGCAAGACCCGGATATTTTAAAACGCTCTCGTGGGTTTCACCATCAAAAATAATGCGCTCATACACCTCATCGCTCAGCACAATAATATTATGCGCCTGCACAATTTTTTCCAGTTGCTTCAAATCCGCTTCGCGCAGGATGGAGCCGGTAGGGTTATGCGGAGTGTTAATAACAATGAGGCGCGTGCAGGGCGTAATAGCGTCTTTTACCTCCTGCCAGTCGATGGCAAAGTGTGGCGGCTTCAAACTAATATGTTTCGGCACGCCACCATTCAGGCGAATGGATGGATCGTACGAATCGTAAGCCGGGTCGAACACAATTACCTCATCATCTTTTTGTACCAATGCCGCGATGGTAGAAAACAGCGCTTCGGTGCCTCCGGCTGTAATGGTTATTTCCGTCTCAAAGTCAGTGGGTCGTTGATAGGTTTGCTTTACAACCTCGGCAATGGCTTTGCGCAAGGCCGGGGTACCTGCCATAGGTGCATATTGATTATGGCCTTCTTTCAGATATTTATAGATCAGGTCAACCAACTCCTGCGAAACCGGAAAATCAGGAAAGCCCTGCGACAGGTTAATAGCTCCATGCTCCAGCGCCATGCGCGACATTACCGTGAAGATGGAAGTGCCTACATCGGGAAGGCGGGAAGTGAGGTTCAAAATTTTAAAATTCGGAATTCAAAATTCATTCTACTTCTTTAACGGTGCTGTAATCCGGTAATCTATATCCACATCGCCCTTGCTGATGTTGGCGAGCTTACCCTTCAGCAAACGCTTTTTAAGCGGGCTCAGGTAGTCAATAAACAGCTTGCCTTCTATGTGATCGTACTCGTGCTGAATGATGCGTGCTTTCATACCGTTAAACTCTTCTTCGTGTGCATTCCAGTCTTCGTCAAAATACTTCATGCGAATGGTTCCCTTACGAAAAACTTCTTCGCGGATGTTGGGAATGCTCAGGCAGCCTTCTTCAAAACCCCACTCCTCACCGGCTTCATCCAGTATAACGGGATTAATAAAAGCCATTTTAAAATCCGCCATGCCAGGCTCATCTTCCAGCGTGGTGCCATCCACCACAAACAGGCGAATGCTCTTGCCGATTTGCGGAGCAGCCAGGCCAATGCCGTTGGCTTCGTGCATGGTTTCAAACATATCGGCCACCAACTGTTTTACGTCTGTTCCTTTTTCAATTTCAGAAGCGCGTTTGCGTAAAACCGCATCGCCATACATTACAATCGGGTAAATCATCTGTTCAAACTAAATTGGAGTGCAAAAATAATGATATTATTTGGGCTATTTCGCCTGTGGTTCAGTCCGTTTGCGTATTTTGGAACCCATGCGAATTACCCTTGTTATCCTGCTGATCTTAACCGGCTATGTGGCCTCCGCCCGCCAGGTTGAAAAAGAGTTTATTAAAAACCTGAACGCCTTCTGCGGCAAGTCATTTGCCGGCAAAGCTGTTTTTCCTGAAGAAGAAAAAAATCCCTTTAAAGGGCAGGCTTTGAAAATAACTTTTTCTACCTGTACGGATAAAGAGGTTCGTATTCCCTTCCAGGTGGGCGAAGATAAATCCAGAACGTGGGTGCTTACGCTGGACGAAAAAGGGTTGCTGCTGAAGCACGATCATCGCCACGAAGATGGCACGCCCGATAAGGTTACGATGTACGGAGGTTATGCCAAAGCCGGGGGCAGTGCACTTGAACATGCATTTCCTGCCGATGCATACACGGCCGAGTTGATTCCTGCTGCTGCTACCAATGAGTGGAGCCTGGTTTTAAGCAAGGATAAAAAAACACTCAGCTACATATTGAAACGGGATGGCCAACTGCGCTTTCATGCCGATTTTGATTTGAGCAAGCCGCTATAAGGTTGTCAACCCTAACCCGGTTTACGCATCGTTAAAAAATCCTGCAGGATGAGCACCGCGCTTATCTTATCTACATTGCCTTTGGTTTGCCGGTCTTTCTTTTTCATGCCCCCGGCCAGCATAGCCTGCTGGGCAATAGAGGAGGTAAACCGCTCGTCTATCGTTGAAATGGGAATAGCCGGGAATGTTGCTTTAAATTTTTCTACAAAGCTGCGCACAGCCGGAGTGGTTTCAGAATCGGTATTATTGAGCTTTTTGGGCAGGCCAATCACCACCTCCTCTACTTCTTCTTTTTGAAAATAGTTTTTCAGGTAAGTATGCAGCGTAGATGTTTCAACTGTATCTAATGCAGTGGCTATAATTTTAAGCGGATCGGTTACGGCCAAACCGGTGCGTTTGGTTCCGTAATCAATGGCCAGAAATCTTCCCATTAATTGAATTTTACCCGCTCAAAAAATTTCTTTTTCACCTGGTTTTCCAGGGCCATGGCTTTGGGAAAAAGAATTTCGTTTTCGACCCGTGCATGAACAATCAGGCTTTTTTCGAACTGCTTTAGCTCCGAATAGATAACCTTAACGTGCAACGGGGCATCAGCCGTAAGGAGATAGTCCTTGGTGATTTTGCGAATACCCTCCATCTCGTCATCATGCGCTTCGTGTTCCATAGCACATTTCTGCAACGAGCTTTTCTCCATCATATAATACAACTGCGATGGATTGGCTTTACCCTGAACGGCTTTTTCCAGCAGGCCGATGTATTTGAACAAGGTATCTTCTTCTTCGTAGATGTGGTGAATAAAATCTTCGAGGAAAAGCGGGAACAAAATCTTCAAATCTTTTTCCACGTGGTCGTACTGCTTGTGGTTAGCTTTAAAGCTCTCAACCAGCCGGCCGATATAGGGCAGCTTATGCTTAACGAAAATAAAATGCGCATGCTTCAGGTACTCTATGATCAGGTCGAGCGGGTAGCTCATCAGGGGCAATTCCGATTCTGTGAAATTTTCACCCGGTCTTTCGAGCTCCCGCACCACGGTATCTAAGCTCAACCCTTTTTCACGGCAAACCTGCTCCAGGGTATGCTCCGAGTATTCGTAAAAACGAATGCCAAAATAGTACAGCACGTAGGCGCGCACGTTGTCCTGCTCCACCAATTCTGCTATACTCCGGCTTTTCAACTCAGTTTTCAATATTAATCTGTAAATATAGTAAAGTGGAATAGGTAAAATTTAACCCCTCAACAATTAATTTGCCGCTTCCGTTAAAGTAACTTTCGGGTAGCTAAATTATTATGGAGGAGCAGAAGAATTCATCGTATCAGGTAAGCTTGCCGCTTATTCTATGTATTGGCCTGGCGGCGGGGGTGTTGATCGGGGCAAGCCTGACGGATAAATCGGGGGGTGCGGAGATCAACCAGGATGTTCAGAAATTCAGGGAAGTGCTGGGATTGATCAAAAATGAATATGTGGACGAAGCGGAAACCAGTGCGCTGGTAGAGCAGGCTATCGGCCATATGTTAGGAAAATTAGATCCGCACTCATCTTACCTGTCGGCCCAGGATCAAATAGCCGCCAACGAAGACCTGCAAGGGAATTTTGAGGGCATTGGCATCGAATTCAATATTTTTCATGACACGCTGGTGGTTGTAGCTGCGCTCAGTGGCGGCCCTTCAGAATCGGTAGGCCTGCAGGCAGGCGATAAAATTGTAAAAGTGAACGATAAGAATATTGCCAACATCGGCCTCTCTAACTTAGATGTGCAAAAACACCTGAAAGGTCCTAAAGGCACCGAGGTTAAAATTGAAGTGATCCGGAAAAGCAACCCTTCTCCCATCACCTTTACCATTGTGCGCGATAAAATTCCGCAGTTTTCGGTTGATGCCGCCTACATGATCGATCATGAGATAGGCTATATCAAAGTGAATCGTTTTTCGCAGACTACATACCAGGAAGTAAAAGAGGCCATGAGCAAACTGAAACGGGAGGGTATGTCCAAGCTTATTCTCGATTTACAGGGTAACCCGGGCGGATACATGGATCAGGCCGTGAACATTGCCGATGAGTTCTTGGTTAAAGGCGAAAAAATTGTATTCACAAAAAGTCACGACTCCAAGTATGATGAAGAAAGCTTTGCCACTGAACGGGGCGACTTTGAACAAGGCGACCTGATTGTGCTGGTAAATGAAAGCAGCGCTTCCGCATCCGAAATTGTTGCCGGTGCCTTGCAGGATAACGACCGCGCTTTGATTGTGGGTCGAAGGTCGTATGGAAAAGGTTTGGTGCAACGTCCGTTCCGCCTCAACGATGGCTCTGAAGTAAGGCTCACCATTTCACGGTACTATACGCCCAGCGGCAAGCATCCATTCGTGCCATACAATAACCTGAACGAGTACGGAAAAAGATATTACTGAACGATATAAAAAAGGTGAGTTCTTTTCGGCCGACAGCATTCATTTTAACGATTCACTCAGGTTCGAAACAACACGCGGGCGTTCGGTTTATGGGGGTGGCGGCATAATGCCCGATTACTTTGTGCCGCTGGATACTACACTGGGGGGTAGCCGCTACTTCAATGAATTATTTGCCGCCAATGTACTGCGCGAATATGCCTTCAAATATGCCGCACAAAACAAAACCCGGTTGATTGAAAAGGGTTATCCGGATTACCTGCAGCATTTTGAAGTTACAGATGCCATGCTGAACCAGGTGGTGGCTATGGGCGTTGAGAACAAGGTTAGAATCAGGCCAAAAGACCTTGAAAAGAACAAACGGTATTTCCAGATTTATTTAAAAGCGGAGATTGCGCGTAACGTTTGGGATAACCAGAGCTTTTACCCGATCATCAACGAAACCAACGAAGTGCTGCAGCAGGCGATTAAACTTTTCGACCGGATTCCGGAATTAAGCCGCAGCAAGATGTAGCATCACAGCTAACCATGCCGTTGCCCGGCATGGTTGTTTATCACAATATTGTTTTCCGGGCACGTTGATTTTTTTACCTTCACTACTCAATAACTTGCTTCACATATGTACTACCATCGCTTGGGAAAAATTCCGCATAAACGCCACACGCAGTTCCGGCAGCCCGATGGCAGTTTATACAAGGAAGAGCTGGTAAGCTCAGAAGGTTTTTCGGGCATCTACTCTAACCTGTATCACATCAATCCGCCTACACGCATCAAGGCATTGAAAGACCCGGTAAAGTACGGGCCAAAAATCATTAAAGATTATGCCTTGCGACAAACCCATTTAAACACTTCAAAGGTTACCACAACGGGGCAGGATTTTCTTTCCGCACGCAAGGTATTGCTGGCCAACAGCGATTGTTCCATTTCCATCTGCTCGCCTGTGCAGCGCAAAATGGATTACTTCTACAAGAATGCAGAAGGCGATGAAGTAATCTTTATTCACGATGGCAATGGGGTATTGATTTCGCAGTTCGGAAAACTTGAAATAAAGCAAGGCGATTACGTGGTGATACCGCGTACCGTAATCTACAAATTGGAATTTGAAGAGGGGCCTTTGCGCTTGCTGATTATTGAAGCAGCCTCACCGGTTGAAACCGTGAAACGCTACCGCAATGATTTAGGCCAATTAGGCGAGCACGCCCCCTATTGTGAGCGCGATATTCGCCCTCCGCATGAACTCATTACCGATACCAGCAAAGGCGAGTTCCTGGTAAAGATTAAAAAACAAGGTTACCTGCACCAATATGTGTACGATTACAGTCCGCTTGATCTGGTGGGGTGGGATGGCTTTCTGTGGCCCTATGCATTTTCCATTCACGATTTTGAGCCGATAACCGGTCGTATTCACCAGCCACCGCCTGTGCACCAGACTTTCCAGGCGCATAATTTTGTTATCTGCTCGTTTGTGCCCCGGCTGTTTGATTATCATCCGCTGGCTATTCCGGCACCGTATAATCACAGCAATATTGATAGCGATGAAGTGCTGTATTATGCCGAAGGAAATTTTATGAGCCGCAGGGGTATTGAGCGTGGCTCGTTTACGTTGCATCCCGGTGGTTTACCTCACGGTCCGCATCCGGGCACGGTAGAAAAAAGCATTGGAGCAAAAGAAACACACGAGCTGGCGGTAATGATTGATACGTTTAAGCCTTTATTCCTTACGGAAGATTCATTGGAATTTCTGGATAAGAATTACCCGATGAGCTGGACGGATCATACAGATGGAAGTTTTAATGAGATAAATACTCCTTAAGTAATTCAAAATTTAAAATTCAGGATTGATATGAAAACAATGTTCACGCTTTTTTTGCTATGGCTTGGTATTACCTGCATGGCTCAACCCAACATTACAGGCGCCTGGCAAGCCGGTACGGATGAGAACCGCATGGTCATGGTTGTAGCGGATAAATTTTATTCGGTTGCGGTTTACAGCCTGAAAGACAAAAGCTACACCGGCACGTATGGCGGAACGTTTCGCATCGAAAAAGGCGAGTTCGTTTTTGTAAACGAGTTCAACACTTTAAACAAAGATGACATTGGTGTTGAGGGCCGGGTTGCCATACAATTATCAGGCAACAGCCTTAAACTCGGTTCCGGTAAAATTGTTTGGGATTTTAAAAAGCTTGACGATGGCAAGCCGGGCGCATTAGCCGGTGCCTGGCTGATTACCGGCCGTATGGGCGATGACGGAAAAATCCAGACCCGTACACCCGGTGCACGCAAAACCATGAAAATACTTTCGGGCACGCGCTTTCAGTGGATTGCCTACAACAGCGAAACGAAAGAATTTTTCGGAACCGGTGGCGGAACCTATACTTCTGAAAACGGCAAGTACACCGAAACCATTGAAGTATTTTCGCGCGATAACAGTCGCGTAGGCGCCAAACTGGAGTTTGATTTTTCTTTTGTGGATGGTAACTGGCGCCATAGCGGCAAGAGCAGTGCCGGCCAGCCCATTGACGAAATCTGGACGCAACGTCAGAAATTAGGAATTTAAAAATTTATTGCATGTCTGTTTTCTCTGTTCCCCTTTCCATCCGCTGGTCGGATATTGATGCCAACCGCCATCTGCGTCATTCCGTGTATTACGATTTTGCGGCAGCAGCACGTATGCAATTGCTGAGTGAGCGCGGACTTACCACGCAAAAATTTGAAGAATTTGCCATTGGCCCTATTCTTTTCAGGGAAGAAGCTGTGTTCAGAAGAGAAATCCGGCTGGAAGATAAAATCATGTTAACGGTAGAGTTATATAAAAGCACGCCTGACTTCAGCCGATGGAGCCTGCGACATACTTTTTTAAAGGAAGATGACGCGCTGGCCACCACGCTGAGCATTGACGGATCGTGGATTGATCTGAACCTGCGTAAGCTGGCTCAGCCCAACGAGTTTATCAAAAACGTATTTGCCGCGTTCCCCAAGTCAACCGACTTCCAGTGGATTGAGCTTACGAAAAAGTAGCTACCCACCTTTCAATAGTTGCCGGGTAATGCCGGTGCTCCAGCTGCTGCACTTTTTGAGCAATCTGCCCCGGTGTGTCTGAATTTTCAACACGACATTTTTGCTGAAAGAGAATTTTGCCTTCATCGTAGTGCGCATTTACTTCATGAATGGTAATGCCGGTTTCCGTTTCGCCTGCTGCTTTTACTGCTTCGTGCACACGCATACCATACATACCCCTGCCTCCAAACTTCGGCAGCAGGGCGGGATGAATATTGATAATACGATGCGGGAATGCCTCGATCAGGTTTTGCGGAATAAGCCATAAAAAACCGGCCAGCACAAGGTGTGTTACACCCGCAGCCTTTAGCACGCTTACAATTTCATCGCTTTCGCGGAATTGAGTTTTATTAAAAACCAAAGTAGGGATATGGTAACGGGCGGCACGCTGCAAGCCATAGGCTTCTGCATGGTTACTTAAAAGCAGCGCCACCTTTATCGACTCATGGTTTTGAAAGTGGGCTATGATCTTTTCTGCATTCGATCCGCTACCGGAAATAAAAATTGCAAGACGTGCCGGGTTCATATTAAAAAATCAAGTCGCTAAATAAAAATCATACTTAAAATGCCCAGCAGCATAATGATTTTACACCACTGGCTCAGCCAGTAAAAATCCTTGCGGGTATCGGCCTGAATCAATCGCGCTACAAATAATCCAAGCGGTAAAAAGAGAAACACAAGAAAGTAATATTCAGGCAGGCGGGTGTACGCATAATTCAGGTACATGACCAACGAAGCAAACAAGATCAGCAGCAGGTAAATTACCCATTTTGTTTTGCGCAAGCCCCATACAATGGGCAGTGTGCGGCAACCGAATGTGTTGTCGCCTTTCAGGTCTTCCATGTCTTTCACAATTTCGCGCACCAGCGTAATAAAAAAAGCAAACAGCGCGTAAATGGAAACCAGCGCATAGCTTTCGTAATACAGCACATTCACCAGCCAGACTGAAAGCCCGGTAAGCAAGGCCACTGCTACATTCCCGATAAAGGGTTGCCGCTTCAGGCTATTGGAATACCACCACAGCAGGAAAGCCGAAACAAAATGAATAGCGGCTACACGCAAGCCCAGCAAAAGCCCAAGCGCTATACCCGTAACGGAAAGTGCCGTATGAAAGAACAACGCATACCTGCGGGTAATTCCCTTGCCGATCACCACGCGATCGGGCTTGTTGATCAAATCTATCTTAATGTCATAATAGTCATTAATGATGTACCCTGCTGCCGCGATGATGGCCGTAGAAACGGCAAGCACCAGCAATCGCCAATCCGAGATCAAAGCCTTGTCAATCAGGAAACAGGCTGTGAAGTATTGGGCCATGCCAATAATTACCAGGTTCCAGAACCGGGTGAGGCGTACAAGCGCCTGCAAACTGAAAGGCTGACGATTAGCTTGGGCCATGCCCGCAAAGGTAACCGTATTTTACCTTTGCGGACAGGCGCAGCTCGCAATTAAAATCTGAGGGCCAGCATCAGCATAAAGTTTCTGCCGGCCTGCGGATAATAGAAATTCTGCCGGTATTCAACAGAGCCACCGAAGTAACCATAGGTATAACCATTAGATGAATATTTCACATCAAAAATATTATTCACCAATCCGCTCAGCGAAATTTCGCGCATACCTTTCGGCTTCCACGAATAGCCCACACGCAAATCATTGACGAAATAAGCATCAATTACACGCGAGGTGTTGGATGTGTTATCCAGAAACTGCTGCCCTACATACTTGCTCAATAGCGTAACTTCAAGGTTATCAACAGGTGTAACCATTAGACCCGACCCGGCAATTACCGAAGGAGAAAAAGCAATATCCGTATTGTTGTACGTGTTGGTTACTTCCATGTAATCGTCAAAGTTCTCGCCATAATCGTATATCACTTCGTTAAACGCTGCAATCTTATTGCTGCTCAGGGTAAGATTGGCTGTCCATGAAACTACCGGGCTTATTCGCCACAAGGCTTCTGCCTCCATTCCTGTACGATAGCTGTCTGCTACATTGGTCCGGATTAAAGCGCCCACATCGTTTACCTTTCCGGTAGGAACCAGCTGGTTTTTATACTTCATGTAATAGTAATTTACATTCAGGTTCAGGTTGCGTTTGCGCCAACGCCAGCCGGCTTCCAAATCACCCAGCGTTTCATGCTTGGGTATAGTTCCGGCAAGCGCATCAATAAAATCATCGCGCACCGGCTCGCGGTTGCCCACTGCATAAGAGGCATACACCTGGTGGTATTGATCCGGGGCATACGTCAGGCCCAGCTTGGGATTAAAGAAATTAAATTGCTTATCTACAACAAAATCAAACTGCCTGTTTTCCTTACCCGATGCGCTGTAATCTATTCTGCGATACTGCAAGTCCACAAAACCTTCCAGCTTTTCTATAAATGCGTACGTGTTCTTCCAGTAAACCGTAAAATCTTTCTTTACACCCCTGTTAAAATAGTATTGATAATCTTTAGGCACTGCCGAAACCTGCGCCCATATAATCTGCCCAAAGTGGTCGCCATCGTATTTATTCCATGCTCCGCCCAAAACTGAATTGAGCTTTTCATCTTCGTAATTGAGCGAATAGGTAACTCCATAAAAATCATTATCGAGCCAACGCCTGCGGATCAAATCGGTTGAAGAAATGGTTTCGCCACCGATTATTACTTCGGGCAAACCATAGTCTTCAAAATCATTATCAATACGAAACTCTTCGTAATAACCTTTACCCTTTGTATAGTGCAAAGCGCCCTGCAACGTTAGCTTATCGCTGGCCCGGTGCGAAGCATGAAACTGGTAGTGATCCTGCTGGTAATTATCCACCTGATTTTCGTAGGTATAAAGGTTAAATGTACGGCCCGATGATAGAAGGTTATCAGTTTGCTGCTGATTCCAGCCTTCGCTGGCTGCCGTTTCCTGCATGGCAACTACATCGTTATTCAACCGCGATTCGGGCACGCCATACCAACTTTGATACGTTATCTCTTTTCCTCCGAATACAATGGCTTTGAGCATGGTCTTATCGCCATAATATCCACCCGACAAATAATATGATTTCAGATCAGAGCTTGCACGATCAATATAGCCATCGGAAATTATTTTAGACAACCGGCCGTCAAACACAAACTTGCTGTTCAGCAAACCCGTACCAAAAGCAACTGTATTGCGGAGTGTGTTAAATGAACCAACTGAATTGATTACATCGGCATAAGCGGCATCGTTACGGGTGTTGGTTTGCAGGTTTACACTGGCGCCAAACGCACCTGCGCCATTGGTAGATGTACCCACACCCCGTTGCACTTGCACACTTTGCACCGATGTGGTAAGATCAGGTGTATTTACCCAAAACACGCCCTGGCTTTCGCTATCGTTAACCGGAATGCCATTGATGGTAACGTTTATTCGTGTGGCATCGCTTCCGCGGATACGCAAGCCGGTATAACCCACCCCGGCACCGGCATCGGACGTGCTCACCAGCGAAGGCGACCAGTTGAGCACAAAAGGCAAATCCTGCCCGAAGTTTTGCTTTTGCAGGGCTGCTTTGCTTATGGTTGTGGCTACCGTAGGGCCGTTCTCGCTTGCACGTGTAGCCGTTACAATTACCTGGTCCGTCATGCGCACTTCTTCCTGCAAGGTTATCAACACATTTTTTTCATCAGTGGATAAAGTAACGGTAAGTGTCTGGTAACCTACAAACCTCACTTCAGCTTCATACGAACCTGCACTCAGGTTATTAAAACTAAAATAGCCCAGGTCATCCGTTACCGTAATGCGTGCTGGCGATTTTAGTTGAACGGTGGCCCCCGGAAGCGGAACAGCCTGGCGGTCTGACACCCGCCCGTGAATGGATTGCGCACTTAATATGCCCGGCAATGCCAGCAGCAGTAGTGCATAAAATGATTTTAACATATTTAATAAGTTTAAAGTCAGGCGCATAGGGGAACACGCCCTTTAACTTATTTATCTGATGCAATGATCAGATTGCCTCCCTTCGGCCGCATTACCGGCATCAGGTTCTGTGGGTATAATCTCAGCCCGATATATTTAAGGCACCCCTTTGTCGTTTGACAGGGCAAATGTAAACAGGAATTTTTATTAATTACAGTACAGCTTCTGTTTTTACAGCATGTATAAAGCTACCGTTAACAACAAATCAAAAGCAAAAAAGATGATCGTACAGAGAAGAGACAGGTGTTAATTGAGTTTTAAAGCCTGCTACCGCTTAAACCCCGGCAACGCCAGCTTAAATTTCACCGCCAGCAATCGAACAACAATAATCACCACGCTCGATATCACCAGGTTAAGGTTGCGACTGATATCGAGATTTAATAATACCAGGTAAAGGATTGCTCCCGCCAGGCAAGCCGTAGCGTAAATTTCCTTGCGAAAGAGTACCGGTGTTTCGTTGGTTAGCACATCGCGTATTACTCCTCCCATAATGGCTGTAAACATACCCATGATGGCCGCTATCTCCGGCCGCACACCGAGGCTCAGCGCTTTCTCCACACCCAGGATGGTGAAGAATGAGATGCCCAGCGTATCGAACAGCAAAAAAGTTTTACGCAGGCCCATCAAAAATCTGAAAAAGAAATAAGCCGTCAGCGCACCGGCCAGTATGGCATAGAGAAAGTGAATATCGCCAATCCACACCAGCGGGTAGCTGCCCAGCATCATATCGCGCAGGGTACCGCCACCAATGGCTGTAACAAACCCGGTAAAGGTGGCGCCAAATAAATCGTTGTGATGATCGCGTATGGCGAGCGCTCCGGATATAGCAAAGAAAAATGTGCCGAGTAGTTCAAATGTGTATTGAAGTGTCATCTGGCAAAAGTAGGCAATAGACATCAGGCATTGGGCAATGGGCATCAGGCAAATAAAAACAGGTTAAAAATCTTTCAAATCGTAATATATTTGCGGGGTTCTATTCTGATCTTTCCTTACATGAAATACAAGCGCATACTCCTCAAACTCAGTGGCGAAGCCCTGATGGGTTCCAAAAACAGCAATATCGATCCGGCCGTGCTGGAACAGTATTCGGAAGAAATAAAAGCCGTTAAGGAACAGGGAGTTGAAGTCGCGATTGTAATCGGGGGCGGGAATATTTTCAGGGGCGGGCAGGCCGAAGCTTTGGGCATAGACCGCGTGCAGGGCGACTACATGGGCATGCTGGCTACGGTAATTAATGCTATGGCTTTGCAAAGCGCACTCGAACGCCACGGTATGTACACCCGGCTGATGGCCGGTATAAAAATGGAACAGGTTTGCGAACCGTTTATCAGGCGCAGGGCGATCCGCCACCTCGAAAAAGGGCGGATCGTTATTTTTGGTGCCGGTATTGGCAATCCTTATTTTACAACCGACTCAACGGCCAGCCTTCGGGCAATCGAAATTCAGGCCGGTGTAGTGTTAAAAGGCACGCGTGTAGATGGCGTGTATGATAAAGACCCGGAGAAATTTCCGGATGCTGTGCGTTACAACCAGCTTACCTTCCAGGAGGCTTACCAGAAAAAGCTCAATATTATGGACATGACAGCTTTTACACTATGCCAGGAAAACAAGCTGCCCATAATCGTATTTGATATGAATAAAAAAGGCAACCTGCTGAAGATTGCCAAAGGCGAAGAGGCCGGAACGCTTATTAGTTAAGCGTTATTAGTTGTTAGTTGATAGCAATACCAACAACAACGAATAACCAACAACCAACAACGAAAAACTAACTATGGAAGAACTGGAATTATACCTCGAAGAAGCCAAAGAGCAAATGGGCAAATCGCTTGCTCATGTGGGTAACGAGCTGGCCAAAATCAGGGCGGGTAAAGCCAATCCTAATATGCTGGATGGTATCCAGGTTTCTTATTATGGTGTAATGAGTCCGCTAAACCAGGTGGCTTCTGTAACCGCACCGGAAGCACGCACTTTGTTCATCAAACCCTGGGAAAAAAGTCTTATCCAGGAAATTGAGAAAGCCATTATGGTGGCCAACCTCGGCTTAACTCCGCAAAACGATGGCCAGCAGGTTATCATTAACATACCCATGCTTACCGAAGAACGCAGAAAGCAATTGGTACGCCAGGCATCGCAGGAATGCGAGCAAGGCAAAGTAAGCATTCGCAGCATCCGCAAAGACACCAATGAGCAACTGAAAAAAATTAAAGGTGTTTCGGAAGATGATGTAAAGAATGCGGAAGAAACGGTTCAAAAGCTAACCAACGAGCACATTGAAAAGATTGATGCCCTGATGAAAAAGAAAGAGGCGGAGATTATGACGGTTTAATTTGATAATGAGACAATTTGAAGATTTGAAAATCAGATTGTGATGTGTGATACTATTTCATTTTCAAATCATCAAATCAACTAATCTTCAAATTAGCTATGCATCCTGTTCTGTTTAAAGTCGGATCGTTTACGGTTTACACATACGGGTTCTGCATTGCAGTGGGGGCATTACTTGGGTTTGTCTATATGTACCGGCAGGGCAAAAAGCAATACGGAGTTACGTTCGACCAAAGCAATAATCTCTTTATTTTATTAGTATTAGCAGGAGTGATTGGCGGAAAGCTGTTCATGATTTTTGAAGACCCGGCCTTGTACTTTAGTCAGCCTAAAAAACTATTCTCCAGCAGCGGGTTTGTGTTTTACGGGTCGCTGCTCACCGCCATACCGGTTATGCTGTGGTACTTCAAAAAAATAAAAGTACCGGTACTGGGTATGTTAGATGTGATGGCTGCCGTAACCTGTATTGTCCACGGCCTGGGTCGCATCGGCTGCTTTATGGCGGGTTGCTGTTATGGTTTACCCACTGATAGTTTCCTGAGCGTAGTGTTCACTAACCCCGTCTGCCAGGCCGAACCGCTTCATACCCCGCTCTACCCTACCCAGTTGTTTGAGGCTATATTCATTTTTACAATCCTGACTGCGCTGCTTATTCTCAAAAAAAGGAAACAATTTGACGGTCAGCTTTTTCTCATTTACCTGATGGTGTATGCGGCTGGTCGTGCGGTGCTGGAAATATTCCGGGGAGATATTGAACGCGGATTTCTGATTAAAAACGTGCTCTCCAACTCGCAGTTCATTTCACTCATTGTCATTTCTGTGGCGCTTTATTTCTATATTCGTCTTAACAGAACAAAAAGAATAACCACCAGATAGATATGGAACAGGAAGGCTTTGTAAAGAAAACCATACGTTCTACCGTTAAGTGGGTGAAGCGTATATTAATTATAGCGATAATTTTAGGAATAGGCGCATTGGCTTTTATGTATTGGGGCGTGTTTGAACGGGGGGCTATGGCCGGCAAAGTTTTACGGATAACCGAAAAAGGCGTTCTGTTCAAAACCTACGAAGGTAAAATCAGCCTTGAATCGTTTGGCGCACTAAAGGGAGTAAGCCCGGTAGCCGAAACATTCGATTTTTCGGTTGAAGGTGATCAGGCAGAAGTAATTAAACAACTACAGGAAGTGGCCCTGACTGGCGAACGCGTAAACCTGCATTTTGTAAAACGCTACATGCGATTTCCCTGGCGTGGCGATACCAAGTATTTCGTAGAACGGGTAGAGCGGGCACGGGGAGATTAGTTACCGGTTTCCAGATACCGGTTACTGGAAACCGGTAACCTTTACTCCGCGCCTTAGCTTGCCCTTATCTCTTTAACAGGATAAACCCCGTCATACGCTGGCTCCTGTTATTTTTATCGAGCACATAATAATAAGTCCCTTCTGCCAGTTCCTTTCCTGAATCGCTGATGCCTGTAAAGATTCCGGTTACATTATCATAGCTGTCTTTTTCAAATACTTTGTTACCCCACCTGTCGTAAATGCTTACACGGTTGTTGGGAAACAACGTAATGTTGCGAATGTTCAGGAAATCGTGCTTACCATTGGTGTTGGTGGTAACTACATTATAAACTTCCGGTTCGGCATCGCCTTCCCCGAAAAGATTCAGGGTGAACACAGGAATATCGCCATTGCTGAGAATGGTAATGGTGCTGGTACGTTGTCCTAAACCGGTTGGCGCAAAGCGAATGGAAAGAATTTCTGAGTTCCCCGGATCAATAGGCGGAGGCAGTGCGCTGGCCAAGCTAAAATCTCCTGTAATTTCTATATCGGTTACTACAAGTGTAGCTGTACCGGCATTGATAATCTCCAATTCTTTTAGCTGATCAACTCCCACACCGGTTGAAGAAAACTGAACATTGCTGCCAGTGGGAGTACCTGTGCCTTCGGAGATTATTTCAATGGCTGGTGTTGGTTCGATCCCTTCACCCGAAAGGTTAAGCACAAATACAGGTACAGATGCATTGCTGTTAATGGTAAACGTTCCGGTTCGCAATCCTGATATAGAAGGTGAAAACCGCACCCCGATGGAAAAACTGCTTCCCAAACCTATCGTTGTCGGTGAGGTTCCGGTTAGCGCAAAATCTCCCGTGGTGGTAATACCGGAAATACTGATTGGCGCACTGCCCGTATTGCTTATGACAAAGCTCAGATCGGTTGAGCTTCCTACCGATGTTGCATTATATGCTACTGTGCTGCCGTTGGGCCGGTTAGCAGCATTTACAGCTACCTGCACTATACCCTGCGGACACGACAACGCATCCCCGGTGATCGTCCAGTTGTTAGTTACACCCGTAAGAATGTTACGGGCTGATACGGCATTGCAGTACGTGCGGCCTGCTGCACCAAGCATTACATTAGGCTGTACGGTTTGTGTCGCCCATCCAATAAGCGTGGCATCGTAATTGGCGGTAGAGAGGCCGGAGTTGGAGAGCATACCGGACATAAGCGTTACGTTGCTTACATCCCAATCACCAATATTCTGGTTGAAGGATGTGGCGTTCCAGAACATTTCGTTCATATTCGTCACATTGCCCACGTTCCATCCGCCAATGTTCCGGTTGAAAGACGTGGCGTTCCGGAACATAAAATCCATATATATTATACTACTTACGTTCCATGCGCTAATATCCTGATTGAAGGAAGTGGCGCCATCGAACATAGCTGACATACTCATCACGCTACTCACATCCCACCCGCCAATGTCCTGATTGAAGGAGGTGGCATTCTGAAACATACTTTGCATATTCATTACATTGTTCACATTCCACCCGCTAATGTCTTGATTAAAGGAGGTGGCGCCAGTGAACATAAATAGCATATTCGTCACATTGCTCACATCCCAAGCGCCAATATCCTGATTGAAGGAGGTGGCATCCCAGAACATAAACCCCATATACGTCACATTGCTCAAGTCGGGGACATCCGTGGCCGGAACGGTCAAGTGAGTGCAACCGTTAAAGGCATGCCCCATAGATGTCCAGGTAATACTCCCCCACTGCTCTATGGTGAGTATTTTTTGCCGGTCGCCCGAGTTATTAAAATATACCCTCGGGAAATTTCCACTAATCTCCACCCGATAAGTACCCACGGAAGGAAATGTTATGGTGGCGTTACCCGTTTGGTTAGTAAGCGTTCCGTTGATCGCAGAATTTCCAACCCGTTCCCAGTAAATGTTGTAGTTATAACCTATGCCTGTAGTGGGAATGATGATCTGGTTATTTGCAGAAACTCCGGGGTTATCGGTTTTCCACGTGGTGATGAAGGGCTGGGTCGCACCTGTACCCATAAGATTAAGCGTGAACACCGGCACAGATGCATTGCTGTTAATGGTAAACGTTCCTGTTCGCGATCCTGCTACGGAAGGTGAAAACCGTACCCCGATAGTGAAACTGCCTCCCACTCCGATGGCTGTTGGTGGGGTTCCGGTTAGCACAAAATCTCCCGTGGCGGTAATACTGGAAATAATAATTGGCGCGCTGCCCGTGTTGCTTACAACAAAGCTCAGATCGGTTGAGCTTCCTACCGATGTTGTATTGTATGTTACTGTGCTGCCGTTGGGCCGGTTGGCGGCATTTACGGCTACCTGCACTATACCCTGCGGGCACGACAACGCATCTCCGATGATTGTCCAGTTGTTAGTTGCACCTGTAAGAATGTTACGGGCTGACACGGCATTGCAGTACGTGCGGCCATTTGCTCCAAGCGTTACATTAGGCTGCACGGTTTGTGCCGCCCATCCCATAAGTGTGGCATCGTAATTGGCGGTGGATAGACCAGAGTTGTTCAGCATGTCGGTCATGTCTGTTACATTGCTTATATCCCATCCGCCAATGGGTTGATTAAAAGACGTAGCACCGCGGAGCATCTGACGCATACCTGTCACATTACTTACATCCCAACCTTCAAGAGGCTGGTTAAACCCCGTGGAAAATTGGAACAAGTAACCCATGTTTGTTACATTACTTACGTTCCAGTTTTCGATGGGCTGGTTGAAAGCGGTAGTCTCTCCAAACATACCAAACATATTGGTTACATTACTTACGTTCCAACCACTAATGTCTTGATTGAATGAAACAGCACGAATAAATAACTGAGTCATATTAGTTACATTGCTTACATCCCACAAACCAATGTCCTGATTAAAAGAAGTGGCAATGGCAAACATCAATGACATATCTGTAACGTTTCGAACATCCCAGTTGTTTATGGGTTGATCAAAGGATGATGCACCTTGGAACAAACCTGACATATTTGTTACGTTACCTACATCCCAATGGCCAATCGACTGATTAAATGAAGTACAATTAAGGAACATCCATTGCATACTTGTTACTGCTGACAGGTCGGGAGCATCGGTCGCAGGAATAGTAAGGTTAGTACAACCATCAAATGCACGATACATTGAAGAACCCCAAGAAATTTCACCCCATTGATCTATAGTAAGAATTTTTTGTCGGTCGCTGAGGAAAAAATCATTATGAAAATATATTCTGGGAAAACTGCCACTGATTTCTACCCGATAAGTACCAACAGCAGGAAATGTTATGGTGGCGTTACCCGTTTGGTTAGTAAGCGTTCCATTGATAGCAGGACTTCCAACCCGTTCCCAATAAATGTTGTAGTTATAGCCTGTGCCTGTAGTGGGAATGGTGATCTGGTTATTAGCAGATACCCCGGGGTTGTCGGTTTTCCAGGTGGTGATGAAGGGCTGGGCGTGTGCGGCTATGCACAGCAGGAGCAGCACCAAACTGAGGCTTAGGCGTCTGACACCTCTAAGGTGTCTTGACGCCTGCACACCCTGCCTGTCGCGAGCAGGCTCTAAGGTAACTTGTGCCTGTAGAGTTGTTTTCATTGTTTAATCTTCTTCTTTTCGTTTAAAGCCAATTTTCTTTCGGACTTTATACTCTATTACTTCTTTATCTTTTTGCAGCAGGTAGTTGATAGCTTCGTACACATCTTTAAACTGTTTGTTGTATTTCTTTTCAAGTTCGTGGAGCTTGTCGGTAAGTTCTTTGTGCGATAAAGCGTACTGTCGTATGAAAACAAAAGCCCTGACGATTTGAATGTTTACCTGTATAGCTTTCGGGCTATTCAGAATACTGGCTAACATAGCCACACCCTGCTCAGTAAATGCAAAAGGAAGGTATTTTGAATGTTGTCCTTTCCCTTTCTGTAAGGTCACAATTTGTGATCTTACAGAATTGTATTCCTCGCGCGAAACTTCAAACATAAAATCGGATGGAAAGCGATCCCTGTTGCGCCTCACGGCCTGTTTTAAAATTCTCGTTTCAGTTTCGTATAATTCAGCAAGGTCAAAGTCTAACATTATTTTGTGTTCTCTGATTTCGTAAATCTTATTTTGGATAGTTTGCAGTTTCATGATGTTGTCTTTAAAAATACCGCACCACTTTTTGCTGCATACCCAACGGACTAAACGCTAACAACAATGAAATTTCATGCGACCCAAAATTCCGGCTCAACAATGAGTTAGTCGGCAATTCAAAGCTATACGCCACACGCAACCGCTGGCTTACCTGGAACTGGCCGTTAGCGCCCATCGCATCAAAGTTGCGTACGGTAATCCCCGCCCAGATTGTTTCCAGAAACAAGGCGTGCAGGCTTACATCTAATGCCTGCTGACCATCGGGAATCATGCGCAACAAAAAAGAAGGTTTTAGCCTAATTAAGCTGTTGAACGTGTTATTGATGAGGAATCCACCGCTTATATAGTAATGGCGCAGGTAGCGGGTGCTGGCTGCCATGCCATCATTAATTTGTACATTCAAAATACGCGGTACCGAAACACCGAGATAAAATCTTTCGGTACGAAAAAATATACCGGTGCCTACATTCGATCGGCTAAACTGGGTACGATTAAAGTCAAGGTCTTCATCATCGAGGTATTGCAGGTTTAATTTGCTGTAATCGTACCGGTAATTGATCAGCCCGCCCTGCACACCCAGCGCCAGCACGGTTTCTTCTTTGGCTATTACCTTAAAGGAAAACGCAAGCTGGCCTTCCTGCGAAGTGTTGATGCCCAGACGATCATCCACCACCATAGCGCCTACACCAAAGCGTTTCCCTACGGAGGATGTAAAGGAAAAGAAATTAGTCAAAGGCGAGCCTTCAATACCTACCCACTGCTTGCGCGAGATAAGGTTAAGCGTAACGTCTTTGTACAGTCCCGCATACGCAGGGTTTATCATCATCTGGTTATAATAATACAAGTTGTAGAGCGGGTCTTGCTGGGCGTTGGCTTTGGTTAATGTCAATGCAATAAGAAATAGCCTCAACAGGGCTCTTCGGTAAAAAAAGATCATAGGCCAGACTATTAGAAAAATGAAATTTAAGAAATTGCTTTCATAAAAATCTAATCTGGCCTTCAACCTACCTAAAAATATTAAGAAGGTGGGTAAGCTACTCCGACCCCGAAACCAGCAGGTTATCCAACTCTTCTTTTTCTTTCATGGACACGCCTTTCTCATTTTTGTTTTCCGGTAAATGATTCTGTGTGGTTAGTACCACAGGACGGTCGCGGTAAATAATCTGTTCCTGAAAGACGGTATCCGGCTTTGCTGTAAGGTAAACCGTATCACGCAAAAGCACCTGCTCAATTTTTGTTATGGGCTCTGCAACCGGTTTGGATTGTCCTATCCACCAGCCCAGCACACCAAAAATCAAAGCAGACAAAGCATAACCCCAAATTGGCCTTAGCTGTGCATCGCTCACGTTTTGCAGGTGTTGAACCTGCAAGCCCTTTTTCAATTCACGCAGCAACTCATCATTTGACATAATAACAGGATTTGATGTAAACCACGAAGCAACTTGCTGGCCGGATACACGCAATGCTTCATACTCCTGCTCCGAATTTACCCACTGGCTCACATTCTGCAATTCCTGTGAAGTAAGCTCTTTGTACGATTTCGTTTGAAGCAATGTTTCAAGCTTTTCAAAATCGTTCTCCTTCATTTCGTTCATACTGATTTTTCTTTAAGTACAATCCTATACTGGTTTAATTCCGTTGCCAGTTGTTTACGCAAATAAAACAACCGCGACTTCACCGTGCCCTCCGGCATAAATACAACCTGGCTTATTTCCTGAATGCTTAGTTCGTCCTCATATCGTAACAGGAAAATTGTTTTATCTTCTTCGTTTAGTGTTTCAAGTAATAAAGTGATTCTGTTGTTCGCAGAGGTCAAATCCATTTCCCTGTCCAGATCATAATTATGATATGGCGTTTCGTCTTTCGCTAACAATATCCTGTTCTCGTTTTTCCGGTATTCATTTTTACACATATTATGCGCTACCGAATAGACCCATGTTGAAAATTTTCGTGCCGTATCGAACTGGTGCGGGTTATGAATGATCTTTAAAAACAAATCGTGCAGGAAATCCTCAGCCATAGCCCGGTTGCTCCAGAGCATACGGGTAAAATAGCGCAGCAGGGAAGCGCTGTAGCGCTGGTATAATTCCGTTAGCGCTGCCTCGCTTCCCCGGCCGATCTTCTGCATCAGCTCCTCGTCTGTTAAACGAGCAAGCTTAGGTTTAAAAAGCATCCGAACTATTTTTCTATAATCTCCATAAAAACCCGGAACCCCACTGCTGCTTCCGGATTGGTATAGGCATTTACACTCCGAATGGTCGATTCCGCAGGCGAATGGTTCCAGCTTCCGCCACAGGCTTTTCCTTTTTCATTAATCATCTCGGCTACATTACCCACTACATCATACAAGCCAATATCGTTGGGGAAATAGGATTTGGCAGGGGCCATCATGGCAAAGCCATCGTAATGTGTGGGCTTATTGCCTTTATACCCGGGACAATCGCACGGGTCTGCCTTAAAGTTTCCGAGATAACATTTTTTATGATTAATGGCCGAGTTTCTCAATCCAAAATATTTAAACCAGGGGTACAGGATCTCCGGATCAGCCAATGATACTTTCCTGACTTCTGCCTTCATATCAAACTCGGAACCATTCGGTGTAATTTTCACTTCTACTTCCTGCTCATTTAATTTCCAGCCTGTCGGGTTTTTTATTCCGGCTGCGGCAATCTGCCATTCATCCAGCGTGGGCAATCTGAATTTTACTTTTTTATACTTGCGATCTGCCGCATTATTATATTGCTGTGTAAGCCATTCGCAATACGCATTGGCCGCTTCATACGAAATATTCACGGCAGGATAGTGATTGAAGTATTTGTTTTTCTTCGATTCTGTTCGCGGCAAAGCATAATTGGTCATAAATGCAAGTGCCGGCTCATCATACCTGCTGAAGTCAAATTTATATTTTTCATGGAGATCGGGGAGCTTGTTTGCTTCGAGGTATTCCAAAAACCGATTGTACTGCGCATTGGTTACTTCGGTGTTAGCTGCATAGATCGGGCCCGACACGGGCTTGAAGTCATCTTCCCACGATTTAACATCGATAGCAAACGGAAAGTATGGAATCGTTTCAGCCGGGACACCGAGGTAATGTTCGATCATTTCCTTCTTACCCGTATCAACTGCAATCTTCTCCATAACAGCACGCAGGCCTTTCGCTTTTTCAGCCTGTCCTTCTTTCCGGTACGATTCATAAAGCAGGATCATAGGCAACAGGTAGTTGGAGCTGAATGCACGGCCTGCATCACTATCCGGTTCACCATTGAAGTTCACCTGTAAATAATCCATCAAAAATTTCTTCTCCAGATTATCCCTGATCAGGGAAACATTATCGAGGCTGTTTGCACTGTGCACGGAAGCAAGCCCTACTACATATAAATATTCTTTAATGGATTGAATGTTGTCTTTACTTACTGTAAGGGCATAATAGAATTTTTTGTCCTGGTTAGCTTTAGGCAACTGTGCGCATATCCACGCGCTTTTGTTCGGGATGTTGCCCCCAATTTCTACCGAATTTAATCCCGCTTGCTCAAACTTACGTTGAACATATTCCGTATTGTTTAACATTTCGAGGTTCAGGATCACTACATCGTTGCGAACGTTCAACGCATCCTGCAATACAAACAGCGGTGTGGTGGTACTTTCTCCTTCCGTTATCAAAACCGCACCCGGCTCCAAGCTCATCAATACATTGTAGCTGTAATTCAGCAGGGCGGGCGAAACCTGCGCTTTTGCATATAGGTTCTTACTGAATTGCACCCGGCTTGCTTCATCCAATGTAAACTCTGCATACAACTGCATCAGTCCGTATGCTTCGGGTTGCTCCGGCTTAAGCGTGTAGGCTTTCTTTAACGCCTGGTAAGCATCAGCATGAAAAGCATCGTACCAGCCTTTGGCCAGCCAGTATTCGTATGTTCCGGGTATGGCAGTAGTCATGCCGGTAATCACGCCTGAAAGCTCTTCGCGCGATGACTGCGCGAACACGGACGAGGCATAATAGTTAAACCATGCCTGCGGATTATTATTCTGCTTTACTTCCGCTGCCCACGCCTGCTTTTGCGAAGCATACCACGCCACCGGTTTTATAACCAATGTTTTGGGCAAAATACGTTCAGGCGAAACTGCAAAAACAAACGAGGGAATAAAAGCCAGGAAAAGAAAAAGACGCTTCATAGATTCGGGTTTTAATACGCTGTACACCCGAACCTTTAAAACGTTCAAACTCTGACAGAAAATATTTTGCGGTTTAAACATGAAATACCCAATCTTTATACTGGCCGTCATGCGGATTGAAATCCGCACGTTTTTGAAAATGATCGTCTAATATTTCCAACTCGATAATACGATCCAGTTGCAGGTTGCGGTAGCCTTCCTTACCACCAGCTTTCGTAAACCCGAATGTCTGCCAGCAAACCAGCACAATATGATTACGCGAAGTAGTGCAAACGCCATACGGACAAATGGTACGGGGCAAGGGTTCGCCCTCCAAAGAAATGCGGCATTGGTTCTTGCCTTCTGCCGCCAGCCAGAGCTGTTGCGTTAATTCTTCCAGGCTCATACAATGTTTATCACGTAATCCGTTTTGGACTCACTTAGCTTGCCTATTGGCTTGAGTACAAAACCAAATGAAGTCATTGCATACTCAAACTCCTGTTGCGATGCCGCCTCCACACCAATCAGCAAGCCGCCATTAGTTTGCGGATCGCATAAAGTTAATAATGATTCCGCCCCAATGCCATTTACTTTCTTATCATAGCTCTGCCAGTTACGCATGGTGTTATCCGGATAGATCATTCTAGAAGTATAATAGCTTAGGTTTTCAATAAGCGGAACCGCACTGTAACTAATTTCAGCCGAAACACCACTACCTTCACACACCTCAACAAGATGGCCCAGCAAACCGAAGCCGGTTATATCGGTCATGGCTGTAACAAATTTATACTTACTGATCTCCGCGCCAACTGAATTTAACTGCGACATGGTTTGAATGGCCCGCTCCACATCATCGGCCAAAGCGAGGCCGCGCTTTTGTGCCGTTGTAATAATACCAACGCCTATCGGCTTGGTCAGGTACAACAAATTACCTGGCCTGGCTGTGTTATTCTTTTTCAGGTTTTCTTTGGTAACCGTTCCGGTAACGGCAAGACCGAAAATCGGCTCCGGGCTATCAATGCTATGCCCGCCCGCTAACGGAATGTTAGCTTCATTACAAGCTTCGCGTGCACCATCCAGCACACGTTGAGCCAGGTCAGCAGGTAATTTATCAACCGGCCAGCCTAATATAGCCAATGCCATTACCGGGCTTCCGCCCATAGCATATACATCGCTGATGGCATTCACCGAAGCTATTTTTCCAAAGGTGAAGGCATCATCTACAACGGGCATAAAAAAATCTGTTGTGCTGATGATGCAGGTGCCGTTATCCAGCTCATACACCGCAGCATCATCTTTCGATTCATTGCCGACTAATAATTTTGGAAATGCTTCAGCCTTAAAATCGGAATGCAAAATTTTATCCAGAACAGCAGGAGCGATTTTGCAGCCACAACCGGCACCGTGGGAATATTGTGTGAGCTTTATTTCGTTCATGATATTTTTAACAACATAGACACATAGAGCACATAGATAAATCTAATAAGACCTATGTGGTTTTTATTTTCTATTTGTCAGGCAACAAACGAAAGTACTCATTCACGTACGTTCGCTGGCCTTCTTTAAACAAATTTGCGCAATTAAAATTGATCAGAATTCCTTTCGGCTTCCCCAGCAATTTCATGTAAGTTAATAACTGTGCCTCAAAAACAGGAGCTATGATATCCACTGCCTTAAGCTCAACCACTATAGAATTTTCTACGAGGAAATCACACCTCAAATCTGTTTCGACATGAATGCCCTTGTATTCAACGGGAACAAACTCTGACCCAAAATTCAAATTTCGGATCATAAGCTCTTGCTTCAGACATTTGTGATAAACGCTCTCCAACAAGCCCGGGCCAAGGCTTTTATGAACTTCTATTGCTGCACCAACAATCTCGTAAGTAAGTTCATCAAGATATTTCTTTGTCATCAGGTATTATTTTAAACCACATAGGCACATAGAATACATAGCTTATGATTTTTGATTACTTAGATTTGTCTATGTTTCCTATGTGCCTATGTGGTTAATTCTTTAACAACACGCTCCACACTACCTCCGTCCCACTCCACAACTTTCTTAATCCGGTCTTTACGCTTATCAATGCCATGAAGGTAAGCCTTATCGTAATAGGTAAGCAACACCTGTATTACGGCAGGCATGTCGCCTTGCTGTAGTTTTTCTTTGGCGAGGTTAAAATGCTGGCCGCCCAGGCGTTTTACAATCTTATGCATGATGGCGAGGAATTCATCTTTATCAGCTTTGCCATATTCTTCCACCAATCGTTTTATGCGAACTTCTTTATCAACCTGCAACTGAATCAGCGGGCTTCTGTTCATTTGCAGCCAGAACTCACGCGGCAAAAAAATCTGCCCGATGGCAATGGACTCATCTTCCACCCAAACGGGTTGCTGCGGATCAAGCGGAAGTATTTTTTCAAAGAGATCATTCTGAAATTGCTCCGTAGTGGGTTGCGGCTTCATGAACAATCCGCCAAACGCAGAGCCTTTATGGCTGGCCAATGTTTCCAGGTCAATAACCTGCTGTCCGCTTGCTTTCAATGCCCGAAGGATTTCGCTCTTGCCGCTACCGGTGCAGCCTGTTAGTAAAATAAGATTAAGCGGTCTGGCAAAAGATTCAAGCGCTTTGTGGCGATACGCTTTATATCCGCCTTTCAGCGCGTGTGTTTTAATGCCGGCCATACCCACAAACTGGCAGAAGTTGTTCGAGCGCATGCCTCCGCGCCAGCAATGCACCAGCAGCTCCTTTGCCGGTGTAATTTTTTCCGCTTCGTTAATGATATCCAGCAAACGCGGGCCCACCAACCGGAAGCCGGTCTTGATCGCCTCAAGCTGGCCTTTCTGCTTGTAGTCGGTGCCTACCTGCACACGCTCCTCGTTGTTGAGCAGGGGAATATTAATTGCATGTTGTATATGACCGGATTGATACTCGCCTTCGGAGCGAACATCCACCACCGGCAAGCTTTTCCGTAATGTTAAAAAGTCATCAATGGAAACAGCCATCGCTCAAAGGTCGCGAACGCAGCCAGTTTAGCAAACCTGTAAGTCTTTAATCGTTAAAATTAATCGTTACGCTGGTGGCTATACCCACCCTGAACCCATTGCTTTGGTACTGACCATCGCGGAAAGCGGCCGCAGCCTCAAGCCGGAATATGCGCAGAATGCCTTCGATACCATAACCCACTTCGGTATAGTTGCGCGAAGTTGGCGTAGCGAGGTAATTCACAAATACATTTTCGGTAATGCCTACCATACGCACTTTGGCAACCCGTGTTAGCAATAGCTTTCTGAAATGGTAATGCGCATTGGCTGTAAAGTATTGATCGGCTGTGCTGTATTTGTAGTAATCCATAAGCCGGTAACTGCCCACCGGGTCGGTTGTAACAAAAGGCGTTTGGTTACCCAGAAAATGTTTGTAATCCATAAAATACATATTCTGTGTATCGAAAAACTTACCGGCTTGCAGGGCAATGTCCAGCTCTCCCCGGATGCCGAATCGTATCCCATGCTTTAAGCCGAGCTCCAGTTGATTGAACGAAACCTCGCTGCCGGCTACTCCATCAAAACCTTTTCTGAAGCTTAGCGAAAGCAAAGGCGAAGAATTATCTACACGTTGTTTGTTCCCGTTCCTGATCCTGTACTTCTGCCACGGCCTGGCATTAACTGAAACCGTTCCGATAAAGGCACGGTTCGGCTCAAAACCCGTATCGGGAAGCTCGAAACTTACAGGTGCATTGGGTGTATATTGTTCTTTGTTCCGCTTAAAAAAAGTATAGTCTGTTGTGTTGAACAGCTCCAAGCGCCTGCTCCAGGTCCAGTTGGTTCTAATGGTGTATCGATCATCAATACGCTGCGTATAGTTAAGAGAGGCGAAATTATGCTCGTAAATCTTCATCAGGTTATCGCCTAACAATAATGATGTAAATGTGTTTACAAACGGATGTATCGGCTCTGCCTGGTTGAACTGCTCTACATACCGGCCGCCTTCCAGCGTAAGCCGTTTGTTCTTAAACCGGTAATCTATTCTGAGCTTACCTGAAATTTTTTCGCGCGCGAATGCATAACGTGCAATCGGGCTTATTTCCAGTCTTGATGTTTGCGGTCGCTTGTCTTTGTTTAGAGAATCGCGTTTTACCCAACGTTTATAAAAGCTCAGGCGATAGATCAGGTTAGATCCTTCTACCGAATTGAAGCCACCATAAGGAGCATGGATTCTGAAATCAGAAGTTTTACCCATCGCGTATGAATCGCCCGTTAGCAAATCCCACGGCTGAAATCCTTTACCCCGGTTTTTATTATTACGCAGTGTATCACCTTCATCGCGCTTGCGTTGCACTTCTGTTAAGCTATCATTCAAATGATAGCCGCGCTCTTCCTCTTTGGTCAGCGGAGTGGGCCTTATCTCCACCCAGAATGTCGAATCCTTTTTATATGCCAGCGAATCGACCGAGTATTTGGTTTCTGAAATAACTTCAGGCTCTTTCTGCTCTTTGGCTTCCTGCTTTTCATATTCTTTCACCAACTGTCTTAATTCTTTGCCGGTTACTTCCTTGCCTGCTGTTAACCGCTCGTTAATCTCCTGTCCTTTTTTACTGAATTTCTGCTCAATGGCTTTTGCTTCTTCCTTATAGATCTTTTCATCGATTACGGTCAGCTCTACCTGCAGCTCCGGGTTAAGCGTGATCCTGTAATCCTTCATGGTAGCCAGGTACTGGCCTTCAAACTCAAAGCCGAACACTTTACCCTTTACCTGAAACTGCTGCGATACCGGAAGCCAGGCTTTGTCTTCTATCGGGTTATATAATTGCTTGATGTGAAAGCTTATTCCCAGCTTAATGGCGTTCAGTTCAAGACTATGGATGCTCCACCAGTCCTCCACAATGTGGATCAACCCTTCAAACACATTATCGCCACGCGAACGCGGTGTTACTTTTATTTTACTAACCTCGTAGCCCTGATCTTTAAACGACCCCAGGTATTCAAACCGGTAATACGAAAATGCTTTGGGCGAAAGCGGGGAAACTGTTTCAGCAATCTCGGGCTGGTAAAAGCTTCCGAAGATGTAGGAGTTGGGCGAGGTGTTTTTGTTATCGCCATTGGTATATACGGCTATCACCTTTTCTTCAAACTTGTTGGGCCGTGTGTATTTTATTTCGCTTACCGATTCGGAGATAAACACACGGTCTTTTGTAATGCCCTCTTTCTCCAAAGCTTTTTTGGCCAGCCACGGGTAATCGGTTAGCTGCCCTTTGCCCTTGATATAAACCGTTGCGGAATAGGCATCGATCTGTTGGGTATGAAATTTTGCCTTGGCGATCGCCTTGCGCATAATGGTATAAGCCGGGTCTTCTTTACCGGCCTTAACCGTTACCGTCTGCAACACAACCACCTGTGTTTTGAGCGTAAGGTTGATCTCCACAAAATCATCTCCCACTTCCACTACCCGGTTAACGGATTCGTAGCCGAGGTACTGAAACACTACATCATAACGGCCGGGCTTTAGATGCACTTCGTACCGGCCTTCCATATCGGTAGCGCTGCCCGTTCCGGTTTGCTTCACGAAAATAGACGCAAAAGCCAGGGGGCCAACATCATCCCCTTTAATTACACCTCGAATCCCTCCGGCATAAGCCTGAATTAACACACCAGCAAACAGAATTGTAAAAATATATCTCATCATTCTTGGCAGATGCATGATTCAACGTAAGAGTTGTATGCGGGTAGCAGCTATTGATAAAAATTTTTTAACCGGATAAGCTGTTCCACCGGCTCAGGAACGAGGTAGCGAATGGACTTATTGTGCTTAATACAATTGCGGATATACGTTGCTGAAATATCCAGCAACGGGGCATCAATCAGTTGAACGTTGGGATGACGCTCCAGCTCGCTATTTGTTACACCCGGCCTGCGATATACATACAAACCATGTTGATTGAGAATTTCTTCATGGTTCTTCCACTTCGAGAAATTCTCGAGGTTATCGCCACCCACAATTACCTTAAACTCTTTTGCGGGATGCTTTTCAGTAAGGTAAGCCAGCGTATGAATGGTGTAGCTGGGTTTAGGCAGGTGAAACTCGGCATCACTTACTTCCAGCTTATAGTTATCGGCAATGGCGGCCTTCACCAAATCATAGCGGTCAAACTCGTGCAATAATCCTTTGCTGGGCTTTAACGGATTTTGAGGAGAAACCACAAACCAGACTTTATCCAGGTCAGTGTTTTCGGCCATGATATTGGCAATAATCAGGTGGCCTGTATGGATGGGGTTAAATGAACCGAAGAAGAGGCCGATTTTCTGAGGTTTGTCCATTAAGGTTTTGCCTTAAATTCATCATAAAGCCGTTGCGCTTCCTGTAGGGATTTATCAAGATCTTCATTTACCAGCACTACATCAAACTTATCCTGAAAGGTTAGCTCGAATTTGGCCTTGAATATCCTTCGTGAAAGGCTTTCTTCTGTTTCCGTGCCCCGTTCGGTAAGGCGTTCTTTCAATACTTCAAGGGACGGAACTTTCACAAATACGGCTAATGCCTTAGCGCCAAAATATTTTTTCAGGTTAATGCCGCCTTTTACATCCACATCAAAAATAACATTGCGGCCTTCCTGCCAGATGCGTTCAATTTCAGCCTTAAGTGTGCCGTAAAAATTTCCGGCATATACTTCTTCCCATTCAATAAACTCGTTATTGTCTATTCTTCTTTTGAAGTCTTCAGGGGTAAGAAAGTAGTAGTCTTTACCGTGTTCTTCTGTTCGGCCACGCTTATCGCGTGTAGAAGCAGAAATAGAAAACCCCAGGTCGGGGTTGTTTTTGAGCAGGTGTTTTACAATGGTTGTTTTACCGGAACCTGAGGGGGCTGAAAAAATAAGCGCTTTGCCCGCCATTAGCCTGCCGTATTTTGGCCGATCTGCAACTTGATTTGCTCAACCAGGTCGGCAGGAGCATCGCCACCGCAGCACCTGGATTTAAGCAGCCTTTTTATGGCCATATCCAGGTCGTACGATTTAAAGCAAGGCAGGCAGCGATCCATGTGACTTTTAAAATACTCCTGCTGCTCATCGGTAGCTTCTCCATCAATAATTACCTGTAGCATTTCCATGCATGTGGGTTTCTTGCCATCAGCCTGTGCAAACGGATTGTGAGGTAAATTCATGACTCAGTGTTTTTATAACCCATCGATTTGGCGTATTCGCTCAGTTTTTCTTTCAGCAGGTTGCGCGCACGATGCAGGCGGCTGCGCACGGTGCCGATCGGTATGTCCAGAATTTTTGCCATCTCTTCATATTTAAAACCTTCCAGGTCGCACAAAATAATTACCGTGCGAAAATCCACATCTAATGAATTAAGCGCGTTCGATATTTCGTCACCGATCATATCCTTAAGCGATTCCACTCGCAGGTCGGGTGTGATCTGGCGGTTTACATCTTCCGAGTTATAATACGTTTCAACCTCCTGGTAATCTACCTTGGAAGGCTCTTTGGTCTTCTTGCGGTAGTCGTTGATGAAGCTGTTTTTTAAAATTCGGAACAGCCATGCCTTGGCATTAGTTCCTTTCTGGAATGATTCTATAAAGCGGTACGCCTTCAGGTAGGTATCCTGAACCAGGTCTTTGGCATCGTCCCTGTCCAGGGTAAGCCTGAACCCGAAATTATACATGGAGTTAATATGGGGCAGGAACTCGTTGTTGAAGATATCGTTCTTCTCCTTTTCGGAATAATTCTGTCGGGTTACAATTTCCTCCATAAGGAGCAAAAATAATAAAGAATAACCTGAGATTTTTGGTAAGTCGGGGCTTTTTGCTTTTACGCCAAAAAAAGACTTTTCCCATTTACCAGATCACATTCTTTTAATGCTAAAGCGTGAAAGGTTATAATAACTAATCAACCGGCCCGGCAGGGTGTTCCACCATGAACGAATTTCCTTGATTTTAAATTTAAAGAGATCATGAACTGCACGAACAGCATCCTCTTCCGTTTTTGCAGGCTGGTCCAGCTTACCGTACAGTTCACCTTTTCCCACAGGTTTACTGTGCCTGACCTGGATAATGTCCAGCACCACAATTTTCTTTTCACCAAAATATGCAGGCACTTGCTTACCCCATAGCAAATCCACCCCCCAACCTGATTTTGTTAGCTTAAATGTAGGCAGTAGTTTTTCAAGCACAGATCGCTTCATTATGGGACACATTAGTTCCACCGTTGTAACATAACGCAAACCGGAAAGCCTTTTATGCTGCAGCGCTTTCCAGCTCATATACGAGTCAGGCGTAAGCGAAGGTTGTGCAAGCTGAACCGGTAAATAATTGAAACACTCAAAGAGATTGTTAATTTGCTCTTTCGTTATTTCGATATCATCATCCAGAAAAAAGAAAGAGGCATAGTTTTTTAAATAATCAGGATGTTGATTAAAAAAATCCTGAATCATCCACCATTTGTAGTCGTAATAGTGAAATACCTCTACACCCGGACTGACTAAAATGTTCTGATCGGTTACAGGATGATACCCCAGCAGCACTACATCAAAGTTTCTATGCAATGATTCGGTAATCCACTTACTGCGAATAGAATTAGTCCCAAAAGGCATTAGCACCAGGTTGTTTTTCATTCAACTCATTTTAAGCCACCAAATGTTTATGTTTATCTAATCCATTCACACATCTTTTTGTGCCATTGGCAATTGCATCATCCAGGATTTTCTGATTGGCCGGCAGCAGGGCTTTTGAGCTTTCCGGGTGATAGAGATGATAACCAAAGCCTTCCAGCTTTACTTTTAAACAATGCTTGCCACTGTTTAACATGCGCACCATAAACTCTGTGTCCTCACGTCCCCAACCCACAAAGTCCTCATTAAATCCATTCACTTCCTCCAGGTCTTTTTTCCAGAAAGATTGATTGCATCCACGCGTACGGCTCAGGTCGGTAATCTTACGCGAGAGCAATGGCGACAGCACCGGCAAATACAAAGCATTGAACCTGCTCCTGATTCCATCCCGGAAGAATCCGAAATCCAACAACCCTTTATCTAAGGCTTCCTTTGTAAGCTCAGCCTGCAGCAGCACCCGCGAGCCTTGTAAGAAACGGTTTGGTGCGGCATACCGCAGGTGCGATTTGACAAAATGCTGGTGTAATATCATGTCGCCATCCACCATAATTACATAATCTCCTGCCGCCTGCGAGATGGCCAGGTTCCGGACAGCAGCAAGACGAAAACCAATATCTTCCTGCCAGCAATGCAGTACTGGCACAAGGGCATGCTTTTGGTAACGTTGCACCAACTCAGCAGTGTCCTCACGCGATCCGTCATCTGCCACAATTATTTCAAATGGCGGTACAGATTGCCTGAGCGCGCTTTTAAGCACAAGCTCCAGGGCATCTTTGCGGTTGTAGGTAGTTATGATAAGCGTAACCCGGGGCGGCCGCTGCGTCAGGGCTGCTGAAGCTCCCTTTACAGGATGAGCTACCGCAGTATTATTCTGTTGCCATGGACGAACCGACTGGACCAGCTCAAGCAGCCTGTCCCTTACTGTTTCGGCCTGGAGGCTGGCCAGGCAAGAGCACGGTTGATTATTCTCGCAATTTTTACACGACTGACCAACTAACATGTAGCTGGCCTTTGAGCCTATCGGCCTTCTTCGGGAAGGATGCTGCGGACGCCTGTAGGCATATAAGCCCAGGGCCAACCTGCCCAATACCGCACCGAGATGCAACGCTTCGCTATGACCGGATACGATACCATCAGCCTGGCTGATAAAAGAAATGGTTTCGGTAAGCGTAAGCCTTCCTGTAAGATCTGTTACCTGCGGGTGTGCGCATAGTTCAGGCAGCTCATTTTTCATTCGGCCGCCTTCTTCTGCAGTTCCCGTAATAAATATTTTAAATGATTCGGCCGGCAGCAGGTCAGCTAATTTCAGATAGTTGGCAAGCGGCCATGCCCGGTTACTATCCGATGACAGCGGGTTTAGCACGAGGTTAAACCTGTTTCCATCAAGCTGATCAAAAGCAAGAGATCCGGGTTTTAGTCCAAACAAGGGTATAAGCTCGTTTGTAGCCAGGTCGCGGTTAATATAAAACGGGCGCAGTAACTGAAAATTCAACTGGCTCTCGTGCTGATTGGAATTGAAGCGGCTAAAGTCGACCAGGTGGTTACAATACAGCCAATTCGACAAACGATGTGCCGTAGCAACGCGGTTACGAACGCCTGATTTTTTGGCCATCCTGGCCAGCTGCGTATCCGAGCTTACAAAAAGGATTGAATCCAGCTTTTGATTCGTCAGCAGGTCGGCATCGCTCAAAACATGTTCGTAAGGCAGGAAATGATCAACATAAATACAGCGCTCAGCAACAGGTTGATGAGCGCCTTGCGCGATAAGTGTAATCTTTATATTCGGAATAGTTTTCTTTAAAAATCCCACCAGCGGTAAAGTAAGCACAACATCAGCCAGGCCATCCGTTCTTAAAATTGCAACATGTGTACCCAACATGGCTCTTCTGTTTGCTTCAAATAGCTTGGCGTATTTGTAAAAGACATGGTTAGACACCGTCATGGCAACCATCAATCCCTCGAAGCCATCCAGGAAGCCGCGCTTAAGAATATAGCTCTTAAAAAAAGCAAAGCCTGAGCGAAGGATTATTTTAAAGACCGAGCTGGATTTTCTCGTTTCATTAACGTGGGCAAAAATCTCCGAATAGCTTTGCACTTTTGCCAGCGCTTCGCCCGAAGTATTGTAAGCACGATGAAGAATGTCGCCATCCAGGTGCAGGGTTTTCACACCGGGATTAAGCAATACCTTGTCATGCGGATTTTCTCCTCCCCAAAATCCAACTCTGCGGTTCCATAATCTTATCTTCTTGTCCGGGTACCAGTTTCCGTGTCGTATCCATTTGCCTCCGTAATTCGATAATCTGTTCATCGAATACGCTTCGCGCGGCCAGCTTTTTTTTATATCCAGAATGCTGGTAACAAGTTCTTCCGACAAATATTCATCGGCATCAAGGGAAAGAACCCGATCGTATAATGCCTGGCTTACGGCAAAGTTTTTCTGATCAATATGGTTTTCAAACGGGTGATCAATAACCCGCACACCCATTGACTCACAAATGGCTTTCGTGCCATCTGTTGAATAAGAATCAATAACCAGGATTTCGTCTGCCACAGGTTGTACCGATTCAATACAGCGAACAATATTATTAGCTTCATTAAAAGCGATGATTACAACACTTATTTCAGACATGAATATAATAGGTTGAGATTCGGTGATTCTGAGATATGTATTGTGATTAACCCTAAAACGTAAGCCAATGGCAAATCTACTATTAAATGTTCTTATTTCTATATATCAGAAAAGGGCGGACATCAAGATCAGCAACAGGCTTATTGTAATCCTTTTCATGTGTTTATAATTTTTTGATTACGGTCATCCCGCACTTGCGGGAGAATGGCCATTTCATACGATTTAAATTTTAGTTCAACCTTAAGATTCGGCTACAGGTGGTTTCCATAAAATGAGTAAAAGATTATCTTCAAGCCCCGAAGACCTGACTGTTTTGACTGACGCGGTACTGCTGAATCTTTATAAATCAACTGGTGAATTAACGCACCTGGGAGAATTATTTACCCGTTACCGGGCGTTGGTTTACGGTGTATGTCTGAAATACCTGAAAGACCGCGATAATGCCCACGATGCCGTTATGCAGGTTTTTGAAAAGCTGGTGCAATCGCTGCACCAGCACGATGTTGAAAATTTCAAAAGCTGGCTGTACGTAACCACCCGAAATCATTGCCTGATGCAGTTACGGGCCAAAAAAGGTAAATTCACAGAAGAATTTTCGCCCGACCTTATGGAAAACCAGCTGCTGCTGCATCCGGAACACGAGCCTGAGCTGGAAACCAACCTGGCTAAACTTGAGCAATGTATTGAAACCCTGGTTTCGGAGCAGCAACAATGCGTGCGCCTCTTTTACCTGCAAGAGCGATGCTATAAGGAAGTGGCCGAAGCCACAGGTTTTACCCTTAACCAGGTAAAGAGCTATATTCAAAATGGCAAGCGGAACCTAAAACTGTGCATGGAGCGTAATGACTAACCACGAAAAAGACATACAGCGATACCTGCACGGAGAAATGACTCCTGCCGAACAGCATGCATTTGAAAAAGCAGCATTGAGCGATCCTTTTCTGGCCGAAGCGTTGGAAGGATTAAGCAGCCTGGCACCCGCTGAGCTGGAGGCCGATCTGATCGACATTACGCTTGACATTGAAAGCCAAACGGAACACACCTGGCAGGTACCTGCTGCGGCTGCCCCGGCCAAAAAAGCAGTGGCATCATTTGATACCCGTGAAATGGCTGCAAGCGCCCCCGCTCCTGCAAACAAACCGGCAACCAGCTGGGCCTGGCCTTTGCGAATAGCAGCGTTGTTGGTTCTGCTGATTGGTGGCTATTTATTCGTTCCCTTGCTTTTTGAACAGAAAAAATCGGACCTGGCTCTCCAGGAAGAAACGGAAGCATCAGGGCAAACTGATGAGCCCCTGGCGGCACTTCCTGATACAGTACATAATGCCGAGCCTCCTAAACAAGATGAACAGCAGGCAAAACCCGTAACAGGATCGAAGACAAAACAAACCGACAAGCCAACCCTTGCACAAGCCGATAAAGATAGTGCCGATCATACCCACGCACGGGTGCAGTCTGAGTTAGCCGAAACGGAGAAGCTGGCCCGCGTTGCTGAAACCCCGGTGGCTGTGCAACAACCAGATGAAGAATTGAAAGAGTCCATTAATCTTAAGAAGGAAGCCAGGCCGGATGTGCGGTCAGCTCTTGTTGCATCTGCAAAAGTTATTCAGGGCCGCGTAGTGGCAGAGGAGGATGGCACACCGCTTCCGGGTGTAAATATCGTGGTAAAGGGCACCACCACCGGTGCAGTTACGGACATAAATGGCCACTATCAGCTTGTAAGCAACCTAACTTCGCCCATACTGGTGTATTCGTTTATCGGGCTGCAGACTGAAGAAGTAATTGTAAAAGATGCTGGTGAAGTTAATGTAGAAATGAAAACCGATGTATCGCAGCTTAGTGAAGTAGTGATTACAGGCTATAGTCCGCACGGAGCAGACCCCAACCGCGAACCGGTGATTAAGCTGGCGCAGCCAACAGGTGGTTTGCGTGCTTATGATAAATACCTGAAGAACAGCTTGCGTTATCCGCAGCAGGCGCTGGAGAATAATGTTAAGGGAAGAGTAACGGTTTCCTTTACCGTAAGCACGGACGGAACCGTGCATGAATTTAATGTAATGAGGGGCCTGGGCTTTGGCTGCGATGAAGAGGTAATACGCCTTGTAAAAGACGGGCCCAAATGGTTGCCCACCACACAAGATGGCGAGCCCGTAGAAAGTGAAGTGCGGGTACGGGTAAAATTTGCCCCGCCTTCCCGCTAACTGGCAAAACTACCGCGTCAAAATTATCCGAGCGGTTGCTTCCGGCTGTTTCGTAATTCATTATTCTTTTTACTTTTAGGTTTTCGAACTAACCCCTCAAAGCATGAGCTTGTTCATTAAAAAGCCATTAGAGCAATTATTAGTACAAAGCGGAGATTCAGATAAAGGACTAAAACGCACGTTGGGTGCAGGTAACCTGATCGCACTGGGTATTGGTGCAATTATCGGGGCCGGATTATTTGTACGAACAGCAGAAGCAGCCGCAGAAGCAGCCGGCCCTGCAGTGGTTGTATCCTTCATAATTGCTGCTATCGGGTGTGCCTTTGCGGGCTTGTGCTATGCCGAGTTTGCCTCTATGATTCCTATTGCCGGAAGCGCGTATGCTTACGCTTACGTAACGATGGGTGAGTTTACCGCCTGGATTATTGGTTGGGCTTTGGTGCTGGAATATGCGCTTGCTTCAGCAACAGTATCCATCGCGTGGAGCGAATACCTGAACAACCTGCTCGTCAGTGTGGGGGGGAGCCCCATACCTTACCAATGGAGCCACTCGCCATTTGAAAGCTCTCCGGAAGGAATTAACGGTATCGTTAACTTTCCAGCCCTGTTTATCCTGGTGGCACTTACCCTTATCTTGATTAAAGGAACAAAAGAATCGGCTACGTTAAATGCCATTATCGTGTTTGTAAAAGTAGCCATTGTGTTAGTGTTCATTGCATTAGGCTGGGGTTTTATAAATGAAGCCAATCATGTGCCTTTTACCATTCCTGAAGGAACACCCGGCCATGATAACTGGCGTGAGTTTGGATGGGGCGGTGTTTTAGGCGGATCGGCCATCGTGTTCTTTGCCTTCATTGGTTTTGATGCTGTTTCTACCGCTGCGCAGGAAGCTAAAAACCCCAAGCGCGATATGCCGATCGGTATTCTTGGTTCGCTTGTCATCTGTACCATTCTCTATGTATTGTTTTCGCACGTATTAACCGGCATTGCCAACTGGCAGGAATTTAAAACCGCTGGAAAAGAGGCTTCTGTTGCTTACGCTATTCAGCACTACATGCCGGGCTACGATTGGTTAGCTACCCTGATCACGATAGCCATTCTTGCCGGGTTTTCTTCTGTAATCCTGGTGATGCTGATGGGCCAGTCGCGCGTGTTTTACTCCATGTCTAAAGATGGATTGGTACCCAAGGTATTTTCAGAGCTTCATCCTAAATACCGTACACCTTTCAAATCGAACTGGTTGTTGCTCGTTTTTGTAGGCTTGTTTGCCGGGTTTGTGCCGGGCAGCATTGCCGGAGATTTAACCAGCTTTGGTACGCTGTTCGCCTTTGTGCTGGTGTGTGTAGGCATCTGGGTAATGCGTGTTAAAAATCCGGATGCGCCCCGGCCGTTTAAAACACCATTGGTTCCTTTAGTTCCGATCCTGGGCATCCTCGTGTGTTCGGCTATGATTTTCTCGTTAGGGGTAGAAACGCTTGTGTCGGCCATTGCCTGGATGGTGGCAGGGCTTATCATTTATTTCGCCTACAGCAAAAACAACAGCCACCTGCGCAAGGAAGCATAGAAGCCATCTCAAAAAATATAGAAGTGCCATGTTGAGCCTGTCGAAACCAGTTTTTCTGTGCGGAAGTAGCCTTCGACAAGCTCAGGCTGACATGAGAACTGATTTTGAGATGGCTTCTAATTAATTACCTCGCTGGTAATAGTAAGGGTAACACCCGATAGCTGGGTGCGGTAGCGGTTGAGTGGCCGCCACGCGGGGCCACCCGTTGGGTTGCCATCTGTAAAGCTGAAGCTGGAGTTACAACAGGCATCAAGCATGAACAAGCCCGAAGTGTGCACATCCACCGTGGCGCAGGCTTCGTTTGGCCTGAAGGAACAGTTGCGCTCATAAGCCATGTAGGTAGAAGAATTTACCCGGTACACGATAATTCCCCGTACCCCGCCTGAACTTAACTGGCGGTAACCTCCATCTACCTGCAGGCTGTTATTTTCAGGCAGCGAGAGATTGAGTATAATATCCGGAAAGGAAACGATTGGAATAAAATCATCTGTCAGCTCACGACCGCAACCCGATAACATGACCAGTAAAACCCAGACGCTATTTTTGAGCATACGCATAAAACCCTTTTCCGCTTTTACGACCCAATTCACCTTTATCAATTTTTTCTTTCTGTACCGGGCTTGGTTTAAACTTAGGCGCTTTATTAAAACCGAGGTATACAGATTCTGTTACGGCATAATTCACATCAATCCCAATCAGATCCATTAGCTCAAATGGCCCCATTTTAAATCCCGATGCGCGCATAAGCGAATCTATCACTTCCGGTGATGCTCCCTTTTCAACTGCCAGCAACGATTCCACATAAAAATGCCGGGCTACCCGGTTAACGATAAAACCCGGGGAATCTTTTGCGTACACGCTTACTTTACCGATTGATTCCGCAAAAGTTTTCAATACGCTCAACACATCCGGGGTGGTATTGGCTCCCGCAACTATTTCCACCAGCTTCATAATATGTGCCGGGTTGAAAAAATGCAACCCGGCACACTGCCCGGGGTTATTCAAAGCAGAGGCAATATTGCTTACTGATAGTGAAGACGTATTGGTAGCCAGGATAGCCTTTCCTTCGTTCAGCGCCTCAACCTGCTTAAACAGGTTTTGTTTCAATTCGAGATTCTCGGCAATGGCTTCAATTACAAGATCGGCTTTCAGCTGTTCAGGGGCGGTTGCGATAGAAATTCTTTTTACTGCTTCGGCAGAAGCATTGTATGTGATACGCCCTTTCTCCGTTAGCTGCAGCAAGGTTTTCCTGATTAAAGAAAAAGCGCGTTCGCAAGCCGCATCATTTACATCAAATAACCGGGTCTCATACCCGGCTAATGCACAGGAGACAGCTATCCCCTGGCCCATCGTACCGGCCCCGGCAATGCCAATGGTTTTTACTTCAAAAGCCATAAAACGATTTTATTTCCTGGCACACGTATTCAACCTGCTGGCGCGAAAGAAACGGATGCAACGGCAGGGAAACAACTTCATGCTGAAGCCGGGCTGCAACCGGAAAATCACTTTCATGATGATTCAGCCAGGCGTATGCAGGCTCGAACGGAAGCGCTTTGGGATAATGAATTAAGGTTTGTATGCCCTGCTGCGCGAGGTATGCCCGCAGCTCATCCCGTTGCCTAGCACGAATAACAAAGAGGTGAAACACATGCGTATTTGCTCCCGCTGTTTGCGGTAAAACAAGCTCACTTACCGGCTTCAGATTTTGAATGTATACTTCAGCCAACGCCTTGCGTTTCTCCGTCCACGCAGAAACGTATTTCAGATTAACCGTAAGGATGGCCGCCTGCATGGAATCGAGCCTGCTGTTTGTTCCTTCAAAAAGATGCTCGTCTTTTGTAAGGCCGCCATGGTTGGCCAGCCTTCTTACTTTCGCAGCCAGCCATTCGCTATTCGTAACCAAGCAGCCGGCATCACCAAACGCCCCCAGGTTTTTGGTTGGGTAAAAGCTGAATACCCCGCAATCGCCAAGGGTACCGGCTTTACCCGCAGCCGATTCAGCAAAATGTGCCTGTGAGCAATCTTCAATAAGGCTGAGCTTATATCGTTCGCACAAATCTTTGATTGATTTAACATCAGCCATTTGTCCGTACAAGTGCACGGCAATCACTGCCTTTGTTCTGGACGTAATTTTTTTTTCGATTGCTTTTGCAGAAACCGTAAAAGTACCCGGTTCTACATCTGCAAATACAACCTTCGCTCCGCAAAGTGTAATCACCTCGGCTGACGAAATCCAGCTCCAGGCAGGCGTTATCACTTCATCACCGGGCTTTATATCCAGCGCTTTCAGGGCCAGGAACAATCCATCGGTGGCATTACCCAGGCCCACCGCATGCGAAATACCGCAGCGGACTGCAAATGCAACTTCAAACCCGCTAACATGGCTGCTTCCAATAAACCAGCCACCTTGTAAAACCTGTTGAATAGCTTCATCAATCTCTGGTCGAATTGCCTGGTACCTGGCAGCAAGGTCATTAAACAGAACCTGCATGGCTTGGTTTACATTACAGGTTTGAATTGTTTTAAAAAACGGATGTCGTTTTCGGAGAACAGGCGCAGATCGTTTATGCCATAACGCAACATGGTAATACGCTCAATGCCCATACCAAATGCAAACCCTGTGTACATTTCCGGGTCAACACCACAATTACGAAGTACATTAGGATGTACCATACCCGAACCGGCAATTTCTACCCAGCCGGAATATTTGCATACGTTGCAACCTTTACCGTGACAGATCAAACAGGAAATGTCAATTTCGGCACTTGGTTCTGTAAACGGGAAGAAAGAAGGGCGCAACCTGATTTTTGTTTCCTTACCAAACATTTCTTTGGCAAAGTGATACAGCGTTTGCTTCAGGTCGGCAAAGCCAACATTCGTATCCACATACAAGCCTTCTACCTGGTGAAAAAAGCAATGCGCCCGTGCTGAAATGGCTTCGTTGCGATACACGCGGCCTGGCATGATAGCACGGAAAGGCGGCTTGCGGTTTTTCATTAACCTGATCTGTACGTTTGACGTGTGTGTACGCAGCAACACATCAGGGTTCTTTTCAACAAAGAAGGTATCCTGCATTTCACGTGCAGGGTGATTTTCAGGAAAATTAAGTGCCGTAAAATTATGCCAGTCGTCTTCCACCTCGGGGCCATCTTCCACGTTAAAGCCAAGTCGCTCAAAAATCTCGATAATGCGATAGCGGGTTAATGAAAGGGGGTGCTGGCTGCCGGTTTTATTGGGAATAACGGGCAACGTAAGGTCGCCTTGAAAGGTTTGGTTTGCAGCAACACTATCCAGTTGTTCCTGGCCCAGCCTGAATTTTTCTTCCGATCGTTTTTTCAGATCGTTCAGCGCTTTGCCCAGTAATTTTTTTTGCTCAGCCGAAGCGGATTTCAATTCATCAAACAAGGCTGTCAGCTCTCCTTTTTTGCTGATGAACTGTAATCTAAACTGCTCTAAGTTCTCGCGGGTTTGAATCGCAAATGCGCTTATCCGTGCTTCTATCGATTTAATCTTGTCTTCCATGGGCCATCCTGGCTTGCGCAAATTTTAATAAAAAGTTTATACCCAAACAGGCTACCAGCGCTATTCCTGAAATTAACCAATTGCCCTGGTTGCGCAAAAGTAACGCTAACACCAGAAATAATAAATTAATTACCGCAATAGAAACTACCGATTTACGATGTGAAAACCCAAGGTTAATAAACTGGTGGTGCAGGTGGTTGCGGTCGGCTTTAAATGGCGACTGGAGCTTACGCAATCGCAAAATAATAACGCGCAAGGTATCGAATACCGGGATAATTAAAACACAAATGGCGGTAGCTACTGGTGCCGGAAACCGGTAAGGCTGGTTCAACGGCAGGTGATAGCTTGTATCAATAAATTTGATGGATAAGTATGAGATCAGCAAGCCAATTGTAAGGGCACCGGTATCGCCCATAAAAATGCGGGAGGGCTGCCAGTTAAAATACAGAAACGCTATTAAACCACCTGCAAAACAACAGGCAATGTAGCTTAACGATGTTTCGCCTATTATAAAAAACCAGGTGCCATAAAAAGCCAGGATAATCAGGCCGATTGTTCCGGCAAGGCCGTCTAACCCGTCAATCAGGTTATAGGCATTGGTAAGAATCAAAATCACAAAAATGGTGATGGCCATTCCTATCCATTCCGCAAATTGATAGTCTCCAATAAAACCGTATGTTGAGGTTAAAAAAGTTCGATCCAGGAAAACCAGCACAAGCACAGGCAAGAACTGGCTATACAATTTTTGCCTGGGAGATAAGGCAAGAATATCATCGCGCATACCTACCGTAAACATGAGCGTTAAGGCAATAAAAAAATACCTGTAGGTCGCCCATTCTGCAAGGGAGAAGCTCAATAGCAAAGAAACAATCACACCAAGATAAATGGAAAGCCCTCCCATAGAGGGTGTAAATGAAGTGTGTATCTTATGTGCTCCATGAGCATCAAAGATTTTCCATTGCCTCAATACCTTGATAAAAACAGGAAAAAAAAGGAAAGAGACTAAAAAAGAAATGGCTGTATAGAAAGCAAGCTTTGTAATAAGGTTCAATAAGCTTTATCGCTGCCCCGGATTAAGCTAATTATGGTCAAAAATATAATTTTTATGTCCAACCAAAAAGTCCAGTTTTCTATGTAGTAGCGATCAAGACGAACCCGGTTTTCCATGTCGGCTAATGTCTGCGTTTCGCCTCTGTAGCCCAGGCATTGTGCTAAGCCAGTAATACCTGGTTTTACGTAATGTCTACCCATGAATTTTTCTATCAACTTACTGTACTCTTCGGTATGACTTAACATATGAGGACGCGGTCCTATGACAGACATATTGCCAATAAATACATTAAAGAACTGTGGCAATTCGTCAATACTGGTTTTACGAAGAAATGCACCAAGTTTGGTAATACGCGGATCATTTTTTGTGGCCTGCTTAGAGTTTGCATCAATGCTTGATCTCATTGAACGAAACTTAAAACAATTAAAAGGTTTATTAAATTTTCCGCTTCTTGGTTGAACAAAAAATACAGCGCCTCTGGAATCGAACTTAATGATAATGGCTATAATCGGTAAGAGCCAGGACATCACCGTTAAAATAAAAACAGTCGAAAAAACCAAATCGAAGATACGTTTGATGATCTGATTTGAGGCTTCATCAAGGTTTATAACGGAACGATTTTGTTTTATTTCCTGATCATAGCGATCCAGTTGTATGGTTTGTGTGGTTGACGCTGCCGTGTTAAAAACAACTCTTACTTTGATAAGTGAATCGAGGCCTAAATCAATGAGTGGCTTAAGTGCCTTATCCGTTAATTCATTTGAACAACAGAATACTTCGTGAACATCGATGTTTTTAGTTACATCTCTTATTTGTTGAACCAGCTTTTCACCATCACCGTCAAAATCAATGTAACCTACAAAGCGATAGCCCAAGTCTGCATTGGACAGGTAGTACTTTCTTACCTCTGCTGAGGTCTCATTCTTACCAATTAGTACATAATTTTTAATAGTCAGTTCGGCCGTGAAAATTTTGCGTAAGTAGTAAGTAATAATTCTCCATAAAAAAAAGCCGGGAATAAAAACGAGATAAATAAGCCCTGTTTGATAAACTGAATAGGTCTTTCGCAGAAAAAAAATCAAAGACACAACAACAAGTAAGTGGATAAATAAAAAAGCCAATTGTGTTTTTGCTACTTTCGAAACAGTCCAGGCTTTATCAAGATTATAGGGACTGGATACCAGGGTTAAGTATAGCCAAGCCAAATTACTAAAGATAAAAAGATAAACCTTGTTGCTAAGATCAGTCGGCTCTGTTTGTACCAAAAACGATACTGCTATAGCTAAATTGAGTAACAACAAGTCACCTAGAAAAAAAATCAGCCTGAGTATGGTAGACATCTAAATAATACTTGTTAACAAGATTAGTGAAATTTAGGGATCTTTCAAGGCAGAGATTTCTGATTTAAGAGAGAGGTAATAAGAAACAAAAACTTGGTGTAGCAAGGCAAAAAAAACCACGCCTTGGTAACGCCCCAAGAACACCTCAGTCATACCATAAAGCAAAAAAGGAAAAAACACCAATACACCAAGAACATGATGATGTTTTACCGCCAAAAAAATCGGACGGCAAATCAGAATCAAGACTGCAACCAGGCCAAATATTCCGTTAGTAAGAAGTATCTGAATAAACTGATTGTGTGAATTGTAACTTTCTTTGGCAAAGAAGGTTAGATTATGTGTAATATAATATGCATTCATTGTTTCCCGGTAATCACCTGTACCCACCCCAAAAACTATATCGGGCACTGCCTGTAGAGCCGATTCCCAGAGAACGTAACGCTCCCAAGAATCATCCAATATAACATTGCGGCCCTCTTGCTCTATTCCGTTTACAATAAACAGGCATAAAAGCATTAGAATAACTACCACAAATGTTCGTTTTGCAAACGAATTTTTATAATCAACCAAAAATTTGAGAATAAAGAAGGCAAAAACAAAGGATGCACTTATAAAAGCTGTACGCCCGCCTGTGAGCATCAGAACAATAAAAAAGAAAAATATAAGAGAAATGATAATACCATGTTTGAATGTAGTCAGGTTATAATATAAAATGCATAACCCATAGGTGATTGCAAAAATCAAATAATACGCCAGATAAGTAGGGTGTGAATTTAAAACATCTGTTAACTGATAAAAGAAAAAATTTGAAACTCCTCCCAGTAAAAAATAATTAACAGTCGCATGTACAAGTACAATAACGCATGCTACAAATAATCCGGCAACAAACGAATAAATTAATTCATTCAGTCCATTATCAGTGGTACTATTAAATCCAACTATTATAAGTGGTATTGCAACGAAACTAAAATTAGTTTCCAAAACCCGCAGGCCGGTTTGCCATTCCGCAGAGTAAAAGACTCCACAAATCAGCACAATAAGATAGACTAAAATGTCACTAAAAAGTGACAACTTCAGTCTTGAGATGTTCAAATTCAATAAGGCCAAGACTAAGCATACAACCAGTATCCTGGCATTCAGAAATGATGAAATAGGAATTGAGAAAGCTAACAATAAAGTTGCCGCCTTAAGGTATCTTTTTTTATTATAAAGCATCATAACGTTAAACCGATACGCTCACAACTTGTTTAAAAATCAGAGCTACTCAAGTTCTTCCAATGAAGAAGTGAATCCCTAAAGTTATATTTGAATACAAAACCCTTTTTTATTAATACATTCGGCAAAATATGGGTTGGTCTTGCAACCTTCTTTACCCGGTCGGGATGTATTCCATTAAATCTAGGACTTATCCTATAAATAATTGAAGCCGTTAAGTGTAAGATCCAAAAGGGGATTCTGATTGTCCTTCCATTATATTTTAAGGTTTCGTTTACTATTTTAATCATCTCCCCAATGGGTTCTGTCTCTTTCTCGACATAATTGTAAATAATTATCTTTTCCTTCTCATTCATCATAAACCAGATGCTTTCCAAAAGGCCATAAATGTATCCGTATGATTTATGGATAGAGGGGCTTGTAGGCAAAAAAAAGTATCCCCTTTTTATGGCCTTGATCATACGCAATATATTACCGGGATCATTAGGGCCATAGATAACCCCGGGGCGAACACTCACCAGCCGCCTTTGATTGCCATTTAATGCCCACATTTGATGAGTTGACTCGGCTATCAATTTCGAAATTCCATAGGGAGTATTAGGGGTTGTCATTGAATCTTCGGCCGTTGGAGTTAAGGTAGGCCCGTAAACAGAAATACTTGCCGTAAAAAAAATATTATTGCATAAAATTTTTTCAGCAAAATCACAAACGTTTTTTGCTCCACAGATATTAGTCTCATAGTACTCCATCGGTTTATGACCCGGCTCTCTATGTACCGCTGCGAAATTAAAAATCCAATCAACTGTCCCAGCTTCATATGGTAAATTGATTGATTTCCTTACATCAGTAAGTGTTGTACGTATTCCTTTGTGGCCATTGAGCGAAGACTCTCGAATATCAGCAATATGAACTGTCGAAAAAATATTCTTATCAAGTAGAAAATTAGCAAGATGAGTTCCTATGTATCCGGCCCCACCAAAAATAATACAAGTTGACATTTTTAATCTCCTTAAAAATTTATGAATCCTTCTTCTTCCAATAATAGGAATGCATACTTATAATCGGCTTTAACCTGTCAGGCAAAAATTTTGAGTATTTACCTAAGTTATATCCTACGTACTTTACTGTGGTGCGAATTAGAAATTCAGGAAGCAAAAGCCACTTTTTTTTAGTGTTTAAGTATTTAATTTCATTTCTAATAAATTTTAGCCCCTCTGCTTCTGCCTTACTAAAATTTTCGAGAATCCAGTATTCACTATTGTAAAAATAGCCTATATCAAAATACCTGGTAAATTCCTCTACTATAGAGTAGTTATGAGAGTGAAAAACTTTTGCCTCTGCCACATAAGCAATTTTATATCCTTTCAATATGGCCTTTGCTCCAACAAATACATCCTCACACATAATAAGGTTAGATGGAAACCCCCCAATAGAATTCAAAATACTCTTTTTGTAGGCAGCAAAGGAGTTAGATATCCAGGGCGTCTTTATTCCAAGTTCTTTTACGCTCGACAACGATTTTATAAAACTCTTCTCAGGATAATTATTCAATCTTGCAAATTCACTTAACACAGAAGCTCCTTGCTTTGGTAGTTGTCGACCAAAAGACATCGCCACATCAGCCAATTGCAATGGCTTGATCAAAAATTCTACTGAATCATTATTATCAAGTATGACATCTTGGGTAAGAAAAACAACTAACTCATTCTGAGCAAGACTCAAGCCCAAATTTCTAGTACCGCCATGATCAAATTGTTCTTTTTGAATAGACGTATAAGGAATATTTTGCGAATCCAGATATTCACATGTTCCATCAGAAGAACTGGAATCAATAACAATAAGATCTGCTTGAATTGTCTGTTTTGCTAAAGTAGGTAATAATTTCTTTACGTGGTCTAAACCATTATAGGTTAAGACCACAACTGATACTGTCTCTTTCATTTTTAAGTAACTATATAGCCCGTTGTCTATCAGTGATATACAACAATAAAATAATGCGTACTTTGATAAGTGCTCCTAACTAAAAACACACCTTATTATTACACGATAAAATTACAGAAATCCTTGTAAAAAAGCGGAGCAAATCAGTCATTTCATCAATGTATAACGATCTGTTATTGTTTCTCCCTTAAAAATCTTCCGCCTAAAAAACCAACCTTTGACCAGAAATTAGACTTTAATCTTTTCTCCCAAGACATCTTGTTGGAGAACAACAAGGTGCTCTCCAAAACCCAAATTTAAGTATGGGTTTTGATCATCACTGATAGATTTTTTTTGTATAATTGAATTTACCAGTAATTAAAAAGACTTACATATTTGATTTAGACGCGTGGAGATTTTGATTGATTCTAGATGGGATGGAGACTCGGGTATTGGCCGGGTATATCGTGAGGTTATTAAACACACGCCTTCAAATATAAATATCAGTAAGGTAAACAAGTCTTTTTCGCTGGGAAGTCCTTTGTCTCCGCTTTACTTAGCCTGGCAAATTGTTAATCAGCCAGCAAATGTGTTTTGGTCACCTTCGTTCATGCCTCCGCTTTATTCCAAAATCCCATATATCATTACTGTTCATGACTTAATGCATCTGTATTATTATTCCAAATTTCACGCTTACTACATGCGCTACGTATTAGCGCCTCTTTTTAAAAAATCACAAATTATTACCGTATCAGAATTTACAAAACAACTTTTGATAACTGAGCTTGGCTTGAGTGGTGATTCAATCAATTTAGTATATAACGGGGTTGATAACTCATTCTTTACAAACAAAGACATTTATATTCTAAACAGACCCTACATAGTCTATGTAGGGAATAGAAGGGCTTATAAAAATATCGAAAGAATGATTGTGGCATTTTCACGGGCCAACATTTCTAAAGACATGGTGTTCGCGCTATCGGGAAAATCAAGCCCAGAGCTAGATAAAATTATCAGTAAAAATAATGTGGAAGGCAGAGTTTGCTTTTTAGGTTATATTGATGAAGAAAAGTTACCAAGCATATACAAAGGGGCCAGTGCTTTATTTTATATGTCGTTGATGGAGGGTTTTGGATTACCCATTATTGAAGCAATGGCATCGGGCACCCCGGTGATAACTTCCAATACATCTTCAATGGTCGAGATTTCAAATAGAGCTGCTGCAATATGCAATCCCTTAAATGTTAGAGAGATGACTGAACAATTAGAGTTAGTATTAAATAACCCAAGATATAAAAGTGAGCTCCAAATAAAAGGATTAGAGAATGCCAAAAGATTTACATGGGATAAAACCGCAAAGCAAACATGGGAAATCATAACTTCAATGCCAATCAGCGCCTGATAAACAACAAGCATTGGATTGCGCATAAAACCGAAGGAACAAATTTTACCAGCTGGCAACTCTTCCTTTAATAAAGGAATTACCATTTCAATAGTTTTATGATACGATCTAATCTTCAAAAGGTAACTCGTAATATATATATAGCCTGCTTGTGTGGGATAGCTATTACGATGCCTCTTAATCTAAAGCTAAATGGCTTCATGATTATACTGACAGGAGTAAGTGCCATTTTGCAATTCGTATCTCACAAAAACAAGCCTGTGTTTAATAAGCAAATTTTACTTTTCTGGTGTCTATACCTTGGGGCGGTTGTAGGTGTACTTAATTCCACAAATTTGGAAATCGCATATTTCGACCTTGAAAAAAAATTGCCATGGCTATCACTTCCTCTTATTTTTTTTATTGGCAATAAAATAACCAAAGAAGAATTTCTCTTTATCCTTAAAGGGTTCCTCATCTGCCTATGCTGTTTAAACGCCTATGCTTTAACAACACCCGAGTCATTCATAAACCAATTAACCATGACCTGGCATACATGGAACGAGTCTCTTCCAATTAATAGGATTTACCTTGGGATGTACAATGTATTTGGCCTGGTAATTGCTGCCTACTTTTTTAACTTCTCTTCGCGCGTTATTGAAAAAATAATTTACGCAACCATCTTCTTTCTTTTGGTTGTCTCACTTGTCAACACATTTGCAAAAACAGCTATGGTTGCTTTTATCGCTATAAGCCTACTCGAGCTAAGCTATGTATTATATAAGAAGGGAAAAAGTTGGTTCTATGCGGGTGCAGGTTCACTCGTAGTAATTACAATCTTTGCTTTTATTGTTATCACTCCACTGCAAGAAGTAACCAAGAAAATACTGAGCAAGGAAACATTTGCTTTTTCCAACAACCCACTTCTTTTTGAGAGTATAAATTTTCGCTATGTTCACTGGAGCAGTTCCTGGAGTGCACTAAAACAAGATAATAATTGGATTACCGGTGTAGGCACAGGAGACTCACAAAAATTATTAGATGAATTTTACGCTCTTAAATTGAATGATCACGAACGCAATTACCTTATTTTGGGGTACAATTCACACAATCAATATTTTACCACTTGGCTAAATTTTGGACTAGTATTTCTTTTACTGTTGGTCTATCAATTTTTCTGCTCAATACAAAGCTACTATAAGAAGGGTTTAAGAATTGGAGTATACTTTATTCTTATTATTATGTTCTCGTGTATAACGGAATCAATGTTTGAGAGACAACAAGGCATTGTGTTTTACACGTTCTTTTCACTATTATTTTTTTCCAGGCTTGATCATAAAAGGGTCGCTGTGGATTAATTTTTCACAATCCACCCAAACTCTTTTATCAAATCGGACTTTACCAGCCATTTTTAAATTATCAAAGTATTTTCACAAAAGCAGCACTTTCAAATACCCTGATTTTAGTTTCCGATTAGATAATGCGGATTTAAAATGCGTTATTTTTCCCCCAACTCGAATAGTAATGCTGAGTTTATCACTTTTAGGTTTTTACGTACATTTTTCCGCTAAATATCGCGGCAATCAAAACAAATAATAAAGTCACAATTAGATGAGGAATTAGTAAATATCCGGCTCCTAAGTTCAATAAAGGAACACCAGCAAAAAACATCAACATAATGAAATCGGAAGAACTTTTATATTTAACAGCCCTGTTCACAAAAATCTTTGTTAACATTCCGATGCATATTGAGATAAATAACATAACAATTAGTGAACCCTCTCTAAAATCGGCAAAATATGTTCCTACACCAAATGCAGGAGAACCTGTATCTCCATAAAACCATTCGGGGAAATAATATTTAGACAAATAAAACGAACCGAAATCCTTTGGCTTTTGCGGATAAATCGCACGAGGTATTAAGGAAATCACGTTATCTTCAAATAGTAGCTTTCCATACTGAACATCCGGAGGATCATCGACAACCATGACCGCATGCCGTGTGTAATCTGAATAGTTAACCATACTTTTAAAAAAATCGACTTTCATGGTTTCAGGAAGTGTGAAATAAAACAATGAAACCATCAACACAGAAAAAACTAAAACATAGTAAAAAGTCTTACTCAATGATTGATCGATATTTTTAATATAAGCCAAATACATTAGGTAAATAAAAAAAATTGTTACGAACGCACCCTTCGAGCCATGCATACCTAACACAAAAAAGAGAATCACAAAAAATAAAATCTTGAAAAAGAAGCTCATTCTCCTTGAAAATAAGAAAACAAGGAAAGAGAGATTGGCAAAAAATAATGATCCAAAGTAATTAAGACCATAACCGGTTCTTGTTCTTACATAAATTTCCCGGGGAGAAATAAGGTATTGGGAAAATTTCAACAGCACCGGTAGGTAAATAGCAAATGAAACGAGCAAGATCATCCATGCAAAAATAGAAGGCAGTGAAGTTGTTTTGACTAATTTTATAGTCGTGCTCCTTTTAATAACCAAATATCCTACTACGAAACCGGCAAATTCAATCGTATACAACAAAAAGACAATTAAATATCCGTAGTCTGAGCCTTCTTGTTGGTTCATGTATAGATAGACTAACTCGAAAAGATATCTGGAGGGGATGGTAATGATAAAAATGGGAGTTAAAATATTTATCCAAAGCCCCGTCTTCAGGCTAAAATATAAGTAGATCAATAATGCCAATATTAGGCCGACTATTATAATTAGAATTGACATACTCTGGACAAGTCAATATAACTACAGAAGATAGGCATTGCAAACATAGTAATCAAAGTTGTATGTAAAAGATTTGCCCCGGTGTAGATTGGATCAAATCAAAAAAATGTTCGAACTCTGTAATGGCGATAGCTATACATAGGCACTTAGCTTTTTCTTAGAATTAATTAATGGGTATAAAAGAAATCTCAATTTATAAAACTCTCCTTTTCTTAGTTTATTAAGTATGCTTAATATCAAAATTGGATACAGAGTTATAATGACATTTGGAAAATACTTCTTTGTGATCAGAATTCTATTTCTTAAAAAATAAAAATCAGCCAATAACGATCGTTTATTTTGGGCGTTTATGGATGCCCCTACCTTGTGAAAAACCTTGGATGCTGAACAAAAACCCATTTTAAAACCAAGCTTTTTAGCTCTAATCGACCAATCCAATTCTTCAAAATAAATAAAAAGGTCTTCATCCATTAAACCTACGGAATCAATAAATTTTTTTCTTACGAACATTGAAGCCCCAACCACGTAATCAAAATTAATTGGTTTGTTATCAAATTGGCCTAAGTCTCTTTCACCAAGACCAATTTCTTTAACTCTACCGAGCCAAGGGTTATATTTACCTCCTACAGCCTGAATAAACAGCGGATTATTATAAAATAATAGCTTTGAACCAACTATACCAATGTCGTCATTGGCTTTATTAGTAAAATTTATCAAATGAGTTAACGATGTATTATCAACTATTGTGTCATTGTTGAGAAGCCATAGATAATCAAAATGGATTTTATTATCATACAAAAATTTAACTGCTACATTGTTTGCAGCTGCGAAACCTCTATTTTGACTTTTTCTTATAAAGACGATTTCTTGTTTTGTGAAAGTCTTTTCAACATTTAAGTTAGTCTCATAAAATAA
>JAHCHY010000019.1 GCA_026129485.1 Cyclobacteriaceae bacterium
ACTCTATCGGTGAAGTAGCCGAGATGTTTAATGTAGCCCCCTCCCTTATCCGCTTCTGGGAATCTGAGTTCGACATCATTCAACCCAAGAAAAACCGGAAGGGCAACCGGCAGTTTACCAAAGAAGACATTGACCACGTGCGTACTATTTACCACCTGGTAAAGGAGAAGGGGTTTACCCTGCAGGGCGCAAAGGAAATGCTCAAAAACGACAGCCATGCCGTGCGCGACAAAATGGACCTGCTCGATTCGCTTAAAAAAGTACGCCAGTTCCTGGTGCAGATAAGAGAAAAACTCTGATACACTTTCCGGTCAAAGTTTTATATTCCGGTTCAATACATGGATCAGGAGAGGCTTTCATTTTTGGCTTTGTATTTTACCCCGGGCATTGGTGATTCCCTGGTGAAGCAATTGGTTAGCTATTGTGGCTCTGCCGAGCAGGTTTTTAAAACGCCCAAAGGAAAATTATTGAATATACCTGGTGTGGGCGAAATTTCGGTTCAAGCCATTAAGCACGGAGATAATTTTCGCGAAGCGGAAAAAGAGCTGAAGAAAGCCGAGCGCGATGAAGTTGAGATCATCCTTTATTCCGACAAGAAATATCCGCATCGGCTTAAGGCGATAGAAGATGCCCCGGCATTACTCTATTATAAGGGCAATCAAAACCTGGATGCAGCCAAAACGGTTGGCATCGTGGGCACACGGCAGGCCACTGAATATGGAAAAGAAATAGCAGAGCGCATTTGCCGGGACCTTGTTCCTCACCATGCATTAATCATTAGCGGGCTTGCTTACGGAATTGATATACACGCGCACAAAGCTGCGTTAAAAAATAACCTGCCTACGGTTGGTGTAATGGGAAGCGGCATGGACATCATTTATCCTGCTGCGCATAAAGAAACGGCCCGGAAGATAATTAACCAGGGCGCTTTGATTACGGAGAACCGGTTTGGCACCAAGCCCGATGCGCATAACTTTCCGGCCCGCAACCGCATTATTGCCGGCATGTGCGATGCGCTGATCGTGGTGGAAGCCGCTGAAAAAGGTGGCGCTTTAATTACAGCCGATATTGCCAATGGCTATAACAAAGATGTGTTTGCCGTACCCGGCAATATCGGGCAAACCTACTCTGAAGGATGCAACAAGCTGATCAAAACCAATCGGGCTAATTTGTTCACATCTGTAAAAGACCTGGAGTACATTATGAATTGGTCAGCCGAAACTGATCCTGTTACACAACCCACGCTTAACCTTACCTTGTTTGATGCCGATGAACAAAAAGTAATCCGCATTCTGAAAGAACGCAATGTACCCGTAATGATCGATGAATTGAGCCTCAAATCATTGTTACCACCCGGCCAGTTAGCCTCGTTGCTGCTTACGCTGGAGTTTAAGAACGTGGTGAAATCCTTACCCGGAAAGATGTTTGCGTTGAAATAGTTGTTACTGCTTACTCGCTACTGAATACTGAATTAAATGGCCTAAGTCAATAATCGCCAATCAAGAAAACACCATCCAGGATTTGTGATGAGTGATTAGCGATCAGTGATCAGTGATTGGCGATTTACCAGAAACTAGTAACCAGCAACTAAATACCAAAAACCGATTCTGCCATTAACAAAGCATTTTCAAACTCCTCCCGGTTTAGTTGTAAGCCAGCTTTCTTTGAATCCAGAAATGAAAGAATAGTTTCAGTGGCCATGTTACCAACCAGCTCATCCTTTGCCATCGGGCAACCGCCAAATCCTTTTATGGCTCCATCAAAACGTTGGCAGCCGGAGTTATAAGCCGCTTCAATTTTTTCCAGGCTGGTTTTGGGATTGGAATGCAGGTGCGCCCCAAACTCAACAGCCGGAAATTTTTTGATCAGTGTTTTGAAAAGGTATTCTATCTGCCCCGGTTCAGAAACTCCAATCGTATCGGCCAGCGAGATAATCTCCACCCGGAGTGTAGTTAATATATCCGTAAATTTTTCAACCACTTCCACATCATACGGATCGCCATACGGATTACCAAATCCCATGCTGATATACACGACCTGTTTTTTATGGTAACGCGCACAAAGCTCTTGTATCGCATTCACAACATTTAATGCTTCTGCAATAGACTTATTCGTATTGCGTTGTTGAAACGTTTCCGAAATGGATAATGGGAAACCTAAGTAATCAATCTGCTCATAGCGGCAGGCATCTTCCGCACCCCGCACGTTAGCCACAATAGCCAGCAGCTTTGATGATGTGCCTGACAAATCAAGCTTTTCCAACACTTCGGCCGTATCGCGCATTTGCGGAATGGCTTTGGCCGAAACAAAACTTCCGAAGTCGATCGTATCAAATCCCACTTTCAATAACTGATTCAGGTAAGTAACTTTCTGGTCGGTAGGAATAAAATTATGCAACCCCTGCATGGCATCGCGCGGGCACTCAATTATCTTCATGCGATTAAGGTACTGTTAACTTTCTGTTCAGGCAACTGCATATCCAAAATGGTAAGCGCCACACAATAGAAAAATTCAGGCGGTAATCGGAAGTATCGGCCATTTAACTGAAAAAACAGTCGCTTCTTAGAAGCATATGGATTAACTTACCGATGAATAGTTTTTACCCATGCCTTTACCATCTTTAGGCGGCACACTTGGCTATAAAAGAGCCGCCCATTTATTACACCGGGCTACATTCGGGCCCACCAAGTTGCAGATTGATTCATTTGCAACACTCAATGCCAGCCAGGCTGTTGCCCTGCTCTTTCAGCAACCCCTGCCCGACCCGGCTCTGCCGCTCGATCCTGAAACCGGGACCGAATGGGTACTGACCGGGGTTACCGATGCCAACAGTGGCGATCCAGACTTGCAGGAAATTTTCAAAGGCTGGTTTATCGGCCAAATGCTGGCGCTCGGAGTTCCGCCAGGCAATCAATTAGCTTATTCGGCACGCGAAAAAATTGTTTTCTTTCTGCATACTGTTCTCACTGCCATTCAATCCAAAGTAGATAACAGCCGGTCGCTTTATTTTCAGAACCAGCTCTTCCGCAAATTTGCTTTTGATAAAACTTTACCGGTTGACTATAACTTTAAAGAGCTTACCAAAAAAATAAGTGTAGATAATGCCATGCTGCGTTTGCTGGATGGCAACCTGAACGTAAGGGGCAGTGTAAACGAAAATTACGCACGCGAGCTGCTGGAGCTTTATTCCATAGGCAGAGGCCTGGAAGGCACTCTTCCTCCGGCTACCACTCCTGGCGATTACTTTAATTTTACCGAACAGGATGTGCGCGCTGCCGCGCAGGTTCTTTCCGGGTGGGAGCTGGACACTACTTTCTCCTCGTTCGATGAAGAGGTTGATTTATACCTTACCGGGACACAAAAGCTTCCGCGCGGCAAAGTACGGGGCAGCATAACCAATGCCAGCGCGCACGATAATGCGGTAAAGCAATTCAGCGACAGGTTCGGTAACGCCACCATTCAGCCCGACCCGCTTTTACTGAACGGAACCAATGCCACGGAAGAAAGCGCGCTGGATGAAATCAGCCAGCTCATTGAGCTGATTTATGCACAACCTGAAACTGCGCGTAACTTTTGCAGGCGCGTGTACCGCTACTTTGTTTATCACGAGATTACACAAACCATTGACGATACCATTATTGCCGAAATGGCTAATACCTTTGTAAGCAGCGGTTTCAAAATTCAGCCTGTGCTGGAAGATTTGTTCCAGAGCCAGCACTTTTATGAAGCGGCTGCAGGCGTAACCGATGATAACTTTGGCGGTATTATCAAATCACCACTCGACCTGATGGTGGGCACCCTTCGGTTATTTAATGTGCAGTTACCCGATCCAACAGGAAATACAGTTGCCTACTACGAGCAAACCGGTGAGCTGATCCGCGCACTCTCCAGCATGGGCATGCATTTCTACGAGCCCTTCGATGTAGCGGGTTACGATGCATACCACCAGTACCCGATCTACCATCGCAGTTGGATCAGCACGAATTACCTCGTAAGCCGTTACGAGTTTATCCGCAATATGGTTTCTGACAGCCAGATGGGCGGCATGATGAAGATTGACCCGGTGGCGTTTGTGCAAGCCAACATCAGCAATGCCATTGCTTCAGATGCGCGGTTACTGATCATTGAGCTGGCTAAATACTTTTTACCCCTTGCCGATAACCTGACCTTCGATGCAGGAGCCGATGACAATGCCGGGCTTACAGCCGAGCGGCTGAACTACTTCCTGACTGCCTTTTTGAAATCGCCCCAGATTGATGCCGACCCGGAAGGCGCATGGACATTCCGCTGGAACAACCCGGTAGATATGGAGGTGGTCAGGCGCCAGCTTGAAAACCTGTTTAATGGTATGTTGCAATCGCCCGAGTATCAACTTTATTGAACAAGAAGATGAAACGCAGAAACTTTATAAAAAAACTATCGCTCGCGGCTGTTCCGTTTACGTTGGGTGGCATTCCCATCAGGCTGATGGCTGAGAACTCGCTTACGCGGATGGCCAGCCAAAGCACCAATGACCGCGTGCTGATTATTCTGCAATTGCACGGAGGCAACGATGGGCTTAACAGCATTATTCCGGTTGAAGCGTACGATCTGTATTACCGCTGGCGCGCCAACATCGCCATCCCGGCCAAAAACAGCGCACGCAAAATGATTTTGCTCGATAGCACGTTGCCTTCTGATACGCAAGTCGGGTTGCACCCGGATATGCTGGCTATGAAAGATTTGTATGACCGTGGCCGGATGACCGTAGTGCAGGGTGTATCGTATAAAAACAACAACGGCTCGCACTTCCGTGGAAGAGATATTTCCTTTATGGGTGGTGGCTTTGACGATTATTTTTCGTCCGGCTGGGTGGGCCGTTACCTGCAGCAGGAGTTTGAGCCCAAGCAGTACCCGGATGAATTTCCGAATGCCGAGATGCAAGACCCGCTTGCCATTGAAATGGGAAGTGATGTTTCCCTTATCTTCCACCAGGAAGGAAACATTCCTACTTCCATCTCCATCAACAACCCGGAAAGCTTTGCCCGCCTCGTAAGCGAGCTGGAAGGATTTACCGATCAGGGTATAGACCCGCGCGGCAAACCGCCCATAGCGCTTGATAATTCTCCGTACGGAAAAGAGCTGAACTGGATCCTCGGATTGGAGAACAAATCGCAGGACTATGCAGAGCGATTAAATGAAATTTACCAGCGTGCACCCGTTTCTGCTGTTACTTACCCGGAACGTTACCCGTTCAATGCACCGCGCGGCAGCATGCGCAACGGGCTTACACCGCAACTTCAGCTAATTGCACGGTTGCTGGATGGCGGTGGTCCCGGTCTGGGCGTAAAAACAAAAGTGTTCCTGGTAAAGCTTGGCGGGTTTGATACCCATGCCGAGCAGGTGGAAAGTTACGATCCTACTATGGGGCAACATGCGGCACTCATGTATCACATCGCTTCAGCCATGAAAGCCTTCCAGGATGATTTGAAAGCGCGCGGCCTCGAAGACAGGGTGCTTACCGTTACCACTTCCGAGTTTGGCAGGCGTGTACGCGCAAACGGAAGCTACGGAACCGATCATGGCACCGGTGCACCGGTTATGATTTTCGGAAAAGGCGTACAGCCCGGTGTAGTGGGTAAAGTACCCGATATGAACCTGCAAAACGTAGAGATGCAATATGATTACCGGCAAGTATATGCCAACCTGTTGCGCGACTGGATGCTGGTGGATGAAGCCAAGATCAACAGCGATATTTTCTTTAAGGACTTTCTGAATGGGCCTAAAGAAGAAGGCGCAGGTAACTATGAACCCCTGCCCCTTGCCCAGCAGGTTATTTCCGGGGTAAACGAAAACTTTATCAGCAGCCGCTTTAACCTTGAAAATTGCTTCCCGAACCCGGCCAGTGAAAGCACAACCATACGGTTTACCATCAATGCCAGCCAGGTGGTGTACCTCACCTTAAAAGATATACAGGGCCGTACCCTCAAAACTCTTTTAGCCGAAGAAAAGACAGAAGGCACACATGAAGTTGCCGTAAATGTTACTTCTTTACCCCCGGGAACGTATTTTTATCAGCTTAAAACCGGCTTCCTGCAGGAAACCAAAAAACTCATTGTTACCCGATAGCTTATGAAGATTATTCTATCGCTCGTACTGGCCGTTCTTTTCAGTACTGCGGGCTTTGGCCAGTTCAAAAAGAAATCGAACAACGTAATGCCGAGGCCCAAGCCCACCCAGCAAAACAAATTCCTGGAGAAGCAATGGTGGTTGGGCTTTAAGGCCGGAACCAACCTGGCCGAAGCAAAGCCTGTCAAATCCTACTCGGTATTGGTGCCTACTAACTATGCGCCTGCGCTTAATACCAAAACCTACGATGCATTTTTGAAAACCGGCAGCCAGGCTACCCTGGAAGCCACCTTCTATTACAAAGGCCTTTCATTTAGCGTGCAGCCTACCTACCGGCATATACGCTTTACTTATTTTAACCGGTTCAGGTGGTACAATGCCGAGAACAGTGCCGAAACGCTGGAGCTACGGTACGACCAGGAGCAGAAAATCGCTTTTGCGGATTTTCCGTTATTCATCAAATACGACATCCTGCGCGATAAGCTTCGTCCGTATGTGCAGGTGGGTATTATGTATTCCATGCTTATCAACGCCAGCAAGGCCGTAAGCATTTCGGGTACCGATTATGCATCGGGGGGCACCAACAAATTCACCAACGAAACCATTATTGTTGGGGCAAAAGACCTGTTTGAAAACTATTGGGGCATTGCTGCCGGTGCAGGACTGGATTACAACCTGGGCAATGTGCGTATTGTGCTGGAAGCTTCGTACTGGAAAGGTATGAGCAACATTACCAATACGCAAAACAGGTTTGGTAACGACAGGCTGGCGGGTATTGGCGATGCCCAGGACGATCTGGATTTAAACAACATCGTTATTTCAGCCGGGGTATTGTTCCCCATGCGTTTCCTCAGCAGCAATTTCAAAACTTTAGATCGTTAATCCCATGCGTTACTTATTCATACTTGGTCTGGCGTTTTTCTTCAGTTGTTCAAACGAATCAGATCCTGCAGCCGATAAAGCGAGCTTTACCCGCATTTTCGATAACAATAAGTTTAATGCAACTTATTACCCGATCGATATTAAACAAACTCCGGATGGCGGTTATCTTATTTTAGGCGGCCGCAGGTTAGACAACTCCAATTTCAGTGGTATTTATCTGCTTAAAGCAGATGAGTTTGGCGGCTTTGTAGCCGAAGCAGAAGTGGATGATGAGCTCGTTGCCCCTGTCGGGCCGCTTATGTCAGCCAATGATGGTTACTATTTTTTCTGCATGACCAACGTGGGCCTGCAAACACAGTTGATACGGGTTGATGCCGATGGTACAATTGACGGTCAGCTTGCCGTGGGCGGTAATTACCCGGCAGCAGCCGCACAGGATGGCAGCAGCTTTTTGCTATTGAGCTATAATAACCAGGATAAGGAAAGTGTGGTATCGGTTGTAAGCACATCGGGTGCGGTTACCTCATCCAAAGCATTTTCTATCGGGGCTGGCGATGCCGTGGAAGAACCCATTATTAACCACTACCTGCGCACGGGCAGGCAGCTGCCTTTTTTAGTAGGCCGAATACCCGGGGGCGCTTATTACTTTAACGGGTTCTATAACTATACTCTTTCGCTTGCCTTTACCAACCTGGCTGCCGATGAACCGCAGGGCATTGTGCAAGGCCAGCAGGACGATGGGGGTATTAGCCAGGCAGTACCATTAGATGGCGGCAAGTTTGCGCTGGCGCGATTCAATTTTGGCGATAACTATTTTCTGCCATCCGCCACTATTAACAGCTCAGGCTTAAGCTCAAGCACCGATTTAGGCGGTAATTCATTACCGGAATTAACCCCTAACGCAAAAGTTAAAATACTACGCACAACCATAAACGCCCGCAAGGTAGTGTTATATGCCAGCGATACACGCAGCAAGCAGATTGCCCTGGTGGGTTACGATGAAACCACCGGTGAATTAATCGGCAGCAAGTACCTGGGCTTCTCCAATCCGTTTGAAATAGCAGCCTTAACGCCTACTGCAGATGGCGGATTGATCGTGTGCGGTACCACCTACGTGGCCGGACGCTTTACCCGTATCTGCTTGTTTAAGCTGTCGCAGGAAGAATTGACAGAAGCCTTTAAGGGATTTTAATAATTCATGCGTTTTTTCTTCCTTGGTCATAATTTAGATTATGGTTACCATAGAAGAGCACAAAGATCTGAAACCCTTAACTACGTTTGGTGTAAAAGCTAACGCACGTTACTTCTGTTCTGTTACATCGTTAAGCGAGTTAACCGCGCTTATTCATCACCCTGTTTATTTAAACAACTCACGTTTTATACTGGGCGGGGGCAGTAATGTGCTCTTTACATCCGATTATCATGGTCTTGTGATCCTGAATGCATTAAAAGGTATTGCGGTCAGCCACGAAACCGATGATCATATTGAATTAGAAGTAATGGCTGGTGAAAACTGGAACAGCCTGGTGATGTATTGTGTGCAACAAGGCTGGGGCGGCATTGAAAACCTATCGCTTATACCCGGTACAGTTGGCGCTGCCCCCATTCAAAACATAGGTGCGTACGGTGTGGAAGTAAAAGAAGTGATCAAATCGGTTACCGGTATTGATCTGCAAACCGGCTTGCCCCGCACCTGGCTCAACCACGAATGTGCATTTCAATACCGCGACAGCATCTTTAAGCGCACCCTGAAAGAAAATTTTTTTATTTCAAGTGTTACTTTAACTCTTACCAAAAAATCGCATCGAATTAATACAAGCTATGGTGCGATCAACGATGTATTAAAACAACAGCACATCACTTCACCTACTATACAGCAGGTAAGTGATGCTGTTGTACAAATAAGAAGAAGTAAGCTACCTGATCCTGCTGTAATAGGTAATGCAGGAAGCTTTTTCAAGAACCCGATCATTACACCCGAACAATATGAGCAACTGCAAAGATCCTTTCCCGGGATACCCGGTTATCACTCTGTAAATCAAGAAGTTAAAGTGCCTGCGGGGTGGCTTATTGAACAATGCGGCTGGAAAGGAAAACGCATTGGAGATGTAGGTGTACATGCACAACAAGCATTGGTGTTGGTTAACTATGCGAATGGAAGCGGTGCTGAAATTTTTTCACTTGCATCACAAATCATTTCATCCGTAAAAGAAAAATTCAACATCGAATTGACCTGCGAAGTGAACATCAAATGATGATAAATGCACATCTTTTGATGCGTTGAGTTATGTTGATCAAGATGAATTATCGGAAACTGAGTTTTATCGAGACAGTAAAATTTTTTCTGCAAAATTTTTGTGAATAAATTTTTTATTATACCTTTCGTACAGTTTTAACTAAAACATTAAAACGCTATGGCAAAAAAAACCGCTAAGAAAGCAGCTAAGAAAAAAGTAGCTAAGAAAGCAACCAAGAAAGTTGCTAAGAAAGCTAAGAAAGCTGCTAAGAAGAAGAAGTAATCAAGTTAAGCTTGATGCTTTAGCAAAGAGAAGTGATCCAGGATCACTTCTCTTTTGTTTTTATAGCCACACCTGTTGCATTCATTCAACGCGTGTATTCAATCCGCAACATACCTTCTGTTCCTGGATGCAGCTAACAAACCAGCACTCTACTTAACTGATCTTATTTTTCGAAACAAAGCGCTAAGGTTCAACTGTCATGGCTCAATCATTCATTTGCGCTTACGGGATGTTCTATCAATCCAAATTATATATGAATGTTAACCCGAAGCACGCGCAATAACATTTTGAAACCGGTTACTCACCAAATATTAATCGCTGCCACCTATAAAGCAATAAGGCTGCAATGCATTGAAATTCATTCGGTTAATCATACGATTGCGGAAATATAATCGGCTTAATGCTTGTTTACCGGTATAAAGGCCTTATACCTTTGCAGTACGAACCGAAACCGTATATACTAACCGAAACGATCATGGCTAAAGCATCAAAACCCGCCACGGAAAAGAAAGCACCAAAGAAGGCCGCCCCCAAAGCCAGGCTAACTATTGATGCTGCAACTGAAGCTATTGTGGAAAAACTTCGCAGCCTGGATATTGAGCACCAATTGCAGGCTGACCTGGAGTGGTGCCTGGGCAGTTATCGTTATGATGGTAACCCGGTGGGCCTGGTAGACGCCATTAGCCGGGCGCTTACTGTTTTAAAAGCCGAACAAGCTAAAAAAACAAAAGGCGTTACCGCTACATTCATTTCCGGTATAGAAAAGGTGCTGGCTTAATTGCATACCGGGTTTACTGTCTTAATCTGCGAAAGTAACCGTGCTGCGTAACTTTCTATCGTTTCATTTATAGTGGGCCGAATCCACTCAATATGCTGTACATCAAATGCGGATAAATCGAGGGAATCGAATATGCGTCTGTCCGCACCAAGTCCGCTGAGCAAATAGATTTTCATATAGCTTGAGAAAAGGTAGTGGATTTTATTTAAACCTTTAAAAGTAAGTTGAAGCTATTAATAAAAATCGACATCAAAAGGCCAAAATCTTTTGAGCTTTGACTGATTTGAGAATAACCGATGAGGTAATGATTGTGTAACACCGTAGTCTAAGGCTACCCTACCGTTCGCCACTTATTCTTTTGGTGCATAGCCGGCTAATTCCTACATTTCTTATACGCAAAAACGTTTACCCATGAAGAACCTATTCCTGCTGCTTTGCCTGGTCGGTACATCCGCCCTGGCACAACCACAAGCTACTCCATCATTCAGCGAACCTGCTCTTTCTCCTGATGGCAACACCCTTGCATTTGTTTCCGGTGGCGATATCTGGACGGCTCCCCTTTCGGGAGGTGAAGCCCGTTTGCTGGTAGCGCATGCAAGCTATGATTCACGTCCTTTATTCTCGCCCGATGGGAAACAACTCGCCTTTGTATCAACCCGTAGCGGAAATGGTGATATTTACATACTCACGCTTGCCACCGGCCAGCTCAAACAGCTTACCTATGATGATGCCAGCGATGACTTAAGCGCATGGTCGCACGATGGTAAATACATTTATTTCTCATCTTCAAGCCGCGACATATCCGGCATGGCCGATGTATTCCGGGTGCCTGCTTCAGACGGAACACCCATGCCGGTAGCGGAAGAACCTTATACGAATGAATTTTTTGCCGCTCCTTCACCTGACGGTAACCGGGTTGCTTTCAACGCACGCGGCATCGCTTCCAGGCAATGGTGGCGAAATGGTCATAGCCATTTGGATGAATCCGAAATCTGGCTGAAGAAAAGCAATTCATTCGAACGCATTACAGATCGGGGCGCCAAGGAAATCTGGCCTATGTGGAGTGCCGATGGGCAATCGCTTTTTTATATTTCTGACCGCAGTGGTAAAGAAAACATCTGGATTAAGTCGTTAACCGGACCGGCCAGGCAGCTCACTACCTTTAAAGACGGTCGCGTGCTCTGGCCAACCATAAGCTATGATGGAAAGACCATTGTGTTTGAACGCAACTTCACCATCTGGAAATACGATGTTGCTTCCAACGAGGCATCGCCCGTAAAAATAACGCGGCAAGGTGTTGCTATAACCGGTTCGCTCGAACGACTACGCCTGAACAATCAGTTCTCTGAGCTATCCGTTTCACCGGATGGAAAAAAAGCGGCTTTCATTGTGCATGGGGAAGTATTTGCCGTTTCCACCAAAGATGGCGGTGATGCCTTTCGCGTTACTCATACACCTGCTGAAGAATTCAGCGTAAGCTGGTCACCCGACAGCAAAAGCATTGTGTACAGTTCCGGTCGTGATGGCGCTGAGCATCTTTACCAGTTTACATTTGCTACCAAAACCGAAACCCGGCTTACCGATACATCGGCCGATGATGATGCTCCCTTCTTCTCACCCAACGGCAAGCTGCTGGCATTTGTTCGCGGAGGCAGGGAACTGCGTGTACTGGATCCCGCTACCAAAAAAGAAACGCTGCTTTCAAAAGCATACTTTGGTACAGGTCCGGTTTCATCACAAGGCACCATTACGTGGTCGCCCGATAATCAATGGATCGCATTTGCTTCGCATGGCACAAAAGCATTTCGTAATATTTCGGTAGTTCCGGCTGCAGGTGGAGAAACCCGGCAGATCAGCTTTGTGCCCAACACATTCGGATTCAGTGTAAGCTGGAGCCCGGACGGAAAATATATTCTCTTCAATACCCGGCAGCGTACGGAGAACGGGCAGATTGCACGCATCGACCTGGTAGCCCGCACTCCGCTTTTTCGTGAAAACAAATTTGAAGAATTGTTTGCCGAACCAGCCAAAGGCGGTGAACCCCGTACTGCAATCAACTTTACTGATATCAATCAACGCATTTCTTTTTTGCCTACCGGGCTTGATGCGGGTGAGCACGTAATCAGCCACGATGGCAAAACCCTGCTCTTTGTTGCATCAGTGGGAAATCAGCAAAACATATATTCCTATTCGCTGGATGAAGCTTCGCGCGAGCCGGCCATTGCCAAACAGATCACCAGCACGGCAGGGTTTAAATCAAACATTCAATTTTCTCCGGATGACAAGGAGGTGTATTACTTAGAACAGGGTCGCATTCAACGCATGACATTAGAGAGCCGGCAAGGGAAAGCAGTGGATGCTACTGCCGAACTGGAAGTTGATTTCGCCAAAGAGAAAATGGTTGTATTCAACCAGGCCTGGTCCATTCAAAACAAAAGTTTTTACGATTCCAACTTTCACGGTGTAAATTGGAAAACTGTACGAACCCGGTATGAGCCTTTTGCAGCCGGGGCGCAAACACCGGATGAGTTGAGAAGAATTCTGGGCTTGATGATTGGCGAATTAAATGCATCGCACTCGGGCATTGGCGGCCCCGGGGGTGGCGGCTTTACCACAGGTCGTATAGGTTTACGATTCGATCCTGCCGAATATGAAAAGAGCGGTTCATTAAAAATCACTTCAGTCATTGCGGGTAGTCCTGCTGCAACAGAAGGTTCAATCAAAGCAGGCGAATATGTAGTATCCGTAGATGATGTAACCATTGACAGGCAAACCAACCTCGATCAGCTCCTTACCAATAAAACAGGCAAACGTGTAGCATTAGGTATTCGCAATGCCGCAAAAGAAGTTCGCAAGGCGCTGGTTCAACCTGTGAGTCAGGGAACGGAGAAGCGTTTATTGTATCTGCAATGGGTACAGCAGCAGCGCGATTATGTGAAGAAGATCAGCAAAGGCCGGTTGGGGTATGTTCATATTTTCGATATGTCTTCCGAGTCGCTTAACAAGCTTTACCTTGACCTCGATTCGGAAAACCACAGTCGTGAAGGCGTGGTGGTGGATGTGCGTAACAACAATGGCGGGTTTGTAAATGCCTACGCGCTGGATGTGCTCACGCGTAAAGGTTACATGACCATGACGATCCGGGGATTGCCTTCGGCACCCGCCCGAAGCCAGTTGGGTCAGCGTGCACTGGAAGCGCCCACCATATTGGTTACCAACCAACATTCGCTTTCCGATGCCGAGGACTTTACCGAAGGTTATCGCACATTAAAGCTGGGAAAAGTGGTGGGTGAGCCTACATCGGGCTGGATCATCTATACTTCAGCAGCGCGGTTGATTGATGGATCGAACATGCGCCTGCCGTTCATTAAGATTACCGATCACGAAGGAAAAAATATGGAGCTTGCTCCACGCGCTGTAGATATTCCGGTAACCCGAACGCTGGGCGAAAGCGCCCAGCGCAAAGACACACAATTAGATGCTGCGGTAGCAGAACTGTTGAAGCAGCTTGATGGCCGGTAGTTTAAATTTTAACCCGCTCCATCTTCGGGGCCAGCCAATGCATCAGCAGCCAGGCAAACAGGTAGGCGATTCCGCAAATCAGGAACAGGATGTTATAGCCGGTGGTTATGCTGCCCAGCAGCTTGTAATGATTCAGCAAATGGCCTACCAGCAGCGGAAACAAAAATGAGCCGATAGAACCGGCCATACCGCCAATACCTACTACCGAGCTCACCGCTTTTTTCGGGAACATGTCGGAAGTAGTGGTAAAGATATTCGCGCTCCAGGCCTGGTGTGCCGCTACGGCCAGGCTCATCAGCGCCACCGCACCCCAGATGTTATCCACAAAACGGGCTGTCATAATCGGCATTACGCTAACGGCAAACAGCAGCATGGAAGTTTTACGCGCCTTAAATACCGGCCAGCCTTTCTTAATCAGCCACGAAGAAAGATAACCGCCACCAATGCTGCCAATGGTACACGCGGTGTAGATGATGGCTAATTGCAGGTTCGGTTTTCTAAAATCAACCCCATACACTTCCGTAAAGTATGAGGGCAGCCAGAACAATAAAAACCACCACACCGGGTCGCTGAAAAACTTGCCCAATATAAACGCCCACGTTTGCCGGATGCCGAGCAGCTTAATCCATTTTACCGGCTTCGATTCTTCCTGCTGCTCGTCTTCATCGCTGTGAATAAGCTGAAACTCTTCCGGTGAAAGTCGTTTTTGCCGCGAGGGAATTTCATAAAGCGCGAACCAGAAGATGAGCCACACAAAACCGACAAGGCCGGTCCAGATAAAAGCTTCTTCCCAACCGTATGCGCCTAAAATCCACGGCACCAAGAGGGGTGCTACTACCGCTCCTATGTTAGTGCCTGAATTAAAGATACCGGCTGCCAGCGCGCGCTCCCGTTTCGGAAACCACTCGGCAGTAGCTTTGATGGCCGTAGGAAAATTCCCGGCTTCGCTCACGCCCAGGAAGGCACGCATAAAGCCAAAGCCTGCGGTAGTACGCACAAACGCATGGCCTATAGCTGCCACACTCCAGAAGAAAACAGAAACAGCATAGCCCGTTTTGGTACCCACCCAATCCACAATGCGGCCAAACACCACATAACCCAATGCATATGCTGCGCTGAAAGCCATGACAATGTTGCTGTAATCAATTTCGCTCCAGTTAAACTCTTTCTCCAACACAGGTTTGAGTAAGCTCAGCACCTGCCGGTCGATATAATTAATAGTGGTAGCTGCGAACAGCAGCGCACACACTACCCAGCGATAGTTAGACCAGTGTTTAGTTGAATTTGTCAATTTATTAATTGGCTAATTAGTTATTGGTCATTGATGATTAAGCTCACACTCCGCTATACGCGCTAAACCCACCATCGACCGGCACCACAATTCCCGACACAAATTTTGATGCATCGGAACAAAGCCAGAGCAAGGTACCACACAGCTCTTCGGGTTCCCCAAATCGGTTAAAAGGAGTTGCGCGAATGATCAGCTCGCCCCGTTCAGTCAGGCTGCCATCAGGTCGCGTTAACAGGTTACGGTTCTGTTCAGTAAGAAAAAAACCCGGTGCAATCGCGTTTACACGAATGCCTTCACCAAATTTTTTAGCCATTTCTACTGCCAGCCATTGGGTAAAATTACTGATGGCCGCCTTGGCAGCGCCATAACCCAATACGCGCGTAAGCGGACGGATGGCAGTCATGGATGAAATGTTGATGATCACTCCTTGTTTTCCGGAAACCAATGCTTCTCCAAAAACCTGCGTGGGCAGCAGGGAACCGGTAAGATTCAGATCAACCACGCTTCTGAAATCTTCCAGCTTCAAATCGAAAATGGTTTTATCGGGCATGACTACCGCGCCCGGCATATTACCACCTGCACCGTTTACCAGGATATCAATACGGCCGAATTTTTGAAGAACCGTTCGCCTTGCTTCCTCTAATTGTACTTTGTTCAGCACATCAGCCGATATTCCCAACGCACTACCGCCCGTTTCAAGTAAGGATTGAGCCAACTGATCGGCTGCTTCTCTTCTTCGCCCGATTATAACCACCGTGGCCCCGGCCTTGGCCAATGCCTTGCACATGGCGCTGCCCAGCACACCGGTACCCCCGGTAACTACGGCTACTTTAGATTGGAGACTGAACAAATTTTCGATATACGACATGGATTTTTAATTAAGTAAACAGCAGTGGCAAATAACAATTCATCACCCATTTTAACCTACAAGGTGAGAAATTACACCTCAAATTAAACCCAATAACCATTTTATTTTACGAACTCTGTGTTGAAGTACTTGCTCGTACAGCTACCACACTTTAACTTTAGTGCCTTAGGAAAGCTTAACTGAGGCGCATGCAGAAATTTTTACTGTTTTTATTACTTCTTTTACCAGTTGTTACCTATTGCCAGGTAACCGTGTCTGGTAAGGTAACGTCCACCAGCGATCCGAACGGGCTTCCGGGGGTAAACGTAACCATTAAAGGTACCACGCAGGGAACCATCAGTGATGTAAACGGGCGCTATTCACTCAACGCGCCTGGCGATGGTGTACTTGTATTTTCTTTTGTAGGTTATAAGACACAGGAAATTCCGGTAGCCGGTAAAACCCTGCTGGATGTATTGCTGGAAGAAAATGCGCAGGAACTAAGCGAAGTAATTGTTACCGGCTATTCATCCGTAGCCAAACGCGATATTACCGGCTCGGTATCATCCATTAAAGCAGATAAGTTCAAGGAAATATCCATCAATGGTGTTGACCAGGCCCTGCAGGGGCAGGTAGCCGGTGTACAGGTAACACAATCCAGCGGTACACCGGGCGGAGGTATAGCGGTACGCATACGCGGCTCCACTTCCATTAGTGCAGGCAACCGCCCGTTGTTTATTGTAGATGGTATCCCGGTTGAAACGGGTAGCTTGTCGGCACGCGGGTTTGGCGGGCAAAACGATAATGCCCTTGCCATGATTAACCCCAACGATATCGAATCGATGCAGGTATTAAAAGATGCATCGGCCAAAGCCATGTACGGCTCGCGTGCGTCAAACGGGGTGGTTGTAATAACTACCAAGCGGGGCTCGAAAAACGCCAACACCAAAATATCATTCGATGTGCAGCGTGGTGTTATTGACCCGGTAAACACGCTTAAGCTGCTTAGCTCCACGCAACTGCTTGAGCTGCAACGCGAGGCGGTTACCAATGCCGGTGAAAACCCGGATGCGCTGGGTTTGATCAGGGGCATTACCGATGGCATAAGCACCGACTGGCAGGATGAAGTATTGCGAAGAGGCATTATGCAGCAATACCAGGTTACCGCCAGTGGTGGCGACAATAACACTACCTTTTACCTGAGCGCCAACTACCGCAACGAAGAAGGCGTTCAGCTCAACAACAGCTTCGAACGTATGGGCGTAACGATGAATTTCGATCAGCAGCTTGCCCGAAAGCTTAATATCAGTACAAACCTCACTATATCCCGTACGCTGAACAAACGTGTAAAAGGCGATAACTTCCTGGATGGCGTTTATTCGGGCGCTATTAAAAGCTTACCGTATTATGTGCCCTATGATGAAAACGGCAGGCTGATCGGCCCGGGATCCGGTATGTATGCGGGCTTCCCCAACTTTAACCCGGTAGCACAGGCTTTGCTTCCACGCTTTGAAACACTTTCGTTAAAAATGATCGGAGGTATAAATGCTACCTATGAGATCAAGCCTAACCTTCGCCTGAAAGGACAGGTAAGTGTGGATTACAATGATATAACCGAAGACCAGTATGAATCTTCTCAAACCGCTATCGGGGGTTTTTTACCCAGCGTAGGCGGACGGGGTTATGGCGTGTACATTGCACAGGCAGCCACCAACATGGTTTCCAACCTTACACTTTCATACAACAAAAAAATTTCCGATCAGCACAGCTTCAGCGGATTTGTAGGCACCGAGGTGTTCCGTACCTTTTATAACGGGGCAGATGTGCAGGGCAGGTTATTCCCCAGCGATGACTTTACCTATATCGCTTCAGCGGGGATAGTGGATGCCGGTTCTTCTACCAAGACTCCTCCGGGCGGATTGTTCTCTGTGTTTGCAGAAGGCCGTTATGATTATGACGATCGTTTTCTCGTTACAGTAGGCATGCGTACGGACGGCTCTTCCAACTTCGGTCCCAACCACCGGTTCGGATATTTTCCGGCTATCTCTGCCGGCTGGCGTATATCGAACGAGAATTTTTTCAAATCAGGTATAGTTACCGATCTAAAGCTGAGAGGCAGCTTTGGTTATACCGGTAATGAGCGTATTGCCGCATTCCAGTTTTTAGGCACCTGGAGCGCTGCTACCTATAATGGCAATTCGGGTGTATCGCCCAACAACACGGCTAACCCCAATATCAAATGGGAATCGACCCGCGAAATAAATGTGGGCACAGATCTTGAGCTTTGGCAGGGACGCCTGCAAACATCCTTGGATGTGTACCACAACAAAACATCCGATCTGCTGCTTACCCGCCCCTACCCTTTTACCACAGGCTTTGGTGGTATTCCTGATAATATCGGGGATATGGAGAACAAAGGCATTGAGTGGAGCGCTACTTCGGTTAACATAGATAAAGTTGTTCGGTGGAGCACAACCGTTAATCTTTCCAAAAATTTAAACAAGGTGCTTTACCTGGCGGATTCAATCCCGCTTTACCGGGGTTATACTGCTGAAGGTGTAGATGCCACCAACACCGTTCGGGTTGGCCACCCGCTGGGTACGTTCTGGGGACTCAACTTTTTGGGTGTAAATCCGGCAACCGGCAACGCTATTTATGAAGATGTAAATGGCGATGGGCTTATCAATAATTCAGACGCTATGGTTATTGGCAATGCACAGCCGAAGCTGATTGGCGGTATCACCAACACCATCAGCTATAAACGCTTCGATGCCTCGGTATTTTTTCAATTCTCATACGGTAACAAAGTGCTGAATTTTACCAAAGCCACGCTGGTGAACATGGGAGCCGATATTGAGAACAATCAATCGGAAGAAGCCTTGCGCAGATGGCGAAAACCCGGAGATATAACAGATGTACCCAAGTATGAACTCAACAGCACCTTAAACAACCTGCATAGCAATCGCCTGCTGGAAGATGGTTCTTACCTGCGTTTAAAAAACCTGAGCATCGGTTATTCGTTACCACCCAAGCTCATTCAAAAATGGATGATTGACCAGGCGCGGGTTTACATGACTGCTACCAACTTGTGGACGTTTACCAAATACACGGGTTCCGACCCGGAAGTAAGTACATTAGACGGATCGACCACTGCACAAGGCATTGACTTTTTTACCTTACCACAGGTGCGCACTATTTCTGTAGGTTTAAACATTACACTGCGATGAACTGTTTACAGACCAAATTGAATTCAGTTAGCCGCAAAGGCCGGTGGATGGTATTATTGGCTATATGCCTTGCAATGTCGTGCAACAATATCCTGGAGCCGGAGCCGATTGACCTGCTGACTGATGATATTGTTTTAAACGAACCCAGCGATGTACCGTTGGTTGAAATAGGATTGTACAGCGCCTTCCGCCCGATCATTCCTTCATTGGTAATTGCAGGAGATTTTACAGCCGATATGCTGGTGCACAACGGCACCTTTTCGCAATACCGCGAGCTGGGTACCAAGCAGATCACTTCTGCCAATGCTTCCGTTACGGCCTTATGGGGTTCTGTTTACAACACAATATACATCGCCAATTTTATTATTGAACGATTACCCGAAGTTGCAGGAGTTCGTTCTACCGACCGCGACCGCGTAATGGCCACCGCGCATTTCTTAAGAGGCTATGCCTATTTTGTAGCGCTTCAAACCTATGGCGGAGTTCCCAAAGTAACCAGCACCGATATTGAAGTAAACCGGAATATGCCACGTGCTTCGGCAGCAGAAATACTGGAGCTGATACAGGACGATTTCAACTTTGCCAATGGAAAACTACCGGCCACACCGGTAAACGCGGGCTTTGCCGGGGCGCAGGCATTAAATGCAGCATGGGCAAAGCTGTTTCTTTACCAGGAAAGCTGGCCGCAAGCCGAAGCTTTTGCTACAGCCGTAATCGCTTCTGATATTTATCAGTTAGAGGCAAGCTATGCCACCATTGTAAATACCGATTTTACGCGCGAAGCAATTTTTGAAGTAGGCTATACGCTGGCCGATGATCCCGGAACCAATGCAACAATAGGGTTAAACAATTTGTTTGTAGGAAGAAGGGAGATCATCCCTTCTAACCAAACGGTGTTAGCATTGGCTTCTGTCGAATCGGGCGACCGGTTCGCCTCTATCTCATTCAATCCAAACAACCTCGTGGGTAACGATAACGGCTGGTCGGTAGCCAAATACGGTACAGCCGATGCCAACAATAATAATGTTACCGTTTTTCGCCTGGCCGAAATGTACCTGATACGGGCCGAAGCTCGTGCACGACAAGGCAATGTTACCGGCACCAATAGCGCTGCTGCTGATATTAATGTGCTGCGTACTCGTGCCAATGCTCCAACGGTTGGTTCGGTTAATCAAACCCAGATGCTAACGCTTATTGAAAATGAACGTGTGTATGAGTTGGCTTATGAAGGTAGCCGCTGGTATGACCTGGTGCGTACCAACCGGGCAGCTACCGTTATGCCGGCTTTTAACAGCAACTGGCGCAGCGCTTACGAGCGCTGGCCCATACCGCAGCGCGAAATACAATCCAACCCGGCTTTAGTCGGCAACCAAAACCCCGGCTACTGATGAAGCTACAACGCATATATTATTTGCTATTCATTATCACGATCTGCCTGCCGGGTTGCGAAACCGAGCCTATCCTGTTTAAAGGGCCATACCATGTTCGTTTCACTAACGCTGCCGAAACACAAAAAGAAAGCTACAGTAAAACCATACAGTTGGAAGTGCACCTGGCTGCTCCCGGCCGCGAGCAGGACATTACTGTTCAATATGCCATTGCCGGATCGGCACGCGAGAATATAGATTACAGGATTTTAGGAACACGCGGTTCGCTCGTCATTCCAAAAGGCCAATACTTCGGATATATTGAATTGCAGCTTATTAATAATGCTAATAATATTCTCCGTTCGCAGGATGTTGAGCTTACGCTTACATCGGTAAGTGATGGAGAATTGACTGTAGGACAGGGAAAGGGTGCGATAGGCAAATCGTTTACCTATACCATTTTAGATGATTGTGTGCTGGGCGGATTTTATTACGGAACCCGGAGCGCATTTACCATACCGGTGCGCGATATTGCCATCACCAGCCAGGATTGTGAGAACTACCGGCTGTCAAACTGGAACATTGATGTATTCCAGTTTTCCGATCCACTGTCTTTAACATTTGTTGACAATTTCGATAACACGCTTACCATTCCTGACCAGGAACAACCGGAGCTGCCCACGGAGTTAGCCACCATACGCGGCACCGGAATTGTAAACCCGGTTACCCGGCAAATTACGTTTACGATTACGCTGGCCGATTTTACCGGGCAGCCCACTGTTACCTTCAACTTATTCCCCGATTAAAGTCTATGAAAAAAGTTGATCAAATTATTGTACTCATTTTAACCATCAGCCTGCTGATTAGTTGCTCGGAAAAAATTGAGCCTACTCCTTATACATATTCACAAATTTTCTCCGGTAAAAATCAAAAGACCTGGATATACAAAAGCATTATCCTGTGGGAAGAAGGTAAATCGGATATCAACTACACGCTGATTAACTGTGTCAGCGATGATCTGTATATCTTCTATGCCGATGCAGAAAAGAAATATGAAGTAACCAATGGCGCAAGCAAATGCTCCGCGAATGAACCTGACCTGATCCTGGCTGATACGTGGTCGTTCATAAACGGTGGCGCTACCTTAACTATTGTTATCCCTTTTTTGAGCGACCTGGCATTGCCTTACATTGTGCGTGAAGTAAGCAGCAGCACCATGGTGCTCGAAATATTTATAAATGCAGGGAACACGCAAAGCTATCGCATTACGTTCGGGTCGGTTGCAGAAAATTAACGGTTATGAGAAGTCGGGTTCTTTTTTTCTTTTTAATAACACTTTCCTGGTCGGCCCTTGCCCAACAAATTCCGGTTGCTGAACCCTGTGCCACTATGGAAGAAGACCGGAAGAGCCGGGCGCGTTTTCCGGAAAGAGGCTCATTGAATGATCTTGAAAATGTAATTCAGAAAAAAATCCGTGAGATCGAGCTGGCAAAAGCGCAGGGCCGTACCGAAAGCACCGTACTCTCCATCCCTATTATTGTACACGTAGTGCATAATGGCGAAGCCGTAGGCACCGGTACCAACATCAGCCAGGCACAAGTACAGGCGCAGATCGAAGTATTGAATGAAGATTTCAGGCGCAAGCCCGGAACACCCGGCTTTAATTCCAACCCGGTTGGCGCTGATATTGAATTAGAGTTTTGTCTTTCCCCGGTAGATCAGAACGGCAACGTAATGACCGAGCCGGGCATCCATCGTTACAACGGGGCCCGGGCAGACTGGTCGCGCGATCAGATTGAAAACAGCCTGAAGCCTACTACGATCTGGAATCCAAACTTGTTTTATAATATCTGGACAGTACGCTTTGCATCAAGCGATGCTAATCTTATCGGTTATGCACAGTTCCCCGATCAATCGGGCCTGGCCGGGTTACCCACCAGCGGCCCGGCTTCTACCGATGGTGTGGTGGTGCGCTTTCAGTCTTTCGGTTCGACAGATAAAGGAACATTTCCGGTTATGGTTGCCCCTTATAATAAAGGCCGGACGCTTACGCATGAAACCGGGCATTGGCTGGGGCTGCGCCATATCTGGGGCGATGGCGGATGCAGTGCCGATGACTTCGTTACGGATACGCCCAATGCCGATGGCCCAAGCTCAGGCTGCCCGATCGGGCGCATCAGTTGCTCGGTGGTAAACATGGTAGAGAACTACATGGATTACACCAACGATGCCTGCATGAATATTTTTACACAAGGTCAGAAAACCAGGATGATGGCCGTGCTGCAGGTAAGCCCCAGGAGAAAATCATTGGTAGAGAGTAACCTGTGCAGCCCTATAGTGGCCGATGTACCCACTGCCAATTTTGATGTGAACAGCACCGTAGTATTATTAGGGGGCGATGCTACCTTCACCGATCTTTCTACCAACTTCCCCACTAATTGGGCGTGGACATTTGAAGGAGGCGATCCGGCTACCTCCACTTCGCGTAACCCGGTTGTACGGTACCACACACCCGGTGTTTACACGGTAACGCTGGTGGCTACAAATGCATTAGGCTCTTCTGCTCCATTGGAAAGAACGGATTATATATTGGTTTCGGAAGAAGGGCTTTGCAGCAGCGATAACAATTTTAAATCAACAGACACGCAGTCGCTCATCAAGCTGTCTGCTTTCGGATCGTACTCCGGTTATCTTACCGGCCACAACAGCAGCAAGTTTGGAGCTGTTTCGGAATACTTCAGCAACCCGTTACGGTACCAGTACATCAGTGGCGTAAACATCCGTTTTGGAAAAGCAAAAATTGTGAATGAAGATGCAACCGCTGATGTGGTTGTCTGGGATGCGCGTGGCGCCCAAAATGCTCCGGGCTCTGTTATAGAACGGAAGACCGTATTGCTGCAGCAAATACAGGAAGATGTGAACGCAAACGAGGCTACCACCATTTACTTCGATCGGGAAACGCCTGTGTTCGGCCGCCCCTACCAGGTAGGCCTTGAATTAATATATGCCGGTGATACCTTAGCCATCTTCTCCTCGGCAAACGGAGAGTCTACCGGTGTTACTTCGTGGCTTAAAACACAAGCCGGGGTATGGACACCCTACACCATTGAGCTTGGCGCTAACGTTGCCATGGATATTGAACCTTTTGTAGGCATGAAGCCATCGGTACAGGTATCCAGTTCTGCATTGCTGGTTAACCCCGGGCAGCAGGTTATTTTAAACGGAAGAGGCGCCAGCATATTTGTCTGGAATGCCGATGACGGCTCGGTGGTTAATTATACCGGCCCCCAGTTAATTGTAAACCCTGTACAAACCACAACCTATGTAACTACCGGTTCCGGGCTGGAGCTTTGCAATAACACCGCAAGCACCACCATTTTTGTTCGGGATGGTGTAGTAGGTGTGGAAGAAGAGGAGCCTGAATCGCAGCTAAGCCTCTACCCCAACCCCGGCAGGGAGCTTACGGTTCAAATCCGGAATGTAAAAATGGGCTCCGTAGTAATAACCCTGCAAAATCTGACCGGGCAAGTATATCAAAAGCGTACCGTAATCAAATCAGGCAACCAGTTGGATTACGCGATAGATGTTTCAGGGATGGCAGCCGGTATGTATATTCTATCGGTTGACCAGGGAGGAAAAATCATGCACCGGAAATGGATCAAACAATAAAAAAAGCCTGGCGCTTTCGCGCCAGGCTTTCATTTCACATTTAACTTCTGCATTATTTTTTCCTGACTCCTTCCGGCAAGTCAATCATCCGCAGCTTCAGATCACTTATCTTCCTGATGGTTTTGCGATCGAACGTGAAACCAGCACCCGCTACCCGGCTACCTGATGCGGGTACGGTTATCTGCGATATGTTGGTATAAGCCACACCATTCTTAACCATGGTTTGAACTACCTGCGGATCGGTTCCCTCCACCTCATCGTCCCACCGGTTAATATTGTTCAATCCATAATTGGCCTCAAAAACCAATACACTACCTGCAGTAGCCGTAAAGTAGGGATAAACTTGCCCGTTCAACCTGCCCCACATTAACGATACCACATCTACATCATCTGAAGTACCTGAGTAATAGGTATAGCTTACGCCATAGGTTCCGTTCGGGAAACCTGCCGGGATAAACAGGCCTTCATAAGGTAGTGTCCTGGTTCCTGAGTTATTATCATAGGTAGAGCTGTTTATCAAATCCCCATCCAGCGTAACGAAAAGATCCATATCCACATCGCCAAATCCATCTGTGCCATCCACAAACCACTGATGCAAAATCAAGGCATCATCCTCTTCAATGCTCAGCGTATATGTATCCGCTAATCCCAGCTCTGCATTACCCGACACCACTGAAGTAAACTTAATTATGGCTGTTTCAATCGGGCTATCATCATCATCTACCTCAAAAGAAAAATCTTCAAATACGGTAATAATAAAATTAGCCTCGGTTGCTCCCTTTTCAATGGTAATCTTATCCGTACCTACAATGGTGTTAAGTCCATCCTTTATAGCATAATCGTTAACTGCGCTGCCGGCAGGATTTGTGCGGGTAGCAGTACCCGAAACCGTGTATTGCAAAACTGTAGTTTCGCTCAATGCACGGTCTAACAGTATCTTCACTACAAACTCACGTCCCGCACCACCGTTAATCAGGTCAGGATGAAAAGAAGTCAGCGTACCGTCTGATTCCAGTGTTAAAAACGATTCCGCTTCAAATGAAATCCCTGTTTTTGGTGGCGGAGGATCATCACCGCATGCGCTAATTCCCAACAGGGCAACCATCACCATCGCACTCAGCAGATAATTTATTTTCATACTCACAAAATTTGGTTTCCTTAAAAGTAAGGAATAAGGAATTGAATTAAAAGCCCATTCTACCCGTAAGGGAAGAATGGAATTTCACCGATTTATCAAAGCTAACACCAATTAGTCCTCACAGCTTGATCGCCTTCTTCTCCTCGTTACTCTGATACGCTGCTTCAATCAGGCGGATAACATCACGAACCTGTTCGGGCTTTACCGCCAGCTCGTGCCCCTTGCGAACAGCCTCATACACATTATCATAAAATCCAAGGTAGTTGCCCGGAATGGTTTCTATTCGCTTCTCCACATGCTTACCCTTTATTGTTGTATTCAATTTTCCCCACGTTTCCTCCGGCATTGCGCCCCATCCTTCGCTGCCCGGGATTTTCTTTTCTTTCAATGCCTGCTCCTGCGGATCGACATTGCTGCTGGCCACAAACGAGCCTTCCGTACCATGCAACTGGTAACGGGGACCGGGCTCGCGCACCAAGTAGCTGGACTTTACAATCACGTTAACGCCCGGGTAGGTTAAACGCAAATCATAAAAATCATCCACCTTACCATTCGTACGCTGAATGCCAATGCGGGCATCAATATACCTGGGCATTCCAAACAGCACCACTACCTGGTCGAGCATGTGCGAACCGAGGTTATACAATATGCCCTTGCCGATGCCTGTTTCTTCTTTCCAGGTATTGGGTTCGATGTAATTGCGAAAGCGATCATAATGCGCTTCAAGCTCTACCACACGCCCAACCCATTGTTTTTCGAACACCTGCTTCAACGTAAGAAAATCACCATCCCACCTTCGGTTTTGAAAAACGGTAAGCAGCCGGGATTTTTCGCACGCAAGCTGGATCAACTGATCCGCTTCGTGCAGCGTAACCGTAAATGGCTTTTCCACCACCACGTGCTTACCAGCCAACAGGGCGCGTGAAGCCTGGTTGAAATGCAGCTCGTTGGGCGTATTCACAACTACCAATTCAATGGATGGATCGCTGATTACTTCATCAATGGTGCGCACCACGTTACATTGCGGGTAGTGTTGCTTGGCTGTATCTTTTGAGCGTTGTACGATAGCAGCTATTTCAAAGCCTTTATGCGCATGCAGCAGCGGGGCATGAAACACTTCGCCCGACATGCCATAGGAAAGTATTGCCGTTTGAATGGGTTGCATAAGCGCTACTTCAGCTCGCGGATTTTAATGCTGCGGAATGAAACCGCATCGCCATGATCCTGCAAGAGGATATGTCCTTTTTCGGCCATGCCAAAACCTTCCCAGTCCTTGTATTTGCTGCGCGCCACCAATGCATAAAAAACAGGTGTGCCGCGCTGGTACTCCACAATCTTTCTTCCGTTCAGCCAATGCTCAGTTTTTCCATCGGGATATACACGAATGCGTCCTTCGTTCCATACACGGGGAATATCCTGAATTTTCAGGGAAGGAATCAAGTCATACAATGAACCCAACGTACGGTTACCTACCACGCCTTCTTTGGCATCGGGATGGCGGGTATCGTCTAATATCTGGTACTCAAGTCCTATGGCGGAACCCGTTGAAAGGTATTTCTCGTCAACAAAATATTTAACACCGCTGTTGGCGCCTTCCGCAAATTTGAAATCGAACGTAAGCTCAAATGCACTGTACTTTTGTTCGGTAATAATATCACCACCGTTGGTGGACTCTGCTCCACCGGAAGGCAGCACCGAAAGCACACCGCCTTTTATTTCCCATCCTTTATCGGGAAAATCGGATTTGTGCGCACCGCGCCAGCCTGTTGTGGTAGCGCCATCCCACAGCAGCGAAAAACATTGTTGCTTTTCAAGATCAGATAATGTATTGGGCACAAGATTTACTACCGGAATATCAACTACGGGTCGCGGTTTCAGGTTTTCCGTTTGAATGCGGATGTTTTTCCAGTACGTTTTTTTACCTACGCCTTCATCGTTATAAACCGAATGAACCTGCAGGGCAATCAGTCCGCTAAGTGTTTCGCTATCTACTAAATACACTACAGCCACATCGTTTACCCACGTACGAATGGTGTTGCCGATACACTCGATACGATAGGTATTCCAATCGCCCCACCGGTAAGCCGTTTTAGCAGCAGGGTTAAGCTCTACCGGGTATAACCAGCCCCTGCGGGCTTCGTCATAAATACCACCCGACCAACTGCGCTCCGGCCTGTGATCCACTTCCGCCTGGTAGCCATGCAAACGACCATCGCTTGCGCGCGGCAAGCTCCTGAACTGAATACCGGAATTAATTCCTTCATCGATCTTTACCTGTACTTCAAAAATAAAATCACCGTACTCCTTTTCGGTAGCCAGGAATGAGTTGGGCGAATCTTTTACACATGTCCCCACAATCATCCCATCCACTACTTCATATTTAGCCGTACCGTTTACCTGTTTCCAGCCGGTCAGATCTTTTCCGTTAAACAGCCTGATCCACTTTTCTTTGGGTTGGGCAAAGCTTGTGCTTGTTACCAGAAAAGCCAGCGCTATAATTTTTATATACAGCTTCATCTTGTTGAATTACGAATTAAAAATTACGAGTTACGATTTGGAACTACAGCTTCATTTCCCAGCCTTTTTCATACTCGCGGCTCCACAGCTTGTTGGCTGCTTTATTATTTAACACACGCCCCGTTGCGGCATCACAATACAACGTTTGCCCGGTACGCCAGGCAATGTTGCCTAATTGCGGAAGCAGCGTGGACTTATGGCCTTCGCTGATAGGTGAAGTGTGCTTTGCTTTACCACGTACTGCATCCACAAAGTTTTGCAGGTGTAAGCTATCTAACTTTTCGCCCATGCCCATTGTATTGGTGGCATCGGCCTGCTGGATTTCGGTTTTTACATCCTGCACCAGCTTACCGCCCAATTCATACACTTTATAATCATCACCGCCCGGCACTACCATCGTTCCCTTCTCGCCATAAAAGACAACTCCGCGGCCGCTTTTAAACTCATCATAATCGTTGCAGCTTCTGCCCTCCCACAGCATGGCCTTACCATTTGGAAATTCGTAGGTAATGGTTTGCGTATCGGGTGTTTCCCAATCATCGGTAAATGCATAGCGGCCACCGGCTGAAATTACTTTGGTGGGATAATCTACACCCAGACCCCAGCGCATGACATCAATTTCATGTGTACCGTTATTCAACGCTTCGCCTGTACCCCAATGCCAGAACCAATGCCAGTTGTAATGAATGAGATTATCACGATAGGGTTTACGGGGTGCAGGCCCCTGCCATAGTTCATAGTCAAGATGTTGCGGAACGGGAGCGACTTTACCCACACCAATAGACTTGCGTGCATTGGCATACCAGCCTTTTGCAAAATAAACTTTACCGATCACACCCGCATGCAATTGCTGCATGGCTTCCATCACTTTGGGGAATGACCTGCGCTGATTGCCCATCTGCACAATACGATTATACTTAGATGCAGCCGATGTTAAGATTTCTCCTTCGGCAGGATTGTGCGAACAGGGCTTTTCGATATATACATGCTTACCGGCTTTTAATGCCATAAGCGTAGCCGGTGCATGCCAGTGATCGGGTGAGGCAACCACGAGGGCATCGAGGTCTTTTTCTTCTAACAGCTTGCGAACATCCTTGAATGCCTTTGGCTTTTTACCGGTAAGCTTTTCAATATCGGCAACGGTACGGTTCAGCACGGTTTCATCCACATCGCAGATGTAACCCACCTCCACATCGGGAAGTTGAGCAAACATGCGCGCGAGATAATGCCCGCGGCTGTTGGTGCCCATTACACCCACTACGATTTTATCGGCAAGGGAGCGACCACCAAACGAAGGTGAATAGAGCAACAAGCCAGCGCCAGCCAATGCTGACTGCCGAAGAAATGCCCTGCGATTTAAGGTAGACATAGCAACAATATTATGCTGCTTAAATTGCTCACAATATTTGAATAATCATAGCAGGAATCGATCGAAAGCCGCGACAATATTATCAGCGGATAAAACAACTCGGTCAGTTCCTGAGATACTTACCCGTAACCGTGTTACCCTCTGAAGTTTGGGATTTATAATAGTAGAACCCGGCAGGCCAGCTATCGGTACGGATAGTTGCCTGGTACTTACCGGCCTGCGGTTTTGTTTCTTCATACTGAAGGATTGTCTTACCGGTCGCATCAAACCACTCTGCTGAAAACGTACCCGGCCTGGTTAAGCTATACTCCATATATAATTCATGTGAAAACGGGTTGGGATAAATGCTTAACCCGGGAAATCCCTCAACACCGGTAATAAGTTGCGGCATGTTGGCATCCAGCCAGCTCATTCTACTGGTAATCCAGCTCTTCAGCCATTCTACTTCTGCCTGAAACGTAGGGCCAACATAATAATTAGGCCACACGTATTGACCGAGCACCGGCCAGCGTTGAAAATTTCGTGCAGCCGCTTCTGCATTTAGTACCGTATACACAGAATCGATGTAGCTATGAATTCTCGCGGTAGAATATTTATCGGCACGCAACTCGGCCCAACGTGTGGCCAGCTTATTCCGGTAGCCGTTATCCTGGTACAACCGATTCCACCAGAACGGGATTAACCAATAATCGCCCGGGCAGATTGTATTGAAACCGGTAACCCAGCCACCAGTTGTGCCCGAAGTACAATAGTCTGCATTACCAAAGCCCAGGTTAAAATCCCAGACAGGCCCCATCGCCAGCTTGCCGCCATCAGAATCGCGTTGCTTGTGCATGAAGGTGCTTAACCGGTAACCATCCACATTTTTGGAAACTTCGTTCACAATAAAAAAATCAATAAACGAATTCACATCGATGTAGCGCGAATAACCGGTTACCGGGTTGGTATAACCCGCTCCGGATAAGGTTGTTTCAAAGTCGATCATAAATTGCCGGATGTAGTTGCGTTGCGTTGTAGTAATGTTTGCCGCTTTGGGGTAATCGTATTGATAGTAGATCGTCTGACTTCCGTTTCGGCCGGGTGGCGGAAAATTGGAAGTCCAGCCGCCATTACCGCTACCGGTTTCTTTATCGATCTTAATGATATAGCCGCCTGTAAGACTGTTGCCTGAATTTTCATCCGGATCGAGCTTATTAACATCCACGCGATGATTATCGCGTTTGATTTTTTCAATCAGCACATACACACCCTGGTATTGACCATTCAGCACCAGCTCGCAATAACGTGTGCGGGGTGCATACCGCCCAAGATCGCGCCCCAGCTTATACGCCAGCACATCGCGCATCAGGCTCTTATCATTATAAGGCGCAAATAAAACCCAGTCCGCTTCCTGCGGCATGCCCAACAACGGGGCGCTAATGTCGTTTCCGCCTGCATCGCGAAGCTCAATGCCATATTGTTTTTTGGGGAACATCTGCGATGATGAACCCCTTATCTCTATCCCGATTTTACCATTGTAGTTGTTAAACGGATCGGTCATGTTATTGCGTTGGCCGGGGCCATTATCAATAATCCCCATATCCACTACAATCTTGGGCTCATCCGGAATGGTTTGCCCGTTTGTATTGATTACCACAATAGGCAGGTTGGATGAAGTAAAGGTTTGCGCTTGTGTAAAAACTGCGCAAAGCATCAACCCTCCTGAAACAGTAAGCCTGTGCATCAGCTTCATATCATAAATATCAGCAATTCATTCGCAACGTAATAGCCATTGGCGTAATTAAGGTTTGAAAATTCCATCGGATGCAAAAGCGTCTGACGCCTCATTTCGCTATTGCGTTATATTTTTGAGATAGTTTCTGCTTGTTTGCTTTACCTTGCACCACATTTCACACATTTTATGATTCGTTATTATTGGTGGGTATTACTGCTTTTTTCAATTACAGCTTTGGGTCAGCAGGATTCTTCAAGGCTTTTACAACAAGTAGTTATGCAAAGCAATCGCATTCAAACCGGATTCGATGAAACAGCAGCCAGCGTGGTTATTATTACTGCATCAGACCTTAAGCAGGCGCCCGCTATCAGCGTAAGCGACCTGCTGCACTATGTTGCCGGGGTAGATATCCGCCAACGCGGTGCACATGGCGTACAGGCCGATGCCGGCATTCGCGGCAGCACGTTCGACCAGGTGCTGATCCTGGTTAACGGCATTAAGATAAGCGATGCCCAAACGGGACATCATTCGCTCAACCTTCCGGTTGATATTGACAACATCGAACGCATTGAAGTCTTGAAAGGGCCCGCAGCACGCATATTCGGTCAGAATGCCTTTGCGGGCGCAATTAACATCATCACCAAAAATCCGGATAAGTCGCTTGTTACGTTGCAGGCTATTGGCGGTGGTAATGGACTGGGCGGTTTCAGAATCAGTGCCGCACAAACAGGCGAACGGGTTAAACACTATCTATCCGCTTCGCGCGATTTTTCAGACGGGTACCAATACAACACAGCTTACCAGGTCAATAACTTCTTTTATCAATCGCAGGTAAATACAACAGCCGGAAAGCTGAACCTGTTAGCCGGATATACCACACGCGATTTTGGCGCGAACGGATTTTATGCCAGCCCGGCAGCAAGAGAACAACATGAAACCGTACAAACCAGTCTTACCGCTGTTACATTAGAAACCCAACCCGCAAAGAACATAACAATAAATCATCGCTTGTACTGGCGCAGAAACCAGGATGAATATGTGTATAACCGGTTTAACCCAACCGCTTACCGCAACTTTCACTTAAACAATACGTTGGGCTACGAAGCCAATGCCACGCTTGCTCATAAGCATAGCAGCACCGGGCTTGGTGCAGATATAAACCAACTCTGGCTGCGCAGCACAAACCTGGGCGATCGTGCGCGTACCGTGGCAACAGTATTTGCCGAACATCGTGTTGAGCTGCTCGACAAGCGACTTCACGTTACACCGGGTGTGCAGCTGAATTATTATTCTGATTTCGGCACTAACTTTTTCCCGGGATTAGATGCCGGGTATAGGGTTACACCTGCATTATCCGTTTTTGGTAACATGGGCTACACATACCGTGTGCCTACGTATACCGATCTGTATTATAGCGATCCGGCCAACCTCGGCAACCCGGATCTGAAACCCGAGTACGCTGTTTCGTATGAAGGCGGATTAAAATTTCATCATGCAACCTTACAAGGCCAGGTATCTTATTTTGTACGTAATGGTAAACGGATTATCGATTGGACCAAAGCGCAGGACAGCGACCCCTGGCGGCCCGACAACCTGATTGGCGTGAACATGCAGGGCATTGATCTGAATTTTACATGGAAGCCTGTTACGGCTGCCCAATTAAATAGTGGCTACACATATATCGATGCCGATAAAGTAACCGATGCTGGTTTCTCGCGGTATGCTTTGGAAAATCTGAAACACCAGGTAACCAGCGGAGTTACCTTGTTTTATACGAAAACACTTTCACATTCTATTAACTACAGGTACTGCGATCGTCTAAACCTGCCCGATTATCATTTGTTTGATACCCGGCTGATGTGGCAGGGCAAAGCTTTTGGCGTTTTTACAGACGTTACCAATGTATTTAACGTTTCATACCGGGAAACCAATCTTGTAACCATGCCGGGCCGGTGGTTTAAAGCTGGAGTGAATTATAGATTTGAATAGCATGAGGCAGATTCTTTTGATAGTCGTGGTTGGCCTTTTAGGTGCATGCGGCTTGTTTGTGCTCACTATAAAACTAATGGCAGATAAGGCCCCACCGGGAATTAACCTTCAAAACGGAGATATTATTTTTCAGGCTTCGCGCTCCGGCCAAAGCAAAGCCATCCAGTTGGCCACGCAATCCCGGTACAGCCACATGGGCATTCTTTATAAGAAAGACGGTGAGTATTATGTATATGAAGCCGTTCAGCCTGTAAAGCTTACACCTTTAAACGAATGGATTAAACGAGGTGAGAAATCTCATTATGTAGTTAAACGTTTAAAGAATGCAGAAGTATTAACTCACGATGCGATCCTAAAAATGAAAGCTGCCGGAGAAAAATTCTCAGGTAAAGATTATGATCTGTATTTTGAATGGACGGATGACCGTATCTATTGTTCTGAGCTGGTTTGGAAAATTTATGATGAAGCGCTTAATATCCAATTGGGGGAATTGCAAGAGCTTGGAGAGTTTGATTTAAGCAGCGCTACCGTAAAAGATAAGCTGGCTGAACGTTACGGCAATCATATCCCGTTACATGAAAAGGTTATTTCGCCTGCGCGTATTTTTAATTCCGATAAGCTGGTAACCGTTTACGGGGAGTAAGCAATAAGACCTATAAGGCTTCTAAAGCCTTATAGGTCTTTACTTAATTACTTCGGATCCAATGCCTGGTTAATTCTTACCAATACATCCTGCAAGTGATATTTACTTAGCTTATCTGCCGTGCGCGGTATGGCTGCGTTTACTTCGCCACGCAAGGCAACAAGGTGCGCTCTTGAAAGCGAGATCACATCGCTTTTCTTGGGATCGGCCACAGGCGATGCCGGTGATGCCGGGAAGAACGGGCTTGAGAAACCGAATCCACCGGAAGGAGGAGCGCCTGAAGGAGGATTCAACAAAGCAATCAGCTTCTCCACATGCACTTTCTGCAGGTTGCGCCTGAAGTTATCGATGGTTTTACCAGTGCTTAGTTCAGACCAGATGCCTTTTCTCAAATCAGTAAACAAATCGTCAAGACTATATGCATTAGCGGTAAGGGCGCTGCTTTCAACCAGGCGCTGCATTCTCGAATAATCGTGCAATGCATTAATGGTGGCTTCCTGCATCTGGCGCACCTGTTCCACACCGGAGCCCGGGCGGGTAAGGCTCAATACGTTCTGATCCAGCAACCACTTAGGCGTTTCAAACAGTTGCCTGTTCAAAAATGCAACTGCATCGCGTTGCAGGTTTTTAGGTGTAGGCTCATACACTGCTCCGCCCTCATCATACGTTTTAGGCGTTTCGTAAATACCACCCACATACTTGGTAACATGGCCCATGTACCTGCGGTATTGGCCTACCGCCTGGTTATACATCTCATCCAGCTTCTTATAGTTTTCTGCTTCTTCCGTGTACCAGTCTTTCAGGCTTGGCAGAATGCGTTTCAGGTTTTTGATGCCGTAATCGCTGGCCAGCATGGCATTGTTACCAAGGTCTTCGCTTTGCGAACGCGGGTCGTATGGGTTGATCTCCGTGCCGAACCAGTAAACCGGGTCGCGGTGCTCCAGCACCCACTTGTTCAGTATCTTTTTATCCTCCTCGGCAGACTTCGTATCAAAAATCGGCTTGTAGCCCCATTCAATGGCCCAGCGATCGTACGCGCCTACACGCGGAAACAAAGTGGTTACACCATCTTCGGGCTGCGCCACATAATTAAAACGCGCATAGTCCATAATAGAAGGTGTATGGCCGTGTTTATTCTGATATTCTTTATCGCGCAGCTTTTCTACAGGTGTTGAGTTACTGGATATAAAATTATGGCGAAGGCCCAGCGTATGCCCCACTTCGTGCGATGCCACAAACCGGATCAGCTCACCCATCAGGTCATCATCAAACTGACGCTTGCGTGCACGGGGATCTACGGCTGCTGTTTGAATCGTGTACCAACTGTTCAGCAGGCTCATTACGTTGTGATACCATTGAATGTGGCTTTCAATAATTTCTCCGGTACGCGGATCATGCACATTCGGCCCGCTGGCATTCTGAATATCGGATGCGAGGTAACGGATAAATGAATAACGGGCATCTTCCGTACTGATGGTTGTATCGCCAGCCGGAACTTCTTTGGCCAGAATAGCATTTTTAAAACCGGCCTGCTCGAAAGCAACCTGCCAGTCTTCAATTCCCAGCTTCAGGTATTTTACCCACTTGGCAGGTGTTGCCGGATCGATATAATAAACAATCGGCTTGATTGGCTCTACCAATTCTCCGCGCTTCATCTTCGCTACATCTTCCGGTTTGGGTTCCAACCGCCAGCGCACCGCAAACACTTCCGTTTCCGATTTGTGCGATTCTTCACCAAATACCGTGTAGCCGTTGGCAAAGTAACCCACACGCGGATCGAATAATCTTTTCTGAGCAGGCACCTTAGGCAACAAAATCATGGATGTATTTAACTCTACCGTAACCACACCCGAGCTTGAGCCTGCAGGCAAAACGGTTACCTGCTGCTGGCCCGGGGGCGGCAGGTTAGACGTAAACGTTTTTACCATTCTGACTTCCGTATTGATCGGGTAAGACTTGATGCTCTGGATATAAGAACGATCAGCCATGAGAGTAGTAAGGCTGTATGCGCGCTTGGATTGCGGCCGCAGTGAAACAATCTGGTTATCGCCTTTAAAAAATTCTTTTACATTAATCACCACTGATGTGTCCTTGCGGATGGCCTTAATGTCGAACGATGCTGCAATAGGCTCAACATTGGAATTTCTTACCGCCTGCATAATAGGCTTAAGCGTATCGGCACTTTCGCTGAGGTAAAGCACCACACGAAGAAACAGCTTATTATCGGGGCCTTTTTCCCAACGCAGCACCTGGCTGCTCTCCTGCCTTCCGCCATAGCCGGCACCCGCAGGTGTTTTGGCCACACGGGTAACTGCCATAAACTCACGCCCCAGCAGGCTGTCGGGCACTTCAAAGAAATAATCGTCATTGATTTTATGAACGGTAAAAAGTCCTTTCTGGGTTTTTGCCCTGGCGGTAATCACCTGCTTGTACGGTTTGGGGCCGGGAAGCGCTGGAGCTTTCGCTTTGGTGGTATCGGCCTTTGCCGGGACAGCCGTTGCCGGCTTCTTATCATCTTTTTTCTTTGATTTTTGTGCGGATACGGGCAATGCCAGCGCAAGACATAGCACCAGCCCGATAAAAAAGGTAAACGATCTCATCATAGCATAATATGTTTGAGGCGAAACTAATTGGCCCCCGGCACATTATACAATGAATTGTGGGATGGATGGCTTCCTGTTTTATCCGGGCCCGCACCGGCTGGCTAATCAAAACAATAAAGAGAAATGAAATACTTTCATTTAAGCACGCTTTTTGTATCGATCAGTTGGTTGCCTAAATCATGAGTAGCCCAATCCAGCTTATTTCCCGAAACCCGGAACCTTATATAATGATGGGCTTTGATTACAGTATCCATCTTTGGTTGCGCTGATGATTCTGCCGGTTCCAAAGAACCACCTCCACCACCGGTTATAATAAAATGGGTACGTTGCTTACCATAGTGCTTTACCATACGCTCATAGTCATGCGTATGGCCTGCAATCACAAAATCAATTCCGGCTTCTTCCATTACCGGTTCTAACAATTCGCGCACAACAGCATCACCCTGGTAACCCGCCCAGCCCTGCGAATACGGAGGTTGATGAACAAACACAAAACGCCATGCAGCTCTTTTCCATTTGTCCGATTGGAGCTGCCCGTAAAACCAATCTCTTTGCTCTTCCGGAAACCCGATTGGAAATTGTGTATTGGGATCTATGGCTATGAAGGCACAGTTGGCATAAGTCCACGCAAAGTAGGGTTTGCCTGCTGGCGATGCGTATTGATGATACCCCTGCGGGTTAAGATCAGTATAGTAGCCATCATAATCATGATTGCCGGCTATAAGATAAGCTGGCCGGTTAGCTGTATAATCTGATAACAAACCCGTAAATGCACGCCATTCTTCCGCTTTGCAACCATTGCCGACCAGGTCGCCTACCCCGACTGTAAAAGCGTCCTGTTCCTGGCTAAGATGCTGGATGTGTTTTTGAAAGCTATGCCAACCCGACTGGCTATCGCCCCAAACGCTGAATGAGAAATCCTGCTTTTCAGCCGCTACCGGGTAAACCGGGGTGCAATAGCTACCCGAACAGATTTTATAAAACCAATCTGTATCAGGTATAGTAATGTTGAATGATACCAGCTTCCCTTCTTCCTGTTCTGCCTGATTTAATTTACCCGGCTCCAAACCCCAATGCAGTTTTACCGGATCTCCTTCCGTAATCAATCGAATGGTAAAAAAAGAATCCGTGCGCGTTAACCATGGGCCGACCCATAGCGGTAACCGTGAATCGATCTGTAACACCTGCTTCTCATGCTTACGCTTTGCAGCAAGCTGCTTTTCATACTCCTGCTGCAGGGCTTCAAAATGTTCTTCCCTGAAGTAAGAAACTCTTTTCAATCCACCGGACATCGCATTGTTGAGAACCCGTATCAGCACATGCGCATCCTCAACTGCAAACACTTTAAATGCATCGCCCTGAATCCGTTCTGCCGCTTCATCATTTATCCATACCTGCGCCCCGTCATCCGCCTGGATGCTCAGCACACCGTTTCCAGAGAAAGAGATAATTTGCTTATACCACAATGCCGTATTGGGACTAAGCACCCGATGCGGCAGCTCAACAAGACTATCGGGTTGGGGTAGCTGCGCTACAAACAAGGTTTCATCCGGAAGTCCTTTAACATACTTCCAGCCCGAATTAAAAACCGAATCCGGAGAACTGCTAAAAATTTCCGGTTGAGCGTACGAACCCGGTTCCTGCCAAAGTACGGAGTATGGCAGTTGTGCGGTCTGTCCAGGTTGGCAGGCAAACCACACAACTGCCAATACCCATAATCTTATTTTCACTTGCTCAGCTCCAATGGCTTACCAGCCTTGCCATCTTGTGTGAAAGTAAGGCCCAGCAAACCGGCTGCTGTTGCGGCTACCTGGTTTTGATATAGCTGCCCGGCAACTTTTACTTCTCCCTGTGCTTTGACACCCGCTCCAATTGCGGCAATCCAGATCTGATCGGCACCTTTAATTTTTGTTCCGTGACTGCGCCATTCATCTGCCGGAATAGTTCCCCGGCCATGATCGGTAGTAATAACAATTGCCGTTTTATTGCGATACTGAGGTTCGGACTGCACCCATTCCCAAACGGCTTTTATAAACTGGTCGGTTTGATAAGCGGATTTAAGGTAAGCATCATACTTTCCGTTGTGCGCAAAATCATCTGTTTCGCCATAGGCAATGTAAACCACTTTCGGCTTATACTTTTTCATGTACTCAAGCGCATAGTGATGCGTAAATGCATCTAACCGCACACCACCCCAGGGGCTTGGTATTTCTACCTGTAGTTCATTCAAAAAAACTTCTCGTGGTGATAACCTGGTTTGTGTAGCTGGTTTGAACCCTGCATTTACAGGAACACCGCTGCGCTCTTCATTAATGATGAACGGGAAAACATCCCACGAGCCAAAAGCTGCAACTTTACCTTTATACTTTGCCTGCTTATTTAAAAACTCTAAAACCGTTTCGTTCGGGTTATTGAATTTATCATTACTCTTTATGCGTTGATCGTCTGCAAAGCCCGAGAGAATCTCATTGTAGCCCGGATAAGAAAACCACATGTTATTGGAGCAGTTAACATTATTATCATAAGTCCTGTTACCAAACAAAACTCCTTCCTTAGCCAGCGTGCTCCAGAAAAAGGGCATTAGTTTTTCTCTGCGGATTTCTGACTGATCGTGCCAGAAACGGGCACGCAGGCCCACTACATCATCCACATACTCTTTGTTTTTTATTAATGCGGAATCAGCCCCGGTAAACACTTCCTGCCAACGCATACCATCCAGCGTAATCAGGATGATGTTTTCGGCTGGCGTTTGCGCAAATGCAGCCAGGTCAGATAAAAAAAATATCAAAACAGCTACTACAATTCTATTTCGTTTCATAATTCGGAAAAGCATTTAAAATTAAAAACCTAAATTAAAAACAGCCGGGAAAAAAATCTCCCGACTGTTCAACCAAAACACTAATTAAACCCAATTAATCTTTATCCCACCAAACCGGTGTATTAATATCATCGGCACCCTGACGGGCCACTGCCTCTGCACGATTTGTTCCGTTCAGGGATTGCTCGGACTGAGGGTATATATACCGTACCGGTATTTTGTTGCCATTCAGATTAGCCGGCCCCGGAGTAAGCGCAGGCAGCCCTGTTCTGCGCCAGTCGTACCACGCCTCCAGGCCATTGAAGAAAAGAGCGACCCATTTTTGTGTCGCTATTTTTTCCAAACGTTCTGCGGATGTTCCGGTATAGGCTACCGCTGACTGGTCAAAGTAACCGGCTGGAAGGGTAAGGTCAATTCCATATTCGGAAGGAACAATGTCCCTGTAAAAATCCAAGTTCGCATTGATGCCGTTCAGGTAAAAGGTTTCTGCATCACCTGCTGTAAGAATACCGCGCTCGCGGGCTTCTGCAAGAATGAACTGCAATTCGGCATAGGTCATGATCAACCCCCGGGGGGCATCCGGCACGGGCGGGTTTTGACCAACATCACCACATACCAAGCATGCAAACGTGTAGCCTACACGCGAAATGTTAAGCACTCCCCCGTTATAGGCTTGAGCCTGCGTGTCTTCCAGCCCGTTGGGTACGCCCGAGATAACCGGTGTTCCTGCTGTTACCGATGCTTCTGTCGGCCTTCCGAAAACGGCCAGACGAGGATCATCGATAGACACCAGGTAGTCGCCCAGCCGTTTGCTAAGCCTGAATTCATCAAACGATCCTACACGGGTATCATATAACGGCCATTGGTTGGGGGCCGCTGCAAGGTATTTCAGCACAGCGTTATCATCATTATCTTCAAAAACCGGGTTTTGTGCCGGGTTGCTTACAATAGTATTGAAATCAGCCGATATATTCTTTTTGTTGGATATGCGCATCAGGTAACGCAGCCGCAGGGAGTTGGCCAGCTTGCGCCATTGGATAATGGATGCCTGACCTCCGCCATAAATTATATCACCGGAAATAGCTTCCGTGCTGGTTCCTAAAATTTCGTTTGCTCTTTTCAGATCAGCCAGGATACCTTCATAAATAGACTCCTGCGTATCATACTTGGTAAGATAAATACCCTGGGTTTTTCCCTGGGTTGCTTCCGAATAAGGAATATCTCCGTAGGCATCCGTAGCCAGCGAGAACAACCACGATTTTAATATGAGCGCCACACCGAGGTAGTTGTTCTGCACAGGGTCTGCTGTTTCAGCACTGGTAATAATATTCTGAACGTTGCGCATGTTTCCATATACGCTGTTCCATATACCATTTCTTTCGTTCCATAAGTAACGGTCTTCATTCACAAACTGGATCTTGGCTGTTTGCTGCACCACAATATTGCCAATGCCCCATGCTTCGCCTACCTGGTTGTTCACCGCGTTACGGATAATGCCAGCCAATAAAAGGTTGGGACTTACGGAAGTAGGCACGTTTTTGTTTGTATTGATCTCCTCAAAGTTTTTGTCGCAGGCTGCTACCAGGAACATACCCGCAAGGACTAAACCGGTTTTAAAAAATGTTTTCATAATGCTTGATCTTGTCGGGTGATTAAAATTTAAAGCCAATGTTAAATCCATAGCTCCGCGAAGAGGGAATAGCCATGTATTCAATACCCGGCAGGGCAGTGCCCCCTGTGTATGACATGGTTTCAGGGTCAACGTGCGGAACATCGGTCCACAGGGCCAGGTTTCTGCCTACCAGTGTAATGCTTACACCATGGAATGGCGTTTTGGTAAAAAACTTATCCGGCAGCGTATAGCCTATCTGAACTTCGCGCAACTTTACGAAAGATGCATCGTAGATAACACCCTCAGCAATGTTGCGTCCGCCTGTCCAGGCTGTATGCCATTGCCGGGGCCGAATCCTGAGGTCGTTTACCCGGAAGGTTCCGTCACCGTTTTGGGTAACTCCTTCCCCGATTACATACGTTCCGGCAGGAGCATTCAGCAGTTGTGGATCGGTATTTACGGAAGTCTGCGGGTAGTACCCGTTTTCGCGGCCTTGCAGTGTCTCGATAATCATACCCCCTTCGCGGCCTACGGTTTGCGTATGCGAATACACCTCTCCGCCATGACGGATGTCGAACAGGAATCCTAACTTAATTCCCTTATAGGTAAACGTATTGTTGATACCCGCCAGCCAGTCGGGGTTATAGTTTCCGAGCTTGATGCGTTCCGTGGTACGGATCGGCCTTCCCTGGTTGTCGAAAACCATTTGCCCTGTAAATTGCCCGGTAGCATCGTAATAAGGTTTTGCGGGATCAGTGCTCTGTACACGTACAAAGCCTATCCCGTACATATCGCCCATGCGTTCGCCCACGCGCGCTTCAATGCTTACCGAACGGCTGGCCATAACATAATTATCCAGGCCGTCTGATAATGATACCACTTCGCTCCTGTTTCGCGAGTAGTTAACATTTATAGCCCATTTAAAATCATTTGTACGAACCGGCACACCGCTCAGCATGATTTCCATACCATAGTTCTTGATTTCACCGGCATTGATCGAACGGCTGTTATACCCGCTGGTGATAGACAAGGGAATGTTCAGAATCTGGTTTCTTGTAAACGTAGTATAGTAAGCGAAGTCGAGCCCTAAGCGGCCATTTAAAAACATCAGGTCAATTCCGGCTTCATACGAAGTGCTGATTTCAGGCTTTAAGCTAAAATTGGCTAAGCGGTCTGTTTCGCCATACACCTGGGAGGTGCCAAAAGGATCGCCCGGGTTATAGCTTTGAGTAAAGGTAAAGGCATCGGTATCATTACCTATTTGCGCAACGCTTGCTCTCACTTTGGCGAAAGAAAGAAACTCAGGTGTTTCAAACATATCGGATACCACTGCGGTTACAGCTGCCGATGAGTAGAAGTAAGAATTGTTTTCGGTTCCGATGCCTGCATCTTTCAATGCCTGGGGAAGTGTAAGCGCGCTCGACCAGTCGTTGCGGGCGTTTAAATCCAGGAACAGGATATTCTTGTAGCCTAATTGTGCAAAGGCATACAAGCTGTTGATGCGCTTTTCCACATCGCTATGCGATTGCTGCAAGGGAATTCTTGAGTTGGTAAGGTTATATATGCCCGGAATGTTTAGCTGGCCGGCATTGACATCTAAAAAGTTCGACTTTTGCCTGAGCTGGTTGCCGCCCACAGATGCCGAAAGCGTAAACACCGAAGGCACGATTTCACGATTGAACGTGAGCAGGAAATCTGAGTTGCGTTCTTCCGAAACGATATTGGATTGACGATACTGGCCGAACGCGAAACGCTGCGTGCTGAAAGCTCTCCGGAACTCCCTCCGTTCACTGGCAAAGTCAGTAGCGGTGCGCAATTGCAGGCTCAACCAGTCGGTGAAGTTATACTTCAATGAGATATTCCCGATAACGCGATCCACATACTGGCCGTTGGTATTTTCAAACATGGTAAAGTACGGGTTGTCGTGGTAATTATAGTTCCAGTTATACTGCCGTTGCCCTTCCAGGCCCGGCATCCAGTAGTTTTGCTGATCAGCCATTTTTATAGAACGCGGAAACCAGCAGTTGAACAGGTACATAATGTTTTCGGTACCATAGCTGATGGACGGGCGGTTGTCGCTCTCGCTTTTGATGTAGCTTACAAAGGCACGGGCTGTAAACTTATCCGTCAGGTTATATCCGCCACCAAACGAAACCGTGTTCCTGCGTAAATCGGTGTTGGGCACAATGCCGGTTTGATCCAGGTTAGTGTACGACAACCGGAAGTCGCCATGCTGGTTGCTCCCGGTGAGCGCCACATTATTAGTAAGCGTTCTTCCTGTTTTAAAGAAGCTCTTCACACCGTCTTTGTCATTCTCCCACAAGGTGGGTGTAATAACACTTCCGGCCGGTGCGTTAAGATCGCCCCCGCGAAAAGGAATGGGTTGGCCATTAAGCGTGCGGGGGGAATTATACTGGGCGAAAAGCTGGCCGGTAAAAGCCGGTCCCCAGCTTTCGTCTGATCCATCCCATGCGCCTGCACCAGACCCGTTCACAAAGTTGAAATTATTGTCGCCCGCGCCAGAACCCTGGCCATACACATTCTGGTATTCCGGTAAGCGGAGGGCCGATTCAAACGTGGTGTTGGAGTTTACTTCCACACCAATTCCCTTCCCCTTTGCACCTTTTCCTAATTTTGTTTTGATCACAATTACACCGTTAGCAGCTCTTGATCCGTAAAGCGCTGTTGCCGCCCCGCCTTTCAGCACGGTCATGCTTTCGATATCGTCAGGGTTTACAAAGCCAGCGCCATTGCCAAAATCCACCTCCAAGTTATTGCGGCCCGAAGCCCCTGTTAACCCGTTGCTGATGGGCACGCCATCCACTACATACAAGGGTTGGTTTTTGTTCAGATCAAGTGAACGCTCACCCCGGATGGTAACGCGGGAGGAGCCGCCAATACCGGACGGGCTGCCCACCACCGTAACACCGGCTATTTTACCGGCCAACTGGTTCACTACATTGGTTTCGCGTGCAACGGTTATATCTTCACCGCTTACGGATTGCACGGCATACCCCAGCGATTTTTTCTCGCGTTCAACCCCAAGCGCAGTTACTACAACTTCCGAAAGCTCGGTTGCATCTACGGCCAGCGTAACATCAACCGTTGTTCTGCCGCTAACGGCAACTTCCTGGGGCTTAAAGCCGACAAATGAAAATACCAGCACATCGGATGGCAAAGCAGAAATAGAGAAAACACCATCTGCGTTTGTAATGGTACCGTTCGATGTACCTTTAACCAGGATGTTTACACCGGGAATGGGGCTATTGTCTTCAGCCGAAATAACCTTGCCGGAAACTGTGCTTTGTGCGGAGGCGGTAAAGCCTGCCAACACAAGCACCAACAATACAACCATCCTAAATGGCCGTACTGTAAACTTGGAAACTTGTAGAGGTTGATTCATAGAGGTTGTTTGATTTTTAGAATTATGATCCAAAAATTCACAATCCACATCACCCAGGATTTAGTAAGAAATTACGCCTTCGTTAATTGCAGCAGCCCAAACCGAACTTTAATAATGTTGCAATAAATTGACGAATAGGAAACATCCTAACTTTATAGTTTGCAGCCGTTTTTATATTAACATTCTATTAATAAATGGCTTTGCGCTTTCCCTGATCCGAAAAAGTTTCCAAATAGGAAACAAAAAGGATATGCAGGATGAGCTGATCGGCCGCATCGGTAAAAGAATCAAAGCATTACGAAAAACACGCGGGCTTACCTTACAGACGTTAAGCGACCGCGCCCACATAACCAAAGGGTTGCTTTCCAAAATTGAAAACTCCAGGACCATACCTTCTCTCCCGGTTTTTCTCCAGGTAGTGCAAGGACTTGAAGTTTCCACACAGGAATTTTTTGAAAACATGAAGCTGGTGCAGGGCAAAAATTATTTATTGATCCGGAAGGCCGATTATCAGCCTATTCAAAAAGAAGAAAGGCCGGGCTTTGATTACCGGTTTATACTATCCCAGAATTTACAATCCACAACAATGGAAGCAGTTCTGCTGCACCTGCAGCCTAAAACACAAAGCCAGCCCACCACCACCGATGGCCTGGAATTCAAGTACATCATTTCAGGCAGGTGCCTGTACCGGATAGAAGACGAAGAGCTCTTATTGCAGGAGGGCGACTCCCTGTATTTCGATGCCTCGCGGCCACACCACCCTATCAATCCATTCCGGAAGCAGGTAACCATGCTGGTGCTTTACTTCTTAACATCAAAATAAAAACCTGCCGTAAGGGATTGTTGCGTATTTTATTCACTTTGCAGCATTGACTGTTATATGAACTCAAATCATTTCGACATTATAGTAATTGGTGCAGGCGTTCTCGGAACCTTTCATGCTTATCATGCCGCTACGACAAATAAAAAAGTTTTGCTGCTGGAAAAAGATGGTAAGCCCATGCAGGCTACCGTGCGAAACTTCGGACAGGTGGTGCCTTCGGGTATGAGCGAAAACTGGTTTGAATTTGGCGTGTATGCCACACAATTATATAAACGCATCCAGGCAGAGCTTAACATCGGCATCCGGCAAAATGGCAGCGTATATCTTGCCTCCGACCCGGACGAGCAGCAGTTGCTTCATGAGCTGAAACAACGAATGGATGAACGCGGCTACGAAGCGCAATTACTAACTACCGCACAATGCCTGGAACGCTGGCCCGTGCTTAAGTCGGAATACTGCCGCGAAGGATTGTTTTTTCCGCAAGAGGTAAGCGCAGAGCCAAATTTATTGATTCACCGGTTACTTAACTATTGCACTGCTAAATTTCCTAATCTTACTTACCGCAATTACGCCACTATTATTACTTGTGATATTGAAAATAATAAGGTTAAGGTAATAACTAATGAAGGGGAACAGCTTACCGCTGATAAGGTGATTATTTGTAACGGCAGCGAATTTAAAATTTTATTCTCTGATCTGTTTGCAAACAGTGGAATCGTAATCAGCAAATTGCAAATGCTGCGCACCACACCCATGCCCGCTTTACCCTTAGAGGGAAATATTCTTACCGGGCTTACCACCCGCAGGTACGAGTCGTTTGAAGAGTGCCCTTCGTTTGCTTCAATTCAAACGCCCGAACATTTGAAAGAACTAAAGCAATGGGGCATTCATATTCTGTTTAAAAAAGCTGTTGACGGTTCCGTAATTGTGGGCGATTCGCACGAGTATGTTCAGGCCGGTGTGGAAGAAGCTGGCTATGAGCTTAATCAGCATATTAACAACCTGATGTGGCAGGAAGCAGCGCGGATTGCGGATATAAAAGACTGGAAGATTGCAGCCTCATGGGCGGGTTACTACTCCCAGCATTCTGAAAAAGATATTATTGAGATTGACATGGAAGATAAAATTCACATCCGTACGGCTATTGGAGGCAAAGGAATGACATCATCGGCCGGGTATGCGCAAAAAAGCATAAGCCGGTTGTTAGCGGGATAACGCTTTATGGGTATTTCCAGGTATGCGGATCAACTGCCTTTTGATCGCAAGCAAGCTTGAGTTTCCTGCTTCTGTATTACTACAGGCTGGTTATAAAAAAATCACCATTCTGAAAAATGGTTTCCGGAAAGAAGCTAATTTTAGCAAAAACGGAATCCGGGATTGATGGAACAAAAGCACAAGATCACCCGTTGGCTGGAAAGCACGCACACCACCTGGTTTACAATCTATGCATCGCTTTGTGCATTTGCCTTATATACCTGTGTATATGCCTTTCGTAAAACATTCGCAGTGGCTACGTTCAGTGGTCTTTCGTTTGCCGGATTTGACTACAAAGTCTGGCTGGTTACTTTCCAGGTGATTGGTTACGCGCTTGCCAAGTTTATCGGCATAAAAGTAATCTCCGAGCTTAAAGCACGTTCACGTGGCTTCGGCATCTTATTAATGGTAGCCATTGCGGGGGCATCGTGGCTTTTATTTGCGCTTGTACCCGCGCCTTACAATATAATATTTCTCTTTACAAACGGACTCCCGCTGGGTATGGTGTGGGGCATGGTTTTCGGTTACCTCGAAGGCAGGCGCATGACGGAAGTATTGGGTGCATCGCTCGCTGTAAGCTTTATCTTTTCAGCAGGACTCTGCCGCTCGGCAGGCGCCTATGTAATGCGGGATTGGAATGTGTCGGAATACTGGATGCCGTTTGTCGTGTGCTGCCTCTTCCTCCTGCCGTTGCTGGCATTTCAATTCTTATTAGACAAGCTGCCTCCGCCATCCGAAAAAGACGAGCAGCTCCGCACCAAAAGATTACCCATGAATAAGGAGGAAAGAAAAAACTTTACAAAAGCCTTTCTTCCCGGCATCGTGCTGTTCACCCTTTGCTATGTGCTGCTTACTGCCTTTCGCGATTTCCGCGATAATTTTTCTGCAGACATCTGGAAAGCTTTAAATATGGGCGATGATCCTTCTATTTATACCAAAACAGAAATTCCGGTATCATTAATTGTATTGGTTTGCATGGGTAGCTTAATGCTGATCAAAAACAACAAGCTGGCTTTAATGATCAACCACCTGATTATTGCTTTTGGCATGATCCTGATTGGCATTGCCAACCTGATGTTTGAAGCACAGGTAATCGGCCCTGTGTTGTGGATGACGCTGGTGGGAATCGGCTTGTACCTGGGGTACATTCCTTTCAACAGCATTTTCTTCGATCGCCTGATTGCAACCTTCAAATATGTAAGCACCGTTGGCTTTATTATGTACGTGGCCGATTCTTTTGGCTACTTAGGCAGTGTGGCCGTATTGTTCTATAAGAACTTCTTTCAGAAAGGTCTGAGCTGGCTCAGCTTCTTTCTTACAGGTGGCTACGTGATGTCAGTTGCAGGTACAATCCTGATATTAGGATCCATGCTGTACTTCCATCAAAAGCACAGGGCCCGAAAGAAGCAGCAAGCTATTTAACCCCGATTATTGTAAGCACTTCGTCCACATTTTCGGCAAGGTGTGTGTGTGGTTCCATTTTGAGCTGTTCGGGAGTATAGGCACCGGTTGTAATGCCAATTACATGCTGGCAGCCTGCACGTGTACCCTCCTGCATATCGCTTGCCGTATCGCCAACCTTTACCACATGCTTAATATCCGTTATGCCCGTGCGCTTCATCGCTTCAAAGATCATATCCGGTGCAGGTCGGCCGTTTTCCACTTCATCACTTGTTACACTGGTATCCAGCAATCCTTTTTCTATCCACCCCAGCCGTTTTAATAATTCATCCGTAATCTCCCGGTCAAAGCCTGTGTCGACAGCCACTTTTATTCCGGCTTGCTTAAGTAGTGCGAACGTTTCGCTTACACCCTGCTTTTCCCCAACCGAGCTATCGTAGCGGTAGAAGTCAATCATGCTGTCCACGAAGTACCGGTGTATCTCCTCCACAAATTCATCTGTAAAAGAAGCCCGGCCGCCATCCGCTAAAAGTTTTTTTATGGCTACGGGCTTAGGTATTCCCATCAGGTCGGTAGCCTGCTGCAGCGATATATTTACACCGCCTTTATCAATAAGCGCTTTTTGCAATACCCGTGGTACATCAAAATTATCTCTAACGGTAGTTCCGGCCAGATCAAAAACTACAAGCTGTGTTTGCATGATGTCAGCATCTTTTTTCAGGGGTAATGTTAGAAATAACTTATGGCAGAAAAAACCTGTGCTCAAATATTAATTATTTGATAATAGTATATTCGTTGCCATTCATCGCCTTGCTCTCAAACTTGCACATACAACTATAATTCATAATGCCATATGAACGCGGAAGAAGTTACTAAAGAAATTTTTGATCTCTATGAAAAGTACGGCCGTGCCGATTACATTGGCGAACCTGTTTCACAAATTGAGCACATGTCGCAATCGGCCGGGCTGGCGATACAGGCCGGTGCCGATGATGAGGTAGTGCTGGCAGCTTTCTTCCACGACATCGGGCATATTTGTGTTCAGAATGACTCAAGCCTTAAAATGGCATCGTATGGAATAAAGAGTCATGAAGAAATCGGGGCCGGCTTTTTGCGCTCACGCGGATTTTCAGAACGAATGGCGCAACTGGTAGAGAACCATGTTAAGGCCAAGCGATACCTTACCTATAAATACCCGGAATATTTTAATCAGCTATCGGAGGCAAGCAGGCAGACGCTGATTTTTCAAGGCGGAGTTATGACAGCAGCAGAGGCTACCGAATTTGAGCAAGACCCCCTGTTTGAGCACAGCATCCTGCTTCGTAAATGGGACGAAGCCGCCAAGGAAGTAAACGTTCCGGTAATGGAAATTGAAAAGTTGAAGGCTACCTGCCTGCGTGTACTTAAAAGGTAGTCAGTTGTTAATTGTGCTCAACAGCTCGTCCAGCCCCTGCGAGGTTAAAGGCTTGGGTATAAAGCGGATAACGTTACTGAAGCTATAGGCGCGGTCGCGGTCGGCCTGGCTGTTGGAACTGGTTAAAACCACTACCCGCAAGCGGTTGAAAAGTTCCTGCGAGGTTTCCCGAACCTGTTCCAGGAACTCGAACCCGTTGAGCATAGGCATGTTAAGGTCTAAAAAAAGTATGCCCGGCAGGTGAGCCGAGTTGTTGGTTAAGGCTTCCAGCGCCTTGGAGGGGCTGGAGAAAGTAATGATGTTGCCGGCAAACTTTTTCATCTCAATAAACCGCTTCTGCACAAAGAGGTCTACCTCGTTATCGTCCACCAGGTAAACTGTTTGAATTGAAGCTGCCGCGACCATTTGTATATAAACTGAAATTAAAGGAATAATGTTGGCCTTCCACCAATTCTTTTACATTTTTCTGTTCAAAATATTGGGCGAACGGTTTTACCCCTTTGGAAAAATGTGCTAAAATTGAAGGTCTAAACCAAAAACCCATGAAATTTACTCGACTCTTAATTCCTTTTGTTGCAGTTGTTGCGTTGGCCGGGCTGTGGAGCTGCGGAGGCGGTTCAAAAACAGGAAACAACGCCAATGAATTCAACGAGGCGGAACAATCGCTGAAAGACCAGATCAAAGAAGTTGTTTACAACCTTCCTTCTCCAACTGAAATACCATACTTACTCCAGCAAACCGGTGCAGAGTTTAACCAGGGCCTGGTGAACAGCCGCAGCAAGGTGGACCAATATGCCAGCCGTACGGATAAGGCTGCCCTCAACCTTGGGATTTACGCAGCCGATATCGGGTACCTGAGCTCATACGAGAAAACCCAGGAAGCTATTGATTACCTGAATGCTGCCAAGAAACTGGCCGACAACATCGGTGTAATCGGAACTTTTGATGTGGACGTACTGAAGCGCTTTGAAAGTAACATCGCCAACAAAGATTCGCTGGCCAATATCCTGAACACGGCCGTGCAAAGCAGCGAAAAGTACCTGAAAGACGATAGCCGTAATAAGCTGGCCGCCCTGCTCCTTTCCGGAAGCTTTATTGAAGGCTTGTATATTTCCACCGGCCTGATCAAAACGTATCCAAAAGATTTATTACCCGAAGATTCGCGCAACCTGGTGCTTACTCCGCTTATGCGTGTGATCCTGGAACAGGAAAAATCAGTAGACGAATTGGTAGCCATGCTCTCAACCGTAGATCAGGAAGAGCCTGTTGCTACCCTGATCGATGACCTGAAAACATTGCAAGCCAGCTACAAGGCATTGAATATCGAAGAGCAGATCAAGAATAACCGTTCAGACCTGGTTCTTTCTGACAAGAACCTGATCGACATTACTGTTATTGTAGAAAAAATGCGCAATTCGATTGTAAACTGATCCAACCCGGTAACCGGTAAAAAAGGATTGGTCCTGGGGCCAGTCCTTTTTTATTTCAATCCAGCGGCTTTTAAGCTATCTTTAAACCTGCCCCACAACCTTGACAACCTATGAGCGAACCCGTACTGAAGGCTATTCTGAAATTGTTTGCGCTGGTAGCAAAAGAAGACGAGATCACCAGCCAGGAACGGGAATCAATCCGGGTGTTTCTGTCCGACCATTTAAGTGAAAAGGCAACGGACGACCACATGCGGCTGTTCGATGAATTTATTTCTCAAAAAGTACCGGATGCGCAGGAGAAAGAAACCATACTGGAGATATGCGGGTCTATTAACCGCGAGGCTGCCCAGAAGCAGAAAGTAGTGATCATGCTGGATTTGATGAGCGTGGTAATGGCCGATGGAAGCCTCTCCGGCCGGGAACAGCAGCTAACCAAAGCCATAAGCGAAGCCCTGTACATACAACATCAGTATCTGGAAATCATAAACCAATACGTGATAGCTGAAAACCGGGATCAAATAAATCACGAAGACATCCTGGTAATTGATTCGGGGAGCGAAGCATCGGGAAAAAGTCAGCATATAAAACGTGGCGGGCTTGATGGATTCATTTCCATTCTGTACGTACGAAGCACCGATACCTTTTTTTTCAAATATCTGGGCCACTCCGATGTTTACCTTAACGGAGTGCCGCAGAAAGCAGGCAACATTAATGTACTGGCCAACGGCAGCATCATCCGGTGGGATTCGGCCGAAGCCGTTTACTTTGGAGAAATCCTTAACCTGTTCAAAAAGCAGGTTGCCACTACCCGAACCAGCTTTGTAGCTCAGAACATTTCTTACAAATTCAGGAATGGCCGTTTAGGCTTGCGCGATATTCGCATTGAAGAAGAATCAGGCAACCTCGTGGCATTGATGGGCGCCAGCGGTGCCGGCAAATCCACCCTGCTGCACGTACTAAACGGAACCGAAAAGCCTTCGGCCGGGCAGGTGCTGATTAACGGCATAGACATTTACAAGGAGCCCAAACGCATTGAAGGCGTAATCGGATTTGTGCCACAGGATGATCTGCTGATAGAAGACCTTACCGTTTATCAAAACCTCTACTTTGCCGCCAAGCTTTGCTTCAGCCACCTTACCGAAGCCGCTATTGACGAGCTGGTGATCCATACACTGGCCGACCTGGGTCTGTCGGAAACAAAAAATCTTAAAGTCGGTTCGCCCCTTCGCAAGACCATAAGCGGTGGCCAGCGCAAGCGTTTGAATATCGGCCTTGAGCTGCTGCGCGAACCTGCCGTACTTTTTGTGGATGAGCCTACCTCCGGTCTTTCATCGCGCGATTCTGAAAACATCATCGACCTGCTGAAAGAGCTTGCGCTGAAAGGCAAACTGGTGTTTGCCGTGATCCACCAGCCTTCTTCCGATATTTTTAAAATGTTCGATAAGCTGGTGATCCTGGATACGGGCGGATACCAGATCTATTACGGTAACCCGGTTGATGCCATTATCTACTTTAAACGAAACATTAACCTGGTAAACAGCCAGGAAGGCGAGTGCATAACATGCGGTAATGTAAACCCCGAACAGATTTTCAACATCATCGAAACGAAGGTGATTGACGAGTTTGGCAACTTCACAGACGAACGAAAATTCTCCGCTGAACGCTGGAACAAAAAATTCAGGGATAAAGTCAGGATTAGCCCGGTTGCCCCTTCCGTAGAAGAGCCGCACTCCACCCTGCGCATCCCTTCGTGGCTGCAGCAAATCAATATCTTCAGCAGGCGCGATTTGCTTTCCAAGCTAAGCAATACGCAATACTTAGTTATCAACCTGCTGGAGGCACCGCTCCTTGCCTTTATACTGGCCTTTATTGTACGCTATTACAATACTGACGATCCCGTTAACACCGGCTATGTCTTCAGCAAAAACCTGAACATGCCGGCCTACCTGTTCATGAGTGTTATTGTGGCGCTCTTTATGGGGCTTACGGTAAGTGCTGAGGAAATTATCCGCGATCGTAAAATTCTGAAACGCGAAAAATTCCTGCACCTTAACCGCAGCAGCTACCTGCTGTCTAAAATCGGCATCCTGTTCCTGATCTCAGCCATTCAAACGGCATTGTTTGTAACGGTGGGTAATACTATGCTTGAGATTAAAGGCATGTTCTTTATTTATTGGGGTATTTTATTCACCACTTCCTGCTTTGCCAATATGCTCGGCCTGAATATCTCATCGGCATTCAACTCGGCCGTTACCATCTATATTCTCATTCCTGTTCTGCTTATCCCCCAGCTTATCCTGAGCGGGGTGGTGGTGAAATTCGATAAGCTTAATCCCGTTATCGGAAATACCGCCACGGTACCAATGGTTGGCGACCTGATGGCATCGCGATGGGCATTTGAAGCCAGCATGGTGGCGCAATACAAAGACAACCGGTTTGAGCAGGAGTTTTATGAGGATGACAAGATTATGGCCGATGCGGATTATAAAAAAATCTATTACATACCGGCACTTGAAACCCGGCTGGACTTTGCCCGGCATAACATCCTGAATCCCGATCCCAAAATTCAGCAGGAGGTCGCCAATGGGTTGAGCCTGCTGCAGGCGGAAATCAAAGACGAGCTGAATTTTGTCGGCAAATCAGATTTTAAAAGCCTCGACAAGTTTACGCTCCAACAGTTTGACAGTGCCGTATATGATGAGACCCAGCTCTTCCTGAATGCACTTAAAAAATTCTACATCATCCGGTACAACAAAGCTGACGAAGCAAAAGATGCAAAAGTAAGCGCGATGACACGCACACCCGAGCTGGAAAAAGAGTTTGAAGCGTATCGCAACAGGTATCAGAACGAATCCATTGCCGAGCTGGTTAAGAACATTGTAGAGTCGCACAGGATTATTGAAAAAGACGGCAAGCTGGTGCAAAAAATTTTTCCGATCTACAAAGAGCCCGACCCTTCGCACATGGTCGATTTCAATGCGCAGTTTTATATGCCTGCCAAGCATTTTCTAAACCAGAATATTGATACATTTTATTTCAACCTGGGGGTAATCTGGTCGATGACATTAGTGCTGGCCATCACATTATACTTTGAAGTGCTCCGCAGAATTGTGGATGGGCTCGGCAACATCTCCAACCCGATTCCAAAACGGATGTAGCATGTTTTTTATACTCTCCAAAACCATCAACTTCCTGGCCATGCCGTTGGTGCTGGTCTTCCTGTTGTGGATCACATCCCGGCTTATTCGCAACCGAAAGTGGAAGAAGCGCATAGTGATGGCCGGGTTTGGCCTGCTCATTATTATATCGAACGATTTTATTACCAACGAGGTAGCCATGCTTTGGGAACCTGCCGCCACACCCTATCAACAGATCACCAAAAAATACAAGCTGGGAATTCTTCTTACCGGTGTTACCAAAAGCAACATGCAGCCGGACGACCGGGTTTACTTTCAGCGCGGTGCCGACCGGGTAACACACACGCTTCAACTTTATAAGCTGGGGATCATTGAAAAGATACTGGTAAGCGGGGGCAGCGGCATGATTGCTACACGCGCGCGGCAGGAAGCCGATGAAATTGCAGATGCGCTTAAATTAATGGGCGTACCGGAAGGTGATATCATAATTGAGAACAAAACCCGTAACACGTACGAATCGGCTGTGGCGGTGAAGGCCTTGTTGCAAGATGATTACCAGCCGTCCGATTGCCTGCTGATCACCTCTGCTTATCACATGCCCCGGTCGCAGGCATGTTATAAAAAAGCCGGGTGGTCATGCGATACTTTTACATGCGATTTCCTGTCGCATGAACGCAGGTTTACACCCGATGTGCTGTTTGTACCACGTGCAGAATCCGTCAGCATCTGGACAACACTTATGCGCGAATGGGCTGGCGTGGTAGCCTATAAAATTTCAGGCTACATCTGAGGGAGTGTTTTCATTTACCAATTAACCTGCCTATACTTGAATCTTTAAAGCAAACTATGCCGGTTAACCAGCTTCAGAAATCGCTCTGGCTTTCATTAATGGCTATTGCAGCATTGTTGTTAACCGCCCTTCTGCCGGCAATACACCTCGGCTCGTACACGCTAAAAAAAGTAGACCTGCTGGCTGATATCAAAGCTGATGCTCCGGTAATGGCAGGGCTTCTGTTTGCGGATAGCATCGCGTTCGATCCGGCACGGGATTCTGTTATCGAAGTAATTCCTGAAGCGCCCAAAGATCCATACCCATGCCCGAATGGAAATTGCCTGGAAGATTTCAGCCCAGATAAGTCAACGCTCAAAAGTTTTTTCCGTGCGTTAAAGCAAGCCAATCGCAAACAGGTGCGCATAGCATTTTATGGCGATTCGTTTATTGAAGGCGATGTATTGTGCGGAAGCTTTCGCGATACCTTGCAGGCATTATATGGAGGCCGTGGTGTTGGCTTTGTGCCCATTGCATCAGAAGTGGCACAGTACCGCACCTCTATTCAGCATACTTATTCCAACTGGGAAGGTTACTCCATAGTAGGCAAGCAAAGCGCGGAAGTGCCCTTAGGTATTTCAGGGCATGCTTTTGTACCCGCCCCGGAAAATGAGGCTGAATTTAAGCCCGCCCGCAAGCCTGCCAAACAGAAATTTGATAACATCAGCCTTTTCTATAAAAGCGCAGCCGAAACCATGCTTCATTACGTGGTAAACGATACGCTTGAGGTCAATGACACCTTACCGGCAACGGATCATTTGAATCGTTTTATTCTTAAATCCCCGGCTGCGGCATCCGTTAAACTATCCTTCACCAGCCCGGACAGCGTGGTTGCCTATGGGCTTAGCTTCGACACTAAAACAGGCGTGTATGTAGATAACCTTGCCATGCGGGGCAATTCGGGTATAGGGCTTTACGCGATTGATACCACGCAACTGAAACAATTCAATCAATACCTTGATTACAAGCTTATCCTGCTGCAATACGGACTGAACGTAGTAACCGAAACAGACTCTACCGATTATACCTGGTACGAAACGCGAATGGTACGGGTTGTAAACCGGTTAAAGCAGATTTTTCCCAACACAGCAATTGTATTGATTGGCATAAGCGATCGTGCCGGTAACCTGAACGGTAAAATTCAGACCATTCCGGCAATAGCCCGTATGCGAAAAGCCCAGCGAAAAATCGCCCAACGCACACAAATTGCCTATTGGGATTTATATACCGCTATGGGAGGAGAAAATAGTATCGTTAAATTTGCAGAGGCAAAGCCACCCTTGGCTGCCAAAGATTTTACACATTTAACTTTTTTGGGTGGACGCAGGTTAGCCAAAAAGCTAACCGATGCGCTATTGTTTGAACAAACCCGGTATGACAAGAAACCTGATTCTTAGTTTGCTCCTTTTTGCAGGTGCACAGGTTTGGGCGCAGGATACCATTGCCTGGAACCCGAAGCCTGCTTTCGGATTTATCCAGGAAGATGCAAACGTAATTCAAAACTCGGTTATACTAAGCGAGTTTTACGAAAGACTCTATCAGCTTAAGAAGCTGAAGAAAAACACCGTAAACATTTTGCAGATTGGCGATTCGCACATTCAGGCTGATATTTTGAGCGGAACCACCCGCAAGTTATTTCAGCTTGAGTTCGGCAATGCCGGGCGTGGCCTGATTTTTCCCGGGCGTGTGGGGCGTACCAATGAATCCAGCACCCTGCATTCAAGCTCATCGGGCTTGTGGGATGCGAAGCGAATCATCTATACCAATCAGCCGCTGCCTGTTGGTATAGGCGCCATGACTATTCAGACCGAGCAGGCCGGCAATACGATAAAGCTCAAGGCAACTCCTGGCGAGCTGAATTACAGCTTCAACAAGATGACTTTTTTCTTTGAGAAGGATCTTTCGAGTTTTAACCTTGCCATCAAAGATTCCGTTGGCCAGCAGATTGCCTATGTGGGCCCATATACTTTTGAAGCTCCGAACATTTCAAGGGTGCTGCTGCCCTACCCCATCAGCCAGGTAGAGCTTCAAACCCTTCAGTCAAACCACTTGCAAAAGCAATTTACCCTGTACGGTATAAATCTTGAAAACGGCAAGCCCGGTGTGCTGTATCATAGTACCGGGGGCAATGGCGCCAAAGTAAAACATTACACAGAAGCAGAGCTGTTTGCAGAACAGGCTAAAGAGCTTTCACCCGACCTGGTTATTGTTTCGCTGGGCACCAATGAAGCAATCGAATACCCGTATGTGGATCCACGCTTTCACGACCAGTTAGATACCTTTATCAATCAGCTGAAGCAGCAAAACCCGCAGGCTAAAATTCTGCTTACTATCCCGATGGATTTCTATAAGAAGAAAACCCGCAGAAACCCGGGCGTGGAAGTTATGCGCAGCAAGCTGATAGAATATGCCGATGCAAACGGGCTTGCGTTCTGGGATTTATATACCGTTGCCGGGGGCAAGCACGCAGCCGATTCGTGGAAAAATAACAGCCTGATGCAAAGCGATGGCGTACACTTTACCAAAACCGGGTACGAGCTGCAAGGCGCCTTGTTATATCAGGCATTGATAAAAGGGTATAATGAATATGTTCGGTATCGATACCCATAAGCTCGGCCAGCAGTTTTTATACAACCCGCAGGAGCCCCTGATCTTTAACAGCGGTTTTTTTCTTTTTCTCTTCACCGCGTTCCTGGCCATTTACATCCTGCTGCACAAAACCCATCGCCCCAAGCTTTTATTCGTTATATTTTTTTCACTTTATTTTTATTACAAATCAAGCGGCATTTATTTCCTGTTGCTGATCAGCACTACGGTAATGGATTATACCCTGGCGCGCATATTAGCCAACACTACTATTCCCTGGAAGCGAAGTGGCGTACTCGCCATCAGCCTGGTGGCCAACCTGGGTTTATTAGGCTATTTTAAATACACCAATTTTCTTCACGAGATATTCAGCAACCTGGCGGAAATCGAATATAAGCCGTTCGATATCTTTCTGCCTGTGGGCATATCCTTTTTCACATTTCAATCGCTCAGCTACACCATAGATGTGTATCGTAAAAAAATTGAACCCGCACCGCATTTACTGGACTATGCGTTCTTCGTTTCGTTCTTCCCGGTTTTGGTTGCCGGGCCTATTGTACGCGCTGCTGATTTCCTGCCGCAAATTTCAAAACCAACTTTTGTTTCGCGCGAGATGCTGGGGCGAGGCGTATTCCTGATTTGTACGGGTTTGTTCAAGAAAGCGGTTATTTCCAACTATATCAGCCTGAATTTTGTTGACCGCATATTCGATGCCCCCACGCTTTACACCGGCCTCGAAAATCTTTTTGGCGTGTATGGTTATGCCTTGCAAATCTACTGCGATTTTTCCGGCTACTCGGACATGGCTATCGGCTTTGCGCTGCTGCTGGGATTCCGTTTCAACCTCAACTTCGATTCGCCCTATCAGTCCAAAAACATTACGGAGTTCTGGAGGCGCTGGCACATGTCGCTCTCCAGTTGGCTGCGCGATTACCTGTATATTTCGTTAGGCGGAAACCGGAAAGGAAAAATCCGCACCTATATCAACCTGTTCTTAACCATGCTGCTTGGAGGTCTTTGGCATGGCGCTGCCTTTCGGTTTATTCTTTGGGGAGCCTTGCATGGAGCAGCGTTAGGCGTGCACAAATTTATGATGTCTTTTAAATGGCCTGCAATTCATAACGCATTCTTAAAGCATAGCAGCCAGGTATTCAGTATCCTTCTTACGTTTCATTTTGTATGCTTCTGCTGGATATTCTTCCGGGCGCAGGATATGGAAACGGCCTGGCAGGTAATCAACCAGGTTACCACGCATTTTTCCCCGGGAGTATTTTTTAGTTTTATAGCAGGTTACAAAGCCGTATTACTGTTAATGCTGATCGGTTACATCCTGCATTTTATACCCGCACCTGTAGAGCAACGGGCTGAAGCCTGGGTAACTAACCTCTCGCTTGCCGGAAAGTTTGTTGTGATCTTTATTACTATATTAATTGTGATCCAAACCAAATCGGCCGGGATACAGCCGTTTATTTATTTTCAGTTTTGAAGGCTACTTGATCACCTGCAGCCAACCTTTGCAAACTGCTTCACCGGGAATCCGGATTTCGTAAAAGTACATGCCGGCTTCTACATTACCTGCATCCCAATCGTCCTGGTAATTATTGCTCTCAAACACTTTTTTCCCCCACCGGTTTACAATAACCACACGGGCGGCAAATCCTGATGCCGACAATTTATTGCCGCCATACTGGATCACAAACTGGTTATTCTCCGGGAACTCATCCGGTGTAATTACATTCGGCACTTTCAGCTCGTACACCGGCACACTCATCACCTTTTCGTACACACAGGTTTCCTTTACGCCCACCAGCTTAACCGCATAGGTTCCATCCTGCTGAAAGGTGTGAAGGGCCTGTTCCCGGTCAGACGTGTTGCCATCACCAAAATCAAAAAACACCTGCTCATCCGCAGCCGGCAACAGGTTTTCAACCGCTATGGTGGGCCGGTTGAAGCAATCGTACATTTTGCTGAGGCTGAAATCAAGCTCAACACCGGGAATAACCCGCACATGCACGGTGTCTTTTTTAGAGCACCCGTTAAAGTCAAAAATGGAAACAATATAATCTTCATCCTCAGCCGGGTTTACCACAGGCGATTGATCTGTTGTGGAAAATGTGCGGTTATAATTGATCCATTCGTACGCCACTCCCCCGGTAGCAGTCAACCGCGTACCGGCACCGAAGCACATATCCACATCGGGTCCTGCTTCGCCTGCTGCTTCTGTTACAACCACCTGGGTAAAGGTAGAATCCATACCCACGCAGGTGCCGGCATCAATAGCCAGCAGCTTCACCCGATATGTACCCGGTTGATTATAGCGGTGCATAATAAACGAAGTATCCTGCCGCACTACCTGGCCTCCATCACCAAAGCTCCATTCGTAAATACGGCCGCCTGTGCTTAAATTCTGAAACACGATCGGGTCAGGAATACATACCCGGTTTAATCCCGGCATATCAAACGTAATGTTGTTGGTTTGAATGCGCGCTTTAAGCGATGACAAATCAAACTTGAACGCTGCGTTATTGCAATTCTGACTTTGGTTTAACTGGCTCCAGGCATTGGGTGTTGTGGGGAAATCATCAAACCCAGCGCCACAGCCTCCGCATACGGAGTGGTACACAATACCGCCTTTATCAAACCGGCTGGTGCCGCCATCCACATGCACAGGAGATTGATTGCCTCCCAAAAAGGTTCCGTATAACATCTCGGAAGCATCATCAGTTAACACGATAAAATAAAAGTCAGAGCCGGCTGTTGTTTTCTGGTAAGCATCGGACGTAATGGGCATACCCGAGGTGCCGCTGTTCCAGAATCCGCGTGAAATGTTAATTGCACCGCCCCAGCCACTCATGTAGATGTTGTTACAATCATTAACCAGGAAAGCGGTTGGTGAAATGTCAGGTATGCCTCTGCCTGCACCAAACACAGTTGAAAACAGCAATGTGGTAAGGTCTTTATCGAACTTCTGCAAAAACTGGCCGCTGTTCGGATTTGAAAATACTCCGGCTGTTACCGGGAATGCGCCTACTGTTTGTCCATATACATATACGTTCTCGTTGTTATCTAAGTCAATAAAATAAACCTGGTTGTATTGTGCCGTTCCCGTAAGGCCGGATACCATAATAGCAGAACCGTCTTTCATGATCTTGGCCATCCAGCCGTCCACACCACCGGCCAGTGTTGGCTGGTACACGCCTGCCGTGGTGGGGAAGTTCGGACTGGCAGTACCACCCGCTACCCATACATCGCCTTCTTCATTCAGCTTAATGGTATGCGAAGCATCTGCACCGGAGCCGCCCAAAAAGGCTGACCAGTAAATTTCCGTTAACGATGCATTCAGGTGCATGACGATTGCATCGGTAAGTCCGCCCTGGTAGGCATTGCTAAAACTGTCTTTGCCGGTAAAATCTGCCGATTGCGTAACGGTACTGATATAGATGTTACCATTAGCATCCACAATTATATCGCCACGCAATTCATCGCCATAGTTTCTAACCAACGGACTGTTTGCCGGGTTGAGGCCATCGTTGGCTGAGCCACCGAGGTACGTGCTGGCCAGCAGATCGCTGCCATCTGCGCTAAGCTTAGCTACAAAAATATCGGAGCCATTCTCATAAGGTATTACATTAAACAAGCTTATACCACCATTATAGGTATCATCTATAACACCTGCCGTAACCGGAAAATTATCAGAGCTGGTGGTGCCCAATATCCAGAGGTTTTCATCTGCATCCATAATCAGACTGTGTGGCGATTCGCCATGCGAGCCACCGAGGTAGGTAGCATACAACATTTGCGTACCCGCAGAATCGTATTTAATAACGGCCACATCATACGCGCCTCCTATCGAAGTTTGAAAAGCACCGGCTGTGGCAGGAAAAAAACCTCCGAGGTTATGGCTGGTTACACCTGCCGAATATAAATTACCATGCTCGCCCGGTGTGGCCGTGCTGCCCCAGTTATCGGCAGTAGAACCACTGTAGGTTGAAAAAATCAAAAGCGGGTCAATCGTTAAGGGGTAACAGGCATCATACCCTTGCGGGAAAGCAAAGCTTACCTTGTTGTGTAGAAGCGCATACGCACACTCCACAAATACTTTTTTACCGTTAATCCACTGCCACGCCACCGGTTTCTTCTCGGTAAACTCAAATTGCGATGCGCTTATTTTCAAATCACCATCGCTCAAATAAACACGATCGGTACCGGAATACTCAAAAGCAATTTGTAACGGATCGGCCCCGGCCGCCACATAGAAGTCATACTTTATATTTCTTCCGGCACTGTAAACTTTCAGGTCAATACCGTTATAAAATGCAGGATAATACACACCCTCAAAAGCGCCTGCACGCGAAGCCCACATGGATCGATCAGCACCGAGGAAATAATTATAATATTGAGATAATCTGCCGACAGGCTGAGGCTGCACATTTTTATTAGCTTCTTTAAACAGCACATCTACCCGGTGGCCATTCAGCTTCAGGTTGATTTCCGCCTGTGCCGATTCGTTGTGCGATTCATGCCCCAGCTCATGCATGTGGTCTAAATGCTGCTGATCGATAAATGTATAGGAAAAGCCTGCCTGCTGAAGCTGCATGGTGCCGCCCGGAATGCGAGCCTTGTACTTCACCTCGTCCGGCCACTGGCATTTGTTCTCAATGAACTCAACCTGTCGGGCAAAAACGGTGCTCCAACCGGAGAAGAGAAAAAAACATGCTACCACTATTCGGACACACATGCCCTAAAGTTAGCTTTCCTTGCGCAATACTTGCAAGGGTGGCGTGGAGATGACTTCGCGCGAGTTCCACCAGCCGATTAGCACGGTAAGCAGCACAACTCCTGCCGAAATGATCAATAATTCAACGAAATCAACTGAAAACCTGACTTCAAAGAAAAACTTTGTGAGCAACCAGCCTGCACCCAATGAAAGGCCTAACCCGGTTATCGCAGAAAAAATCCCCAAATAACCATATTCAATAATGGTGATGCGGGTGATCTGCCCAGTGCGCGCACCAATAGTTCGCAGCAGCACATTTTCTTTCATGCGTGCAAACTTGCTGTTAAGCACAGCACCAGCCAATACAACCAGGCCTGTAATAATGCTGAACAATGCCAGGAAACGAACCACCAGGCCTACTTTATTAAATAGCTCGTCTACCGTGCTCAATATCAAACGCAAATCAATGAGCGACACGTTTGAAAAATTGAAAACAAGCTCCTGCTGAAACAGGATTGCGTTCTGCTGATTTTCCACGCGGGTGGCTGCCACCCATATTTGAGGGGCATCATCCAATACGCCTTTTGGGAAAACAAAGATAAAGTTGGGCGGATCCTTCGGCCACTCTACTTTGCGAATACCGCTAATGAATGCTTTTACCGGAACGCCCTGCACATCAAACACCAACGAATCGCCCACACCTATACGCAAGGTTTCGTGCATACCTTCTGAAATGGTTACATAAACAGAATCGCGCGCGCCTTTTTTAAAGGCATGCATTTCGCCTTTAACCAGCTCTTCTGAAAGGTGCAGGCTATCGCGATACGTTACCCGGTATTCGCGCGTAAGCGCCCAGTTGGGAATACGAACTGAATCGGCATCGGTTCGCTTAAACTGCTCAACCGGCTTGCCTTTTACTTCGCTAAGCCGACAGGTAATTATCGGAACCACCTGGTTAACCGGTAAGTCATATTTTTCAATCAGCTTTACCACATCATCTTTTTGGTGCGATTGAATATCAAATAAAATTGTGTTCGATTGGTTGGCATTACCCCTAAACTCCACCTGGTTGAGCAAGCTGCTTTGAATAATATTAAGCGTGGCAATAATAAATGCGCCTAACCCGATCGTAACCAGCAGCACCTGGGTTTGATTGTTGGGCCGGAATAAATTTGAAAGCGCATGGCGGAATACAAACGAGCTGTTTTGCGGAAAATACCTTCGCACAAGATACAGCACACCCACTGCAACCAGTGCAAGTCCGCCAAGGGCCAGCACGAGCCCAACCGAAAATAAGCCTCCCGTTAAAAAACTGCTGGTTTGATACGCTGCTGCCAGCAACGGGAACAGGAAGATCAATATGATGGCAGTTAACCGGGTTTTGGAAAAGATGCGCCCCGGCTGGAAGTCGGCACGCAGCACCGACAACGGGGGAACAAACCTGACCGCAACCAAAGGCAGAATGGAAAACAATATAGAAACCACCGTACCCAGCAAAACACCTTCGGCTACCGCGCGCCACGAAATTCCAAACTGCAGCTCTACCGGCAGGTAATTACCGAATGCTACCGGCACCACCTGCTGGATAAGCACACCTAACGCAGCGCCCAATACGCTGCCGGTTATTCCCAACACAAAAATCTGGATAAAATAAATGTTGAATGCCTGCCAACCCGATGACCCGATGCAACGCAGCACAGCTACTTCATCGCGTTTTTCCCGTGCATAAATGTGTACCGAGCTGGCCACACCGATGCAGCCTAAAATAAGTGCGATAAAGGCCAGCAGGGAAAAAAAGCGATACACCGAACCAAAGCCTTCACCCAATTCTTCCTTGCGCTCCTCCACATCATCAGCACCGTAGCCCAACTCATCGCGGTATGGCCTTATGGTTTCCATGGCCACTTTGGTATCCGCATCCGAAACGGTTTTTATAAACAGGCTATAATTTACCCGGCTTCCGTACTGAATCAGGCCTGTTGAATCAAGCGCATCTAACGAAATATAAACAGCCGGTGCAAGTGTTGCCGTGAGTGCACCGCCACCCGGAAATTTCTCTACCACTCCGGCCATTTTAAAGTGGATGTTTCCGATCTTAATGGAATCTTCTGAGCTTACATTATACTGTCGGGCCAGCGCTTCATCCAGCATGGCAAACCTCCCGGTCTTCATCAGCTCATAGGCATTGGCAGGCTGTGTAACCACGTTGCCGTAAAAGGGGAACTCACCCTGCAACGCAACAAGCTTTATCAGGCGACTTTGCTTAGTGTTCATAAACATCACCATCGAAGCCATCTCGGCATCCTGTGCAAACTGGCGCTGTGCCGTATCTATCTTTTCCAAAAATGCAGAATCGAATGGCAGCCCGCTGTTCACCACCAGGTCGGCCCCAAGAAGCTCCTTTGCGTTGCGATCCAGCTCATGCTGCATGGAATAGTTAAGCGAGCTGATAGCCACTACTGCGGCAATACCGGTAATCAGGGAAGCCACAAACAAGAACAACCGGCCAAAGTTGTGCTTGCCATCGCGCCAGGCCATTTGCCATACCCACCGATCGCGGAAAATAGGTTTTGCCTTTCGCTTAATGCGGATGAAATACTCGATCATACCTCTGAAAGAATGCGTTCGTTCACCAGCTTGCCGCCTTTCATCTGCAGGATGCGTTGCGTTTGCTCGGCCAGCTCTAAGTTATGTGTAACCAGCACCAGCGTGGTTTTTTCCTGGCGGTTCATTTCAAATAAAAGTTCTGTTACCTGGCTGGCATTCTCATCGTCTAAGTTGCCGGTTGGTTCATCGGCAAACAGAATGCGCGGTGATGTGATGAAAGCCCTGGCCATTGCCACGCGTTGCTGTTCACCACCGGAAAGCTGGGACGGGTAATGGCTGATCCGTTCGGCCAAACCTACCCGCGCCAGCAAGTCTTTAGCCTTGCCGGACACATTGCGTTCGCCCCGCAGCTCAAGCGGCACCATTACATTCTCCAAAGCGGTTAAAGTGGGCAGCAACTGAAAATTCTGAAACACAAATCCGATGTATTGATTACGCAGATAAGCGCGGTCATCTTCATTCATCGCGTTAAGCTTAAAGCCCATTAACGAAACCGTTCCGCTGCTGGCCACATCCAAACCGGCACATAAGCCCAACAAAGTTGTCTTCCCGCTTCCGGAAGGCCCGATGATTGACACGGTAGTTCCCTGGTGCACTTCAAACGATACATGATCCAGCACCACTAGGTCGCGTTCAGCTGATCTATAAACTTTTGTCAGGCTCTCGGCCTGTAAAACTGTTTCTGGCATGATAATTAAAGATAACCGATCAGGTTTTAAATCGTTATTTCAGTAAAATTGTTTCAGCGAATTTCAACAATACACAATTATTATGGTAGTCGGTAAATATTCACTTCTTATTGTTTTGTTAACGGTAGTTTTTAACCCACCGGCTCCCAAAACCATACTATTTTTTGGCGACAGCCTGACGGCCGGTTACGGGCTTTCGCCCGAAGAGGCTTTCCCGGCCCTGATTGAGAAAGAATTAAACAAGGCAGAGAAAAAAGTAAAGGTGGTGAATGCGGGGCTGAGCGGTGAAACCTCGGCCGGGGGCCTGAGCCGTATCGACTGGATCCTGCGCCAGCCCATCGACATTTTTGTGCTGGAGCTTGGCGCCAACGATGGCTTGCGCGGACTGCCCATCGACCAGACCCGGAAAAACCTGCAAAGCATTATTGATAAAGTAAAGGCCAAATATCCTCAATGCCAGATCGTATTGGCGGGTATGATGGTGCCGCCCAACATGGGCAAGCAATACACCGATGAGTTCAGGGACATTTATCCCAACCTCGCAAAAAAGAATAATGCCACACTGATTCACTTCCTGTTAGATGGCGTGGCCGGAAATGCGAAATTAAACCAGGCCGATGGCATTCACCCGAATACGGAAGGGCATAAGATTATTGCGAATAACCTGAAGAGTGTGTTTGAGAAGCTGATTTAGGTTTGCTGCTGATTACACGAATGCAACGTAACCAGTGATTAAGTAGCTAATCTTTAAGACCTTTATACATCGCCTCTACCCATAGCGCATACATTTTGCCTGACGGATGCAGGCCATCACTTGCTACCAGCGCTGCATCATCAAGTCCTTTGCGGGAAATATCCGTTATGTTAAAATATGTAACTCCATATTTCCCGGCAACCCGCTTATTGATGGTATTATATTCATCCAGCTCGCGCGAAATCTTTTCCTGCTTTTCTTTACCAAAAGGTGTGTAGCCGTAATCGGGAATGGAAACCACAAAAACATTTTTCTTTTCACCCTTAGCCAGCATTATTGAAGCCAGAAGCAGCTCTTCAAACTCTTTCTCATAAACGGCAATCGGCTTACCCTGATATTGATTGTTCACCCCGATCAATAACGAAACCAGATCATACTCCGGCTTTAGCTTTGCCGCCTCAATGGCTTGCTTTAATTCATCCGTACGCCAGCCGGTAGTGGCAATGATTTTCGGTGGGGGAATTTTTAACCTATCTGCTAACTGGTGCGGCCAGCGTTCGGCTTCCGAAACGCTTTCGCCAATGGTGTAAGAATCTCCTAAGGCAAGATACTTTTTAGCTTCTTGCGCTATACTATTTGTATGAATCATGTAAATCAATATTATCAGGAACCGTGTTTTCAAATATTTTAACCTGTTTTGTTTCGGTAATACAAGTCCTCTCTTAATTCATAACTGGAGTTACGCAAAAACACAACCTCGAATGTCAGACAGAGCTTGTCGAAGTCTTTTTTGGTTCTGAATTAAATAGTTTTCGACTGGCTCAAACTGACACTTAGTGTTTTTGCGTAACATCAATTCATAAAATTAAGCTTATATTTTGGATTGAAATTATCCTGCATGAAGATCGCTTGCTTTTTACCGACATTGTTTCTCATCGTTATAAGTCATTACGGGTATAGCCAGACCGTAAAGCTTTATCCGTTGCCGCAAGAGGTTAAGTCATCCTTTCGGGCGCTATCCGTTGTTGACGATCACACAGCCTGGGTAGCCGGATCAGGCGGTTGGGTTGGCGCTACTTCCGATGGAGGTATAAGCTGGCATTTTCAGCAGGTGCCTGAATTCGGCAAAGCAGATTTCCGGTCGCTATATGCCTTCTCATCGCGCAAAGCCATTATCGTGAATGCAGGCTCTCCTGCTTCCGTGCTGCTTACGCAGGATGGTGGCGCGACCTGGAAAACCGTTTACACTAATACCGATGCAAACGTGTTCGCAGATGGTATCGATTTCTGGAATGAGCAGGAAGGTGTTATTTACGGAGATCCGATGGACAGGCATTTGTTCCTGCTCAGGACAACTGATGGCGGGCTTAACTGGAAAGAAATCCGGGGGCCTGAGCTGAATACGGGTGAAGCCTCATTCGCGGCCAGCGGCACAGGCATTCGCTGCAAAAGAAAATCGGAATTGATCATCAGCACCGGGGGAAAAACTTCACGCTTGTTTGTTTCTATTGATAAAGGAGATAGCTGGAAACAGCTTCATCCCCCGGCAACACAGGAAAAAGAAAGTGCCGGAATTTTTTCGGTTGACCGCACCGGCAAAACATTTATTGTAGTGGGCGGAGATTTTACTAACGAAACCGGTATCACCAACAATGCATTTATAAGCGCTGACAATGGAAAAACATGGATCGCTCCGCGCGTGGCGCCACGCGGATACCGCGAGTGCGTGGAGTTTATCACTAAAAATAAAGTCATTACCACCGGGCCATCAGGCACCGAAGTTTCTTTAAACAGGGGATTGGACTGGCATCCGATAGCGGATGAAAAAGGATTTCATGTAGTGCGAAAAGCCTGGAAGGGGAACTTAGTGGTGATAGCCGGAAAAGAAAAGCTGGGAATAGTAGCTGCAAAAATTGATGCCGGTATCGTGAGGAGGCTTCATTAAGGCTTCATCATCGCGCTTGCAATCGCGATCCAGATAAATATTCATCTTGCAACCCTATTGCACGGGGTTAGCCCTTATTTTTGAAACGCAGGAATATTTTTTTTGCATAGTATAAAGTATGAGCGGACATCACGATGATATGCACACACACGATGCATGTTGCGCAGCACATGAAGGCAATCCTGCTGCTGTAAGCAAAGTTCAGCGTGCGGAAGAAAGTATCATTAATAAAGAATGGATAACCGCCTCTATCAGCTTTGTTTTATTAGGCGCTGGCCTGGTGCTCGATTACTGGATAGCCCCGGGTTGGTTTAGCGGGGTGATTCGCGCAGGCTGGTATGCAGTAGCGTATATACCGGTTGGCATACCTGTTTTGCTAAAAGGCATTCGCCTGGCATGGCGGGGCGATGTGTTTACAGAGTTTATCCTGATGAGCATAGCCACTATTGGCGCGTTTTACATTGGCGAATACCCGGAAGGTGTTGCCGTCATGTTGTTTTATGCTGTGGGAGAATTATTCCAGGATGCAGCCGTTAACCGTGCCAAACGAAGCATCAAGGCATTGCTGGATGTAAGGCCCGATACGGCAAATGCGCTGCGCAACGGAACTTATGTAAGCGTAGATCCGTCCGATGTAAAAATTGATGAAACGATCCGGGTTAAAGTGGGTGAACGTGTTCCCTTAGATGGCGAAATGCTAAGTAACGGCAGCTCGTTCAACACGGCTGCCCTTACGGGAGAAAGCAAGCCCGTATCTATTGAAAAAGGCGAAGCGGTTCTTGCCGGCATGATCAACGAAGAGAAAGTTACCGAGATAAAAGTAACAAAGCTGTTTGGCGATAGTTCGTTAGCCCGCATCCTAACCTTGGTACAAAACGCCACCGGACGAAAAGCCCGCACGGAGCTTTTCATTCGCAGGTTTGCGCGTATTTATACACCTGTAGTCGTCTTCCTGGCATTCGGGTTAACGTTGTTACCCTATTTCTTTGTGGAAAATTATGTATTTAACGACTGGCTGTATCGTGCATTGATTTTCCTTGTTATCTCCTGCCCCTGCGCTTTGGTTGTAGCTATTCCGTTGGGTTACTTTGGCGGAATTGGTGCAGGATCACGTAACGGTATTTTATTCAAAGGCTCCAATTACCTGGATGTAATGACCCGTGTAGATACTATTGTAATGGACAAAACCGGCACACTAACCAAAGGTGTGTTCAGGGTTCAGCAGGTAATAAGCTCATTACCGGAAAACGAATGGATTCCTTTGGTGGCAGCCGTTGAATCACACTCCACGCACCCGGCAGGTAAAGCTATTATAGATTATGCCGGTGGTGTTCATAAAAACATAGCTATCGGCAGCATAGAAGAAATAAAAGGACATGGACTAAAAGGAATTGTAAACGGCAAGGAAGTACTGGCTGGCAACGCAAGGCTGCTGACAAAATTCAATATCAGTTTCCCGGCCGAAGCGCACGAAGCCGTTGACACACTCGTGCTGGTTGCGGTAGATAAACAGTACGCAGGCTATATTACTATTGCCGATGAACTTAAGCCCGATAGTCAACAGGCTATTGTGCAAATGCATGCGGCCAATCTCAAAACCATCATGCTGAGTGGCGACAAGCAGGCTGTAGCCGATCAGGTAGCGCGTGCGCTTGGTATCGATGAGGCTTATGGCGATCTGCTTCCAGAAGATAAGGTAAAGAAAATTGAAGAAATCAAATCCGGCAAGAAAGAGCCGGTAGCCTTTGTGGGCGATGGCATTAACGATGCGCCTGTTCTGGCTTTGAGCGATGTGGGTATCGCTATGGGCGGTTTGGGTAGCGATGCCGCCATTGAAACGGCCGATATTGTTATACAAACCGATCAGCCTTCCAAAATTGTTACGGCAATAAAAATCGGCAAAGCCACCAATGCCGTTGTCTGGCAGAATATTGCATTTGCCTTTGGCGTAAAGCTGATTGTGCTGGCGCTTGGCGCGGGTGGTGTGGCCACCCTGTGGGAGGCCGTGTTTGCCGATGTAGGCGTGGCGCTTTTAGCTATATTAAATGCCATAAGAATTCAGCACATGAGATTCAGTTGATCTTCTGCTACAGTAGTTGTAGTAAACCCGAAAGACCTATTCCGTTTTTCCCAGGTCTTACCTTGTCAGAGATCTGCTATCGGCTTGTACCTGGGCACCAGGGTTTTCATTACAAACCAGGCGATCAAATAAGCTACCGCACATCCGGCAAACATGATGGTGTAACCCGTTTCAATATGCCCCAATGCTTTATAATGATCGAACAATGCACCGCCACTCTTGGTGATGACTACCGCGCCTAACCCACCGGCCATACCGCCAATACCTACTACGGAGGCAATCGCTTTCTTGGGAAACATATCCGATACCGTGGTGAAAATATTCGCGCTCCACGCCTGGTGGGCAGCAGCACCTACCCCAATCAGTAAAATGGGTATCCAATGGGAAATATCTCCCAGCGGTTGTGCCAGCAGAATGACCATCGGAAACAAGGCGATCAATAACATAGCCCGCATGCGGCCATTGTATGCATCATACCCCTTGTTGATAAAATGTATCGGCAGCCACCCTCCTGCAATGCTGCCAATCATTGACATGGTGTAAACCGAGGCCAGCGGAATCATCACAGCCTGATCCACGATGTCATATTGTGCTTTCAAATACGCTGGCAGCCAGAACAGGAAGAACCACCACACACCATCGGTCATAAACTTACCGAATGCAAACGACCACGTTTGGCGGTAACCTAACAGCTTAACCCAGGATATTTTCGCTTCAGCCTCAACGGGTGTCCCTCGTTCCTGATCATCGCTGTTAATGTAAGCCAGCTCATCAGTTGAAAGGCGCTTTTGTTGTGTTGGCCTTTCATAATAGACCAGCCAGAAAAACAACCACAAAAAGCCAACGCCTCCCACAATAATAAAGGCAGCTTCCCAACCCCACTGCTTGTAAATCCAGGGTACAGTAAGCGGGGCAAGTATGGCGCCAATGTTTGCCCCTGAATTAAATATGCCGGTTGCAAGCGCACGCTCTTTTTTAGGGAAATATTCGGCAGTGGCTTTAATCGCAGCCGGAAAATTCCCGGCTTCACCAAATGCCAGTACGGCACGCGAAAACATAAAGCCCAACACCGAAACAGAAAAAGCAGTGATACCCAACCAACCAAATAGTACAGCAAGACTCTCACCAACAGGTATAGCTAACGCATGTACAATAGCGCCTACAGACCAGATGATGATGGCCCAGCCATAGCCCCACTTCGTACCCAGCTTATCAATCAGCCGGCCGGCAAACAACATCGATACAGCATAGGTAAACTGAAACACCGCGGCAATGTTGGCGTAGTCGCTGTTCGTCCACCCAAAGAGTTCTTCCAAACGAGGTTGCAACAAGCTCAATACCTGACGGTCGAGGTAGTTTACGGTTGTAGCAAAGAACACCAATGCACAAATCGTCCACCGGTAATTCCCAATCTTGTTCTTGTTTTCCACGGGGCTATGTTTAGTTGATTGCTTTTTTTGACTTAACTTGTTGTACCAGCGCCACGGCTTCGGCTGTTTTATCTTGAAGCGCTTCCCACTCATTATTCTGAATAATGCTGTTCGTGATCAATTGCGAACCCAATCCCACGCAAGTGGCACCGGCTTTAAACCAGGCCGAAAGATTTTGTTCGGCAGGTTCTACACCACCGGTAATCATTAACTGCAAACCCGGCGCTACAGGCATAATGGCCGAAACAAAACCCGGACCCATCACCGAACCCGGAAACACTTTGATTACTTCAGCGCCTGCTTCTTTAGCGGTTACAATTTCTGTAAGGGTGGCACAGCCCGGCACCCATAATTTATGATGTGCATGACATACGGCAGCCATTTCTGTTTTTAAGATAGGCGCCACTATTAAATCGGCACCGGCATCAATAAATTTTTGTGTAGTAGCCGCATCCATTATTGTACCCACACCCAAAGCCATTTCAGGAAAATCATCGGCATGTGCCACTAATTGCTTGAATACTTCAAAGGAGTTTGTTCTGCGGTTGGTGAACTCAAACACACGCGCACCGCCTTTGTACAAGGCTTCCACTACTTTTAATACAATGCGTGCATCATCGTGCGAAAACAACGGTACAATACCCGTATTCTTAAGTGTAGCAACAATTTGTTCTTTTGTAAACGCCATGCCTATCGCAACAGTTTGCCTACGTTTTCTCCTTTTACCAATGTTTCTATTTCATCGGCTGTGGCCAGGTTTACATCACCTTCAATAGCATGTTTTAAGGCGCTTGCCGCGATACCGAATTCGATAGCCTGCTGATCGGTTTTTCCGGTTACCCATCCGTAAATAATACCGGCCATGTAAGCATCGCCTGCACCCACGCGGTCAACAATATGTGTGAGATCATACTCAGCCGAAGTGAGCAATTGCTTACCATTCCACAGGCGTGCGCTTATTTTATTGTGCGATGAGCTTACCGAATCGCGCAATGTGGAAGTAAGTTTCTTTACAGCCGGGTATTGTTTGATTACCTGCTGGCAAGCCTTTTCAAAACTCTTTTCGGTAATGTTTAAGCTGTTTTCAAAATCGGTGGTACCCCCTACAATTATATCTGTCATTTCAATTAAGGCAGGCATTACCTCTGCAGCAGATTTACCATACTGCCACAGGTTTCTGCGGTAGTTGATATCGCCCGAAACGGTGAGTCCGTTTTTGCGCGCTGCCTGGATGGCTTCAAGACAAACATCGGCTGCGCCTTGTGAAATGGCCGGAGTAATGCCGGTCCAGTGAAACCACTGCGCATCTTTAAAGACCTCTTCCCAATTAAGCTCGCCTGCTTGGATACGTGCAAAGGCAGAATCAAAACGATCATATATAATTTTGGATGATCGGTGCATGGCGCCATTCTCCAAAAAGTAAAGCCCCAGGCGACCATCTCCATATATAATATGGTCTGTATCTACTCCATACTGTCTTAAAGTCTGCACCGCAGCCACTCCCAAATCGCTGTCCGGAAAGCGGGTAACATGCGCAGCCGGTATCCCCATAATCGCCAGCGATGCAGCCACATTGGCTTCGCTGCCGGCATACAAGACCTGAAAACGGTCGGCCTGTGTAAACCGTGCAAACGCGGGTGCCGACAGGCGCATCATAATTTCTCCGAAGGTGATTACTTTTTTTATAGCCATATTTCCTTATTCATTTTATACCGATAGCTTTGAAGAATACTGAAAAATACTTTTAAAAAGACTCTGTTTTTTTAATTCTCCGATAAATAATATACCTTGCGCAATCGATTGCGCAATTTAGCCCTTTTATCTGTATGGCAAACAAGTTTTTGAAAATTCATCCGGCTGACAATGTACTGGTGGCCCTTACCGACCTGAAAGCAGGAGAAAAAGTAGCACACAATGGCAGCACGATTACGCTGGTAAACGACACACCCGCCAAACACAAGTTTGTGGAACGCGACATGCAGAAAGGCGACACCATCTATATGTATGGTGTAATTGTTGGCAAAGCCGTGGAGCCTATTACAGCAGGCGCAGCCATTACCACACAGAACGTAAAACACGAAGCCTCTACCTATGCCACACGCACAGGAGGCTACTCGTGGACACCGCCCGATATATCGCGCTGGAAAAACAAGACATTTTTAGGCTATCACCGCCCTGATGGACAGGTGGGCACAGCCAACTACTGGATTGTAGTGCCGCTGGTGTTTTGCGAAAACCAAAACGTACAGGTAATTCGACAGGCGTTTGAGGAAGAGCTGGGCTTTGGTAAAACCAACGCCTATAAAAACTATGTGCATGAGCTGATTCAGCTTTATAAAAAAGGCGATACTGATGCCCTCGAAAAGCTGACGCTTACACCTGAAAAAGATGTTAAGCCTTCGCGCCTGTTCGAAAACTTAGATGGCATTAAATTCCTGACGCACGAAGGCGGCTGCGGAGGCATACGCCAGGATTCGGAAGCGCTGTGCGGATTGCTGGCCGGCTACATGCACAATCCTAATGTAGCAGGCGCCACCGTGTTGAGCCTCGGTTGCCAGAATGCACAGCCCTCTATTCTGCAAAAGAAGCTAAACGAGCTGGCCGGCACTTTTTCAAAACCGTTCATCTTGCTGGAACAGCAGAAAGAAGGCATTGAAAGTGAATTGCTCATGCAAGCCGTACGTAAAACATTTATCGCACTTACTGAAGTAAACAACATTACACGCAAGCCTGCGCCACTCAGCAAACTGAAAGTCGGCCTGGAATGCGGAGGCTCGGATGGCTTCTCTGGTATTTCAGCCAACCCGGCTATCGGGCATACATCCGACCTGTTAGCGGCATTGGGCGGGTCTTCCATCTTAGCCGAGTTTCCTGAACTGTGTGGCGTAGAGCAGGAGCTCATCAATCGCTCGGTAGATGATGAAAAAGCCAGCCGCTTTACACAACTGATGCGCGCTTATGCACGGGCTGCCGAAGCAGTAGGTTCCGGCTTTGATATGAACCCTTCGCCCGGGAACATTAAAGACGGGCTAATCACCGATGCCATGAAATCGGCAGGGGCAGCCAAGAAGGGCGGCAACTCTCCTATTGTAGATGTACTCGATTACCCGGAGTATGTAACCCAACCCGGGCTTAGCTTATTATGCACTCCCGGCAACGATGCTGAGTGTACCACCGCACTGGCCGGTTCCGGTGCCAATATTATTTTGTTTACAACAGGTTTGGGTAACCCGATGGGCAACCCGATTACACCGGTAATCAAGTTATCGTCCAACACCAAGCTGGCGCAAAAAATGCCTGACATTATTGACATTGATTGCGGGCCGGTTATTTCCGGGGAGAAAACCATCGAACAAATGGGTGAAGATATACTTGACTTTATTATTGAGGTGGCCAGCGGAAACATTACACCTAAAGCGGTAGCGCTTGGCCACGATGATTTTATTCCGTGGAAACGCGGGGTCTCGCTTTAATTTAAAATTCCGAATCTTAGATTCAAGATTGAGTGCCGCTCGTATTCAATTCGAATCTTGAATTTTAAATTCTGTTTAACGGGCCCAATCACCCAACATATTATTCAATGTATATTGTTTTGCTTCGGTATCGGTTAGCTGGTGCGACCATGCTACACGCGAAGCTTTGTCAGCGCCCGGCCCGTATGATTTATATTCTGCATACAGGGTTGTCTTCTCCGCATCGGGCTTGCTCCAGTTGTGCCAGCCTTCGGGCAGAATGTGCGCACCCAATTCACAATTCATAAAAACTGTTTTGGCGTAACTCCGCCACGGTCTGCCCAGGTAAACTTTGTTTACACCCTCAATCGCCTTTAACTTACAGTTGATAAACACATACCCGAATTCCTTGCCTTGCGTGGTAGATGCGGCCGTAACATACGAATCTTTCTTGCTCACGATCTCGCAGTTTTCGAACACGGCTGTAGCGGCACCGAAGATAAAATCGGTTGTCCCTTCAATATAACAGTTAACAAAATACTGCCGGCTGCTATCTCCTCCTGTATAGATGGTATCCTGGTTACCCAGAAAGCGGCAATTTTTGAACACTGCTTTATCGGCTTCCACATGCAAAGCTACCGCCTGGCCTACCGGGCCAGCCGTATTTTCGAATGTAATGTTCTCGGCCCGAAAACCATTACCCAACACTTTTACCGAATAAGACCGAAACGTGTTGATATCGCCTTTGCCGGAATAATCGTCAAACGTGATAATAGTAGTTTTCGGATCTTCGCCAACCAGTGAAATGTTGGTTGTCCACGAATAGATTTCAAGCTTCTCTTTATATGTGCCCGGCTTTACCCGGATAACAATGCGCTTGTCCGGAAAATGCTTGCACACATCTATTACCTGTTGAATGGTTGTATAATCGCCCGAGCCATCCTGCGCCACCACATACGAAGTGCGATATTCTTCAACCGGCTTTGTTTGCGCCTCACTATACAGACAGGCAGCGCTCAGCATCAACAGGAAAATGTATTTCATACGTTCTGCTTATTGCATCTCTGCCTTTTCGCCATTGATGGTAACATTGGTAACCTTCAGGTTTTTGTAACCCTTCAGCAGGTTCCCCTTTGCTACATTATCAAACGTACAACCTTCAATTACCACATTTTCTACCGGGTAGCTGTCATCGCTGTTAATAAAGATAGCATACGGTGAATTCTCACTTGTTACATTTTTCATTTCAATGTTGCGCACCACCGGCAGGTAGCTACCGGTTTCTTTCATGTAAAACATATCTACGTGCAGCACGGCTTCGGCCAGTGTTCCCACAGTAATATTACGCATATAAATATTTTCTATGATCCCTCCCCTGCGTGAATTCGATTTCAAACGCAGCGCCCGATCTAAATTCGGGCTGCTCATCTCACAGTTTTCTGCAAACACATTGCGTACATTACCCGACACTTCACTGCCAATTACCACGCCACCGTGCCCGTCTTTCATTACACAGTTACGCACAATGATATTTTCGCTCGGCACATTTACCCTTCGGCCATCATGATCGCGACCGGATTTAATCGCAATGCAGTCATCGCCTGTATCAAACAAGCATCCTTCAATCAATACATTCCTGCTTGATTCCGGATCACAACCATCGCTGTTCGGGCCATGACTGATTACTTTCACGTCTTTGATGATTACATTTTCGGACAACACCGGGTGAATGATCCACATGGGCGAATTCAGCACGGTTACTCCTTCAATCAATACATTCTTACATTTATACGGCTGAATAAAATTAGGACGCAAAAAATCGCCTTCGCCAAACACACGCTCATGTACCGGCACACCCTCTTCTGCCATTTTCTTTAAGCGTTCGTTGGCTTCTTTCTGCGACTGCTCACGCGCAGGATAAGCCGCATCAGCATGACCCCACTTGCCTTTCCACCACCACCAATGATCCGGATCGGCCTGACCGTTCAGTGTGCCTTCTCCGGTAATGGCAATATTCTCCTGCTCGTATGCATATATAAGTGGCGAGTAATTCATCAGCTCAATCGCTTCAAAGCGTGTATAAACCTGCGGTAAATATTTTTTAGTATCCTGACTAAATAAGATCGTAGCTTCTTTGGTTACGTGCAGGTTTACATTGCTCTTTAAGTGAATAGCGCCTGATGTAAATTTACCGGCAGGCACCACCACACGTCCGCCACCGGCAGCATGGCAAGCTTCAATCGCTTTTTTAAATGCTTCAGTACAATCGGTAATGCTATCGCCCACGGCCCCATAATCGGTAATCAAAAAATCCTGCTGCTTAAATACTGGGGCTTTGATTTGCGCAAGAACTTCATCGGCCTTTTTCCAGGGATCGATTGCTTTCTGTTGCGTGGAACAAGCTGCAAAGGCAAATAGTGTGAGTAATAAAAATATATGTTTCATGCATTAATGATTTTTTTGTTTAAGTCCCGCATATGCGGAATTGGTAAACTTTGTAAAGATGCGTCAAGACACTTTTGAAGTGTCAAACGCCTCATGCTTTTAATTTTTAAGATCGTTTCCGAAAATTTTAATACCAATTCTATTTAATTATGTGGCTTACCAGCTCGTTGAGGTACACTTCAATGTTGGTGTATTCCTTACTAAGTGCATAGGCCGAAGCATCGGCTGCATCGTTTGGATTTAGCTTGTGCTTTTTTTCCCACGCATCGGGCAAGCCATCACCATCAGTGTCGGGTTCGGCCGGGTTTGATTTCAGAACCGGCCAGCCGCCTACATCCTGCTGCGAATCGATAATGCCATTTTTGTTTTTCCCATACGTGGCCGTTCCTGCCCTTACTTCCTCAACCACTCTTGCATCTACCACATCGCGCTGCAAACTTGCGCCTCCATGCTTTAACACCTGCTGGTATGCCTGCTCTGCCGGCTGATTCGTGATAGCCACTACTTCAAAGGGCTTAACCGCTTTTGCCGAATCCAGGTCGTTTGCCTTTACACCGTCTTTCCAGTTGTTGGCCGATATTTCTTTATTGCCTTCAAGACAATTACCTTCAATAAAAAATTTTCCTAATGGCGAGGATGGATTGATGATCCAGTCGGCTTTCGGTTTGTTGGCGGGGCCTTTTTTATAATAATTGTTCACAATATTATAACGTCCTTTTTCGCCACCATACGTGCCGTTGCCTGTCCAGTTATAGATTACGTTGTTACGAAAATCAACCAGCTCACCAGCGGGATTGGGTGTAGTGGGCGATCCGCTAAAGCGCGGCAAACGGTTGGTGTGATGCGCCAATAAGTTATGATGAAACGAGGCTCCTTCACCGCCCCATATACCGCCATAGCCATGACTGCCTTTGGTATGTACCGATTCATTCAGGCTTTCGGAAATAATACACCACTGCATAGTAAAATTTTTATTTCGGTAGAACGAAGCGCACTCATCCGTTGCCCAACTGATGGAACAATGATCGACTATGATATTTGCATTTCCTTTTGTCCCGCCAAAAGCATCTGTTTCCAACTGCGTTTCATCGCCCAAGCGAAAACGCAGAAAACGCACAATCACGTTATCGGCATTAATGCCCACCATGTTATCCCGGATACAAATGCCATCGCCCGGTGCCGATTGTCCAGCTATGGTAACATCGCCCTCGCTTATGGTTAATGGCGACTTGAGTTTTATATTGCCGGAAACGGCAAACAATATAATACGCGGCCCTTTTTTCTTTACCGCTTCGCGTAAGCTGCCGGGGCCATCGTCATTCAGGTTTGTTACCATATAAACTTTACCACCTCGCCCACCGGTTGCATACTTTCCAAAACCTTCCGCGCCCGGAAAAGCTATGGGCTGGGCCTTCACTGTAATGACCGATACCAAGAATAAGCTGACTAATAACAATCTGTTTCTCATCACAATTTACTTTTTGATCACAGGCTTTCTGATCCGTGTTGCCAATCCCAGATTCAGGTCTTTAACATGCTGCAATACTATCTGTGCAATTTTTCGTGCGCCTAACTCACTAAAGTGCGTATTATCTTCCTTTCCTTCCGGATAGTTGGGATGCTCGCCCGGCCGGGTCTGCAAAAACAATAACTTAGAATGCTCCTCGCCAAATTCCTGCAACAATGCCCTGCTTTGTGTATCCAGATCAATGAATGCTACCTGCTGTTCTTTCGCTACTTCAGCAGCCAGCCCGGAATACTCCATGTGTGTTTCCTGCTGCACACCATCTTTAAATTTTCTGCGCGATACAGGAGTAAGTAAAACCGGTATGGCTTTCTTCGCACGGGTTTCTGTAATAAGCTTCACCAGATTTTTTTTGTAATTCTCCGGAGTAGTGTAGCGGTCTGTCTTTTCTTTCGATTCGTCATTATGCCCGAATTGCATGAACACATAATCTCCTTCCCGTAGCTTATCAACAATAGGTTGCCAGCGGTTCTCCGAAAGGAAGGTTCGTGTGCTGCGTCCGTTCATGGCATGATTTTCAACCACTACGGTGGAATCGAAAAAAGTAGCGAAAGGCATACCCCAGCCCGTTTCCGGGTAAACGGTTACCGGCTTATTGGCCATGGTTGAATCGCCAACCAGGTATACTGTAATCTTTGCTTGCTGTACAGTCAGCATCGGTAAACAAATAAACGCAAGACTCAGTAACAATTTCATTTTTTCTACCTGTTAAATACGTGCTTCAAAAATTCCTCTATCGCATTAACGGTTGGATCGAACCACGGATGAAACAGCCAGAATGAATGCGGGGCATCGTTCCATTTCACCGTATGGTTATAAATCCCAAATTTATTGAGTTGCTTCACCATTTGTGCATGACCGGCATGAAAGCGTGTTTGTGAGCTGTTGATGAACAAAAACGGTGGCGACTGTTTGCTTACCCATGTAAGGGCAGAAGCCTGCTGCCACTTCTCTTTGTTTTGCTCGTAAAAACCTTCCAGCCAGAAAACATCGGCACTGTTTTCGGTACGCGGTAACGCTAAATTTTCTGCATCGGTAAAATCGAGCAAGCCATCCATATCAATTACAGCCTGCACCGTGCCCGGAATTTTATCGGTATGCTGATCTTCAAGCTCGCTTCGCCCGTTGGTTACACCCAATAATGATGCCATCTGCCCGCCAGCCGAACTCCCTGCTATGGCAATTTTATTTTCATCTACACCGTATTCTTTTGCCGAATGTCGCACCCAGCGCACACATGCTTTTAAGTCGTGCAGAGCAGCAGGATACTTCGCTTCCAGCGAAAGCCGGTACTCCACCGAAAATACAACAAAACCAAGATGCGCCAACGCTTGCGCCATCGGTGTGTTTAATGATTTGTTGCCCGATCTCCAGCCCCCGCCATGCACTAAGATCACAGCCGGTTTCTCTTTTGAACTTTCTTTCGGAACAAAAACATCCACTAACAAATTACGTGTGCCGTATGCAGTATGCGGAATAGCTTTATAAACCACATCATACTGTTCCGTAACATCGGCATACGACTGAGCCTTTACCGGCTTAATACCCGGATAGGTTTTGACTAATTTTTTAAAAGTAGAAGCAACGGTGTATGTCGTATCAAGCGGCACAGGTTGTGCCTGTATGCTTAACGCGAAAGCTAATAACACTCCTATGCTCAACAATTTTTTCACCTCTACTTAATTTGTTCCTGTGTAATGTGCTTTACCAGGCTATTGATATATACTTCAATATTATCGTAAGCCGTGCTCAGCTCTCTTCCATTCGCATTGGCCGTGTTGGGATCCAGCTTCATTTCAATCTCCCATACATCGGGCATACCATCGCCATCGGTATCAACCGGGGGTGTTGTGCTGTTCAGTACCGGCCAGCAACCGGCATCGGCCTGACTATCAAGAATACCGGCATAGCCGGTTTTGGAACCATTATATGTAGACGTTCCGTTACGCACTTCGTTGGTTACGCGCGTATCCACGGCATCGCGCGAAAGACTTGCGCCCGCATATTTTAATACTGACTCAAATGCCTGCTCAGCAGTATGATTAGTGCTTAGGTCATTTTCAATTGGTGATGTTAGCTGCACCAGCGCTTGTGTTACTCCACCGGCATAATCCACGCCACCGTTCCAGTTGTCGGCAGTTACCATAGTATTCCCATGCACATAGTTACCGGCAATATAAAACTTGCCGTAACCTGCTCCATAACTTGTATCATTTTCTTTGGATACCTGCATAATACGCTTGTTGCGATTGGCCGGTGTAGCCGGGCCGGGCTTGTAATAATTATTTACAATATTATAATTTCCGTTCTCGCCACCGTAAGCGCTGTTGCCCCGCCAGTTATAAACAACATTGCTTCGAAAATCCACATGCTCATCCGGATAAATGCTATTGCTTATACCCGATCTTCCGCCACCGTTAAAGCGCGGGTTGCGGCTGTTGTGATGCGCCAACAGGTTGTGGTGAAATGTCGCTTTATCTCCACCCCATATAGCACCATAGCCATGCTCTCCTTTTCCGTGAAAGGATTCGTTTAAACTTTCGGAAAGAATGCACCATTGCATGGTAAAGTTTTGATTGGCATAAAATGAAGCGGCTTCGTCTACAGACCAGCCCACGGAGCAATGATCGATTATTATATCTTTCTGATATCTTCCCCAGATAGCATCGGTTTCCTGCTCGAACAAATCGCCTAACCGGAAACGCATATAACGAATGATAATGTTTGATGCGGACACCACTACTTCATAATTCTGCACACAGATACCATCGCCCGGAGCGGTCTGCCCGGCAACAGTTAAATTACCATTTGTAATGTTGATCCTGCTTTTAAGCTCTATGTTACCGGAAACCTTAAATACAACCATACGCGCACCACTGGCTGTAAGCGCTGCCCGCAGGCTTCCTTCCCCGCTGTCGTTCAGATTGGTTACAAAAATCACACGGCCACCACGTCCGCCAGTTGTATTCTTTCCAAATCCTTCCGCCCCGGGAAATGCATAGGCGGTTTCGGCTACAGGCACTGGCTTATCGTCCGGGGCGTTATCGCCTGTTTCCGGTTCATCGCCACAACGGGTAAACAACAGGCCGATACCTACTGCAATCAGAAAAATTCGCTTCCTCATCGTCCTTCATTAAAAAAAGAAGAGGCTGCCTCAAAAGTCAGTTTCATTTGTCAGCCTGATCCCGAAGTTCGGGATCAGGCCTTTTCAGAGGTTTCGACAAGCCTGTCTGCCGACAGGCAGGCTCAACCTGAAACGGATACACTTTTGAGGCAGCCTCTTTCAAACAACAAATAAACCCCTTATTGTCTCCACCGTGGGTCGCCCACTTCATTATCTTTTAACGTTTGATTGGTAATCGTAAAATTACCCGCATCAGCATTTACAAATCCCGGATCCAATAGGGTATGCGTTCCGGAATTATCAACCTTAAGATTGGAAACCGTTTCAAATGCTATGTCATAGAAACGTTGCGCATTAAAGTAATTATTGTTAGCGCATACCGGTTGTGAAGTAGTGGTCTGGTTTGCATAAAAGCCGGTAGACTGAACGATCAAAGAATTTTTAACCGTTAGCGTATTTGCGTTAAAACGTACATACAATAATCTTCTTGTGCTGCCTGTATTGTTAACAGCTCCGTAGAAGGTACAATGATCGATCAATACATTTGATGTTAGCCCTGTTCCGGATAAGCCGGAAGCTGCATCCATTCGAACAAAATCGCGTGTTGGTGTGCAATTATCAAATGTGCTGTTCGTGATCGTTAAGTCGGCCAGGTAGGTGTTCCTGAAATCAATAAAATCACCACCTGAGCTGTTAATATCAGTCATGATGCAATCATCTATAACCACCGATTGTACGGTAGCCGCAACGTTCCCGGCTATGATCGACCGGGTAAAGTCATGCACATTGCTGCTAAGGATTTTCAGAGATGTATAGGTAACACTGGCAGAATTAAACCTGAACAGATCATTCAATGTTCCATCCCCGGAAAAATCCACATCCTTTACTTCCACGCTGGCTGCTCCAGCTTCGATCATAAACTGAACATGGAGCTTAGGCTTGTCGTACGGGTAAAGGCCTTTGATCGCAATAGATTTATTAAGTGTAATGGATCCTGTAAACACAGTATAGTCGCCCGGTGCCAGCACAAGCACATCTCCATTTCCGGCAGCAGCAATTACATCACTCAGGTTGTCGGCTGGCTCAACCAATGTTGCATCTCCTATATCGATAAGCGTAGTGAAGGTTACAGAACCTCTGTTTTTGCTATCGCGTCTCAGCAAAACGTTATATTCCGTGCTTCCGGTTAAACCGGTGATGGTAGCTATACCTGCCGCTTTCTCGTCAGTTGTAAGGGTGCGCTGTATATTACCCGGGTTAATCAAAAGGTCGGTTACATCGCTGTTCTCCGGCCAGCGCAATGTGGCGGTTGTCGCCTGAATATCGCCCGGTTGTACAGGCAGGAAAATATTTTCCTGCGCTGTCATGATCGTTACGGCAGTCCAGTTCGAATCTCCTGTTCCGTTCTTTACTGCTTTTACCCGTGCGGAATAGCGCGTTTCACCTGAGAAGGTTCTTCTGTATGGAAGCTGATCCGCAGTTACCTCTTCGGTAAAAATGATGGTATTAAATACTAAGCTATCTTCACTGAATTCAACTACATAGTGATCAACCCCCTGGCGAACACTCCAGGTCAGCTCAATTGCCGTAAGATCTCTTATTCGCGCAACCAACTGTGTTGGTGTAAGGGCGCGGTTAAGCTCCAGCTCGGTTACTGGCGGATCAATTTTATCCTCGCAGGACGTATAGCCAAGGGCTGTCAATCCTATTATAAAGAGTATTGCATATTTTTTCATAGCGCTCATGTTATCAGTAACCATAATCGTTTGTCAGTTTACCGTTGCTGCCATCCAGGAATATCTGCCAGATAGGCCAGAACTGTTTGGTATCGGGATGGTTTGTGAACAGGCTGTTGATCTTTACTTCACCATTACCGGTACCCATGTTGGTCCATGTTTTTTCGGTCCATCCGGCCGGTGGTGTGGTTTCACCCCTGTTCAAGCCATAAATCTGCAACGACTCATTATCCGCTGCGATCTGGAAATATAAGGACGTTGGTACTGTTGCATAGCTTCCGGTCCTGTCGCGAAGCGCAAACATTTTTGTCTTGGCTTCTTCCATCTTGCTACCCAACAAGTTCCAGCGAATAAGCGCCTGCTTGCGTTCAAACTCCCCTGTAAATTCAAATTTATGCTCATCAACAATTGCATTGAATAAGCTTTCTTTTGAATTGAGGGCATCCACATACGCATCTACCTTGACTGCGTGCTCAGATGAAGGAAATGCTCTTCTGCGTATCTGCTTCAGATAGTTTTTGGCGGCTCCCTGGTTGCCCAATTCATTAGCGGCTTCAGCAGCCATCAGCAACACTTCGGCATATCGCATATACATCTTATTTACACCGTCATCATTGGTTGACGTAACAAAGCGGTTCATCCATTCATACCGGTACTTTCCGAAATACCAGGTGTTCAGATCCACCAGCTCCTGCTGCGCCCAGCCGCTTACCGCATTCCCGTAACGGTATGGCACACAGGTAACATCCCGCCTCGTATCTTTTTCATCGAAGTCATAAAAAACATGGGGCAGCGGGCCTGCCACTCCTCCCCTGTTCGCTCCATTTGCATGATGCTGGTCGTTGCTGTTATGACGCACCGCAAAGGTGAACAACATACGACCGCGGCCATCGGCAAAAGGAATCTCCCAAAGCGACTCCCCGCCTGCTGCCACGTTATCTTCATTGTACTTCCTCCACAATGTTTCAAAAGAAGACTCCAACTGGGCTTTGCCGCTTTCAATTACATCTTCACTTTCGTTTAAAGCAAGCTGGTAAAGCTCCTGCGTGGTATAGCCCGGAATTTCTCCCCTGCGTATGCCTTCCGGATATTGCGAATAACCTGCCGCTACCAACGCCAACCGTGCACGAAAACCCTTTACAAACGCTTTGTTTACATACTCTACTGTTGCCGTAGTAGCGCTCTCATTGGGCCACGGAGCCAGCTCTGCCGCTTCGTCCAGGTCATCGAGCAATTGTTTGTAGATTATATCGCGGCTTGCTTTGCCCAAATACATCGTTTCTGCAGTAATAGGCTCGAACCGTGCAGGCACATCGCCCCACGCCTTCAGCAGATCGGCATAATACACAGCGCGCAAGGTCAGTGACTCAGCCAGCAACTCACCCATAGCGGGGTTTGTTTCCGGTGAGCCGTATGTGCGGATACCGCGAATACACAGGTTAGCCCGCTCAATGCCTGCATACATCATGGCCCAAGCATTGTTCTCGGTATTCATGTTGGTATTATTGGGCTTTGAGTTGTATACCGCCAGGTCAGAGTTATCGCCTACGGTTTGCGATGTGTTGTACCACTCTGAATCCGTATTCATACCATACCAGGGCAGGAAACGCCCGCGATAGGAGTTGGTTTCGGCAAACGGAACCTTAATGCCATCTACTGCTCCACGGGCCAGGCCCGGTGTTGAATAGATAACAGATTCATCCAGCGAAGACTTGGTTGGCGCTTCGAGAAAATCGTTACACGCTGTTAAAACAGTCGCTAAAATTATTCCGGTTATATATTTCGTTTTCATAAGAGTTTCTATCTGGAATTAAAAATTAAAATTCAGACCAAACACAATCTGCCTGCTGCGCGGATAGGCAGAATAATCCACACCGGGCGTATAAGGTGTTCTTCTCCGGGTAGAAACCTCGGGATCGAACCCGCTGTAATTGGTAATAATAAATACGTTATACCCGGTAGCATAAACTCTCAGGTTTTTAAGCTTGGCTTTTGAGGCAATTGCGGCCGGCAACGTGTAGCCCAACGTAAGCGTGTTAAGGCGAATGAAAGAACCGTCTTCTACTGCCCAGTCGCTGAACACGTAGCGGTTCATATAAGGCGACCACATGGTGGTGTTGGCATTCATTGCGGCTAATTCTGCAGGATCGGTTACAAGCTGGCCCGATGAGTTTATGTTCGTCCATCGCTTGCCCTCCGCCATGATATCGCTGAGGTTACGGTACTGATTGTTCAGGTTAGAGGTCGTAAACTCAATTTTGTTCGCGTTGTATACGCTGTTTCCGTAGCTGTAATTAAATGCGGCTGTTACATCAAATCCAAAAGCATAACCATTAAGTGTAAACCCACCGGAATGCTTCGGGTTAAAGTTTCCGATAATCTGCTGATCTTCCTGCCCTACTATACCGTTGCCTGATACGTCTTTCAGCTTCATCATACCGGGACGCGCAGTACCCAAACCGGCACCTACCACACCCGAAGCATCGGCCACACCTTCTTTTAAAATCCATCTCCCGGTGCTTTCATTATAACCTTCAAAATCAGAAACCTCATAGCGGCCATCGTTCAGGTAGCCATACATCGCACCAAGCGAGCTACCCACGCGCACATCAAAATCGCGGCCTATCTGGGTAGACGCCCAGTTTGAATTGGTTCCGGCTGTAATGGCGTCTAACTCGCCCAGCGATACAACCTTATTCCGGTTAAAGTTTGAGTTGACTGAAACCGTAAGTCCGTAGTCCTTGTGATCCAGCACAACATAGCTAAGGGAAACATCCACACCTTTGTTCTCAGTTTCCCCGATGTTACGATACTGGCTCAGGTACCCTGTACCCGGTGTAGGAAATGCCAGCAGCAAATCTTTTGTATTGTTTCTATAATACTCTACCGTTCCGAATACCCGGCCTTTCAGTATGCTGAAGTCCAGCCCGATGTTCCGGGTGTACGTGGTTTCCCATTTCAGATCGGGGTTGGCCATGATGCTGGATGCAGCCCAGTAATTATCAAACCCGCTCATCCACGTATTGGTGCGCGACTCAAACATGGTAAGGGTTTGGCCTACCGGTATACTATTATTACCGGCTATGCCATAGCTGGCCCGCAGCTTCAAATCATTAACCCAGTTGGTGGCGCCCTTCATAAAATTCTCTTCGGCTATCTTCCAGGCACCGGATACGGAAGGAAAGTATCCCCACACATTGTCGCCTAAAAATTTGCTTGAGCCATCGGCACGGTAAACACCTTCAAGCACATAGCGGTTTTTGAATACATAGTTTACACGCGTGAAAAATGAAAGTAGTTTTTCATCCGGATCAAAATAATTGTCCACTGAAACCGGGATTCCCTGTGTAGTCAGCCTGAATGCCTTGTCAGAATCAAAAAACCGGGGGAAACCGTGTATCTCTGACGTTACGC
>JAHCHY010000002.1 GCA_026129485.1 Cyclobacteriaceae bacterium
TCAATACGGCCCTGATCTGCTGCATGCGAACTCACTTCCACAAAGCAATGCGTACAGTTTTCTGCCAGCATCTGAACTAACAATTCGTTAATCTGTATCGGATCGGGTGTGGTGTGCGTGGCCGGTATTTCTTTATCCACAATTTTATTCACAACTGTGGATAACATTCCGCATCGATAACCTAATGATAAAAATAACTTAAACAATAAGGTTGCGACTGTTGTTTTTCCGTTCGTACCGGTTACACCCACCAATTTTATCTTGGAGGATGGATTGCCGTAGAAGTTAGCGGCAATCACACCCAACGCTTTTGAGCTGTCTTTAACCGTTACATAAGTAACCCGTTCAGAAATTGTGTCTGGTAATTTTTGGCAAACAACAGCAATGGCCCCGCTGGCTATGGCTTTCTCGATAAAACTATGTCCATCGGATTGTGTGCCTTTAACAGCAACAAATAAAAATCCGGCCTGCACTTTTCGCGAATCGAACGCAATGCCCTTTACTTCTACATTCATGTTACCCGATGTAGCGGTAATGTGCACTTTATATAATATGTCTTTCAGCTCAACCATTCAATCGCAGGTAAATTCTCGATCCTTTCGAAATTTTTGTTCCCGGTAAAAGCGACTGTTCCGTAACACGTCCTTTTCCTTCAAACGAAACCTGCAGGCCCGATTTCTCAAGCAGGTAAACGGCATCCCGGTAGGTCATCCCGATTACATCCGGCACCTGGTCTTTTACAACGGGATTTTTTTTCCAAACAACAGCATTACCATTTTTAGCGGTCTTAATCCACTCCTCATCTGTGGCTGAATGATTTGAGATCCCCAGTTCATTACTCAGCCGGGTAAGCTCTTCCTGATTTCCGGCACGAATAACCGGGAACACACCCGGTTCCTGCACTTGTCTTTTCTCCATAGCCAAATGCAGGTTGATGTCGCGCGCGAAAATGTTATCGGCAATATCTTTGAATACCGGGCCGGCTACGTTATTTCCATATTGATAAAAGCCGCGCGGATTTTTGATCAATACAATAGCGGAATACTTGGGCGCATGTGCCGGGAAGTAACCTACAAAAGATGTGATGTAGCGCTTTTCATACTTGCCGTTGCGCAGTATCTGTGCCGTACCGGTTTTTCCGGCAATACGATAATGTGCATTCTTCAGGTTGGTGGCAGTTCCGTGATCCACCACGCCTTCCAGCAAAAGCCTAAGCTTATCTAATGTTTTGTTCGAGCAGATTTTTCCGGTTATCTGTTCGGTTTCAAAATCCTGCTTTACACGATCGGCTTTGCTTACCGCGGTAACAAAAACCGGCTTAATCATTTTACCATCATTAGCTATAGCGTTGTAAAGGGTGAGGGTATGCAGCGGAGTTATTTCAAGCCCGTAACCATGCGACATCCACGGCAGTGTAATACCACTCCAGTCTTTTGAATTGGGTCTTGGAATTTTGGGGTAGGCTTCTCCTGAAACCTGAACACCCAATGGTTTTGATAATTTCAGCTTATCCACATACTCCAGAAAGCGTGATGGTTTGGTGCCAAAATACTTATCAGTAAGCTTAGCCATAGCTACATTGGATGAAAGCTCGAACGACTGCTGTACTGTAATTTTTCCGTAACCACCTTCGTGGTGATCTTTCACTTTGCGATTGTAGAATGTGTATTCTCCATTACCGGTATTGATCGTATCGGTAAGCTGGAGATTCGTTTCTTCCAGCAATGCAATCATGGTTACCAGCTTGAATGTTGAACCCGGTTCCAGCGAACCACCAACCGCATGATTGAATTTTTCATAGAAACCACCATTACCATCGCTGCTTAGGTTTGATATTGCCTTGATGTGCCCGGTCTTCACTTCCATCACCACCACGGTACCTTCATCGGCATTATGCTTTTCCATGGCACGGTAGAGCGAAGTTTCGGCAACATCCTGCAGGTTGATATCAATAGTTGTATGGATATCCAGGCCATCAACGGCTTTGGTATTGTTGCCATCAAACACGGGCTTCCAGGTGCCACCTGCAATTTTCTGAAAGAGCGCTTCACCATCCTGGCCACCCAGCACATCATCAAAGCTATACTCAAGACCCGCACCTTTTCCATCTTCGTTTACAAAGCCTACGGTTCTGCGGCTCAGGTTTGAGAATGGCCTGTACCGCACATCAATTTTCTCGAAGATTACACCGCCCCTGTATCTTCCTTCGCGGAATATAGGCCAGCTCATCATTTCTTTTTTTGCCTGGTAGTTGATCTGCCTGCGATTGATAATTACATATTGCCTGCCGGCTGCGCGTGCATCTTTTAATAACTGCTTGTACTCGGAAGCAGAATGATCTTTATAATATCGCGAAAGCAACAGGCTGAGCGAGTCTATGCCGGCACGAAAAACTTCCGGCTTTGCCAGCGTAGGATCAATGGCTACTTTATAAAAAGGCAGGCTGGTGGCCAGCAGGCTCCCGTTATCCGAATAGATGTTGCCGCGTGTCGCTTTCACTTTCCGGTAGTCAAAATGAATCTCTTCGCTCAGCTTTTCCCACTTCGCACCATCTACCACCTGGATATGACCAATTTTTGCGGCCACACAGATCGCAAAAATCATCACACCCAAAAAGGCTACCCGCACACGGACTAATATGGACTTCTTAATATTCACTTGCGTCTACAACAACTTTAAATGGGGGATTCAAGCTTTCTCTCAAACCCAATTCTTTTACCCTGCGGGCAACTTCGCTTTGCTTGCTGGCATACATAATGTCTGCCTTCAGCGTGGTATAATCGGCACGCAGGTCTTCTACCTCGGTTTGCATACGATCAATCTTGCGAATGGTCTTTTCTGCATAGTGAGTATTGCCGATGTAGATTAAGCTCAACAGCACCACAAACAGAACTTTAGGCAGGTATTGAACCGGGAAGCCTTCTTCGAAATAAGCTTCCAGCTTCATCTTCTTTTCCAAACCGGAAAAAATGCTTGGTCCGGGAGCGGAGGTTTTTTCCTTCACCCTCGATTCGTTACCCTTGCCGGGTTCCATTATCCTGAATTTGTTCTCACTCATAAGCTCGTCCTATCCTCTCCATAAAAAGAGGTTTGGTATTTTTAATTGTTATTTATTCGTTCAGCTATCCGCAGCTTGGCGCTGCGGGCACGCTTGTTTTCCTCTACTTCTTTTTCCGAAGCCTCTATGGGCTTTCGGCTTATTGCCCGGAAAGGTTTGATCGGGTTGCCGTAAAAATCTTTTTCCAGCTCACCAAACACCTTTCCGGTATTGATATAATTTTTCACCATCCTGTCTTCCAGCGAATGGTAGCTCATAACCACCAGCCTGCCACCCGGCTTTAACACTTCGCCACATTGGTGCAAAAAGTCTTCAAGCGCTTTCATCTCTTCGTTTACTTCGATGCGTAGCGCCTGAAACACCTGGGCGAAATATTTGTGCTCCTTGCCTCGCGGAGCGATGCTTTGTAAAGCATTTTTTAATTCGAGCGTGGTAGTAAGGGATTGTTGCACGCGGGCTGTTATAATAGCTTTAGCTGCAGTGCGTGCATTTTTCAGCTCGCCATACATGCCTAAAATCCGATGCAGCTCTTCCTCGCTGTATGCACTAAGTATAGTGGCCGCGGTTTGTTTAATCTTGCGATCCATGCGCATATCCAGCGGCCCTTCAAACCGGGTGGAGAAGCCTCTTTCCGGTGAATCGATCTGGTGCGATGAAATGCCCAGATCAGCCAGTATCCCATCTACCTGAGTTACTCCATTCAACTTTAGGTACTGTTTCATGTACCGGAAGTTCGTCTGACAGAATGTAAAAGAACGACTTTGAATATTTTCAGCCTGTCGCTTTGCGTCTTCATCCTGATCGAAAGCAATCAACCGGCCTTCCATCAGGTTTTCGAGAATTTTTAAGCTGTGTCCGCCTCCGCCAAACGTGGCATCTACATATACTGCATCTGGTTTAAGATTCAGCGCTTCGATGCACTCGGTTAACATCACAGGCCTGTGATAGTTACTGGTTGCTGGCGGTGGGATGCTGGATGACTTACTCATATTTTCCGTTCCAGTATCGTTTTTCCAGTGGCCAGTTACTCGTTCAGGTACTTCTCGGCCAGCTTCGACAATTCACTTGGGTCCTGGATCAGGTTCTTCTCATACACAGTCGGGTTCCAGACTTCAACTTTGCTACCTGTGCCTACCAGCATCGCTTCTTTCTCTACCTGGGCATAAGCCAGCATGCTTTTGGGGATCAGGAACCGGCCATTGCTGTCCAGCTCTACCGTTACTACCCCCGACAAAAAGCTGCGCTGCAAATCGCGATACTCTTTGTTGAACTCGCTGAGTCCGGAAATTTTTGAGAAGACCTTTTTGAACTCCACCATTGGGTACATGATGAGGCATGGCTCAAAGCCGCGCCTGATCACAAGCTCCTGCACCCCGCCTTCCGGCTCGGGCAACTGGGCTTTGATCCGCGCAGGCAGAACAATCCTGCCTTTGGCATCAAGCTTACACTCATATTCACTGGTGAAGAAAGTCATGACTTTGTAGTGGTTGTCTATTTCTCCTAAGCAAACTTAAGTAACTTTCAACCACTTTCAACCACTTTAACCCACTTTTTTACATTTTATCGCATCTCTCGCCCACAAAACGAGGCACGAAAACGCTTTTAATTGAATAACAGTCCGGGCCTAAATAAACCAAACCGAGCACCGGGCTAACCAAGACTGTTTGGTCAAAACATTGAATTTTGAGTAAAAAATGGGTATTCTTTGGGAGCTGGAGAGTTAGCAGAAGCACAGCAAGCGATGTGTTGAGGATAAATTACCGGCAAAAAAATGCCTGTAAGCACTACAAGGCGGGCTTGAAAAAATTTTCCGGGGATTTTTCGAAATTTTCGATGAATGACATCATTCTTCCCGATTCCCCGGTAAGTCCGGGGGTGTTCCGGGCCTGTGCGGTTAAAGAAATACGAGAACTTTAGGTACTCCGTATTTCTGTTATAATTAATGTGATAACCTTAAACCATTCTGTCTACCGCTGTCGCTAACCTTTAGAACCAGTGGTTCAGACAAAAAAAGCCCCCACGTCCTGGGGGCTTTATCCTTCTTCTTTTCTATTTAATTAACCAAAACTTATGAAGAATTTTCTACTAATTTCTTAGCAGGAAGGATACGACAAAAGTATGCTCTTAATGAAAGCGACAAATCACCCTTAAATGATGAAAGTTCCTTTAAAAACCATTTAAGGAAACAGAATACTACCCCGCTTACGGTATTGATCTCTATGCCAGAGTCCCCATGTGTTCAGCATCAGCATGCCTCACTTATTCTTATCTGAAACATGTAATTCAGTAAATGCCAGCACGCTTCCATACCGGGAAAAAAACCCAAGGCATAACAAAAGAAATAACTGAAAAGACTTGCGTGCCTATGGAATTAATGTAGCGAGCTTGTTGCCTTGCCGATCCACCTGATAGGCATACAGGATTGACTTACTATAACCAATCCATATCTCTGAATCATCCTGCAAAGGGTAAACATAAATATGGATGCCACTGCCAATATCCCGCGCGGGTTCGCCAAAAGTTTTGACCAACTGGCTGTACGTCATGTCCTGATGCAGCAATGACTTGAAGCTTTCAAATGTTGGTTCATGAATGCTTTTTTCTTCTGTGCAGGAATATAAAGAAATGAGCAGACAAAAAAGAAAGAATAGCTTCGCTGGATTTTTCATGCATCAAAATTATACGCGAAAGACATTACTTAAATCACTCATTACAGGTGATGTATTTGAATATTCTAAAGTCAATCTTGTGAATCGGCTACGGCTATCATTATTTACATTGTTCGTTACATCTTTTGAATCTTAATTATGAAAAGAATATTCATCCTTGGCTTTTCCGTTTACGCCTTCCTGTGCAATGCCCAATCCAACAAAGCGATTACCGGACTGATAAATGCCGAAAAATCATTTGCGGCAACTTCGGCACAAAAAAGCACGAAAGTTGCTTTTTTAGAAAACCTTGCGGATGATGCCGTGCTTTTCAAACGGGGCATCGTGAACGGAAAAAAATTCTGGCAGGAAGTTCCCGAGAGTAATGACAAGCTCACCTGGGAGCCGCAGTTTGCCGACATTTCCATAGGGGGTGATTTTGGTTACACCACCGGCCCTTTTCAGCAGTTTCAAAACCGCACCGATGAGCAGCCGGTTGGTGGCGGGCATTACATATCCGTCTGGCAAAAGCTGAACGGAAAATGGAAAGTGCTGATTGATGCCGGTGTCGGCCATCCGCCTGCGGATCTGAGTACATGGGAGACTGTTTCGCGTATCGGAACAACAAAATCAAAAACCGGTCATGAAAGACTCAAGGCAGAAATAGAAACGCTGGAATCGGCTTTCCGGGAAACGTTTAAGCAGAAGGGAGCTACTGCATTTACCGATTACCTCTCCACGGAAGCCCGGATGTACCGCCCCATGCAAGCGCCTCACCGCGAAAATAATATTGCAGCGTTATTAGCGGAAACAGACAAAAAGTTTGCGTACAATACTCCTGTCGATACACGCATAGCCCCTGCCGGGGATATGGCGTTTACATACGGCAATGTTGATATTGAAATTATACGCGATGGAAACACACGCCAGCTAAAAGGCAACTACCTGCGCATCTGGAAAAAAGAGAAGGGAGAAACGTGGAAAATTGTGGCAGATGTGATCTCGTTGTAGAACAACAATCCTTTTGCCTGGTTAGGCATCATCCATAAGCAAATCAAAGGAACACGATATTCCCCCATCGCCCGAAAAGGGTGATTAAATATTTAAGCTCATTGCTTAGTTTGCTTTATTAACTACCTGTTACTATATGCGTACACATCATAATTTTTTCGCGCTTATCATTCTTATAGCCCTTTCGTCCGGTTCTGCTGCTGCACAGAACAGGTATGCCATCAAAAATGTATCGGTTATCCCGATGAACCGGGAAGTAGTTCTGAGCAATCAGACTGTACTGATCGAAGACGGTATCATTAAGAACATCGGAAATTCCGGTAAGGTAAAAATCGGGAAAGATTACAAAGTCATTGACGGAACAGGCAAATACTTAATGCCCGGCCTGTTTGATATGCACACGCATTTTTTCTACGAGCATGGAAAACACGTTAACACCAATGAAACCGAGCTGAAGCTGATGCTGGCAAACGGTATCACTATGGCACGTATCATGACCGGGCATCCCTCCTACCTCGAAGCGCGCGAAAATGTGAAGACCGGGAAATGGATCGGGCCTGAACTGAAAGTAGCCTGCCCGCAATTAGTGGGGAGATGGCCGTGGTCGCCTGATTTTAAAAACTATGAGATTGTTGCGTCTGCTGAAAAGGCAACCAAAGCTGTAAAGGAGTTTAAAGAGCAGGGCTACGATGCCATCAAGATCACGTTCATGATGGCGAGCGAAATATTTGATGCCGTTGTAAAGGCGGCTGCCGAAGAAAATATTAAAGTTGTGGGCCATGTAGGGCCTATCGTAAAACTGCCCAAAGCGCTGGCGGCCAAACAACAGATTGAGCACATGGATATGTTTATCGAGATGTTGCTGCCTGATACAAGCTACAATCACGGGCAAAGCGTATCGGATTTTAATATTTACAGCAAAGCGGCCTGGGCTACCGTGCCTCACTTAGATGAGTCAAAAATTCCTGCATTAGCGAAAAGCGTAAAAGACGCGGGCATTTATGTAACGCCTACCAATTACTTTTTCATTACTAATGCAGGCTTGCCATTTACCGATGAGGAAATAAAACAAAAACCAGACTACAATTACCTGCCATCTGATTCAAAAGAAGAGAAATGGAAATACCGCAACAGCTATTTGAAAAATATGGCTCCATTAGAGAGTCGGGAAAAATATGTTCACATCAGGAAGAAGATGGTGTATGAGTTATGGAAGGCCGGAGTGCCGTTAATGGCGGGGTCAGACGCTCCTGAATTTTTTGTGGTCGCGGGATTCTCTATTCACGATGAACTGAAAACAATGGTAGATGCCGGGCTTACACCCTTTGCTGCGTTGCAAACCGCAACAGTAAATCCTGCAACCTTCATGGAAATGAATACAAGAACGGGAACGATTGAAGCGGGCAAAGAAGCAGACTTCCTGTTGTTGGATAAAAATCCGTTGGAGGATATTCAAAACACCCGTGCAATACACGGTGTATTTACGAATTCGGGCTGGTACGACAATGATGCCGTGAATAATTTATTACAGCAGGCATTGGTTCTTGGGCAATAGCCGTACACACGAAAGGTAAGTCATGTAACCAATATCCAATACTATGAAAAAAATCATTTGCGCTGTTATCAGCTTATTGTCTGTTTTTCAGGCGGGCTTTGCACAAGGCACGCTGCTGGTGGCTAACAAAAACGAAAACAGTGTTTCCATTATCAGCATAAGCCAAGGCACGGAGCTGTTTAAACTGAATGTCGGGCAGGGGCCGCATGAGGTGGCCGTATCGCCCAGTGGAAAGCTGGTCGTTGTTGCCAACTATGGAAATAAACAGGTATTGGGTAACAGTCTTTCTGTAATTGATATTGCAAAAAAACAGGTCGTAAAAGAAATCTCTACCGGTGAATACGTGCGACCACACGGAATAGAGTTTATCAACGAAGATGATGTGCTCGTAACCAGTGAAGCAAAACAGGTGTTGATAAACGTAAACATCGCAACGGACGTAGTAACGGAAGTTGCCAAAACAAACCAACTTGTCAGCCACATGGTAGCGTGGTCGCCTGCCGACAAGAAAGCCTACGTGGCAAACATAGCATCCGGCACGGTAAGCATGATCGATGTAGCGGAGAAAATTCTTCTCCGGCAGCTTGAGTTTAAAAAGGGTATTGAAGGTGTGGCTGTATCACCCGATGGCAAAGAGGTATGGGCAGCCAACCGCGAAGACAGCACCGTAACGGCCATGAGTACAGTTACTTTTGAAGTGTTAGGCACAATGCCCGCACACCAAATAGCCTACCGCATCAAGTTTCTACCGAATGGGAAACAGGTATTGGTCAGCAATGGTTTATCAGGCAATGTCAGTGTATACGATGCCAGACTGAAAAAGCATATCAAAGACATTGACCTGACAGATAAAACTTTTTTCCCTCCTGCCGGGCATCCTAATATGCCCGTGCCTGTAGGTACGGCCGTAAGCACTGACAGCAAATACGTGTTTGTATCATGTAGTGGGTATGACCGCGTAGCGGTTATCAGCACGGCCAACTGGAAAATTGTAAAAACAATCTCTGTTGGCGATGGCCCTGACGGGATTTATTATTCCCCGGTGGAACCGTAATCCATTTTGTGTTCATTCTTTACAATACTCTCAATCTTCAAATTCCGTTATTGCCTTTTTGCTGAAAACTACCGTTACGAAGTCGCGGGGTTTTAACTCGTTCAGGAGCTTGGGGCCGCCCCGTGCGACTTCCCGGATAATGGGCATGAAGTTTTCCTCTTTTGCCTTGTACTGGATAGAGTCGCTGTATTCTGTTATCAGCACGATGTGAAAGTCCGCCAAAGAGTCGGCCTGCGTACGGAGCAGCTTAAATGATTTGATATATCCTTTTTCGAGCGCCCGTTGCCTGAAAACTTTCCAGTTGTTTTCATAGTAAAACATGGCTTCCGCTGTTTTACCGTTTTTTATCCTGACAAAATCAATATCGGAAACAGGTTTCGGCTGTTGCGCGATGGCATATTCTCCGCATGAAAAAATCAAAGTCAGTGCAAGCAGGGTAATTTTAGTTTTCATCTTATTAAGATTAAACTGGAAGCAAATTGCAAGAAGTAAAGATTGGTCAAGGTGGCAAGCAGGCAAAAAGTAATTAAAGGAAATTTTTTTCTATTACTCAGCCGTCAGCCATGCCTTTCTTACAAGCAATTTTTCGGGAGAAATGTCGTCATCAAAGCTTAATATGTGATGCTCTACTATATCAATGGTAATCACTTTTGCTTTCAATTCCAAAGGCTGTAGTGCTCCCGCACTATCCTTTCTTAATATTGAATACGAAAGAGTTTCCCCTTCGTGCAAGCCCTGCGCTGCTTTATCAAAAAACTCCCCTATGCCAGGGCCGAGGTCCGGTATGGCTTTACCGTTAATGCTTATCAGCACATCCCCCACTTTTAATCCAAGTAATTTTCCCTGTTCCGTCAGCCCATTGGTATTGCTGACCATGAGTTTCTTCTTTCCGTCAACTTCCGTTACACCTATTGCAGCGGGGCCGAAACCTATGTTAAGTTCGTAGTTAGGTTTTTCGGCCTCATAGTTAACTCCAACTGCTTCAAAGACTTCGCTGAAGGGAAGTCTTTTTGTTCCGTCAATGTATGACCTGAGAAAATCCCCAATCTCCGGGTATGTCAGTTGTTCGATTTTTCCAAACAGCTCGTCATCATCAAATGCCTGATCTTTGCCGTATTCCTTAGCCAGATCAGCCATCAAATCCTGCAATCCGTATTTACCGTTTGAAAGGGTTCTCAATTTTATATCGAGGCACATGCCGATCAACGCGCCTTTTTGATACACATTATAATACTGGTCAGAATATTTATCGAGGGTATATTTGCTTATATCGGTGAAGGGCACATCGTCAAGGAACTGGTCGGCTACGAGCATTTTCTGTCTTATCATCCCTAAGTATTGATCGGGTGTAATCAATCCATACTTTACCTGCACATTTCCGGCAAAATATTCGGTTACGCCTTCATACATCCAGAGGTGCTTTGACATTTCCGGGTTATTAAACTCAAACCGGTGTATTTCCTTGGAGTGAATATTCAAAGGGGTTACAATGTGAAAGAATTCATGCGCGGCAAAATCGCGTAGCTGCTGCTTCATGGCGTCAATCGTTCTTTCAGGCATATAATAAAAGGAAGAATACCAATGCTCCAGCGCACCATAGGCATTAATGGGCTTGTCGGTGAAATAAAATATAAAGGCATACTTGTCAACCGGCAGCTTCCCTCCCAGGTATTTGGATTGGGCCACCAGCACTTCCCGGATCGTGCCTGCAATTTCCTTTGCGTTGATCTTGCCGGTTGGCGAATAGGAACCTATCAAAACTTCTGTATTGGCAACGCGGATAATGGCCGTATCGGGTTCCGCATACATCAATGGCGAATCAATAAGCCGGTCGTAGTTTTCAACATAGTAGCGGTCAATGCGCTTGTGTTCGTTTTGCGGTGCTATTTCTTTTTTCACTTTGGGAAGCTGCGCACCGGCTTCTGTGGGGATAAGCCCGGTTGAGCCGTAATGATCGCGCGAACGGATTACTTCGAGCTGTACCGGCAAATCTTTGTTGTTTTCAAAATACCCGAAAAAACCACTGGTGTTGATCACAAAGTTTTTGCCTTCCTCAATATTCGTGGCAGCCATCGGATAAATGTGCGGTCCTTCTGTTTCAGCATCGAGGATGTCTTCAACCCAATACGTGATCTTATTTAGCCTAGATGCATTTTTAATTTTCCAGCCGTTTGCATTTACCTTTTCTACTTCCAGTCTTCTCCCCTTTTGATCGAACGCTGCGAGGTCGTGAATAAACCGGCCATAGTCGGCTACCGCATAGGTGCCGGGGATGATCTTGGGCAGGTAAAAGACTGTTTCATGTTCTGTAATTTTTGGCGCTTTTAATTCTACAAAAACCCTATCATCAACCACGCGGGTGAGGTCTATTGAGTAATGGTAACCCGGTTGAGCCTGTGATGCTGTGATGAGCAGCACCATAAAGGCTGCAATTAAAATTTCCCGTTTCATAAAGAATTAATTAAAGCGGAAAAATAGAAATGCAATAGATTACCGGAATCACCCGGAACAGGTGATTAAATCAATTCATTGTCCGGATCAGATAAGTTTTTATCTCCTCAAGTATTGTTATAATACTTAAACAACAGAATAATATCTTCTTCCTTATTTAATCGCAGTCCTTTATCCTTAACATAGGACTTTACCTCAGCGCCCTTATCCTGAAATAATCCGAGCATTTTCCTGCCGCGCGGAAGCTCACGAACCTGACCACCCGTTGCCCAATAGTATTCATGCTTATCGATGATCACGTCATCACGGCTCCCAACATCCATCGCTATGTTGTAATTCGCTTTCTGAACATATTTTGTGGTTCTTTTAAATAGTGTGGTTTTCCCTTCTACCAGCACTTCAAACATACCCGGCAGGCCTGATCCGTTAAAATCATAATCTTTTGCATTCACAAAATAGCGCGGTATGCTGGTGGAAGAATCAATCCAAACCATGCTTTTGATTTTCTCTATTTCAAGCGCTCTTGTCTCTTCCGTATTCTTAGCCCTGATCTCAAGCCGGGAATTTTTTATATCCCATCTTGCCGTGTATCCTTCAAGCAATATATCTTTTTGGTATAACAGGATAGAAATCCTGTTCCAGTTCTTGTCTAAGTAAAAATCACCGATGGTTTCTCCCTTGGGCATCGGGATACCATAGGTAATGTTTCCTGAGGTAACTCCGCCAGCTATGTCGCTCAGCGATCTTTCCAGCCCGCTTAACGTACTTTGAGCGCGAATGATTGCCGGCACAGATTCATGCTGGGCGCTGACCGAACCATATAAAAAGCAGAGAACATAAATGATTAAAATTTCTCTCATACTCTATAAAAAAATATCATTTATCAAAAAGAGCCCTGACACATTAAGGCCAGGGCTCTTTGTAATAAGAAGCTACATGCTATGGGGTTATTCTTATCCTGCATTGCACAGGTACAATGATCGAGTTGTCCTCCATGGTCAGCTTAAACATGAACGCCCTTTCAACGAGCGCTCCCGCTGCCGGGGCGGCTGTAACAGGCGAGCTTATGGCCCGTGAGTTGAACTCGGTGATGGATGTAGTCAGTGTGTAGGTTGTTCCGTTCACAGCAGCAGCAGTTGTGAGGTATTGCTTCGCATCTCCCAAGCTGGCTGCGTTAATAGAAGTTGCACCTGCAACAATATTTGAAACTTCCTTTATCTTCACCGGGGAGTTATCCGGGATTTTCAGCGTAATGGAAAAATTATTCCCCGCATAGGATACCGTGTAATAAGGGTTAAACCCATAAGTTGTTGTCCCTTCAAACGTAACCGGGGTCGCGGGAATATTATCCCTTACTATCTCTCCTTCAAACTCATCATTGCACGACACAAGCAGGAGCATTGACAGACCGTAAAATATTTTTGATAAGTATTTCATATTCAGTAAGTATTTAGATTTCTTAATCAACATCCCACCACACTCTTACATTCGGAAGAACAACCGGGCTAAAATTAGGGTTACGCTGCACTTCCTGGTCAATGTACTGTGCCCGCTTGGGTCTTGTTCCATCAATACCCACAGCGTTTAAATGCTCGGGGAAATCGGGATAACCTGTCCTCCTGTAATCATGCCATGCTTCCAGTCCATTGCCTGTTTGGGCGATATACTTTTGGGTAATGATCTGCTCTATTTGTTCTTCCGTAGTTCCGGTCAAGGCGTGGTCTGCAATATACGTGTCGATATCCCCTTCAGGCACTCCGGCCTCTGTCATGGAAGCGGTAATACCTTCCTCATAAAGATCCTGGGCTGTCTTCCCCGGAACCGTAACTCCCAGCGACAGCACCGCCTCGGCCAGCCAGAATGCACGTTGTGCATTTGTGATCAGCCGTACCGGGCCAACTCCCGATGCCCCGGTAATGACCGTACTCCATTTTGATCTGTTGGCAGCGGGAGCCAACGTACCGGCAAAACCGTTCGGATAGGTTACAAAACTTCCGGTGGGCTTGGTTACGAACAGATCCAGGCGGGGGTCATTTAATCCTTCCAGCAGGCTCACATAATTTGAGCTTACCATCATGTCGTTCTGGAAAGTGCTGATGTACGTCCATGTATAAATCGGGCTTTGACTGCCAACAGAAGATCCAAATTTTACCGATAAATTCTGACTGTTTTCAACGATGTAGTTATTAGCTGAAATTACTTCGTTGATTATGGTTACAGCCAGGGCCGGCTCTACATTGCTGATTTGCATCGCCAGCTTAAGCAACAGGGTATAACCTGCCCTTCTCCAGCTTGCAATTGTACCCCCGTAAACCACATCCTCAACTCCCGGGTTTATAGTCGAGGTAGTGTTCAGATCTGCCAGGCCCTCTCTCACCAGGTCAAACAGGCTTTGAATTTCCAACCCTGCATTTCCCTTGTATATATCCTCCTGCTTGTCTATTCGCGGCTGAGGGTACGTAGCACCCTGTAGCGCCTGGGAATATGGTATATCTCCCCAAACATCCGTTGTAAGACTAAAAACATAGGCTTTCATAATTTTGGCAATCCCCGTATAGGACGTACCCCCAACCGGCTCGGCAGCCTCGATCAGCTTTTGGAAAGTGTTCAGTGCACCGCCATAAATTTCAAAGCGCCACTGGTTGTTAAAAGCAGCACCGTCTATATTATAAATATCATAGGCACCAGGGTTGTTTCCGGCCCCGTAAGTATAATCCATAACAGTAGAACCGAAACGATTAAGCTCATTGCCATTGGCAAATGCGGATGCAATTAATGCAGAGGGCAGCAAAACTGAAGGTGGAACCTGTTCCGGTAAATTCGGGCTCTGGTTAACATCTAAAAATTCATTACAGCTTCCCATAATTACAAGCAGGGGAAGTATGAATATTGATTTGTATAATAGTCTGATTTTTTTCATCGCTGATAGCTTAATTAGTTACAATGTAATCCTGAGGTTGAAACCGTAATTCCGTGTGTTCGGGGCTCCGTTAAGATCCATTCCCTGTATGTTCCCGGCTCCTTGTGTGTTCAGCTCGGGATCTCCCGGGGCATGGGGTGAATAGAACCAAAGATTACGGCCGCTCACACCAATATTTACAGAACCAAATGGTGTTTTAGATAGCACGCTGGCCGGCAGGCTGTACGACAGGCTTAGCTCTCTTAACCGGTAGGTGGTAGCATTAAAAACACCTGCTTCCGTTGCCAGTCCACCCAGCCCCTGCCAGTAGCTCTGAGCGCTTACCTGAATATAGTTATCTGTAAAAGTTCCGTCCCCGTTATCAATCACGCCCGGTAAAACCCGGGGCATTTCCCTGTCTTTAGCTGTTATCTCCAGGCTACCGTTGCTTCGTAAATCAATCCACCCGAATGAATACAGGTCATGCCCGTATTTTACATCGACCAGGGCGGCCAGGGAAATACCTTTGTAGGTGAATGTGTTGGTGAACCCTGAAATCCATTCGGGGTTCGGGTTGGCTATTACTGTATTGGCTACGCCCGGCATATATAACCCGGTGTTGGGGTTCACCAGGCGATCACCGTTTGCGTTTTTAGCATACCCGGTAGCGATAATAACCCCGTAAGGGTATCCCCTGGCAATGGATGGTGAAAGACCGCCAAATGTATTTCCTATTATCGTTGAGCTTGTTATGCCTTCGGCTATATCTACGACTTTATTCCGAAGTCTGGTCCAGTTAAATGAAATATCCCAGCTAAAATCAGAAGTCCTGATCGGTGTGGCCGATAACTCAACTTCCCATCCCTTGTTGGTGATCATGCCGACATTCGTTGTTCGCGTGTCGAAACCTGAAGAATTGGAAATCGCTACGTTAAAAATCTGGTTGCTGCTTTCTGTGTAGAAATAACCGACATCCACGCTGAGCTTGTTTTTGAAAAGCCCAACGTTAACTCCTCCTTCATACGTGGTTGTAAACTCGGGGGTCAATGTATTGCTTCCTATACGCGAAGCCGCCTGGAACCCCGGTATGTTATCGCCCCCGATGTTCATCGGGAAGGTGATACTGGCCAGGTTATTTCCCTGCGTGCTGGTTTCATAAAACGACTTTAACAGGTAAACATTGGCGTCTTTACCAACTTTGGCAATGCTTCCCCTGATCTTGGCATACGAGAGGATTTTCGATTGAAAGTCAAAAGCATCCGTGGGAACAAAGCTGACCGATACACCCGGGTAAAAAAAGCTGTTGTTGCCTGCAGGAAGTGTAGAAGATTTATCTATGCGTCCCTGCAATTCAAGGAAAAGGTAATTATTATAGCTCAGGTTCAGCGAGCTGTAAAAGCCAACAAGCCTTCTTAATGATTTATTATCCCCACTACCGGTATAAACTGTGCCATTGCTTACATTATCAAATCCCAGAATCGTTAATTCCTGGGCATCTGTATAAGTATTTTGAGTTGACCTTTCATTTATATTCTGGCCGACCAGCAAGCTGGCATTGAGCCCATTCAGAAACAGGTTATTTTTTGAAGCGGTGATCATCAGATCGCCATTGTATTCAGCAGCATAGAATATATCTTCCGTAATCTGGCCAAGCGGTGCGCGTGCTGCACCGATTGAACGTACAGACTTGCGCCTGTCTGTATAGACATCTCCTGTAGCGCGGTAAGAAACATTCAGCCAGGGCTTTATATCATACCCTAATGTTACATGCCCGAATATGCGGTCAACCGTGGATTTCAGGGTTTCATACTCCGTGTTCCAAAGCGGATGGTTTTGGGTCAGGTTGTAAAAAATACTTTTTCCATTGGCATCTTTATAGGGACGCCCCAGCAGATCATAGCTCCTGGGTATCCTGGTGATCTGCCCCAATGCACTTGCACCGTTTCCCTGGGGCATTCCGTCCTGCGTGCTCCGGACATAAGAAATCGAAGAGCCTATTTTTAAGCCGTTATTCAGTTTATTGTTTCCGCTTAGCTGGATGCTGTTTCGTGTATATCCTGTATTGGGAATTATACCGTCCTGGAATGTGCTTGAAATCGACAGGCCGGCATTTTTATCTTTATCACCGGAAGCAATGTTAATTCCATTCTGGACTATACGCCCCCGGTTGAAGAATCCTTCTACATTGTTCGGGAATGCCTTGTATGGTACGGTTTCTCCCTGGATAGTTGTTACTTCTGTAAGGCTTCCGCCAAAAGCAGGTCCCCACGAGTTGGTCGCAGTGTTATTAAAATCGTTGTTTAATCCCTGACCGTACCGGTTTTGGAGCTTCGCCAGACCATAAACATCTTGAAAATTAACGGAAGAAGTAAGGGTTACTTCGGTTTTACCGGAAGCTGTTCCTCCTTTCTTTGTTGTGATCACGATAACACCACTCGCTGCCCTTGACCCGTACAGTACCGAGGCAGCAGGCCCTTTAAGCACGGTCAGGCTTTCTATGTTCTCCGGGCTAATGTCATTCAACCGGTTAGTAGGCTGGTTTCCAAACAACGTATTTAATGTCTGGTTTACAGCATTATTAAATATGATCCCATCCACAACAATCAACGGCTGATTACTGCCGCTGAACGATGTAATGCCGCGAATGTTGATGTTCGTGCTCGCACCAGCGCCCCCGCTGGCCCCGGTTATATTTACGCCCGATAATTTGCCCTGTAAGGTATTCAGGAGATTGGTTTCTGATCGTTGGGCTACGTCAGACCCTTTAACAGTTTGCAGGGCATATCCCAGGCTTCTGTTATCTCTTTCAATGCCTTGAGCTGTTACAATAACTTCAGAAAGTTGTGTAACATCCTGCATAAGAGAAACATCAATAAGGCTTCTTTCGCCAATTACAACCTCCTGGGTTTTTGACCCGATAAAGGAGAATACAAGCGAACCGCCCGAAGCAGGTACCGACAGCGAATATTTTCCATCGGCATCTGTTGACGTCCCGACACTCGTGCCTTTCAGCAAAACACTCACACCCGGCAATGCGCTTCCGTCTTCAGCAGAAGTAACTTTACCCGATACAATCCTTTGCTGTGCGTTTACAGCGAGGAAAGAACAACAAAAAATCAAGAGTAGAATTTTTCTCATAGAGTCTAAAGTTTTATTGAACATAATTCAGTCTTCAAAAGTGAAGAGTGAATCATTAAAATGAATCAGCCGAAAAAGGTTATCAAACAGGAGGATCCTGCGTGCACTTATAAGCTTATACCCCAATTTTCAGTATGAAGCATGAGAATGGCTACCTCGTAAAATTCAGAACTTTTACTGCGCTGTTGCCGCTTTGTTAACGGGATATTATTTTCTCGCTTATGGCTTTTGATATTGCCGCAGATTTTTTATTCACGTGCAGCTTCTTGTAGATGTTCTTGGTGTGCGTTTTTGCCGTTTCTTTCGAGATACCCATTTCTTTCGCTATCTGGATGTACGTTTTTCCATGCGAAATATGATGAAGCACTTCTTTTTCGCGGTTGCTTAACGGGCTATGCAGGCTGGTGTGAAAATCATCCACCACCATACGCGCAATTTTAGAGCTCATGGGCGCCCCGCCCTTGCAGATTTCATCAAGGGCATTTAACAATTCGAGGTAATTCGAGCTTTTTGAAATATAACCCGATGCCCCGTTTTTAAGGGATTCAAATACCAGCTCCGTATCCTCGTACACGCTCATGATCACAATCTCCACATACGGAAGGATTTTTTTAATGGCGGCTGTTCCCTGAACACCATTCATACCGGGAAGCCCTATATCCATTAAAATAATATGGGGCAATATTTTCCTGATCTCTGCGATGCAATCTTCGCACGACTCGTATGCTCCCACAACATCGTATTGGCTTGAGCTGTTAATGATCAGCTTGTATGAATCCCGGATGTCAGGGTCATCTTCAACAACAACAATTCTCTTTTTCGTGATGGGCCTTGTCATACTTTTTTTACAAACGTACTCAGCCCTGTACGGCCATGCATCACTACAAAGGGGTGATGCGCTTTTACACTAAATTATCTTTTCGCGCTTTTATCAACGCCTCGGATTTATTGGTTACGTGCAGCTTCTCGTAGATATGCCTGATGTGAGTTTTCACCGTATCCTTACTTATCGAGAGGTCTTTGGCAATATAATCGTACGTTACACCACGGGCGAGGCTTTTTAAAACATCTGTTTCCCGTTCCGTTAAAGGCGACTTCGGGTTTCTGTGAAAAGAATTGATGATCATGCTGGCAATCTTGGGGCTCATGGGCGCACCCCCGGTAAACACTTCATTAATGGCCGCAATCAATTGATTGTGGTTGGCATCTTTGGTGATGTACCCCATGGCGCCCGCGCAAAAAGCATTGAACACATTTTCCGAATCATCATGCACGGTGAGCACGATAATTTTTACAGCGCTCATTTTTCTTTTGATGTACGAAATGCCTTCCATACCGCTTATGCCGGGCAATGACAGATCCATAAGAACAAGATCAGGATTGTCTTTGGAAAGCCGTTTAATGGCTTCTTCGCACGAAGCATACGCGCCCACAACAATATAATCGGCAAGGCCGCGTATAATAATGTCGTAGGCCGAACGTAATTCATCATTGTCCTCTATAATAACTATTCTTCTCAAAGTTTCGTTGTAGTGCTTCATGCCTTCAAAGTTTTATAACAAGCTGTATCATCGTTCCCCCGCCCGGCCTGTCCAGCATTTCTACTTTGCCCCCGATCTTGGCCGCCCGTACACGCATGTTGCGCATCCCGTTTCCCGGTTGTGCCTGATGAATGCCAATTCCGTCATCTTCAAAAGTCAATACAAAACCATCCTGGATTTTAGAAACATTAAAATACACATTGCCTGCCCGTGCGTGCTTTAATGAATTGGTCATAGCCTCTTTAAATATTAATATCAGATGCCGGTTGTGCCCTTCATTCATGGCAATATCAAAATCTAACGACAGTATTTCTGATGACACATGAAAATTAATCCCATTCTTTTCAAAGTAGTTAGCGCCAAAATCCCGCAAATACGAAATAGCCTCTTTCAGGTTATTGGATTTCACATCAATTGACCAGATAAAATCTTTTGTGCCGTGAAAAATAGCATGGGCCGTGCGTTCAAAAAAATCGAAGACTGCATAAAACTCACCGGAAGGATGCTTGTTTTTCAGCAAGCTGGCCTGGGTAAGCATGCTGGCCAGCCTGTTCCCCATTTCGTCATGAAAATCCATGGCCATTTGTTTCTTTAAACGCATCGACTCGGCCATGCGCACCTGTTCTTTTAGTCTTAATTTTCGAATACGCATAACCGTTGCAACATAAAACGCAGCGATGATCAGCACAACAACGAGAAGCGACATCGCAATAAAAAAAGCAGTAGTCTGCCAGAAAGCCGGGGCAATGGTAAACGAATAGGTTGTCATGCTGCCCCATACTTTGTTTTCGCTCACGGCCTGCACCATAAATGTATAGCTTCCCGGGGGGAGGTTGGAATATATAACTTCCTGCGGGGTCCCCACACCCGACCAGCCTGTTTCCAATCCTTCCAGCTTATGATGAAAAGAAATATTATAAGGATTTGAAAGGTTTGAAGCGGAAAATGAAAACGCAATGCTGTTCTCGTTATGCTTCAGCATGAGATTAACCGGCAGTCTGAAATACCCTTCCACATTATCACTATCTGTTATTTCTTTTGTTCTTACCTGCACGCCTGTTAAATAGGCGACAGGCGAAGAAACATCCTGGTGTTCGGCAGCAGGATTATACCGGTAAGCCCCGTTCACCGTTCCGATAATAATTTCCCCGTTGCTTCTCTTTATAACTGCATTAACATAAAGCTCCTCGCCTCCGTACCCATCCACTTTTTCATATTTCTTTACCGACTTCAATACTTTATTTTCAATATGAAGCTGGTAAAGTCCGTCATTAGATCCCACCAGCCACTTCTCAGGAGTGATCCACTCCACCAGCAAAATATTTGAAAGGACAGAAGACAGGTCAAGACTTGCAGTCTGCCGGAAGGCTTCATCAAAAAACAGGATATGCGGGAACTCTCCAAAAACAATATACCCGTTGCCGGGGTATTGCTTAATGCCATATACGGTTGAGGTTTTCAGAAAATCCGGTCCTACCTGTACAACACTATCCCCTGCCAGCTTCATAATCCCGCCCGCTGCTCCTGCTGTTCTGAAATAAACGGTATCGTTTATAACAACCGGGTTGCTGACACCCGGCATTCTTACCAACTGACGTGTGTGTAAATTCCCGGCTCCTTTATCTTTCAAAAGGTATAGCCCGTTAGGCGCTCCTGCCAGGATTGAGTTGCCCCATACACCTACCCCGTGAACAGAAAGTGCAGTGCCTGCATCCGGGAAAATGCGCTGCGGCCTGCCGTCTGTGATCCTGAACAATCCTTCTTTTAATGTGCCCACAAAAATCTCATGCTTACTACGCGCCAACAGGGAAGTAACAGGCTTGCCAACCAATAACGGCTTTCCGTATCCCAAAATGCCGCCATTAAAAGTTCCATATAAAACAGAGCCGTCTGCGGGGTTTTGCAGTATTGCTGTTATGTCGTTGTTTACTGTTTCGGGTATTAATCGCCAGGGTTGTTTCCTGAACTTGCTGATGCCTTTTACATCAATGGAAAACCAGACGCCTTTTTCCGTATCGTTGAACAGGCATAGCGCATCATTGCTGAACAGCTCGTAATCATCCGAAATCCATTGCCGTTTTTTATGGTTGTCTATAACGAAAACTTTTCCGGCCGACAGTACCCATACCTGGCCGTCAGGGTCGATGGCCATCTGGTTAATTTTCGTGGGCTTTTCTTCGATAAGTAACGTATCCAGCTTTTTCGTATGAAGATCATATCCGTAAATAGCGGATAGACCTGCTATCAAATAGTATGATCTGCCTGCATTTGTTACAAGCTGTATCTTGTCAGGATTGTTCCAGCCGGTTTCTTCTTTGCTGATTGTTCCGTCAGCACTTACCGAAACAACCGAATTGGTATGTGAATACACGCAAAGCGATTGCTGTTCATTGAAAAAGAAACCCGCAGACTTTGAACCTAACGCAGTATGAATATCTTCACGGATAGTCAGCGTGTCGTTTGTTAATGTAAATACATCTCCTTTCGCATCCAGTACCCACGGAGTGTTGTTTTTATCTAAGACAAGCTTAGTATTGATGCCTAAGCGCAAATCGCCTTTACCAGGGATTACCCTGGAGTCTTCCCCGTTAAAATATACCAGCCCCACGTTGGTGAGCACCCAAATGTTATTGCCTACGTCAGGCTGAACCTTGAACGTAAAAAGCGATCCTGCAAAACCGGGGATAGTTATTTTATACTCAAAAAACTGCCGGCCGTCAAACCGGTAGATGGAGCGTGTTGCTGTTCCCAGCCATAAATTTGCGTTCCTGTCCTGTGCAATATCCAAAACCTGCGAATGCCGCAATCCTTCGTTCTGACCAAAGCGGATAAATGAAAAATCCTGGGCCTTACCCGGAAACCAGGATAAGAGCAAAACTGCAAGCATTACCGCTAACGTGTACCTGGACTTCATAAGAACCCGAAAATAGCAATCTTTATATGTATTTATTCACTGCGCAATGTATCGGCAGGATTTACCTTTGCAGTTTGATAGGTTTGCCACGCTGTTGTCAGAAAGACTACCACCGTCATTAGCATAAACGATATAAGGAACGGCATAGCGTCTAAGGAAATACGAAAGGCAAAGCTTGCCAGCCAATGATTGGAAAGCCAATACCCCAGGGGCATAGCCACGACAACCGATATTACAATTAACAGGATAAATTCTTTTGACTGTGCATAGAAAACTTCGGCCGTGCTGGCGCCCAACACTTTTCGTATCCCGGCTTCTTTTTGTTTCTGATGCCCGATGTATGCCGCAAGCCCAAAAAGACCCAATGACGAAATGAATACAGCCAGTGCAGAAAAGAAGTTAATGAGTTTGCCGAATTGCTGCTCACGCTCATAGCTCTGCTGCAACCAGGTATCCAAAAACTCGTACTCGAATACTTTTTCAGGGAAAACAGTGTCCCATACTTTTTTAACCGTTTCGATGGATTGCGGGATGTTCTTCCCGTTAAGGCGTATGGAAAAAGTAGTGAACTTGCTCACGTTCACTTCCAGCAACAGCGGACGAAAGGCCTGCCTCAATCCTTCAAAGTTGTAGTTTTTAATCACCCCGATGATGAACGCCTTCTTCCCCAATACTTCAACGGTTTTGCCGAGGGCATCTGCCGGATTTTGAAATCCCAGCAACCTCACGGCTTCTTCGTTTGCAATCAATGCCTCTAAGTGGTCAGTGCCGGCTGCACGGTCAAAGCTGCGCCCGGCTAACAACTGCATGTTATACGTTTCGAGAAAATCGTAATCAACGCTCACAACCGGCACAAACACATTGTCTTCACCGCTTATTTCATCTGTTTGTATCAGTGCGGGAACAGCGCCCTGCCCGGGAAGAACGGAAGAAACCGTTACCGCTTCTATGGAAGGATTGGTCAGCAATTCGTTTTCAAATGCGTTCATCCTTCCGCGCAGGGTTGGCTCCACACCACCGCCCAGCACGGAGTTGATGCTGTAACTGAAAAGCGGCAGGGTCAGCATGAACTCTTTCTGAAAACCCAAAGGCTGCTCCCTCACAAACTTCATTTGTTGAAAAATGACCAGCGTTGTAATAATCAATACTACAGAAGCTGAAAACTGAACCGTTACCAAAATTCTGCGCAACAGCAGGCTGCGGTTTGATGATGTGTTTTTCAGTCCTTTCAGCGAAGCCACGGGGTTAAAACGGGCGATGTAAAAAGCAGGGTAAAGTCCGGCTGCAATACCGGTAATGATAAAGAGCAGAAATATAAGTGCTGCTATTTCAGGGCTGGCCAGTGTGACCACAGAAAAATTTTTACCACTGACAGCATTAATGTGCGGCAACATAACAAACACCAGTGTGCAAGCCATAAACATGGCGAAGAAAACGAGCAATAACGACTCTGTTAAAAACTGATTAGTTATGGTATGCTTAGTAGCGCCCATTACTTTGCGGATGCCGATCTCTTTGGAACGTTTCAGCGAATGCACGGTTGCAAGGTTGACAAAATTAATGCAGGCGATCATCAATATTAAAACTCCAACGGCCATGAACACATAAATATTCCGTATGGCATCGCGGCTGCCGGAAAAGCTGATGTCTGAATACAAATGAATGCGCTCTAAAGGCTGAACTTCATACGAAACACTTTTTTGCACGCGGTCATCAGCATACCGGGCATTGAGTTCCTGTATTTTTTTCTGAACGTTCCCGGGTGAAACGTTATCCCTTAATAAGATCAGGCATGTAACCGGGTTATACATCCAGTCGCGTTTCAAAAAATTCCGCACGCCTTCCGGCTCAATGGTGAAGTAATTTTCAAAATGAGCCAGCATTTCTATCGGAAATGATGATTGATCCGGGAGGTCTTCAAAAACCGCAGCTACCGCTAAGGGTATGGAATCTTCAAACAATACCTGCTTTCCCAAAGCGGTTTCTGCCGATCCAAAATATTTCTCGGCAATGGTGCGGCAGATTACCAACTGATTCGGGTTGACCAACGCGGATGCTTTGTTTCCGTTTATGAAAGAGAAAGAAAGAATACGCAAAACCTCCGGGTCGGCAAAGTAGAAGTTATTTTCCAGGTACTTTTTATCACGCACAGCTATACTGTCCTCATCTGTTAACCGGATAGTAGCCTGCCTGTTAAAAATCCGTGCGACTTCTTCTACGTCAGCAATATCCGAGCGGATCGCTTCAGCCAGCGGAGTGGACGTGGTAGCATAACGTGTTTGCTGTCCGCCAAAGTCGGTGATCGCATTTACGCGGTAAATCCTGGCCGCGTTCTCGTGAAATTTGTCGTACTGAAATTCATCGCGCACGTAAAGCACAATGGCCAGCAGGCACGCCATGCCAAGCGAAAGACCTGCCAGGTTCAATATCGAAAAGAACCGGTATTTTGAATAATTCCTCCAGGCGGTCAGTATCCAGGTCTTCCACATAACTACAAATTATTTTGGATCTAATATCTGGTCAATCCGTACGATTGATTCTTCTATGTGATAACGGGTAGCCGTGTCTTTCGTAAGCGCAAGAGCCTGCTTTAAGCTGTTCCGGATGATCTTTAATTCACCCCGAATGAATGGCCGGATGTCGGAATGATTTACATTGACCGGTGTAAATCCTAATGCGCTCCGAGCGGCAGGTACTACATTTACCTGGTCGTTTTTCATCAACTGCCCGTATTTATCAATCAGTGCCCGTTGCAAATTCCTGCGGTATATATCAATTTCTTTCCCGGTCTTCAATTCGGCCCACAGGCCGTTGCGCAAATCCGTCAGCATATCGTTAACGGTATACACCTGTTGTCCCTGCAGTGATTCTGCATCCAGCAAAACAGCAAACCGGCTGGGGTCTAACAGCAGGTTCAGGTTGTTTACCTGTATCTGCCGGATGCGCTCAACATTACCGGCATGCTCAAGCCTTCTTAAAATATTTTCATCCACTAAATAGGCGGGTTTTTGAAATGCCTGTTGGTTAAGGAATTTCATAGCTTCCTGCTGCTTCTTTTTAGGAACGTATTCATAGACCGGTCCATTTTGATCGGATGTTTTATAGGTTTCATACACACCGCCTATGTTATGCACAACATGACCAATGTACCGGCTCCACTGGTTAACCGCATCGCTGTACGATTCCTGCAACGTTTCATAATTCTTTCCCGGCTCGGACGTCCAACTCATTAATTGAGGAACAATGCGTTTTAAATTTTCTATGCCATAAGTTCCGGCCTTAACGGCATCATTGCCCAAATCTTCGGTTTGCGACCTCGGGTCAACATGGCGAAGAAAGGTTTGCCGACCGAATTTATAAACCGGGTTGCCGGCACGCTCGGTAATCCACTGATTCAATGTCTTCGTTTCTTCTTCGGGTGTTGTTGCACCGGGTATGGGCTTATAGCCCCACATAATGGCATAGTCATCATACGGGCCTATCTTATTATTAAAGAGATGAACGCCTTCATCGCCCGGCTGCGCCACATAGTTTGCCCGGGCGTAGTCCATAATGCTGGGTGTAATGCCCCATTTTTTTGTAAAGGTTGCCGACCGCAAAGAGTCAACAGGGTAGGCATAGCTTGCGCCCATGTTGTGCGGAAAGCCAAGCGTGTGCCCTACTTCGTGCGCGCACACATAACGGATCATTAATCCCATATCTTCATCGGACAGCTTAGGCTTACGGGCATTCGGATTTACAACGCCTGTTTGTGTAAGCGTAAGCGCACGCAGCCATTTGGTTACGTTGTGATACCAGAGAATATCGCTCTCGATGATCTCGCCCGAGCGGGGATCGTGTGTATGCGGGCCTTGTGCGTTTATAATGGTTGTGGCAATGTAGCGGATCACCGAATAGCGAATGTCTTCCGGGCTCCAGTCAGGGTCTTCTTCCGGTGTGGGGGCATCCTTTGCCACGATGGCATTTTTGAAACCTATTTTTTCAAATGCCTGCTGCCAGTCTTCAACACCCTGCTTCAAATATTTTCGCCACTGAACCGGAGTGGCAGGGTCGATGTAATAGACAATCGGCTTTACCGGTTCCACCAACTCTCCCCGGTTGTAAGCATCCCAGTCTTTAGGCTCCAGCCGCCAGCGGGTGATGAACTGTTTTTTAACGGTCTTATGCTCAGGCGATCCGTAGTCATTCACTTGAACAGAAAAAAATCCGACACGCGGATCGTACAGCCGGGGCATCATGGGCTTTTCGGGAAGCAACACAAACGACTGGTTCATTTCAACAGACAGCGAACTGGTTTCTTTGTTGGAAGGTATTTGCGTTCCTGCATATGTGAGAATATGGCGGACTTCAACATTCTGCGGAAAACTTTTTACAGATGTGATCAGCGACCGGTTTCGGTCAAGATTCCTGATCTGGAAATCCTTGCGTTGCTCATTGGATAAAGGCCCCAGGAAATCAACATCCGTAGTAAACAGTTCATCTACGCTGATAACATAGCTTAACGAATCTTTACCGATGGCTTGTATATCGAATGAATACAATACCGGCTCAAAGTTGTTGTACTTCACCGATTTATAGATCGGCAATTCTTCGCTGGCAATATTGTTGTACGATACAACCCTGAGTAAAATCTTATTATCAACCTTATCCCACCGGACAACCTGCTCGCTCTTGGGCGCCATCCCTGCCCCACCGAAATCGAGATTTTCTACAAACCCGGAAGTCTTGGAGCTCAACAGAAATTCGCGTTTGGATAAAAGTGAATCCGGTATTTCAAAATAATGTTTACTCTCTACTTTATGCACGGTGAATACACCGGGATCGGAAACAGCTTTTTTGGTGATAACCTCGGAGTAAGGTTTAAAAGGCCCTTTGTCTTTCTTAGGCTCCTCGGCAGGTTTAGCTTGCGGTTGGGGTGTCTTTTTACCTTTTGATTTTTGTGCATGGCTTCGCGGGGTAAAGCATACAAGCATGATCAGTACCAGTATCAGGTATCTTGTTCGGAATATTCGTTGCATAGATTATTGAGTTTGTCCTAAAGCAACGAACAACACGTTTAAAAGGTCGTAGAATTTACATAAACAGCAATTTTTCCTTAACACTGAATTATCTCTGTGGTTTCATAACCCTTTTCGGGTGATATGACTTTCAAAAACTGTGTAACAAATTTTATCTGAGATTGTCTTACAGAAGTATCAGCGCATAATTTATTAGCATGGAAAACATCATCTCAATCCAAAATCTCAATTTTGCTTATTCGTCAAAAAAGATACTCGACAATTTGTCAATACACGTGCCACGCAATTCCATTTATGGGTTTCTGGGCCCAAATGGTTCAGGGAAAACTACTACAATTCGGCTTATGCTCGGTCTGATCCCCCATAGAAGTGATAACATCAATCTTTTTAACAAATCACTGAAGCGTTATCGTACAGCAATTTTACAAAATATTGGATCTCTTGTTGAAGCTCCTTCCTTGTACCCTCACCTCTCAGGGTATGAGAATCTTGAATTGACACGTAAGCTGATTGGCAATATAACAAAAACGAAAATTGATGAAGTGCTTGAAATTGTAAAATTGAATCATGACGCTCATGTTCCAACCAAAAAGTATTCATTAGGCATGAAGCAACGGCTGGGGCTGGCCATTGCCTTATTAAATAATCCGGACGTTCTGATCCTGGACGAGCCTACTAATGGACTTGACCCTACCGGCATTAAGGAAATGCGCGAGTTCATCGTTGATCTTCACCGGCATCATAATAAAACTATATTCCTATCCAGCCATCTGTTAGGTGAAATTGAAAAGATGGCCACTCATGTAGGGATTCTAAAAACAGGTAAATGCGTTTTTGAGGGCGCGCTCAATGAACTTGAAGCTTTGCTACACAAGAATATCATTCGATTTAAAGTTGACAACGCTGCGGTGGCGGAGCAAATTATTAACAACCGTATGCCCTCTATTAAAACTTCGATAGAGGCAAGTTGGCTTACACTCCATGTTGATGATGATCTTATTATTTCTTCTGCCAACAAACTTCTGATTAATCAGGGCATTTCGGTATCCCGTATAGAGCATAAAGCAAGTAATCTTGAATCACTATTTATAGAATTAACTGAGCAAGCACTATGAATAACTCATTTCTCATACGTTCATTGGGTTCAGAGTTTAGCAAGGCTAAAGGAACTTTCATACCCTGGTTAACGATAGGTGCACCTATCATTTATAGTGTACTTATTTATTTAACGCTATATCATGTAGGTGATAGAATCATCAAACATGATTCTGATGCATGGCAGGCAGTCGCCAATCAATCCTTTGAAGGCCTGTACACCCTGCTTTTACCGCTTGCTATATGCCTGTTAACGGCACTAATCTACCAAACCGATCATCAAGCAAATATGTGGAAGCATCTCTACGCACTGCCCATTCCAAGGTGGGGTATTTTTTTTGCTAAGAGTTTATTCGTTTATCTGTTGATTGGACTGAGTTTAATCTTGTATGCAATGTTTATTGTTGTTGTGGGTTTCATACTGAGCAAAAAATATCCTGCATGGGAACTTACAAATTATTGGGAGGCATTGTGGGGTATCCTGCTACCCACTGCCATCAAAGGTTGGATAGCAAGTTTAGGTATCTGGTCGATTCAGAATTGGCTAAGTTACCGGTTTCGAAATTTTGCTATTCCGCTTTCTCTGGGTCTTGGTGCCGCACTTGTAGGGGCAATCAGCATTCAGAGCTGGAAGTATGCTTTTTATTTCCCGTATTCATTCCCAATGCTTTCTCTTGTTGAGAGTAAGGCAGATTTCAACCATTCCATATTACTAACCAGTTTATGTATGGGTGGAGTTATATTTATTCTTTCAGTTCTTGATGCTCATTGGCTGTATAGGGGTAAAGGGAAAGGATAATATGATCGCACTACATATTTGGTATGCTCTGCGTTGTTTGAATTTTGCATGAAGGCTCACCAACAACAATTTTGGATTGCAGAGAGCAACATATTACCACCATCAGGTGTATGGTCAAACCATATCATTACCGGGTGATTCGGGTATCCATTAAGGATAGCTCTCAGTCTGTTCTGAGAGCCACATATTCTTTTCCAAACGATATATAGACGAGGCGGTCAACTTCGCCTTTATCGTTTTTTTCAAACCGCAGCATTGACCAAAAGGTTTTATCAAGAAATGAATTGGCGGACTGCGGTATCAGAATAGATTCTCTTCCCCCGCTTAATTTCCATAAGATAGTCAGGTAGTTTTCTTTCCTGATCACTTCGAGCTTTGCGTTAGGCATTACAAAATCCTGCCCTCCTGAATAACTTCCCGTGAACGAATCCAACTGGATACTGTCAAGCGATACCGGGGCGCCAATCTGAATATCCCGGTATTCGCCACGGATAAATATGCTTGCTGCCTTGTTCATGATTCTAAGCACAGGAGCCGAGTAGTTGTTGGAAAGAACAGCGATAAAGACCTTATCCTGCTGATCATAGTACCGCAGCTCAGAAGCAAAACCGGGTGATCTTCCGTTGAAGCCGTAAATATCACCGGGTGAAACAAATAGTCCATAACCATAAGTGCCTACCGAACTTTTGGCAAACGGTGTGCACATCTTTTTTACAGAAGCATCGTTCAGCAGCTTACGGGTAAAAACGGCATTATAAAATTTAAACATATCGCCTGTTGTGGAGTAAACGGAGGCCTGGCCAATTTTATTAGACCAGTCCATTTTGAATGATCGTGTTAAGCCTGTTAATCCTTCGGGGAAATATCCCACGGCCAGCCGATTGATCTTTAAACCCGTACCGTCATGGCCTGAACCTGTCATGCCGCAGGGCTTAAAGATTTCATCTGCTATAAAGCTACCATACGATTTGCCGGATACTTTCTCGATGATGTAGGCCAGCATCCTGTAATTATTATTGCTGTAAATCACCTTGGCACCAGGCTCTGCCGCAGGCGTCAATTCCTTTACCATCTGCACCTGCTCTTCAAGGCTTCTCGGTGTCGCCCAAATTTCCTGGTTGGCTCCTTCATCCCTGAACAAGGGAAGCTCGTAAGCAATGCCCGATGTGTGCGTAAGAAGCTGGTGAATGGTTATTTTGTCGCCTGCCGGAAAATCATCAACATATCGCCCGATCAAGTCTTCTGTTTTAAGAAGTCCTCTTTCTTCAAGTATCAGGATTGCCGTGGCGGTAAAAATTTTTGAGTTTGACCCGAGGTAGAACCTTGTTTCGGGAGTATTGGGTATTGATCTTTCATAATCGGCCATGCCGTAGCCCTTGTTCAGAAGAATCCGGCCGTTCTTTACAATAAGAACACTGCCGCTAAAAGAGCCTATTGATTCATAGCCTTTTATATACTGAGCAAACTGGTCTTCTTTTGATACGTCCTGCGACAGCATCAACACAGGATGAAGAAAGGCTAACGTAAAAATAATGTAAACAGGCTTCATGCTTTTATTTTTTGTAAAAGATTTCCTGACCGTCATTACACCTGATGGAAGTCTTGCCATCTGAAGATTTCATAAAGTCAAGGGTTGTGGCTTTATCTGAAAAAAAATTGTAGGAAGTAAAGCTGTCAACGCCTGTTCGGGCAAACCGCAAATTAATTCTTGATTCGAGATCGGCTGTGGCAAAATCAAGTGTAATATTATCGTCAGCATTCAGCAGCCACATGGAGAAATAGCTTACCGTCCTTTTTTCATACTCCAGCCGCGCAGCGCAAATCCAGAAATTCGGGTCGCGGGCATCCGGAAACGTACCCTGAATGTGATAGTTTCTTAATTGTCCGAATTTTTCGGTCAGCATAGCACGCTCTTCGATAAAGTCGCTGCGTCCGCGTTCGCTTAAAAACTCTTCCAGTCCGTGGGCAGTACCATTTTTATAATCATCCAGAATTTTTGACAACGACTTTTGGATTATGCTTATCTTATTTTTCTGCTCTTCCGTAAATCCGTACAAAAGGTTTACGGCATCTTCCCCGTCAGCTTCTATGACCAGGTTATTGCCCAGTATGGAAACCTCCAGCTTTGAATCATTATAATAATAAGCGCCTGCATACTTTTGAAGCTCATCCCGGCTGGTTTTCATAACAGCAGGCGGCATTGTTACCGGCTGTCCGTAAACCAGATTACGGATATTGCGATCCATAAACCAACGATCCCACGTACCGCCCGGCTGCTGGGCGTTGGAAACAAAGATATAGGTAAGGTTAATGTCCCTGAACATTCTGAACGTTGCATTAAACCCGCGTTCCGTGTCGCCTCCGTGGTCAATGACCGTATTGTTATCTGCGGGATTCTTATAATTAAAGAGTCCGTACCCATAATATGTATAGCCGTCATTTCCTGCCGGTATATGTTGGGCGAACATCAGCACAAGCTCTTTGCCCGGAAGTACCTTGCCTGCATGTAAAGCCCGCTCCCACATATACAAATCTGAAACTGTTGAACAAACAGATCCGCCACCCCACGTGCGCGGATTAAAATGCTGAGCTTTCGCGTTCCCGTTGTTTTTATTGCCCTGGTAGGCTGTTGCAACAGGTTTACCGAGGAGAAACGGGGTATTATTAACACCGGAGCTTGCCATTTTCAACGGCTTAAAAAAAGTATCGGTCAGGTATTGATCGTAAGTCTTGCCGGATTGTTTTTCAATGATGGCGGCTAGCAGGTTATAGCCTGCATTCGAGTAAATCCATTTAGCGCCCGGAGCTGTCCGTAACGGAGAAACCAAAATCCTCGACACCAAATCCGGCTTTGATATGTTTTCAAAATCAGCAGCCAGGTCGCCACCGCGTATGCCGGATGAATGTGTCAATAGCTGGTGAATGGTGATGGTATTTTTGTCGGGCGGTACGTTCTCAAAAAAATCTGAAATTTTATCGCTCACGCTGAGCTTTCCTTCCGACTGAAGCTTCAGGATAGCCGCAGCCGTAAACATTTTTGATACGGAGGCTATTTCAAAAATAGTATTCGGCTGTACCGGCTCCTGCGCTTCGCGGTTCGCATAGCCGTAGCTTAAATTAACCATCACTTCACTGTGCCGGGCTACCAATACTTGTCCTGCATTTCCATAAGCAGCTACAGACGCGATATATTTTTCTATGCTGTTGCGTACCTTCTTTATATTAATCTCTCCTTGCGCCTGAAGGGGCTGGGATAACATAAGCAATAAACACGTTTGTGCGAAAATCTTTACACAAGGCACCGGGTGATTCAGATAATGTTTCATATATACGAAAGACTATTCAGCCAGGTGAATAGTTTTAATCATCACGCATAATTGAAAATTCAGAAGCAAATATTTATCAACCCTTTCAGGTGATTATATAACGGTGAAAAGCAACTGGCAAAAGAAAGTTACCAAAAGTCGGTGAGACTAAACCCCGGCAATGAAGGAGCAAAAAAGGCATTGAAGGCTATTGATGGGTAAACTGTACTTGATAGTATTTCGTCATTCATTCTTTAATACAACAGCCGGATTCATCATACCTGCTTTTAATGTTTGGTACAGCACGGTAATGGCTGCAATAGCCGACACACATCCAAGCGCCACGAGAAACACCCAAAACTCTATTGCCACACGGTAAGCAAATTTCTCAAGCCAGTTATTGAATACAAAAAACGCTATCGGTGAGGCCAACAAAAATGCTCCGGCTATCAGAAGCATAAATTCTTTGTAGATTAGAAGTGTGATGCCCGAAGCTGTTGAGCCAAGCACCTTGCGCACGGCAATTTCTTTCTTTCGTTTTTCTACCGTGTAGGATGCCAGCGCAAAAAGGCCAAGACAAGCAATGAAGATTGCCAACCCGCAAAACAGCGAATATATCTTTGCGAGTTTATCCTCTTCCGCATACGCCTTGTCAATGCCTTGATCTAAAAAATAATAGTTAAAGGAGGCTTCCGGGTAAACTTCTTTCCAGATGCGTTCAATTTCTTCTACCTGGCTCGAATGATCCCCGTCTTTCAGCTTGATCGCCAGACTGGCAAAAAAGCCACCGAACTTAATCACCAGCGGACTTACCTCGCTTTGGAGCGGGTTAAAATTAAAATCTTCAATCACCCCGATCACCCGGTGGTTCGGGTTGGGATTCGCCCCGAACGTGAGCGCTTTATTTTCGGCATCGTCCCATCCAAAGCTTTTGGCTGCCGATTCATTAATTATAAATGATAGTGCGCTGTCGCCTCTTGCATGAATATCAAAAAAACGTCCCTGCTTCATTTTTATGTTAAATGTTTCCAAAAAATCGAAACCTGTAAACAGTATAGGGAGCATAACTTCTTCATCTTTGCCTTCGCGTTTTACAGGATAAAAAGGTAAATTCTTTTGCCCCAGGTCGTGCGAAAGGCTGGTTACATTTTGTATGAAAGAGGCAGCCAGCAATTTATCTTTCAGCACAGGAAAGCGCGATACAGTGGGAATGCCGGGGTCGCTAATAACCAGGACTTGCTCCTTGTCAAAACCCATATCCTTGTTTCTCAGGTAGTGAAGCTGGCTCATCACAATGAATGTGCCCATGATGAGCACCAGCGAAACCGTGAACTGCAATACGACCAGCCACTTACGCAGGTTGAATTTGGATGCTGGCGCCTGAACGCTTCCTTTCAGCACCAAAGCAGGCTTCATCCCCGAAAGCACAACAGCGGGATAAAACCCGGAAATAGTTCCCACTAATACGAACAACACAAAAATCCTGGTTATACCTGTCAGAGAAAATACTTCAGCAAGCGTAAGGCTGGCATTTGCCAGCGAATTGAAAGACGGCAAAAGCACAATCACCAGGATAACAGAAACAAACCCAGCCAAAAAAGTAATTACGGTTGCTTCGCTGATGAACTGGCCAATGAGTTGTTTTCTCTCCGCCCCGATTGCCTTGCGGATACCTACTTCCTTTGATCTCGACAAATACCGTGAAGTGGCCAGGTTAATAAAATTGAAGCAGGCCACTCCCAGCACACATATACCCACTATGCCGAGCACATACACATAAGCAATGTTTCCTGGTGCGGAAATATCGCCAGCTATCATATCGGTTGATTTCAAATGAATGTCACCTATTGCCTGCAACTCCAACCTTCCGTTGTTATCCTTATAGCGTTGCGTATAATGCCTGTTGGAAAAATCCTTCAGCTTTGCCTGAAGCCCTGCCGCATCCTTTCCATCGCGCAACCGGATATACCCGTAATGCCACATGAGCACATAGGCATTCTCCAAATCAATATCGGGCGGGATAGACAGACGGATAATGTTACGGGCGTTGGTTAAAAAATCAAATTGCAGGTGTGTGTTAAATGTCGGTTTCTTAAGCACACCGGTTACGGTAAGACTGATTGTGTCGTTATATAAAAGAGATTTACCTGTCGGGTCAGCATCACCAAAATAACGTATGGCAGTTTCTTCTGTCAAAACCACTGAATAAGGATCAGATAAAGCAGTTTCGATGCTTCCGTATTTGAACTCGTAAGGAAAAAATTCAAAAAAAGTTGAGTCGGTAACAAAGAACCTGTTCTCTGAAAATACAATTTCATCCTTTTTTATTTTTGGCGGATTGGCGCCAAAAATTGTGGGGGTGAACAGGCGAAGGCATTTCTCCACTTCGGGGTATTCCACCAGCATACCGGCCGGTGCCGGAAAATGCGTGAGCGGGTAATGATTGGGCGCACCATTCACATCCAAGTACGTGGTGATCCTGAAGATGCGGTCTGCATCGGGGAAACTTTTTTCATAGCTCAACTCTTTCTGGTTGAAGGAAATGACGATGATAAAACACCCCAGCCCGATAGCGAGACCGAGGATGTTGATTACAGTATATGCTGCATTTCTGGTAAGACTCCTTACGGCTACCTTAAAGTAATTTTTAATCATACAGAAAAAGGGCTGCTAAAAACAAGCAGTCAAAAGTGATGTCATTTCCAGCCAAATGAATCGCCCGGAAGGGGTGATATTTAAAATATCAGCCGGGAAAAGATAAGGGCTATAACCCCTTCCAAATATGCTACGATGCTGCCCAAAGTGTACACCTTATATATAGCAGCTTTATTAAACACTACTCTCTATATTATTGCGTCAATTCAAACCTATACTGCATTATGAATATTTGATCAGGGCCTGGCCTTTTTTACAACCCTCCTCAAAAGCACAACGTTCCTTCCGCGTTGACCTTTCAATAAATATAACCCGGGTGAAAAGCCTTCGATGGTAAGTGTAACCGTATCCTGCTGAGTTCTCCATTCCTTCACCACAACTCCGCGGGCATCAACCAGGTATATTTTTTCAGCCACGTTATTTTTTATAGTGATCTCACTGCCGGCAGGGTTCGGAAACACGATTGCGCTTTCCGCACCATGTGGTTCAACAGCCGTAACCTGGTCCAGCACGGTTATCGTGTGTGAAGCCGTTGCCGCTTCATAGCCTGTTGCAGCTTCCTGTGAAGCGGTTATCTCAACCGTGCCGGGGCTTTCAAGCCTGAGCAGTGAGGGCGATAAAAAAGTAGCGGTGCCTGTGCCGCCTGTTATTTCAAACGTGATTTCTGCGGGTGAATCAGATGTTGCCGCGATTGTTATTTCTTCTCCTGCCAGGCCTTCGGTGGGCACGGAAGTAAAGATGATAACCGGTGTAACAGTGTTCGATGTACTTTCTCCGGTCAGCTCAATCGTATAGATTGTTTTCCCTGTATCGTTCGATGCAATAAAAACCGTTGCCTCTTTTGTACCGGGCGATGACGGCAAAAAGGTTACGAAAAAGGAAGTCTCGCTGCCGCCTGCAATCTCCTGTGCCGTCATGGATTGATCGATAACAAAATCATCAGCATTTGCACCTGCAAGAATAATTTTCGGCTTGCCCAGCAAATTCAGCTTATGGAAAAATCCCGTGTTATAAATTTTAAATTCAACTGCACCGGAAGATTGACCGTTTACCACGTCACCAAAATCAAACACACCCGGGCTTGAAATTACATTTCCGGATTGCCGGATTTCAATGGCAGGGTTAAGAACAGGGTTGTTGTTATATTCCATGCTTCCGATCTCGGCATTACCGAGGCGGTAATTCCCGGCCTGGTCTGCGGGAGTAGTAAATTGTGGAAGGCCACCGTTATTAAACGCAAGGCTCTGATCGGATTGAATGGTCATGGTTAGCGTAAGGCCACCGTTGTCTGCCAGTGTATTCAGCAAAGGATCAACCGGAGAAGCTGATGTTCCCACATAATCTAAATACCCATTCGGCAGTCCCACCGGCAGCCAGACCTGTGCATTCGGATCGTTGTTAGCCCCGACAATGTTCCTTAACATGGATAGGATCACACCATACACATCGTTTTGTGTTCCATCGTTAGTAGTATTTAATGCTACGATGCTGTTCTTCAAAAATACCCTCCTGTTGGGATCATCCAAGGTCAGTGCATTATAAAGTGCCGCGCCATTTGCGCTTGTGATGGGATTCCCAACGATCGTACACTGGGTAATGGATGCGCTGCTGCTGAAGAAATAAATGGCGCTGCCGTACGGGGCTGAGTTTCCGGTAATGGTACAGTTGACCAACTCCGTAGGTGAGCTGACACTGATGTAAAGCGCCCCGCCCATGAAGCTGCCAGTGTTGTTTACAAAGGTGGAGTTGTAAACAGCAAGCACTCCGTAGTTTGAAATACCTCCTCCGTAGTTTCCGGAAACCAGGCCGTCCAGGTAACCATTGCGGATCACCAGGTCGTGCAGTACAAGACTCCCGGTACCTACCGTCCATATACGAAAGGGCGGTGCGGTTGGGTCGCGTTCCAGTGCAGAGCCATTTCCATAAACAACAATACTGTTGGACAATGACTGATCGAGTATCACACTCGGCAGAGCCGAATAGCCATCAAATATTGCCGCAATGGGATTAACGAACACATACCTGCCTTTGAGCGCGAGGTAAATAGTATCCGGTTCATTATTTTGATTCGCCTGCTCAATGGCTGAGATCAGACCTGCCACATCACCATCGGCAATAACAAAATTTTCCGCTCTTGCATGAAATGAGAGAAAAGGTAATAGGCAATAGCAATAGGCAAATAGTGTAACAATGAATTTGCCTATTGCTCCTTGCCTACTGCCTACTATTTTGCCTGAGCAGGTCATTGTTTGCTAAACTTAAATTCCCATTCGCCCGTAATGCCGGAAGTGCGGCCATTGTTGATGTAACCTTCTTCGGAGAAATCAAATGATATTGTCAGTGTCGTATTAGTTACTTCGTATGTAATCACTACATCATCATCGCGGTGAAGCACGCGCTGCGGATCGGCATCATCAAATAAAAGCGTTCCAGACTCCGGCCACGGACTTACAAAGGGCCTGCCTTCGGGAGTATATTCGAGGAACTTGTTTCCTGCATCACCGGAAAAAGTCAATACAAAATCATCGTATTCATCCTGTAAAATATCATCTGCTTTTACTTCCGTGGCCTTCCACGAGCCGTTCAGCTTTTCAATTTGCTGATCCGTTATCGGCTTTACGGGATCATCTTTCTTACAGCCGGAATACAGCAAAGGGATCATGCCCAGCATGAGCAGTGAAAAAAATCGGGGAATGGTTCGCATAACCAATACGTTAGTTGTTGATGATTATTTTTTTACAATTCGTTTCAGGAACACGATGTTATTTCCGCGCTGCCCCTTCAGTAAATACAATGCCGGTGAAATCTCCGTTATGTCAATCGTGATTTCACCCGCGTGAATTTCCCATTCCCTGATCGTGATACCGCGGGCATCAACCAGGTACAGTCTGTCTGCATCGCTGCTGCGGATCGTTACTTCGCTGCCGGCAGGATTCGGAAACACCAGTACACCTTCTCTTTCAGGATCTTCGGCAGCAGTAACCATATCAAGCACGGTGATGATCTGCGAAGCTGTTGCTGCATCATAATCTGCTGTGGACACCTGCGATGCCGTTATTTCGATGGTGCCCGGGCTTTCCAGCCGGAGCAGACCCGGTGATAAGAAAGAACCTGTGCCCGTTCCGCCTGTGATCTCAAAAATAATTTCAGCAGGCGATGAGGATGAGGCCGAGATCGTGAGCTTCTCTCCTATTTTACCTTCAACCAGTAACGATGTAAAGGTGATGGTTGGCACAGCCTTGTTAACAATAAGCGTGGCGTTACCGGAGGTTGTGTTTCCGCAGGCAGATGTTACTACGCAATTATAATCACCCGCATCGGCCAGTGTCAGGTTTGAAATGGTGAGTGTTGAAGTTGTTGTTCCGGAAAATTTGCTGTCGTTTGATAGTGCCGAAGTTCCTTTCCGCCACTGATACGTCAGGCTGGTGCCGGTAGCCGTTAATGTAAAGCTTACGGATTCTCCGGAGGTTTTGGTTGCACCTGCAGGTTGTGCAGTGATGACCGGGGAATTGCTGATCGCCAATGCTGCAATGGAAGAGGTGGCTGGTAATCCACACGTACCACTGACTACACAGTTATAGTTCCCTGCATCACCTGCCGTAAGATTGGAAAGCGTCAGCGTAGCTGATGTGGCGCCTGATACATTTCCTCCGTTCACCAGGCTGGTGGTACCTTTTCGCCACTGATAGGTAAGTCCCACCCCTGTTGCTGTTACGGAAAAAGAAGCCGATCCGCCTGCACATTGCGTATCGTTGAAAGGCTGGTTTGTAATAGCGGCAGGGGCATTCACGGTGAGCGATGCATTGCCGGATGTTACGGCCGGTGAACATACTCCGCTCACCACGCAGTTATAATCTCCTGCATCGCTTGCTGAAAGATTGGAAAGCATCAGCGTAGCGGACGTAGCGCCTGAAATATCTCCCCCGCTCACTAAGTTGGTTGTTCCCTTCCTCCATTGATACGAAAGCCCCGTGCCAGTGGCTGTTACGGTAAATGCAGCAGAGGCTCCGACACATTTTGTGTCGCCTGAAGGTTGACTTGTAATAGCAGGTGAAATGTTAACCGTAAGCACTGCATTATTTGAAGTAACGGCTGGCGAGCAGGTTCCGCTCACTACACAATTATAATTTCCGGCATCACCTGTTACAAGATTAGATAGCGTTAACGTGGCCGATGTAGCTCCCGATATATTTCCGCCATTGGAAAGATTGGTTGTGCCCTTTCGCCATTGATAGGTAAGTCCGGTTCCGGTAGCCGATACACTGAACGAGGAAGAACCTCCCGCGCATTTGGTGTCATTAGCAGGCTGACTTGTAATAGCAGGTGAAATGTTAACCGTTAGCACTCCGTTGTTTGAAGTTACAGACGGGGAACAGGTTCCGCTCACCACACAATTATAATTTCCGGCATCACCAGCCACAAGATTGGATAGCGTTAATGTGGCCGATGTTGCGCCCGAAATGTTTCCACCATTCGCAAGATTCGTTGTTCCATTGCGCCATTGATAGGTAAGTCCGGTGCCGGTAGCTGTTACACTAAACGTGGAAGAAGCACCTGCGCATTTCGTATCATTTGAAGGATGGCTTGTAATGGCAGGGAGAGTATTAACCGTCAGTACTCCGTTGTTTGAAGTAACGGCAGGTGAACACGTTCCGCTCACTACACAATTATAATTTCCTGCATCACCCGCTACAAGATTGGATAGCGTTAATGTGGCCGATGTAGCTCCCGAAATATTTCCACCGTTGGAAAGATTGGTCGTGCCCTTTCGCCACTGATAAGTAAGGCCGGTTCCTGTGGCTGTTACGCTGAACGTGGAAGAAGCCCCGACACATTTTGTATCATTGCTCGGCTGGCCTGTAACAGCAGGTGAAATGTTAACGGTAAGCGCTGCATTGTTTGACGTTACAGAAGGCGAGCACGTTCCGCTTACTACACAATTATAATTGCCCGCATCGCCAGCCACAAGATTAGATAACGTTAACGTGGCCGATGTTGCACCAGAAATATTTCCGCCATTGGAAAGATTGGTTGTGCCTTTTCTCCATTGATAGATAAGTCCCGTGCCCGTAGCCGTTACCGTGAATGTTGCAGAGGTACCAACACACTTCGTATCATCGGAAGGCTGTGCCGTAATAGCAGGCGATGTGTTTACAGTAAGCACGCCATTGTTTGAAGTTACGGGCGATCCGCACGAAGCAGTAACAATACAGTTATAGTTCCCTGCATCGGCTGTTGTGATATTGGTCAGCGAAAGCGTTGCCGAAGTTGCGCCTGAAATATTTCCGCCATTGGAAAGATTAGTCGTGCCCTTTCGCCATTGATAGGTAAGTCCGGTGCCGTTCGCTGTTACAGTGAATGTTGATGAAGCGCCCACGCATTTTGCATCGTTGTTCGGGTGGGACGTAATGGTTGCTCCCGTGCTGATCGTCAGCGCTCCGTTGTTGGATGTAACGGAAGGCGAGCATGTTCCGCTCACCACACAATTATAATTTCCTGCATCACCAGCCACAAGATTGGATAATGTTAATGTAGCCGATGTGGCCCCCGAAATATTCCCGCCATTTGAAAGATTGGTCGTACCCTTGCGCCACTGGTAAATTAATCCGGTGCCGGTGGCCGTAACCGAAAAGGTTGATGAAGCACCGGCACATTGCGTATCGTTTGCCGGGTGGGCGGTAATGGCAGGCGCAGTGTTCACCGTAAGCACGCCATTATTTGATGTTACAGCATTGCATCCCACGCTGCTGCTGATCACACAATTATAATTTCCGGCATCCGTTGTGGCAATGTTGGTCAATGTCAGCGTAGCCGATGTCGCTCCTGAAATATTCCCGCCATTGTTCAGGTTCGTTGTGCCTTTCCGCCACTGGTATGAAATGCTAGTACCCGTGGCCGTTACGCTGAAGGTTGCCGTTTGCCCCGCGCATTTTGTATCGTTGGCCGGTTGCGCGGTAATGGTCGGGGAAGCATTAACCGTTAATACCGCATTGTTTGATGTTACCGAAGGACACGCACCGCTTACTACACAATTATAATTGCCCGCATCGCCAGCCACAAGATTGGATAGCGAAAGGGTTGCACTTGTCGCGCCTGAAATATTTCCGCCATTTGAAAGATTGGTTGTGCCTTTCCGCCATTGATAGGTAAGGCTCGTGCCGATAGCGGTTACAGAAAATGAAACACCCTGCCCCGTGCATCCATTTTGATTAGACGGCTGCGCTGTAATCGTTACGGGAACATTCAGTATGATGTCTACCGTATTGGTCAGGTCAGCGCTACCGCATCCTAATTTCGTTGCCGTTACTTTAATGATATTGCTTCCGGCAGTAAGGTTTGCAGAGGGAACGGTAAGCGTTATATCGCCTCCTCCGTTTACAACGCTGCTCACTGCCGTTGATCCCTTAAATGCCTGGTATGTTGCCGTAGCTTCACTAGACAGAACGGTAACTGTTGCATTACCGGAACAGAGTGAACCGCTTCCGTTAACGGTGAGCCCGGTTGAGATCGGTGTATCGATAATAGCATTGAGTTGCGTTCTCGGACTTTCACAACCGCTAACCATGTGCGATACCCAGTACGGAGTTGTAACACTTAAACTTGGTGTTGTATAAGTACTATTTGTCTGACCACCAATCGGTGATCCGCCCGAAGCTACCGTGTACCAGCGATAATTTCCATTTGCGCCTCCCGTGGCCGTAAGCGTTACCGTGCCGTTGCTGCATCGCCCGTTATCGCTTCCGCCCGGTGCTGCCGGTGCAGCATTCACGGCAATAACAGTTCGCTGGGGAACGGAAGCACAACCGTTCTTCGTAACGGTGAGCGAATAGATACCACTGAGTGAAGCCGTTGCATTGGTAAAGGTCGGGGGATTCTGAGCGGATGATGTAAAACCATTCGGGCCTGTCCAACTGAACGAAGGAGAGCCGCTCACATTCAGCGCGCCCAGGCTTACGGTGCCATCTTCGCACACGGGGCCATTGTTCGAGGCGATACCATTATTATAGAGTACCTGCACTTCTGCCGCAGAAAGCACGCGGTTGTAAACGCGCAGTTCATCCATATCACCGGGGAAACGCTGGCTCCCTCCGTCTTTCCCGATCTGGAACGGCCCGAAGCTATCCGTCAGTGTAACTCCCGCACTGCTGGAACCGATCAGCACATTGTCTTTATAAATCCGCCACTGGCCACTGGTAACCGTAGCTACAATATGGCTCCATTGATTTGCCGTGAGAGCCTGTGCCGTTCCGATTACACTTACATTATTCGCATCAATAACCACCTGGCCGGAAGTATTGATCCTCAGCTTGTAGGATTCATTGTTGAAATACTTCGTAACAATCGTATAATTATTTCCGAGGCTTGCCGGCTTGATCCATACGGAAATCGAAAAGGAACTATACATGCGCAAGGCCGGATAATCGCCCACGTCAATGCCACTGTTAGAGCCATTGAAGTTCATCGCTGAACTTCCGGTTCCGTAATGATCGGTTGTGGCCGTTACTCCGCCAACAATACTTCCGTTGAAACTGTTTGGCCCCGCATCAATGGCGTTTCCGTCAAACGGATAATACGCAACCAATCCGGAAAGAATGTTTGTATAGCCTGCGGCATCAATGGGATTGGTGATCGTAATATTCGATCCGTTATCAAGTCCTGTCCGCGCAGGATTGGAAGATACCACGCGAATACGGTATTGCGTTCCGGGCGCGATGTATTGTGAAAGTGTAACCGGAATCGTTCCGGTTGCCGAAGTACCGGTAATGCTCCCGATATTGACGGGCGATGCAAAGCTGCCCGAAGCATTGCTCAACTGCACGGTAAAAGTATTTCCTGCATTGAATGTTATACCGTCCGCGTCATAAGTAATATTGATGGTTGCGCCTGCACATTGCGGGGAAGAAACAGAGCCTGTTGTAAGAATGCTGCCTTTCACCAAAATACATTGCCCGGGATTAGTAAGGGTTATGTTGTTGAACGTGGCATAATCATTTGCTGCATCCACGCTTGAAGCCACTCCGAGCAATGTCCACGCTCCTGCCGAATTCATGGCGCGCGCGTATAGCTGAACTTTAGACGGAGCGGCAGCTTCCGCACCGGTCAGGTCTTCCGAAGTCTTGAACCGGAAGTTCGCGTTGTAGGCAGAACCGCCAAACCGGTTTACGACCCAATACTGGTTCCCATAAATCGATGAAATATCCGGATGTGAAGGAAGTGTATTGGGTTGCGCGGCATTGATGACCGATGCCGTTATCGAAGCGGAACCGGACGTGCTGTATATGCCTGTAAAATCTGTTCCTGTAAAATTAACTGTGCCGATGCTCTCCGTCATGGTAGCGGAAGCGCCACCGCCTACCGGAAATGTTGACGCCACGCGCGAAGGACTATTCGTGAGTGTGCCGTGATTCGTGCCCTGCGCATCGTTTGCCGTAGTGCCCGATGTTTCGTTGAACTGGTAATAGGAAACCAAACCGGTTTCGCTTCCGGTAAGTGTCAGGTGCATGGATTCCTGTATCTGCTGGGCGGTACGCGCCACATTCCAGAGCCTAACTTCATCAATATCTCCCCTGAAAAAATCGTTAACGCCTGACCCCGTAGATGTTCCGATCTTCATCGAAATACCAATGGCATTGCTCATGGTGCCGTTCGTTGAACCGACCTGCACTCCGTTCACATAAATCGTGATGGTTGTTCCGTTCATAACGGCAGCCACATGGTACAGCGTGTTGGCGGTAAACGAATAGCTGAAAAAATAACCTGACACTCCGTTCCATATCCCGATCTGGTTCAGGCCGTTGTTGATGTGGAATGACCAGCGCGTGTTTGCTGCCGTGGAAGGGCTTGTCGCAATCCCGACAATGCAGGGCGTTCCGCTGGGCGGGCTTGTCCATGTGGGCTTTACCCAGGCTTCTACCGTACCAACTGTAAAATCAAGCGATGTATGGGCCGGAACAAGAATGTAATTGGAGCCGGTAAAGTTGATGGCATTGCCGGGTTGTGTTTCCGGTTGGGCATGGAGAAGTTGAACGGTTAACTGAAGAATACAAATGCAAAAAAGATAAATTTTCTTCATGTGAGGGTCGCGATGTTGTTCAGCCAAATTTCAGGCTAAAGACAGCGCGTGTCCACTACATAAGCATGTGAGGGGTTAATGGGAATAGTTGGGAAGCAGAGCAGGAACGCAAAAGAAAAACCGCCAGTTAGCGGTTCGTTGCTTTTAGTTTGCGGGTTCATAGTAAAGTATTACTGCACCTACACTAAAAGTTTTAGTCTTCGAGAGTTTAAGAACAATTCTGTCGGTTATGTTTTTAAACGGTTTGCAGCTTTGCGTTGTGGGGGATTAGATGCACTAAACTGTCTAAATGCACTGTGTTAATTAATTGCACTACTGTTCATGTTCACACTTTCCCCGCCATAACGCAAAGGTGCTGTTAGTGGCTGTTATTCCTTCTCTGTCAATTTGAGTGTATATTCCAGTTGAACGTCTTTGTTTGAAAGTATATCATTTATACTGGGAATTACTTCATAATCAGGAATAACCCCTCTGTCTTTAAATTTTTGTTGCCTAACTGCTAACACATATTTTCTTCTGGGAATTACAACTGTAATTTTCGTGATAGGCAATGTTACCTTTTCCAATTCTCCTCCTGTATTTCCATAGTAACCACCTCCTGTTTCCTCACCAATAAATTTTCCTCTTGCGTTACTTTTTGCAATTGCACAGAATTCCGAAGTTGTTGAGAAACTTTTGCCATTTATTAAAAAATAACACTTGCCCATGAAGTTATTTTTTTGGGGCTGCTGAATTTTCAAATTAGGATGTGCATCTTCTGGGAATTTTGACGATACTGTCCCTAATGATGAGTAGTAGGCAAACGGTTTATTAGTTAAAAAAGAGTAGAGTAAAGAACCGTTTGAATCTTCGCCACCTCCGTTGTTTCTCACATCAATTATTAACTTCTTAATTTTTTTGGCATTAATTTCCATAAATACAGAGTCAAGAAAATTTTTAAAATATATATCTTCTTGATTTAGCCTATTCATATCAAATGTCTTAATAGTGAGTATGGCTGTACTATTTGCTTTGATTTCTAATGATAAAAAATTTTCTATTGATTTTTTATCATTAAAGCAGCTATTCCCTTTTAAGATTGAGGCATTTAATACAGCAGTTTCAGTCAAACCATCTTTACCTTTATAAGATATACTGAATTGAGGTTTGTTGCCATAAAGCCAATAGTAGAGAAACTGAAAATTAGGCTCACTTCCATTAAAGCTCCAATATTTAGAGGATTCAATGCTGCCATCTGAAAGCATGTAGTTAAATAATACTTTTCTAATTTCATTTACTGGTTTCTCATCTATTGCGGTAATTTCTGTTCCTTGCTTAAATCTTTTCTCGAAATCGCAAAAAACAAAAGTTTGATCTTTGGTAAAATAGAGTCGCAAAGGGAATACTTTTGAGTTCTGAAATTGCTCCACAATTAGTTCTCTTGGTAAGTTGCAGGCAGTATGTCCATCGCCAATAGCTCTTGTCAAAAACCGTAGGGTCATGAAAAAATGCACTGTTGTCATACCTTCATTTATTGACAAATAACAACTATCAAGCAATTTATTCATTTCATTTTTGCTGCTGTATCTGTATAAGGCTGGATGCACTTTTTCTAATGAATCCCTGAAAATCATGAAGTCTTTAAGCAAATCTTCTGTTTTAACCGCAGTTTCGTAATTTTCATTAACCTGTCCAGAAGTTGCTGTTATGAATAATGTCAGGAAAAGAATTATTGAATATCTTGTCATTTTGAATATTGTTTTAGTATTCGTTATAATAGTGCTAATGTTGAAGTGTTGGCGATGTGGCGGTATCCTATGTTCGTTCTGCCGTACAACTGCCGAATAAAGAAATAAAAGCTTATTGTTTTATTCTCTTCTCTGACTTTATTCATTGATAGAACTAAAGCTGATTAGCGAACAAAAAATCAGGAATATATTTCGTTGCCGTGCCATATTGCCAATGTAATGTTGGCAGACTTTCCTTACCTTAAAGACTTTGTGAGCTTAGTCAATTGCCAGCATTGCTGTGTTTTTTCAAAATAAGCGTTCCATCTCTTACCATACACTTTATCATCAATTCGCCCCTCGTCAATGACCGTTACGTCACAGGACGCTTCGCTCGAGCAGTCAACTCGAATGGAATAGTTCTTATTACCTTCAAGATGCAGCTCTGCAGGAAACAGGTGCTTACTAATTGATGCTGGGCTTTGTGCCCATGCTTCGGCCTTTGAAGTTGCGGCTTGTATGCTGTCGTTCAGCTTGTCAAAACCTATAGTCTGCTCTGAGTTATAATTAGAGCAGGAGCAGCATAGCACAATTAGTACAAAGTGCATCAAGTTTAGCGAAAGTTTAAGTGAAAGCGACAACGAATTGTTTTTTAACGTAGGCATGGGGAATCATTTTTGTTGTCCCAAAAAAAGATAAAATCTTTGGGACATAGGCTGTTCCAAGGCCGCCAAACAGGCGACAATTGCCGCCATTTAGCATACGGCTTAGAAAAAGCAAAAACCTACCCGAATCCGCAACGCGTTGTGTTTCTCAATTTCTGCTGCATTTCGAAGGACGATGTACAAATTAATGGCGAGCCACACCATCGGTACCAGCATCATATACTTACTCCTGATTCCCCACCAATCATTTAGGATGATGACGGTTAGAAATAGACCCCCAGCTATCAGCGACCAGAGAATCTGAATGGTTACAAGCTCCCGGGTAAGGGGTGTGAACTGTTTTTTAGCGAACATAAGCAACAACGGCACGGCAACATTCAAGGGTGGCAAAAACATAAATGGCAAGGCTGAAAGATTGATCAGCTTGATCCACTTCATATCAGTGGGAACAACTGTTTCCGTGTTATCCACTAACTCGGCTTCGGATATACCCAAGCCTTTCGCCAGTGCTTTCAGCGTGTAGCCTTTAGGAGGGGTGCCGGCCTCTATGCGCTGTATTGTGCGCACCGAAATGCCGGATTTTTCATATAGTTCTTCCTGGGTTAAATTTAATTTCAGTCTAAGGAATAGTAATCTTGACATAAGTATAGACGATTATCTATAAAATGGCCGCTAACTTGTTTATGTATGCAACAAAATTACGCAAATATCTCAAGGGTATGTTTGATTGGTGTGATTGTGTCATTTACTATTTAAGTCGTTGAAGCCAACCGGGTATTTGTTTACAGGCTCAATCAAAAGCGCTTCAATTCGCCTGGCGCAAAAAACTACTGTTAGCAGCATACCTTTTTGTCAGCTCTTTGTCAGTATATATTTCTGAGGCGTTGTCTTGGGAATTCTCATGATAATTTGCTGTGCTTCAAGGTCGAGCTTTACCCATTCCAGGTGCCAATTCAGTGATCCGTCAAAGGTTATTTTCTTCTCCTTAAAATCCCGGGCAACAGCTTTTACTACGTCTGAAAAAGTTCCGGCAGGGTTTTCCGTGAGGTATTTTATAATTTCTGCTCTCAACAGCTCATACTTGTCCTTGCTTATGCTGACCGCTTTTTTTCCCTGCGGGTGCTTGAGTTGAATTTTTCTGTTCCATCTCTAAAATGTCTAATACCGCGTTGTCATTTAGTTAATTTATACCCCAGGAAACTGCCCAGAAATTTTGCTGCATTGGCAAGAGTAAAAATTAAAATAAAATCTAACCATCGAACACCGGCTACGGTAATGATAATAATATCCAACAAAACATAAATGACCGGAAAAAGAATTACTAACCTGAATACATTATGATAGTCTTTTTTCTTCCAGTGTCTTGCGATGAGAAAGAAAATAATAAACCCGAAAATACCTGAAATATAAGGCGCGGAAGAATTAGCGTGTGCTTCATAAACACTTACTTCATGTCCGGGATTTATGAAATAAGAATACACGGCAACCTCAAGGAATGAAATGATAACCAGGGTTATCATAGTCAGTACAGCCAATCCGGTTAATTTTAAAAAAGTATATTTTTTCACCTGATTTCGTGTTTTTCGTTTAAATATCTGATTGTCGTATTGCAAAGTTTTTCCAAAGTGTCAAAGTTAAGGTCATCCAACTTTTTGAAATAAATGCAGGCTTTGGCCATTTTGTATTTTCCTAACTGGTCAAGGAAATTTTTATTGTCATTGCCCGGGCAGGTAACATAAAGAGAGAACTCAGCTTTTCGAGGCGAAAAACCAATAAGCGGTGCATCTCCTTCGTGCCCGCTGGCATATTTATAATGATAACTCCCAAAGCCTATAATTGTGGGCCCCCACATTTTGGGTTCAAATCCCGACCATTTTCGCATTAGTTCAATGAGCCGAAAGCTGTCTTGTTTCTTTTGTTCTTTGTCAACGAATGAGTTTATAAAATCAACCACGCTGAAGTTTGTTTCTGCTGTCTTGTTTTTTGCCATAGGCGAATTTATAAAAAAGAAGTATAGGTTGGCATAAAATCAATCTATAACTGACCGGCATTCCTGGTTGACAATTTATCAGCTACTCGTATCTTTCATAAAAAAACTGCATGTCCGGCCGGGTTCTTTCCATACTGATCGTGGTGTTCATTTCCATCGCGCGAAACGCTGATGCCCAGAACGGATACATCAGTATGCAGGACGGCCTCTCTAACCGCTTTGTTACGTGTATCCTGCAGGATCACAACGGGCTTATCTGGGCAGGAACCGGCAACGGGCTGAATGTGTATGACGGCTATACGTTCAAAAGCTACTATACCTATTCGCGCGACCTTAAGCTATCCAGCTCGCGCATTAACTGCATGATTGAAGATGCTGCCGGAAATCTCTGGATCGGAACAGCCAAAGGGCTGAACCGTATCAATGCCGCACGCACGTCCAACACCATTGTTCCCGAACTGGCCGGCAAGCACATCTGTTCGCTTACCGTAAAAGACGATATTGTTTTTCTCGGCACAACAGACGGGTTCATTTATCAAACCGACACCGCAGGCACAACGAAGTTGTTGTATAATGAGCATCGCGATGTTGCCATTAACGGCATCACGAAAGATGATGCAGGTAACACGTGGTTCTTTACAAACTCCGAACGAAAGCTGTTCAGGCTCACGCCCGGATATGAGCGCGACCCGAATTTTCATTTCAATGAAACCGTTCCCAGCAATTTTATATTGAAAGGCGATCAGCTTATCACCGCCAGCCATCAGCAAAACGGGCTAGCTATTTTTAATGCAACAGACGGGAGCCATATAAAAACGCCCTTCCTTGATTCGCTTAACAAACAATACAACAAACCTGTCTTTATCTATCCATCGCGCGACAACACATTATGGGTTGCCTGCGTCAACGGTGTGCTTATACGCATTGACCTGGTTAAGAAAACCGTTGATGAATTCAGTCAGCAGTTCAGGCGCGGTTATTTTGGCAGCGTAATCAACACCTGCACGGAGGATAACAACGGGTTGCTGTGGGCGGGAACAGACGGAGGCATTGTAAAAGTCAGCTCATCTTCGCATGCGTTTAAAGCTTATTACCGGAACCCCGATCAGGGCAGGCCGGACGAATTTGTGAGCACACGCGGCATGATAGAAGACCCGCAAGGCAATATTTATATCGGGTCTTATAAAGGCTTGCTGCAACTAACGCATTCCGGAAAAACGACCGCACCGGTTACAGATTTTTCATTCAACCCGCCAACCGGTGATAAAAGTCAGACCGTTATTCCGTTTGCCATGCTGTGGGAAGACAATAAAATCCTGCTCACCTCTATGCTGCACGGACTTTTTTATTACATCCCGTCAACTAAAAAATTTGAGCGGGCCGCAACTCCTTCTCCCGGCCGCGTTGATCTTGAGCTGTACGGACTTCTCAAAGACAGCAAGGGCGCTACATGGGTAGGCACAAATAAAGGAATGCGCCTGTTCGACCGCGCAACAAAAAAATTAGTGATGCCGCCCGGCTGGAGTGAAAACGACATACTGAAAATGGGTTTGGTATGGACAATCGTTGAGCATCCGGAAACTGTTTTGTGGGCAGGAACCAATAAGGGGCTGTTCCGGGTGAATACAAGCAATGGCAGCATCACACACTATCATCTTAATTCAGTTCCTTCTCTCAGCAATGAAGAAATCCTGTGCATGGCTCCCGATGATGATGCGATATGGCTGGGCAGTCGTGGTGGCGGACTGATGAAGTTAGACACGCGCACCGACAGCATCAGCTATTTTAATACTTCCGAAGGATTGACCAGCGATATTGTCTATGGGATTGTTCGCGATGAAAAATATCTATGGCTGAGTACCGAAAGCGGGATCAGCCGTTTTAACATCGCTACCCGTCAAACAAAAGGGTATTATGAGAAAGACGGCATTAACAACAATGAGTTCAACACGGCTGCCTATTTAAAAGCATCGGATGGAAGGATTTACTTTGGCGGCATTGACGGCATCACGGCTTTTTATCCGGAAGAGCTGGAAGAAAAAAGTTTTGAAGGAAAGATCATCCTCACCTCGTTGAAGCGCGGTAACGAAGAGCTGCTCCCTTCTGCCGCACAATCCGGTCTTTTCCATGTTGATCTTGCGTACGATAATCGCAATCTTACTATACAGGCTGCGCTTACCGATTACTATAATCCCGGCAGCAACAGGTTTTATTACAAAATAAACGGAAAGGATGATCACTGGATAAGCCTGGGGAACCAGCATGCTTTACACATCAGCCAATTAGAGGCAGGCGATTATGAAATTGAGATGTACGCCAAAAACATGAACGACCGGCAAAGCATTAATACGCTGACAATACGTGTTCATGTAGCACAGGTATTCTATAAGCAAGCCTGGTTCATTACCGCAATGTGTGTGGTTATCCTGATGGTTATTTATCTTTTCTTTCGCCAACGGGAAAAGGAATTGCTGCGTGTACAGAAACTCAGAACAAAAATCGCCAGCGATCTTCACGATGATGTAGGGAGCATGCTTACCCGTGTTTCCATTTTAACAGAAGTGCTCAAGCGCAAAAATAATTCCGGTAGCTACCGGGGTCAGCAGGAGATCGAGCAGATTGCGCAGGCCAGCAGACAGGCAACCTCTACCATGAGCGACATACTCTGGAGCGTGGACGCACGAAACGATAAAGCAGAGAATTTAGTTGACAGGATGCGCGAACATGCCGACACATTATTACAGCCACTCCATATTAATGTTCACTTTAATTCACACACGAGCCATCATCGGATAATTGATATGCAGACACGCCAGGGTGCATTGCTCATTTTCAAGGAAGCTGTAAACAATATTGCCAAGCACTCGAACGCTACGGATGTAACGATACAGGTACGCGTGGAGAAAAATGAATTTGCCATGAGCATAAGCGATAATGGCACGGAAATATCAGCCAAGAGCGGCACGGGCCAGGGAATTAAAAACATGCACATGCGTGCCCGAGAGATGGAGGCCGAGCTGGTGGTGCAAAATGGTAGCGGGTATCACGTTAGTCTTGTTAAGAAATTGAGTTAATGATAATGAACTATAATTGACAATAAAGCAATTGACAGTTGACAACACACGTACTTTGTCAACTGTCAATTGGCGACTGTTAAATGTACCGCATCATTATGTAGTTTGCCGGAATAAAAAGATAAACCTATTTGCCTGGAAATGGACACTCTCCGTATTGCTGTTATTGAAGATGACCCTGTTATCCGCACGGGGTTGCTGGAGTATTTTCAGCATGAAGAGTTTTGCCATGATGCATGGGCAACACCTTCTATGGAATCCTTTTTTGAAGCAATCAAGTCCGGGAAACATGCTGATGTAGTGCTGACGGACATTGGCCTCCCCGGTATGTCGGGTACAGACGGCATACGGCTTATCCGCGAACAACTGCCGCAAGCCGATGTTATCATGCTGACAGTATTCAAGGACGAGAACCGCATATTCAAATCACTTTGCGCAGGTGCAACAGGGTATTTGCTGAAAGACACGCCTTTCCCGCAAATTAAAGAAGCTATCCGGGTCATTCGTAATGGCGGAAGCTTTATGTCTCCGGCCATAGCCCGTAAGGTGGTGCAGTACTTTAATCCGCAGCCGCAGGAAAACGAAAACAACCTCACGGTGCGCGAACGCCAGATCATCCAGGGATTGGTTGACGGATTGAGTTATAAGCTCATTGCTGACCGGCTGAGCATTTCGATTGATACGATCCGATATCACATCAAAAAAATCTACAACAAAATGCATGTAAACAGCCGGACGGAACTGATCCGCAAGTCGATGAGGTGAACCCCAATAAGGATTTAATAACTAATAAGACTGAAAACCCTAACGGAACAGGCAAACCGGCCTGAAGAGTTGATGAAAGTCATGTGCACAGCTAATATAAATCATGGCTTTTGGGCAGATGACAAGCCTATCTTCATACCATAATGAAAAAAGGAGGATATATGAAACTTATGAAATCAAGTTTGCCTTCATTGGTTAATGATGGCTTCTTATCCGGATTACTGGACGATCGTTTCTTCGATTCCGATTGGATGAAGAGAATGCAGGATGTGCCTGCTGTTAACGTGGTTGAAACCGAAAAAGAATTTGAGATTGAGATGGCTGCTCCCGGTCTCGATAAAAAAGATTTCAACATTACGGTTGAAAATGGTGTGCTGACCATTTCCTATGAAAAAGAAAACGAAGCACAGGAAGACAAAAAGAATTACATGCGAAGGGAGTATAACTACTCCGGCTTCTGTCGCTCATTTACCCTTCCTGAAAACATTAAAACCGACAAGGTAGATGCCCGCTACGAAAACGGGGTATTGAAGCTGATGCTTCCCAAAACCGTAGAGGCAAAAGTAAAACCAAAAGCAATTGAAGTGCATTAAGCGAACAGACAGGTAAACCGACCTGAATGTTTTGCGTGGACTTGATGGCTCTATCAGAACCTTGCAGCACAAACAGGCACGATTTAAAACAAAGCGGGTTGGTTAACTGAAAAAGGCCGGGTTTAATCCGGCCTTTTTTATTGTTGTCGTGAGTCAAAGCTTTAATTTAATCCAATCCACCCTTACGGGTTGGCTTTCTGATCTCCGGCCACTGACCGGGCTCACCCGTGCGGGGGTTGATTGGTAACACGCTCTTTTCGCGCGATGTTTTTTGTGGGTCTTCACATGCCTGGTAAACTAAAATTGCTGTAAGAATAGCGTTGTTACGCACATCGTCAAACACGATCTTGTCGTAAGTATCTAAGTTGGTATGCCACGTAAAGGTTCCGTAATCCCAGCTTAGCGAGCTCAATGAAAAACCCGGTGCACCGGCTGCTACAAACGAAGCAAAATCAGAGCCACCCCCACCCGGGCTGCCCGGAAAACGGGTTTCCAAACCTTCCTTGTATTCATTCGGAACCTTAGTCAACCAACGGGTAATATATTCGTACGCATGCAGGAAACCCTGTCCTGAGATGTTGGTAACACGACCGGTTCCGTTATCCTGATTAAATAATGCCTGCAGGTTGGCTACTATCTCCGGGTGATCTTCTACAAAGGCACGAGAACCATTCAAGCCCTGCTCTTCGCTACCCCAGTGGCCGACTAAAATGGTTCGCTTGGGATTAGGGTAAACTTTTTTGAGAATGCGCATAGCTTCCAGCATTACCAATGTGCCGGTACCATTATCGGTAGCGCCTGTACCGCCATCCCATGAATCGAAGTGAGCCGAAAGCATAACATACTCGTTGGGTTTCTCTGTGCCTTTGATTTCTGCAACGGTATTAAATGTAGGCACCACACCGGTTTCTTTTGAATCGGCACGCACGCTGATCCTGGGAGCGCTGCCTGATTCAGCGAGGCGATACAGCAAGCCATAATCTTCCAGCATTAAATCGATGGTTGGGACTTTTTTAGTACGCGCACCAAAAATCTTGTTTGAACCCGACCAGCGCGACCAGTAGCTCATTACGATACCGGCTGCTCCGGCATTCTCCAAAACAACAGGAAGGGTTGCTGTGGTCTTACCGGTTTTCCTGATGCGATCATTCCAGGCATTGGTTAAATCGGTACGTTCCTTCTTCATCTTCTCAATAGATTCCTTCTTACCGAACTTATCCCAGTTGTCATCTGCCCTGCCGGTAGGCTGGTTCATGGAGATCAATACAAATTTACCTTTTACGCTGGGCAACCACTTTTGAAATGCGATGGAGTCCGCAAAGTCGGGAAGGATCACTACATCACCGGTAACGGTTTTACCTTTTGTGCCGGGGCTCCATGCTAATTGCTGACCGGAAAGCGATTTTACCCAGGGAGCCACCATATCGATGTGTGTAATGCCGCGCTCCCAGCCTCTCCACTCGCCCCACTTTTCGTTACGGGCAGGTATGCCCCATTCGGTATATTTTTTCACAGCCCAGTCGTGCGCCTGTTGCATTTTGGGCGAACCCACCAGGCGAGGGCCGATACCGTCCATCAGCTCATGCCCCAGCTTTTCGAGCTGCGAATTTTCAGTAGCTTCTTTAATAATGGCATCTACAATCGGGTCTTTAGGCGCCTGCGGAGGCGGGCCGTAAGGAGGTTGTGCATAAGCAATGCTTACCAGCAAAAGCATGAATGCGCAAAGAGCAGGTATTATTCTTTTCATGTTAGTTAAATTAAGATTTGCAATGGGTGGTAAAATACCGGATTTATTGCAATTACCATTGAAAGAATGATAACGGGGGTTAAATAGTTTTTTGAGAGGTGTCAGAAGCCTAAACTCTTCAACACTTCATCGGTATGCTCCCCAAAATGAGGCGGTGGTAAAAGTGATAACGGCTGATGTGTTCCTACAAAATTCCGCACGCCACGAAAGCCGTTAGCTTCTAATAAAATTCTCCGGGCTTCTTCCATTTCAAAAACCTTATCGATGGATTGAATTATTCCGGCCGGGATTTTTTTGCGATGAATCTCCTGCATCAAATAATCAGCCTCAAAACTTGATATGGAAGCTGTTAGCAATTCATTCAACTCCTTACGATGAATTACCCGGCTCTGATTCGTTACAAAACGAACATCTTCTGAAATATTCAAAGCCAATATCACCAGTAAATCCAGAAACTGCCGGTCTGACCCGATGGCCAGCAATATACGTTTGTCATCGCGTGTAAGAAAAGATTCTCCGTACGGAGCAATGTTGGGATGTGCCGAACCCTGTCGTTTCGGCAGCTTATGCGCCACTAACCAGTTACTGGCCTGGTTCGCGAGCGAAGAAATTGCAGCCTGTATTAATGATACTTCAACACAGCTTCCATTGCCGGTCTTCTCTCTTTTTAGCAACGCCAGCAACAACCCTTCTTTTAAATGATGAGCCGCCAGCACATCAACCAGCGCTACCGGCATTTTGGTAGGCGGGCCTTCAGGCAACCCATTCAAATCCATGAAACCGCTCTCGGCCTGTATCACGGCATCATACCCTACACGATCATTATCCGAACCATAACCGGTTATTTGTCCGTAGATGAGTTGTGGGTTGATAGCTGTTAGTTGCTGGTACGATACGCCTAACTTTTCAGCATCTCCGGGTTTGTAACTGGCAATAACCATATCACTTTTTGCGGCCAGCTTTTGCACAGCTTTTAACCCGGCAGCAGTACTCAGGTCAATGGCAACCGATTTCTTGCCCCAGTTTACCGAGCAGAAGTAAGCAGAACGGTCATCGGTTTGCTCATCGCGTCCTTTCCAGGTGCGGGTAACATCGCCACCGGTTTTCAGGTTTTCTACCTTAATTACCTCAGCGCCCAGCTCGGCAAAAAACTGCCCCACGCTGGGGCCGGCCAGCACCGAGGCCAGCTCTATTACTTTAAGATCGGATAACATCGTGATTCGGTAATGGTTAAACATTAATAGTTATCAGCACCTTGTCAAGCATAACAATTAACTGATAACTGCCCACAAAATAGAATCATTTGTCGCATTTTTGTGTTTTGGTTCAACACAGAAATTCATGCAAAAACCGGTTTATTTCGTTGTTTTCCTGGTCGCGATTTCATGCACTACAAAACCTTCCGCCCTTAAAACGGGCTTGTGGCGAGGCGTATTGGAAATACAGGGCGAGCAGCTCCCGTTTAATTTTGAAGTAAAAGACGATGCCACCGGGGGGCAGGATGTAGTAATTTACAATGCCGGTGAGCGATTGCTGTTGGATGAAATTTTCTTTACAGGAGATTCCGTGAACATGGTGCTGCATGTGTTTGATGCCTACCTGCGCGCGGCTGTGAAAGGCGATAGCCTGTCCGGTGTTTTCAACCTCAATTACGACCCGGCCTACAAGGTTCCGTTCAAGGCAAAGTTTGGGCAGGACTTCCGGTTTATTGTGCCGGCACAAAACAACATTTCAAAAAGTTTTACCGGCAAGTATAAAGTGCAGTTCTTTAACGAAAAAGATACCTCGCGTGCTATTGCCCTGATTCAGCAAACAGGCACAACCGCTACAGGATCGTTTCTTACATCTACCGGGGATTACCGTTACCTCGAAGGCTCTGTGATTAACGATACATTATACCTCAGCACGTTCGATGGCAACCATGCTTACCTGTTTGAAATAACGCAACCGACTGATTCCACTTTAGATGGCAGCCATTGGTCAGGCAAAGCGCGTTTCAGGAAATGGGCCGGCAAGAAAAATGAAAATGCCAGATTACCCGATGCGGAATCACTTACTTACCTGAAAGAGGGTTACGATAAAATTGAATTCAGTTTTCCTGACCTGGATGGGAATAAAGTAGGCCTCAATGATGAGCGTTTTAAAAACAAAGTGGTGATCCTTCAGCTTTCCGGCACGTGGTGCCCCAACTGCATGGACGAAACCAGGTTCCTGGCTCCGTGGTACGATGCCAATAAAAATCGTGGTGTGGAAATTATCGGTTTGGCTTACGAGCGTAAAGATGATTTTGCCTATGCCAGCGAGCGAGTTAAAAAGATGAAAGAAAAATTTGGTGTTAACTACGAATACCTGATTGCCGGTGTGAACGATAATGCTAAAGCGGCTGAAACATTACCCATGCTGAATAAAGTGGTCGCGTTCCCAACAACCATTTTCATTGGCAAAGACGGAAAGGTGAAGCACATTCATACCGGGTTTGACGGGCCGGGCACGGGCATTTATTACGAGCAGTTCAAGGAACGGTTTAATGCGATTGTAAATGAGCTTCTAAACGAAAAATGAATAGATTTAAAACTCGGAATTACGTTAACCCTGAATCTTGAATTCGGAATTTTAAATTTTAAATGAGCTATGAAACGGGTTGTGGTTGGTCTTTCGGGAGGCGTTGATTCGAGCGTAACTGCATATCTTTTAAAAGAACAAGGCTACGAGGTAATCGGCATGTTTATGAAAAACTGGCATGACGATTCCGTTACCATCAGCAACGAGTGTCCCTGGTTGGACGACAGCAACGATGCCATGATTGTGGCGCAGTATCTCGGCATTCCTTTCCAGGCCATTGACCTAAGCAGGGAATACAAGGAGCGTATTGTGGATTATATGTTTGCCGAATATCAACGCGGCCGCACACCCAACCCGGATGTGCTGTGCAATCGCGAAATTAAATTCGATGTATTTTTGAATGCAGCATTAAAATTGGGCGCTGATTATGTAGCTACCGGACACTACTGCCGCAGGGGCGAAGTTCAGAAAAACGATGAAACCTACTACCAGTTATTAGCCGGCAAAGACCCCAACAAAGATCAAAGCTATTTTCTTTGCCAGCTTACACAGGAGCAATTATCCAAAGCCTTATTTCCCATAGGAGAATTGCTAAAGCCGGAAGTACGGGCTATCGCTAAAAAGGCAGGATTGGCTACAGCCGATAAAAAAGATTCGCAAGGGCTGTGCTTTGTGGGTAAAGTGCACTTACCTGATTTCTTACAGCAACGGCTTGAACCTAAAAAAGGTAAAGTGATTGAAGTGCCGTTCGATTCGACTGTGTTTAAAAACGGGTTTGGCCTGAACGATCTGAAGAATATTACCAAACCTTACACACTAAACCCCGAACTGGGCGAAGTGGTAGGCGAGCACAACGGGGCGCATTTTTATACTATCGGCCAGCGCAGAGGCTTAAACATTGGCGGCTATGAAAAACCGTTGTTTGTAATCGGCACCGATACCGATAAGAACATTATCTATACCGGCAGTGGCGATGATCACCCCGGCTTGTATCGTAAAGGATTATTCGTGCCCAATGCGGATGAACATTGGATCCGGGAAGATTTAAAGCTGAACGTAGGCGAATCAAAAAGTTATATGGCACGCATCCGCTATCGCCAGCCATTGGAACCGTGCACCCTTCACAAAAAAGAAGACGGGCTGTATATTATTTTCGACCGGCCACAACGCGGGGTTACACCCGGCCAGTTTGCTGCCTGGTATGAAAATGATGAGCTGATTGGTTCGGGTGTGATTAATTGATTCGTACATAGGCGTCTGACACTTAAAAGTGTCTTGACGCCTGAATCACTGCTCTTTAAAGCCGGAGATTCCGCCCGACACGATAAACTTCATGGCTACAGGCCCCGAGATATTCAAAGGCTTAATGCTCTCTTTTGGAACCAGAAAATGATTACCCGAAAAAGCATACGAGTGCGGAAAGTAAACGGCTACCATGTCTTTTAATCCAAGCTCCGAAAGCTCTTCCTGTGTAACAAATCCGATCTGGTGCAAGGTATTTTCTTTATTGATGGTAACCAGCACGGGCTTATCAAACTTCCGCTTATCGCCAACAAAGGCCCCGATCAAATCCTTGATGGACGAATAGATAAGCTTAACAAACGGGATCCGGTTAATCACCTGATCGAGCCAATCGGTGAACGTATCCAGCGCAAAAGTTGATGTGAAGTACCCGAACAACGTAATAGCGCCAAAAATGATGAGGAACCCCAAACCCGGATAGGGCAATGCCAGTAAGCCATCCAGCTGGGCAAATGCCCAGAATACAAAATAGCCGGTGGCCAGCAAGGGCACTATAAACAGCATACCGCTAAAAAAGTAGCGGGCGATTTTTCTAAGGGTGTTCTTCATACCCACAAAAGTAAAAAGGCCCCCGATTGGTTCGGAGGCCCTGCAATTTTCTTTTTTGTTAACTCCGCGGTTACAGGGAGAAGCCCAAGAAGCTCAGGAAGCCTAAAGACATCAGCCCTACCAGAATAAACGTAATACCTAATCCCCTGAGCGGAGCCGGAACATTAGAATATTTCATTTTTTCACGAACTCCGGCCAAAGCTACAATAGCCAGCATCCAACCTATACCAGAACCGACTCCGTACACTACTGATTGAGCAAAATTGAACGGAGGATTTTTGCCCACCATAAATAACGCTCCGCCAAGAATAGCACAGTTTACCGCAATCAACGGAAGGAAGATACCCAGCGAGCCATACAGTGCGGGTGAGAATTTTTCCACCGCCATTTCGGTTAACTGAACCACCGCAGCAATTACCGAGATGAATACAATGAACTGCAAAAAGCCCAGGTCAATTTCAGCAAAATCACCACTGATCCACGTTAAGGCACCCGCGTTAAGCACATACTCCTGAATAAGCCAGTTTAGCGGAACCGTTACCCCCAGCACAAACACTACGGCCATGCCCAGGCCAAATGCTGTTTTTACTTTTTTGGAAATCGCCAGGAATGAACACATGCCTAAGAAGTAGGCAAAGATCATATTGTCGATAAATATTGATCGTATTCCGAGATTTACTAAGTCCATATCTGAAATATCTTAATGTGATTCGCGATAACCGTTAATAGAGCGTTGCACCCAAATTACTACTCCAACAATTACACAAGCTCCGGCCGGCAGCAACATTAAGCCATTACCCGTATAGTTCAGTCCCATTGCTTCAAAAACTTTGAATCCGAAGATTGAACCCCCGCCCAGCAGCTCGCGGAAAAAAGCCACGATCAGCAGAATCAATCCATAACCAAATCCGTTGCCCAAACCGTCCAGCAGAGATGGCCCCGGCTTATTACCCATGGCATAAGCTTCCAAACGTCCCATTACTATGCAGTTGGTAATAATCAACCCGATGAACACCGATAATTGCTTCCATACATCGTACACATATGCCTTCAGCAGCTGATCTACCATGATAACCCATAACGAAACCACCGCCAGCTGCACGATAATGCGGATACGGCCGGGAATTGAGTTACGCATGATCGAGATTATGAAGTTTGAGCTGGCTGTTACCACCGTAAGTGCAATAGCCATAACAAATGCGGGCTTCATCTGTGTGGTTACGGCTAATGCCGAGCAAATACCCAATACCTGTACCGTTACCGGGTTGTCAATATCCAATGGGTTGGTAATAAGCTTCCGGTTCTTTTTTGAAAAGAGCGGTTCTGATTTTTTTTCAACAACTTCTGCTACTTCTGTACTCATAAGCTTGCCTGTTGGTTTGATGTTCTGTTCTTTTTGATATAGTTCTCATAGCACCGGAAGTATTCTCTCAGCATGTTGTTAACACCTTTGGCTGTAAGCGTTGCTCCGGACATTCCATCCACTTTATGTGCATCCTTGCTGTAATCCATTCCTTCACCCTTCTGCATATCAACAGACACAATGTTATCGCCCTCAAAAATCTGCTTGCCTTTGTATCTGTCCTGAATTTCTGAAGAAACTATCCTGGCTCCCAACCCGGGGGTTTCGCCTACGTGTGAATAATTAACTCCTTTTATCGTATTGAAGTCTGATTCCAGCGCTACATTACCGGCAATCGTATTCCACAGCCCAAAACCGAAGACGGGCAATACTGCATTCTCAATTTTATCCGGATCAGATGCGCTGCGTACTTCAAACACGGGTAAAAGCCTGTCTTTGGGGTCTTTCTTGTATTCAAATCCCAGGTTAATGTCAGTAGGCTTTTTATCTACTACATTTCCATTAAAATCAATTACAATTTCACGAATACGCTCATTGTATATTTTCTCAATATCAGCACCTTCTTCCAAAGTTATTACCGTTGAAAGAATATTGGCCTTCCGTTCCAGCTCCACGTTGGCATCCTGCCTCGGCTTCAGGGCCTGGGAAGCAAAAGCAAGCAAACCGGCACAAACCACAGTAAGGCCAATTGCATATAATATGATGTAAAGATTAGACTGTCGCACGTTGTAATCTCCGTTTTTTGTTTGCACTTACTACAAAATAATCAATCAGCGGGGCGAATACGTTCATGAACAGAATCGCCAGCATAATACCTTCGGGATAAGCCGGATTAAACACCCGGATTAACACCGTAAGCACACCAATCAAAATTCCATACACCCATTTCCCGGTTTCGGTTTGTGCAGCCGTTACCGGGTCGGTTGCCATGAACACAGCGCCAAATGCAAGTCCTCCAAACACCAAATGGTAATAGGCAGGCATTTGTGTGTACACATTACTGCCGACCAGGTTTAGCAACAACCCCATAACATAAGCGCCACCAAATACACTAACCATAATTTTCCAGCTTCCGGTTCCGGTTACGATAAGAATAAATGCACCGACCAGGCACATCAGGGTTGATGTTTCACCGATTGAGCCGGGGCGCAGGCCTAAAAAAAGATTCTGAAGCGTGAATACGCCTTCATTCCAACCGGCACCAAACGTGTTGAGCGATGCTACTACGTTCTCGCCAGTCGATATGGCATCTCCGGCCACCGATAATGGCGTTGCTCCCGAGAATCCTGCCACTGCCTGGGCATCGCCCAGGTATGTCCACACATCACCCGAAATATCGGTTGGATAGGCGAAGTAAAGAAAGGCCCGTGCGGTTAACGCTACGTTTACCACATTCATGCCGGTGCCGCCAAATGCTTCTTTGCCTATAATCACAGCAAAGGCCGTGGCTACACCAACCTGCCAAAGCGGAATATCCGGGGGCATGACCAACGGAATAAGCATACCCGTTACCAAAAAGCCTTCGTTTACCGGGTGCTTGCGCAGGATGGAAAATACAAACTCAATTCCAAGACCTACACCGTACGATACCACCACAACGGGCAATACCTGCCATAATCCAATTACTATTTTATCACCGAATGCTGCACCGGGTTGGCCGATTGCCAGGAAGTGCTGATGACCCACATTATAAATACCGAACAATAAGCAGGGAACCATGGCGATGATAACTGTCATCATCAAACGCTTCAGGTCAACAGCATCGCGAATCTGCGCGCCTTTCACATCGTTAGTCGTATTGGGGGCAAACAAAAACGTATCAATAGCCTCGTACGCATAAAAATACTTCTCCAGCTTACCGCCTTTTTCAAAGCTGTGCTTTACCTTATCAAGCTGATTTCTCAAAAACTTCATTACAACCGAATTAACTGTTTTGTACTAATTCAAGTCCTTCTCTTACTATCTCCTGCACCTTGTGCTTGGATACATCCACAAATTCACACAAGGCAAGATCTTCTTCTATCACTTCGTAAATGCCCAGCGCCTCCATCTCGTCAATGTCTTCGGCTAAAATGCTTTTAAGCAAGTGAGTGGGCAAAACATCCATAGGAATTACCTGCTCAAACACCCCGGTTTGCACAAATGCACGAGGCTCACCATGTGTGTTGGTATCGGCCACTCTTTCTTTACCGGGCGACAAGAACGAAAGCAATCCAATGGCACGATGGAAGCTGATCTTCTTTGCGCTTGGAGCAATCCAACCCAAAAACTCGTATTGATCGCCTTCCGGCAGAACACTCACCTGATGATCGTAAAAACCAAGGTGTCCGTCTTTCCCGATTGATGTTCCGGTTAACGGATTTCCTGAAATTACACGAACATGATTCTGAACTAAGTTACTGTCGATAAATTTCTTTACCGATGCTCCTGTGTACGTTTTATAGTATTGAGGATTCTTAACTTCTGATCCCACCAACGCGACAATACGCGAAGTATCGTACACGCCATTTAAAAAGAGCTTACCAATTTGAATTACACCAAACGGGTTGATCGTCCAAACTACATCGCCTTTGTTAATCGGGTCGATGTGGTGAATCTGAACACCTACACAACCTGCCGGGTGCGGGCCGGAGAACTTGTTAACCTCGGCTCCTTTAACCTGCGAGAATACGGTTGAAATTTCGCTGGTAGCATGTGTGTTAATATGAACTGACCCGGAGGTAAGTTTCTTTAGAATATCCACGCCTGCCTGAAAGTATTGATCCTGCCCTTTGAACAGGATGCCGTAATCCGGGGCCAGCGGGTGAGAATCAAAGGCGGAAATATGAATGGCTTTAGGCGTTACGGCCGGGTCGGCTACTACACCAAACGGACGCTGAACAAGCGAAGTCCACACACCCGACTTCAAAAGCTGGTCTTTAATGTCAGCCGCATTCAGGTTGTTGATGTCCGATACGGAGTACTTTCTGAAGTTCTCGTATTCAATTTTTTTGTCAGCCAGGATTTTTATCTCCAGCAGTTTTCTTTTTTCTCCACGCTTTACTTCAACTATTTCACCGCTTACCGGTGCTGTAAATACAATGTTCTCATGCTTCTTATCGTGAAACAGGGGCGAGCCTGCCCTTACGGTATCGCCCACATTAACTACCGGCTTGGGCATGTAAATGCCAAAGAAATCGGTCGGCTTGATAACAAACGTTTCGGGTTGGTCGGTTTCAACAACTTTAGGAGCTGCTTTGCCCTTCAGATTGATGGTGAAACCTTTCTTTAGTCGGATAAATTTGCCCATGAGTAAATGGCAGCAATTTTAGTTTAGATCGGGGCAAAATTAGCAATTAAATGCTACCCGCAAAGGCTACCGGAAACAAAGAATTTATTAGAAAAAACCAGTTTTTGCCGCTCGTCTAAACCTGCTTCCCGGGTTGCAAAATCATGCGGGCAACGGCCAGCCGGATCACCTCATCAACCTGTTCATCAATCGTAATGTGGGTGGTATCAATGCCTTCGGCATCATCGGCTTTGCGCAACGGGCTTTCTTCCCGGTTGCTGTCAATAGAGTCGCGCTGTTTCAGGTTGGCAACAATGGTATCGATGTCGACCAAGTCGCCTTTTTCCAGCAGCTCCTTTTGCCTGCGGAAGGCACGCACCAGCATATCCGCTGTAAGAAATATTTTCAGTTCCGCTCCGGGGAAAACCACTGTTCCGATATCCCGGCCGTCCATCACTACTCCCCGGTCTTTACCCATTCTGCGTTGCTGCTCCACCATAGCCACGCGCACAGCCCGTATGGCGCTTACCGGGCTTACATTTTCCGAAATTTTCATCTTCCGGATTTCTTTTTCCACATTCCGGCCGTTCAGAAATGTCTGGCTTATTCCTTTTGAATTAACCACAAATGAAATTTTTATGTCCTGTAAGGCGCGTTCTACTTCCTTAGGATTGGTTAGCGCCACATGCTTATCCAGGAAATACAGCGTAACCGCGCGGTACATAGCTCCCGAATCGATATACCGGTAGCCCAGTTCGCGGGCAACCTCGCGCGCGGTGGTGCTTTTACCGCAGGCTGAATATCCATCGATGGCTATTATAATCTTGCGCATCGCTAACAATCTTTAAGCGGACAAGGCATAGGCTTATTCGGGTCTGGCTTTTTGTATTTTGGCTTGTACCCTTTATTCTGGCTGGCACAGGCCGAAAAAAACATCAATAGCAGTATAAATATTCCGGTTCTCAAAATTTTCGGGTATTGCTCAAAATTATACAGACCAGCTTTGGCCCCAAACACTTTTCGATAAATTAACTTTGCTAATCTATATTTTTGAGATGGCTTCTATTAAATTGAAAAAATAAAACCGGGTTATGGAAGAAAATGATGAAGGAAAAGCAGAAAAGTTTTTCAGTGAGTTTGGCAAAAAAATGGATTCGTTTCTGGCCGAAGTAAAAGATGCGGGTACACGGGTGGAGGCCGATATGAAACAAAAGTATGAGGAGCTGAAAGCGGCTGCCGAAAAATTAAAGAATGAAGCCGAAAACAAGGAACGTTGGAAAGAAGTAGAGGCTGCTTTAAAAAAGGCAGGTGAAGAATTGAACCATGCTGTTAAAGCCGCTTTTAAGAAGCCCAATGGTTAGTTAGTCTTTAGTTGATAGTCCATAGTTATAAGTATTGGCTATGGACTATCAACTAAAGACTACGGGCTAAATTTTAACGTTTTTCCATTTCCCTCTTTTGAAGATGATCATGGCTGCAATAGCCATAAGCGTTTCGGCCAGCACAATAGCCAGGAATACGCCTTTTGCTTCCAATCCCCAATAGATGGCCGCCAGGTACGCAAACGGAATCTGGAATACCCAAAACCCGAATATGTTCAGAATGGTTGGCGTGTACGTATCGCCCGCACCGTTAATTCCCTGCGCCATTACCATACCGTAGCCGTAGAAAATATAACCCAGACTTACATACCGTAACGCCTGTGTACCATATTCCAGCACTTCAGGCTGCGTGCTGAACAAGCTGATAATAGAAGGTGCAAACACCAGGAACACGATCATGACAAATGCCATAAAGAAGGCATTGTAGTATGCCGCCCGCCACACTGCGGTTTCAGCGCGATCGGGCTGCCCGGCACCGAGGTTCTGGCCCACCAATGTTGCCGCTGCATTGGCCATTCCCCACGAGGGCAACAACGTGAAAACAAAAACCCGGATAGCGATGGTATAGCCGGCCACCGCGTTATCGCCAAACGTGGACATAACACGCATCAGGAAAATCCAGCTGGCAGAGCCGATGATGAATTGCAAAATGCTGCCACCCGAAACCTTTATTACATTTAAAATGATATTGGCGCGCACAGCCAGCGTACTCCAGTTTACCCGGACAATACCTTTGCCTCCTAACAAGTAATACAATTGAAATAATACCCCTATGCCCCGGCCGATGTTGGTTGCAATAGCTGCACCTTCAACACCCATAGCGGGTATGAATGCGAAACCAAAAATAAAGATCGGGTCAAGTATAATGTTCAGCGTGTTTGCCAGCAGCAACGATTTCATGGCAATAGCTGCATTGCCGGCTCCGCGGAATACCGCATTAATCAAAAACAACAATGTAACGGTATAGTTACCGGCAAACATCCACAGGGCATACCCCGCACTGGAATCTACCACCTGTTGCGAGGCGCCCATCAAAAGCAGGATATCTTTGTGGTAAAAAATACCCGCCATACTTATTACAAATGCAACACCCAATGCCAGGTAAATAGCTTGCACGGCTGCAATGCTGGCTCCTTTACGATCGTTTTCCCCCACCCTGCGCGCCACTATAGCGGTGGCTCCCATGCCTAAGCCCATAGCCAGCGAGTACAAAATGCTAAGAACCGATTCCGTATAGCCTACCGCAGCTACTGCATTGCTGTCGTTTAGCATGCTTACAAAATAGATGTCAACTACGGCAAAAATGGATTCCATTCCCATTTCTACTACCATAGGTATTGCCAATAGAAAAATAGCCCGGTTAAGCCCTAAGCGCGTATAATCCTGCTCAACGCCAAGTACGGCTTCTTTAAAAAGATGGAAAACAGAAATAATCCTGGAAAAAACTCCTTTCATGAAACTGGAAATAAAATAAATGATTGATTCTTGTATTTGCCCTTGGGCGGGACGACCCGGTGCGTAACCGGAATAATTCAACCTGTCCCCGATACTTCGGGGTTGTCCTGCTGGTTGAATTTAGAATACAAGCTTCATGGTTCGTGAGTGTTTTGTGATGTAAATATCACGGAAAAAATCCGGAAAAGTTTAATGTATCGTCCGCTAAAAATAAAAAAGGGAGCCCGGGCTCCCTTTTAGCTATACTCAATCAACGGATTACCCTACCCTATCGCAACACGCTTAAACTCGGCAACGGTTAAGCCCTTGGTTACACTATCCAAGTATTGGGCAACTGTTTTGGAGCTGTCTTTCACAAATGCCTGCGGAAGCAACGTGTTTTCCTTGTAGAATTTATTCAGCTTACCCTGGGCGATTTTTTCTACCATGTTTTCAGGCTTGCCTTCTGCCAGTATCTGGGCTTTGGCAATTTCAAGCTCTTTTTCAATCAAGGTTTTATCTACACCTTTCTCATCTACAGCAACCGGGTTCATGGCTGCAATCTGCATACCCACATCTTTACCGGCTTCTGTTACATCCTTACCATTTACACCTTTCAATGATACCAGCACGCCTAACTTGCTGCCGGCATGAATATAAGGTACAATGGCTTCGCCTTTCATGTGAACAAATGCGCTCACCTCTAACTTCTCTCCGATTTTTCCTACCAGCTCGGTAATCTTATCATTTACAGTCAGGTTGCCGACTGCCTCAGCCAGCAAAGCTTCTTTGGTTGCAGGCTTTTTGGCGAAAGCCGTTTCTACAATCAGCTTACCGAGGCCCTGGAATTCTTCATTCTTGGCAACAAAGTCCGTTTCGCAGTTCAATGCAACCAGGAACGCTTCCGTCTTATCATCGGAAGTTTTTACAAATACCGAACCTTCCTTAGCATCTTTATCGGAACGGCTGGCCGATACTTTCTGACCTTTCTTTCTTAGAATTTCGATGGCTTTATCAAAATCGCCATTTGCTTCGGTTAGCGCTTTTTTACAATCCATCATACCGGCACCGGTCATGGTGCGCAGCTTATTTACATCTTGTGCACTTATTGCTGACATACGTATTTATGTTTTGAATTTTGATTTTGTACTTCTCTTAAAAAATTAAACACCGGCTTTAGGCCGATGTTTAACCTTATTTTTTTAACGTTAGAACCCGCCACACGGCAGGCATCGGCTATTCAACTTCTTCTACGGCCTCATCAACCTTACGCTTCTCCTCTTCGTCTTTCTTATGGCCGGCTTCTTCCTTATCTTTCTTACGCTCCATTAAAGCTTCTTCAATGGCTTTTCCGATGTGGCCGGTAATCAATGTAATTGACTTGAAGGCATCATCGTTAGCCGGAATCGGGAAATCGATATTGGAAGGATCGGAGTTGGTATCTACCATAGCAAACACCGGGATGTTCAGCTTCTGGGCTTCCGCTACCGCAATGTGCTCGCGTTTAACATCTACCACAAACAAGGCTGCAGGAAGACGGTTAAGATCGGTGATTCCGCCCAACAATCTTTCCAGCTTGGCTTTTTCACGTGTAATCATCAAACGCTCGCGCTTCGCTAGGTTGTTGAAAGCCTCATCCTTCATCAGCTTTTCGATCTGCGCCAGCTTTTTCAACGACTTGCGGATAGTTGCAAAGTTGGTAAGCATGCCACCCAGCCAACGCTCCGTTACATACGGCATGTTCAGGCGGGTTGCTTCCGTGGTGATAATGTCTTTGGCCTGTTTCTTGGTGGCTACGAACATGATCTTACGACCTGAGCGAACAATGTTCTTCAACGCATACGTGGCTTCATCCAGGCACTTCAGCGTTTTGTTCAAATCGATAATGTGGATACCGTTGTTTTCCATAAAGATGTACTCCGCCATCTTCGGGTTCCACTTGCGGGTAAGGTGTCCGAAGTGAACACCTGCATCCATTAAACTTTCTGTTGTTAATTTCTCTGCCATGCTGCTATATCGATTAACGCTTGCTGAACTGGAATCTTCTTCTTGCCTTTCTGCGACCCGGTTTCTTTCTTTCCACCATGCGCGAATCGCGGGTTAACAAACCTTCCTTCTTCAACGGAGGGCGGTTTTCGGTATTGATGTTAACCAGTGCGCGGGCAATACCCAGGCGAATAGCTTCGGCCTGGCCTTTTGTTCCGCCACCTTCTACGTTAACCGTTACATCGTACTGTCCATCAGCTTTTACAAGCGTAATGGCCTGCTTAACCGTGGTTTGGAGAATTTCCGACTTGAAATAGTCACTCAGGGCGCGGTCGTTTACCGTAATCTCACCTTTGCCCGGCTTTACATAAACCCGTGCAATCGAAGTTTTTCTTCTACCGATGGTATTAATGATCTCCATTATCAGAATTTTATTTCTTTAGGTTGTTGTGCTGTATGAGGATGCTCGTTGCCGGCATACACATGCAGGCTGCGGAATAACTCGCGCCCCAGGCTGTTCTTGGGAAGCATACCTCTTACCGAATGCTCCACCAAACGCTCGGGATGCTTGCTGTTCCCGATCATTTTAGGGGTTAATACCCGCTGGCCACCCGGATAGCCCGAATAGCTGAAATACACCCGGTCAGTCCATTTTTTACCAGTCATGCGGATTTTGTCGGCATTGATAACCACTACGTGGTCTCCCGTATCCACATTTGGGGTATAGCTCGGCTTATGCTTGCCGCGCAATACGCGTGCTACCTGGCTGGCCACGCGACCCAGTACCTGGTCTTTTGCATCAACCAATACCCAACCTTTTTCTACGGTTGTCTTGTTGGCATTGATTGTCTTATAGCTGTTGTGATCCACTTTTTTTGCTTTAAAACCTATATAATTAACACTACCCCTTCAAAAAGGGACACAAAAGTAGATTTCAGAAACTGAATATGCAAGCCGGCATCAAGATTTACCGACTTAATTAAAGAATTGAAAACCCAGCATTTTCAGCGTTTATGACCCGATAGCTGACGGATAAGCGCCTGGAAATCTTTTGGGTAAGGGGCTTCAATTGAGCAACCATCCCCCTTAACAAGTAAAAACCGGAGGGAACGGGCATGAAGGGCCATTCTTTTTACCAAAGGTTCTTCATCGGTCATTTTTTTCAGGTTGAACCCTCTTTTTATCGCTGAAACAAAAAAAGGTTTGCCGCCATATAAGGTATCGCCCGTAATGGAGGCCCCCAGCCTGGCCAGGTGAATGCGGATCTGGTGCATGCGGCCTGTTACCGGCTTACACTCCACCAGCGTATGGGCCTTAAAAGCCTGGAGGGTAGTAAAATAAGTTTGGGCATCCTTACCGGAACGTGAAATCTTAACCGTTCCATCATTTTGCTTCAGGATCGGGGCATCCACCAACTGATCATTAAAATTATGAATCCCGTCTACCACGGCATGATAGATTTTCGTTACCTCCCGGTTTTCAAATTGCATGCTCAGGTGGCGATAGGCTTCCGGGTTACGGGCAATAGCCAACACACCGGAGGTATCCTTATCTAACCGGTGGCATACCTGAGCCTGCGGTTCATACTCACGGGCTAATTCCAGAATGTTAGTGGGGTCCTGGCGGTCTTCCAGCGTGGCAATGAATGGCGGCTTATTAATGAGGATAAAATCCGAATCTTCGAACAGGACGGCATCCTGAAACCTGAGCTTTGAAATTTTCACAGCGCAAGTTACTACGCCTCGTCCGATTCTGAATAACCGGGGCGTGTGCGGGGCAGCTTAAAGCTGAAAACAGAACCCTTGCCAACTGTACTTTGTACTTCGGCTTTACTGCTATGTCCCTCCAGGATATGCTTTACAATGGCCAGACCCAAACCGGTTCCGCCTTTTTCGCGGCTGCGGCTTTTGTCCACCCGGTAAAACCGCTCGAATATGCGGCCAATGTGCTGTTGCGGAATCCCCTCGCCTGTATCGGAAACAAATGTGGTTACGTTCTTTTTGCCTGCATCAAACGTAATCGATACCTCGCCTCCTTCCGGGGTGTAGTTGATTGCATTTGATACCAGGTTGGTTACTACCTGTGTAATGCGCTGCCAATCGGCATACACCTGTATCTTGCGGTTATCGGCCAGCAGCTTCAGCCTGATGTTTTTCTTTTCCGCTTTCTCTTCAAACTGATCCACCACTTCCGAACAAAGCTTGCTCAGGTCGATATTCTCAAATCTCATTTTGATGTCGCCTGTTTCAATCTGCGAAAGCGTAAGCAGATCCTGCACCAGCACATCCAGACCATCTAAGCTTTTGGCGGCTTTCTTCAAAAACTTGGTGCGCACGTTTTTATCGTTAACGGCACCATCCAGCAGCGTATGCACAAAACCCTGGGCGGCAAAAATGGGTGTCTTCAATTCGTGCGAAACATCGGCTATGAATTCCTTGCGAAAGGCTTCCAGCTTCTTCAGCTCGTCAATCTCTTTTTGCTTCAGGGTGGCAAAGTTGTGTATCTCTTCGTTTATCTTCTGAAAAGGATTAAGCGCACCCGATTTTTGCCGGGTGATGTTGGCCAGCTCTTTTCTGCGCAACTTCTCCATGATCCTGTGTATCTTATTAATCTCCCGAAAGACGAGAAATTCCAGCACGACAAAAATAAGCAGGTAGGAAGCCGAAAAGCTGATAGCAGCCGCCACCAGGATAGCATTGCGGCCTACGTTATCCAGCAACGAAAGAAACAAGGAAGTTACTATGGCTACCGAAACAGCCAGCAGCAAAGCCAACGTGCGGGCGCTATATACCATGCATTAACTGAGATTGAACTTATACCCCACTCCTTTTACAGTGGTAATATAGTCATCTCCGATCTTTTCGCGCACTTTACGAATGTGTACATCTACTGTGCGGGCCAGCACATACACGTCCGATCCCCAGATGTTCTGCAACAAGTCATCGCGGCTGAACACCTTGTTGGGGTTTTGCGCCAGGAAAAACAATAATTCAAATTCTTTTTTGGGCAGGCTTACTTCTTTTCCTTTTATCTGGATGGTGTAGCTGGTGCGGTCAATCACCAGGTCGCCAATCTTAATCTGGCTGGAGGTATTCTTTTTCTTGGAATCTCTGCGGAATAGCGCGCTGATGCGGCTCATGAGCGCACGCGGCTTTATGGGCTTAAGTATGTAGTCATCCGCACCCACATCAAAAGCAGCCACTTCCGAATATTCTTCAGCCCGTGCGGTAAGAAACACAATGTAAGTATTGATCAGCTCCGGGATGGCGCGTATCTGGCGGCAAGCCTCCACACCATCCATCTTGGGCATCATAATATCCAGCAGCACCAGGTCGGGATGAAATTTTTTAGCTTGATCTACCGCCTGCTGGCCATCGGCCGCAGTGCGTACATCGTAACCTTGCTTTTCGAGATTGTATTTTAACAGTTCCAGGATGGGTTCTTCATCGTCCACTACCAGCACTTTCTGCGTTGGTTTATTACCCATGGCTTTATCAATTATTTCGCGATAAAAGTAGATACAAATTAAGCCAATTAAAAACCAGTATTATCTCCTTAACAATTCCTTAATGGTTGGTTTAGATTGCGTTTACATTACAGGAAGGGATGTTTATGTGTGAGGTGCTCCACATACTTTCGCAGATTCCCGTTAAACTCATTGTCTAACTGTAACCGGAACGTATTCTGCCGCGCCTGGTATAAATAGTACGACATAAAATAGGTGTTGTTTGGCAAACGGCCCGGTGCTTTCCGGGGGGTATAAAGCTGCAGCGTATCGGCAGTGGTCATGATTTTTTCAATCATGCTTTTCTTTTCGCGTTGTTTGGTTGTAAGGGAGGCGGTATCGGTAAAGCTCCTGTACACACTATCCAGCATACGTGTTCCTCTTAATATATGCTTGCTGTACCTGCGGTAATCCTGGTCTTCCTGCCAGTACTGTGTAAACTCCGCAGAGGTTTTTCCATACTTGGAAGCCAGGAAATAATAGGCTGCCGTATCACCGATAAATGATGCCAGGTTCTCATTAAAGTCCACATCGTCTTTTACAAAAATGGTGGCATGTACCATTTCATGAATGATCAGGCTGGCAAGGTCGCCCTCGTTGCGATTCAACATACCGCTTAAAATAGGATCGGTAAACCAGCCCAGCGTAGACCAGCCGCCCGGGTTGCGAATGCTTACATCATATCCTTCCGCTTCCAGCCTGGCGCGTTCGTCCAGCGCCTGCTGCTTTTCAAAAAAGCCTTTATAGGGAACCGTACCTACCACCGGGAACTTCCATTGCCTGGCCTTTAGCTGAAAAGGCTCGCAAGCCTGCACCACCCACATCAGCTCCTCGCCTTTCTGGTCGTACAGGGTCTTGTAATTATCGGTATCCTTCAGGCCAAGCGAATCAATAGCATACCTGCGTATTTCCTGGATGAGCATTAGCTTTGCTTTCAGGGAATCCGGGAAATCCGGGTTGGCAAGAAACTCTTCAACTGGGCGGGCATTCCAAACAATATGCATCTGGCCATAACCCTGGCGCACGCCATAGACAACCAGCTGCCAGTTCCAGGTCAGCAGAACCAGCATAAGCAGACCAATCCCCCAAAGGATTTTTTTTAACATAATGAACCGGCAAATTAAGGTCTGCAGCCGCCAAAACCTTTACTTTTAAGCGATAATCAAGCACCATTCATTTACTAAAAAATTTAGCTAAACTTATTGATAATACTATAAATAATAGTAATTTCAACCCCGGATTTTAGAGCAGAAACAAACAAAACACATATATGAGCGAAGCAAAAAGTGATGCAAAAGAGAAGCTGAAGGCCCTTCAGCTAACCATTGACAAGCTGGAGAAGACTTATGGAAAGGGTACCGTAATGAAGCTGAATGACACCAAGGTGATGGATGTTGCGGCTATTTCTACGGGATCGTTGGGATTGGACATTGCCTTGGGGATTGGCGGCATTCCACGCGGCCGGGTTACGGAGATTTACGGGCCTGAATCGTCAGGTAAGACAACCTTGACCATGCACGCCATTGCCGAAGCCCAGAAGAAGGGCGGGCTGGCTGCGTTTATCGATGCGGAACACGCTTTTGATAAGAGCTATGCCGAAAAGCTGGGTATTGATACCGAGAATTTACTGATCTCACAGCCTGACAATGGCGAGCAGGCGCTTGAAATTGCCGAACACCTGATCCGTTCGGGTGCAATTGACATTATAGTGATTGATTCTGTTGCCGCCCTGGTGCCTAAAGGCGAACTGGAAGGCGAAATGGGTGAAAGCAAAATGGGGTTGCAGGCCCGCCTGATGTCGCAGGCATTAAGAAAGCTAACAGGCACCATCAGCAAAACCGGTTGCGCCTGCATTTTCATTAACCAGCTTCGCGAAAAGATCGGGATTATGTTCGGTAACCCCGAAACCACTACCGGGGGTAATGCACTTAAGTTTTATGCATCGGTGCGTTTGGACATCCGCAGGATCGGGCAGATCAAGGAATCGGCTGATGATATTACCGGAAACCGGGTGAAGGTGAAAGTAGTGAAGAACAAGGTTGCCCCTCCTTTTAAAGTAGTGGAGTTCGACATCATGTATGGAAAAGGTATTTCAAAATCGGGCGAGATTGTAGACCTGGGCGTTGAGCTGAACGTGGTTCAGAAATCAGGTTCGTGGTTTTCGTATAACGGAAACAAATTGGGCCAGGGAAGGGATGCCGTTAAGCAACTGATTGAAGATAATCCGGAACTATCGGAAGAACTGGAAAAGAAAATTAAAGAGAAAATTTCCAGTGGTGCAGAGGTGAAGGAAGAAGTTGAATAGGCATTGTTGGGTATTGGGAGATTGGACATTAAGTACTAAGGGAAATTAACCCCAATACCTAATGCCCAATTCCTAATACCTGATTGATTTATGCCGCCCTGATCGCAATTACAGGATCAAGCCTTGCAGCCATAGCGGCCGGAACAATACCGGCTATCAACCCGATTATCGAAGATACACCCAGCCCCAGCACAATATTCTTAATAGAAAGTATTACCTGCAGGCTTCCGAACGGGGCCAGCGTAAGCAGCCACACCAAGAATAATCCCGTCAGTCCTCCAATCAGGCTCAGGAACACCGACTCAAACAGGAACTGGAAAAGAATAAAGTAATTCTTGGCGCCTAACGATTTCTGTAACCCGATAATGCTGGTGCGCTCTTTCACCGATACAAACATGATGTTGGCAATCCCAAATCCACCCACCAGCATAGAGAAGCCGCCAATTACCCAGCCCGCAATGCTCAGCACATCGAACACGCCACTAATCATATTGGCAACTGCTTCCGGGCGGTTTAATGAAAAGTTATCTTTTTGAATAGGTTTCAGTCCACGCTTTACGCGAAGCAATCCACGGGTATCATTTTCCATTTCAACCAACCCGATATCGGTGCTAAAACCCTTCAACCCGATATCAGAGCCTAACTCGTTCCACCGGCCTGTACCGGTCTGGTACAGCTTCCGGAAGGCATCATAAGGTATGATCACACTATAATCATTGCTGGGTGTTCCTAAAAAGCTTTCGCCCTCGCGTTTGGTTACCCCAACCACATTAAACTTCAGGTTTTTGATTTTTACAGTAAGCCCGATTGGTGACTGGTTCGGAAAAAGGGCGTTGGCTACTTCATACCCGATAATGACCACATTTCTTCCGGCCTCAATCTCATCGTTGGTCAGGTAGCGGCCCTGCTCAATATTGATCTCAAAAATTTTATCGTAATCCAGATCAGCCCCTTTAAGGGTAATCCGGCTCAGGCCGCTATTGCCTGCTTTAACCGTAATCCCATCCACATCAGCAAAAATGGAAACCGTCTGCGCGGTCTTGAGATTAGACCGTAAAAACTTGTATTCTGCATAGCTCACATTGGGCCGCATCAGGTATTCTTTCCACCAGTCGCGACCGCTTCCACCTGTAAAGGGCCATTTTCCGACATAAATCACATCGCTGCCTAAAAAATTAAAGCTGTCGCGGATGTTCTTTTCCAAAGAATCGACCAGCGTAAGCACGGCAATGATGGAAAAAATACCAATCGTTACCCCCAGCAGGGATAAAACGGTTCGTAAGATGTTGGATTTGAGGGCCCGCCAGGCAAAGCCCAGGCTTTCGTAAATAAGGCGTAGAGTCAGCATGTGGGTTTAACGGGATAAAACCATTTTGGGGTTGCAATAAATGCGGTTTTTCACGCAATCAAGCTATTAAACCCTCAATAATTGGTTTAAACGGCTGTCCTGGTGTGCAAAACCGATATTCAGACGCCCGGGCATGTGAATTTGTTTCTAAAAACCTTGCAGGAAATTTCCTTTTCGGTCGGCTCATACCCTATTTTTGCGACCTTATTTAAAAAACCTCCCGCAGTTGCGGAATTAAAGCCCGTAAGCTTAAAAATTAACACATGAAACTTTCTGAATTCAAATTCGACATCCCCAACAGTTTAATCGCATCCCATCCGGCCGAAAACCGCGATGATGCGCGTATGATGGTAGTAAACCGTGCTACCGGAAAAATCGAACACAAAGTTTTTAAAGACATCGTTAACTATTTTGATGAAGGCGATGTAATGGTCGGTAACGATACAATGGTATTTCCGGCACGCCTGTATGGCCGTAAAGAAAAGACCGGTGCTAAAATTGAAGTTTTCCTGCTGCGCGAACTGAATGCCGAAATGCATTTATGGGATGTGCTGGTTGACCCGGCCCGCAAAATCCGTGTCGGTAACAAACTATACTTTGGTGATGGTGATTTGGTTGCCGAAGTAATCGACAACACCACTTCGCGGGGAAGAACCATCCGGTTTTTGTTTGATGGCGATTCGGCTGCATTTGATAAGATCGTGGAAACATTGGGTGAAACTCCGCTGCCTAAATACATTAAACGCAAGGTTGAACCTGCCGATAAGGAAAGATTCCAGACCATTTTTGCCAGGAACAAAGGCGCTGTATCAGCCCCCACGGCCGGCATGCACTTTACCAAACAATTAGTAAAACGCCTCCAGATTAAAGGTGTGGACATGACCTTCATAACCTTGCATATCGGGTTAGGAACATTTCGTGCTGTTGATGTAGAAGACCTTACCAAGCATAAAATGGATTCTGAAAATTTTATTGTTGGTACGGAAGCGGTAAAGATTGTAAACCGTGCATTAGACGATAAGCAGAAAGTTTGCGCCATTGGCACCACTACCATGCGTGCATTGGAAACAGCCGTATCGGCAACCAATCGTTTGAAGGAACGCGAAGGCTGGACGGATAAGTTTATCTTCCCGCCCTACGACTTCAAGATCTGCAGCGCAATGGTAACCAACTTCCACCAGCCTGAGTCAACCTTACTGATGATGGCCTGCGCATTTGGCGGCTTCGACCTCGTGATGAAAGCTTATGAAATTGCCAAAAAAGAGAAATACAAGTTTCTCACGTATGGCGATGCCATGCTGATAATCTGATCTTCGCCAGGAGCGGATTTCCGTACGAAATAACAAACACGAAGAAGGGCAGAAACCCTACCCGGTACCGCGACAGTGTGCCGAGGTTGGGCGTACTAAGCGCCATGAGCACGCATAGCAATACCATGTACGTGATTACGGTGGTTAATAAAAGTGTATGGCCTGTTTTCCATGACTTGCGGAAACAAGCGCTTACCGCGAGTGTTAGCAACAACAGGTTTTCTATGGCAGCCAGCAAACCGGTAAGGCTGTTTGCTTCACCGAGCCACGGACGGAACAAACCGGAGATAAGCGCCCAGGGGGAGTTAAGAACCATGCTCCACCAGTCGGGCTGCAGGTTATAGAAATGAATCAATACGCCTGGTTTTGATATTTGCGCAAACTCATCGTGATTATTCACTATAACTTCCAGGAAACGGCTGAAGTAAAAATTCGGATGCACCTGGCTGGCTACCGCACACCCGGTAACAAGCAGGATCACCCATACAATTCCCCAATACGATTTAAGGCCTTCCTTTCGTCTTTGTATCAAAGACGTCAACACCGATGTAAGCACAACCGCCACAAACAAGGCAGTCCAATAATATTTCAGCTTCCAGGCAAACCACAGCGCGGCAAATGTTATCAGAAACTGAATGAGGGTAATTCTGTCTCCTTTTAACCATCTCAGAAAAAAAGCGCTCATCCAGAAAATACCCGCCAGGGCCAGTGTTTCCTTAACCAATCCCGAGCTCCAGAATACAACGGAAGGAAAAAACAAAAACGATAAAGCAGCCGCAGGCTTTGCCTTTTCGAAATACCGGATAACCGTTCTGAATAAAATCCATGCCGCTGCAAATGAGATGGTTGAAAAGTAAAGCGAACATATCCAGTAGCTACCACCACTGATCCATGCCAGCAGGCTTAGCGCTTTTACAAAAAAAAGCGAGCGTTCTTCCTGGTAGATTAACGACTGCCAGATGGCATGATCCGGGTTGCCTGTAAACAAAAAACTCAGGTAACCCGGTAAGTCGGCCCGGGCGAGCGCAGCCAATGTTTTCGCATCTTCAAAAAAATTCCAGGTGTCGTTTGCATCGTAGTAATAGGTATAAACCAATCCGACTAAGATGCCCATTATCAAACGGAGTATCCACGCAGACCAAAAGAGCAGCTTATCATCTGCTGTTCTCTTGAAAAAGTAAATCATCAAACCCAGCAGTACTAATCCATGCAGCACAATCATACAGCCACCGGTTTAAGGATAGCCGATCCTATGGTGCAGGTAAGGCAAGCCCTTCGCTGACAGAAATTGTTGTAAAGCTCTATCAGACCCTGCGTTTCAAAAGCATTTGAGCCCCTGCAGCCCAGTTGTTGCCATGCCCGCGTAATTTTATTCTTCTCCGCAGAAATCTGTTGCATTAGCTGAACACCCCTGTCCACATAGCTCCAATCATCGCGCGATTGGCCATAGGCAACTAATATGGGTATAACCGTATTGATCAAAACCGTATCGCGGCTGCTTTCGCCAAACTCCGGAACAATTCCGTTAGAAGGTTTTCCGAACCTGTAATGGTTTTTCCAGTAGCCGGATGTTTGCACCCGGAATAAGGATTCCAGCTTAGCGTAACTTTCTATTTCAATCAGGGTAGAAAAAATACTCTCGCAGGAAGCAAGCAAAGCTGCAAATTGAGCAATCCTCACCGTGGGGAAATTAGCAGGACGCAATCGCAGGAATTTCCATTGCGCAGGATTAAGTTGCTTCTGATCCAGGGAATATTTCTTTTTCAGAAATTCAAACTCATTATACAACTGTGCCAGGTATTCATCTTTGGATCGGGCAACCAAGAAACCTGCCTGGCCGAACAAAAGCGCTTCTGTTTGCTCAATCTTTGTTCGATGTTTCCGGATCAGCTTGTACGGGGTTGACCGGGCCAGCTGAAGAAACGGATCGCGGTTAACCTTGAAGCCAAAACCGGCTGCCAGCAACTGATAGGTTGTTTCTTCCCAATCGCCCTGGTTGGCTGCCAGCAGCTTTTGCACTTCACCCGATTTACGCGCTAACCGGATCATCGCAGCTTTATCAACCATGGAATGGTGTACTACTTCCTCCACTTTCGAAAAAGAAGCCTGGCACGGAATATCTGTTGCTGCGTTTACCAGCTTCTGATACGATTGAAGCAGGCTTTTATCCACCCGATCTTTTAATTCAAGTGTCGGCAAACGGGTTCCGTCTTTTCTAAGTACTGGTTTGTTCTCTTCCCATACTACGTGCAGCACTACATTTTCATAAGCGCCATCCTGGTGATGATGGTGTTCGTACCAACCGGAAGACCGGGTATGAATTTCAGCATTACCTGCCCAACTGATATTATCGAGCTTTACCCGTACCTGCGAAAAATCAGGACCAGCATCGGTATTTAAAATTCCGGGAGCAAGAATAACAAGCCGTTCACCGGCTGTGGTGGCTAACTCGTTTTTGTTGAAGTACTGAAACTGCCAGATGTAGTGTAGGAAGGATTCAGTCACCTTAGCTGAAGTTACGTTTACCGGATAAACTTACCCAGATATTCGCTCATTTCCGTTTGTATTTTCCGGGCTTCGTTGCGCGCAGCGTCTGCAAAATCTTCTTTCGGGGATGCATAGATAACCGAACGTGAGGCATTAACCAGCAAGCCGCATTGCATATTGATACCGGCTTTTGAAACGGTTTCCAGGTCGCCACCCTGCGCACCAATTCCCGGAATCAGCAAAAAATGATCGGGCGCCAGCGCCCGGATGGTTCCCACCTTATCGGCTTTGGTTGCGCCCACCACGTACATCATCTGATCGGCAGAAGCCCAACGTTGCGAGGCAAAAATCACTTCTTCATACACAAAGCGCCCTCCGCGGGTTTCCAATTGCTGCACATCCACACTGCCCGGGTTAGAAGTATGTACCAGCAACACCACCCACTTGTGGGCAAAGTCCAGAAAAGGCTTTACCGAATCTTCGCCCATGTATGGCGCAACCGTAATCGCATCAAAATCCAGCTTTTCGAAAAAGGCCTTTGCGTATAACGCAGACGTATTGCCAATATCACCGCGTTTGGCATCGGCAATGGTAAAACAGTCTTTCGGAATATAGGCTAATGTCTTTTGCAAGGTCTGCCACCCGGTAGCGCCCAGCGCTTCATAAAATGCTGTATTGGGCTTATAGGCTACGCAAAAATCTTTTGTGGCATCAATAACCTGTTTGTTGAATTCAAAGACGGGATCGGGCAGCGAAAGTAAATGCTTTGGGATTTTGGTAATGTCGGTATCCAACCCTACACACAAATACGACTTCTTTTTCTGGATCTGATCGAATAACTCAGCGCGGTTCATGGCACGCAAGTTAGTGGTTATCATGCAAAAATTAATGCGCAGAAACTAAGTCCGGCAAGTGATACCTTTTTAGTAATTTTGTTGAACGAACTGAAGTTCAGATTGCTATGAACCTGCATCCGTATATAGAAGTAAATCCTGAGATCATGATGGGCAAACCCGTTATTAAGGGCACCCGAATAACGGTAGAGCTCATATTGGAATCATTAGCCGCTGGTGAACCGGTAGAAAATTTATTGGCTTCCTGGCCAAAGCTCACCAAAGAAGCGGTACAGGCAGCGCTTGCATTCGCGGCAGATTCGCTAAAAGGTGAAAAAATATACCCGGTAACCGCATGAAGTTTTTGGCCGATGAAGGTGTAGATCGGTCTATTGTAGAAACCCTCCGAAGCTCCGGCTTTGATGTCTATTATGCTATAGAAGGTATCCGGGCTTTAACCGATGACGAATTGTTACACATTGCCACTACTGAAAACCGGATACTAATTACACGTGATAAAGACTTTGGCGAACTGGTTTACAGGCTTAATAAACCACATGCAGGAATTATACTGATACGATTGGAAGGCTACAATACAATTGAAAGAGCAGCGATTGTCCACACGATAGTTCAGCAGCATCTTGCTGAACTATCGAATGCCTTTACTGTAATTCAACCGAAGGTTATCAGGATACGCAAAAAAGAATAGCCTACCGCAAGTCAATCACTTCCACGCCCGGATATTTCTTGGGATCGAACGTAAAGAAAGAATCCTCTACTTTCACATTGGGAGTAAACCGGGTGATGGTGTATTTATACCGGTTGCCGGAGCGATCGAACATGGTCCAGCTCTGAATGCTTTTATCTTTTTTCGAAATCATCATTTTGATCTTGAAGTATTGCGCATCTTTCTTTTCCGGAACCAGGTCTACTTCTTCACACAACACACCAGCTTCAGTTTTATCGGCCAGGTATAAGTACTTGAAGCCCTTCTTATACATATCAAAGATCTTGGTCGGGTTTACATCGTCAGAGGACGGATCGAAGTTATCGATATTCACTTCCTTGGCCGAAGGCAGGTACGTCCATACGGTTGTACCGTTATTGATAACTTCCTGATCATCCAGCACCAGGCGGAATTTGTCGCCCTTTACTGTGATCTTTCCTTTAAACTCTTCTTTTACGCCTTCGCTTTCATTCGTGAGGCCCGAGGTAAGGTTGGCTTCAAAAGCCGTAATGGCTTTATATTTTTTACTCATGGCTTCCAGTATTTCGAGGGCCTTGGGATCGTACTGGGCATGAGCGGTAATACCTGCAAATAGTAAAATGGCTGCAAAAAAGAGCTTTTTCATCATCAAAAATTAGGATTGCGAATGTTTTTCTTTCAATTCGTTCAATAATTGTTCCAAACTCATCGGGTCTTTTATCAAAACCTCGCGGGCCTTGGAGCCTTCAAACGGGCCCACAATTTTAGCTGCTTCCAGCTGATCTATCAAACGTCCGGCCCGATTATATCCCAATTTCAGCTTACGTTGAATCAACGAGGTGCTACCCTGCTGATGATTTACAATTACACGGGCGGCTTCTTCAAACAACGCATCGCGCTCAGACAGATCAACGGCTGCTGCCCCGCCTTCATCCTCGCCCTCAAACTCAGGCAGCATGTAGGCCGAGTCGTAACCACGTTGCGAGCCGATAAAATCGCATATACGCTCAATCTCAGGGGTATCCACAAACGGGCTTTGCAAACGCACAACCTCAGAACCAGTTGAAAGCAGCATATCGCCCTGGCCAATCAGCTGATCAGCACCGCCTGTATCTAATATAGTGCGCGAATCAATTTTAGATGTAACGCGGAAAGACAAACGGGCCGGGAAGTTCGCCTTGATAACCCCGGTAATTACGTTAACCGATGGCCGTTGCGTGGCTACCACCAAGTGAATACCGATGGCACGCGCCAATTGAGCCAGGCGGGCAATAGGCGTTTCCACTTCTTTGCCGGCTGTCATCATCAAATCGGCCAGCTCATCAATTACCAAAACAATATAAGGCAAAAACCGGTGGCCCTCTTTGGGGTTGAGCTTGCGTGCCACAAACTTGGCATTGTACTCTTTTATGTTTTTGGCTCCCGCATCTTTTAAAATCTCATAACGGTTTTCCATTTCGATACACAAAGAATTAAGCGTATAAACTACTTTTTTTGTATCGGTAATAATGGCTTCCTCGCTGTTGGGCAGCTTGGCTAAGTAATGGCGTTCTATTTTACTGAAGAGCGACATCTCCACTTTTTTCGGATCGACCAGCACAAACTTGAGCTGGCTCGGATGACGCTTATATAATAAAGAGGTGAGGATCACATTCAACCCAACCGATTTTCCCTGCCCTGTAGCGCCTGCCACCAGGATGTGCGGCATCTTGGTAAGATCAATTACCATCAGCTCGTTGGATATTGTTTTGCCAATGGCGATCGGCAGCTCACGGTCGGATTTCTGAAAACGCTCCGAACCCATTACCGAACGGATGCTTACCATCTCGCGGTTTTTGTTCGGCACTTCAATGCCGATGGTTCCCTTGCCGGGAATAGGTGCTATGATACGAATGCCTAAAGCCGCGAGGCTTAGCGCAATATCATCTTCCAGGTTTTTAATGCGCGAGATTTTAATGCCGGCTTCCGGAACGATTTCGTAAAGCGTTACCGTTGGCCCGATGGTAGCTTTAATGCTCTGGATACCAATCTTGAAGTTAGTGAGTGTACTTAAGATGCGATCTTTATTCTGGTTCAGCTCTTCCTGCGTTACCTGCACCTTGCTGGGCTCATACTCATTCAGCAATTCAAGCGGAGGCAATTTGTAGCTGCTCAGGTCAAGCGTGGGATCATAAACGCCCTGTGCCTCTACTAATTGTTCGGCCAGCTCTTCGGTATCGTCTTTGGTTTCTTCAATGGTAAAGAGCGGTTCTTCAACTTCTTCTTTTTCTTTGGTCGTTGCGGGCTTGGTATCCACTTGCAGGTTAACCTGACTTACCGGAAGTATTTCTTCAATTGGTTGTTTCGTAACCAGAACAGGTTCCGGCAATTCTTCTTCTGTTTCTTTCTGAACCGGCCAGTTGTCTCGTTCATCGGAATACTCCGGTTTGATAACGGGTTCTTCCACTACAATCGCATCGTTACCCATCGGCTTCGGGTCTTTTACCTGGAAGGCATTGATAGCCGTGATGTTGAAATAATAAATAATGAAGATGAAGAGCGATAAGGCCAATATCAAAAACGTACCCCAGCCAAACAACCCGGTTGAAATCTTAGCCAGTTCATAGCCTAACCCGCCCGTAATAAAGCCTATTTCGGTTACACCGGAAATACTATGCGTGATGTACCCCAGCAACAGGCTTAACCACAACCCTGCAAAAGCAAAAAGAATAAATGCCGAAAAAACAGAAACCAGCTCACGCTTGAACACCAGCTTAAAGCCGAGCAGGAACAAGAGCGGAGGAATAAAGAAAGCGGAAATACCCAGCCACTTATATACCAGGAAATGAGAAGTAACCGCGCCATATATCCCAAGCCAGTTATCTACCTCGTGGCCCGAATCCAATAATGAGGTATCCAATATACCCAGCACTACACTTTGATCGGACTTACCTGTAAATAAATACGACAGGAAGGCAACAAATAAATAGATTGAAGTGATCAGCAGGAAAAAACCCAGCGCTAAAATGAAACGGGGATCTTTAAAAAAACCGAACGAGAAGCGGGATTTGGATTTGCCGGACTTGTACTTCTTTTCTTTCTCGGGTTTTTTAAAAGTGTTGGATTTGTAGGTGTTTTCGGCCATCTAAAAGTTTAAAAAGTACCCAAAGCTAAGAAAAATGACCAAAAGATAAATTTTCTTAGCCACTGACATTAGCACACTTTTTACAACAATAATCAGTAGAAATCTGCCTATCTTTCCTTTGCCAGAACATAAGCACATGCGATACTGCATTATTCTCTTTCTGTTATTCACCGGGTGGTCAGCCATGGGCCAAAACCGAAAGCTGGATAGTCTGCAAAAAATAATTGACAACCGAACGCGCGATACTGTTGAGCTTCAGGCAAGGATTAACCTCATTTATGAACTCTTAAGAAGGGAGCCACTTCAGGCCAAATTTGTAGGCTTACAAACTGCAAAGCTGGCCGATTCGCTAAAGCAACCCAGATGGCTTATCTCTACCTACACTTATCTGGTAGAATTCTATCGTGAAGTCGGGCAGGTTGATAGCGGGCTATACTACCTGGCGAAGACTGAAAACCTGGCTAAGGAAAATCCAGACAACGTTCGGATGCAGTTTAATTTTTTGCGTGCTGCCGGGTTGTTTTACAAAGATCTAGGCGAGTATAACAAAGCATTGCCATACGCAAAGGCAAGCCTTGAAATGTGGAAAAAAGAGGATGAAACGCGGGCCGGTCAGTTCCTTAATATTGGAAATCTATATTACCTGATGGGTGATTTTCAAAATGCTGCCGACCATCATTTACAAAGCTTGCGGCTCTTTGAGAAGTTAAAGAATACGCGCGGGCAGGCTTATTGCCTGCACAGCATCGGCAACGATTTTTTTAGTTTGAATCAATTGACTGAGGCAGAAAAATACTATAAGCGTTCGCTCCAGATAAAGGAACAACTGGGTGATAAGCGTGGTGTATTAACCACCACGATTAGCCTGGGAGATGTTTATAAAGGCCTGAATGCTTTTGAGAAAGCTGAAACGCTGTATCAGGATGGACTTACTGCTGCACGTAACCTGAAGCTTCCGCGTGAAGAGGCGCGTGCGTTACATCAGTCCGGTTTACTTTACAGACGCATGAAAGAAATCGAAAGGGCCCGCGATAGTTTCGGCAAAAGCATGGCGATATCCAAACAAATGGGCGATAGTGTAATGTTCGTAAAAACCCAATCAGAATTAATTAATCTTGATCTGGTCGAGCAAAACCAAAAGAAAACTGAAGCCCGGATGCTGGATGGGCTCAATACGCTGATCCGTACGGGCGACCGAAGGTTAGAGGCAGTAGAATACCATAGGCTTAGCGAGTACTATACACTGAACAAAGACTTTGAAAAAGCTTTGTACTATCTAAAAAAACATGAAGCCCTTACAGATAGTGTAGAAGGCAATGCCGTACTGCTTCAGCTTAAAGACCTCGAAGAAAAATACAATAGTGAAAAAAAAGAGCAGGAAATTGCACTGCTTAAAAAAGACCATGAACTGCAAACAGCCGAACTGCAACGAGAACGTGCCAACAAAATCATTGTTATCATTGCTCTGATCTCGGTTATCATTATTGCCACATTGCTTATCAATCGTTATCGCATCAGCAACCGAACCAAGCGTATGCTGGAAATGGAACGCATGCGTAATGACATTGCCCGCGATTTGCATGATGATATTGGATCTACCCTTAGTAGCATCAATATCATCAGCCAGCTTGCACTGAAAAATGCAAACGGCAGTACCCCACACTTTCAACGCATAGCACAACACTCCAGCCGTTTGATGGAGAGCATGAGTGATATTGTATGGTCCATTAATCCGAACAATGATTCGCTGGAGCGTGTAGTGGCCAAAATGAAAGAATTCGCTTCCGAGATATTAGACCCGCTTGACATTGCTTATTCTTTCCAGGGAGAAGAAACACTGCATGCGCTTACGCTGAATGTATCGCAACGCAAAAATCTTTTCCTGATTTTTAAAGAAGCCCTTAACAACGCAGCCAAATACAGCGGAGCTTCCTCTATTAACATCGGATTCGCTTTCCGGGAAAATCAGCTAAGGGTCAAGGTAATGGATAATGGAAAAGGCTTTGATGCAACCCTCGCTTCTTCCGGAAACGGGTTAACCAACATGAAAATCCGTGCAGAAAGTATCAGGGGCAGGCTTTTGGTTACTTCCACGCAACAAGGTACTACCATACAACTGGCCGTGCCGCTCACATGATTAGGGTATTTCGCTTGTCGGCTCAAACCGGCATTTTTGCTTAAGCAGTCAGGCTTTAATTACAGAACCCCATGATCCAGTCTGTGCTCATTTACGAAGATAACGATCTGCTCCGCGAAAGCGTGGGCAGCATGATTGCCGCCAGCGAGCTAAGGCTGGCCGGGGCTTTTAACAATGTGCTGTCAGCCGGAGAGCAGGTAAAAAATCTGAACCCCGATTTTATCCTGATGGATATTGACATGCCCGGCATGACGGGCATAGAAGCTGTCCGGAGGATCAGGACCTTCAACACTACGGTGCATATTATTATGCTCACCGTGTTTGACGATAACAAAAATGTGTTTGAAGCCCTGCGTGCAGGGGCTTCGGGGTATTTGTTAAAGAAACATATTTCCACAAAACTTTTCGATGCGCTAAGCGAAGTGCAGGAAGGTGGCGCACCCATGAGCCCCAGCATTGCGCGCATGGTAATCCAGTCCATGCAGCAGCCTGCACAAAATTACCAGCTCACGCAGCGCGAAAAGGAAATTCTCAGCTCGCTCAGCAAAGGCAACAGCTACAAGCTGATTGCATCTGAATTTGAAATCAGCATCGACACGGTGCGCACGCACATTAAAAAGATCTACGAAAAGCTCCAGGTGCATTCGCAAACCGAAGCGGTGAGTAAGGCGATCAATGAGAAATTAGTATGAAAACAATTTTATCAATAGCGTTCAGAACACATCGTGAGCTGCTACTATACAACAAAAGTGCAGGATAGTGCAACCGTAAATTAGAAACTCAGCCATAAACCTGGACTATAAGTAAGTAAACCCGTATCTTCTCCAAACCTAATCTTAATCTATGATCGCAACTATTATCACGCTCGTTGTTATTCTGGCACTCGCCATTTTCCTGATCTCTGTTTACAACCGGTTAGCCAGATCAAGGATACTTACCGAAGAAGGCTGGAGCGGCATCGGCACTTTTTTGCAACAGCGCAACGATCTTATCCCAAACCTGGTAGAAGTAGTGAAAGGTTTTACCGGGCATGAAAACAAAACATTAACCGATGTGATCAGGGCCCGCAACGAATCCATCAGCGCCCTCACACCGGAAGCCCAGATTGAAGCCGCCAAACACATGAGCCAGGCGCTGATCAACTTCAAAAGCTTAACAGAACAATATCCGCAGTTGCAGGCGAATCAAAATTTTTTACAACTGCAAAGTGAATTGGGAAGCATAGAAGAAAAAATCAGTCAGAGCCGCAGGTATTACAACGGTACGGTGCGCGAGTACAACCAACTGCGCGTAGTATTTCCCAATATACTGGTTGCGAATGCGCTTGGGTTTAAAGCTGAATAAATAGCGTTTTACCCGGTGTCTGGTAATTAACAAAATACCTGAAAAGGGGGCTGTTATATTACAGTGGGTAATAGAATATCAAAATCGGGTAAATTCCTCTTTCCGCAAGAGAGAAAATTCTGAACTAATAATACCTGTTGCTTATCTCACTTACAATTGTTAGATTTAATAAAAAATTCTCATATGAAAAGGCAACTTAAAATTGTATATTTGATAGTCATCCTTTTATCAGTAACAGCGTTTTCTTTGTCAAGAAGAAAGCATACAACCCTATAATCAAGACGGAAGTACAATGGGGGCAGATGATTGGGGAAGTCCTGTAGGCGGAGGCGGAAATGGAAGTTCCGGTGGAGGTAGTGGCGGAAACGGAAGTTCTGGTGGAGGCAGTGGAGGTGGGGGCGGTAATGGTTGGTAACTTGTTCCATCACCAATACACTTGTTGCAGGCATTGCGGCCATATTTGCGTTTGGATTAATTGCGCAGATCGTGTTTTACAGGATTATGCCGGCCTACAGTGAGCAAGACCGCAAGATGATGGACGAGCTGATGGGCTTCCGTGTGTACCTGGCTACAGCCGAAGAAAGACGGTTTGACAAGCTGAACCCGCCCGAAAAAACTCTGGAATTGTTCGAACGCTTTCTTCCCTATGCCATAGCGCTGGATTGCCAGCATGAATGGGCCAATAAATTTGAAGACATTTTAAAAACAGCCATTGCGAACAAATCGTATCAGCCTGCTTACTACAGTGGCGATATGAGAGATAATTTATCGTTCTCATCTCTAAGCGAGGGTTTTTCCAGCAGCTTATCGAGCACCATTGCTTCCTCTTCCACAGCGCCATCCAGCTCATCGGATGGGGGCAGTTCCGGTGGCGGAAGCTCTGGCGGAGGTGGTGGCGGCTGGTAAAGCGCTGATGGCTTTACCGGGTATGTAGTATTTTATAGTATTCGCATAGCAAATTTTCTATATTTACTCAGTCTGTGGCGTAACTTCTTAGTTACCTGATTTTTATAATCAACTACCGGAGTAGGGATTGCTATGAGAAAAGCCCTTTTTACATTATTTCTTGCTGGTGCCTGCAGGACGTTGTTTGGCCAGGTTGTTTTTCCACCGCCCAACATTACGGTACAACCCACCACACCGGTTACCTATTGCCGGAACGTTCAGGCAGCAATTCCATTCAGTGCTTCAGGGATTTTACTTAATTATCAATGGTTTAGATGGGTTACTGGTTGTGAGTTTAGTTGCGAAATTCAACTCACCAATAACGCCACCTACTCGAATGTAAACACGAATACATTGCTCATTAACACCGGAACACTTGCCTCGGGCCTGTACCTTTATTTATGTCGGGTGCAGAATTCGGGAGGTACCGTATGGACACAAACCGTTAGTTTCTACGTATCAACTCCAACGGCTCCCAATGCGCCCACCACAACCGGGGCCAGTCGTTGCGGAAACGGAGCAGTAACATTGAGCGCGGCCGGTGGTACAGCAGGACAATACCGGTGGTACACCACAGCAATAGGAGGAACAGCCATTGCCGGACAAACAGGAGCAACTTACACCACACCTACCTTAACAGGAACAACAAACTATTGGGTTGCTATTAATAACGGAACGTGTGAAGGTAACCGTACTATGGTTACGGCTACCATTAACACGATACCTAATGCGCCCACCACCACAGGGGCCAATCGTTGCGGCAATGGTGCAGTAACATTGAGCGCGGCCGGTGGCACAGCAGGACAATACCGGTGGTACACGGTAGCAACTGGCGGAACAGCTATTGCCGGGCAAACCAATGACACTTATACCACACCCAACTTAACAGGAACAACCAACTATTGGGTTGCTATTAATAACGGAACATGTGAAGGTAACCGCACCATGGTTACGGCTACCATTAACACTCTTCCAACAGCCCCAACCACAACCGGGGCCAGTCGTTGTGGCAATGGTGCAGTAACATTGAGCGCGGCCGGTGGTACAGCCGGACAGTACCGATGGTACACTGTTGCAACAGGGGGAACAGCTATTGCCGGGCAAACCGCAGCAACTTATACGACACCGACATTAACGGGAACAACAAACTATTATGTGGCTATCAATAACGGAACTTGTGAAAGCACAAGAACAATTGTAACCGCAACTATCAATACAGTTCCAGCTGCCCCTACAACAACAGGCAATTTTTCTTGTGGCGCAGGCGCTGTTTTATTATCTGCTTCTGGCGGAAGCGCAGGTCAGTACAGATGGTACACGGTTGCAACAGGAGGAACTGCTATTGCCGGACAAACAAATGCAACTTACACCACACCTACCTTAACAGGTACAACCAATTATTATGTTGCTATCAACAATGGTTTATGTGAAAGCACCAGAACAATTGTAATCGCTACCATCAATACGCTACCCACCGCTCCGACTACAACCGGGGCGGCCATCTGCGGAAACGGGGCGGTAACATTAAGCGCTGCCGGTGGCACAGCCGGACAATACCGCTGGTACACCGTTGCAACAGGAGGAACAGCCATTGCCGGGCAAACGGCAGCCACTTATACTACACCTACGTTAACGGGAACCACTAACTATTATGTAGCCATCAACAACGGAACATGCGAAAGCACAAGAACAATTGTAACAGCAACTATCAACACCATTCCAACGGCTCCCACCACAACGGGAAACAGCCGCTGCGGAAGCGGAGCAGTAACATTGAGCGCGGCCGGTGGCACAGCCGGACAATACCGCTGGTACACGGTTGCAACAGGCGGAACTGCTATTGCCGGACAAACAAATGCAACTTACACCACACCTACCTTAACAGGTACAACTAATTACTATGTTGCCATTAACAACGGTACCTGCGAGAGTTCAAGGACAATGGTTACGGCCACTATCAGTTCACTGCCCCCGGCACCGGGTGTTACCGGGGCAACATCGTGCGGAGCAGGTGCTGTTACATTAAGCGCATCAGGCGGTAGTGCGGGGCAATACCGGTGGTATACCGTAGCTACCGGGGGCACGGCAATCAGCGGCCAGACAAATGCTACCTACACCACACCGGTATTGTCGGTAACTACTCCATTTTATGTAGCCATTAACAACGGCTGCGAAAGTACCCGCACACTGGTTAATGCAACTATCGCTACACTGCCTGGCGCACCCACTACAACCGGGGCCAGTCGTTGCGGCAGTGGTTCAGTTACATTAAGCGCTACCGGGGGAACAGCCGGGCAATACCGGTGGTACACGGTGGCTACAGGAGGAACAGCTATTGCCGGGCAAACGAATAGCAGCTACACCACGCCAACTCTTACCAACACTACATCATATTATGTAGCGATCCATAACGGCATCTGCGAAAGCGCCCGCACCACCGTAACAGCAACCATCAGCACTATACTTAACCCGCCTGCAGCTACGGGTGCAGAGTCTTGTCCTCCGGCAAGTGTAACATTAACTGCATCGGGCGGTTTGGCAGGCCAATACCGGTGGTACACCGTGCCGACCGGGGGAACAGCCATTGCCGGGCAAACCAACAGCACATTTACAACACCTGTACTTAGCGCCACCACTACCTATCATGTATCCGTACACGATGGCACCTGCGAAAGCACACGTACCCCGGCAGTAGCCACTATAGCAGAACCCGGCTGCGACAATGTGCCGCCTGTAATAGAAACCCAGCCTCTTGCAACTCAGATTAATGGAATTGTTACCATCAGCTTATTGTCGTTAATAAGCGATGAAAATAACAATGTGGATTTATCAACCTTACGGATTGTTACACCCCCTGCAAGCGGGGCAACGGCAATCATTGATGCCGAATTTAACTTAGTTATTGATTACTCTTCCTTACCTTTCTCAGGCATTGAAAGCATTACCATAGAAGTGTGTGATGCTTTTGGAGCCTGCGCCCAGCAAACATTTGCTATTAATGTGGTGGGTGAAATCAATATCAGTAATGCCATATCGCCCGGTAATGATGGCAAGAATGATTTTTTTAATATTGCACACATTGAGGCATTAAGCAGTACCCGCGAAAACAAAGTTTCGATTTACAACCGTTGGGGCGACCTGGTGTGGGAAGGAACGAATTACGATAACGACCAGGTAGTATTTACAGGAAAGTCAAATAACAACACTGATCTTCCTTCCGGCACATACTTTTACAAGATCGAATTTAAAGGCGGGCATAAAGCAGAAGCGGGTTATCTCGTTTTGAAAAGGTAACTCTCCTTAATTTTAGGATATAGAAATTCATAAAATTTCTGTTTCAACAATCGTACGAACTGCTATTTGTTATACACCCCGCTATACTATTGGAAACAAACCAGCATCACCTGATTTTGCGCTAATAGCCTGAGTTAACCTTCAACAAAAAAGGTTATCTTTATGCTGCATGTACCGGATAAAACCTTTACTCGAGTTGTGAATCAGTGGTTATGTCGCGTTTTATTTGTTTGGTAAGTTTTCTCCTTTTGAGCTTTACGGGCTACACCCAAATCAGCAGCACCTTTAATGCGAATGCACAGGGCTGGACTACCCCGGATGATGCCGATGGTACTATAGGTTACAGCGCTACAGGGGGTAATCCCGGTGGGTTTGTATTCGGAACTCCTTTCTCTATTGTACTTGGAGCTACCACCTTGTATATCCCTTTTCATTTTACTGCACCTGTCGCCTACCTGGGTAACCGAAGCGCCTACTACAACGGCACGCTACGTTACGATATTCAGCAAAGCTCGACAGCAGCATCTGCTCAAAATGCAGAAGTAATTATTGCAGACAATGGCGGGGTAACCTTGTACTATTTTCCGGCTACGCCTAACCAGCCCCCGGCCGCCCCCGGCTGGGCAACTTATTCCGTTGTGTTCAACAATACATCCGGCTTCTGGAAAACCACTAACAGCGCTACCGGGGCAGCCGCTGCTGAAACACAAATTCAAAGTATATTAAGCGATCTGGCCAGCTTGCAGATACGCGGATTGTACCGTAATGCCAATGTAACCGGCAGGCTGGATAATGTAACCTTTACGCCTCCTATCATTATCAATACACAACCTGCCGCCAGCACATTTGCCTGCCGCGGAACCCCGGTAAGCCTAACCACAGCCGCATCGGGTAATCCTGCAATCGGCTATCAATGGCAAATATTGATCTCGGGTGTGTATATCAACCTGGCCAACGGGGGAAACTACTCAGGCGTTACTACCAATACGCTCAACATCAATACTACGGATGGAACCGCCACCGGTAATTACCGATGCACGATTTCGGGAACCAATGTAGAAAATGCCAATACCAATAATGCCACTGTAATAATCGGTACAATACCCGATGCGCCTACCACAACAGGCGCATCGTCCTGCTCGCCTGCTGCGCTCACCCTCACGGCTTCGGGTCTTATCAACGGACAATACCGGTGGTACAATGTCCCCGTGGGCGGAACTGTTTTATCTACCTCAGCCACCTATACCACACCGGTGCTTTCGGCCACCACAACCTACTATGTTGTAATTTTTGATGGTTCATGCGAAAGCACACGAACACCTGTAACTGCAACCATCCATACGCCACCCGCAGCGCCTGCCACTACAAGCGCCAGCCGATGCGGAACAGGAACCGTTACGTTAACAGCTTCAGGAGGAAGTGCCGGGCAATACCGGTGGTACACCGTACCTACCGGGGGCATTGCTATTGCCGGGCAAACCAACGCCACATATATCACTCCCTCACTAACCGTAACTACTCCATATTATGTGGCCATTAACAATGGAACATGTGAAAGCACCCGCACACTGGTTACGGCAACCATCAACACTCCGCCAAACGCACCTGCTACAACCGGCAATTCGTTATGCGGATCAGGAACTGTTGCTTTAACAGCCACGGGAGGAACAGCCGGGCAATACCGCTGGTACACCGTACCCACCGGAGGTACTGCTATTGCCGGGCAAACCAATGCCAGCTACACTACACCGGTTATTACCACTACCACTACATATTATGTAGCCATTAACAACGGAACCTGCGAAAGCACACGAACTCCCGTAATCGCTACCATAAATACCTTGCCCAATGCGCCAGGCGTTACCGGCAGCGAATCGTGCAACCCGGCAAGCCTCACCTTAACTGCAACAGGCGGCAGTGCCGGGCAATATCGCTGGTACACGGTACCCACCGGTGGCACTGCCATAGCCGGGCAAACCAATGCCAGCTATACTACACCTGTTTTAACTGTTACCACAACTTATTATGTAGCTGTTAACAATGGCACATGCGAAAGCGCACGAACGCCTGTGGTAGCCGCTATTGCTCCGCCCAGCTGCAGTAACGAGCCACCGGTTGTAAATGTAGTGCCCATCGTAACAAAGATCGGGGGTATTGTTACCTTAAACCTGGCCGACCTGATCACTGACCCCGATAATAACCTCGATCTTTCTTCGCTTTCCATCGTATCACCTCCGGCCCATGCAGCATCTTCATTTATTGACGGTGATTACAACCTGGTTATTGATTATACCGGCATTCCATTCTCTGGCATTGACAGCGTGGCTATTCGGGTATGCGATATTTATACCTGCGTGGTCGAACGGTTTGGCATTAACGTAATAGGTGAAATAATTATCTACAATGCCGTATCCCCCAACAACGATGGTCAAAATGATTCCTTCCGGATTGAGCACATCACCGCTTTGGACGAGACCCACGAAAACAAAGTTTCCATTTTCAATCGCTGGGGCGACCTGGTGTGGGAAGGAACAAATTACGATAACGACCAGGTAGTATTTACAGGAACGTCAAAGAGCGGTGCCGATCTTCCTTCGGGCACGTATTTCTACAAGATTGAGTTTAAAGGAGGACACAAGACCGAGTCGGGCTATCTCGTTTTGAAAAGGTGAATCCCTATTTTACGATATAGAAATTGTAAATTTCTGTTTCAATAATGCTATATCGTGCGAGTCGCTATTTGTACCGCATGCTTCCTGTTCTCCATGTTTAATCCCACTTCCACTCACCGGCAATGCGCAGCGGCTCTTCCAGATTATTATCAATCATAAATTGTTTGGTGGTTTCGCTGTCCATTTTAACAGCCGGTAATGTTTCGGCATTAGCCAGTGCATATAAAATCATGGTGCCGAAACGTGCCGTATTGGTAATGTGCTCTTTGTTCACTAAGCTGAAGTCATCGCAATCGGCATGGTAGCACCTGTAAATAGAGCGATCAAGATTACCGATCACGCTTAAAATCGGCACGCCCTCCAGCATAAACGGCTGGTGATCGCTATGCAAACCTGACCGGTTGCTGAACCGGTTTTTGTAAACCGTATCAACGGCCGCAATTTCTTCACCGATTGTTTTAAAGAACGTGGTGTCATTCAGCTTACCACCGGCATTCACGCCAATCGGGTTACCGCCCATATCGATGTTAAACATGTATTTAATATTCTCGATAGTGCCGTTCTGTACCGCCTCTTTCACCATGTGTGTTGAACCCAACAAGCCTTGCTCCTCGCCCATGAACATGACAAACTGAATGGTACGCTTAGGCTGAAGCTTGTTGGCTTTAAAGGCACGGGCAATATCCAGTATGGCAAACGAACCGATGCCGTTGTCGATCGCCCCGGTGGCCAGATCCCACGAATCGAGGTGGCCACCGATAATAATTTTTTCATCCGGCAATGCAGAGCCTTTCAGGGTAGCAATTACGTTACGCGCTTTGATCAGGTCGCTATGGTTAGTCATTTGAATATGTGCTTCAATTTTCTTCCCGGCTTTTAATTTTTCTTTTAATTCAAAGCCCTTTTCTTTACCGATACAAATAGCGGGTATCGGAATTAACTCTCCGGTTACGGAAGCTGTTCCGGTAAGCAGCACACCGCCATCTACCTGGTTAAAAATCACCACACCTTTTGCACCGTTTTTAATGGCGATGGCAGTTTTCTCGCTGCGATGCAAATTGCGCGTACCTTCGGGGCTGCCTTCCAGCACACCTATATAAATAAGCACAATTTTATCTTTCGCGGCACCGGGTTTGGCAGCATAGTCGGCTTCAAGGCCATTTCCCATATCCACCAGCTCACCGGTTACATCAGCCTCCACCGGTGCATGCCCCAACGTTACAGCTTTCACGTTCTCGCCATCAAGGCTTACGGCAATTGTTCCGCGCGACCAGGCTTTGGTTTCAAATTCCTGAAATTGCACATCGATAAACCCGTACTCCTTAAACTTGTTGTAGGTGTACGCTTCGGCCTTTTTACCGTTTTCCGATCCCGTAAGGCGATGGCCAATGGTAGTAGTAGCCTCCTCCAGCGTAGCATACGCTTTGGCATTTTGAAGCACCTCGGCATTGATTCGTGAAAAGGTTTCCGGGCGGGTTTCTTTTTTGCAGGATGAAAAAGCAAGGGCTGTTACCAAAACAACCGGCAGTGATTGAACTGTTCTCATGGCTCAGGTTTAAAGCCTGAATATACCGGCTTAACCTCCCAATCCCTTCTAAAAAATATATTAACGGTAGAATATTAGTAGCTGATGTTACACGGAAATATAGTTGGCAGTAGACAAAAACAGTAAGCAGCCGTGTAAGTCAACATTGGCTGCCTGCCCGTCCGACAGGCGGGCTGGAAACTGCCCATTGCCTACTTTGCGTAAGTCCAGTTAACATTATTTACACTTCGCTTTTGTTAACTCCCGTTGCAACCTGAAATCGTTGATTCTCATTTCTTTTTTGACAACATTGCTGCTCTACTTAAAATAAAATGAGCACACGCTTTATTGCAGTCATCCTGATAACAGGTCTTTTTGCATGTTCGCCCGAAAACGAAGATGAGTCCACCTATCAGCGTAAATTCGTAACCTCCAATCCCGATCCCAAACCGCTTTCGCCAAAAGAGAGCATTAAAAAAATACAATTGCCGCCAGGCTACCGGGTAGAATTGGTAGCCAGCGAGCCGATGGTGCAGGAACCTGTGGCTATCGCGTGGGATGGTAACGGCCGCATGTACGTGGTGCAGATGAACACGTACATGAAGGATGCCAACGCTACCGAAGAGTATGAGCCCACCAGCCGCATCATGCGCCTCGAAGATACCAATGGCGATGGCGTGATGGATAAATTCTCGGTGTTTGCGGATAGCCTCGTGCTGCCGCGTACCGTTTTGCCTGTTGGCGATGAAGTGCTGGTAACCGTAACCAATGCACAACATGTATGGAGCTATAAAGACACCAATGGCGATGGGGTGGCCGATGAAAAAAAAATCGTGTTTAATAACCCGGCTATTGATTCGCGCAACCTGGAGCACCAGAATGGCGCCTTTTACTGGAACCTCGACAACTGGATTTATCCTTCGCGCGATAACCTGCGCTACAAGTACAAAAACGGAATGCTGGTTGCCGATACGCTGGTGGACAATATGATCGGCCAGTGGGGGCTTACATCAGACAACTACGGAAAGCTTTTTTACTCCGAAGCCGGCCCTGGCTTACCGGCTGTTCAGATTCAGCAAATGCCGGCTTACGGTTCGCTCAACTTCCGCGACCAGTATGCGGAAGACTTTACTATACTCTGGCCGGTAATCGGTAATGTGGATGCGCAGGGCGGCCCGCGTGCCTTGCGCGAAGACAGCAGCCTGGTTCGCTTTACTTCGGGAGCAGGTCAATCCATCTTCCGGGGAGATCGTTTACCAGCCGATATGCAAGGCGATTACTTTATTCCCGAACCTGTAGGCCGGGTTATCAAGCGCGGCAAGGTGATCAATCACAACGGAAAAATTTTCATTGAATCGGCTTACCGGGAAAAAGACTGGCTCGCTTCCGCGGACATGAATTTCAGACCCATCAACACCTACACCGGGCCGGATGGTTGCTTTTACATTGTAGATATGTATCACGGCATTATCCAGGAAGGCGAATGGACTCCGCCTGAATCATACCTCGGTAAAAAAATTATAGAGCTTGGCCTCGATAAAAACCGAAGCATGGGGCGTATTTACAGGGTAGTGCATAAAAGCTTCAAGCCCGATAACACGAAGCCCAACATGCTGAATGAAAGCACGGCACAGCTTACTACTTACCTCAGCCACCCCAACGGCTGGTGGCGCGATATGGCGCAGCAAACCATTATTGTGCGCAACGATAAGTCGGTAGTACCACAGCTCAAACAAATCGCCACACAACACCCATCGCACATGGCACGCATCCATGCACTGTGGACTTTGGAAGGGTTGGAAGCGCTGAATAAAGAAATTTTATTTGCTGCCTTGACCGACACGAATGCACATGTACGCAAATCGGCCGTATGGGCCAGCGAGTTGTTTATCCGGCAAAAAGATGCGGATGTCATTTCACGATTAAGTGAGCTTACTGCCGATAGCAGCGCAGATGTACGCATACAGCTTATGCTTTCGTTGCGAAGCAGCAGCGATAGCAAAGCGCAAGCTATTGTAAAAGAACTGCTGACTGCCAACCCGGAAAACGAGCTGATGCAGTTCTCTTACAAAATGTTTGAAGAAACAAAAATGCGCACGGAAGCCGAGCTGGCGCGGTTAAAAAATTTAAGCCCGGCCGATCGTGCATTGGTTTCTAAAGGAGCTGTGCGCTACAAGCAACTGTGCTCCAACTGCCACGGTGTGGATGGAAAAGGAGTTTTAATGGGTAACGATCCTATGCCTGCTCCGCCACTGGTGGGTTCACCACGCGTAACAGGCGATAAGATCGCGCTCATCCAACTTATGTTAATGGGTTTGCAAGGCCCGGTAGATGGAAAAGAATATCCCAACACCATGCCGCCTATGGCCGGCAGCAGCGATGAATACCTGGCCTCCGTGCTCAGCTACATTCGCAACAGCAGCGACTTTGGGAACAAAGCTTCTGTGATTACCGAAGAGGAAGTTAAAGAAGTGCGGGGCTTTACCAAACATTTGCCTCCGGGAGGCACTACGCTTCGTTCTTTGGAAATCGGCAAGCTGGGCCGGGCTGAGCGACAGAATTGGGATAAGAAGAAATAGTTATTGGTTATTGGTTGTTAGTTAGTTAGTTATCAGTTAATTGATCTAACAACAATTAATTAACTAACAACCAACAACTATTTTAAAAATTACAAATCGAACCTGAACAACCGGTATGCTACCGATACCTGGATCAACCGGTTTTTAGTTCCATACTCTGCTTTGTTTCCGTTAAAATCCGGGTACATGATTTGCAAACCGAGGTAATACCGTATATCCATACTAAGTCCCATAGGCAACTCCCACCCCGCACCAAACTGTAATGCGAGGTCGGATAGTCTGTAATCTTCTTTTACATCATAGACGGCATCGCCAGTTTTTCCCGTGTTAAATTCATGCCGGGCCTGTGCTCCGTCTCCGTCAAAGTCGTAATAGTTTGCCCATGCCTTAAGCAACCGGCCATATTGTGCGCCAGCCTGCACATTCAGGTCGCCTTCATCCAATTGAAGAAGCGTGTACTTTACCGTAAGCGGTATCGTAAAATAGTTAAACTCAGCTTTCCATTTTTCATCCTGGAATTTAAAATATGAACCTTGTTGCGAAAAAAGCAGCTCGGGCTGAATGGTAAACTTTTTGATTTTAAGATTACCAAAAACACCCACATGGAAACCGGCCTTGCCGGTATAGTCTTTATCTTCGCCATCTTCAAACTGATACTTTACATTGAACCGGGCCACATTAAGCCCGCCTTTTATACCTACGCCTGCCTCCATTTGTGCAAAGGCTGAGCTTACGAAAAGCAACAGGGCCATACCGATCAGATACTTTTTCATTTGAAATGGGTTTAAGGTTGATTTTATAGAAAGTAACCAGACTTACGCAAAAACACCAAGTTGTCAGTTTGATTCCGATAGCTATCGGAACGAAAACTATTCAATATCAGAACCAAAAAGACTTCGACAAGCCTGTCTGCCGACAGGCAGGCTCTGTCTGACATTCGAGGTTGTGTTTTTGCGTAAGTCCACGAAGTAAATGTAAAGCGTAAGCCCTGTGCGCAAAATCACATAAATATGTGACCCTGACGGAAAGGAGAAGCTTTCCTGCCGGGCCATTGCGCATCACACGATTATGTGATGTTTTCAACCCTGTGGTATGCTGAGATTTGGTACATGAAAACCTTAACCACCTTCGCCTTTCTGCTGCTTGCCACACTTTCGTTTGCCCAGCAGGATCCCCTCTATTCGCAATACCTGTTTAACCCTTTGGTGCTTAACCCCGCCAACGCGGGATTGAACAACCGGTTCAATGGCTCGGTGGGATACCGCACCCAGTGGATGGGCCTGGAAGGCCAGCCGCAAACTATTAATGCCAGCATTCACTCCTCGTTAGTCAACAATAAAGGGGGTGCGGGTCTGCTGGTCATGAGCGACCGCATCGGCAACCTGACTACGACCGAAGTAAACGCTGCCTTTGCATACAAGCTCCAGTTAGAGAACCAGACATTCAGCTTCGGGATGCAGGCTGGTGTGCAGAATTTTAACAGCACCAACCGCCAGGTAAATCCTTATGACAAAACCGATAACCTGTTCCTGAATGGCGAAAGAGGCACACGCATTAATTTGGGCACTGGCATAGCCTTAAAAAGCGAAAACTATTTTATAGGTCTTTCCGTTCCGAGATTACTTCCTACTAAATTCCAAAGTGGAGACCAGGAGTTTAATCTTTACAACCAGCACCTGTACCTGGTGGGATCGTACGTGCATTACCTGAACGAACACGTCCGGCTAAAGCCTGCTGTCCTGCTAAGAGCAGTAAAAGGAGCGCCTGCATCAATGGACGTAGCCTTCAATGTTAACTTCAATGCTATTCATACTGCCGGGATTTTTACACGCAACTTTAATACCTACGGGCTGCTGCTTCAAACCATATTGAAAGAACAGTACCGTTTCGGGTATGTGTTTGAAGTTCCCACAGGCAAATCGGTAGGAACAAACTTTACCACGCACGAAATCATGCTGGGTATTCAATTATCTGCATTTGATTTTCACGACCGGTCATTCAGTAATTTCTAACCATGAAACACTTTCTGATCTTGTTGTTTCTTTCACCATTCGCTGCGCTGGCACAAATCACCAGCACCTTCGATACCGATGCCGATGGGTGGACATTCCTGAACACATCCACATCAGTAAGTATTACGCATTCACCCACTAATGGCAACCCGGGCGGATATATTTCCGCTACTTACAGTTCCAACACCAGCATTACTACCCAGCACTGGTTTGCCCCGGCCAAATTCTTAGGCAACCACTTAGTGCTTTCGCTCGGCATGAACTTCAGCTTTGATTTGCAGCAATCGCAGGCTGGTACGGTTACTTCAGGCTATGGCGATTTGCGGATAGAAAGTGGTGGCAACGTTATTATTTATACCCTGCCCGTAAAGCCCGCAGTAGCCCCGGCATGGTCGTCATACTCCGTAACACTCGATGAAACAACCGACTGGCGGTGGAGCTCGCCAGGAGGCGCTGTGGCTACACGCGCACAGATCAAATCCGTGCTGGCCAACATCACCAATATTAAGATAAGAGGTACATACGCTACGAACGCTGCTTATACATGCGGGTTAGATAATGTAATACTGGAGCAACGAACGCTAACACCTGCTCCTGTTGCAACTTCATTATCCACTACATCAGGCAAACCGGGCGATGTAATTACCATTACAGGTTCAGGCTTTAGTACTGCGCCATCAGAAAACAGTGTTTGGTTTGGCGTGTATGCAGGAGTTAAGGCAAATGTCCAATCGGCAACCGCCACAGAATTAATAATTGAAGTCCCGGAAGGCGTAGTATATGGCCCAATTACAATTACCAATACTATAACCGGGTTATCTACAAAAACCGGCACTCCATTTAATCCCGTGTTCGATGGCGGTGGAAGAATTATTCCGGCATCCTTTAAAAACAGGTTTACTATTCCTACCATACCGATTGAAGGCTGGTTTGTGGGCGATTTTGATGGCGATGGGTGGGACGATTTTGCCGTAACCAACAACAACGCAGAAGATGTCATTGACATTTACCGAAACCTCGGCCTGGGAGGTGAACTATCGGCTGCTTCTTTTGCTGCAAAAGTTACCATACCGGCACCTCCTTTAGGCGGCAGCGGTACAAATGGTGCCGGGCTTTGGTTTGCCGATCTGGATGGCGATGGGAAACCGGATGCCATTACCTCAAACGCATTAAGCCCGACAAGTGCAGCATTTATTACCCTGCGCAATACGAGCACACCCGGAAACATTTCATTTGAAGCACCTGAGTACTGGACAGGCGGAAGCGATGAAACGCCCATTGCCTTAGTTGCCGACCTGGATGGTGACGGCCGCCCGGAAATTATGGGTGGAGAAGGAGCCGTATGCGGTTGTGTTCGCACCGATTTCTGGTTTAATCAAAACCTGAGTACTCCGGGCAACATTGAGTTCAGTAGTGCTATTGGCATCTACAACAACTCCGTAATCAGTGGCTTTGCCGGGGCCGCTGCTGGCGATCTAAACGGAGATGGAAAAGTTGACCTTGTTGTGAGCAGTTGGTTTGGTGATCGCTTTACAGTCTTGCAGAATACGTCCACTCCGGGCATGCCTTCTTTTCTCAATTCATTTACCATCAGTACGGGTCAATACAACCGCAGCATGAGAGTGGTGGATATAAACTTAGATGGTAAAAACGATCTGATGTGGAGAAAAACAGGAGGCGGGGTTTATATCCGCATCAATACCGATACCGATGGCATATTGACTGAAGCGGATTTCGCCACCGAATATATTTTAACAAGTGATTTAGGCACTAACGGTGGTTTTTCCATGGTTGATTTCAACGGAGACGGAAAACCAGACATTGTTTCTACAGACGATGCCGATGTTGGAGTTTATGAAAGTGTTTTTACCGGGGGAGAATTTAATACAAGCGCATTTGTTCCGGCCTACCAGGTATTGGGTACCGGAGGCAGTTCGGGCGGCCCTGCGGTTACCGATCTTAATCACGATGGAAAGCCTGACCTCATGATGGCATCCGGTTCATCCATTACAATAGTAGAAAATAAAAATGTAGTCGGTCCGCAAATCTCAGTAAACACGGTAAGTCCGTTGGCCGCTCCGGTTGGAGCCACGGTTACCATTACGGGTAACGACTTCTCACCGGTCAATACGGACAATCACGTTTACTTCGGAGCCGTAAAGGCAACGGTACTCACAGCCTCTGCAACAGCAATAACGGTGAGTGTTCCGCCTAGCGCTGCGTACGCACCCGTTAGCGTGCGTAAAGGCGAGCTAACATCACGCTACCGGCTTCCTTTTGTTACTACTTTTTCTTCCGGGGTAACATTTGACAACACGCATTTTGCTCCGCCTGTAAACTTTACGTTAACCAATGCCAATTATGATATTGAAGTGGGCGACCTGAACCGCGATGGGAAGCCCGATATTTTGGTGGAGGGCATAGGCGGCTTTGTATTCCGGAACACACATACCACAGGCGCCATTTCCACAAGCTCGTTACTCCCCAATGACACGTTATCCACTTCATTTATAAATCCAAGGCTGGAAGATTTCGATGGCGATGGCCTACCCGATGCCGTATCGGTTAACGGCATTGTGCATAAAAACAACAGTACCTCAACCGAAATTAATTTTTTGGCCGCCACAACTATTGGCTTGGGAGGAAGTACGCTTGACCTTGCTGATTTTAACAACGATGGAAAAACAGACATAGTCATTACAGTAGATTTAAGCGGAGCGGGCGACCTGGTTATCCGGGAAAACAGAACGGCTAACGTGAGCGGAAATTTTGTAACCGGCACGTATGGATCATTCTCTCAAAATTTTGTTTACAACAAACCGGCTGCAAACGGAGGTGTTGTGTCGGAAGATTTCGATGGCGATGGTTTTGCTGATATCGCCACCACCAACCCGCTTGCCGATAACATCAGCGTCTATCGCAATGTAGGACTATTCAAAATCTCAACAGCACAGTTTGCCAGCCGGTTGGATATAGCTGTGGGCGATAATCCGGGAAGAATTTACAAAGGCGATTTTGACAGCGATGGAAAAGTGGATTTGCTTCTTTACTATGGAACCGGTACAAACCCAGCCCTGCTTACCGTTATGCACAACACCAGCACCGTAGGTAACATCAGCTTTAATCGTATTGACTTAACCAATCCGAGCAATACAACGGTTGCCACTATTGCCGACTTAGATGGCGATGGTAAACCCGAGATCATTACCACCAGCGAAAGCGGCAACCGGTTCTCGATCTTCAAAAATATTCATTCAACAGGCGCATTTACGGCTGCTTCGTTCGATGCTCCCTTCAATACTACCGTTACCGCACCGCGTGGCCTCGCCACGGGCGATTTGAACTTAGACGGCAGGCCGGAGATCATTATCACCCGCGCAGCCAATCTATTAGTGGTTTATGAAAACCTGGTGCCTACTACTTCCATCTCCATTACTCAACAACCCGCCTCACCCAATTATGTCTGCGAAAACGCTTCTGCTTCGTTTACAACTTCCGCATCCGGAACTACCAACATCTCTTATCAGTGGCAGAAACATAACGGAAGTGTGTTTGTTGACCTGGTGAACAACTCTACATACACGGATGTTACTACCGCTACACTTACTGTCAACAATGTATCCGCTACAGAAGCCGGTCAGTACCAATGCATCATCTCCGGTGATAATGCCGCTTCGGTTACTACAAACGTTGCTAACCTGGTCTTCAACAGTCTGCCTTCTCCGCCTGATGTTACCGATGCCTCAAGCTGCGGCCCCGGAAGTGTTACCCTAACTGCTTCCGGTGGAGACGATGGTGATTACCGGTGGTACTCCGGTTCTCCGGCAACACTTATCGCTGGCCAGCAAAATGATACTTATACTACACCTGTGCTTTCCACAAGCACAACGTACTACGTTTCGCTTACGGATACGTTCTGTGAAAGTGTGCTTGTGCCGGTAAATGCAAACATCAATGCTCCACCCAATGCTCCCGTAGTTAGTTCCACTGTAATGCCTGTCGGCAATGCTATTACTGCCTGTAGTTCAACTTCACTTATCCTTTCAGCGCCAAACGGTTTTGCTGAGTACCTCTGGTCGGATGGGTCTGTTACGCAGCAACTAACTGTTACCGCTTCGGGCAATTATTCCGTGTCAGTTGCGTATTATCCCGGTTGTTTCAGCGCTTATTCTGATGTTTTAAATGTTACAATAATTTCGGCTCCCTGTAACAATTCTGCCCCGGTTATTAATACCTCTACATTATCCACCACGATTGGCGGAACGGTAACGCTCGATCTGCTCGACATTATCTCTGATGCCGATAATAACATCGTATTAAGTTCCTTAACCATTATACAGCAACCTCAAAGCGGGGCGCAGGCTTCTCTTAATGGAACTACTTTATTAATCAACTATACCGGAAATCCGTTTACGGGAATTGATGTAATCACCATTCGCGTATGCGATGTGTTTGGTGAATGTGTTACACAACAGTTACAGATAAATGTAATCGGTGAAATCGAAATCTTCAATGCTGTATCGCCCAACAACGATGGTAAAAATGATTTCTTCATAATTCAAAATATCGAGGCTTTGGAACCCGAAAACACGGTTACTATTTATAATCGCTGGGGAAGTAAAGTTTTTGAAACAGATAATTATTCCGAAACAAATGCTTTTCGCGGCCTTAATCAGAACGGCAACGAGCTGCCTTCCGGAACATACTTCTACAAAATCTTTTTCAAGGCTTCAGGAAAAACACGGAATGGTTTTTTGGTAGTGAAACATTGATTCCGTCTCTGATTCCTGATATACTCAAGCCTGTTCTGTGTTAAGTTTAGTGAGAAGCTCAAACTGAAACACAACTCACATATTCATGTGATACCGCAGCGTTAAAGTTTATTATTAATTCGGGTAATGAATACGACTGCCATTTTATATCCATTCCTCGCTGAAAAGAGACTTATTTTTGCCTTACTTATACTTGTAGCCGCTTCTATACAATTGAAAGCCCAGGCTCCTACCACAGGTGCCGGCAATTTCTCGGTTACCAATAATGATGGTAACCAATTGCGCGTAAACTGGACACGCGGAAACGGCAGCCGGGTATTGGTGATTGCCAGCGCCAATCCGACATTTGGTGGCACGGGCATTCCCGCAGACGGGGTTGACTATGCAGCAAGCGCAATATTTGGTTCGGGAAATGAAGTTGGCGCAGGCAATTTTGTGGTTTACAAAAGCACCGGCACCAATGTAACCATCACCAATTTTGTACACAGCACTACCTACTATTTTAGAATTTTTGAATTTAATGGCACAGGCTCCGGCACGCAATACAATACAACCAATGTGTTAAGTGGCGATGGCCTCACGCTGTCGCCTCCCACAACCGGCTCTACCAGCATGACAGTAACACCCACCGGCAACTCGGCCGCACTTACGTGGACACGGGGTAATGGTGTGCGCGCGCTTGTTATCTTGCAGGCAGGGTCGGCAACAACAGAACCCACACAATACACAAACTACTCGGGTAATGCTATATTTGGATCGGGCGCGGTGATAGGAAGTGGCCGGGCCGTCTATCATAATACAGGCAACACGGTTAATGTTACCAACCTTGAACCCAACACGGTATATTTTTATCGCGTAGTAGAAAGTAACGGAACCAGCGGTCCGGCTTATAATTTTGCCACAGCTTTAACAGGATCGTTTACTACAGGAGGCGCACCTACATCGGGAGCCACCAATTTTTTGATCAATAATGAAACCGGCAGCGGCTTGCGAGTAAACTGGACACGCGGTAATGGCACAAACGTGTTGGTGGTGGCCAGTCTAAGCCCGACTTTTGGTGGAACGGGTGTTCCGGCAAACGGCACCGACTATACTGCGAATACTATTTTTGGATCGGGTGATGCCATCGGAACGGGAAATTTTGTAGTCTACCGCGGTACGGCAACTAACGTAAGCATAACAGGCTTAGTACACAGCACTACCTACTATTTCAGGATTTACGAATTTAACGGAACCAATTTTAATACGGTTTATAACACTACGAATGTACTCGCAGGCAACGGCCCTACGTTGTTTCCGCCTACCGTAGGTTCTGCCAACTTACTTGCAACCCCTACCGGCAATAGCGCCTCGCTCACCTGGACACGCGGTAACGGCACGCGCTCATTAGTTATTTTGCAACAAGGCTCTGAAACATCCGACCCTGTTCAATACACCAACTATTCGCCACACCCCAGTTTCGGATCGGGTTCGGCAGTGGGTAGTGGTCGCGTGGTCTATTTTAATACAAGCAACGTAGTGAATGTTACAAACCTGTTGCCCGGTACGCAGTATTTTTATCGGGTTGTAGAAAGTAACGGGTCTACCAGCCCGGTATTCGATTTAACCAACGCGCTAACGGGTTCGTTCACCACAGCAGGCGCACCCACAGTTGGCAGCACTGCGTTTAATGCACCCTCCGTTCAAGGCAATCAATTTTCACGATCGTTTACTGTTGGTAATGGCACCAGGCGGTTGATTGTTGCCCGCCAGGATTTACCGGTTGCATGGACACCCGTTAACGGTGTGGATTACAATGCCAACAATGCTTTTGGAAGCGGAGATAACTTAGGCGACAACACTTTTGTAGTAGGTGAAATCACTAATAATAGTTTTACCGTAACCAATCTTACGCCTGCCACCACCTATCACCTGGCTGTATTTGAATTTAATGGTACGGCCAGCAATACGTTTTACCTGACCGACCCCGCTCATGTTTTAACCGGATCGGTTACTACCCTTTCACCACCCGGTACTTCGGCAGGCAATTTTAGTTTCACCAACATAACCGGGCACAACGCTACCGTTACGTTTACAGCCGGTAATGGAAACAGCAGGATTGTATTGGTGAAAGCCGGGGCGCCCGTTACGGATGTACCGGTAAGTCTTGTTACCTATTTATCGCATACAAATATTACCGCAGCACCTACGCTGGGCACATCGAGAATTGTTTACAACGGTTCCGGGCTTACGTTTTCACTACAAGCACTGCAACCCAACACTACCTACCACTTTGCAGTATTTGAATACAACGGCAGCAGTGGGCCTGTTTACAAGCAAGCCGATCCGGGCATCGGCTCTTTTGTTACGTTAGGCAAACCTACTGTAGCCCCAACCAACCTTACCTATACAAACACACAAGGTAATGCCATGAGTTTAAGTTACACAACCGGTAATGGTTTTGGCCGGATCGTAATTGCCAAACAAGGTGCGCCTGTAGATGTTTTTCCTGCCGATCTTACTTCGTACACAGCCAATGCAACGTTTGGAACGGCTGGCGCGCATTTAGGCAATGGTAATTATGTAATTCAAAACAATACTAACATTGGCGGAAATACCTCAACAGGGATTAATGGCTTAACCATTGGGCAGGATTACCACTTTGCCATTATTGAATACAATGGTACAGGCGCAGAACGAATTTATATGACAGGTGCGCAGGCCCTTACGGGAAACAACACCACACTCACGGCACCAACCGTACAGGCTACCAACGTTACGTTTTCAAATATTACTTCCAATACACTTACCATTAACTGGCTCAATGGCAATGGTAATGGGCGCATGGTATTGTTGCGCGAAGGTCAGGCGGTGCAAAGCTTGCCGGTTAACTTAACCTCCTATACTTCCAGTTCTTCTTACCCAAGCAGTCCAACCCTTGGAAGCACTTCACGCATTGTTTACAATGGCACAGGTACATCGGTAAACATCATCAACATACCACCGGGCAACTACCACGTAGCCATTATAGAATACAACGGAACATCGGGGCCTGTTTACCGCACGGCCGATCCCCTTACGGGAAATGTTAACGTAGGCGATAAGCCACCCATACCGGCCACCAATCTTTCATTTTCTAACATCCAGGGAAATCACATGACTCTTAACTTGACTCCGGGCAACGGACTTTCGCGCATGATTGTGGCTAAGGCAGGCGGCCCGGTGAATGTTTGGCCTGAAGACTTTACCGGCTATACTGCCAACAGTAATTTTGGCAGCGGTGACGATTTGGGCGGAGGAAATTTTGTAGTGGCATCAGGCACAGGTAGTAATTTCTCAATCAATAACCTGCTACCCAATTCTACCTATCACGTTGCCGTAGTTGAATTTAACGGAAGCGGAGCTACTGCCCTTTATCAGCTTCCTGCTATCGTGGCAACGGCCAGCAACACTACCTTGTCGGCACCCACAATAACTACTTCTAATTTTTTCGCCAATAATATTACCGGCAACAGCATGCAGCTTACCTGGACACGCGGTAATGGCGCCAACCGTTTAGTCATCGCACGGGCAGGCGCACCGGTTGATGTTGTTCCGGCCGACTTGTCAAGTCCTCTTGGAAGCTCTACGTTTGGTTCGGGTACCAATTACGGTAACGGTAACTTTGCGGTATATGGTGGTAGTGGCGACAGTTTTACCCTTACCAACTTAGAACCCGGCACCACCTATCATTTCGCTTTCTTTGAATACAATGGCACTACCGGGCGCGTTTATTTAACCGACCCTGTGGGCCGGGCTTCGTTTACTACTGCACCCCGACCTTCGGTAGCGCCAAGAAATTTGAATGTGTCGTCTGTTAATGGCGATCGTTTTAATTTATCCTTTACAAATGGCAATGGTACCAGGCGGTTGGTAGTTATGCGCAAAGGCGGATTGGTGAACCAACTGCCGGTAGATCTCACTACGTACACCACAGGAAGTTTTGGTGCAGGTTCATTATTAGCCGATGGAAATTATGTTGTAGCCTTTGGTACGCTTAATTCAACATTTAGTGTAACCGGACTGGAACCCAACACCCAATACGGTGTGGCGGTATTTGAGTTGGATGGATCGAATGGCAATCAACGGTACTTAGTTACCGAATATATTAATCAATTAGTATCAACAGCCGTAACGCCACCCATTTCTACCAGTTCATTACTCATTAATTCAATCGGCAGTTCATCGGCAAACATTAGCTGGACGAACGGAAGTGGCGAAGGCCGCATGGTTGTGTTAAGGCCGGCACAACCGGTTACATTTTTACCAACTGTTTTGAGTACACACCCCACCGCCAATGCAAACGTTGCGCTAACAACCAATAACCTTACGCTTAATCATAAACATATTTACCGGGGTACAGGCACTAACGTTACCATTACCAACCTGCAGCCGGGCACAACCTACCACTTGGCATTCTTTGAATATAACGGAACCGGTCAACCCGTATATTCTTATCTGCCTTTAACAGGATATTTTACCACACTACCGGCCAGTGGTTTGGCTATTGGCGGCTTTGATGCCATCACCTTCTGCCCGGCACAACAAGTTGATGTGCCCTATATATTTACCGGAGTGCTCAACCCGGGTAATATTCTTTCTGTAGAGTTATCAGACATTACCGGAAGTTTTGCAACACCAACTGTTTTAGGAACGCAAAGCACAACCAACGCAACCGGGTTTGTTACTTCTATATTACCGGCAAGTTTGCCCGAAGGAATCGGATATCGTTTGCGTGTACGAGCCACTAACCCCGCATCGCTCAGTGCCGATAATGGTGCTGATCTTCAAATTACAACTTCCGTGCAACCAACCTTTACTGTAGTGGGTGGCCAGACCAGTAGTTGTGGTACACCTATTCAATTAACCACATCACAGCCAAATTACAATTTGCAGTGGTTCAGAAACGGTCTGCCCATTGCAGGCGCTACTACGTCTTCGCATTTTGCTACGCAAACCGGAGATTATCAGGTTCGTATTTCGGGCGCTTCAGGTGGTTGTCAGTTATTATCACTACCAACCACACTTACCATCACACAAGAGCCTGTTTATGATTTTCTTTTTAATTCCGCCTACTGTATAACTGATGTGATTGATCTTGTTCCGTTAACACAACCCGCAGGTGGCACCTGGAGCGGACCGGGTATAACAGGTGGTGTATTTAATACAACTACTGCCGGCATTGGTCAACACCTCGTTACCTACACTTATGTAGATGCCGTGTCGCTTTGTTCATTCTCTACTACTACGCAAATTCTTGTTTCTGCCTTGCCTGCTGCGCCCACCACGTTGGCAGGAAGCGGCTGTCAGCTTACAGGCATTGCGTTAACGGCTATGGGTGCCAATGTTACAGAGAGTTATCAATGGTACACCCAGGCAACTGGCGGTACTCCAATTGCCGGTGCAACACTTCCCACATTCATAACACCTCCGATAACTGTTACCACAAGCTATTATGTAAGTATTGTATCAGCATCAGGTTGCGAAGGGCCAAGAACCGAAGCTATTGCTACGGTAACCTCTGTTGCCAAGCCAACCATAACATCAACGGGGTCAACTTCTATTTGCGGAACAGGAAGTGTGGCGCTTCATGCGCCAACCGGTTTTGCAAGCTACTTATGGTCTACGGGAGAAACCACAGAAAGTATTACCGTAACGGCAGCCGATGATTATACCGTATTGGTTCGCGATGCCGGTGGATGTGAAAGTGAAAATGCCGACCCTATAAGTGTTACGGTTAATCAGCCGCCACAAACTCCGCAAATTACAGTTGTCGGTAATCTTGCCATTTGTCCGGGTCAGCCCATCACTTTGCGTGCGCCTGCCAGCTTTACTTACCTGTGGTCAACCGGTGCAACTACGCAGGAACTCATTGTTACATCGGCTGATTCTTATACAGTTACAATTACTGATGCCAATGGTTGTACTTCAACCTCACAACCCGTCATCACAACACCGGGCGCTTGCGAAATTATTATCTATAACGGCATTTCGCCTAATGGCGATTTGAAAAACGAAAGCTGGATTATTGAAAACATTTCCTCCAACCCCGATACACAAAATAACAGCGTTACCATTTTTAATCGGTGGGGAAGTAAAGTGTGGGAGGGAACAAACTATGACAATGATCAAGTCAAATTCACCGGGCAAACAAACAATGGCAGCGAACTTCCATCCGGAACGTACTTCTACAAAATCTTCTTTACATCCTCCGGAAAAACCCTGAATGGATTCCTCGTATTGAAGCGATAATGCCTAAGGCCGGAAGCCATATTTTGTGTTATTTTTACGCTGTAAAGAAGCAGGGAGCAAAACGGTTATTCCTCACACTTGAAACACGTGTTCCGCTATATACTGAAGCCATTCTTACTATTAGTCGTATTGGTAGTATTATCCTATCTTTCATTTCACCTGGGCAATGTTACCAACTCGCTGTTACTTTATTTGCCGCTTGTGCTGGGTATCGTTTTTATCCATTGGTTTGGCGGGCGGATTTTACCTGTCCTGTTTATAAACGGTGCGGTTACGCTCATTATCTGGGGGGTTACCAAGTTTACCCCCAAGCTGCTCCTGATTTCCACGCACGAAGCCGCAGTGGCATTCGTATCGTGGTTTCTCTTTGAAAAGTTGTACCCGCTTAAAGGAGTGCCACGGTTAGGAAATACAACTTCTTTTCTCCGGTTTGTTATTCTTGGGATCGTAATTCCCGTAACGATTAACTCGCTGTATGTCTATCATTACGGATTTGTCAATGCCGATCTCGACAAGGTAGCGTTATACTGGTTGTCTGATTTTATTACCATACTCCCCATATCAACAGCCCTCCTTTTTTATATCGACTTCAATCGGGTTGCGCAGCAATTCCAACTCAAGCCAATCGGGCTTTCCAAAAGAACAGTACTTGAATTAATCGCTCTAACGATAATCTTTTTTATACTTTCATGGCTAATCCCTTTTGATAAGTACTGGTTTATCTATGGGATTGGCGCAACCTTGTTCGCCTTGCGATGGGGATTCACAACCGCCATTATACTTAACCTGATAATTTTTCTCTTCAGCTATTTTTTACCCTTATTCGAGTTCGCATCCTCTTTACTCATCACCCGTGGGTCAACCCAATTCACCAGCGTACACTTAGGCATGGGCACCATGATGTTTGTATCATTGCTGGTAGGCCGTGTGGTAACAGATCTGCGGACTGTTGAAAAAAACCTGAAATCGGAAAAGGAACGGATTGACACCATTAATATCGAGCTGCAGGAAACCAACCAGGAGCTGGATCGTTTTGTTTACAGCGTATCGCACGACCTGAGCGCTCCGCTTAAATCCATTAAAGGATTAGTTACCATCAGCAGAATGGACATGCGAAGTGTGCCTGAATACTTAGACAAGATTGACAAGAGCGTAAACCGGCTGGAAGATTTTATAAATGAAGTACTGGATTATTCCAGGACCAATAGAAAAAGCCTGGAGTATGAGGAAATCCAAGTTAATGAGCTAATCTGCGACATCCGCTCCAAACTTGAGTTTCTTGAAAATTACGTGCGAATCGAATTCAGGCACGACCTTCAAACAAAAACACTAACAACAGACAAATTCCTGTTACGGGTTGCCTTAAGTAACATTATCTCCAACGCCATTAAGTACCAGAAAAAATATAAAGAGCATAAGCCTTGCATCAATTTCAGAACCTTCGAAACGGGTAGCCACATTGCCATTGAAGTAAGCGATAATGGCGAAGGCATTAAAGATCAATATAAAGACAAGCTATTTAACATGTTCTACCGGGGCACAGCCACTTCAAGCGGCTCTGGCCTCGGACTTTACATTGCCAAAGAAGCAGTACAGAAATTAGGCGGTTCCATTACAGTTGAGTCGACCTGGGGCGAAGGCTCCGCTTTCCTGGTACAAATACCCATTGAAAGAAAAGACCCCGGTTAATAATTAGATGTTTGTATTGCTGCGCACCAATATGGAAACGGGCACGGTGCTACCGGTCGCTTTAAAGTTTATCGCGAAACCGCCCAGGAGTATGCGTTTCCTGTCAGACCTTGCGGGGGTGAAAGAATAATGCTATGGGTGTCTAAGCCTTGAAGCCTGCCTGCGGTAGGCAGGGTGTGGGACACCTTACGGCAACAGCTTGTGCTCTCTTGCTATTTTCAGCAACGACTGCACACTGTGAACATTAAACTTTTTGAAAAGATTTTTACGGTGCGTTTCTATGGTAAACGCACTTAAAAAAAGTTTCTCCGCTATTTCGGGGCCGTTCAGGCCATCGGCAAGCAATTGAAGTATTTCTTTCTCTCTCCGCGTAAGCACGGGAACATCACCACGTAACTCTGCCCCCCGAAAATGTTCGAGTAATTTTTCATTGGCCGCTTCGCTTACATAAACTTTTCCGGCCTGCACCTTTTCTATGGCTTTAAGAAGTTCATCCCGTTCCATGTTCTTCAGCAAATAGCCATTGGCTCCCCGTTGCAGCAGTCCGGTGATGATGCCCGCTTCATTGCCGGAGGTGAGGCCGATGATCTTTGCCTTTTTGTATTTTTCCCTGATCTTTTCACACAGGGTCAGCCCATCCATATCAGGAAGGTTAATATCCAATAAAATAATATCAGGCTCATTACCGGCCAGGAAGGCAAGGGCTTCTTCTGCCGTTTTGCAGGCACCCGCAATTTGCAGAGATACCTCATCCCGCAGCATAACCGCTAATCCGTCCTGCACCAGCGGATGGTCGTCTATGATTAATATTCGTATCACCGGTTTTATCAAAGATAGTCGTTCATTCTTTTAGTAGGCAGTAGGCAATTGTTCATTGTTAATTATTAATAAGAAAATCCATCATCACGGTAGTGCCTGCATCTTTTTGCGAGTCAATGCTCATCTTTCCGTTCAGGTAGGCCACGCGGCTTTCGATGGCTTCCAGTCCCGCGTGTTTTTGCGCATCCGCCTCCTGCGTGTTGAACCCCCTTCCGTTATCTTCTACAATTACACTCAACCTGTTGCCCTCGCGTATAAACTGGATGATAGCTTCGGTAGCGCGGGCGTGTTTCATAATATTATTCAAAAGTTCCTGCACAATTCTGAACAACATCACTTCCGTAGATGTGTTCAGGCGGCTGTCCATGCCGTGTACTTCCAACGATACTGTTAGTAATTTACCTGCACTTGTGCTGGCGCATAAATCTTTCAGGGCATTAACCAGACCGAGCTTCATCAGCACTTCGGGCATCATGTTGTGCGCAATGCGCCTTACTTCTTCAGCGGTACTATCTACCAGCGTGTAGCTTTTTTGAAACAATTCTTTCCCGGCCAAACCAGGCTCATCGTGTTGCAAGGCGCTGAAATACATTTTTATGGTGGAGAACAACCCTCCGAGGCCATCGTGCAAATCTCTTGCAATACGTGTGCGCTCGGCTTCCTGTCCGTTAATCATACTTTGCAACGATACAATCTGCTGCTGCCGTTCAAGCTCCCTTATTTTTTCCTGTTGCAACGCTTGTTCGCGTTCGGATAGTTCCTGTTTTTGTTTGCTGTTTTTATATAACAAGCCCAAGACTAATAAAACAGCAAAGACTGATATTCCGCCCACCAATAACAGTCTGTTTCGCTTTACCAATTCCATTTCTTTTTGTGTATTGGCTATGGTTAGTTCGGTTATTTCTTTTTCGCGTTTCTCGTGCTGGTATTTTGCTTCGAGCGACAAAACTGTTTTTTGTGTTTCGCGGTTTGTTACGCTGTCGGCATATTGTTGGCTTAGTGTTGCGTATTCCAATGCTTTCTTATAATCGGCTTTTTTCGCAGCTAATTGTTTTAATGTTGTGTACGATGCCGTTACTACATTATACTCCTTCAAACGTTTCCCTATATCGTTTGCCTCTAACGCATACTTCATCGCCTCATCGTAACGGCCAGCCTGAAAATACATTTCAGCAATATTATTGCCCATCTGCGATTTCATGTATTCATTTCCGGTTTCGGCACAAAGCCGGTATGCCTCTAAGTATGCCTGTAACGCACTGCTGTAATCCTTAACATACCTGAAATAATAAGCCTGATTGCTGAACACCATGCTCGACAGATGTAAATTCTCCAACGGGGCATTAAGTTGGATGGCAGAGTCTAAATACGCTTTTGCTGTCTGGTGATTTTCAAGTTTGAGATAGGCATCAAAAATATCGAGATGCAACATTACGCGGTATCGTGCTTCGCTGGGGTAGCCCTTAATCAGCAAAGCCTTCTTTTCATATTCAATTCCCTTTTCATATTGCTTTTCTGCAATAAGGTTGTGGCCAATATTGCCATACACCTGGGGCAACGTTTGTTTGATTTCCGTGGATGACGACTGGTTGATGATCTCTGCCGCCTTCAATAAATATTCTACCGCTGTACTGTAATCCGACTGATAGTTGCTCAGCAAGGCATGGGAGTTATAAATATTTACCTGTAATAGTGTATCGTTAAGTTGGGGCATCAGGTTTTGTGCCTCCTCTAAATAATGCCGGGCGTTAGCATAATCAGTCTTGTTGGTATAGATCAAGCCGAGGTTATAATATACGCGGGCAAGGGCTTTTATATTTTTTAACCGTTCTGCTACGGGCACGGCAAGCAGGGCGTATTTTAACGTGGAATCATATTGCCCTCTTTCAAAGTAATAACGCTGCACGAGTGTGAACGCTTTAACAGAGCTACTGTCGGGCGCGCTCTTAAAGGCAATCGCATAGAGGCTGTCTAAGTAGCGTTGTGAAGATTGTTGCCCATATCCCGCAAGGCAAAAGAACAAGCCGAATAAAAACAAAAGCCATTTCGTGCGGTTCATATCTATATATAATAGAGCGTTACAAACAGTTTTCTACCGGATTTCCGGTAGTTTTTTTACCTGATAATTCACGGTTTTCAGGTATTGAGCCGAAGTAAGATAGCCTGTACTTTTAATTAATCAAATGCTCATGCCATGAAAACCATTATCTGCTTACTGCTTGGTGCGCTGGCGCCCGCGGCCCACGCCACCATTTTCACCGTTAGCAACAACCCCAACCGCCCTGCGCAATACGAAAACGTAACGGATGCCATTGCCGCTGCCGACCATGGCGACACTATTTACGTGCATGGCTCGCAGTTCACCTATCCTGATTTTACCATCAACAAACGCTTAGTCGTGATTGGGGCAGGCTACAATTCCAATAACGAGTTTAACTTTCCCACCCGTGTCAATTACATAAGGGTGATACGGGATGCCGGTCTGCAAAATGCCAACGGTTCGGTCATTACAGGTTTTTTGATTACAGACCGAATTATCAACGCAACCAGCACCGGTGTTCATGATGTTATCGTATTCAGAAACAGGATAGTGGGAATAAGTCTTCATAACCAAAGCTTTGGCGGTAACGGCTTTTGTAACAACTGGCAAATCTATAACAATGTAATTGATTGGATTCAAGGAAGGTCTTTCGCTGGTTCAACCGACTCAAGCCCTGTCAATATCATTATCCAGAATAATATCATCAGGCAGGTTATGGACCTGGTTTCCAATACTGTCATCATTGACCACAACATTTTCTTTGGCGGCAATAATCTCGACAGGTTGTTTTACGCAGTCGTTACCAACAATGTTTTCATACGCAGCTCGGGGAATGTTATGACCAATACGGTAAACTTCAACACCTTCAACAACAACTTCTCCATACTCAACACCATCTCGCCCACTGCCCCTACCAATGATTTTGCTTCCCAAAGCAACACGGCTGCCAACAACATTATCGCCCCCGGGCAAAACCCTTTTGTAAATGCCGCTGACCTGAACACTTATTCCGGCACAGCCAACTACCGCATTGCCGCGGCCTCACAAGCCAAAGATGCCGGCACGGACGGCACAGACCTCGGCATTTATGGCGGAGCTTTTCCTTTTCCCAGCGGTGGAGCGCCCGGCAGCGGCTTTGATACCAGTCCGCTTCCGCCCATTCCCCAGGTAACGGAAATGAATATTTCCAACACCACCATACAGCCGGGAACAAGCCTGAATGTGAACGTAAAGGCACGGGTGAATAATTAACCGCGCATGAACCGCCTTCAACGCTTTTGGGCAACCGCGTTTTACCGGGCTGTATTCCCGCCAGGTTTTTTTATGCTTGTTTTTTTCTTCCCCGGAAATGCGCAGGTATTAAACAAGGCCGAATACTTTTGGGACAGCGATCCGGGAACGGGCAATGGCACATCTATACCGTTCACCCCAGGCGCTTCCGTTGATTTCAGCTTTAATGCCCCCACCGCCTCATTGTCTAATGGCTTTCATTCGCTGAACGTGCGTTTCCGCGATGATGCCGGGCATTGGTCGCACTTCGCTTCGCGTATGTTTTACGTTATCCCGGCTAACCTGTTTCAACCGGCCGTTAATCTAGTGCGGGCGGAATATTTCTTTGATGCCGATCCGGGCACGGGTTCAGGCACGAACATCCCGGTAACACCGGGCAGCCAAATCAACCTGAATATCCTTGTCCCCACGGCTTCATTAGGCGCTGGCTTTCACAGCCTCAACGTGCGGGTAAAGGATAACGAAGGAAGGTGGTCGCATTTCGCTTCGCGCACGTTTTATATCATTCCTGTTGATAACACTCCTCCTGCGGCTTCCATAAAAAGAGCTGAATATTTTTTCGACAACGACCCCGGCACGGGATTAGCTTCTCCCCTTCCTGTAACAGCCGGCAACCCGCAAACCAATTCGTTTGTTATTGAAACCACCGACCTTGAGCCGGGTTTCCATACGCTGGCCATCCGCTACCAAGACAACCAAAACCGCTGGGGGCACTTTGCCTCCCGGACTTTATTTATTATTCGGGGCGATGCCTTTAAAGCCGATAACCTTGTCCGTGCCGAATATTTCATTGACACCAACCCTGAAGAAAATCCAAGCCTCACCGGAACGGAACTTACCATTACACCCGCACCTTCTGTTGACCAGGTATTTGAGCTTTCCGTCAGCGGGCTTGCCGAGGGAAGCCACGAACTGTATATCCGTGTAAAAGATGACAAGGGATTTTGGAGCACAGCGGCTAAGGAAACCTTCACGGTGCTGACGTGTGTGCCCCCCTCTCCGCCAACCGCGCCCGGCCAAAGCCGGTGCGGGGCTGGCGTACTCACATTTAATGCCACAGGCGCAACAGGCACGCAGCTCTATCGGTGGTATGCGAATGGAACCACTTCCGACATACTGTTTACCGGGCCTGCTTTTGAAACCCCGGAATTAAGCTCCAGCATTACTTATTATGTCAGCATTTTCGATCCCGGTACGTTATGCGAAAGCGCCCGCACACCGGTAAACGCCACCGTTACTATTATTGACAAGCCGGTGATCAATCCATCGGGCACGTTAAATCTTTGCGAAGGCAATGCCGCGCTACTGGCCGCCCCCGAAGGCTTTTCGGAATACCTCTGGTCGAATGGTGAAATCACCCGCCAGGTTTTAGTGAACGCTGCCGGTACGTTTACGGTGCAAACCGGGGACGGAACCTGCACCAGCGAAGTGTCTGACCCGGTTACGGTTGTCATGGTTTCCGGCCAGCCTTGCAGCGGAACAAGTGGCGGAGCGCCAAATCTTCCGCCTGTTATTGACACCTCTTCTCCGCTAATCACGCAAATTGAAGGCGTCCTTGAAACGGATCTCATTCCCCTGATCTCCGATCCCGACAACAACATTGACTTCACTTCACTGCGCGTCATCAACAGCCAAACTTCGCGGGGCGCTCCGGCTTTCGTTGACGCGGCCTATCACCTCATTATTGATTACCGTGGCGATCCCTTCACCGGGAACGACCGTGTAACGGTTGAAGTCTGCGACCTCGCCAATGCCTGCACGCAGGGACTATTTGATATTGACGTGGCCGGGGAAGTGGTGGTGCACAACGGCCTTTCGCCCGATGGAAACGGTATAAACGATTTTATGTTAGTCAAATACATTGATGTGATTGATGGCGCATCGCAAAACAAGGTTGTCATCTTCAACCGCTGGGGCGATGTGGTTTTTGAAATCCAAAATTATAACAACACCGACCGGGTATTCACCGGCTTCAGCAACAAAGGCAGTGAATTGCCTTCGGGGACGTATTACTATAAAATAGAGTTCTCCGGCAACATCAAGTCCGTTACAGGTTTCATCACATTAATCCGATAGCCTTATGAAAAAACATTCCGCATTCTCTTTATCCGACAGGGCTTTCCGCACCGGCTTATTGTTTTTGGCCGCTGTTGCGCTTTGGCAATCTTCTTTCGCGCAGCAAGACCCGCTCTATTCGCAATACCTGCTTAACCCGTTTATTATTAACCCCGCTTACGCGGGATTTTCAAAAGATATAACAGGGCTTGCGGCTTACCGCGTGCAATGGGCAGGCATAAGCGGAAGCCCCGTAACCATGAACGTATCGGGGCATACGGCTTTGTTAAATAATAAAATGGGACTTGGGTTATCGGTGCTACAAGATAACATCGGCACAAATAAAACAACTGAGTTTCATGTTGCCTACGGCTATCACATACAAATGCAACGCAACAGCCGCGTATCGTTTGGCTTGCAGGCGGGCGCAGTAAATTACCGCAACGATTTCGATGAGCTTATCATTGATCCGAACGATCCAAAATTTCAAACCAACATCAGCGAGTTTTCACCCAGCATTGGGGCGGGTATTATTTTTTCGTCTGATAGATTTTATGCCGGCATATCCGTACCGAAAATGTTAAAAGGCACTGCCGTGCTGCATGACGAACAGATTATTTATTATAACCGCCATGCTTACGCACATGCCGCTTATGTTTTTGTGCTTTCGCACCGATTAAAAATAAAACCTTTTGCGCTGGCGCGATATGTAGCCAACGCCCCCTTCAATGCCGATGCAGGCGCAATACTTACTGCCGATGACAGCTACATGCTTGGACTGTTCACCCGCAACCTGAACACCTATGGCGCGATCTTAAAAATAAACTTAGGCGATATGCTGCGCGTGGGCTATGTTTTTGAATTGCCTACGAATAAATCGGTTGGATTAAATTATACAGCACACGAAATAACCATTGGCATACGCGCCAGGCTGTTCCGCTTTCATGATATATCGGCTATTACGGATTTTTAAAAATATTAACCACATAGGCACATAGTACACATAAATACTTAACCGCAAAGAAAATAAAGTATTAACCACATAGACACATAGCACACATAGGTTTTTCAGTATTCTATGTTTCCTATGTGCCTATGTGGTGAAAAAAAAGAAACTGAAAACAAAACCCATAAACAATATGAAAACCTCATTCGCTTTCGCATTTATGATGCTGCTTACGCTAACCACATGGGCTACCGTGCGCACGGTAAGCAACAACCCCGCTACCATTGGGCAGTTTAGCACGATACAGGATGCCATTGACGCCAGCGTTGATGGCGACACCGTGTATGTATATGGCAGCCCTAATACCTATGCAGTCTTCACCATCCTCGATAAAAAAATTGCCGTGATAGGCCCCGGCTGGGCGCCCGACAAAAACTTACCGCATACTGCCATAGTGAACGGTGCGGTAATCCGCAACTCTGTCGCACCCGGCAGCCCCGATGGCTCTGAACTGCACGGGCTGGTATTTACCGGGCATGTTTACGCCTCGCGCAACCAGGTAAACGGCAGCGATATTCCCGTTAATAACATCCGCCTCATCCGTTGCCAGTTCAACACTTATACTGAATGGAATTTCGGCTCATCCGGGTTTTTGATTGAAGGGTGTATTTTTAATCACTACCTGCTCTTTAGTACCATAGCAACGTATGAGAATTTCCTGTTTCAAAACAACCTGTTCTTCTTTACTGCTGGTGGTATATCGTACAATGTAAGCGGGCTCACAAACAGCGTGAATGTACGCTTTGATCATAATTTGTTTTACAGCAACAACAACAATGGCGGACATGCTGCCACAATTTTCGGAAATAATTGCCGCTTTTTAAGTTTTACGAACAACATCTTTAACCAGGCCAATGTAGGTCTTAACGTAAGCTTCAGCACGTTCAGTAACAACATTACAAACAACATTACGCTTAACGCAGGCAATGCTGTGTCGAACGCAACGCCCTGGAGTGTAAACAACAATGTAGATGGCGGGGGCAACGTAGCCAACGGTAACCCCGGCATGGCCGACCAGACTGCCGTTAATACCGGTACTTTCAATGGCTTGTTAAACTTTACCATTGCCAGCGGTCCGGCCAATAACTCGGGCAGCGATGGAAAAGACATGGGCTTATTGTACGATGCCGTGGGCAGCCTGAACTGGGCCAACAGCCGCAGCAGTCGCCTGCCACGCATTTTCAGCATGAACATCACCAACCCTACCATAACGCCCGGGGGCAGCCTGAACGTAACGGTAGATGCGCGGAAAAGTAATTAAGAGGTTGATGAAGCCGAAGCACATAGTCCATAGTTTACAGTCCATAGTCCATAGTCAGCATTGCTATCGACTATGGTCTATAGACTATGTGCTTATTTTTTTTCTACTCTTTATCACATCATCAATCTCTGCCCAAAGCATTTCACGAGCCGAATATTTTTTTGACAGCGATCCCGGCCACGGAAACGGAACACCCATTGCGCTAACGCCTTCGGGGGGCGATCTTACCTTTGCGGCCAACATACCGGTTACGTCCCTTTCACCGGGTTTTCACTTTGTAGCCATTCGCGTAAAAGAAACCGGGGGCTTGTGGAGTGTTTTTGAAAGTCGTGGGTTTTACATTACTAATGCAACTGCCGATGCCGCCAACATTGTTGCAGCCGAATATTTCTTTGATGCCGATCCCGGTAACGGAAACGCAACAGCCATTACCGTTACGGCCGGTGCAACTACAAACTTTACCATTGGTCTGCCATCAACCGGCCTTACTCCGGGTTTTCATTTTCTGGCCATCCGCACAAAAGGTGCAGACGGAAAGTGGGGAATTTTTGAAAGTCGTGGATTTTATATTACGAGCGCCACTACCGATGCCGCCAACATTGTGGCAGCCGAATATTTCTTTGATGCCGATCCCGGTAACGGAAACGCAACGGCCATACCCGTTACAGCCGGGGCTGTTACAAACTTTACGGTAAGCCTGCCCGCAACCGGCCTTGATCCTGGTTTTCACTTTCTCTCTATCCGCACAAAAGGCGCAGACGGAAAGTGGGGAATTTTTGAAAGCCGAGGTTTTTACATTACCGGTGCAGCTACCGATGCGCCCGCCATTGTGGCGGCAGAATATTTTTTCGACAACGACCCCGGCACAGGGCAAGCCGAATCCATTTCCATAACACCGGGCGCGATAACCAACTTCACGGTCGATCTTCCGGCAACGGGACTTGATCCCGGCTTTCATTTTTTAGCGATACGGGTAAAAGGAGCCGATGGAAAATGGGGACTTTTTGAGAGTCGGGGATTTTATGTTTCGCCAACAGCATTAAACGCTGGCAATATTACAGCCGCAGAATATTTTATTGATGAAACCGATCCCGGTGAAGGAAACGCTACATCCTTAACCATCACCACACCGGGCGCAGTTGTAACGCAGCTATTCGATATTTCGCTCAGCGGTGTTACTACCGGTGCGCACACCATCAGCATCCGCGTAAAAGATTCGGACGGTATATGGAGCGCGATTGAAACGCAAACTTTTACCGTATTGACTTGCACTCCGCCCAATGTGCCTGTTACCGAAGGAGCAAGCCGTTGCAACAACGGCACGGTAACGCTCACCGCTACGAGTGGCGCTATTGGCACACAAGTGTATCGCTGGTATGCCGATGAAGTTACCACCGCCATACTGTTTACCGGAACTTCGTTTACCACACCCACGCTAACTACCACCACCGATTTTTTTGTAAGCGTTTACGATCCGGTTACGTTATGCGAAAGCAACCGCACCTTAGTAACGGCAACCGTAGTCGGCACTGCGCCACCTGTGCTGAACATATCCAGCGTTACGATATGCGAAGGAGGCTTTATCAAAATCAGTGCGCCTACGGGGTACACATCATACGTGTGGTCGAACGGGGAAACAACACGCGAAATTTTGGTAACAACATCAGGAAGCTATACGGTTGTTGCGGGAGATGGCACCTGCCAGAGTGAGCCATCGGCACCGGCAACAGTTACCGTATCGCCCAAGCCTGCAAAACCTGTTATTACCGTTAGCGGCTCCACTAACCTGTGCGATGGCGCTACCGTAACACTCACCGCACCGGCAGGGTTTGCCTATTTGTGGGCGGGCGGACAAACCGCGCAGGAAATTACAGTGAGCGTGACAGGCAGTTATTCCGTTATAGTAACTGACGGAAGCAACTGCCCCAGCGATGCCTCGGATGCAATTGAAGTAAAAGCGTTTACCACGCCTGCCAAACCTGTTATTGAAATTTTTGGCAGCACAACATTGTGCGGTACAAACACCGCAGCCTTGTTAGCACCCTCCGGGTTTGCCGTTTACCAGTGGTCGGGCGGGCAAACCGCGCAAGGTATTACCGTGGGTGAGGCCGGTTCCTATTCCGTTATTGTTGGCCATGCCGCCAACTGTCTTTCGGTTGCCTCCGATGCAGTAACCGTTACATCCACCGGTCAGCCGTGCAGCACAACCAATATCAACACCCCGCCTTCCATAAGCGCACAAGCATTTTCGGTGCAAATCGAGGGACTGTTACAGGCCGACCTTACTCCTTTCATCAGCGACCCGGACAACAATCTTAACTTCGCATCGCTACGCGTGATCAACAGCCAGACTGCGCGGGGCGTTCCGGCTTTCATCGATGTGGCCTACAACCTCGTTGTTGATTATAGTGGCGATGCCTTTACCGGAACCGACCGTGTAACAGTTGAAATCTGCGACCTCGCCAATGCCTGCGCACAAGGATTATTTGATATTGACGTGGCCGGGGAAGTAGTGGTACACAACGGCCTTTCGCCCGATGGAAACGGCATAAACGATTTTATGTTTATCAAATACATTGATGTGATTGCGGGCGCATCGCAAAACAAGGTTACCATTTTTAACCGCTGGGGCGATGTGGTGTTTGAAATCCAAAACTACAACAACACCAACAGGGTATTCACCGGCCTCAGCAATAAAGGCAGTGAATTGCCTTCGGGTACGTATTTTTATAAAATAGAGTTTTCCAGCGGCCTCAAACCACTTTCAGGGTTTATTACACTAATGCGGTAGTTTTTTTACCACATAGGCACATAGAGCATATAGTTTTTTCAGCATTCTATGTGACCTATGTGCCTATGTGGTTAAGAATTTAAGAGCTTAAAACCTTTCCATCAGCCAACAGCTTGTTAATCCGCTTTACAAAGCCCGGCCCCTCATAAATAAAGCCAGTGTAAACCTGAACCAAATCGGCACCGGCTTTTATTTTTTCCAAAGCATCTTCAGGAGTCATAATGCCTCCCACCCCGATTATCGGGTACGCTGAACCTAATTGTTGCCGCAGATAACGAATAACTTCAGTCGATTGCTTACGCACGGGCTTGCCGCTTAATCCGCCCATACCTATCGCATCAACAACTTCTTTTGGGGTTACCAATCCTTCGCGCGATATGGTAGTGTTGGTGGCAATAACACCATCGGTTTTCGTTTCCAACAAAATAGTCACGATGTCGTCTAACTGGGTGCGGGTTAAATCGGGCGCTATTTTTAGTAATACCGGTTTAGGCTTTTCTTTCGATTGACTCAGCGCCTTCACATCGCTCAATAATTTTTTCAGAGGTTCTTTTTCCTGCAACTCACGCAAGCCCGGTGTATTGGGCGAACTCACATTCACTACAAAATAATCGACATAGGGATGCAGGGCATCGATACACGCGGCATAATCATCAACGGCCTGTTGGTTAGGGGTAATTTTATTTTTACCAATGTTGCCTCCTACAATAATATCTGACTTTCTGTTTTTAAGCCGCTCAACGGCCGCCTGTATGCCCCCGTTGTTAAACCCCATGCGGTTAATCAACGCTTTATCCTCAGGAAGACGAAACAAACGGGGTTTATCGTTACCGGGCTGTGCTTTAGGGGTAAGTGTTCCGATCTCAACAAAACCAAAACCAAATGCAGCCAGCTCATCCACCAGCCTACCATCTTTGTCAAAGCCGGCAGCCAGCCCAACCGGGTTAGGAAAGGTTATGCCCAGGATTGTTCTTTCCAGCTTCGGGCTGTTAACCGCAAAAAGTAACTTCAACAACTGGCGAACTCCCGGAATGCTTCCGGTGATCTTTAAAAATAAAAATGTAAAGTGATGAATGGACTCAGGGGCAAACAGGAAAAGGACAGGCCGGATAACGGATTTATACATGCCGGAAATTACTTCTTCTTTTTCTTTACAGGTTTACCGAACTGCTTAAAACCTCTTTGCACAATTTGTTCCACTAACCGCTCACCACCAGCGCTTGTCATATTAGTGGTTGAATTAATGCGCCACACCAGAAAATCCTTTTTGTCGTTCAGGTCGATAATCAAGCTGCCTTGCTGGTAATCGCGGATAAAGGTGCGTTCGGTTGACCCGGGGGCCATTCCCATCGGACCTAAATTACCCATGTCGCTTCGCGAAAGCGTACCCACCACATACGATACCATGAGGTCTGCCGATGAATCTGCCTGCTGCAATCCTTTCAGGGTAAGTTCTTTTGTAATGGCATTTACAATCCATTTTTTGATTTCCTCATCCGAAACCTGCTTCTGATCTTTGGGGGTAATCACTTCTTCCTCGCCAAAGCTAAAAGTCCTGTATTGTGTGAAGTCGCGTGTTTTGTCAAACTCCACTTTAATCTCCTGGGCGTTAAGAGCATGTGAAGCCAGTACAACTATCCATAAACACAATAAGCCGCGCATAGCACAAAGGTACTGATTGTTTAGCACAATTCAGATTTAACTCCTGGGGTGAAACTCCTGGATAACCTGCCTCAGGTAATCACGATCCAGGTGCGTATAAATTTCTGTGGTGGTAATCGATTCGTGCCCCAGCATTTCCTGTACCGCGCGAAGATCGGCCCCGCCTTCAATCAAATGGGTAGCAAACGAATGCCGGAATGTGTGCGGGCTAATTGTTTTTTTTAGACCAATTTTCGCGGCAAGCGATTTGATTATTAAAAACACCATTACGCGGGTTAATTTCCTGCCGCGCCTGTTGAGAAACATATAGCTTTCAAAACCTTTTTGCACCGGCACATGCACCCGTACTTCTTCCCGGTAAATTTTCAGGTACTTCATGGCATCGCGGCCTACCGGCACCAAGCGCTCTTTGTTCCCTTTGCCAATCACGCGCAGGAACCCGATATCGAAATACACATTGGCCAGCTTAAGCTCAACCAGCTCCGAAACCCGTAAGCCTGAACTGTATAGAACCTCCAGCATAGCCCGGTTGCGGGTTCCTTCAGCGCCTGAAAGGTCGATCGCTTCAAAGATTTTTACAATCTCTTCATACTCCAGCGTATCCGGAAGATGCCGGCCCAGCTTCGGGCCTTCTATCAGCATGGTCGGGTCTTTATCAATCAGCTCTTCAAACAGCAGGTATTTGTAAAATGCCTTGATGCCGGAAAGAATACGAGCCTGGCTGAAGGCGCTCATCCCCAGTTCATTTATATATTGGAGAAAAGCCTGCAGATGTTTACCGGTTAGGGCCAACGGGCCTACGCCTGAATACTCCATCGTAACAAACTGTGCCAGCTTCTCTACATCGCGCACATAGGCTTCAATCGAATTCGCTGAAAGCGACCGCTCCAGCTTCAGGTAGTTGCCAAAATGTTTGATATGACTTTCCCAGCTCTTCACTGCGCAAATGTGCAAATTATTTTAACTTCGAAGCATGAAGATACTCATCCTGAACGGGCCTAACCTGAACCTGTTAGGCAAACGTGAACCTGAAACGTACGGCAAGCTTTCGTTCGAAGATTTTTTCAACACCTTAAAATCAAGATTTCCACAGGCAGGGTTTGAGCACTATCAATCTAATGTAGAAGGCGAGCTGATCAATAAGCTACACGAAGTCGGGTTTAGCTATACCGGAATTATTTTAAATGCAGGCGCTTATACACACACTTCTATTGCCCTGCACGATGCCATTGCCGCCATTAAAACGCCTGTTGTGGAAGTGCACATTTCCAATATTTATGCACGCGAAGAGTTCCGGCACAAAAGCCTGATCACCTCCAAGTGTGCCGGGCTGATTACCGGCTTTGGTATGGAAGGCTATGCGTTGGCGGTTCAGTATTTTCTAAAATGAAAAAATGCCCGAATGAAGCTCAACGGCTTTTAAGTAAGAATTATTAATGGAGGTAATGTGGCTCGCTTAAAAAGTAGGCAGTAGGCAATTAGCAATATATAGCGCCTGCTTTTGCCTACTGCTATCTGCCTACTTTTAATTTACCTGCTATCATTTAGGCCCATCGGCAGAACCTCCACCGCTTTGGCTGGGCTTGGGTATCCAGCTTCCTTCAAATTTAAATTTGAGTTTACCAGCCCAATCGCTGCTATAAAACGCCACGCGGTTTACTGTAGCGTTCACCTCGCTCTGATCCAACCCTGCAGCTTCGCGCAAAAACATTACGTAAGTCCAATCGTTCTTTTTGCATATCCATGAGCCATACAGGGAGTGGTTAATTTCCAGCAGGTTTTGATAGAAACTTTCTGCGTTTTTATCAGGCACAAGCAGCAAAGGGCTCATCACCTGGAAATACCAGATGTCTGGTTTGTCGGGAAAGTTAAACACATCGAACCATACGGTAGCGCCTTTATAAATGATTGACCATTGGCCGGGCTTCTGGCCACGGCAAGCGGCAGGGTCAACTCCAAGGCTCCTGATGCAGTTCTCTACCAGTTCTGCGGTTTTGTTAAAATCCATAGTTTTTGGGTGTTAAATGATTTCAGAATTTGAAAAAAATCAAGTCAAGGTAACAGAATTGGCATTTTTGCGCAACGGGGCCGACTTTAATTTTTGAGACTTTGTTCGTGTAATGCAGCAGGCCGTCTACCCGTAAAATCAAACTGGCTAATTCACTTTTCCAGGTACCCACCTGGCGGGCTTCAATTTCGCCTGCAATACCAATAATTTATGGTGTGTACCCGTTATACGCTTACGTAATTGGGATAAATGGCAAGATGTTTCTTCTTAACTGTTTCAAATACCAAAGCACGGAGCTCATCCAGATTCAGCTTCTTTTCTGCCGATATAAACACCACATGCTCAAAGCCATGTTGCCGGTAATACCCCTTCAGCTCATCTTTGTTTATTGACTCAAACTCTTGCAGCAAATCCAGCTTGTTTAAGACCAGTATGGTGGTAATATCTCCTGCGCCTAAATCAGCCAGCGTATTTTTTACTACTTCAACCTGGTTATCGTGATAGGGATGTGCAACATCTACCACATGCAATAAAATATCGGCCTCGCGCACTTCATCCAGCGTAGACTTAAACGACTCGATCAAATGATGGGGCAATTTGCGGATAAAGCCAACCGTATCGGAAAGCAAAAAAGGAATATCGCCCAGCACAACCTTTCGTACGGTGGCATCTACAGTGGCGAATAACTTATTCTCGGCCTTTACGTCAGATTTTGAAAGCAGGTTCATAAGCGTGGATTTACCTACATTGGTATAACCCACCAGCGCTACGCGTACTACATTGCTCCGGGACTTGCGCTGGGTTTTCCTTTGCTTATCAATCTTTTCCAATTCATCTTTCAAAAGCGAAATCCGGTAGCGGATATTTCTGCGGTCAGTTTCAATCTCCCGTTCACCGGCACCACCCCTGGTTCCGGTACCTCCCCGCTGCCGCTCCAGGTGAGTCCACATGCGCGTAAGGCGTGGCAACAAGTATTGGTTCATAGCCAGTTCTACCTGCGCCCGGGCCTGGGCGGTTTGAGCGCGCATCGAAAAAATGTCGAGAATAAGCAAGCTGCGATCATAAACACGGGTTTTCATCTCCCGCCCGGGTGTATTTACCTCTTTTTCGATATTGCGAAGCTGGGACGGACTCAGGTCATCGTCAAAAATGATATTAGCTACCTGGTTTGCCACCACAAACTCCTTTATTTCTTCCAGCTTACCCTTACCCACAAATGTGCGCACATCGGGTTGCGGTAATTTTTGAATAAACCGATGCAGGGATTCAATCCCTGCCGTTTCTGCCAAAAAAGCCAGCTCGTCCAAGTGTTCGCGTGTAATCTCAGGGTCTTTATCGGCCAAAGCCACTAATACTGCTGTTGTCATCTGGTTCTTTAAATTTCAAAATTCCCAACCCTTCCAGGTCTTTAGATTTCCCGGTTACTTTTCAAGGTTTTTTGGAATCACATGTAAGTTATTAGTAATAATTTTTAGAATTTAGCGCGAATTTAATCTAAACTTGAATCATACCGGGCGTCTACCGGTTGTTGGCCATGAAAGTTGCAATAGTTTTAAACACGTCCTGGAATATTTACAATTTCAGGTTGAATTTTGTTCGCGCGTTATTAGATAAAGGGTATGAAGTTCACACCATTGCCCCGCACGATAATTACACCCACTACCTGGAAGAAGCCGGCTGCAGGCACCATAATATAAAAATGGATAGCCGGGGAGCTAACCCGGTTAAGGATATAGCCCTGACTTTCGAGCTTTGGAGCATTTACCGCAAAGTAAAGCCGGACATTATTCTGCATTATACCATCAAACCTAATGTATATGGCACATTGGCTGCCAGCATGTTACGTATTCCGACTGTTAACAATGTATGCGGGCTGGGTACGGTGTTTTTAAAGAATAACGTGGTTTCGGCATTTGCCATGCTGTTGTATAAGCTGGCTTTCAGGTTCCCCCGGAAAGTCTTTTTTCAAAACCCGGATGACCTGGCCCTGTTCCTGGATAAAAACCTGGTACCTGCCAAGTCAGCCGATTTGATACCGGGCTCGGGAATTGATTTTTCGCACTTTACCCCGGAAGCGTTTAAGCGCAACGATCCGTTCACATTCCTGTTAATTTCGCGCCTGATCACCGATAAAGGGATTCTCGAATTTGTAGAGGCCGTAAAAAAACTTAAGCAGAAAGGCGTTAACGCACGCTTTCAGATCCTGGGAGCAAAAGATCCGGAGCATGCACGGGGCATCAAGCTATCTGTAATTGATGAATGGATTAACTCGGGCACCGTTGAATACCTCGGCACTACCGATGATGTGCGTGCTTTTATAAACCATGCCGATTGCGTAGTGCTTCCTTCTTACCGCGAAGGCACACCCCGCACGCTGCTGGAAGCCGCCAGCTCAGCCAAGCCTATTGTTACTACCGATGTACCCGGCTGCCACCATGTGGTTGAGGATAATTACAACGGCTTGCTTTGTAAAATCAAAAGCCCGGACGACCTAGCTGCCAAAATGGAGCAGATGCTGGCGCTTGACAGCACTACGCTCAAAAAGTTCGGGGAGAATGGCCGCAAGAAAATCGAGTTTGAATTCGATGAAAAAATAGTGATTACCAAATACTTACAGGAGATATCACAGTTGCAGCCTGCCTGACAGCGCAGAACCGCGTAATATCGATAAAATCAGTAATTTCACCGGTTCAAAAACTCTTAAATTGTGCGGTTTCTGATTCTCGTCTTCAGTATTATCCTGGTTTCTTGTGGTTCCTACAGGCAAAATATCATGTTCAATTCGCAGGATGAACCGGTACTGGAAAAGCTAAAGCGCGAAACGGCTGTTGCAGAAGCGAATTACAAAATCCGGAAAAACGATCAGCTCAAACTTATACTTTATTCCAACGAAGGGGAAAAACTAATAGACCCTAACCCGGAGCTTACAGCAACCCATACGGTTAACCCCGGTACTGCATCAACCGGTCCTGTTTACCCGGTGGATATTAATGGCATCGTGCGTTTTCCGATGATCGGAGAAATCAACCTCGAAAGCCTTACGCTAAGGCAAGCCGAAGAAATCCTGCAGAAAGAATACGCCCGGTTTTTCAAGAGTCCCTACGTACAGGTCAGTTGTGTGAACAAGCGGGTGGTATTGCTGGGGGCCGTGGGCGGCCAGGTCATACCTTTAGAGAATGACAACATAAAACTGCTGGAAGTGCTGGCGCTTGCCAAAGGGTTGCCTAACGATGCAAAAGCCGGAAACATAAAGCTGATCCGCGGTGAGCAGGTTTATGAGGTTGACCTGAGCACTATTCAGGGTTTTAAAGAAGGAAATTTCGTTGTGGAGCCGGGTGATGTAATTTACGTGGAGCCTGTGCGAAGACCATTTAGCGAAGGCTTACGCGATAACAGCGTGGTGTTAAGTTTATTAGTCAGCCTAACCACACTTATTGTGGTTCTTAACAATACATTTTAATGGCGGAAAATCCGAAAGACTCAGGCCCGATTTCCGATGTTCAGTCCATAGACACTGAAAAGTTATCGGTTGTTTTTCGGAAAAACCTGCACTGGGTCATTCTCATTTTCATTGCCACCAACCTTACGGCATACCTTACCATCCGGTACACCAAAGACCTGTTTGAATCTGAGTCGGAGATGAAACTTGATATCAAACGCGATGCTACCGAGCTGGGCATAAAAACCTATATCGAAGATCAGAGCATGAACCTGGTATCAGGTGAAATTGAGCAGATTAAATCGAAGCTGTTTTTCAACAAAGTGCTTGATTCGCTTGATCTGTCTGTCAGCTATTACAGCCTGGGCAAAGTGCTTACCGATGAAATGTACAAACGGCCGCCTTTCCTCGTTAGCATTACAAAAATAAATCCGCAGCATTACGATCAACCCATTTTTTTCGACTTCCGCGATAACGATCAGTTTACACTGCGCTTAGGCACCACCGGCCCCTTGGTAACAGGCACCCTCAACCAGCCGGTTGAATACCTGCAATCCGTTCTTACCATAAGCAAAACCGTATATTTTACCGAAGACGATGGCAACAACTATTACTTTGTATTAAACAGTCGCAATAGCCTGATTGACTACCTCTCTAAGAATATCCAGGTAGACCCGCTCAATTTCAACGCCAACACCATACGGGTTTCCTTTCGCGATCACAATGCCCTGAAGGCGTATGACATTGTGAATAAGATCGACTCGATGTATATCATTTACAGCAATCAGCAAAAGAACCTCGCCAACAAACAAAAGATAGACTGGCTAACCAAAGAGCTGGTGCAGGTAGAAAAAAAAATGGCGAGCTACGAAGATTATTTCGAAAGCTTTACCTTGCAGAACAAGAGCAGCGACCTTACTGTTGATCTGAAGAATACCATTACCGCGATAAATGTTATTGACTCGCAACGGTATAACCTGAACAAGCGAATTGCCGAATTAAATACGCTGATCGAGCACGTTACATCAGGAGACTTCACCAGCTCCGCCAGGCCGACCCGTGCGTTCCCGCAATCCATTAACCAACGCATCGAAGAGCTATATAAGCAGGTACGCGAACGCGATAAGCTTGCACTGGCTTATAACGAAAATACATTCGCCTTCCGGCAGAAAGAAAAAGAAGTATCCTTGCTTAAGGATGAATTATTCAGCCAGCTAAGCGCATTAAAGAAAGACTGGCTGGGCGACATGGCCGAGTTAAGCCGCAGAAAAGAAAAGCTGGAACGCGAGTTTGCCGAAATGCCCGATAAGAATACCCAGTTTTCAAAAAACCAACGCTATTACAAGCTATACGAAGAGTTCTACCTCACCATGATGCAATCCAGGGCGGAGTTTGAAATTGCACAGGCCGGCAGCACACCCGATTTTAAAATTCTTTCCCCGGCAACATTACCTGTTATACCCATATCGCCCAGTAAAATAATGGTGCTGGGCATAGGCTTTGTGGCCGGCATTGTGCTGAATATTTTCTTTATCGGGCTGGTTTACATACTCAACAATAAAATTACCAGTGTAAAAGAGGTTGAACGGGGCATCAGCCTGCCTATGCTGGGCGCTATTCCGGCATCCCATCATACCGTACAATCACTATTCCATGTAATCGATAATCCCAAATCGATTGTAAGCGAAGCTGTACGTACGCTCCGTACTAATCTCGAATTTTTTAACACGGGCGAAAAAAGTAAAGTAATCACCATTACTTCTACCATCTCCGGTGAAGGTAAATCATTCCTGGCTATGAACCTGGGCGGGGTGCTTGCACTATCGCGTAAGCGTGTTGTATTGGTTGACCTCGATATGCGCAAGCCTAAATCAGAAAAATACCCTGCCGGAAATGACTCGCATTTGGGTATGAGCACTATCCTGATCAAGAAGCATACGTGGCAGGAGTGTGTTGTAAGAACATCGCTCGAAAATTTTGATTTTATCCCATCCGGTCCTCATCCGCCCAATCCATCCGAGCTTCTGCTCAATGGCGAGTTCTCTGATCTGCTGGATGAGCTCCGGGCTACCTATGATTATGTGGTGATTGATACACCCCCCGTGGGGTTGGTTACGGATGGCGTAATGGCCATGAAACGTTCTGATGTTTCCATCTATGTTTTCAGGGCCAACTACTCACGCAAGGATTTTCTTCAGAACCTGCTGCGCGTGGTTACTCTGAACAAGCTTAAACACGTATCTTCCGTATTGAATGCTATTCCGCTTAACGGAAAATATTATGGATACGGGTACTATGAAGATAAAACACCGAGGATGAAGCGCTGGACAAAAATTTTCGGGATCAGGTGATTTCATTTTTCAAGGCAAAGCCCAAACCGATACAGAATCCATTGCAGGTAGATATGCATTCGCACCTGCTGGCCGCTCTGGATGATGGCGTAAAAACACACGAAGAAGCAATCGAAATTGTGCGGCAATTCCAGCAATTGGGTTTTACCCGGCTGATCACCACACCGCACATTATGAGCGATACCTATCGCAACACACCGCAAGGCATACGCAGTAAGCTGGAAGAGCTGAAAGCAGCATTAGCGGCAGCAGGAATTACACTGCAGCTTGAGGCAGCAGCCGAATACTACCTGGACGAAACCGTTATCAGGTTACTGGATGCAGGCAAGCCGATGCTTACGTTCTCAGGAAACTTCTTTTTGTTTGAAACCAATTTCTATGCTGAGCCCTTTCAGCTCAACGATTTCATCTTCAAAAGTCTTACAAAAGGTTATAAGCCCATATTGGCGCATCCCGAACGGTATGCTTATATGACGGTAGAAAAGGCGGAAGAGCTTTATCACCGCGGGGTTATCTTACAAATCAATTCACTTTCGTTGATTGGTTTTTATGGAAAGCCTGCACAGAAGCTTGCACAAAAACTGGTTGAACAAAAACTCATACACCTGCTGGGTAGCGATTGCCACAACCTGCTGCAGGCCCGGTTACAAGCCGAGGTTATGCAAGACAAGTTCTACCGAAAAGCATTAGATTTACCGTTACTGAATTACAAACTATGATTGCCATTACCGGGGCAAACGGCCTGTTAGGCAGTTTTGTGTTACGCAAGCTGGTAGCGGAGCAGGTTCCGGTTGTTGCCTTGTGCCGGAAGAACAGCAATCGTAAGCTGGTTAGCGACCTTGCAGGTGTTACATGGCGCGAAGCTGATGTAACCGATCCTGTTTCGCTGGATGATGCCCTGCAAGGAGTAACCACGGTAATCCATACAGCGGCCGTGGTTTCTTTTAACCCGCGCCTGCGCAACCAGCTGATGCAGGTAAATACCATAGGCACGAAAAATATCGTGGATACATGCCTTGCGCTTCATATCCCGAATTTAATTCACATAAGCTCTGTAGCTGCATTTGGGCGAAAGAGCGGCACCACACAAATTGATGAGAATACCCGTTGGGTTGATAGCGATCTCAATACCGACTATGCCGACTCCAAGCGGTTAGCCGAACTGGAAGTATGGCGCGGAGCCGAAGAAGGATTAACCGTAAACATTATCAATCCGTCTGTAATCCTGGCACCGGCAGATTGGAACAACAGCAGCGCAAGATTGTTTCAATACGTTTGGCAGCAAAAGAAATTTTATACCGATACACATATAAACTATGTGGATGTACGCGATGTGGCAGATGTGATCTGGAAGGTTATTGATTCCAAAACCTGCAATAAGCAATTTATTGTAAATGGCGGAAGCGTTCCTTTAAAAGAACTGCTCGACCTGGTGGCTCGCCATTTTAACCGCAAAGCTCCTTCCGTCAGGGTATCGCCCGGATGGGTAAAGTGGATTGCATGGGCCGATGAGATCAGGAGCCGGGTTACCAACAGCGAACCGATGATCACGCGGCAATCGGCCAGGATAACCAGGGAAAACTTCTTTTTTGTAAATGAAAAAGTGAAACGCGAGTTCGGGGTTTCTTTCCGGACAGCGGAAGAAACGATTGCATGGTGCTGCCAGCAGTATTTGCACGCATATAGCACAAACAAATAAAACCTACAAGGTTGACCCGGTATAATTATTACCCGAAATTTGACCTTAGGATTTTAGGAAAACCCAAATTTTCCTACCTTAGAAAAACCTTTTAGCGGATGGCCCAGGAATTCAGAAAGCGACAGGAAGAGGAGGAATTGATCAGGCGATATGAAGAAAATCTAAAACACAACCGAAGCGAGTTCTTCGATATTGATTCCTACGAAACCATAATCGGGTATTATCTGGAAAAAAGTAAGTTTAAACGTGCGCTCGCAGCCGTTGAACGAGCCTCGGAACAATACCCCTACTCCACCGAGCTCTTTACCGTAAAGGCACAGATATTGACTAACCTGGAGCGTTACGATGAAGCGCTGGAGCTTCTGGAACACTCACGCAACCTGCATCCGTTCGATCTCGAAATTCATCTTTCAATAGGTTCTATTCTTTCTTTACAGGGCAAATACGATGCGGCTATTTCCCTGTATGAAGAAACACTTGCTTTTGCAGAGGAAGAGAAGGATGAAATATATTACAACATCGGGCTTGCTTATCAAAGCATGGAAAAATATGAGCAGGCTATTGAGGTGTATAAAAAATCGATTGAAATAAACCTGAGCCATGAAGGCTCTTTGTACGAGCTCGCCTTCTGCCTGGATGTTGTCGGCCAGCTGGAAGGAAGCCTTTCATATTATAAAAAATTCATAGACGAAGATCCTTACTCCGCAGCGGCATGGTATAATCTCGGCATTGTATGCAATAAGCTGGAGCGGTTTGAAGAAGCGGTAGAAGCATACGAGTTTGCCCTCGCGATTGATGAGAATTTTGCTTCAGCCCACTTTAACATGGGCAATTCTTTTATGAACCTGGAGCTATATGAAAAAGCCCTGGAAGAATTTAAGAAAACTATTGAAATTGAAGGCCCAAGCCCGGAAGTATATTGCTGCATTGGCGCTGCCTACGAAAATTTGCAGCAGTATGATTTAGGACTTAAATATTTTCAGAAAGCCTGCAAGCTTGACCCTTTGTATGACGAAGCCTGGTTTGGAGCCGGCAGTTGCCTCGAAAAGCAGGAAAAGTGGTACCAGGCCTTGCACTTCTTTAATAAAGCAATTAAAGTAAACAGTCATAACCCGGAATACTGGAAAGCGGCTGCACATGCCGAGTTTAAAATCGGCAACACCATATCCAGCATCAGCGCCTACGAAGAAGCGAGCCTGCTGGGGCCCGATGACAAAGAGATCTGGTTAAACTGGTCGTTTATCTACTACGAACAGGGCGAGCATCAGAAAGCCATTGAGATTTTATTGCAGGGCATGGATGAATTGCCCGATGAAGGCGAATTTTTCTATCGCATGACCATTTACCTGATTGAAGCAGGGCAATTCAAAGAAGCCATGAACTACCTGGAAAACGCTTTGATTCTTGACTTTAAGGGACATGAAGTGTTATTCGATTTTTTCCCGAAGCTTGAAACCCAAAAGGCGCTTCAAAAAATTATTGATCAGTTTAGAAAGGAAAACCCTTAAATGAATTACAACCTTAAAAACTTACCTGAACGTACTACCAAGCCCCGGCAAATGGGTTTTACCATGGCTATGGACAAAGGCCTGAGCATACGCGAAGCCGAAGACTTTGTGAGTATTGCGGCTGACCATGTGGACATTGTAAAATTAGGATGGGCGACTTCTTACGTTACCCCTAATCTTAAGGATAAGCTGAAAGTTTTCAAAGACGCAGGCATACCTTGCTATTTCGGTGGCACCTTATTCGAAGCTTTTGTGGTGCGCGATCAGTTTGACGATTACAGGAAAGTATTAGACAAATTCGATATGTCCTTTGCTGAAGTGTCGGATGGTTCCGTTGATATGGATCATGATAAAAAACTTGATTACATCCGGAAACTTTCTGAACAGGTTACGGTATTATCAGAAGTGGGCTCAAAAGATGCAGATAAAATTATTCCGCCCTACCAATGGATTGAGCTGATGCAATCCGAGCTGGATGCGGGAGCGTGGAAGGTAATTGGCGAAGCGCGCGAAGGCGGGAATGTGGGCTTGTTCCGCAGCAGCGGAGAAGTTCGAAGCGGGCTGGTGCAGGAAATTCTCACCAAAATTCCGTTTGAAAAAATTATCTGGGAAGCGCCTCAAAAAGCACAGCAGGTTTGGTTTATTAAGCTGCTGGGCGCTAATGTAAACCTCGGCAATATTGCACCAAACGAGGTTATTCCACTCGAAACCATACGACTTGGTTTAAGAGGTGATACATTTCTTCATTTTCTGGGGCTTGAGCGAAAGAAAGACAATACCGCTCCGCCTTTTTATGCTGATTGACCCAAAAGTTGAGAACCACCAAAGACTATCTTTTACTTTTTGTTAAAGGCTTAAGCATGGGCGCAGCCGATGTAGTGCCCGGAGTATCCGGTGGTACGGTTGCATTCATTACCGGCATCTATGAAGAGCTCATTCAATCCATTAAGTCGATTGATGTAAGCGCCTTTAAATTGCTGCTGAAATTGCGCCTGGCAGAATTCTGGAAGCAGATCAATGGCAATTTCCTGGTTGTGCTGGTGGCTGGAATTTTTATCAGCCTGTTGTCATTATCCAAGCTGATGATCTACCTGCTTACGCAACATCCTATCATCATCTGGTCTTTTTTCTTTGGGCTGATTCTTATTTCCACACCCCTGATTCTAAGAGATATCCGGAAATGGAATGTTGGCATTGGGCTGTCGTTTGTTACAGGCGCAGCAGTTGCCTACTGGATTACCATTGTATCGCCTGCCGAAACACCGTCTGGCTTGTTCTTTATTTTTCTTTGCGGAGCTATCGCCATCTGTGCCATGATCTTACCCGGCATTTCGGGCGCATTTATACTATTGCTGCTGGGTAAATACGAGTATATGATCACAGCCCTTACTCAATTTAACATTCCCGTAGTAATTGTTTTTGTATCGGGTTGTATTTCCGGGCTGCTCGGCTTTTCTCATCTCCTGAACTGGATACTGAAACATTACCGGTACGCAACATTGGCTTTGCTGGCAGGCTTCATGCTGGGTTCGCTCAACAAGGTATGGCCCTGGAAGGAAGTAATTGCCTATCGGCTTAACCATGCCGGTGAGCAGGTTCCTGCCTTTGACAAAAGTATTGCACCCTGGGATTACCTGGCTAAAACCGGGCAAGACCCTCAAATCCTGAATGCCATCCTATTTGTGATGCTGGGAATTATCCTGGTTATCGGCATTGAAAAAACTGCGGCATATTTAAAAACAAAATCCTAACCCACATTATGGAAAAGAAGTTTGGCCTTATTGGCGCAACCGTCAGTCATTCATTTTCGAAATCGTACTTTGATGAAAAGTTCTTTCGGGATGGCTTACGCGATTATCATTACGACCTGTATTCATTACCCACTATTGAGGATCTGAAAAAGCTATTGACAGACAACCCGGAGCTGGTGGGATTAAACGTAACTATTCCATACAAAGAGGTTGTGCTAAAATTCCTGAGTGAAATCGATACCGATGCAAAAAAGATCGGGGCCGTAAACGTAATCAAAATTCAGGATGGAAAGCTGAAAGGCTATAATACCGATGCCGATGCTTTCTACGAGTCGCTCGAAAAGTGGTACCCGCGCACTGAAAATTCAAAAGCCCTGATCCTCGGAACGGGCGGATCATCCAAAGCGGTACAGCAAGCTTTATCCAAATTGAAAATCCCATTCGAGCTGGTTTCGCGCGAAGCTAAAAGAGGACAGCATACGTACGAAAGCCTGCAAAAAGATGGCAGCCCGATTTCGCAATCAAACTTAGTCATTAATACCAGCCCGCTGGGCATGTCGCCCAACACCAATACCTTCCCACCTGTTAATTACGACCTGCTTACGGCCAATCATTACGTGTATGACCTGATCTACAACCCCGCCCGCACCGTGTTTCTTCAAAAGTCAGAAATGCGCAATGCACACATTAAGAACGGTCTTGAAATGCTGCACATTCAAGCCGAAAAATCGTGGGCGATCTGGAATAATTAGACCGAATGCAGGCATCAAGACCCTGAAGAGTTCGGGGTTCGCTCGTTGCAACCATTTCACAGGCAAAACGGTTAGGGCTTTTGAAAGAACTCACTTAGATTTACCTGTATGGATTTCATGCTCAACAGCGAATATTTGCCTACGGGCGATCAGCCGCAGGCCATCAAAAAATTAGTGCAGGGCCTTAACGAAGGCGAAGCGCACCAAACCCTGCTGGGCGTTACCGGGTCGGGCAAAACGTTTACCGTTGCCAATGTGGTAGCGCAGGTAAACCGGCCTACATTAGTGTTAAGTCATAACAAAACATTAGCCGCACAATTGTATGGCGAGTTCAAGCAATTCTTTCCCGAAAATGCAGTTGAGTATTTTATATCCTATTACGATTACTACCAGCCTGAAGCCTACATCCCTTCTTCCAACCTGTATATCGAAAAAGATCTTTCGATAAACGAAGAAATTGAAAAGTTGAGGCTCAGCGCCACGTCATCTTTATTAAGTGGCCGCAGGGATGTTTTGGTGGTCGCTTCGGTTTCGTGTATCTACGGTATCGGTAACCCGGAAGAATTCGGCAAGAACCGCGTGCAGTTGCAGGTAGGCGAAATGATCCCGCGCAACAAGCTCCTGTTTGCATTGGTGGATATTCTCTACCATCGGACAGAAGCTGAATTTAAACGCGGCACCTTTCGTGTGAAAGGCGATACGGTGGATGTATTTCTCGCTTACGCGGATTACGCCTTGCGCATCTATTTCTTTGGTGATGAGATCGAAGCCATCCAATTGATTGACCCGGTATCCGGAAAGAAGATAGCCGATGAAAAAACTGCTGTAATATTTCCCGCCAACCTGTTCGTTACCGGAAAAGAGCTGCTGCACACGGCCATTCGCGAAATACAGGACGACATGGTATTGCAGGTGGATATGTTTGAGCAGGAGAAAAAGCACCTCGAAGCCAAACGACTGAAAGAACGCACCGAGTTTGACCTGGAAATGATGCGCGAGCTGGGCTATTGCAGCGGTATTGAAAACTATTCGCGTTACTTCGACAGGCGCTCAGCCGGTGCACGGCCTTTCTGCTTAATTGATTACTTCCCTGATGATTTTCTGCTGGTGATCGATGAAAGCCACGTAACGGTTCCGCAGGTACGCGCCATGTGGGGTGGCGACCGATCGCGTAAAGTAAACTTAGTGGATTACGGCTTCCGGCTTCCTTCGGCATTGGACAACCGGCCGCTTACGTTCAATGAGTTTGAAGCGCTCGTAAACCAGGCGATCTATGTAAGCGCCACACCTGCCGAATATGAGCTGCGTAAATCTGAAGGTGTAGTAATTGAGCAGCTCATCCGGCCTACAGGGTTGCTCGATCCGGAGATTGAAGTACGGCCCAGCCGCAACCAGATCGATGATCTGTTTGAAGAAATTGATGAGCGCGTAAAAAAGAAAGAACGGGTGCTGGTAACAACCCTTACCAAACGCATGGCCGAAGAGCTTACCAAGTTTATGGCGCGCGCGGCTATCAGGTGCCGGTACATCCACTCGGAAGTTACCACATTAGATCGCGTAGAGATTTTGCGTGAATTACGCTTAGGCGTGTTTGATGTGCTGGTTGGTGTAAACCTGTTGCGCGAAGGTTTGGATTTACCAGAGGTATCGCTGGTGGCGATTATGGATGCCGATAAAGAAGGATTCCTGCGCAATCAGCGCTCGCTGGTACAAACTATTGGCCGCGCGGCACGAAACGAAAACGGTAAAGTAATCATGTATGCCGATACCATTACCGAATCGATGCAGGTAGCGATAGACGAAACCAACAGGCGCAGAAAAATTCAGCAGGATTATAACCTGGAGCACGGCATTGTGCCCAGGACCGTTTTCAAATCAAAAGACTCTATACTGGGTCAAACCAAGGTGGCCGATTCGAAGAAAACTACCAAGCGCTATTATATCGAAGAAGAAGAGAAATCGTTGGCTGCCGACCCGGTAGTGGCTTACTTAAGCAAACCCGAATTAGAGAAAATGGCCGAGCGCACGCGCAAAGCCATGGAAAAGGCGGCTAAAGAATTAGAGTTTATGGAAGCCGCCCGTCTGCGCGATGAATACCTGGCCATTCAGAAATTATTAGAAGAGAAAAAGTAAGCCGTACATTCGCAGCATGAGAAAAATTTTACTGACACTATTTATTTTGGCCGGTATAATTGCCGCCACCTGTGCGCAAAGCAGCAATGATATTTTAGTAAGCGGGGGCTTTGACCTGATCAAGACTGACTACAGCCGGTTTGCCGATAAGCTTCAGCTTGGTGCCGAGGCTAACTATTTCGTGGTTCGGCATTTTGCAGCAGGAGCCGGTGTAGAATTATGGACCCGCCACACAAGCTCTTTTGCTATGGGCATGCGCTACTACCCGCTTGATAATTTTTTTGTGCGCTTCCGCGGATTGATTGGCGCGAATGATGTAGCCTTAGGTGGCGGCTGGTCTAAGCCTCTTAATGAGAAATGGCGTTTTGAAGCCATGGGCGATTTCTATTTCACACATACTGAATTCGGCATTCGTGCGGGAGTCGGGTATATTATTAAAAGCAAAAATGGCCAATAAGGAGATTCAACAACTGGTTATGCAGTTCCGCTCCATCTACGATGGCGAACCGTGGTATGGAAACCCGATGCAGGAAATTCTGAAAGATGTACCAGCAGAAGCTGCCTTTTGGGCACCTAAGAAAAACGCACACTCCATTGCCCAATTAGTTTGGCACATGGTGTACTGGCGGCAGTCTTTGATCAAACGTCTGGCCGGAGATACCGCTTACAAAGGTTCGGTGAAAAGTGAAGACAACTGGAGCACCGAAGCAAAGCTGAAAGCTTTAGGCTGGCCCGCCATCCGGGAATTACTGCATGCTTCGCAAAAGCAATTGATTGAATTGCTTGAAAAACAAACCGACAAGCTGCTGGACGAACCTTATTCCGAAAAAGCAACTTACCGGGACTTGATTACGGGTATTATTCAACACGATTTGTACCACCTGGGGCAGGTTGCCTATCTGAAGAGTATAAGCAAAATGCAGAAAGGCGAAACTTGACCTGTGTATTTCAAATTTTAGCATACCCGCTCACACCGAAACTATGCGCGTACGTCCATACCCGGTGTGGTGTTAATGGCGGGAAGTAAAGAAAATCACCGGGGTGAATAGTTGTTTCTGAAAGCCAGGTTGCATCCAGATCAAGTGGCGGATCGGTATAGTTACCGGCATTATCCGGCACTAACGGGTTCCTGCTTGCATCAACCAATTGCCATTTCTTTATACCTTGTTGCAGGTACATCCAGCCGCCACCATGGTTGGGATCCACATGCAGCGGAGTGTAAGAGCCGTTCCGCGTAAGCGTTAAGCAGATTTTCTTTCGCGTTTTTTTTACAGCATTACCTAAAACCTCCGGAAGTTCTTCATCCTGCAAAACAGGAAATGGTGCATCTACAATGTTCAGCGTAAGCGCTTCTTCCCGAAATTGCTTAAAAGCTTTGCTGGCCCATATCCACAATTCCGCTCCGCCCTTGCCATAGCCAAACAGCTCCATGTCCTTTTGCCTCGCCCGTGCCTCACATGTATCCAGGTTGCAGGGAAGGTTAAGCCCCCGAACCACAAATGATGTACCCCAATCAAATCCTTCCTGGAGGGTACGGGCTTCCGGAATTTTTTTCATGAACCTAAATATTTCATGGACTAAATATAAGTCAGAACAGGAGCAGGCTCAAAATCCAACAATACCCGGCAGACTGAAATAATTTTCAGGTCTTTGCCGGCAGGCTCTTTTTTCTGAACCTGCTTACCTTTACAATCAGTATTGAGCCGATTAATATCACTCCCCACCCTGCTGCAATGGTTAGTATCATACCATCCAGCAGCATCGGAAAAAGAAAAGTATCTACCTGGCCGGTTTTCCAGAATACCCATTCACTGGCCAAGCGGGTTGCCAGCATGGGGTTCCCTGTTTCCAGCACAATTACCCCATCACCTGTTTCGGGGTTTAGCCGGACTGCGGTGTTAACCGGTGGTGTACTTTTTCCATCGTGACCAATAATAAAATCATTGTTTTGGGTAGCGGCATAGAGAACGGTGCCCAATCCCCAGATATCCACACCCATTTCCTGCCCGTGAGGCTTGCGCATCATACGAATGGTTTCCGGCTTAATCACATTTCTTCCAATTGGTTCACCTGATTCACCCGGCAGGTGCGCCCGGAAAAATAATTCCAGGTCGGATAACGAAGTGTATAAGGAAGCTGCCGCCAATGCGGTGTACCGGTAATGCTTTGCCTGCGTACCGTCCTTGTTATAAAATTCAGCTAACAAATATTTAGAAGAATCGTGCCAAACAAACGTGGAGTGCACCATACCCAACGGTTCAAATACTTCCTGCTTCATATAAGCAGCAAACGGCTGACCGCTTACTTCTTCCACAAGCAATTGCAGCAGGGTATAACCACCTCCCGAATACTTAAACTTACTTCCCGGCTTTATACCTACCAATACTGAACCGCTCTTACCCGGGTCTGCATCGGCTGCTTTCGTTAATGATTGTTCGATGGTCTGCACAGGAGCACCGGCATCAAAACCGGAATATCCAAGCGCGTCTGTCAATCCCGCTGTATGACTTAATAATCTTCTAACCGTAACTTCATCGTTATTGAATTTACCGGGGGGTAATTGCCATCGGGTTAAGTACTTACTAACGGGAGCGTCCAATTCAAGCTTTTCCCGCTCAACCAGCTTCATTATTCCAAAAGCAGAAATCCACTTACTTAATGAAGAAACCTGAAAAACCGTATTTCTATCCACGGGCTTTCCTGCCGAATGAAATTTCTCCAATTCGATGCTCCCATCTTTTATAATGGCCAGCGCCAAATTGCCAACAAACTGCTTGTCGATTTCTTTTTCGATAGCCCCGGCAAAAGATTGCGTGGCCGGACTTGCCAGTGGCGAATGAAAGCATCCTTTTACGGTTGCCAGAAAGATTACTGCTGCCCACGCAACCAATACAGGCACAACACCCGTGCTATACAGAAGCATTTTTTTCATCACCTGGTTTCTGTAAAGGATCAAAAGAAATTATACAACAGCGGTTGCCACTTCCGATTTAGAGAGGTACTCATACCCCCGGTAAAGTACCAGTATCTCCACAATCACTGCGGGAATCATTACCACATAGCCGATAAAAAACAGGATTACCGTTACAAATGCTGCGCCCGTAATCAGTTCAAGTACCCCGGCCACGCGCGATAGCATACCCATACCATCCTGCAGGCGAATAAGTGCAATTCCAAAAATGAGGGTAAGGGCGCCCACCATTACCGAGGCTGTCATATAGGGTAACCAAAGGCTATCCGTATCTTCAGCTTTTAAAGTGGAAATATCCAATACCCCGATGGCCAGCACGATACCAATCATCAGGCAGCTCCCGATTTTTAACAGCCCATTTTCAAACACCGAACCAAGCACAATAAAGCCCCACATAAACAGGGCGTATGCTGCAATCATCGTTATGGTAAGCCCGATATAAATAAAATTGACCCACTGCTCCCAATTATTTTCTTTAGTGAGCCACGCCAGATCCATGGCATTTAAAATGATCTCTGTTGCGAGGTAGATAGCTCCGGCAAAAATGGCAATCAATAATGCGCTCCGGTTACCACGTGGTTGCGAAGTTGTTTCCATAGATATTGGGTTTTGTTTGATGAACGATTCATAATCCTGGCCCAGCGCGGCCAGCAAAATTTTTATAGTGGAAAGTCGTGGCAGCACTTCGCCAGCCTCAATGCGTTGAATGGTGCGCACGCTTACATGGCTTTTTTCTACCAGTTCTTCCTGCGTTAGATTTTTTTCCTTGCGGAGGGCAGCCAGGCGCCTGCCGAGTTCGGGTTGTTGCATGGTAAATAAATTATGCTGCAAGTTTACCGCATAGAACGGGCATAGGCCACGAATCGGCCGTGCATTTTGCCCGTCATTTACCCGTCATTTGAGAAATTGGGGGGAATAAGGTTTTGAACAACCTTAATTAGCCATTCTCTTCTTTAATGTAACCCGTATCAGCACAAAGCTTACCAGTGTAAGCACAGCTCCCAGCATCATGGCTGCACCCGGAAAGTAAACCGGGCTTTCAGCCGATACAAAGTATGAGAATACATAATTCATCAGCAACGGACCAATTATAGCAGTCAGGCTCATCAGGCTGGTAAAGCCACCTTGCAATTCGCCTTGCGCATTAGGCTCCACAATACCCGACATAATTCCCTGGATGCCTGTCATGGCGATGCTGCCCAAACAATAAATTACAATTATGCCATACATCATCCAGCCTTGCGAAGCAAAGGCATAAAGTACAAAGCTGAGTGTATATAAAGTCATGCCTGCATTAACGCTTCGCAGCTGGCCCAGCTTTGGAATAATAACCCGGATAAGCGCTCCCTGGATAATAGCAAAGGCCAGGCCTACTACCGCAAGCGATATTCCAACTTCTTTCAATTCCCATCCGAATTTCTCCTTTGTATAATAAGGCCAGTTACTTTGCACGGCATGTGCCGCTATGTATAGAAAGGTCAACGAACCCATCAGGCCGATAATAAGCGGATATCGTTTTAAGGAGAGTAACGTGCCGATTGGGTTGGCCCGTTTCCATTCAAATTTTCTCCTGTTTTCCGGCTTAAGCGATTCAGGTAATACGAATAGTCCGAAAAGAAAATTCAGGAATGTAAGACCGGCAGAAACCATGAAAGGCACACGAAGCCCGATGCTTCCCAGGAAACCGCCCAATACCGGCCCTATAATAAAACCAAGCCCGAATGCGGCACCAATCAATCCAAAATTTTTAGCGCGCTCTTCCGGGGCGCTGATGTCGGCAATGTAAGCGCCCCCCGTTGTAAAGCTGGCACCCATAATGCCGGCTACCACGCGCCCTACAAATAACCAAGTAATGTTGGGGGCAAACGATAAAAAGAGGTAATCAATAGTAAAGCCCATTAAGGAACCTAACAATACCGGGCGCCTGCCATAGTTATCGCTTAATGCGCCAATAACCGGGGCGCATAAAAACTGGATAAAAGCATAGGCGAAGAGCAGCCAGGCACCCATTTTACTGGCATAGCTCAATGACCCGCTTGCATTGGCATCAAGGTGCGCAAGCTCAATAATAAGGTCGGGCATTATGGGGATAATAATCCCGAGGCCGATAACATCAATCAATAACGTAATGAAGATGAATGTAAGCGCAGGTTTACGGGAAGAGTGCATAGAGCTGGATAGGAATAGCGTGCAAAATAGCAGAAAAATTATTTTCGGTAATGAAGCTCTTTTAAAACAAAAAAGTCGCCCGTTAGAGCGACCTTCAGTCTATCCATCCGTTCTATCACTCATACTTCAACGACTCTACCGGGTTGGTGCGTGCGGTTTTAAGAGAGTGGAACGCTACCGTTATAAAGGCAAACAACATAGCCAGTAACGTAACCAATGCAAACGTAAAGTAATTGAGCGGAACCTGGTAAGCAAAATTACCCTTCCACCACGCAATAATATAATAGGATGCCGGTATAACCAAAATGCCGGCAATTACCACCAGGTACATCACATCCTTATACAACAAATAAATAATGCCCGGCACATTCGCTCCATGTACTTTTCGGATTCCGATTTCTTTGGTACGCTGCGCGGCTGTAAAAGCAGAGAGTCCTAACAAGCCAAGCAACGAAATAAAAATGCAGACATAAGAAAGGCCAGACAGGAGTTTGTATTGAATCTCATCTGCACGGTATTGCTCATTGAAGCGCTGATCCTGGAAGAAATATTCGTACGGGTGGTTAGGATCATACGCTATCCATTTTGTCCTGATGTAATCCATGGTTGCGGGCAGGTCGCCTCCGGCCACTTTCAGATGCAAAAAACCTCCCTCCCTTTCGCTCTTAATAATCAATAACGGTTCCACTACATTGTGCAGCGACTGATAATTGAAGTCTTTTACCATACCGATTACGTGGCCATCTTCCTCGCCATGAAACCAACGCACTTTTTTGCCGACCGGGTTATCGCCCCAGCCCATCAGCCTGGCTGCTGCCTGGTTACAGATAAACACATTTCGGGTATCGGCCGCAGGGCCGGGTTGAAAATCACGCCCGGCAACCAGCTTCATATTCATGGTTTCCAGGTAACCATCACCCACCGAAATCAGGTTGAATCGTTGTTGCTTCATTCCTTCGTCACTTTCCGCCATCATCACGGGGCCACCTACACCCATGCCCAATACACGATGCGTGGTAGTGGCTGCTGAAATTTTGGGATGCTGTAAGAACTCATTTTTAATAGCTACAATCTGATTTTGCACCAGCGTGTCCTGAATGGGAAGAATGACAATGTTTTCCTGGTCAAAACCGAGGTCTTTGTCGCGCATAAACGAAATCTGATCGCGCATGAAGAAGGTGCACACCACCACAAAGATTGAAATGGCAAACTGCACCGTAATCAAAGCCTTGCGAAGGTCGTGGCCGGATTTTTTATTCTTGAAAGAACCTTTTAATGCGCTGATGGTGGGTATGGTGGGTAAATAAAAAGCAGGATAAAGACCCGAAATAATGCCAATGCCGAGGGCAATGCCTATTGAGCCAAACAACAGCAATTTGTTATTGAAGAAATCAGGTACCAGCTCTTTTTCGACTAAGCTATTAAAGGATGTGAAGTTGATAACCACCTGCACCAGGGCTACCGCAAACACAAGCGAGACCAGGGAAAGGAAAACGGATTCACCCAGAAAAGATAACACCAGCGATTTCTTATCGCTACCCAGCGTTTTTTTCATGGCAATTTCTGCCGCACGCTTTACCGACTTGGCTGTAGAGAGGTTCATGTAGTTGATGCACGCCAGCAGCATGATGAAAATCCCGATTGCCGTAAAGGCATACAGGTAAGCCATGTTTCCGGTGGGCTGATCGCTCTGCACGCTGTTATCAAAGTGAATATCCGCAAGCGGCTGAAGAATGGCCGCGTACTGACCTCCTACCTGGTCGCCAAACGACTTGAAGTATTTATCGTAGATGACCGGGAATTTTTCATGAAAGCTTTGCGGATTGTAATTCTCCGGCATCAGTAAAAACGTGTACACATCCGGATTCCAGAATGCTTCCGATTTTATTTGCCCCTGATCTACTACCCATTGCCTGCTTTTGCTCAATCCTGAAAGCAGGATGTCGAACTTCATGTGTGTGTTATCGGGCAAATCTTCAATTACTCCCGTAACCTTCCAGCTTTCATCATCAATAATCAATGTTTTGTCCAATGGGTTTTCTGAACCAAAATACCGGGCTGCCGTTGATTCGGTAATTACCACAGCATGTACATCGTTCAGGCAAGTAGCCGGATTACCCGCAATAAAATTATGACTGAATACCTGCAGGTAGGTTGAATCAGTACGAACAATGTCTTCTTCGTAAAATGAAACCTCGGTACCGTTGTTCTCATACCGCACCAGCGTATGATCCCAATCGTTGGCGCGGGTTACGGCCAGTACTTCAGGGAATTCATCTTTCAGCACGGCACCTAATTCACGTGCAGACCGGGCCACGCGCACATCAATACCGGTTGCCTTCAAATGCCCGCCCAGGCGGTATATCCTTTCGTGATTGGCAAAGTGCTTATCGTAATTAAGATCGTGCTGCAAAATGAGCAACAGGATAATGCTTACGGCAATGCCCAATGCAAGACCTGAAATATTGAGCACGGAAAAAAATTTATCCTTCAGGAATACCCGGATAAAAAACTTGAGGTGAGTCTTGAACATGGGAGGGTTGGGTTTAAATCGGGCAAACTGGTTAAATCGTAAATCCTTATTCAACAACAATACCGAAAAAAAATACCACTTAAATACGCGAAAAATTAATCATCATACTGATCGGCCTGCTCAATCACGAACAAAACTGTCTGATTCCGGACGGTTAGAAATAAAAAAACGCCCCGACAAGTCGGGACGTTTTAGAATATTCAGATCAAGGAATTACTTGGCGAAACGCTTCGCTACCTCGCCCCAGTTCACCACATTCCAGAACGCAGTAATATAGTCCGGTCTGCGGTTTTGGTAGTTCAGGTAATAAGCGTGTTCCCACACATCCAAACCAAGAATGGGTGTGCCCTTTACTTCGGCCACATCCATTAATGGATTGTCCTGGTTAGGTGTTGAAGTAATAGCCAGCTTGCCGGAAGCATCTTTAATTAACCAGGCCCAGCCGGAACCAAAACGGCCTGCCGCTGCTGCAGCAAATTTGGTTTTAAATTCATCAAAGCTTCCGAAAGCTGCATTAATAGCATCGGCCAGAGCACCGGTTGGCGCACCACCGGCATTGGCCCCTAATATTGTCCAGAATAATGAATGATTGTAATGACCACCACCATTGTTACGAACGGCTGCCGGGTATTTGGAAATATTGGTGCAGATCTCTTCAATGCCCAGGTTCTCTTCGGGCTTGCCAGCCACTGCATTATTTAAGTTGGTTACATACGCGTTGTGGTGTTTACCATGATGGATTTCCATGGTACGTGCATCGATGTGCGGCTCTAATGCATTAAAAGCATAGGGCAGCGCAGGAAGTGTAAATGCCATAAGAATTTATTTTTAGTTGAATAACAAATATACAACAGAACCCGTTTTGAGAGCCAAAAGTTTATTACGGGTGCGTGAATTTTTCAGGTTTTACGGGCCTTATACCCTTCTTTGGTGAGCACGGCCAGCACTTTATCGCGCACATCGCCCTGGATCAGGATTTCACCATCTTTTGAAGAACCCCCTACACCGCATTTGGTCTTCAATAATTTGGTAAGCGACTCCAGGTCGGCCGTTGTACCTGCAAACCCGGTTACAAGCGTTACCTGCTTGCCGGCACGCCCCTTATTATCCATCCGGATGCGCAGGTTCTGCCTTGCCGGTGGCAATGTTTCGGCTTCTTCGTGCTTATCGTAGCTATAATCAAAATCGGAATTGGTGGAATAGACCACACCTTCGCGATGCTTCCAATCATTCTTCTTGTTCATGATTTTTAAAAGCTATGGATTCGTAAAAAAACAAAGCTCAGCAATATTAGCAGGATATTCACAATACCCAAGTTGAACCTGAACTCCACTCCTTTCCACCAGAATGTTCCCAGCAAGGAGGTAATGAGCATGACCAGTGGAAGAAATTTAAAGTTACCGTAAATGGAAACCGGAACCTTGGCTTTAAATCGTGTAGCTTCGTTTTCCAGGATCAGCGGCACCGAAAACAGCGAAGATGTATGAATGGTAATTACCGAACCCCGTTTAAACTCACGCGCGGTTTCCTGGTTCAAGGTTATCATTTCACCTCCGTCAAGCGATAGCTGCGATGACTGTGCGTACCGCGACTCCTGTTTGTTTCGTACACTGGTTACTTCTTCTTTTGTTTTTTGAGCCGGCATAGAGTAGTCGGCAATCAGCACAAGCGAGAAGAGAAAAGCCAGGCGCGAAAACATAACCGCATACTTCAGGTATTGCTGCATCGCCTGCAGCACCTGCCTGCGTACAGAGCCCGATTCCCCGGAAACCGGGCCGCGCCTGTAGCGCGGATCGCGATATTGATTCTGACGGATGGTAAATGGAGGAGAAGCCGGAACACCCTGCAGCATCCGGTCGTGCTCCATTTTGCGCTGCGGATCACCCAATGCTTCATAGGCTTCATTTATTTCAATAAACAAAGCCGCTGCTTCGGCAGAAGGGTTTTTATCGGGATGGTATAACAAGGCAAGCTTGCGATACGCCCGTTTAACCTCCTGCACATGAGCAAAATCGTTAAGGCCCAATATGGCGTAATAATTCTTCACGAAAACCGGCTTCCTGCTTTACCGAATCCTAAATATAAAAAAAGCCCCCCGAAATATCAGGAGGCTTATTCCTTAACCGGAGTTACACAAAAATACAACCTCGAATGTCAGACAGAGCTTGTCGAAGTCTTTTTTGGTTCTGAATTAAATGGTTTTCGACAGGCTCAAACCGACAGCTTAGTGTTTTTGTGTAACTCCGGTTCCTTAAACCAGCATGTTATACTTATCGCTTTACCACAAACGTTAACACGGGGCGCTTGGCATGGCCTACCACATCTTCGGCAATGCTGCCGGCCAGCACGTGCGCAAAACCTGTACGGCCATGTGTTGCCATGGCAATCAAATCCGCATCAATGCTTTCCGCAAAGTAGATTATACCGTCTTCTGCCGTCAGGTCGTTGAAAATATTAATGGTATAATTTTTCAACCGGAGCTTCTTAGCAAACTTTTCCATGTAATCCCGCACTACATAATCGCGCTGAAAATCACCCGGGGTGTTAATGCGCACCAAATGAACGGTGGAGTTATACAAGTCCTGTGTCTTTCTTACCATGCGCGAAAAGATCTCTTCATCCTTGTGCATGGCGGTTGCATATACAATATTCTTAAAATTCACTTTAGCGGGCTTCTTGTTAATGCTCAGCACCGGGCACTTGGAATGGCGCACCACACGCTCGGTATTGGTACCAATTACCACTTCGGCCGCACCCGACCGGCCCTGTGTACCCATTACCACCAGGTCTACCTTATGTTCGGTAATAATGGTGCGCATGCCATGAAAGGCATTTCCCAAACGCAATTCGCCATTTACTTTAACACTTGCATATTTCGGATCGAGCACCAGCTTTTCCAGCTGTGCCTTTGCTTTTTCGAGCATTCTGAGGGTGAAGAGCTTATCAGACCAATCTTTTTTCTGCCACTCACCCGTAACCGAAAACGAAGAAGAGCTTGCTTCTTCCACAACATGCAGCAACGTTACTTCTGCATTAGACTTTTTTGCGATTTCAACACCTACTTCAAGCGCATTAATCGAAGTTTTAGAAAAGTCGGTAGGTACCAGTATGTTTTTCATGAATTTTTAGTTTTTAATTCTATTGATCCTGTTTTAAAAGTACTGAAATCGGGTCAAATTCAAAACGTAATCAGGGACAGATTATATCACCCGAAGTAGTTTTACCCATCAGGGCGCCTTCGTGCGCAGCCGGGTGCTGAACAAACACCCGGGCCATCAGCCAGGCTCCTACCAGGATAAATGAAAGCATGGCCAAACGATGGTAATACCGCGTAAGCGATTTGAACCCCAACCCCATCAGCCAGCTAAAACCAACCATTACGGGCCAGGTTCCCAAACCAAAAAGCAACATAAAAATAAACCCGTCCGTGGCCGCAGGCAGAATGAAGCAATACGTTAAGGCCAGGTAGGTAAGCCCGCAAGGCAATAGCCCGTTCAGCATACCCATTACAAACACAGCCCCGGCTTGCTTCTTCTGCAGCCAGAACCCAAACACTTTCTTCAGCTTAAGGGTCAGCGTATTGATCCCCGGAGTTAAAACCGGAATTTTCACACCTGTAACAGCTCCAGCGCCCATCAGCAAAAAAACAGCACCCATCAGAAAAGAAAGCACACCCTGGTAGGCTGTAAGGCTTAATAAGCTGCCAAAGGATGCTGCCAGCATGCCCAGCAACGCATACGTTAAAACACGGCCCGTGTTATAGACTACCTTATGCAACACAAAAGGCTTGCGCGATGTAACAGCCATTGCCAACGGGCTGCACATGCCTGCGCAGTGCAGGCTACCGGCTAATCCTAAAACAATGGCGGTCCACATACTTTAAAGCACCAGCAGTTTTTCAACATAATACTCCCGGCCATTTGCTGACCAGGAAAACCCGATACGGTAAAGGCCCTGCTCCCAATTCTTCAATTCAAAATACTGGCTTTGATCAGGAACAGCAGGCACTTCAAACTGGTAATCCAATGCCGCTTTTGACGGACGCTGCACCGTTAGCTTGCCATTCTCAATTGTGTTGAACTCATCAAATGACACTTTCACTTTATTACCTTCAAATGACAGTGTGGGTTTGCCGGCCAGCGTGCTGGCATTATTCATGCGCTGCATCTTTTCGCTGTGCTTCAGCTCATCCTCGTAATAGCTTTTCGATACGAGGCTAACTTCCTGCCGCATGGAAACCACAACCAGTGTTCCGATAAACAGGGCAAACAAGATAAATGACACTAATATCCATCTCATAACTTATGGGTTTCAGTTGATTTATTTTTTAAACGGATCGGCCCGATAAACATGGCCCTGGCAGTTTCCAGTCTTTCGTCCCGGTTATAAATGCCCAGCTCAATTACGGTCTTGGCCGAAGTAATTGCCTCATCCGGCAGCTTGATCATAATCATGCCTTTCAGAATGCCTTCCCTGGGAACTACAATATCAGGATCACCAATTTTCATATACGTGGCTTCGGCTGGCGATTCAACTTTTACCGAAAGCTCAATATCATTAAAGGTTTTGTTCACAAATTCAATGCTGTACAGGTTGGTGATCTGGCCATCGTCTGTTTTGGTATAAAGTGTACCGGGTACTTTAAGAATTGTAGTTTCAATATCTGCCCGGGTAAACACAAAATAGCTAAGCAGGGCGGTAAGGGCTGTAAGCACAAGCGCATAACCCGCTACTCGTGGAGTAAATAATTTTTGTGTTCCCTGACTGATAGCGCTGTATGAGGAGTACCGGATAAGGCCTTTGGGCTTGCTGATTTTGGTCATCACATCATCGCAGGCATCCATGCAGGCGGTGCAGTTCACGCATTCCAGTTGTGTTCCGTTGCGAATGTCTATGCCAGTAGGGCAAACGTGTACGCAAAGCTTGCAATCTATGCAATCGCCCTGCCTGGCGGTTATGGTTTGCTGGTTCTTTTTGAGCTTGCCGCGCGGTTCTCCCCGCAGCCAGTCGTAGGCTACTACAATCGAATCCTTCACCAGCAATACACCCTGCAATCTTCCGTAAGGACAAACTGCAATGCAGGCTTGTTCCCTGAACCACGCAAATACCCCGTAAAAAATCCCGGTAAACACGATCAGGCCGATAAAGCCGGCCGGGTGCTCGGTTGGAGGTTGGCTTACTATTTCCCTAACCTGATCCATACCAACCAGGTACGCCATAGTAGTATGTGAAATGACTAAGGAGATAAAAACGAAAATGATTTGTTTGGCTGTTTTCTTCAGCATTTTTTCGCGTGTCCACGGGCTGTTGTTCAGCCTGCGTTGCGCATTGGCATCGCCTTCAATCCAGTATTCTATTTTGCGGAATACCATTTCCATGAACAGGGTTTGCGGACAGGCCCATCCGCACCACAAACGGCCAAACACTACCGTAAACAGGATAATAAAAACAAAGAATGCAATGAGCGTTAAGGCCAGCAGAAAAAAATCCTGCGGCCAGAACACCTGGCCAAACAGGATGAATTTGCGTTCAAAAATATTAAAGAGCAGAAATGGCCGGCCCTGCCATTGCAGGAATGGTCCTGCAAAAAACAAGGTGAGCAGAAGAACCGTTACCCAAATACGCAGGTTATGATAATAGCCGGCCGGCTTCTTCGGATATACCCAAACCCGTTTTCCCTTTTCATCAACCGTAGCCAGTGTATCCCTGAATTCCTCCTCGTACTGGTATAAATTATGAGCATCCTCTTTCATAACCGGCTACTGCTAATTATCCCTGTAAAGCTATAGACTCGCCTGCACTTTAGTGGAGTCAGCGGGTGCATGGGTATCGGGTTTATATAATTCACCTTCAGGCTTCTTTGCATTCTCAGGATTAGACCCTTGTAAGGTGAGCACATAGCTTGTTACATTCTGCATTTTTTCGGGGCTTATAAATCCTTCCCACGAAATCATGTTGGTTCCCTGTACACCATGGCGTATTATCCTGAAAATATCCCGGAGAGATCCACCATGTTTCCAGTATTCGTCTGTCAGGTTGGGGCCAATATCTCCACCGCCATCTTTTCGGTGGCAAGATGCACAGTTGTTCAGGAAAGTGGTCTTGCCATCGGCCAGCGCAGTGGCATCCGTAACAAGCTGCACGGTAGTTTCATCAATTGCCGCAACGGGGCTTGATGCTTCCAGCTTCTTTGCCTGCTCCTCGGCTATCACCAGCTCGGTTTCGTATTCTTTCAGCGGCAAAGGCAATGTGTCTGTTAAATGATAGAAAATCATGTATACGCCCGAAAACACAATGGTTGCGTAAAACAGCCATTTCCACCAGGGCGGTAAGTGATTGTCCAATTCGCGAATGCCATCATAACTGTGATCCATTAATATATCCGCTTCTTTCTCAAGCGGAACAAAGTCGTTGGACTCTTTCCACAGCCTGGCCCAGAAAGAAGGTTCTTCCTTATACGGGATACCCAGCCGCTCTGCGCGCTCGCGGGTGGCTTGCCTCACCATATAATTGAGCACCTGTAGCAGGTACAGGGCCACCAGCAAAACCAGTATTACAACCACGAACGTAAATCCAATCACGATGTAGAACGGCAACAGCGGGTCATCCCAGGCAGATGACGCTGCCGGTATTGATTCGGCTGATTGTGCAAAGGCCGGAACAAGGCCCAGGCACATGAATAAAAACAAAACAATCCGTTTCATGATCAATTATGTTTAGGGTTCAGGTCATTTGATTCAGATCCATCGTGCAAAGGCTTTTCACTCATCTCACGAATGAATGTTTTATCTGCCGTGAACGTCCACCATAATAACAGCACAAAAAATGTGAAGAAGATGACGAACGAGATAACCGGCCAGATGGCGATGTTATCAATACTTTGAAGAACTTGTTTGTACATGGCTTATTCGTTACGGGTGGCTACTTCATCTAACTTGATATCGGTACCGAGGCGCTGGAGGTATGCGATCAGGGCAACAATCTCGGCATCGGGTGCGGTTTCATAACCTTCCAGTTCCAGGCCTGTTACAATCCTGTTTGCCTGTGCGTCCAGGTCATTGTTGGCGGTTTTTTCATAGCCTTCCGCATAGGGAACGCCAATGGTACGCAGGGCAGAAATTTTACCTGCCGTTAAACCTTTGTCGATCTGCTGCTCATACAACCACGGGTAAGCCGGCATGATAGAGCCGGTGCTTACTTCGGCCGGGGTAAGCATGTGGCGGAAGTGCCAGCTATCGGCATACTTTCCTCCCAGGCGATGCAGGTCCGGGCCGGTTCGTTTTGATCCCCACAGGAACGGATGATCATATACGTACTCGCCTGCCTTGGAATACTCGCCACCTTTCGGATCGTAGCGTTGCACTTCCGAGCGGAACGGGCGGATCATCTGCGAGTGGCAGTTCACACAACCTTCGCGGATGTAAATATCCCGGCCGTGCAACTCCAGCGGAGTGTATGGCTTTACCGAAGCTATCGTAGGCACGTTTGATTTAACCAAAAATGTAGGCACCAGCTCGATAATACCGCCAATCAAAATGGCAACCAGCGCAAGCACGGTAAAGATGACCGGTTTGGCTTCCAGGATATGGTGCCAGTAGCCGCCCGGTGCATGTTTTATTTTCACCAGCGGTGATACTTCAGCTTCTTCATTGGCAATAAAGCTTCCGGCATAAGCCGTTTTGATAAGGTTATAAGCCATAATGAACACACCCGCCAGGTACAGGGCGCCACCGGTAGCCCGTAACATGTGCATGGGTAAAATCTGGGTAGTTGTTTCCAGGAAGTTCTGGTAGCGCAAGAAGCCATCTGCTGCAAACTCCTTCCACATTAAGCTTTGCACTACACCCGATACATACATGGGCAGGGCATAGAATACAATACCCAGCGTACCGATCCAGAAGTGCAGGTTAGCCAGTTTGGAAGAATACAATTTGGTATTCCACATACGGGGCACTAACCAGTACAGCATACCAAAAATCAGGAAACCATTCCAACCCAAACCACCCACGTGCACGTGCGCTACAATCCAGTCGGTATAGTGCGCAATCGCATTTACATTTTTAAGCGAGAGCAGCGGGCCCTCCAGCGTGGCCATACCGTAAGCCGTTACCGCTACCACCATAAATTTCAATACCGCATCTTCACGCACGCGATCCCACGCTCCGCGCAGGGTAAACAAACCGTTAAGCATACCACCCCAGCTTGGCGCGATAAGCATGACGGAAAACACAACACCCAACGACTGGGCCCAATCGGGTAAAGCAGTATATAATAAATGATGCGGGCCGGCCCATATATAAATAAATATCAGCGACCAGAAGTGTATAATGGAAAGCCGGTAGGAATAAACCGGCCGGTTGGCTGCTTTAGGCAGGAAGTAATACATAATGCCAAGGAACGGGGTTGTAAGGAAAAACGCCACCGCGTTATGCCCGTACCACCACTGCACCAATGCATCCTGCACACCGGCATACCAGGAATAACTTTTGAATAACGTTACCGGCATTTCAAACGAGTTTACAATGTGCAGCACTGCAACGGTAACGAACGTGGCAATGTAGAACCAGATGGCCACGTACATGTGCTGCTCTCTCCTCTTTATAATGGTACCGATCATGTTGATGCCAAACACAACCCAGATCAGCGCAATGGCAATGTCAATGGGCCACTCCAGCTCGGCATATTCCTTTGCGGACGTCATGCCCAGCGGCAGTGTGATGGCTGCTGCCAGGATAATTAATTGCCAGCCCCAGAAGTGAGTCCAGCTAAGGGCATCGCTGAAAAGCCTGGTTTTAAGCAGGCGTTGCATGCTGTAATACACACCGGCAAACATGGCATTACCCACAAAAGCAAAAATTACCGCATTGGTGTGCAGCGGGCGGATACGCCCGAACGAAACAAATTGCCCCAGGGAGCTGTCAGAAAAATTAAAGATCGGGTAAAAGAGCTGAATGGCGGCTAAAAGGCCTACCGTCATGCCCACGATGCCAAAAATTACCGTAGCGATAATAAAGGCCTTGACAATCTTGTTGTCGTAGTGAATTTTCTCAAGTTGCATGGGTTTATGGTCTGATTACGGGTATAAAAGTAGCCGGGCGCAATTCCGGCCCACATGATTGCCATTAGTGCAAAAGATGATTTTTGTCATGGTTTGTACGCTCCGAAAACGAGATACAAGCAAAAAATATAAACCTTTGCGTGAAGCAGTTGCGGCAACCGGGTGAAAGAAAAATACTTAAGAAATGTTGATAACCCGGTTGATGCTTTGTGCGATTCTTTTATGAAAAATATTTTGTGGAGATATACCAGCCAAGTATCTTCATATCACTAAGTTGATTTACTGGGAAAGGAGATCAACCTGCACCGAAAAACAAAAAGATATTTTCTACGGAAAGGTATCTGACAAAAAAGCGGAGTGGGAAGATTATGCCAGTGTCGGACTTTCTTCGGAAAGTAAGCTACAGGCATGAAGTTGAGACGGAATGTTGTGAAACAGGCCGTGCAGATTTTGCCAGCTCAGCAGCAGTTTAGGATTGCAAACCGGCTACGGTTGGTATGCAATTAAAACGGGGAAGTCAAGTAAAATTGATCTTCCCCGTTTTTGTTTTAATGCTTTGACAATCCCGGTGCTATGCTACCTCAGCACACTCTTCTTCCTTTAACATATCCGCTGCCTTCATAGCATTCAGCTTTATAGCTTCGAGGTATTCGTGTGGGCAATCGGGCTGAACGGTAGTGCTGAACAGTTGCACACCATCTTCCAACCGGTTCACTTTTTGAATGTCGGCCACGCCTGCAAATTTCCAGGTTACCTTCATTGCATAGCTGCTTTTAAAGGTAGTTTGCTCCAGCCAGCCCAGCACGCTTGCCTTTTCCATAGCCCATGCCACCTCATCGGCCCGTACCAGCCGCAACTGCTCATCGAACTGTGCGGGGCTGTGGCCACCGTTCACAACCTGAAAAACCAATTTAACTAAGTACCAATTCATGGGAGCTGGTTACTGGCTGCTGGTTGCTCTATTCCAGTAACGAGCAACCAGTAACTTTTTTAATTATAACTTTTGATTTCCACTCCGCCAAACATGGCAAAACCGGTAATGACCAGCTTTTTTCCATTAGCTGGCACTTGCGGTGTGCTTCGCTTATCATCAAAGGCGCCCAATATGGCTGTAATGTCAGATTTGATTTCCCAGTTGGAAGGCACTACCAATTTTACACCACCAAATAATTGTACCACATCAATCACTACGGTGCCATTTATGTCAGCCTGGGTAAGGTCAATCTCGGTACCTCCAAAAATGCAGGTTGATTCACCGCCCTTGAATTGCTTGGAAAACACTTTCTTTTTGGCACCGCCAAATATGGTAGTGATGTCGAAATAATCTTCTCCACCCTCATCCACATTTATAATACCATCACCGGCCAGGGATTTACGGGCTTCCCGTGAAGGCCCCCACAGTGCACGCCCCACAATGTAGCCGCCTACTATAATTATCCCGACCGGAAGCGCCAGCCGCCTTACGCTAAAATCGAGATAGGCAATGTCATCTATCAGGAAGAATGAGCCGACCAGGATCAGCACCAGCCAACCGATGCCCTCAAACCTGCGGCTGAAGCCAAAGCATAAGCCCAGTGCAATTAATAACGTCTTCCACGAAAAGAACCAGTGTGGAAAATATAATAAGTCCATCTTCTTCAGTAGCATAATGCTACCGATGGCCAGGATCAGTCCGCCTACCCAAATACTGCTGCTTAATTTTTTTGTGTTGCTCATAGTGCCATTGTTTTGTGATATCAAAATAACGGCACAACATCGGCCTGAGCGATGGAGGATAGGCTACCGGCCGGTGAAAGTCGGTGAAAGCGGGGTTTGAGGGGGGCGAAAGCGGAGTGCGGATTGGCAATCCAATATCATTTAGTTAAGAGGCTTCCAAATCATGTACGACCCTTCGGGGTCGAATGATTATAGCCAGCAACATTTTCTACAAACATTCGACTCCGAAGGGGTCGAACAAATGGCTTAACTAAACGACATCGGATCACAAATCAATAATCACAAATCATGAGCCGACAAATAGCGCTTATTTCAACGCTGTCAGTTCCACAATTTCAAAGTCGGCAGAATCGCCAATCAGGTCTTGCAAAATTTTAGTGTGTCCCGAACCGTAAAGAATCAGCACGCGATCATCGGGCTTAAAATTTAAGCGCGTCAGGTTGTTGTAAATACGCAGGTTTCGTTTATACCAATCGGCAACCAGGTCAGCGCCCGGATAGCGGTTGTCTTTTCCTACTTTGGCAATGGCGAGGTAAAGTTCATGCGATTTAGCAATGTAGGATGCGCTGTTGATGTGCTCAAAGAACTGAGTGATTGTACTCTCTCGTAATTTTTGATTTTCAGCAGCCATGAATGCCGGCATTGATCCCATCAACTTCATAAACTCATCGAACTTGCCCGTCTGAGCCAGGTGCATGACACTATCCATTTCGAAAGGGGCTTTTGCATCAATGGCATAAACCTCTTTAAGGTTTAATTTCCTTGCCAAACGATAACCAATCTGTTCGGTTTCATTTCTTTGCTCCTTAGATTTTCCTGTTAAATATGCCTGGTAGCTTTGTGTAAGTTTAGCCTGACTTTCGATAGGATATTCCAGGCATATTTTAGTTGGCTTGAAAGTAGCGAGCAGGTTAACAAATTCTTCTATCTCCTTCTGTCGTTTAGGAGCGAGGACATCATCTGCTTCCATATTAAAAGCATCAAGTCCGGGATTGCCCATGTGGTATGTGCCGAGCACCAGAACTTGTGTTTGTGAGAAGGCTGAATGAGCACACAGGGCTACAACTAAAGTAAGGGCGAGTTTCTTCATGTTACGCTTTTTTTTGTACTTAGACGCACCCTGTGGCCCGTAGCGTTACAGTTTGCCATTCATTTTTTCAACTTATTTCCCAGCGATTTAAAGTTTCACGTATTAAGTTTCAACCTATAACGATGGTAAAGAAATCGGTAAGAAACAGGTTTGCGTTTGTTGCGGGTGAAAAGTAATCACCTCCTCACCCGCTAACCTGGGGCCCCATCCATTACTTATCTCCAAAATCCCGATTCCAGAAAGCGGGCGGCTCCACGCCCAATGCGCGCAAATACACATACATCTGCGCACGGTGGTGAATCTCGTTATCGATAAAATAAAAGATAGACGACCAAATACTACCTTCATATTGGCCAAACGTTACAATGCGCTCGTGGAAACGTTCATTTGAAATTTCAGGCCAGTACCTGGTAATATCTGCATCGGCTTTATCCCACAGCTCCAGCGCTTTTGCTTTGGTTGCAAAAGATAAATCTTCCTGCAGCTTTTCTGTTCCGCCCGTTACAATCTGCTTTACCCCGGGGCCTGCAATAGCCAACAACTCGCTGATCAAAGCAGCTGGCGTGCGCATGCCACCAATCGAAAATTCAAAAAAATCCTTTTCGGGAAACGCCTCGATTACCCTTCGGGTTAATTGCCTGTGCCCCATCCAATGCTTGAATAATTCCTGCGAGGTGATTACCTGCTGCTGTGTTGTTGTCTGCTCCATAACTGTATCTGTTTTAATTTGATACAGTAAAGTTGAAGCAGCCTGCTGACAGCCGTATGTCAGCAGGAATAAAGGCCTGAAAAAATTATTGAGCTTTTTTACCGGAGCGCAAAAGGCGTCTAATACTTATATAAAGAGTCTTGACACCTTTTCTTAGAGCTTTTGAACCAGCTTTTCATCCAGCGGCTCTACACCGGAGCTAAAGTAGGTAACGGACTCGCCATCTTCGCTTACTAAGTATTTGGCAAAATTCCAGTCCGGCTTTTTACCGGTTTTAGCCTGCAACCATTGATATAAAGGGTGCTGATCACTCCCTTTTACAGAGATTTTTTCGAACATCTGAAACTGCACGCCATAATTGCGCTCGCAAAACGCAGCTATGTCTTCGTTGCTTCCGGGTTCCTGCCAAAGAAAATTGTTGGCCGGAAAGCCCAAGACTTTTACGCGCTCGCCAAATTGTTCGTGCAGCTTTTCAAGCCCGGCATATTGCGGGGTTTTACCACATTTGGAAGCCGTGTTTACGATCAATATTTTCCTGCCCTTATACTGGCTGAAATCAATCTCCTTACCATCGAGGCTCTTGATTCTAAAATCGTAAATCGATTTAGCCACCGGTCCGCTGGGTGATTTTGAAAGTTTTGATGATAGAAATGCGCCTAAGCTCACGATAATTACAATTATGATCCAGGATTTTTTCATGACCTCACCTTGAGGCAGCATTTAAAATTTACAGTGCATCCACAATCTGCGGATCGAGCGGTTTTACCTTCGAGCTGAAGAATGTAACGGTGCCATCGGGTTTCACTAAGTACTTGCAGAAATTCCACGTGGGTTCCTGCCCGGTTTTATCTTTCAGGAGCGCATACAACGGATGCTGGTCATCGCCCTTTACGGAAATTTTTTCAAACATCTGAAAGGTTACGCCATAGTTGGCTTTACAGAATTCTGCAATCTGCATGTTGGTGCCCGGCTCCTGACCGCCAAAGTTGTTGGCCGGAAAGCCCAGTATCGTAACCTTGCTGCCAAGCTGCTCGTGCAGCTTTTGTAATTCTTCATACTGTGGAGTGTAGCCACACTTGGAAGCCGTGTTTACAATCAGCAATGTTTTGCCTTTGTAAGCTGAGAAATCAACCTGCTTGCCATCCAGGCTGTTGACCTTAAAATCATAAATAGAGGGTGCGCTCATCACGAATGCGAATAAGAGTGTTAATGCCAGTTTCATATTTCAGGAGTTTATGTGTTTCTAACAAAAAAGCGAGCCTGTTTGTTCAAGACCTGAATTTACACTTTTTCCGGGCTATTCTGCCAGATCCTGAAAATGTAAACCGGGTTTCCGTGATAAATGGTTCGTTTATCAATGATCAGGCCGTTTTTAGCAGCTACTTTCTGAGAAGGCAGGTTGCTTTCGCTGATAATGGAAATAAGTGAGCTTGAAAAATTATTTTCAAACGCAAGCTCCTTACACTTCCGGGCTGCTTCAATGGCATAACCTTTATTCCAGAATTCAGGCAGCAACGAATAAGCGATCTCCAACTCTTCCACGCCATCTACTTCCTGTACCAGCAAGCCTGCATGACCGACCAACCGCCCGCCTGATTTTTCAATCAAAGCGTTCATACCGCCACGACCCTGTTCATAACGCAACCGCTGCTTTGCGTACCACTTCTCGCATTCCCGTAAAGGAATATCCTGTTCTTCCACCCAATACTGATGTGCACGCGGGTCTTCAAAGAATTTCAACCATTGTGAAAAATCGTTTTCGTCAATAGCCCGAAACAAAAGTCGTTCGGTTTGCCGGCTATGAAGCAGGTAACGCATGGCTGGCTACATTCTTTCCGGTACACGAATGCCCAGCAAGGCCATCGCCTTCTTAATCGTATCGGCAGTAGTCTGCGAAAAGGCAACACGGAACTTCAGCTTACCGGCATCGCTTTCGCTGAAAATGGGGATGGCCTGGTAAAACTGGTTGTATTCTTTGGCCAGCTCGTAGGCGTAATTGACAATAATGGCAGGGGAATATTCGCGCGCGGCCTCCTGCACTTTGGCCGGATATTGGTTTATTTTAAAAATGATGGCACGCTCGGCAGACTCCAAGGCGGAAACATCTTTAAGCACCTTTGCATCGGGAGCAATGTTCAGACTTGATGCTTTACGCAAAATAGCTTTAATGCGCGCGTGCGTGTATTGAATAAACGGCCCGGTGTGCCCCTGTAACTGTATCGACTCGTTCGGGTCGAACATCATGCGTTTTTTCGGATCGACTTTCAGCAGGAAGAATTTTAGTGCGCTCAGGCCGATCATTTCGGCAAGCTCATCAATCTCCTGGGCAGTCATCTCATCTACTTTGCCCAACTCCTGAGTTTGCGCACGAGCAGCATCCACCATTTCCTGCATCAGGTCATCGGCATCCACTACCGTACCTTCACGGCTTTTCATTTTGCCGGTAGGTAAATCCACCATACCATATGAAAGATGGTAACACTGTTTCGCCCATTCGTAGCCCAGCTTGTCGAGAATCAGGAACAACACTTTAAAGTGATACTCCTGCTCGTTGCCAACAGTATAGACCTGTCCTTCAATTTTCGGGAAATCGCGGAAACGAAGGATAGCTGTACCAATATCCTGCGTCATGTACACCGAAGTGCCATCCGACCGCAATAATACTTTTTGATCGAGGCCATCATCCGTAAGATCAACCCACACCGAGCCATCGTCTTTCTTAAAGAAAATTCCTTTCTCTACCCCTTTTAATACTTCGTCTTTACCGAGCAAATAGGTGTCTGATTCGTAGTACAGCTTATCGAAGTCAACGCCCATGCGTTTGTAGGTAACATCAAAGCCGCTATACACCCAGCCGTTCATGGTTTTCCAAAGCTGTACGGTTTCTGCATCTTTGGCTTCCCACTTTTGCAGCATATCAATCGCCAACTTCATAATAGGCGCCTGCTTCTCTGCTTCCTCTTTGCTTACGCCTTTCTCTTCTAATTCTTTTACCTGTGCTTTGTAGTGCTTATCAAACTCTACATAATATTTACCTACCAGTTTATCACCTTTCAGGCCGCTGCTTTCCGGTGTTTCACCGTTGCCATACAGTTTCCACGCGGCCATGCTCTTGCAAATGTGTATACCACGATCGTTAATGATCTGCACCTTGTGTACGGTATAGCCAACGGCTTTATAAAGTTCGGCTACACTGTATCCCAAAAAATTATTGCGCAAATGCCCGAGGTGCAACGGCTTGTTGGTGTTGGGTGATGAGTATTCAATCATGATCTCCTTTCCGTTATCCGGAAGCGAACCATAATTTTTGTTTGCATAAATAACCGCAAACACTTCAGCCCACACCTTGTCGGCTATCACTAAGTTTAAAAAACCTTTCACCACGTTGAAGTGGTTTACGATTCCGGAATACTCCACTAAGTAATTACCAATGGCGTTAGCCGTTTCTTCCGGTTTTAGTTTTGAAATCCGCGTAAGCGGAAAGCACACCAGCGTATGCGAGCCTTCAAACTCAGCATTGGTTGGTTGCAGTTGTAGCTGTTCAACCGATTGATTGAATAAAACAGAAACTGCTTTTTGTATTTCAGTACGAAGAGATTGTTCTAAATTCATAGGAGACGTTAGTAGTAAGACATTAGTAGTAAGACGTTAGTAGCAAGATATTTTCGTCTTAATACTAACGTCTTGTGTCTTACGTCTAATTATTACATATCAAGAATATACGCAAACATTAAAGGCGCTACAATCGTAGCATCGCTTTCTACAATAAACTTCGGAGTTTCAATACTCAGCTTACCCCACGTAATTTTTTCGTTAGGCACAGCACCCGAATACGAACCATACGAAGTAGTGCTGTCGCTAATCTGGCAGAAGTAACTCCAGAACGGCACGCCATCCCGTTCCAAATCCTGGTGCAACATCGGCACCACGCAAATCGGGAAGTCGCCTGCAATACCTCCGCCAATCTGGAAGAAACCAATGCCCTCTTTGCCCGCGTTCTCAGTGTACCAGTCAGCAAGCCACACCATGTATTCAATACCGCTCTTCATCGTGCTGGCTTTCAGTTCGCCTGTTAGTACATACGAAGCAAAAATATTCCCCATCGTGCTGTCTTCCCAGCCCGGCACGACCATCGGCATGTTGCGCTCGGCTGCGGCAATCATCCAACTGTTTTTCGGGTCGATCTCATAATACTGTTTCAGGTCACCGCTGTTAATCATGCGGAACATAAACTCGTGCGGAAACAACCGCTCGCCTTTGTCTTCGGCATCTTTCCACACCTTAAACAAATGCGACTGTAATCTTCTAAACGCTTCTTCTTCGGGAATACACGTGTCGGTTACACGGTTCAAATGGTTGCCCAGTAAATCCCACTCGTCTTGCGGAGTGAGGTCGCGGTAGTTCGGAATTCTTTTATAATGCGAGTGCGCCACTAAGTTCATAATGTCCTCCTCGAGGTTCGCGCCTGTGCACGAAATAATGTGCACCTTATCCTGGCGGATCATCTCGGCAAAGCTGATGCCCAGCTCGGCCGTACTCATCGCTCCGGCCAACGAAACCAACATCTTTTTGCCTTCGGCAATGTGCTTTTTATAGCCTTTGGCGGCATCTACCAGCGCGGCAGCGTTGAAATGCAGGAAATTCTTTTCAAGAAAGGCAGAAATGGGTCTGTTTTGGCTCATGATTCTTTCAAATTTTGGGCGAAAATACGCAAACCTGTTAAGGATTCAAGAGTAAAAATACTTTGGGCGGCCTTGTAGAATTTATATTTGGGCGTGCCTCTTTGCACAAGGGACAAACATTTTCGGGGATTTAAAATCAAATAAATTTCAGCAGGAAGTTGAATTTTTACTTATAAGCTATTTATCTTTGTATCTAAGATATTTATATGATAAGAAAAAAACAATCCAGCATTACAATTGAAAAGTTCAGAACTGCAAGCCGACAGTATTCTGATGCTTCAATTTTTATGCACGAAGCCATTGCACGAAAGGCAGGTTTATCAGGTGCAGACCATAAGTATTTAGGGCTTATACTTCAACACAAAGAATTGACAGCAGGCGACATTGCTAAACTAACAGGGCTAACAACGGGTGCAGTTACAGGCTTACTTGACCGTTTGGAAAAGAAAAAGTTATTGAAAAGACAGTTTACCAAAGACGACAGGCGAAAGGTAATTATCATTCCGAATATTGAAAATAGTATGAAACTTTTACAACCGATTTTCAGCGAACTGCAACAAAAAACTACTGCCTTTATCAATTCGTTTTCTGAAAAAGAAATTCAAATCATTGAACGATATTTTACAGAAGCAACCGCCATAATGAACGAAACAACAGATAATTTAAACAACAAATAAGATGAACAAAATGGAAAATATAACAACACCATACTTGACAAGAGCCGAACTATGGCTTTGCATTACAACGCTCATTTATTTTTTAATGAATGGGGCACAAATTTTTGAAACCCTTGTATTCGTTCCGAAGTGGACAGCTTCACCGCCCGATAACTTTAAATTTTTATTAGACGGACAAGGAGCAAGTTTGAAATTTTTTTGGATAGTTTTTCATTCGCTACACGAAATAGCTTTTATACTTGCCATTATCTTTTGTTGGAAAATTGACCCTGTAAGAAATTGGTTGCTGATTTTATTTGCCATTCATTTTGCAGTAAGGGTTTGGACACTTTCCTATTTTGCCCCCAACATTATTGACTTTCAAAAAGTGGCAGAAAATCAATCATTGGCAAAAGACCTAATCAACCGAACATCGCTTTGGCAGACACTTAATTATGTGAGAGTAGCAATTTTTATAGCTGTTTCAATCGGGCTTATTCCTTTGTGCATTAGGTTGTTTAACTTGCGACACTAAACACAGAAAAGAAATCACAGACCCGAAAATCAGGTCTTTTTCAATTCCTTTTCCCTTTCATCATTTCGGCTACAACATTACTCATTTTTTGGCAACACTTCGTTGTTCTTATTTGCTGAGTTTGGCAAATTACTACCTGCCAATTCAAAATGTCTTCAAAATTGAAATGGTAAATTAGTGGAATGAAAATACTGATTGTGGAAGATGAAAAAGAGCTGGCGAAAGACATTGCCGAATATTTGTCGGGCGAAAACTATTTGTGCGAAACGGCAACAACCTACCGGCAAGCGGCCGACAAAATCGGGGTTTATTCATACGACTGTATTCTGTTAGACTTGATGCTGCCTGACGGTCAAGGGCTTCAATTACTGGAACTTCTGAAAAATCAAAACAAACAAGACGGGGTAATTATTATCTCAGCTAAAAATTCTGTTGAAGACAAAGTAAGAGGACTGCAAATCGGGGCAGACGATTACCTGGCAAAACCGTTTCATCATTCCGAACTACTGGCGAGAATACATTCACTCATCCGCAGAAAACAGTTTAACAACGCAAACGTTATCCGGCAAAATGAAATAACGGTTGACTCATTAGCTAAAACCGTTACGGTTAATAACAAAGCGATCAGTCTTACAAAAAAAGAATTTGACCTGTTGCTCTTTTTCTTAGGCAATAAAAACAGGGTTATTTCAAAAGCCGCGATTGCCGAACATATTTCGGGCGATATTGCCGATATGTTCGACAACCACGATTTTGTTTATGCCCATGTTAAAAATCTGAAAAAGAAACTTTCAGAGGCCGGCTATGGCAACTACCTGAAAACAATTTACGGAACAGGATATAAGTGGGAACTATGAGTAAGTTATTAGACCGTCCCTTTAAGGTATTTACAATTTATGCACTCATCATTTTAGCGTGCAGCATACCGGTTTATTACTTTGTAGTGGATTTTATCTGGCTAAACGAGTTAGACGAACATAATCTCATCATTAAAAAACGCATCGAAACCGGCTTTAACAATATTCAAATAAACGATGATGAGTTGACAGGTTTACTAAACCATTGGACGAAGCTGCAACCCGGCACAACATTAATACCCGCTAATGTTCCTGCCGCCAAAGCCGACAGCACCTATACGATCAGAAGGCTGAACGAATTTCCGGGGCATCACGATCTTGACCGTTTCAGAGGGCTTTCTTCATTCATAATCATTAACGGTAAACTTTATCATTTACAAATTGAAACCAATGTAGAAGAAAGCCACGAAACCGTACTGGCCATTGCTATGGTTACAATCCTGTTTTTTACACTATTGGTTATCGGCTTCATACTTTTGAATAAACGGATCGCCAGAAAAATCTGGCAGCCATTCCACCACACGCTTGAAAAGTTAAAATCGTTTGATCTGACCAAACGGCAAGCCGTTCGGTTTGAAAAAACAAACATAGAAGAATTTGAAGAACTGAATCAATCATTACAGAAACTGATTGACAGAAACATTTTCGTTTACACACAACAGAGAACATTTATCGAAAATGCTTCGCACGAATTACAAACACCCTTGGCCGTATTGAAATCGAAGATGGACTTGCTTTTACAAAGCAAAGACCTCACAAACGAGCAATCGCAAATTCTCGCTGCCATTGAATTGCCGCTCTCCAGAATTTCAAGGATCAACAAAAACCTGTTGCTGTTGGCGAAACTTGAAAACGATCAATTTCCCGACAAAGAAAACCTTGAACTAACGGCAATACTAAACGAAAGCCTTGAGCTTCTCGCTGACTACATTATAACCAAGCAGATTACCGTTGATAAAAGTCTTAACGAGAAGCTGTTCATTACCTGTAATAAAACCTTGCTCGAAATCCTTGTTAATAATTTGCTCATCAATTCCATTATTCACAACACCGAAAAAGGCAACATACGCATTGATTTATCGGGGCGTACATTAACCGTATCAAATACGGGAATTATACCACTGAACAATGAAAAACTGTTTAAACGCTTTACGGTTTTGTCTTCCGAAACTACCAGCAGCGGGTTAGGTCTGGCAATCGTGAAGGAAATTTGTAATCGTTATCAATGGCAAATTGATTATGACTTTGAAAACAATCTTCATTCGTTTACGGTAATTTTTTAAATTCGTAGGATGAGCAATATCAAACTTTTTGAGGGTAAGTAGTGAGGCATACAAAAAAATTGCACGATTGATAGTTCAAGTTTTAAGGTGTTTATTTGAAGTGTCCTGAAAACTGGGACAGTTAAATTGACACAATAAAAACTACGCCAAATTGGCAATAGTCGAAAACTGGCTCAAAAATGAATTAATATGGAAAACGCAACGGTTGTATTCGAGAGCAAGAGAATCCGAAGATATTACGATAGTAAAAATGAAATTTGGTTTTTTTCATTAGTCGATATAGTTGCTGCTCTTACCGATTCCGTCAATCCTACTGATTATCTGAAAAAAATACGAAAAAGAGACGAGGGGCTAAGTTCCTACATAGGGACAAATTGTCCCCAGGTAGCAATGGAAACCGATACAGGTAAAAAAAGAAAAACACTTGCAGGTAATGCCCAACATATTTTTCGCTTAATTCAATCCATTCCCTCGCCCAAGGCCGAGCCTTTTAAACAATGGTTGGCTAAAGTGGGTTACGAACGTATGCAGGAAATAGCCGACCCCGAACAAAGTTTGGACAGGGCAAGGGAAAACTGGCGGAAATCAGGCAGGAGCGAAAAATGGATACAGCAACGGATGAGCGGGCAGGAAACCCGAAACAAGCTTACCGATTACTGGAAGCAAAGCGGAGTGGAAAAGTCGGACGAGTTTGCTTTTCTCACCAACATCATTCATCAGGAATGGACAGGGCTAAGCGTTAAGCAACACAAGGATTTGAAAGGCTTGAAAACGCAAAACCTGCGTGACCACATGAGCGAAGCCGAGCTTATTTTCACCGCATTGGCGGAACTCTCTACCCGGCAAATTGCCGAAACCGAAAAAGCAAAAGGAGTAAAGCAAAATGCCGTTGCCGGAAAGAAAGGCGGAAAAATTGCAAAAGATGCAAGATTCGCTTTAGAGCAAAAAACAGGAAAAAAGGTAATTACAGGAGAAAATTTTTTACCGCCTGCACCCAAAAATAAAGGACTAACGAAAAAGAAAAATAAGTAATCCCGTTTGGTGCTAATCCCTGATAACTGATACGATTTGGTACGAATAGGTACCATTACAATTCATTCAAAATTTCTTCTAAATCGGGTTAGACATTGCATTAAAAAAATGCAATGAGAAAAACTGCATTACTACCAGTGCTGATACTGGTTCTTCAGCCTTGCTTTGCTCAACATTCCGACAGCACTTTTCTTACAGAGAATACATTCAGCAGGTCTTTGTTTCCCAAAAACAAGTTCGTTCTTAAACCGCATTACTATCCCATAACGTTAATTGCCACGGGGCTTGCGCTGAGTGGAAATCACCCGGAGTCCGTTAAAAACGAAATCGTTGAAGAGCGGAACGAACATTTATATAATTTCAGAACGCATGTGGATGATTATTTGCAATTCAGCCCGATAGCCATCGCTTACGGACTTGACGCATTCGGTGTTAAATCCAAAACCGATATACAAAACCGCACGGTAATTCTAATAAAAGGAGAATTGTGTGTTGGCCTTGTTACGCAGGTTTTAAAACGCACCACGCACGTACAGCGCCCCGATTTCTCTAATTACCATTCGTTCCCTTCGGGGCATACGGCTCAGGCGTTTGCCGCAGCAACCTTTTTGAGTGAAGAATACGGGCACCGGTTTAAGTGGATACCTTATGTTTCGTACGGCATAGCCACATCGGTCGGCTTTTTGCGAATGGCCAACAACAAACATTACATAAGCGATGTGCTGGTAGGCGCTGGCATAGGCATTTTATCCATGAAAGTTTCGTACTGGACGCACCAATACAAATGGAACAAAAAGAGAAATTCAAACTTTCTTCGAAATCGGATGTAAATTTTGATTCATAAACTTAAAAACTATTCACATGAAACAATTAGCAATTCTTCTGGTCGCAGTGATGATGGCATCATGCACCAACGCACAAAAAGTAAAAGACAAAGAAGTTCCGGCAGTTGTAAAATCGGCTTTGCAGAAAAGCTATCCCAACGCCAAGGAGTTGAGCTGGGAAAAAGAAAACGGAAACCACGAAGCATCGTTTGAAGTGGACGATACTGATTATTCGCTGTTGATTGACACTTCGGGCAATATTCTTGAAACAGAAGTTGAAATAAACATTGATGAACTTCCTGCAAAAGCGAAAGAGTACATTTCTCAAAACCATGCAGGGCAAAAAATAAAAGAAGCCGCAAAAATCACTGACAGTAAAGGTGTTGTTACTTACGAAGCCGAAATCAAAGGCAAAGACTTAATTTTTGACAGCAACGGGGATTTATTGAAGTAAAAACGAAGGAGGGGAAATAAAAAGGTAATGATTAAAACAGCATCAAGAATAATATTCATCATAAAAGCATTTGTCTTTTTTTCTTTTAGTGTTTCATTCGCACAAACCACATCGGTAACACTTTCGGGTATTGTAAAAGACAAAAAAGATAAAACCGCTTTACCGTTTGTAAACATTGTTTTAAAAACGGAAAAAGACAGCACGTTTGTAACCGGAACCGTTACCAACGAAGAAGGCCGGTTCACGCTTTCAGGCGTTAAGCCCAACCATTATTTACTGGAAGTTTCTTTTATCGGTTATGTTACTAAACAGCAACCGCTTTTCGTGGGAAACCTTTCCGAATTTCTGGATATAAAAACGCTTGAGTTGGAAGAAAACATAACCACACTATCGGAAGTGGTTGTTACCGGCAAGCAGGATGACGTGAGCGAAAAAATGGATAAGAAAACGTATTCCATCGAAAACAATATCAGCCAAAGTGGCGGTTCTGTTTTGCAGGTCGTCCAAAATTTGCCGGGCGTTACCGTTCAGGACGGCAAAGTGCAATTACGCGGTAATGATAAAATAACGGTTCTCATTGATGGCAAGCAAACAGCATTAACCGGTTTTGGCAGTCAAACCGGGTTAGACAATATTCCGTCTTCATCCATCGAAAAAATTGAAATCATCAATAATCCATCCTCAAAATATGACGCCAACGGAAATGCGGGGATTATCAATATCGTAATGAAGAAAAACAAGCAAGAGGGTTTTAACGGAAAAGTTGGTTTAACAACAGGCTTGGGAGCTTTGTGGGTTCGGAAAGAAAACCTGCCCACGATAAGGCCGCAATACCAGGCCACACCTAAAGTAAATCCTTCGCTTACGCTCAACTACCGGAAAAATAAAGTAAACGTGTTTTTACAGGCCGATAATTTATACACGGAAACGCTTAACAAAAATGAATTTGTAACCCGCACGTACGATGACGGAACCATCATCAGGCAACAATTAAAGAGAAACCGCAATACCAATTTCTTTACATCAAAAGCGGGAATAGATTGGCATATTGATGAACAGAATACATTAACCGTTTCGGGTTTATTCGGAAGCGAAAAAATAATTGACCGGGGCGACCAGCCGTTTTTTAACTCAGATTTATCGGACAGATTAAGGCTTTGGCAATTTTTTGAAGACGAACTGAAAACAACGGCAATGGCTTCGGCAACGTATCAGCATAAGTTTAAACAGGCTGGGCATTTATTGAATGCAGGTTTCAATTACACGTTTCACCGTGAAGATGAAAAGTATTTTTATGACAATTACCTGCCATTATCAACAGGAACGGACGCTTTCAAATTACTGTCGGACGAACAGGTTTATGATTTCAATGTCGATTATATAAAACCCCTGAAGCACGGGCGAATTGAAACAGGCGTAAAGCTGCGCAACAGGATTATCCCCACAAACATGGATTTCAGACCCGGTGAAAACTCCGTGCTGGATGTAAGCGCGGGCGGTTGGGCTACCTACAAAGAATTGATACCCGCATTGTATAGCAACTATGTTTTTGAAAATGCAACGTGGGAAGCCGAGTTAGGATTAAGAGTTGAGTACGTGAACATCAACTATGAAGTAAACCCCGATCACAGCACCTACAAAAGTGACGGGTACGATTACACACAGCCGTTCCCTAATTTTCGGTTAGCGTATAAGATCAATGACGCAAACAAACTTTCATTGTTCTACAACCGAAGAGTTGACCGACCGAATGAAGTGGACATTCGCATTTTCCCTAAGTACGATGACGCTGAAATAATCAAGGTCGGAAACCCTGCATTAAGACCGCAGTTTACCAACGCAGTTGAGTTAGGCTATAAAACAAGCTGGCAAAACGGCTATTTTTATTCAGGCGCATATCACCGTTTTGCAGACGGCACGATAACAAGGATTTCAACGATCGTTCCTAACAACACATTGATTTATGCCATATTTCAAAATGCAGGAAAAAGCCAAAACACAGGTTTGGAAATCGTGCTTTCGCAAGACATTGCAAAATGGTATGCGTTCAATTTCAATGCGAATGTTTACTACAATCAAATTGACGCTTTCACCGTTGAAAACCTGTACCCGGTTACGCACACATTCTCTGCCGAAAGGCAAACTATCTATTCAGGCAATGTAAAACTGAACAACAATTTTCATCTGCCCAAAAACTTTGAAATGCAGGTAACAGCAGTCTGGTTAGCGCCCGACATTATCCCGCAGGGAAAAATTGCGCAACGATTTTCGTTAGATTTGGGAGTTAAGAAATCCATTCAAAAAGAGAAAGGCGAATTGTTTTTCAACGCCAACGACTTGTTGAATACCATGATTATCAAAAAAGACATTCAGGGTAATGGTTTCAAATACACGACTTCAGATTATTACGAAACACAGGTAGTGAGATTAGGGTACAGTTACAAATTCTAAAACTATGTGGTGGATTTACGCCATACTATCAGCCCTGTTTGCTTCATTAACAGCCATTTTTGCAAAAGTGGGTGTTGCTAATATCAATTCAAATCTGGCAACAGGCATTAGAACAATTGTCGTGCTGATCATGATATGGACAATTACACTGGCACGAGGCGAAGCAAAAGGAATCAGCACCTTATCAAAACAAAATATCATTTTCTTAATTATTTCAGGAATAGCCACAGGCTTATCGTGGCTGTTCTATTTTAAAGCCCTGCAAGTTGGCAATGTTTCACAGGTGGCAGCCATTGACAAGCTAAGTGTAGCCCTCACAATAATCCTGGCGATTATTTTTCTGGGTGAACCGCTCACTTTAAAAACGGCAATCGGTGCAGGCTTGATTATCGCAGGGACTTTGGTTATGATTTCGTAGTTATAGATTAAGGTTACCCGTCTGGTCTTCGTCCGACATAAAGGAAGAAACGATCAAACAGCAAATAGTTTCTTACCTTCACACCCGGTAAGCTTCTCATTATTTATACATGAACTACCAGACTTTTCTACCACACCCGGATCTGGCGCCATTGGTAAAATGTTACTGGACGCTGGAGGTGCCTGCCCAACCCGATACACCACGGCAGCGCATTGTACCCGATGGCTGCATTGAAATGGCCTTCATCCTGGGCGATGATATCAAGCGTTTCACTTCCGGAGATGATTTTATTCTACAGCCCCGGGCCATGATCCTCGGACAGACCATTGAACCATTCTTTATACAGCCCACCGGGCATGTCAACACATTTGCGGTTCGCTTCTATCCTTACGGCTTTGCCAATTTTGTAAGCGTGCCGATCAAAGAGCTGGCAAACAAGGAAACACCCATAGAAGTGCTATTCGAAAAAGAGTCGGCCAACACGCTTGAGCACAAGATAAGGAGTGCGGCCAGCACCAGCGAACGAATAGCGCTTGCAGATGCTTTTCTTTCTGACCAGTTAAAGAGCCGGGTGATTATCGACAACATTGTAAAATCAACTATTGATAAGCTGTTCACCGCACGAGGCAGCACATCCATCAGCACTATTCTTAAAGATGATCCTTCAAAACGAAGGCAACTCGAACGGAAGTTCCTGAAACAGGTGGGTATGAGTCCGAAACAGTTAGGCAAGGTAATCCGGCTGCAAACCGCTCTTAACATGCTGCTTCATCAACAGCCGGAAAGCTTAACACAGATCGCTTACGAGAGCGAGTACTACGATCAGGCACATTTCATCAAAGATTTTAAAGAATTTACAGGAACCACGCCTAAAGATTTTCAGCATGATGATTCACTGCTGCTCTCTTCCTTGTTTTATGCAAAAGATTAGCATGTCGCATTTTTACAATTTCGCAGTGCACCACCTTCCTAAGCTTGTCCGATAAAACAGACAGCTATGAAAAATCTTATTTCAATTATCGAAATTCCTGTAGTGGATTTTAAGCGGGCAACTAAATTCTATCAAACTATTCTGAACATCCGGATTGAAGAGGTTGATATGGGTGAGTTTAAAATGGGAACATTCCCTGCTAACGAAGAAGGTATTTTTGTTCATCTCATCCAGGGCAGCAATTACAAACCCTCGGCTGACGGGCCGGTGGTATACCTGAACGGTAGCAACGATCTGCAAACCATTCTCAATAAGGTAACAGCAAGCGGAGGCACCATCCTTGTGCCCAAAACAGAGATTGCTCCCGAAATGGGTTATTATGCGCAGTTTACCGACAGTGAAGGAAACCGGTTGGGATTACATTCTTACCAGTAGCATCCGTAAAGTGCGTTAGCATTATAAACTAAAAAAGAGGTTGTCTCAAAAGTAATTTTTGAATGTCGGCCTGAGCCTTGTCGAAGGCCATTTCGCCACAGAAAACAGTTTCGACAAGCTCAACCTGACAACGAAGCAACTTTTGAGGCAACCTCTTCTAACTATTTCACAACCAATATTCCGTTAGCCGTAAAACGAATTTCTTCTTTCGGTTCTGTAATAGCATCAATTTCTTCCTTCGGTTTCTTGGCATCTTCCGCATAGTGTTTCAGCTCATCTACGGAAGTAACTATTTTTTTAGCCACGCCATCCAGCACTACGGTTTTACCAATCAGCTCAAGCGGCACAAAAAAACCATAGTCTTTCATTTTCACGAACACCTTACTTTCATCGGGCATTTCAAGCGCAACCCAGCAACCTTTCTTGGAACAAACGTCAATCACCTTAGCCGTTATCTTCACATCAATTTCAGGCTTTTCCCCGATAAGGCCAGGCAGTTGCGCTACTTCTACGGCACCGGCCGCATTAATGGTCGCACCATAAACAGAACCCGGTGTGGTGGGTGATTTAGGCGGCTGACCATAAGCCAGGACAGCAACTAATATCAGCAAGAGCGAAAAAAATAATCTCTTCATAGTTATTTTGAGTTGAGTTTCAGATCATTTAAAGTCCACAAAAATATAAATATGCGCTTTCTCCGGCACACGAATTAATATCCGTATCCGGATTAAAAGTATAAATTTTTTCAGATCAGGCTTCCCAATGGCAGCAAGGAAAACCAGTCATTCCTTCTACAGGGCATAAGCATCCTGTCATAGCCGATGAAAAGAATTACCAAACCACGATCCGTTCGCTTTCGGGTTTGTACATTTTATCGCCCTGCTGCACATTAAACGCATCATAGAACGGTGTAAAGTTCATCAACGGGCCGTTCACACGCCATTTGGCCGGTGAATGGGGATTGGTGTTTACATAATTGCGCAAAAAATCATCGGTGGTTTTTACACGCCATATCCGGGCAATGGAGATAAAGAAACGCTGATCGGGCGTAAAGCCATCCAGCTTCTCGCTGCTCTTACCTTGTTCTGTTAGCTTAAACGCATCGTAGGCAATGGCAATACCGGCAATGTCGGCTGTGTTCTCGCCTACCGTTAATGCTCCCTTAACATGAACGGAATCCAGCACGGTAAACCGGCTGTACTGATCAATCACTTGCTGTGTTCGGGCTTTGAATTTTTCGTAGTCATCTTTCGTCCACCAGTTTTTCACATTACCATCTTTGTCGTACTGCGCGCCCTGGTCATCGAACGAATGTGTAATCTCATGGCCGATCACCATACCGATGCCACCGTAGTTCAGCGCATCATCGGCATTCAGATCGAAATACGGAGGCTGCAGAATACCGGCAGGAAAAACAATTTCGTTCAGCGGAGGGTTGTTGTAAGCCGTTACCGTAGGCGGAGTGGTGCGCCACTCGGTGCGATCAACCGGCTGGCCTATTTTTGCGATGTTATAGCGGTAATCATTTTTGTTAGCCGACAGCCAGTTTTCAAAATACGTGTCCCTGCTTACTTCCACACCCGAATAATCCCGCCACTTATCCGGGTAACCGATCTTCTCGGTAAAGGCATACAACTTTTCTTTCGCTTTTGTTTTGGTAGAGTCGCTCATCCAGTCGAGCTTATTAATACGCGCCTCAAAAGCGGTCTTCAGGTTGTCCACCAGCACGCGCATACGTTTTTTGGCTTCTTCCGGAAAATATTTTTTCACATACAGTTGCGCCAGCGCATGGCCCAGCGAACGGTCAACCGCTTCGGTCATCTCTTCCCCACGCGGCTTACGAACAGCCTGTCCGCTTAATACTTTCGAATACTCAAACGCTGCATTTGAAAAAGGCTTGCTTAACATGCCGGCATAACGGGTAAGCGTTTTTGCTTCCAGGTAAATTTTCCAGTCGTTAATGGATACTGATTTCAACATCGCGTTCAGCTTATCGTAATAAGCAGGCTGCTGCATGTTCACCGAATCAGTTTCTACACTCATACCGGCAAACAGGGTAGTCCAGTTCAGGTTAGGTTGTCTTTTGGCAATATCGGCCACAGCCAGCTTGTTGTAATTGGCCTGCACATTTCTGCGCTCAATGTTTGATTTGTGCGATTCGGCCAGTTGCTTCTCGATTTTATAAACCACTTCAGCATTTTTTGTGGCGGTGGCTGCATCGGTGCCGGTCAGCTCAAATAATGTAGCCGTGTATTTTTTATACGCATCCTGAACCTTCACGGTAGGCGCATCGTCTTTAAAGTAATATCCTTTTTCCGGCAGGCCCGTTCCGGTTTGAGAAAGCTGTGCAATGTTGACGGAGCTCTTCTTCACATCCGGCCCCACGCGAAAACCAATGATTGAGCTGTTACCCGTCTTCTCCTGCTCAGCCACAAATCTTAACAGGGAAGGCAAGCTGTTGATGGCCGCAATCTGCTCCAATGTTGGTTTAACGGGATCGTAACCGCGCTGGTCAATTGTTACCGTATCCATGCCCGCCACGTAAAAGTCAGCTACTTTCTGCTCGATGCTTCCGGGTGTATTACGGGCCTGGGATACACTATCCAGGATTGCCTGCAGGCGAATGCGTTGCGGATAATTCAGAAATGAATAAGAGCCCACACCGGATTGCGTGCCGGGTATCTTCACCGTATCATACCAGGTACTGTTTACATACATAAAAAAATCATCGCCCGGCTTTTTGGTTAGGTCTATACCGGTAATAGCAACATGCCTATCGGGGGCCTGCTTACAGGCAGCGGCCAGCATGAGTGCAAGAAAAAAGTACAAGAGTTTTTGCATGACAGAAGATTTAGGTAAGGATGATCTTAAACGGAATAATTCGCATTCAAATTTAAGGATGAATCTGTTTTGGATTTGCAGGCAAGGGTTGAACGGTAAAAATCACTTTATGAGCGCACCGACCCGTAGCATAAAAGAGTTTACTTCTTATCTTTCACACATGAAAAAATCCAAATTATCTACCCTCCTCTGCCTGCTTGTACTTTCGGTTTCGGCCCGGCAACCCGACCCGCTCAAACAAATCGATCAACTCTTCAGCGCCTGGAACAACGCCACACCCGGTGTAGCCGTGGCTGTTCAGCAAGGCGATAAGATCATTTACAATAAAGCCTTCGGCCTTGCCGATCTGGAGCACAACGTGCCCAATACCCCCTCAACCGTTTTTGAAAGCGGGTCGGTAGCCAAGCAGTTCACCGCCATGAGCATTTTATTGCTTGCCGCTGAAGGAAAACTTTCATTAACAGACGACATCCGGAAATATGTACCTGAAATTCCGAAGTATAGCACCACCATCACCATACAAATGTTACTCAACCACACCAGCGGGCTGAAAGACTGGGGCAGCGTAGGTTCCCTAACGGGATGGCCACGCACCACGCGCATCTACACGCAAGACCTTGCCCTGCAAATTATGAGCAAACAAAAATCTACCAACTACACACCCGGCACGGAATATTCGTACAGCAACGCCAACTACTCGCTGCTGGTAACTATTGTGGAACGCGTGTCGGGCAAATCATTGGCCGACTTTACAGAAGAAAAACTGTTCAAACCACTGGGCATGACGCACACACAATGGCGCGATAACTTTCGGGAGATTGTACCCAACCGTGCCATCGCTTACCGGAAAAATAAAGATGCTTATGAACAGCTCATGCCGTTTGAAGACATTCACGGGCACGGGGGCCTATTAACTACCACGGGCGATTTATTAAAATGGAACACGCTGCTGGAAACCCAGGCCATCGGGGGCGACCAGGTTTACAACTGGCGCGTGCAAAAAGGCAAGCTCACCAACAGGAAGGAAATTGAGTATGCAGCCGGTTTGTTTGTGAGTAATTTTTACACTGCTACGTTCGATAAGTTCAATGAGATCAGCCATAGCGGTTCTACGGCAGGATATAAGGCATGGCTGGCATACTATCCTGAAAAGAAAGTTTCCATTGTTGCGCTAAGCAATGATGCCGGGTTTAACCCAACCCAAACAGGCAGGCAGATTGCGCGGATAATGTTAAGCTCAAACACACAGCATCAGCCTGAAATGGCCGATACTTTTGAAAAACTATCCAACCTTAAATTACGCGAGCCTGATCTTAAGAAATTTGAGGGTATATGGCGCAGTATCCGGCATATGAATGTGCAGGTATTAGAGCGTAAAGGCGATCAAATACTGCAAAACAATACCGTACTGTCTGCTGCACACCCGGATACCCTTTATCATTATGGCCTGCAAAAATGGATATACACCAAGCCCGGCCGTATAACAGTTGTAGCCCAACAGGATACCTTATCATACATAAAAGTTGCTCCACCCGATCTGTCATCAAAATCATTGACCGCCCTGGCCGGCACCTACTACAGCGATGAAGCCGATGCAACGTATAAAGTTGAAATAAAAAATAACGAGGCATGGATCAACAATAAACCTTTTGCGCCCTATAAGCTGATCCCTTCCTTTAAAGACGGCTTCTTTTCGGATGACGGTAATTTATATGAATTCAGGCGCGACAAGAAAGGGAGAGTTACGCAATTGCTGGTAAGCACGGGCAGGGCTATTCATGTACCCTTTAATAAAATCAATTAGCGCGTAAGGGTTACAGCCGCTTCTGTTGTCTTAACAGTAAAACCTTATCTTTAGATTTCATTGATGATACCGGTGCGATTGAAATTCCTGATAGTTATATTCCTTTGTGCATTTTTTAAACTACCTGCCCAGGATGCGGAAGTTGCGTTTGTCCTGGTAAAAAAAGACTCGCCCGTTTTTGTACACGAGCGCTGGATCACCTTTCCGGGAAAAGTACCGGCCGTTAAAGCCCGGGAAGTGAAGGGCGAGTTTCTGATCAATGCTTCCATGTACACGATCCTTGACCTGATGAAGGACGAATCCAAAATCAAAATCTGGCAAAAGCATGTTTCGGATTTTAAAGTATATCTGCAACCCGATACTACTTCCTGGCTCGAATATTCTTACCACGATATTCCCTGGCCGGTGAGCGACCAGGATCATTTTCTGAAATACACACTAACCGAGCAAATACCCGGCAAGCAACTCTTTATCACATTCGAATCGGTGGTAAACAACAAGCTGGCCCCGGTACAAAAAGGTGTTACCCGCATGGAGCTGTCCGGGAGCTGGACATTAGAGCAGCTCAACCCCGACCATGTAAAAGTAACCTACCGCATTTTGTCTATGCCCAGCCACATACCCCGCATGTTTACCGACCCGGTAATCCGCAACAACCTGATGAGCACGATAAAAGCGTTAACAAAGCTGGCGGAAGGTAAATAAGAACTTGTTTCAGGGATATAAACTTCTTACTCCGCCAAGAACCGGTTCCTCGCTGCGGGCTTTCCGCTTCTATGCCTCACGCAAAGCGAATGGCAAACAATCATACCAATACAACAGACAGTTGAGATATTTGTGTAATTTTATTACATCTATAAACAAGTTGGGCGTCATGCTTTAGACTTTATGACTGATGAAGAATAAATCTTTAGTTTTAATAACTGTATTCCTAATTGCTTTTCATGCATCGGGACAAGGTATTCAAGAGATTGAATTAGTTTTTCAACATTCTTTGCGAATTCCGAATCATCGTGTCGAAATTAAAGCAATGAATATTGACGACAAATATGGACTTTTAGTTAAGGTTGATCCAATGAATAACGACCCAAAATGGAGTAAAACAAAAATTGATACTGCGTACTCATTGACTCAAGAAGAATTTAATCGAATAAAAGAAATGGTGACATCTATCTCAACAACTGACATGATAAATGGAATGATTGGATGGGGACATGATGGTACTACGTGGCGATTGTCATTCGGTGATTTTCAAAATAGGGTTTCCTATCAAATGTGGACAATTGACTATAAGACAAAAGAACGCGGATTGAAACAGTATTTAGAGACATGTGAGTATATAATGGCACTTGGACGATTGAATTTTAAAAAATTGAAATGACCGCACGAACGCCCAACAGCAGCTATTTGCAATCGCGGAGCTTAGTGGTTATTTGTTGTTTAGTCTTTATATTACGTTCAGTTACGTGGGACAAGAAATCGTTTCAAACACCCGCGAACTGCAAATAGCCAAACGTTGTGTGCAAGCTGAAAACTAACACAGAATTGAATAGAATAAATGACAATATGGAAAATTACATAGACGGATTTGTACTTCCCGTTCCACGGATTTACCTGAACGAATACAAGAGTGTGGCTGAAAAAGTAGCTGAAATTTGGAAAGAATATGGGGCACTTGCATACTTTGAGTATGTCGGAGACGATTTAAAATTGGAAGGTACACGTTCTTTCATCGAATTAGTGGATTTGAAAGAAGATGAAATAATTGTATTTGGATGGGTTGTTTTCCCTTCAAAAGAGATTCGTGATAGGGCTAATAATCAAGTTCCCACAGATTCAAGAATGACGGAATTAGTTGCCCCATTAACCGACCCGAAAAGAATGATTTTTGATGCCAAAAGAATGGTATATGGAGGATTTCAACCACTCGTTCAGTCGAATACTGGTGATGTTGGATAGACTACAAGTTATAATCCGTTTCTAAGCGGAGTCTCGCTTCGGACTCCGCGATTTCAAAACCGGAAGCTATTCAGACATCTGTATTGAAACAAAATACGTAAGCGAAGACTCCGCTAAGAACCGGGTAAGTGTAGAAGACCGCAGCGATAGACAATGGCAGACGACAAAAAACATAAAATTCTGACTTACTTTATTGCGGCAGTTTGGTTTGCGAACGGGCTTCTTTGCAAAGTGCTTAACCTTGTTCCACGACACGAACAAATTGTTGCGAGAATTTTAGGAAACGACCATTCACGACTTCTGACACTTTTAATCGGAATTGGAGAAACAATAATGTCAATTTGGGTTTTGACACGTTTCAAATCAAAACTCAATGCAATAACGCAAATGACAGTTGTTGCGACTATGAATGTTATTGAATTTATTGTCGTTCCTGACTTATTGCTTTGGAACAGACTAAACATCGTTTTTGCATTTATGTTTGTCGGACTTGTTTACTACAACGAATTTGTATTGAATAAAAAACTGCAAACCAACGTATGAACTTTCTAAAAAATCACCCGTTTGCAGTTGAAGCATTTTTTGACAGTTCGCTTGTTCTGACGTTTGCCGTTCCCAAAGAACAACTTCAAAATTTCATTCCCGAATGTTTAGAGCTTGACACTTTTCAAGACAAATGGGCTTTTGTTGCAGTTGCAATGGTGCAGACATCGGCACTTCGCCCAAAAGGTTTTCCGAATTTTTTAGGCAACAACTTCTTTTTAATCGGTTATCGGATTTTTGTTCGTTACACGAACAACGCAGGAAAACGACTAAGAGGTTTGTATATCATCAAATCAGAAACCGACAAAAAGAAAATGGAATTTTTGGGCAACATTTTCACGCATTACAATTACACGACAACAGACATTCAACAAATAACAAACGGAAATTTTAGAACGATAAGATCAGAGCAATCGAAATTTGAAATTACTATTGAGCAAACCGATAACGAAATACAAATTCCCGAAAATTCGCCATTTCCAGAATGGAAAGAAGCACGAAAATTTGCGGGACCTTTGCCACATACTTTTACATTCAACAAGACGGACAAGACAGTTCTTATCATTGAAGGCGTTCGCCAAAATTGGAAACCCGAACCTGTAAAAGTTAATAGTTACAATTTTGAATTTCTGAACAACTTGAAACTTCAAAACGTAGTTTTGGCAAACGCATTTGAAATTAAAAATGTTCCATATCATTGGAAAAAAGGCAGAATTGAAGAATGGAACTAAAACGAAAACCAATACAAGGCGTTGCAAACATCATTCGATTTAATTGGCACTTTTACCTTATGGCATTTGCCGTTTTCGTTATTCTGTTTTTGCTCAAAAATCAATTTTCACAGCAAATACAAACATTATTGAATGTAGGAATTTCTATCGCAATTCCTACATTGCTAATTTCGCTACTTGTTTCGTTTTACGTTTATGACTTATCGGACTTGTATCAACTCAAATGGATAAAAAATGTGGACAACAAAAAAGTTCTGAATGCAAATGCAGGTTTTGACGAAACAAGCGAAATTATCATCAACAAATTTCCGCAAACAGACTTGACAATTTGCGACTTTTACAATCCCGACAAACACACGGAAATTTCTATTAAAAGAGCAAGGAAAGCATATCCGCCATATCCAAACACAATTTCCGTATCAACTGACAAACTTCCATTTTCGGAAAACGCTTTTGATAATTCGTTTGCGATTTTATCGGCTCACGAAATCAGAAACGAAAACGAACGAGTTCAGTTTTTCAAAGAACTAAACAGAATTACAAAAGGACAAATTTTCGTAACGGAACATTTGCGGGACTTCAATAATTTTATAGCTTACACTATTGGCGTTTTTCATTTTCACTCACGACAAAGTTGGTTGCAGACATTTAGACAAGCCAACTTGACCGTAACACAAGAAATAAAAACAACGCCATTTATTACAACATTTGTATTAGAGAAAAATGGAAATACATTTTAAGATAATCGGAATTTTATTGATGCTTTTAGCATTAGTACACATCTTTTTTCCAAAGTATTTTAATTGGAAAGAAGAACTAAAATCATTGAGTTTAATCAACAGACAAATGATGACAGTTCACACGTTTTTCATTGCATTTGTTGTTTTTCTTATCGGCTTACTTTGTTTGACATCAGCGACAGACCTAACGCAAACCAAACTTGGCAAGACAATTTCGCTTGGACTTGGGATTTTTTGGACAGCACGACTGTTTTTTCAGTTTTTCGTCTATTCGCCTAAACTTTGGAAAGGCAAAAAATTTGAAACGACAGTTCACGTTTTATTTTCATTGCTTTGGACATATTTGAGTAGCATATTTTTATGGACAGCATTAAATTGACAAATAACAACAAGAACGAAAACACCTAACTGCCAACAAGGGTTTGGCGTCAGGCGGGGTTTAGTTGCACGAATGAAATTTAGTGCTAAGTTTGGCATTAGTTCTTCGCTTGAAGTTTGGTGCTAAAAATCCCGCCCGAACGCCAAGCCACGAACCGTTAATCGGCTAAGGACACAATTCACGATTAACGAATAACACCTACTCCGCCATCACCGGTCGGCCCATAATAGATTTTGCCGAGGCTTCGAGTATTTCAAATGCGCTTTCGGCCATGCGGTTTTCGGTATCGAGTGTAGGGTTTACCTCCACAATTTCCCAGGCGCACACCCGGGCATCTTTACACAATTCGGCATTCAGTATCTTAGCCTCTTCTACGGTTAATCCGTTTGGAACAGGTGTTCCCGTTCCGGTAGAAAACCGGCTGTCAATGCTATCCACATCAAACGATACATAAACCAGGTCGCAGTGATCCAGCATCTGCAAAGCTTTCTGCGCAATAGTTTCCGCGCCTGATTTTTTTACTTCTTCCACTTCAATAAAATTAATGTTGTGCTTATTGATGAGATAGTTCTCCGGCTTTTCCAGATCGCGCACCGCTATGTACACGAGGTCTTCCGGTAATAGCTTGGCACCGGGCATACCCACGTTTTTGATCTGCTCCCAATAGTCAAGGGTTTCACCGCGCGGATCGTTCACCTTACACTCCAGGTTATCGAAACCACAGGCCATAGCCAGCGGCATGCCGTGCATATTGCCCGATGGCGTGGTAAACGGTGTATGAATATCGGCATGGGCATCAATCCAGATTACCCCCAACCGTTTTTTGGGATACGCTTTTTTTATCCCGGCAATAGTTCCGTAAGCGGTAGAATGGTCGCCCGCCATAATCAACGGAAAGTAGTCGTCAAAAATCTGCTCGTACACTTCCAGGCATACGCGCTCCTCCATAATCAAAACCCCATCAATAAACTTGGCATAGGCGTGCTCGGCCCCGTCAAACAACAGCTCGTTTACGTTCTCTACTTCAATCGAATCGAACTTGCGGAAGAGGTCTGACTTCAAATCCAGGCTGGCTATTTTCATCGCTTCCACGCCCAGGCTGGCCCCCCGCGTACCGGCACCGATTTCGGACTTCACTTCGATGATCTTTATCTCTTTCACAGAACTAAGAATTATATATTAAGAATTGGTTAATCGTAAAAAGCAGCCCAAAAAGCCGCAAATCCCCTGCCCTTCAGAAATCGGGCAAAGCATGAAGACCCGCAGGGACGGGGTTGAAAATCATGCGGGAAAGGTGATTAACCATACGGGTTTTGATCTGTTGCAAAGATGGCAAATTTATCTCATTATTGCACCTCTTATTTTGGTTGATGGTTACGCGTTGATTGTTGTTAGTTTAAAGAGCAGGCCAACAACCAGGAACAAACAACTAACAACTGCATGAGTTAATGAAGAGCTACCGTGACCTGATCGAGCAAACCTTTGAGTTTCCGCAAAAGGAATTTAAGGTTCGCGACCATGAATTGCTATTCAACGATGTGCCGCTGATGGACATCATCAGGCAGTACGGAACTCCGTTAAAGGTTACTTACCTGCCCCGCATCAGCGAAAACATCCGGTTTGCGCAGGCGACCTTTAACAATGCCATTGAGCGCTTCAAATACAACGGCAAATACACCTACTGCTATTGCACCAAATCATCGCATTACGATTTTGTTTTGGAAGAAGCGCTGAAGAATGATGTGCACATCGAAACTTCATCGGCCTTTGATATACCGATTGTGCGTACGCTGTATGAGCGTGGTAAAATATCGAAGGAAACCTATATCATCTGCAACGGCTTCAAAATGCCGCAGTACCGGGAATACATTACCGAGCTGCTGAACGAAGAATTCAACTGTATTCCCATACTGGATAACCTGAGCGAGATTGACACTTACGAAAAGTATGTGAGCAAGCCTTACCAGGTGGGCATCCGGGTTGCAGCCGATGAAGAGCCCAAGTTTGAGTTTTACACCTCGCGCCTCGGCATCCGCTACAGCGATATTATTCCCTTATACAAGGAGAAAATCCAACCCAGCAGCAAAGCTTCGCTTAAGATGCTGCATTTTTTCATCAACACGGGCATTAAGGACACCGCCTATTACTGGAGCGAATTAAGCCGCTTTATCTTCAAGTATTGCGAGCTGAAGAAAATATGCCCTACGCTGGATTCAATTGACATCGGGGGCGGTTTCCCGATCAAAACTTCACTCACCTTTCATTACGATTACAAGTACATGATTGAGCAGATCGTGGAAAACATCAAGTGGATTTGTGAAAAGAATAATGTACCGGTGCCCAATATCTTTACCGAGTTTGGCAGCTTTACGGTTGGCGAAAGCGGGGCGGTTCTCTATTCGATGGTAGATCAGAAGCTGCAGAACGATAAAGAGCTGTGGTACATGATCGATGGCTCGTTCATTACCCACCTGCCCGATGTGTGGGGACTGAACCAGAAATACATCCTGCTTTCCGTTAACAAGTGGGACGACCCTTACCATAAGGTGAACATTGGCGGCCTTACCTGCGACAGCCACGATTACTATAATTCAGAAGCCCATACCGGTGAGGTGTTCCTGCCGATGATTACCGATGAAGAGCCGCTTTACATCGGGTTCTTCCACACAGGTGCCTACCAGGAGTCGCTGGGTGGTTACGGAGGTATTCAGCACTGTCTTATTCCTGCACCCAAACACGTGCTTATCAACCGCAATGAGGATGGCGAAATTACTACCGAGCTTTTTGCGAAGGAGCAGTCCAGCCAGAGCATGATGAAATTGTTAGGCTACGAAGGCGAGGTAGAATAATTATTCTCAGCCCGAATCCAACCTTTGGCATTTGTTCTGTATCTTAACTGAAAGATGCTGCAATACCCCATGCCATTATTTATCAAAAGTCTTTTTACTGGTTTCCTCCTTGTTTTGCTGATCAATGCCCAAAGCATTGCCCAGGAGCTATACACGGCACGCGGCTTCTGGCAGGAAACCAAAAAAGAAACTTACCGCAAAATTGCCGATCGCAAGCTGAAGGGCGATTCGCTAACGGTTGCCGAGGCCGCTTACCTGGAAGACTATGAAAAATACCTGACTGCTTATTACGAGCGTTTGCCGGAAGAAGAAAAACGCAAGTATCAGCAGCAAAAAGCGCAGTGGGATCTTGAACAGCATACCCCGGCACAACAAACCTATACGCCTGATTTTGAATTGCGCACCCGCGACCGGCTGATAAACGGAGTGTATGGCGCATACTATGGCATAAGCATAGTGGCGGGTACAGAAGCCACCGGCCCTGCCGCTGCCGGAATAATTCCCATTACTGCCGGGCTTTGGCAGTTAGGTCCCGTAATCAATAAGAAAAAATATGAAGGTATTAATGCCAGTACGATCCGCGCGGGCAACTCGGGGCGTTTCTTGGGCTTATTCAACGGTGCTTTCCTGGGAATAGCCATTGCCGGAGACAATGATGCCGCAGGCAACACAGCGCTGATCTTTTCTTCAGCAGGCAGTATTGCTTTGGGCGAGATTGCATTTCAAACTCAAAAAAGAAGAAACTTTTCAGAAGGGCACATTGAAATAATGCGGCATTACGGTTTCCTGGGGCCGTTTGTATCCGGAATGGTATTAGCCTCAGGCGAAACCAGCGATAACCATGCTATCGGGGCCGGCTTACTGGCTGGCGGCATAGGCGGGTTGGTAATCGGGCATAACGTAGCGCAGAAATATGATTACACGCAAGGCGATGTGGACGTGATCAGCACGCTTTCACTAATTAGTGCCGGGTTAGGCTTTGCTGTTGCGGCTGAAGGAATTGATGGCGATGGCGGCCCCGGGTTGTTTTTGCTGCCTGCCGTTACGGCTATTTCAGGCACTTTATTGGGTCAGAAATCGGTAAAAGGCATTCACATCACCAAATCGCAAGGCAACATTATTTCGTTTGCTGCGGGTGGAGCCGCCCTGGTGGGTATAGGCTTAATGGTAGTTGCCGAAGCAGAATCGGGTTTGCTGGTGATTGGCGTACCTTCCTTGTTTGCATTAGCTGCACACCGGGCCATGTTCAGCTCATACAAAAAACAAAACCTGGCTGAAATAAAGCTGGGGCAATCCGCCAGCAAGCGTGTGAGATTTTCCATGCAGGTAGCACCTGAAAATTACTTTACCAATAAACGGGCAGGAGAAAAAATTGTGCAAACCGGCCACCTGTCCAACCCCATTGTAAAGCTCAGGCTAAAGTTTTAATCGCCTCTCAGAATCCGGTGTGCCGCTTCAAGCAAGCTATCCACCTGGTAATCGGCCTTGTTTTCAGGCTCTACTTCGTTCCCGATCTGAATGGTTTTGATGCCAAGCTTTCGTGCCGGAACAATATCCCTTCCCCGGTCACCCACCATCCATGAAGCTGAAACATCAATTGAAAAACGGGCAATGGCTTTTTCAAACATGAGCGTGCCCGGCTTGCGGCCCAGCGATTCGGTAACCGATGGATGGTAGGGACAAAAGTAAAAATGATCGATGCTGTTGCCTGATACCTGCTGAAAGTACCGGTGGCAGGCTTCCATTTGTTCCCGCGTATAAATTCCTTGTGCAATACCCGATTGATTGGTAACCACAACCAGACGAAAGCCGGCCGCTTTCAGCAAGCGGGTAGCCTCAAGCACACCTGGCAGAATTTCAAAAGCTTCAACCCGGTAGGTGTATTGCGGGTTGTCTTTGTTCAGCACACCATCACGATCTAAAAAAACACATTTATTCATATTTACCGTTTCCCGATGAACTTCAATGATAAGGCATTCTGCCAACTGAAACCAGTAATTGGCCTGATTTTCAGTCCCTGTTGGCGGCCTGTGGATTGTTTGACAGCCTGTTTTATTTAGTTTTGTTAAACTGGGTAGTCTGCCCGGTTAAACCAAAGGCTTTGAACAACGCGATCGTTATTATACCCACCTATAATGAGAAGGAAAACATCACCATGATCATTGACACGGTGTTTTCCCTCCCCAAGGATTTTGATTTGCTGATTGTTGACGATAACTCGCCTGATGGCACAGCCGGACTTGTACAGGAGCTTCAGAAAAATTACAATTTGGAAAACGAAACCCGTTTGCACTTAATGCAACGGCCCGGCAAGCAAGGTTTGGGTACTGCCTACATACAGGGATTCAAGTATGCGCTGCAATGCGGGTATGATTTTATACTGCAAATGGATGCCGATTTTTCGCATAACCCGAAAGACCTCGTCAGCCTGTACCTGCATTGTGCCGAGTGGGGTAATGATCTGTCGATTGGTTCGCGTTATGCAACCGGGGTAAATGTAGTAAACTGGCCTATGGGCAGAGTGCTGCTATCATTTTTTGCCAGCAAGTATGTGCAGGTTGTTACCGGCATTCCGGTGCATGATACAACTGCCGGTTTTGTATGTTACCGGAGAAAAGTACTGGAAACCATTCAGCTTGACCGGATCAGGTTTGTCGGTTATGCGTTCCAGATTGAGATGAAATTCCTTACGTGGAAATATGGATTCAGATTAAGCGAGGTTCCCATTATTTTTACAGACCGCACCCGGGGCCAGAGCAAAATGTCGGTAGGTATTTTCAAGGAAGCATTCCTGGGAGTTATCCAGATGACGGTGCAAAGCTGGTTTAAGAAATACATTCCACAGCAGGCTCCTGACATACCGGTTTAAGATTTTAAACAGGTTCCATTTCGTTGAAATTCATATCAGGAAGCCGGTTTAAGTCGTTACCTTTCGGTATGGCAGTGGGTGAAAAATCATTTCTTTCTCCCTTACGGGGAAAAATCATTGCGGCATTTCTGCTGGCGTGTGTGGCTATTGCCCTTGCTGTGGGTACCACGTACATCGGGTTCAACAGCTTGCTCAACCAGGTTGATCAGCTTACTGAGCCTAATGATAAGCTGCGTTCGCTTAACAGCCTCTTTGAGCAGATAACAAGGCTCGATCAGCAGCAACGGGCCGATGCCATCCGGAATCCCGGCAAGTCATACCGCGCTATCTTAAGAGAATCGAAACAGCTTACCGCCACGCTTGATTCGCTCATTGCCATGCCGTGGACCAACCTCGCTCAGCCTACCCGGCTCGAAACCATGAAACGGATTGTAGCCAAACGCGATTATCTGCTGCTGGAATACCTGCGGCTGCGGTCTGAATTTATTTCCAATAAAAAATTCACACAACAATTAGATTCACTCTCGCTTATCCTTGCAGTGGCTAACCCGCTGCTGGATAGTACCGTTACCACCAACCAGGTTAAAACCACCACCACTACTTATTTACCGGAAGAAAAACGAAATTTCCTCAACCGCTTATTCGGGAGTAAAAAGAAAGACAGCCTGAACGGAAGGGTGGAGATAAAAGAAGAAACGCTTACACGGGTTGATACGCTGGCTGTCGGACAGAAAGAAGATGCCCGCGAAGAAGTGGAACGCATTATGAAACGGCTGGATGAAGACCAGCGCCTGCAAACCCAGGAGATGCTGCAGCGCGAGTTGCGGCTCATCAACACCAACATGGCATTAATCAACCAGTTGCTTTCCATTCTGCGCGAAGTCGAGAAGGAAGAGTTGTCTTTGTTTGAAAGTAAAAACAACGAGGCGGCATCATTGGTGAGCAAAAGTGTGGAGCGCATCAGCATTATCCTCGCTGTCTTTTTCCTGGTAGCGGCCGCCCTGGTATTTTTAATGTTGATTGATATTTCGCGCAGCAACTATTATCGTCTTCAATTAACGCATGCAAAAGAAGAAGCAGAACGCCTGAGCCTGGTAAAGCAACGGTTCCTGGCCAACATGAGCCATGAGATCCGCACGCCCCTGCAATCCATCCTGGGCTTTTCCGAACAGCTCCACTCACAAAAAAACAACACCGAAGCCCTGCTTGCCATTCAGCAATCATCTGAGCACCTGCTGCACATTGTAGATGAAGTGCTCGACTACAGCCGCATCGAATCCGGGCAGCTCGTGCTGGACAAAAGCCCGCTGTGGCTGGATGAACTGGTGGATGAAGTGGCAACCGTTATTAATATCCAGGCGCGGCAAAAAAACCTGGATTTCCACGTTCATATCGACCCGATTGAATCGGCTGTGCTGGGCGATGCTTTCCGGCTAAAGCAGGTTTTTTATAACCTGCTGGGTAACGCTATCAAGTTTACGGCTAAGGGATCTATTACATTCAGCGCACACGTATTGCACCAAACCGGTACGCACATCCAAACTGAGTTCAGAATTTCCGATACAGGCAAAGGTATCCCGAAAGAAGAGCAGGAAATTATTTTTAACCAGTTTGAGCAAGGCGGCAGGAATATTCACCGGCAATACGGAGGCGCAGGGTTGGGATTATCCATTGTAAAAAAAATTATTGAACAGCAGCAAGGCGCTATTAAAGTAGAAAGCGAACGGGGTGCGGGCACTGTGTTTACGATTACTTTAAGTTTTGAAAAATCAAATGCACCCGAAGCTGCCCCTGTTCAGCATTCGGTAATCTCAACCTTTACCGGGCATGTATGGCTGGTGGATGATGATCCGTTGATCCTGAAATTATGTTCGCTGATCTTAGAAAAGAGAGGAATTGCTTACACAGCCATACAAAGTCCGGTTGAAATGCTGGCGCAAGACCTGGCCGCACACGATGTGGTGTTCCTCGACATCCGGATGCCGGGAATAAATGGTGTTGACCTGTGCAAGCAGCTACGTGAAAAAGTACCCGCACTCTACATTGTTGCCTTAACCGCACACCTGCTGCCTGACGAAAGAAAGTTTATTGTAGAGAGTGGCTTTAGCCGAATATTGCCCAAACCCTTCCGGGAAACGGAATTCATTGAGGCTTTAAATCAGACACCGCAAGCGCTTGAATCTGAAACCGGGGTGGACCTGGCCGAGCTTGAAAAAATGACACATGGCGATAAGGTGCTGATGAATTCGATTGTGGAAGAGTTTATTGAAGAAACCCGAAAAAACCTGATGCAACTGGAGAAACGCATGCTGGATAAAGATGGCGCAGGCGCACGCGAAATCATTCACCAGTTAGCCGGCCGGGTGGGTCAGTTTGGCGCAAAGCCTTTAATGAAAGAATTGCAACGTATTGAACAATTACTTGTTGCAGGAACTGCATTGAGCGAGATTCGGGAATTGGGCGAGGTAGTGCAGCAGGTAAAGCAATTACAACAAGAACTTTCAAAAGGAGTTGAAGCTGCTACTTAGCCGGGAATGTTGTATTTCTCCATTTTTAAATACAACGTTTTGCGGTCGATGTTAAGTAATCGTGCAGCCTTGGATTTGTTGTACCGCACATCGGCCAGGGTTTTGGTAATCAGGTCGCGTTCCTGCAATTCCTGGATCGCTTTCAGATCATAGGTATTGGTTTCCGTAACTACGCTTATGGAAGGTTTACTTGCAGCATGTACCATTTCAGGAGGCAGCGCCTGGACACCAATCTCCCCGGCCCCGGTAACCAGCACCGCACGCTTGATTATATTTTTCATTTCGCGCAGGTTACCCGGCCAATCGTACTTACGAAACAATTCAATTAGCCCGCTGCTAAAACCTGTGGCGTTCCGTTCAAGCTCTGCATTGGCCTGGTTCCGGAAGAAGTCCATGAACTCCGTCAGGTCATCAGCCCGGTTTCGCAAAGCCGGAACATGAAGCTTAAATTCGTTCAGCCTGTAATACAAGTCCTCGCGGAACATGCCGTTCTTCGCCTGCTCATGCAAATCATCGTTGGTAGCCGTAATGATTCTTACATCAACCTGAATCTGTTTGGTTGTTCCCAGTGGCTGAATAATCCGCTCCTGGATAGCACGCAATAATTTCACCTGCACTTCATACGAAAGATTGCCGACTTCATCCAGGAACAAAGTACCTCCGTCAGCCGCTACAAACTGTCCTTCCTTATCGCGCAAAGCGCCCGTAAATGCTCCCTTGGCATAACCAAACAATTCGCTTGCGGCCAATTCTTTCGAAAGCGCTCCGCAGTCAACAGCAACAAAAGGCTTTTGTGCGCGGTTGCTGAGCTGATGAATGGAGCGGGCCACCTGCTCTTTTCCGGTACCGCTTTCGCCCTGTATAATTACCGATAGATTGGTAGGCGCAACGAGGCTAACCTGCTGCTGCAACTGGCGGGCCACATCGCTGCTCCCGATCACAAACGGAAGTTGAACACTATGACCTGTATTTTCTTTCTTAACGGGTTTTGCAAGCGCTGATTTAATAAGCAGCAAAAGTTCATCCGGGTTCACGGGCTTCGTTATATACTCAAACGCCCCGGCCTTCATGGCCTTTACCGCGGTGCGTATGTCGGAGTAGCTCGTCATAATAATTACCGGAAGCTGTGGATGATTATGCTTGATCTGTTCCAACACTTCCATACCCGTGCCATCCGGCAAGCGATAATCCAGCAATACGAGCTCAAGATCCCGTTTTGAAACAGCAGCCAATCCTTCTTTGGCGGTAGAGCAAGCTACTGCTTCGTAATTATTTTTCGTTAAAAAACCTTCCAGGATGCGTTGAAAGGTTCTGTCATCTTCAATCAGCAAGATCGCCATACTATAAAAATAAAAAAGAAAGCCGGAATTAACCGGCCCTCCTGTATAAAAGGTAATCGATAAATTTATTTAATCTCCTTACCGTCTTTGCTGAATTTCAGGGTTTTGGTTTCAACCTCGTTTTTTACTTTCAGTTCGTAATGATCTTTGGTCTTGTTATGATAAGCTTCCTCAACAGCCCATCCCTGATAATCGGCCGAAGCCAAAGTTTGTTTTACTGCATCCGGAAGCTCATCGGTAGTGATTTTTACCAACTCATCCTGCAGTTCAACTACAACAATTGGGTTAACAGATGCATAAGTGGTTTGCATAGCACCGGCAAACAACACAAGCGAAAGGATTGCAACTACTTTTTTCATGACTTTTTGGTTTTAAGTTGAACAAATAAGTTTATGCCCGTTCTTCTTTCTATTCCCGTGCCAACCCCGGGTTCAATTTCGAATCTTCCATTTCTTGCCTAAATCGCATATTTTGATTTTCAGCCCTGCACTATGGGTGAAGAAACATTCAACAAATTGTGTAACCGTTACACGCCATATAAAAAACAAGCCCACCAGGCTTACACCCGGTGGGCCGTGGTCGGCCAACCCCACATTTAGCCAACCACTTTCTCTAACTCGTCAATTTTTGCTTTCGCCTCTTGCTTTCCGAGCGAGTAAGAGAGTTTGTAAAGTTCAAGCGCTTCACGCTGCGTATCTTTTTTCTTGCGCGGAGCCAGCTTGGTGCGCGCTGCCGCTGTTTCCAGCGCCTCACCTTGTGCATAGAGCAGGTCGGCCTGGGTTAAAGTAGACTGTGTACTGATGTCTTTCACTTTTGTTTCCAACGCTACAATGTCTGATTCTCTAACTTTGATTACCTCCGCATTGTTTTGCAGCGCAGAATCTTTCTGCACAATAGTTTGGGCCATGGTCTGGTTTTCAATTCTGAATTTCTCAACCTCAGCCTGAAGCAACGCTACCTGCGTAGTGCTGGCCTCAAGATCAGCTTTTAGCTTAGACACCATTTTTGAGTAGGCAGATGCATTGGATTTTGACTTTTTCAGGGAAGTTTCCAATTCAGTCAGCTTTACCTGAGTGTCTTTAATGTAGGATTGAAGATTTTTCATACGGCCAGAGTAGTCCGTATAATTTGTTCCTTCAATCAGGCCTTCGCTCAGCAACGTGCGGTTAGCTTCGATTGAATCGAGCATCACGCTTACCTGCTGAAGCTGATCGGCTGACTTTTGTGTTTCCTGTAGTTGTTCTTCGAGAGAAACCACACGGGCCTTTAATTCTTCGGTCTCTTTCATATTACAACTGAAAAAGAGCGAAGCGGCAACTACGCCTAAAATGATTTGTCTTTTCATGGCTGTTTCGTTTTTGTTTTGCGCAGGGTAATGCAAACAATCGGCTAAATCGTAAAAAGGCCTTGCTCACAGCTTAACATGCTGACAATCAGCAATCAGTAATTTTTACTGTGGTGTTCTGTTTTAAAAAATGTGTGGACAGACTCCACAGGTTGTGGAAAAATCAATCAAACCGGATAGCCTGAATGGGGTTGATACGGGAGATGTAGAGCGTTGGCAACAGCAGCACCATAAGCACCGTGCTGAATACTATTGCATTTAATACCAGCACGGTATCCCAACTCCATTGTACCGGCACATACTCCATGTAATAGTCGTGCGGATTAAGCGCAATGAGCTTAAATCTGTATTGCATGTAGCAAAGCCCAAGACCAATGGCATTTCCCCATACCAACCCGCGGGCAATCAGGTTCATGCCGCTATACAGAAATACATTACGCACCAGCTTATTTTGCGCCCCCATTGCCTTTAGAATGCCCACCATAGGTGTTCGCTCCATTACCAGGATCAGGATCACCGAGATCATGTTTACACAAACCACTACCAGGATAATCACCAAAAGAATTTTTACCTGGCGTTTGATCAAATCGAGCCACTCAAAAACCTGGATATATTTGTCGCGTACGGTTTCCAGGTACAGGTCGTAATCCATTGAATCACCGATCTGCCGGGCTGCTGATTCAAGGGCTGCGCGGTCGAAGTTGAATTTATAATCGTATAAAGCTCTCCAATATGCGAGCTGCGGATTATCGATATCCGGGTTGCCAAAGATGGCATCGTGCACGTAATCCGAATAGGCTTTGTAATCTTCGCGCCAAAGCGAAAACGTATTGAAATGATTGAGATTAACCTGGATTTCAAGACCACCGGCTATATACGGTGCCCAATCGTTCAGGCGCTGTACCAACCCGATATCGCCTATAATTACCTTGCTATCGAAATAATCGGAAAGGTTTGTTTCATAAATGCCCACAACCTCCAGTCGCCTGAAGCGTGGCGGGTTTTGAAAAAAATGAACCGTAAGCTGGTCGCCCACTTTTGCATTAATCTTATCGGCAATCACTTTGCTGATCACCACCTCGTTTGCATAGCTTGAATCAGAAAAATGAATAAAACGCCCCTCCAGCAAGTTTGCCCGAAACCCTGTCGCATTAAAACTTTTACCTACACCCTTAAATACAATCCCCAGCACTTCGTCATCCGTTTTTACCAGCCCCGCCTTGTGCGCATACTCCTGCACGTGTGTTACAAAAGGAAACTGCGCTGGATTTTTATATAGCTCAATGCGGTAATCGAAAGACTGCTCCTCCACGGCATTGCTCATGGTAAACCGGGTAATGAGCAAATGATTGCTGAAACTATAGATCTTGTCCTTAACCGCAGCCTGGAACCCCTGCATGATCAGGAACGACACAATAGCCGCAGCCAAACCGATGGCAATACTGATTACGGCAATCTTGTGAATAACAGAAGAAAAGCTGTTGTCTTGCGCGTGGCGAATTCTTTTTGCTATGAAACGGGAAAGCACCTTGTAATGCTTAATTTTATACTTTCGCCAAAATAAAAAGAAATGATCAGGTTATTGGTATTGGCTTTCGTTTTGTTCGGCCTGGTTTCGTGCAAGGCGCAGCCCGCCCGGCAAAAAGCACAGGATAAACCAACGGTTTTAACCGGGGCCGACCAGGTTCATGACATTTTGCCCACGCTAAAAAACAAGCGGGTAGCCCTTACGGTGAACCATACTTCACTGATCGGCAGAACACACCTGGCCGATTCACTGAAAAGCCTCGGTGTGAACATCGTAAAAATATTCGGGCCGGAACATGGCTTTCGCGGAAATGCGGCCGATGGCGAGCTGGTAAGCGATAGCTTGGATTTAAAGACAGGCATTCCGTTGATTTCCCTTTACGGAAAAAGCAAAAAGCCAACCGCACAACAATTAGCCGATGTGGATGTGGTGGTGTTTGATATTCAGGATGTGGGCACACGGTTTTATACCTACATCGGTACCATGCACTATGTTATGGAGGCTTGTGCCGAATCAAACAAAAAGATGATCATTCTCGACCGGCCCAACCCCAACGATTTTGTAGATGGACCGGTAAATGACAAACCTTTAAAATCTTTTGTGGCGATGCACACCATACCGATTGCGCATGGCTTAACCGTAGGCGAGCTGGCACAAATGATCAATGGCGAAGGCTGGTTATTAAATAAAGTAAAGTGTGATATTGAAATTATTCCCGTCAGAAACTGGAAACATGGCGAGCCTTACCTGTTACCCATTGGCCCCTCGCCTAACTTACCCAACAACCAGGCTATTCAGTTGTATCCTTCTATCTGTTTGTTTGAAGGAACAGTTATTAGTCTTGGCCGGGGCACTCCGTTTCCGTTCCAGGCGCTGGGCAGCCCCGAATTAAAAAACCTGGGTTTTACTTTTACACCGGTAACTATTAAGGGTGTAGCCGTAAAGCCTCCGCACGAAAACAAATTGTGCTACGGCATTGACCTGCGTAATGAAATACCTGCCCGAAAAATCGACCTGTCATACCTATTGAAGATGTACGCGCTTTATCCCGATAAGGAAAAGTTTTTTACATCCTATTTCGATTTACTGGCCGGTACACCTAAGCTAAAGCAGCAGATTAAAGATGGGTTAACCGAAGAGCAGATTAGGACAAGCTGGCAGGAAGACTTAGATATATACAAAACTTTGCGAGCCAAATACCTGTTATACCCGTAAATCGCTACCCGTACAACTCGAAAAATTATTTTAACTTTAAGCATGGTTATAAAAATTTCCGCCAAATCGAAGCCTGAGGAAACAAAAAAAGCATTGGAACGCATGGCTCGTGCACAAAAAAAACACAGGAAGAAGCTATCCGATTTTTATGGCAAACTTCCCGGTTTGTATGGTGACGGGCTGGAGTACCAAAAAAAGGTAAGAGATGAGTGGTCATAAATATCTTGCGGATACTAATGCTTTTATCTTTCTGTTAAACCGGCATCCTGCAATAAAACCTGTGTTAGACAGCGAATGGAGTTATTCGTTCATCACGGAAATAGAACTAAAAGGAAAAACCGGAATCACAACAAGTGAACTAAAGAAAGTAGCCGATTTATTATCATCCTGTACGAAAATCCCATTTACCGAAGAAATAAGTCAGCATACTATCTCACTCAGGCAACAATATCGTATTAAAATTCCGGATGCTATTATTGCTGCAACCTCGCTTTATCGAAACATCCCATTGCTAACCTTCGATAAAGACTTTACTCTTATTAAATCGTTAGACATTATACTTTTAGAGCCTTAAGGGCATGACCCAATCCGAAAAAGTTACTGACATTCTTAAAATACTTAACAAGCTGTATCCTAACCCGCCTATACCGCTTGATCACAAAGATGCATACACGCTTCTGATTGCCGTATTGCTTTCGGCACAATGCACCGATGTGCGTGTAAACAAAACCACGCCTTCACTTTTTAAGCTGGCAGACAATCCGTTTGATATGCTTAAGCTTTCAGCGGAAGAAATACGCGAGATCATTAAGCCGTGCGGATTATCACCTATGAAATCAAAAGGCATTTATGGCTTATCTAAAATTTTAGTTGAAAAATATAACGGTGAAGTGCCTGATACCTTTGAAGCGCTGGAAGCATTACCCGCAGTAGGTCATAAAACTGCATCGGTGGTAATGACACAGTGGTTTGGCATTCCGGCCTTTCCCGTGGACACACACATTCACCGCCTTGCTTACCGATGGGGTTTAAGTAACGGTAAAAGTGTAGAGCAAACCGAAAAAGATTTAAAGCGCCTGATCCCGGAAAAGAAATGGAATAAGGTACACCTTCAGATCATTTACTTCGGTCGCGAATACTGTCCTGCACGAAATCATAACTGGCAAGCCTGCCCGATCTGTAAAAAGTATATGCGTAAGGATTTGAGGGATTAGAGCTTTAGAAATAATCCTTTGACCATACATTTAACGAACGGCTACAAATGCAGAAAGATTTAACAGGAGGTCGGTCAAACTATATTAGGCAACTGATTTTTTGTACGAGGTATTAATATTTTTCATTTAAGGGCTCATCTTTGCGACCATACTTATGAACACCCTCCGCATCATCTTTATGGGCACTCCTGAGTTTGCCGTGCCCAGCCTGGAAAAACTGGTTGAACACAACTTTAATGTAGTGGCGGTAATTACGGCACCCGATAAACCGCAGGGCCGGGGCCAAAAGCTGATGCCTTCTCCCGTAAAGGAAGCCGCGCTAAAGCATAACATACCCGTTCTGCAACCCGCCAACCTGAAAGCGGCTGCGTTTATTGAAGAGCTGAAACGCTATAATGCCAACCTGCAAATTGTAGTGGCTTTCCGAATGCTGCCCGAAGTGGTTTGGGCCATGCCCGAATTGGGAACCTTTAACCTGCACGCATCATTACTGCCGCAATACCGTGGCGCTGCTCCCATTAACTGGGCCATCATTAACGGTGAAAAGGAAACAGGTGTTACCACCTTCTTTTTAAAGCATGAGATAGACACAGGCAGCATGATCTTTCAGGAAAAAGAAACCATCTACGAAAGCGACAATGCAGGCACACTTTATGAACGATTGATGCACAAGGGTTCGCAGCTTGTTCTGAAAACGGTAAAAGCCATTGAAGCCGGAAATTATCCAAGCGTACCGCAGGACATAAACGTTGAAATAAAACACGCTCCGAAAATTTTTAAGGAAACCTGTGAGATAAATTGGAATCATCCTGCAAAAAAGGTAGTGGACTTTGTGCGCGGGCTAAGCCCGTATCCCGGTGCATGGACAGTGCTGAACGGGAAGGCATATAAAATCTTTAGTTGTAAGTCAACAGCCAACGGTCAACAGTCAACTGTGGACAGTGGACAGTGGGCAGTAAACGATGGGCTAAAAATTGAAGCAGCCGATGGCTGGGTTTCAATACTTGAGCTTCAGCCGGAAGGGAAAAAGCGGATGACGGTGGAAGAGTTTTTAAGAGGTAATAAAGTTTGATTTGAAAATTCGTTAATTTGAAAATGAGTTTAGTGTTAGCCGCCTCTTTAGTTCTCATAAGAAAATGATCATCTCCCTTATAGCGGCACTTTCTGAAAACCGCACGATCGGTAAAAACAACGACCTTCCATGGCGTTTACCGGACGACATGAAGTATTTCATGGAAACTACCAAGGGGCATTATGTCATTATGGGCAGAAAAAATTATCAGTCGCTGCCCGAAAAATTCCGGCCGTTACCAAATCGCACCAACATTGTAATTACACGAAGCGCTGACTTTGCTGCCCCGGGCTGCCACGTAGTGCATAACCTGAATGATGCGCTTGAATTTGCCCGAAAGGCCAACCAGCAGGAAGTATTTGTAATTGGTGGCGCAGAAATTTACAGGCTGAGCTTACCGTTTGCCAACCGGCTTTATCTTACAGAAATTAAAGCTGCCGTTGAGGGCGATGCTTTTTTTCCGGAAGTGAATATACAACAATGGAAAGAGGTTTCGCGTAAACATCATGCAGCAGACGGCAGGCATCTTTTTGCATTTGATTTCGTAGTATATGAAAGACTATAACCCCCATCGCCATGGAAAATCATAATCGTATTTTAGGTTTTATCTACATCATCTCCGGTGCATTTCAAATCCTGATGATGATTCTGCTCTACACATTCTTAGGTGCATTTCTTCCTTTTTTGAGTAAAGAGGCCGGACCGGATGGGGCGTGGGTTTTTGATTGGCTTATCCCGTTTATCGGGATCATCGCCTTTGGTGTTATCCTTCTTTTTTCGATACCCGCCATTATTGCCGGTACAGGCTTATTGAATCATAGAAAATGGGCGCTTACACTTGCGCTTATTTTAGGCATCTTTAAGCTGTTCTCTTTTCCGATCGGAACAGCGATTGGCGTTTATACCATCTGGGTATATGCTGAAAATACCAGGACAAAATCATGAAGTATTTCAGCGGCAAGGTAGTCTGGGTAACCGGTGCCTCATCAGGCATAGGCGAAGCGCTGGCTTATGAGCTTGCCCGGCAGGGAGCAAAATTGATTTTATCGGCCCGCAGAAAAGAAGAATTGGAACGAGTTAAAGGCAACTGCCCTATCGCTACACAAGGTCATGTAAAAATTCTGCCTTTGGATTTGAGCGAGCCCGCCACGCTCAGGCTTTGCACCGAGGCTGCCATCCAGCTATTTGGCCAGGTAGATATGCTCATCAACAATGGCGGCATCAGCCAGCACAGCCTGGCCAAAGAAACGCAACCCGAAGTAGATCGCAGAATTATGGAGGTGGATTACTTCGGAACTATAGCGCTGACCAAGTATTTGTTACCTCATTTCCTCTCGCGCAAGGCCGGGCACATTGTTACCATCTCCAGCGTAATGGGGAAAATAGGCACTCCCTACCGATCGGGCTATGCAGCCGCCAAGCATGCCTTGCACGGATTTTTTGATTCATTGCGTGCCGAGCTGTGGAAAGACAGCAAGGAAATATACGTTACTATTATCTGCCCCGGCTGGATTAAAACCAACATTACCCTGCATGCCGTTACCGGAGATGGCAGCGCGCTGAACAAAATGGATGGCAGTACCCAAACCGGAATGCCTCCCGCTACCTTTGCCGTAAAAGCCCTGAAGGCTGTTGCCCGCAGAAAAGAAGAAGTTTACATCGGGGGCTTTAAGGAAACTTTTGCCGTTTACCTGAAACGTTTCTTACCCGGCACATTCTCCCGCATAATCCGAAAAGCAAAAGTGCGTTAGCCCGGCAAACCGGTTTTTGTTCCTAACTGGTAAAGTTTTTTTGTGCAACCGATTTACCGGCATAACAAATTTGCTAAGTTTACTTAGCTATGCTACCCCCAGGCACTCTTCGCAAATTCGTTCTTGGAAAAAGTAATTTCATTCCCTCTCATTCCGAGTACAAGCGGGTATTGCTAACCGGGCAGCTTTGCGTCATCACTTTCTTTTTTTGCATCGGCTTCTTTTTTCTCGATCTCAGTAACAGTGTCTATCACGGTCTTGTTTACCAGTTAGCGTGCGCTTTGCTGGCAGCCCTCAGCTTTGTGCTGAACCGGCTTCGCTTCTTTACGCCCGCCAAAATTACACTGGGGGTGGCGGTTAACTTTACCATATTTATGTTTATCCAGGTAGAGCCTCAGGAAGTAGGGTTACACGTGTTCTTCATTCCGGCAGCGTTGGGTGCAATGGCTGCTTTCGGATACGAAGAAAGGGTTAAAAGCCTGATTATGGTGTTTCTGCCGGTTGGACTTTTTACGCTGGGGCAGCTTACTGATTTCAGCATTATTGAAAAGACATCGCACCGCAGCGATCTTGATCATCTCAACCTGCTGATAAACTTCGGAGGGGCGCTGCTGGCTTCCGTTCTGATCGTTTACTACCTTATCAGTGTAAACTTTCGCTCAGAAAAATCGCTGCTCGAAAATGAAAAGCAGATCAGTGAAAAAAATTCGGAACTGATCAAGCTGAATACCGAACTGGATCAATTCGTGTATAGCACATCGCACGACCTGATGGCTCCGCTCAGCTCGGTACGCGGGCTTATTCACCTGGGCCGGGTAACAGAAGATACAAAAGAGCTTCGGGAGATCATCGAGATGATGGACGGGCGTGTAGATGATCTGCAAAAATTTATACGCGATATCTCCGATTACTCCCGCAACACGCGGCTCGATATTCAAAAGAAAAAAGTACTGGTAAGCAAGCTCATTCGTACCATTCTTGAAAACCTGCGCTCGCATCCGCACACTGAAAAAGTAAAAATCGAGCTGGATGTAGCTGCTGATCTGGTTATTTACTCAGACCAATCCCGTTTGCAGATCATACTCAGCAACCTGGTGGGCAATGCCATTAAATATATGGATCCCGCCAAGGAAAAGCCGACACTTAAAATAAGCGCCCGCTTGCGCGAAAGCCACATCCGGTTTATCGTGCAGGACAACGGGTTGGGCATTCCCCCCCGGCACATTCACAGGATTTTTGATATGTTTTACCAGGCCAATGAAAAAGCCGAAGGTTCCGGGCTGGGTCTTTACATCGTAAAACAGACTGTTGAAAAGCTAAAAGGCACTATCCTGGTAGCGTCTGAATACCAGTTAGGTTCTACCTTTACCGTTGTTATCCCGGTTTACAGCGAACCTGAATCAGGCATTGAAACACAAACCGGTTAAGCTCATACATCAATCATTGCTTATGAAATATTTTGCCTTTTGTACCCTGCTTGCGCTGATCAGCTGCACACCTGAAAAGAACAATTCCATTGAACAATACCGGCCACTGGTACACTTTACTCCGCAAAAAAACTGGACTAACGATCCGAACGGTTTGGTTTACATAGACGGAGAATATCACCTGTTCTTTCAGTACAATCCGTACGGAACAACCTGGGGACACATGAGCTGGGGCCATGCGGTAAGCACTGACCTGGTGAACTGGAAAGAATTACCCATTGCTCTTGAAGAATACCTTGATCCCGCAACGGGCGACAGCACCATGATCTTTTCAGGTACTGCGGTGGCTGATTTCAATAATATCCACAAGCTTTGCAACGAACCCAATTGCCTGGTGGCGATTTACACATCTCATGTTCATCGTGATAACCAGGGATTACGCCAGCATCAAAGCCTGGCGTACAGTAACGACAAGGGCAGAACATGGAAACGCTACGGCAAAAACCCGGTACTGGATATTGAACGTAAAGACTTTCGCGATCCTAAAGTGTTCTGGTATCCGCAGCATGAAAAATGGGTGATGGCGCTGGTGGTACCTGATTTATTCAAAGTGCAGCTTTACGAATCAGAAGACCTGTTGCAGTGGAGCCTGATGAGTGAGTTTGGCCCTGCCGGTGATACGCTCCGCATCTGGGAATGTCCTGACTTATTTGAGCTGCCTGTTGAAGGTCAGCCCGGTAAAACTAAGTGGGTGCTTTCTTTATCCGGAAGCCATCCGGCAGGCCCTGCGTTTGTCGGGATGCAATATTTTGTTGGCGATTTTGACGGAACCAAGTTTACCAGCGCACAAACACAACCGTTGTATGTTGATTTCGGAAAAGATTATTACGCGGGCATTGTATTTAACAATGTAAAAGACCGAACCATTATGCTGGGCTGGGTAAACAACTGGACGTATGCCAACCAGATTCCCACCGGTACATGGCGCGGTATGTTTTCCGTTCCCCGTCAGCTTGGGCTGAAAGAAACAACATCCGGCATGAGGCTTACACAACATCCGGTTAAGGAATGGGAAACGTTACGCACTCAAAAATTAAGTTCTGTTGATGAGCTAAAGTTACAAACCTTTGAGCTGGAGGTTGAGCTGAAAGAAGGCAGCGGAGTACATTTATTCAAATCAGGCAATGAGCAAACCACTATCGGCTTACGCGATGGGAAATTGTACATAGACAGAACGCAGTCCGGGCTTACGGATTTTCAAAAAGATTTTGCCAGTATAGAGTCTGTAATAATAGAACCCAAGCCCGATAAATTAAATATACGCATCATTGCCGACCAATCGGTAATAGAGGTATTTACCGCAGACGGGCTTTATAGCATTACTGACCAGGTGTTCCCCACGCATGCTCAGCCCGGGGTGGAGCTATTCGGAAATGCCGAAGTAAAAAATGTCTGGGCATTGGGCCGGAAGTAACCAGCGCGGTTAACTGCATTACCTGGTTTTAACAATACCTTTCCGGTACAGGTCAAGCGCCTTTTGCAGAATGCTCCTGATTGTTTTGATGGGTAAATCTTTTTCAGGATCAACCCTGAAAATTTTCATGCGGGCACGGGCGCCTGCCTCTAACCTGGGATGAGTGAGGCGCTTTCCTTCAACAAAGAGCATGTATGGCTTGCCCGTCTTCTTGTCTGTCCATAGATAGCAGAACATTTTCTTCGCATAACAAAAGCATGGCATTCCGTACTTCACCGTTTCCGTAATGCTTTCATCCTGGTCCAGAATAATGTCCCGCAAGGCCAGCAGGCAACTCTTGACAGGCTCCGGTTTGGTCAGGTAGAAATTATCAAGCTCGCGAATCATAATTTTTTAGTGTCAGGTATTAAATTACTATATATGCTGCAAAGCGTATTGTGCATTCGCTCCATCGAAAAAACCGATTCTGCTTTTGTGCGTCCGGCCATGCCCATTATCTTACGTTGATGCGAATCCCGGAGCAAAGCGTTTAGCGCATCTGCCAACGCTATCGTATCCCGCTCCGGAACCAATAATCCGGTAACATGATGATCAACCTCGCGCGGAATACCGGCATGGTACGTGGAAACAACCGGCAGCTCCATAGCCATAGCTTCCAGCACACCAACCGGCAAACCTTCACTATCGCCATTGGCCGCCACGCGGCTGTTCAACACAAATACATCTGCCTGTTGCATTAAATCTTTTACTTCTGCCGGTGATTTCCAGCCGTGAAAAATCACCTTCCGCTCAAGCTTGTTTTCGCTTACAAGTTGCCTGCACTGCTCTTCTTCCGGCCCTGTACCAACAACATCTAATTGAACCGGCCGGTCTGTCTTAAGCAATGCAAACGCACGAATCAAATCCGGAACTCCTTTCTTCTCAATTAGTCTGCCCACATGCAAAATGTGCCGTGTTGTGTTTTCAACTTTTGGCTTGGGATTAAACTGCTCCAGATTAATCCCGTAAGGCACCCATACTACTTTTTGTTTTTGCTCCTCCAAAAGCGGAAGCACATCGGCCATAGCCGGGTTACACACCACAATGGAGGATGCATATTGAAACACTTTTTTTAACCCGTTGCGATAGGCACGCTTGCGCAGCATGTGCGATGCATCCATACCGTGAAATGAAACCACCAAAGGCAGCTTTAGCTTTTGAGCTACCGGTAAAATACGCACGGCACTAAAGCCAAACTGTGCATGCAACACATCCGGTCTGTGCAAGGCGATCTTTTCAGCCAGTTTTTTTATGGAAGCACCTTGATAATACCTGTCTACACCAAACAACGTGAGCATGTTGGAAACTATCCCATCCCACCAGGTGCGTTTAAACTGAATCTTTTCAAACGGGGTATTATCCATTCCGGTTGATTGCGGAAACCGCTTGGCCAGCAGCACAGCATCTATGTGCGGATTAACAGCCTGCTGATAAATAAAGGTTTCACTGCTGTTAAAAAAATGTGCGTGATAAAATAAAACTTTGGGTTTGGCTGTGCCGGTCATAAACCCGAAGGTAACAAGAAATGATCAACCTGCTGCGCTGCGCCAGTTCAATCGCACGCATAAAGCTGCTAGCCCTAAAAACGGAATGGTGGAAAGAGTAATTTTTACATTCAGGCTTATCAGCCCGATAAAAAACAAGAACAGCATAAACATAGCCAGGCAAGCCAACGCCAATAAAGTAAGCTTGCGCGAGGGTTCATGCTGAAATAAGGTGTAAAGCATAATCAACAGCCCGGCCAGCGGAATCAAAATAAAAGGGTGTAGCAATCCAACCAAGTCCCGGGACAAGGCAGAGAACAGTTCGGCAGCCGCCTGAAAAACAAATGCGTGATTATCTGAGCCCCACTCTAAGTAACCCAAAAAGAATGTTACCACCAGCAAACCATTAATTACACGTTTGTTCCGCAGCATGTCAAGGCTCTGCTTTGAACTCCGGGTTGTAAATAAGCCCGATCACATTTTTCCACGGATCATAAACTGTGGCGGTTACAATATCACCACCCACGTTTGTCGGTTTTTCGTGAATGCCTGCACCTAACCCGATCAGCCGGTTGAACTCACTTTCAATGTCCTCCACTCCCCAGTAAGCAAGCACATTATCGGCCTTGGCCGCATCGCCTTCGTCCGGAATAAGACCCAGCTCATAGCCTTTAATGCTGAAGCCCACATAAAAAGGCTCGTCAAAATAAGGCTGAACCTGGAATACTTTGGCGTACCAGTTCTTTGCCTCAGCAAGATCGGGTACTTTGTAAATGGTGGTGCGTAAACCTAACATAGCTTAAATCGAATTATGGTAATACATCCGGCATAAAAGTAGGCAATGGGCAATTAACAGTAGGCAAATCAGGCGCTTGCATCTTGCCTACTGCCCCGTTGCCTACTTCTCCAGTAAAATGTAAATAACAATTAAATATGAACTAAATAATAACCCCATTAACATAACCTTACATCCCCATCATCACAAACGCTCCCCAATAGTATGGCTCTTTATACTTGGTCATTAATTGAAGCTGCGCCTGCTTAAAGGCCTTTTGTTTGTTGCCTGTTTTACTCCAGTTTGTATAAAAGCTGGTCATGAGCTGCTGCGTGGCGGCATCATCCACTTTCCATAAGCTCATGATCAATGCATTTGCACCCGCCACTAAGAAGGCACGCTGCAAGCCATACACACCTTCACCAGCCCGCACATCGCCCAGGCCGGTTTCACATGCGCTCAGGATAATCAGGTCGGTTCCTTCTAATGAAAGGTTCATGGCTTCGTAAGCGGTCAACACACCGTTATCATTACTTTGCAGATCAACCGAATTGTTGTTCTGGCTTTGCACCCCGGCCAGGATCAGCCCCGAACGGAGTAACGGATTGTTCTTTGCATTTTCGGCATCAATGCCCATAGCATCGCCACCTTGCAAATCCGTATCGGCAAGAAAATAACCATGCGTGGCAATGTGCATGAGGGCAGGTGCCGATACAGCTTTCAGCGCAGCTTCACTGGCTTCGCGCTGCTCACGCTTTTCAACTTTGTACCCGTTGGCGCCCAGGATTTTATTAATACCATCTATTTCAACTTTGGTTCCAGGCAGGGCGACTGCGTTGCCTCCGTAATCCGGAAAGCCCAGCACAAATGCATCTTTCCTGCTGCCTGTGCTCTTCTTATCCTTAATGGCAATCAGGTCTTTCGAGTTGCCGATCACAACCACATCATACCGGTTCAGCACATAATCTCCGTCCGGCTTTTTCAAAGTGTTAATGTTAACCTGGTTATACACACCATCGGGTGAGAGGTAAATGGTTTTCTTTCCGGCTAACACAGGATCGATCCTTTCCCAATATTGCGCATAGGAATATGCATCGTTCATCTGCTGCTGTACGGCATTCCGGTAGTATTTGGCATAACGGGTTTCTATTTCATTGCCATTTTCAAGCAACACCATACGCGGCTGCGAAATACCTTTAGTTGCCACCAACGCGAGATAGCGCGACTGATCGGTAAAATCCTTATCGAAGGTACGCACCCGGATCAGCTCCAGCACGGCTTCGGTATCCTGCAATCGTGAAGCTACGGTTGTCCAGGTTACCTGTTCCGATTCATAACCTCTTGCAAAATCGGTGGAGCGTTGTGAGAGGGAGCGTTCCAGCTCGTTAGCTGTTTTTTCCAGCGCAGCCAAATCAATCTTCTGGTTTTTCAGCTCCTCTTTGGAAAGCGAATAGTAACGTGCCAGCGCTTCTTTCTGGCCAATCCACGAAACATAATCTTTTATCAATACTTCATTGCCACTGGCCAGTATGGCTTTCTTGATCTTATTTGTGGAGTTAAGTAATAACGCTTTGGTAGCGATCTGGTAGTTAAATACATCAACCCATACTTCAGGCATTACAGCACCTGCCTCAATGGCGTAATTATAAAATCGTTGGAAACGCGGCTGCAGAATATCCCAGTACTTGGTTTTTTCAGTTTCGCTCATCGGGGCGAAATAGTGATTGATAAAATCCAGCGACCTGCTGCACGCGCCCTGTAAAAACGGATAAGCCCGTGCGAGGTCGCCTTTCTTCCAGTATAAAATACCGGCAGCTTCCAGCGATTTCACATAGTCGGGATGATTTTCGCCAAGTGTGCGCTGCCGGATGCCCAATGCGCTGGTCAGTGCGGTTTCAGCTTCTGCCATGCGGCCCTGCAAACGATAAAATGTTCCGAGATCGGTTTGCACTTTTGCATAAGCCGGGTTCTCTGTTGTGAATTTCCGTTTATATACATCCGCAGCCTTCAACAGCAAAGGTTCTACCTGATCCATCTTGCCCATCTGCACATATAACAAGCTTAGCTGGTTAAGCAGGTTCGCATACTCAGGATTATTTTTCTGGCCCCGGTTTTCAAATACTTTGCGGATGGCATGAAACTCCGTTTCGGCCTGGGCAAGATTACCGGATAGCTGGTACAGCAGCGCAAGGTTAGAGCTGAACTTGCGATTATCGAACGACTTCTTACCCTGTAACGTACGCTTGTTGGATGCTTCCAAAGCCACAAGCGATTGCTTCATCAGCTCAATAGCCTCGGGGTAGCGTCCCATTACCTGGTACAGCATGGCTTTGTTGTTCAGCACAATGGCATGTTGTAAGCTATTAGCTCCCACTTTGGCAGCAAGGCTCGATAACGACTCGTTGAACATTTGCTCGGCCTCATTATAATGGCCCAGCAACTGGCGCAGCTTGGCCATGCTGTTAAGGTTGGCTGCATACGCCACACTTTTTTTGCCGAGGCGTTCACTTTCGGCAAGCGCATAGCTGATAAACTCTTCTGCATCCAGCGTACGTCCCTGTATCAGGTACATTACACCCATGTTTGAAATGCAACGGATATAGCTGATGTCGCGGGTCAGGTTGTAAGCTTCCATAAAGCCTTTTGCATTATTGAATGCAAGCTCTGCAACACGGTACCAGCGCATGTTATAATAATCCACTGCCCAGTTAACTGTATCGCTTGCTATTTCAGGCAACGTACGCTGGTTTTTGGGCTTCATGGAATAAAAGCCTTTGGTCCATGCTTCCCCTTTTTGCTGCACATCAATAAAGCTGGAGTTATCATTTACCGACATGGCAAACTGAAAGTCGATGGAATCAAGCTGCGCTTTTTTCTCAGATCCGACATCAGCCAGGGCCTTGGTAAGCCAATCGTCCTGCGCATAGGCGATATTTACGCTGACGGTGAAGAGAATAAGGGTTAGGGTTTTCATACAGCTTAAAGGTTGGAACTGTAACTATATAATTGAAAGGTTTCGACAGGCTCAACCTGACACCTCTATATTTTTAAGATCACTTCCAGCGATCCGAATTTACCAAAAGTAAAATCATATCGCTTCCCACATAATCATGTGGTTTTTCTTACGCAGAAACACCAGGAATTCTGATAAGGATGGTTGCGATATGGTTATCACATACAAGCTCATCACATCCCCATCATCACAAACGCACCCCAATAGTACGGGTCTTTATACTTTGTCATCAACTGAAGCTGCGCCTGCTTAAAGGCTTTCGCCTTGCTGCTGCCTTTGGAAAGGTTCGTGTAAAAATTAGTCATTAATGCCTGTGTGGCTGCGTCATCCACTTTCCACAAGCTCATGACCATAGCTTTTGCACCGGCTACGATAAACGCACGTTGCAAACCATACACACCTTCGCCTGCACGCACATCTCCCAAGCCTGTTTCGCAGGCGCTTAGTACAATCAGGTCGGTACCTTCGAGGGGAAGGTTCATGGCCTCATACGCAGTAAGCACCCCGTTATCATTGCTCTCTAAGTTCGGAACAGCTTCACCTTTTAAGGTAAGCGATGCACCTGCCAGTAATAGTCCCGATCGCAACAACGGGTTTTGCCTGGCATTTTCATGATGTACCCCTGCTGCAGCCTGCTCTACATCGGCCTGAAAATATCCGTGCGTAGCAATATGCACAATGGACTGGCCTTTTAAAGATTTAATGGCGGCTTCGGTGGCGGCCTTTTGCAGGTAAGGTGTAGTCTGATAGCCTCCTGCTTTCAGTATTCTTGAAATATTATCAATCTCTGTTTTAGTGCCGGGCAAAGCGCTTACCGCATCGCCACCATAATCCGGGAAGCCGAGCAGGAAAGCATTCTTCTTTGATGCAACTGCTTTTTGATTTTTAAGCGTTAATACATCTTTGGAATTGCCGATCATGATCAGGTCATACCGGTTAAGCAGGTAGTCGCCATCCGGTTTTTTTAAGGTGTTCAGGCTAACCTGGTTATATACACCATCGGCCGAAATGTAAAGTATTTTCTTCCCGGCAACGGCAGGTTCTACACGGGCCCAGAACTGATCGTAGGAATACGAATCGGCTTGCTTGTTTTGAATAGCATTACGGTAAAATTTTGCATAACGGGTTTCCAACTGGTTGCCGTTGTCCAGCACAACTAATTTGGGTGAAGCAGCGCCTTTGACAAGCACCAGGGCAGCATATTTTGAATCAGTTGTAAAATCTTTATCGTAAGCGCGAATGCGAATAAATTCTACTACAGCTTCCTGGTCGTTCAATGCGTTAGCTATCTGCGCAAAGCTTGTCTTATCGGCCGCATAGCCTTGCGAGAAGTCTGTTGATCGTTGTGAAAGCGAACGCTCCATATCGTTGGCTTCGCGCTCCAATGCAGTCAGGTCTATATTCTGGTTAGTAAGGTCTTCTTTGGAAAGCGAATACAATCGTGCAAGCGTTTCTTTTTTATCCAGCCAGGCTAAGTAGTCCTTGATAAGATCGTTGTTGCCGCTGGCCAGGATAGCCTTCTTGATTTTGTTGGTCGAGTTTAGCAGCAAACCTTTTGTAGCCATCTGGTAATCATACAGGGTTTGAAGCACGGCAGGGTTGGCAGCGCTGGCATCGAGGCAATAGTTGTAGAATCGCTGAAAGCGGGGCTGCAGCACATCCCAGTATTTTGTTTTCTCGGCCTCGCTCATCGGGGGAAAATACTGGTTGATAAAATCGATGGATTTATCCATCGCCACTTTGTAGCTGGCATCGGCTTTTGGCAGGTCGCCCTTCTTCCAATACAGGATGGCCAAATCTTCCTGCGCCTTTACATAATCCGGGTGATTGGTATTAAGCGCAGTAGCATTGATATTCAAGGCCCTTGTCAAATTATCTTCCGCTTCTGCAAAGCGCTCCTGCATGCGATAGAAATTACCGAGGTCGTTAAGCACTTTAGCGTAGTTGGGATTTTCTTTTCCAAAACGGCTCAGGTAAATCTGGGCTGCCTCTTTCAGATAACCTTCCACCTTATCCAGCTTGTTCATCTGGATGTATAGCAACCCGAGGTTGTTCAGCACACCGGCATAAAATGTTTTATCACCGAGCAGCTTCAGCGATTTTTCTAACTTCAGATAAACAGCCTCGGCTTCAGCAAGCTTTCCCTGCTCCTGGTACAGCAACGCAAGATTGGATTGAAACCCAACCTGGTTTCGTTTACTCTTGCTGTTTATTTTTTCAAGAATACTGATGGCGGTATTAAGCCCGGCTACAGCCTGATCCAACCGCCCAACTTCATAGAAGAATATCGCCTGGTTGTTCAGCACCACGGCATACTCCTGGCTTTCTTTCCCCCACTGCTTTTCTACTGCCTGCAAAGCCTCACGAAAATAATTTTCCGCTTCATTGAATCGTGCTGTTTCTTGGTACAATACAGCAAGGTTGTTTAACGATGATGCCCCTGCTTTGCTATCGCGCCCCAATGATTGTTCGCGTAAAGCCAGTCCTTCTGTTGCAAAATATTCAGCAGCGTTAAACCGGCCCATCGTGGCATATAACAAACCCAGATCGGCATGTACTTTACTATAGTTTATATTCTCCGTTAAACCGGTAGTTTCGTATGCGAGCTTCGCTTCGAGGAAAGAAACTTCGGCCAGCCTGTACCTGCGGGCCTGGTAAAAATTCTCGGCCTGGTCTAAAATGGAGCGGCATCTTTCGGCAGCAGTAATATCGCTTTCCTTTTTCAGGTATTTATTGGAGGCCATATATGCCGAACGTGCCGCTATCTCATCCGCATCCAGCACATTCATCATACCCGAGTTGTCAATAACGGTAATGGCATAATTAAAATCGGTAGAGTCTAATCTATCCCGTGCAGCGTCCGCCTTTTCGGCCGCTTTGCCTTTTGCCAGGTCTTTACTTTTTTGAACAACCTTGTTCTTCAGGTTCTGAATCTGACTGTATCCCGCAAGCGGGGCCATCAACATCATAACTAAAATTATTTGCCTCATAGCTTTTATTGGTTCTTAAAATGAATCACTCTCGCGGTAAGCCTGGATCAATGCCAACTCTCCTTCCTTACCTTCTTTGGCATTGCCATGTTCCATCCCCACCACTCCCTTATAGCCTTTATTATAAATGTGCTTGAAAATGTTCTTATAATTAATCTCCCCGGTAGTGGGTTCCTTGCGGCCCGGGTTATCGCCCACCTGGAAATAGGCAATCTCATCCCAGCAGGCATCTATATTATTAATCAGGTTGCCCTCGTTACGCTGCATGTGGTAGGCATCGTACAAAATTTTGCAGGCGGGGCTATTCACTGCCTTGCAAAGTTCGTAGGTCTGATCGGAGTAGCGCATAAACAATTCCGGTGTATCGCTCAATGGTTCCAGTACCATAATTAAACCATGCGGCTCAAAAATTTCAGCGCCTCTGCGCAAAGCATCCACTACATTACCGGTTTGAATCCCAATGGGCAACCTGCGTTCATAAAAACCGGGCACCACTGTCATCCACTTTGCATTTACACGTTTAGCTGCTTCCACCGAAGCCTTGCATGTTTTAACAAAGTTGTCTGTGAACTCGGCCTTACCGGTAGTAAGCGAAACTTTCCAGTTATCACCGCCATCCACTACAAATACGCCCATCGTCATATTCAGTTGCGCCAAAGTTTTACCGATACGCTCCTGGTATGCTACCGGTCTGCCAAGCAAACCGTTGTCTTCAATGGAGCGGAATCCCTGGTCAGCCATGAATTTGATCTGGTCGATAAAATCAGCGCCAGCATGATTTTTAAACATACCGTCATGCGGGGCATAATCAAGCTTGAACGGTTTACCCGCGACCGGCTTTTTTTCAGGCCCTGCTACCTGCTGAAATAGTAACCCCGGGGCAGCCGTCAAACCGGCCAGTAAGGAAGTTCTTTTTACAAATTCTCTCCGGGTGTGTGTGGATTTCATAATCGGCTACTGGTTGCTGGTTTCTTGTTGCTGGTTTTCGCTGCCAGGAACCAGCAGCGAGTAGCCAGCAACTACTTACAGGCTCAAGTTAAAAACATTATCTTAAAATTACGCTCAAATACAAACACCGGTTTAACTTGCTGCCGATGAAAATCTATCGAAACCTTGCGGCTGCCGTTGTGGATGCCCTGGGCGAAATTTTTCTTAACAAGAAATATGCCGACAAGGTGATTGAAAAGGTTTTGAAGAGCAATCCCAAATGGGGTGCGCGCGACAGGCGGTTTATTGCCGAAACCACGTACGATATTGTGCGTTGGCACCGGCTGTTTAAAACCGTGGCTCCTGCTGCCGATGATGATTTCTGGAAGCTGTTAGGCGTGTGGTGCACCTGGAAACAGGCCGAGCTACCGGCATGGACTGAATTTCAAAACCTTAACCGAAAGAAAATATTAGCCGCTTTTGACGAGGTAAAATCAGACCGGAAAACCCGGGAATCCATACCTGATTGGTTAGATGAATTGGGTGCTGCTGAATTAGGCCCTTTATGGGATACCGAGCTGGCGGCCTTAAACACCGAAGCGCCCGTTGTATTACGCGCCAACACGTTAAAAATTTCGCGCGAAGCGTTACAGCAACAGTTAGCTGATGATTCGGTTGAATCAAAAGCTCCACGCGATTTCCCTGATGCACTGATATTAAAGCAACGACAAAATATTTTCGGCCGGCCGCAATTCAAAGATGGCCTGTTTGAAGTGCAGGATGCCGGATCGCAACTGATCGCACCTTTTCTACAGGCTGAGCCCGGCCATCGTGTGATAGACGCTTGCGCGGGAGGCGGTGGCAAAACACTGCACCTTGCCGCGCTCATGAAAAACAAAGGGCGTATTATAGCGATGGACACCGAAGGCTGGAAATTAGAAGAATTGAAAAAGCGTGCACGCAGGGCCGGTGCGGCCAATATTGAAACGCGCATAATCGAATCGTCCAAAACCATTAAGCGGTTAGAAAGTTCGGCAGACCGGTTGCTATTAGACGTACCGTGCTCAGGCCTGGGTGTGCTAAAACGAAACCCCGATGCCAAATGGAAGCTGTCGCTGGATTTTGTTAACCGGGTAAAAGAATTACAGCAACAGGTATTAACAGATTACAGCGCTATGGTAAAACCGGGCGGACTGCTGGTGTATTCAACGTGCAGCTTGCTGCCATCTGAAAATGAAAAGCAGGTTGAGAGATTTCTGAACGCACAAAACAATTCGTTTGAGCTGCTGGATCAAAAAAGCATCCGGCCTTCAGCAGGGTTTGACGGGTTTTATATGGCATTGCTAAAGAGAAAAGCTTAAAGCAAAAAGTTGTTTGGCTTTAAGCTTTCTGCTTTATAGCTTTAAGCATTTCGCATTTTTTCATGATTCGCTTTTTCATATCCATCGTACTGCTATTCTGGTTCAACGACCTTCATCCCCAGGATTTCAAAACCTACAATCAGTCCATACCCGGCACTTCGGTAACCTTTAGAATGGCAGCTATTCCGGCAGGGAAGTTCAGGATCGGAAGCCCGGCTACAGAACGCGGACGGCAGGATGATGAAGGCCCTCAGAAAGAGATACAACTATCTCCGTTCTGGATGGGTGTTAAGGAAGTAACCTTTGCCGAGTGGGATTTATACTTTAAAGACAACTCGCTTCTGCAAAGCAAAACCATTGACGGGGTAACCCGCGCTACGCCTCAATATATTGACTTAACGTGGGGTATGGGCCGCGATGCGAAACATCCTGCCAACAGCATGAGCCACACCGCAGCCGTGATGTACTGCAAGTGGCTGTATAGCAAAACCGGGATCTTTTTCAGGCTGCCCACCGAAGCCGAGTGGGAATATGCCTGCCGGGCCGGGAGCGAAACCGCTTACCCGTTTGGTAACGATGCGGCCGGCTTGCGCGAACATAGTTACTTTGAAGACAACAGCAATGGTAAATTTCATCTTGTAGGTCAGCTTAAGCCCAATGCCTGGGGCTTGTACGATATGCTGGGCAACTTAAGCGAGTGGACAATCGATCAATACGATGCTGCTTACTATTCAAAAATAGCCGACAAAAATCCCTCCACCACACCCGCATCCAAGCATCCCAAAACCGTGAAGGGAGGCTCGTACTTAGACGATGCCAGCGAGCTGCGTTGCGCCAACCGGATTGCCTCGCATACCAACTGGAACATACGCGATCCGCAAATCCCCAAAAGCAAGTGGTGGCTAACCGATGGCATGTTTGTAGGCTTTCGCGTGGTGCGACCACTCGTACAACCTTCCAAAGAAGAGATTGAGAAGTTTTATAACTTGTACTTGAAATAGTTTCTGGTTACGCGCTGCTGGTTCCTGGCAGTGTACAACAAGAAACCAGTAACCAGCAACCAATTATGAAACCTACCCACACCCGCAGAGAGTTTGTAAAGAAAACCTCGCTGATAGCCGGAACGCTGGCTACCCTGCCCTTCGTATCGAAATCGCAGCATGTAAACACCTCCGTAGATGATGCCATCAAGGTTGCCCTGGTCGGCTGTGGCGATCGCGGTACGGGGGCCGCCATGCAGGCTTTGCTCACCAAACAAAATGTAAAGCTGGTGGCTATGGCCGATGCATTTCGCGATCGTATTGATCGATGCTTTAATGCATTAACCGATTCCGAAAATGAAGATGGAAATGTTTCTGACCGCGTGGCCGTGCCCGAAGAAAACAAGTTTGTCGGTTTTGATGCATACAAAAAAGCTATTCCATTAGCTGATGTGGTGATCTTAACCACACCACCCGGCTTCCGCCCTATTCATTTTGAAGAAGCTGTGCGCCTCGGCAAGCATGCGTTTATGGAGAAACCAGTAGCTACCGATCCGGCCGGAATTAAACGGATATTGGATGCAGCGATAATTGCCCGCCAGAAAAAATTGAATGTAGTCGTGGGCTTGCAACGACACTATCAAAATTCTTACCGGGAGTTATATAAAAAATTTAAAGACGGAGCCATCGGTGATATTGTATCTGCGCAAGCGTGGTGGAACAGCGAAGGCGTGTGGGTAAACCCGCGCAAGTACAACCAAACCGAAATGGAATACCAGATGCGCAACTGGTATTACTTCAACTGGTTGTGTGGCGATCATATTGTAGAGCAACACATTCACAACATTGATGTGATCAACTGGTTTAAAGGAAGCTACCCGGTAAAAGCGCAAGGCATGGGTGGGCGCGAAGTGCGTAAAGGCAAGGACTTTGGCGAGATCTTCGATCATCATTATGTAGAGTTTACCTATGCCGATGGCACTATTTTAAACAGCCAGTGCCGCCACATTAAAGACACCATGAGCAAAGTGGATGAGCTTATTATAGGCACCAAAGGCAACATTTATTTTGGCGCTGCCAACATAACCGATCGCAAAGGCAAAGTGCTGTATCAATATGACCGTACCAAGGAAAACAATCCGTATCAAACCGAACACGATGAGTTGTTTGCTGCCATCGCCAAAAAAGAATACAAGTTTGATGATACCGGGAACGGGGCCCGCAGCACGATGACAGCCATACTGGGCCGGATGGCTACCTACTCCGGCAAAATAGTTGAGTTTGAAAAAGCGCTTAACTCAGGGTTAAGCTTAATGCCGGCACAATTTGACTTTAATGCATCGCCTCCTGTAGTTCCCAATGCTGATGGTCTGTACCCGGTAGCTGTGCCGGGTGTTACGAACTATAATTCATGAACGCCACTTATAAAGTTCGCCTTATACAATTCTCGAAAGATTCGCACCTTTCGGGAATTTTTGTTTTAAGACTATTCACGTGAAGTTCATTTCTGCTTTCTTTTCGAATCTTTACATTTTCTGGGTATTCTTAGTGTTTACCGTATTCATGCTCCTGTTTCTGCCGGGCATTATCCTGCCGGCTTTCTTCGGTCAGCACGCTGTTGCCGTTACCTATTTTTTTATGAAAACATGGAGCTGGGTTTTCAGCATGCTCACGTTTATCCGGTACGAAATTACCGGTCGTGAAAATATGGAACGAGGTAAAGCCTATATCTATGTAGCAACCACACTTCTTTCCTGGATTTACCCGGTGTGCCATGACCATACGCGGGCAGTTCAGACCATTGGCCAAAAAAGAACTATTGAAGCTACCGGTGTTCGGCTGGATCACCCGTGCTACCTGCGTGGTCGTGGATCGCAGCAGCAACGAAAGCCGCAAGAAGAAGGAGCGGTTGAAAGAAATACTCAATATGGGTATTAACATCCTTGTCTTTCCGGAAGGCACACAAAACCGTACAAAAAGAATTGCTGCAACCCTTTAAAGATGGCGCTTTCCGGATTGCGGCCGATACACAAAAACCTTTGTTGCCCATAGCGGTAGTTGGTGCCGGCAAGCTGATGCGGCCGGGCACAATCCAAATGCGGCCGGGGAAAATCAAAATTGTAGTCGGCCCCGAAATTTCGGTTGGTGCGGAAGAAGATACCCGCGCCTTAAAAGAAAAAACTTTTGCAACGCTGGAAACCATGCTGAAGAGCGTGCAGGGAAACAGGGAGGGATTGATGAAATGATTTGTTAGCTTTAGGGTAACCTGGCTTATGGATATGACACCCCCTCTCAAACACACGCTTACTTCGCTCAACCTGATTTACTTCGCATTAATTATCGTAATGGTTGGCTTTGCTACTTTTGTTTATGCGCAGATTGCCAGCGGAGAAGAAACACCGGAACACAATGCCGAGCTTGAAACACTCCTGCAATACATTGTGCTGGCTGTTGTACCTGCCGGTATGGGCATTGGATACATAGCTTTTAAGGCAGCATTGAAAGGCATTACACCCGATATGTCTTTAGCTGAGAAGCTGCAACGCTATCAAAGCGCTGTAATTATACGAGGTGCAGGCTTCGAAATGCCCGGCATGCTTGCTTCAGCAGCGGCTTTTATTACCGGCAATATTTACTTTCTGCTATTCACAGCCGTAGTTGTGGTTTTGTTCCTGCTTTTCAGGCCTACCCTCAACGCTGTTACCAACGATCTGCAGCTAACGGCTACTGAAAGAGCTGAGCTGGAGAGTAATCATCCTTTTACCAGGCGTTAACATAGCGCTTCAGCCTAACACGTGTTAACTGTTTTCCGGGGTACAGGTCGGGGAGTTACTATCCGTATGGCTATCAATATCTTAGACTTAAAACCTTGCCGTACAAGAAATTTTATCTTCCAAAGAGATCGGTATTGTGGCGAACCGGCCAAAAGCGAAAAAATCATTAAATAATTACACTTTAATTGAAAATTTAACCAAAAGTCGTAAGTTTCTATTTCCTAAATACTTATGAGATCGAAACTTACCTGTATGTTACTGCTGCTGGCACCCGTGCTGGGGCTTGCACAGGCCCGGCAACAAGTTACTAACCTGGCCGGCTTTGATATTTCGGTAAGCAATTTTATCCTGACAAGCTCGATTGGCGAAACTGCCGTAATCACCCTTCAAGCTTCAGACGTAATTCTTACTCAAGGTTTTCTGCAACCAGAGCTATTGCCCTGTAAGGAACTGGAGTTCGACTACTATCCCAACCCGGTAAGAAGTGAAATAACCATTACCGCGCAAGGTTGCGATGTAAAGATCTCGCACATGCAGCTATACGACACCTTTGGCCGCTACATCACTACGGCAAGGCCTGACAAAAGCAATGTGGTGCAATTAGGTGATCTGAGTGCCGGTGTGCTTTTCATGAAAGTGTTTCTCCATAATAACGAAACCAAAACCATCAAAATAATAAAAGTGGGCACCGACTATGATTAGACTTTTACTCCCCCCAGTCCTGGCTATACTTGTTTCTTTACCTGCATCTGCGCAGGCACCCAAGGGTATTAACTACCAGGGTGTGGCGCGCGATAACGAAGGCAAGCCCATTGCCTCCAAAAGCATTTCTGTTCGCATCAGTATTATTCAAAGCTCACCACAAGGCACAGCAGAATATGTTGAAACCCATAATCCACAGACCAATCCTTTCGGACTCTTTACCTTAGTGATTGGCCAGGGAAATGTAACGGCAGGCAGCTTTGCATTTGTAAGCTGGGCGGTTGGTAACAAGTGGTTACAGATTGAAATTGATCCCACAGGCGGAAATTCCTATCAATTAGCCGGAAGCCAGCAATTGATGAGCGTGCCTTACGCCTTTTATGCCGAATATTCCGGCAACAATAGCTTAACAGCCGGCACTGGTATAGCTATTGCTAACGGTGTGATCAGCAATACGGGTGATGCCGACAACAGTTCTACCAACGAATTAATTACCGGTGCAACATTAACAGCCGACAAAAAATTGCGCATTACCGATGCCGGTGGAACAAAAGAAGTCGACTTAAGCAACGTTGATAATCAAAGCCTGACCTTAAGCGGTAACACATTAACCATAAGCGGTGGCAACAGTGTAAACATCGGATCGGTGAATACCGATAATCAGACACTTGCCTATAATGCAACCAATAACAACCTGGCCATTTCAGGCGGCAATAACGTTACCATTACCACCACGCTGGCGCAGGCGTTAACCAACAATCCCAATGCGGGTGGCATTCGTATTCAGAACATAGGCACACCTGCCGCCACTGCCGATGCCACAACCAAGGGTTATGTGGATACTTCTATCGCCACTGCCATAGCTACCAATTATGCTTTTAAAAGCAGCTTTAATTTTCAAAACCCGGTGGGTGTATTTAATGATTCCCCGGTAACCCTTACCGATGTGTTTGATGATTTTAATGTAGTTGCTTCCAACCGGTTTACTGCACCGGTAGCCGGTGTGTATTCATTTACGGTTACGGGTACCTCCTCTTTAGGAGGGATACCGGTAAAACTAAAAGTTACTTCAGGAACAACATCGCTTTACGATATCAAGCGAGCCGTGGGATATCCGGTAGTAACCATCATCAATTACAACGATTCCAACATTTATAAATTAAATGCAGGTGATACCGTTGAGGTGGTGGTAACGAGCTTATTGGTTGGCGAACGCGTGGAAGGAATATTCTTCGGGAGCAAGCTATAACGGTACGTAAATCACTTTCTTGGTTTCAAAAAATTCTTCCCTGAAGTAGTCCGTAAGGTTGTACACGCTGTACGGCCGTTTAAGCTCACCCATTTCTTCCTCCAGATCCCCTCCCTTCAGGTACAGAATGCCATTGTCCAGGTTATGAATGGATTCAGGTTTTACTTTATTATGAACCCAGCCGTAAAACTCCTTCATACGGGTAACCGCCCGGCTTACCACAAAATCGTACTTACCCTTTAGCTGCTCAGCCCTCGCCTGTTCGGCTTTTACATTCTTTAAACCCAGCGCTTTTGCAATTTCTGTTACTACGGTAATCTTTTTGCCAATCGAATCCACCAGGTGAAAACGGGTTTCCGGAAACAGGATTGCCAACGGTATTCCCGGAAAGCCGCCCCCGGTTCCTACATCCAGCACTTCAGCCCCGGGCTTAAACGAAACTACCTTCGCAATCGCTAATGAGTGCAGCACATGGTTTATATAAATATTGTCAATATCCTTGCGGGAGATCACATTGATTTTATCATTCCACTCTTTATATAAGCCGGTCAGCTTCTCAAACTGGGCTACCTGGTTTTGAGTAAGGCCAGGAAAATATTGCCTGATAAGTTCAACGCCTGTCATACGGGTGTAATTACAGGCAAAGATAAGTCATCGCCTTCATCCATTCATAAAGCCAGCTCGCGTAAGGGTTTGGTCGGGCTGCCACTGGCCTTAACCTGACGTTAAAAAAGGATTATATTTGTAATCATGAAAATCATCCGGTTAACAAAACAAATATGGGCTACAGCACTGTTGCCCGTTATTTTTGTCCTGGTTGCATTTTCTTCTATACAGGATACCGGAGGAACACGCGCCTCGAACGGGAAGCCGGTCGTCCACATCAGCCAGGCTTACGTAGTTACGGTACGCGATCATACCGAAAACGCCCCGATCAACCCGGTGCGCAACCACGACTTCATTATTACCAACTGGCAACGGGCCTGCCTGCAATTGACAACCTCCATCCGCAAAAAGGGAGCCCTTCATATCCCGGTCAACAGCTTCCATGTATTTTATTCGGTAGTTACCATTAACGCACCCTGAGCGCGCTAATTCCTCCTTTTTAAGTTCCGCCAGCTACAGGCGGCATTCACCAGTATCAATTTATTAATTACCACGGGCGCGGGAACAATATACCGTGCCTCGTTAACTACGCTTTATATGAAAGAATTTTTTGAACACGTAAAAAGACTTTGGTTTATCATTTTAATGGGAGCGCTCCTTTTGGCGCTTTTTATTATCTTGAAACTCTCTTAAAACCCGAAAAGAGGCTGTCTCAAAAGTGTATCCACTGTCAGGCTGACAATGAACTGATTTTTGATACAGCCTCTTAAAAAAATTATAAAATGAACCCGCTAACGTGACGTTAACAGCCGAGAACATATTACTATTAGGGTCAATCCTGCTTTTTGCCAGCATCATTGCCAGTAAAACCTCATTCAAGTTCGGTATCCCCACCCTTATTCTCTTTTTAATTGTGGGTATGCTGGCCGGGTCTGAGGGGCCCGGAAAGATTTATTTCGATGACCCCAAGATTGCTCAGTTTATGGGTGTGGTTGCGCTTACCTTTATCCTGTTTTCCGGTGGACTTGACACCAAGCTGGAAAGCATTAAGCCGGTTCTCAAAAATGGCCTTGTGCTATCAACTATAGGGGTGCTGGTTACAGCTGTAACGGTTGGAGTTTTCACGGCCTATGTACTTAATTTTTCAATTATTGAAGGTATGCTGCTGGGGGCTATCGTATCCTCCACCGATGCTGCAGCCGTATTTTCAATTTTGCGAACAAGAAATGTCGGATTAAAAGGCAATCTCCGCCCGCTGCTTGAGTTTGAAAGCGGCAGCAACGACCCGATGGCCTACTTCCTCACCATCAGCTTTATCGAGCTGGTCATACATCCTGAAACATCCATTGCGCTCATGATTCCCAAATTCGTGAAAGGAATGGTGCTTGGCGCGATATGCGGATACGGGGGTGGCCGCCTGATGGTGTATGTGATTAACCGGATAAACCTGGATGTGGCAGGACTGTACCCCGTGTTAACTATTTCGTTGATGTTCTTTATTTTTTCGTTTACCGATGCCATCGGGGGTAACGGGTTCCTGGCTATTTACGGAGCCGGTATAATCCTTGGTAATGCCAACATCATTCATAAGAAAAGCCTGATCAAATTTTTTGACGGGATTGCCTGGCTCATGCAGATAGTAATGTTCCTCGCGCTGGGAATGCTGGTTTATCCTTCCAAAATAACCCCGATTATTGGCGAGGGTATCCTGATCTCCCTGTTCCTGATTGTAGTGGCAAGGCCATTGGCTGTGTTCCTGATGCTTATCCGGTCAAAGGATCTGAATTTCCGAAAAAAGCTCTTTATCTCCTGGGTAGGATTACGGGGCGCTGCTCCTATTGTATTCGCAACATACCCGTTGATTGCTGGTGTACACTATGCAGATGTAATTTTCAATCTTGTATTTTTTATATCGGTAACATCAGTTGTACTGCAGGGCTCCACGCTTTCGCTGATGGCCAAATGGCTGCACGTAGGCGTACCCGAAAAAGTTAAACGAAAATTCCCGCTTGACCTTGAATTGAAAGACGGATCGAAATCGGAGCTGATTGAGCTGGATATTCCGGAAGCTTCTGTAGCCGTGGGCAAACAAATTGTTCAGCTGAAGCTTCCCAAATCATCGCTCATTGTGCTAATACACCGGCAGGATAAATACGTTACACCCAGCGGTGAAACGGAAGTTCAGGCTAATGATCACCTGCTTATTCTGGCCGATAACAAAGAGGCAAGAGCTAAAATATATGATAGCTTCGGCCTGCAGCTCGAATGAAAGCTTTCCTGTTAGTCGGCCTTGGCGGATTTATCGGCAGCATATGCCGGTATGCTACTTCGCTTTTATTTGTCCGCGTACCATCCGGGTTTGCCTGGGGCACCTGGACAGCCAATATTGCGGGTTGCTTAATAATCGGTATTATCTACGGGTTCTCGGAAAAATTTGAATGGCTTACCCCGGAATGGAGATTATTTCTTGCCACCGGCTTTTGCGGAGGATACACCACTTTTTCTGCCTTTGCCTATGAAAACCTGGAATTATTAGAAGCCGGTAATTACTGGACATTTTCTGTCTATAGCATTTCCAGCTTTGCCGTTGGCTTGCTGGCTGTGGCTGCGGGAGTATTTCTTACCAAAATACTGTAGCTGATTTACTGTTGCTGCTGCATTTGCATGTATGCCATATAGGAATTGCGCGGCATATCTTCTTCAAGGGTGCTGCCACTGGTAAATGTAGGCGATAAGCTGGCCAGCTGATCGTCTGAAAAAGCTTTGGTGCCAAACTGAACGGTAACTTCCAGCTTATGCTCATTCGCACCCTTATAAGTTCCCTTCACGGGCGTACAATCACTAAAATTTCTTCCGGAAGCCAGGCGCACATGGCGCTCACCTGCAATACACTTATTGGTCGGGTCGAAACCCACCCAGCCCGTATCAGGCAACCAGGCTTCGGCCCAGGCATGTGTCGCTCCTTCGCCACGCCACTCACTATCACCCGGGCAAATATAACCGCTGATGTAACGGGCCGGCACACCCATTAAGCGAAGCATATATAACAGCAGGTGCGCAAAATCCTGGCAGACACCGGCCCGCAGGTTCCACAATTCATCTACACTGGTTTCTATGCTGGTTACTCCTTTTTTGTAGGTAAAATTATCATAGATGTAATTCGACAGGTCAGCAATCGTATCCAGCGGATGCTGCACTTTACCCAGGATCTCGTGCACAGCTTCCTGTATTTCGCGCTGACTTTTTGCTTCTTCGGCTTTCAGAAAATCGTGGTACAGCAGTTGAATTTCATCGCTGTGGGTTCTTTTCCACACCTCCGATGGCTCCAATGATTTTACAGGCTGCGGCTTGTTCTTCATTTCAACTGCCAGTATACTGTCAATCGAAAGCTCGGTATGCGGTGCAACAACCGTAAAAAAACCTGTTCGGTTACCGAAATAATCGCGGATGGTGTGTATGGTCGGGTTTGGCGAAATCCTGAGCTGATGTTCACTCACCTGCTGAAACTCATCATTAACCGGATACAGCTTAACCTGGTTGGCCGAGTCAATAACCTGACCTGAATAAATGTAATGTGTTTTATGTCGGATGTAAAACAACGGCATAGTAGCGATTTATGAATATCCAAAATAAAAACCAGCAAGCTTCTGGCCTAATGATTTAATTTCAATTCGGGTGCTTTCAATCAAGGGCTTGATTCCTTCAACGGTTGGCCGGGCAGGCATACCATACCTTAAGTTACTGAGGGCGCGCCCCAACAAAAATTCAAGCTCCTTATAGTGCTCCGGTAACGAAATCGTATCTAAATTTTTGAAGTAGCGCTCAACCCGCAACAGGCAATAAAACACGGAGTGCGGAAACTGCACATTTGAAATTACCTGGTGCAGCACGCTCTCGGTCGTTAATGTATTACGATAGAACTTGGTGTGGAACTCGTAGCCGGAGAGCGAGTACAACAGGTATTTCCACTGCACCATTTCATTATCGTTCGTTTCAAGTTCCTTCAGCTTCAGCTCCAGAATATCCAGGCTGCGCAGCAATCGTTCAATGTATTTACCAATGTTCAGAAATGTATAGCCCTCGCCCCGGTTCATGGTTATGTCCACCGTTCCGTAAAACAGGGTGCTCTCCCGCAGCAGGTTATCAAATGCTGTAACCGGATCGCCATGCAGAAGCAGGTATTCGGTGTGCTTATCGCGAATGAGGTGATAATAATCATTCATGCTCTGCCACACCTCTTTGGTTACATAATCCTGAACCGACCGGGCATTTTCGCGGGCCCGCACAATGTTGGTAATTACAGACGTATCATTTTCCTTATTCAGCAGCAGGTGATGCAAAGCTTCGCGGTAAGCAAGCTTAACATCTGTTTTTTGCGCGGTGGCGCCAAGCCCGTCAATCCAGAGCTGCCAGTCAAAATTCTGGATTTCATCCTGCGAAGCGATATAGTTGGTACGAAGCGCACGCAAAATGTTATCTGTCCGCTCCATGTAGCGGGCCATCCAGAAAACAGCATCGGCAACTCGGCTTAACATATCAGCATCAACTTAATATCCAGGTATCTTTGCTTCCTCCACCCTGCGAAGAATTTACAACCAGCGAGCCTTCCCGCAAGGCCACACGGGTTAAACCACCGGGCACAATTTCAATTCCCTGCGGGCCATACAACGCGAACGGACGCAGATCAACATGCCTCGGCTGAATCTTGTTATTAATAAAACAAGGTACTGACGACAAGCTGATAATAGGCTGGGCAATAAACTGTCTTGGGTTTTTCTCAACTTCTTTTTTATAATCGCCTACCTGCTGCTCCGTTGCAGCGCTGCCCATCAGCATTCCATAGCCTCCACTCTCGTTGGTTTTCTTAATTACCATTTTAGCGATATTCCCAAATACATGCTTAAAATGATCGGGGTTTTCCATCGCGTAGGTAGGCACAGTCTTTAATATCGGCTCTTCGTTCAGGTAGTACTTAATCATATCCGGCACAAACGGATATACCGCTTTATCGTCAGCCACACCATTGCCCGGTGCATTCACAATGGCCACATTACCTTTACGATAGGCATAATACAAACCCGATACACCCAATATGCTGCCTGGATTAAAGACCAGCGGATCAATAAAATCATCATCCACTCTCCGGTAAATAACATCTACCTGCTTTAGCCCGGCCGTGGTTTTCATATACACTTTGGCATTATCAACCACCAGGTCGCGCCCCTCCACCAGCTCAATACCCATCAATCGCGCAAGCGTGGTGTGCTCAAAGTAGGCCGAGTTATAAATACCCGGTGTCAGCAATACCACAGTAGGTTGACTTTTTTGCCGGTTGCTGATGGCTAATAAGTTTTTCAGCAGCAGGTCCGGGTAATCCTTTACCGACCGGACATTATTGCGCGGCACCAGTCCCGGAAAGACCCGGTACGTCATGTTCCGGTTCTCCAGCATATACGAAACGCCTGACGGAGTTCGAAGATTATCTTCCAAAACATAGAATGAGCCATCGCTGTCGCGGATCAGGTCGATACCCGATATATGCGTATAAATGTTGAAAGGCACATCTACATTCACCATCTCGCGCAGGAAATTCGGGCAGGAATGAACCAGCGAAGGCGGGATCACTCCGTCTTTTATAATAAACTGGTCGTGATAAATATCCTTCAGAAAAATATTAAGCGCCTTGATGCGCTGCTTTATACCGGCTTCAATATGCTGCCATTCCGTAGCTGTAATAATGCGGGGAATGATATCGAACGGGAAAATTTTTTCAATGCCTTCACCATCGTTGTACACGGTAAACGTTACGCCCTGGCTCATGAAAAGCTTTTTAGCCAGCTCATCTTTACGCGAAAGCTCGGCTGGCGATACCTGGCTCAGGGAATCAAAAAAAACCTGGTAATGATTTCGGATCTCATCCTGCACGCACATTTCGTCCCAAATGTTTGGCCGGGTAGTATATTCAGCAAGCAGGGAAGCAAAAGACATTGCTTAAATATACTAATGCCTTTTAAGGAATCAATAAACCATACCGATATGTTTGGTGAAAACGATTGCGTGGTAAAAAAGAATGCCGGGTACCCCTACCCGGCATTCAACCCTAAAACAACAAAAAAAAACTAAACAACAATTTCTATCATATCTTAAACCCAACTGATACAACCAGCGATCTTCCATCTGACGGCCAGATACCCGGACCGGGATAGAAAGAAGGACGCTTGGTGAAGTAAGACTTGTTGGTAATATTATTTACGTTTACACGTACCGTAACCTGCTTGATAAAGAAGGTGGAGTTAAAATCCAGCAAACCATAGCCCGGCACCAGGCCAACCGCACCGTTGGCAGATGGTGTAACGGTGTTGAGGGCATCGGCATACGTTTCGTCCACATAGCTATACAGTAACGACATGCTTCCAAACGCTGAGCGAAGGGTTACCCCGTTACGTGTTATTACTCCCGGAACACTTTCCAGCTTATTGCCGGATATATCCACGTTGTTTTCGCCTGAGCGGATGTATGCATGGGTATAACGGCCATTGAAGAACGCGGTGGATGTGAACACGGAAATCGCTACCCGCTTATACAACGGAGCCACATATTCCGTATAGATCTCCGCCCCTGTAGTAGCCGAATTGCCGATGTTAGTGCGGTACAGGTAAAACTGGTCGGCTTCATCGCGTATGGCCTGCGCACCTAACCGGTTATTATACTGTACATGAAATACCCCGACATCCCAATGCAGGCTCCGGGAATTTCCACGAAAGCCCGCTTCGAGGTTGTAACCATAGGCATCTTTCAGGTTTTTGTCAGCACGCTCGTAAACAGATGCCGGCACAATGTCTTTAAAGATAACCGGGCGATACGCCTGCGACCAGCCTGCATAAAGCGATCCCTGCTTTAACGAATACTGCGCATTTAAGCCCAGCAATGGAAACTCGTGCAAAATAGTATTGGGTACATCATCCGCATCGTAATAGGAGATAATACCCGTCATACGGGATTGACCTGACTCGTAGCGTAAGCCGGGCGTAACCGAAAATGCTTTTGTTAGCTGAAATTTATTTTCAACAAACAAGGCCACGTTGGTTGACTTCAGGTGCATGTTGCGCCCAAACACCGGGTCGGTAAGAGAAAGATCGAAATCCGTACCGGTTGTTCCCCTGCCTTGCTGCCTCCGGTGCAAATCATTGTTGAAATATTGAACACCGGCTATCAGCTTGCTTTCCAGGCCGCGCAGCGTATAGCTATGCAACATACGCAGCTCCGATGTGTAGCTGTTGAAATTATCAATATCAACCTGGCGAGCCGCATACTGATTCGTTACCGGGTCAATCACATCCTGCACATCGGCCGGGCGATCGAACATCACGCTGTTCCGATAGCCCAGCACAGCCGAGGTAAGCCACGTTATTTTAGTGCGCTTACCCAAATCCCAGTCTGCCCGGAATGAGGGAACATAAATTTCAGGATTGAAGTAATTGCGTGAACGTGTTGACTGACGGGGATCCTGGGCAAACTGCGCATCCGTTAATGCCCCGGGAATATGATAAATGTAATTCGACCGGCTCAGCTCAGCGGTAAATTTCAGATTTTCAACCGGTGCGTAGGTCAGTTGTACCGACTGCGCATCGTATTCTGTTTCACTGTTCTTACGGTATCCTTCCGAAACCCGTTTCGCATAGTAGGTAGTGTACTGGAACTTGCCTATTGTGCCGCTTGCCGCAATGTATGAAGTAACCAGCCCGTACGATCCAACCGATGTAATGCTCTCAAGTCCAAATGCACGGGTACTATCCGGGGATTTGGTTACATAATTAAGCATGCCGCCAAACTGGGCGCCATATTGAAGAGAACCTGTTCCCCTCACCAGCTCAATCCTGTCAACCGCTTCCATGGGAATGCTGTAATGACTGGCCGGGTACCCGTAAATATCGGAGTTGGTGATGGAACCGTTTCTGCGGATGTTGAACTCCCAGCCACGGTGCGGATCAAGCCCGCGTGTGGAAATATTCATCTGGTTGCCGCTGCCATCCATATCATACACAAATACACCGGGCACTTTGGCAAAAATCTGCCGACCGGTTTTTTCTGCGATGTTGGCATTGGTACCTCCTAAATTGATCACTTCATTTTTTTTACCCGACCATAGATTGGTACCCGGAGATTCGGACAACCTGTTTACATCCAGGAGTCTTTTATCTCTCACCTCTACCTCGCTGAGCTTACGTGTACGCAATGAATCTTCCTGTGCCCGGGTAGAAAATGACACGAATAGAAATAGAATAAGCAGAACCGGAAAATACCTCTTAATCATCTGCGCCATCGTTTTGAGCCCTTGTAATTGCATAAGCAGCCACTTCCTTTCCTTGCGTTATTCCGCTTTCAGAATCAAACCGGTAGTGGATGCCCCCGTATATCCGGGATTCGGCAGCCTCCCTCGCCCATGCACGTACAGCATTTGCTTCGGCCGGGAATATGTAAGCCAATACTTCCGCGGCAGCACCTGAAAATGTGCTGTGCCCCGAAGGATAGCTTGGAAAGTTGGGAGTGCCCAGTATGGTTTTAAATCCGTTTATGGTTTGTATGGGGCGCGGATAATGGTAATAGTATTTCGAATCCCAGCAGGCGATACCTGCATCCATTACGGCCATGTTGAGGTAGGCAAACGTACGGGCAGCGCGCAACGGATTCATTTCATATTTAATGATGTATTCTTTGGTGCGCCTGTTCCAGTGACCGGGAGGTGTATATGTTCCCAAACCATCCGACCACCAGTTGGCTATCTTACGCTGACCTTCTGTAACGTTCCTGGCAAAGTTGTTCAGCTCTTTGGCATCGGTCTCAAATTGTACGCTTCCGGGGGCCGGGGGTACTGCAATCCGAACATCTTCTACATTGGGCACATTCCACATGGTTACCTGCCCGAACAAGGGTGTAAGTCCAACCGGGCGAACCGGGCTTTCCATGTTATCCCATGACCAGCCGAAACGATCGAAGGCGGCCTGCTTGATTGCATCGGATACAGGCCGTGGCGTCTGCGCTGCGCTCATCTTATCGGTTGAGGCGCGTGCCAATGCTGCTGTTTTAACAGCGGTTCCGATTGTTTTACCGGCTTCAATATCGCTGGTGGTGTTGGAACCGGACCATACTAAACTGCTCAGGTGCTCTTCTGCTTTCGCATCCAGGTAATCATGCTCCAGCGGGAACATGGCTTTCAGCACATCGCGCGATACAACAGCAATAACAGCACCATCGCTTGGGTAAGAGGGTAAGGTATTCTTCTTGTAGGCATACTGAATACCGGCATCTGTTACATACGGGGCAGGGCGGTTGTACTCGTATTTATAATGCCAGGCCGTTATCAATCCATCAAATTGCGCCACACTCAGGTATGCCAGCATACGGCTGGTATAGGGCGGGTGCGCAAACGGAAATGGTGGCGGCCCTTGCGGGTTAGCAGCCGTTGGTAATGTATAGGTGCCATCCGGATTGGGAGGAGGAATAAGATTGTATTTGGCGGCAAGCTCCAGGGCTATTTCATTCCAGCGGATCAACGGGTTGTTGGTCCAGTACTCCACCGCATCGGCCTGGTTTCCGGTTAAGCTCTGTGTGGCCGATTTAAGCGCACTCAGCTCAGCCAAGTATTCGGCAGAGCTTACTGCTGCAGGCGCAGCAACGGCAATATCGGTTGCGCTTGATAATAAGATGGGCTGCCAGCTTCCACCGTCAACATCCAAATCAGTAAATTCATAAGAACTGAAATTGAAACTTGTCGGGAGTTCGTTTTCGCAACTGGTTACTGATGCTACAATCAATGCCAGGCTTAGACTAATTGCTATTATCTTTTTCATAGTAGGATGGTGGTTAGATCAAAATGTAAATTGATAAGTTATTCCTCCGCCAAAGCCGGTTGTCTTACCCATGTTCCTACCTTCCAGCACCTGGTTATAAGATGCCATCAGGCTGAAACCTTTAAGCGGTTCTATTGATTTAAAATAATATTGAGCGAAAAAGCCAGCCTGTGTAACCTCCATTTTGTTGGTAGGCTGAGGCATGTTCCACCTGCGGATATCATCTCCATCCACACAATTCAGAATATTATAGGATGCTTCTAAACGAAGGTTATGCTTCAACGCCCAGCCGCCCAGTATAGCCTGGTAATTTACAGCGCTGGGCACATCCATAAATGTGGTATAGTAGCTGCCATTTGCATAATAATAAGGTCTTTCTGCTTCGGTTTGCCCGCGCCATACATAAGCTGCTGAAGCACGCACGTATATCTTTTTGTTGAATTCATATTGCCCGATCACACGGCCGGTAACTTCCTGCGTGCCCAGGCCCAGGCTGTATGGCATATAATCCGACAAGTAGTTCGTCATAGGTGTGCCGAACTGAGCAACTGCAAGCGCTGAAACCCGGTGCTTGCCAAAATCTTTCTTAAAGGCTTCGTATTTTACTGCCACGTTCACATCCTGAAGTCCCTGCACCCCGGCCAACTGGCCACCGGTTGATTTGGTGCTTACATAAGGAATCGAAAGCAACACGTTCAGCTTGCCTGTTATTCCGTACGCAATCATAGGCATGTAGGTAGCGCGTGTAAATGTGCCTATGTTCTCGTTGGTAATAAGGGTGGCGCCTTCCCAGTATTGATCCCAGGTGCCCTGGTCGTACATAAAGGCAAAGCATATCTCCTTTTTATTCATCATAATGGCATCGGAGAATGTCTGGCTGAGCGTAATCGTGGCAAAGCCCAGGCAGAATACGGGTAACAGTAGAATTTTTTTCATGCGGAATTAATTATTGGTTTTAGGGTTATTGTTCAATTGTTTTGGAAACACATGAAACGGAGTTGCCATAGGCAACGGCTCCTGCACACTGCTTAGCTTGCAGGTGCAGACAGGGTCTTTACAAGACTTGCTTAAATTAAATCAAGCCCGGGGAGGCGGACTGGTTGACTGGGAAGCCCAGGAAGTTAATGATACCGGGATATCGCTTTGCACAACAGCATAGCTCCAGCCTGCGTTACGGGATTGTAACACGGTAGTGGTTGCGATATAATCCTTGATCAGGTTTTGTAAGGTTTTGGATTGACTCTTTTCTGAGGCGGGCTTGTCCGAAAATGATTTTACATATTCAGCCAGCGCTTGCTTAATATCTTTCGAGGTTTGGTCTTTGATGCAGACTATATAAAGTGTATCACTTTGCAGCCTCTGCTTTACCATCCGGTAGGTTTCGCCTTCGTGCTCAAATTCGCCATCTACGCGGGTAAACTCCCTGGAATCTGTAGCATAAGGCACGGTAAGCGGCACTTTAATCGTAACCTCGTGCTGTCGCTCATACTCGTCTGAATCGAATTGCGCCAGGAGATTTTGCTTGTTTTTTGCCTGTAAGCCCACCAAAACGCCATAGTATCCCAGCACATTGAGCAGGAACAGGAATAGCATACATATAGCGAAAAGGCGCTTCACAGCCGAAAAGTAACAAATAGTTTGGTTCCTGCAAACCGTTGCAAAAATTTTAGCCTGTAAAGGAGGTGATCAACTGGCGGATCAGATATGCTCTTTTTTGTTTTTCACCAGGTCGTACATAAGCTCGCGCGCGCGATGCAGCTGGGCCTTAACTGTACCCAACGGGGCTTCGAGCTCGGCTGCAATTTCCTCGTAGCTTAGCTCATGAAAATACCGGAGGCGCACGAGCTTCTGATATTTGCCCGGAAGCATGTTTACAAACACCTGTATCAGCTCTTCCTTCTGGGCTTTAATGGCTTCGTCCTGGGGATTGAGGTTGGCGTCATCTTCCACATCAATGCTTACCGATTGCCCGTCATCATCCGTAAATGTGTTTTGAATACTAAGCGTATTCAGCTTTTTCTTCCGGATAAAGTCGATGGTATTGTTGGTGGCAATACGAAACAGCCACGTGCTGAAGGTGAAATCTTTTTTAAACCGGGCCAGGCTGCGAAATGCTTTGGAAAACGACTCCATGGTAAGATCTTCGGCATCGTCTATGTTGCGCACCATTTTTAATATCATATGGTACACCGGGCGTTTATACCGCTGCAAAAGCCTCGCGTAAGCCTTATCGTCTCCGGCCACAGCCATATCGATCAGCTTAAAATCTTCCAGCGCCTTGGATGAAAACCGGCTTTCTTCTAATTCTTCCATCGTAATTGTTTCGCAACTAACGCCCGCAGGCCGGTTACAAGATAATAAAAGCCAAAAATAAAATCTAAAAAGGGCACTTGCCACACTTCAACGTGTATTTCTGTTTTGCGCGCCAGCGTCTTTAACAAAACCATGAGTATCAACAGCCTGACTAAAAATACACCGGTCAGCAGAAAAATATTATCAGCCATTAAAGCGGGCACCAGCATAAGCCAGGCAGCGAGCCAGGTAACCATAAACAAGCCCAGTATAAGCTTGTCGCCTATGCGATAATACCGGCCGGCAGCGAGGTGCCTCCGCTTCTGATGCAGAAATTCTTTCCAGCCGGTTGCCGGTTTTGAGAATACGATACAACCGGGTGTAGCTATTGCCACGGTGTTTTTACGATTGGCATACTGGTTTACAAACAGGTCATCATCTCCACCCGTCACATGCTGATGTGTAATGAATCCTTTACCCGCCAGGAACTTCGATTTTTTATAAGAGAGATTGCGGCCGACCCCCATATACGGATGCCCCAGCCATGCAAACCCGAGGTACTGGACAGCCGTAAGCAGCGCTTCAAACCAGATAAAGGTATTTAACCAACCTTTCTTTTTTTGGTAAGGCGAAAAACCCAACACGATTTCTGTTTCCGGCTTATAGGCAGATGCCATTATCCTCGCCCACTGGTTGCTGGCCGGGCGGCAATCCGCATCCGTAAAAAGCAGGTGCTCATACCGGGCTGCTTTTATACCGAGGGTGAGAGCATATTTTTTTCCACTGATGTGATCGGGCTTATGCTGCACCCGCACGATACGCAGGTTACGGTGCTGCTGAACGGTTTCGCGCAGGTAATCATACGTGCCGTCATTGCAACGATCTTCCACTACAATTACCTCAAACTCCGGATGATCCTGGCTGAGCAATGCCGGCACCAGCTCACGCAGGTTTTCCTCTTCATCGTGCGCACAAACAATAATGGATATTGGTTGCGGTTCACCAGCAGGTTTAACTTTCTTTCGGAGAAAAGCGAACAGCAACAAGCAAAGGTACGCCACCTGCACGCCAACCACCGCAAGAAAAACAACAGCAACTAAACTCAATGAAAATTTTTTAAACCCGACAAAGATAAAGGCTTCACCCAAATGAGCGGTATGATTAACCATTACGTTACCGGAAAAAGCGATAAGCCTGCTGCATTTGCACGCCCAAAACCCTAACCCTAACTTGCAGCCCAATGAAATTTACTCTTTCGGCAACCGATTTGCACTCCAAAGCCCGTGCAGGCATAATAACAACCGATCATGGCGAAATACCCACACCTATTTTTATGCCGGTGGGTACGGCAGGCTCGGTAAAAGCGGTGCATCAGCGCGAGCTGGAACATGACATTGACGCTAAGATCATCCTGGGTAATACCTACCATTTATACCTGCGGCCGGGGCTTTCGCTTCTCGAAAAAGCCGGGGGGCTGCATTCGTTTATCGGCTGGCAACGTCCTGTTCTTACTGATAGTGGCGGCTACCAGGTTTATTCATTGGGCGACAATCGGAAGATTACGGAAGAAGGTGTGATCTTCAAATCGCACATAGATGGTTCGCGGCATGTGTTTACGCCAGAGGGCGTAATGGACATTGAGCGCACCATCGGGGCTGATATTATTATGGCGTTTGATGAGTGTACACCCTATCCATGCGAATATGACTATGCCAAAAAATCGATGGGGCTTACGCACCGCTGGCTGGAGCGGTGCGTAAAACGGGTGAGTGAAACTGAAGGAAAGTACGGTTATTCGCAAGCTTTATTCCCGATTGTGCAGGGCAGCGTGTACAAAGATCTCCGCACGCAGTCGGCCGAGTTTATTGCAAGCCAGTACCAACCCGGCAATGCCATTGGCGGGTTATCGGTAGGTGAGCCGCACGAAATGATGTACGAGATGACCGACCTGGTTTGCGGCATCTTACCGGCAGACAAGCCCCGCTACCTGATGGGTGTGGGCACGCCCGAAAATATCCTGGAATGTATTGCATTGGGGATTGATATGTTTGATTGTGTGATGCCCACCCGAAATGCCCGCAACGGTATGTTGTTTACCACGCAGGGCATTATCAACATCCGCAATGAAAAATGGAAAGATGATCTTTCTCCCATCGATCCTGAATCAGGTGATTACGTAAGCTCGTTTTATTCAAAGGCCTACCTGCGCCACCTGATCATCTCAAAAGAAATTTTAGGCGCACAAATTGCTTCTATCCATAACCTTGCATTCTATCTTTGGCTGGTGAAACAAGCCCGGCAGCAGATCCTGGAAGGCACATTCAGCACCTGGAAAAACCGTATGGTAAAAATTGTATCGCAGCGCTTGTAAATTTTGGGCATGACCATTTTAGACCGGTATATCATCAAGAAAATCCTGGCTACATTTTTTTACGTGGTGCTGATACTGGTGGCCATTATTACCGTAATTGATGTAACTGAAAAGATCGACAAGTTTGTTGTCAACAACCTGAGCACGCCCCGCATATTGGGTTATTATGGTGATTTCATTCCGTGGATTGCCGGCCTTATTGCGCCCATTACGGTTTTCATCACCATTGTGTACGTTACTTCGCGCATGGCCGCACATACCGAAATCATCGCCATGCTCAGCAGCGGCATCAGCTTCAGAAGATTGCTGGTTCCGTACTTTATTGCTGCATTTATTATTGCTGCCCTCAGCTTTTACCTGAACGGCTGGGTGATTCCGAAATCGAACCGCGAGCGGATAGAGTTCGAGCTGCAGTATTTCAAGAAGAACAACATGACGAGCCGGTCTAACATTCACATGCAGATTGAACCTGACGTTTATCTCTTTCTTCAGAGCTTCAGCAGCCAAACGAATTTCGGCCACCAGTTTACACTGGAACGGTTTGACAGCAACCGGCTGGTTGAAAAGCTCACTGCCGAAAACATTCAATGGGATACCACCAAAAACAAATGGACCCTGCGCTACTGGAAACACAAACCGGTAGACAGCATCTTCAGGATTCATAAGAGCGGTACCCCTATACAATTAGCCACGCGGGGCGATGCTCTGGACACCACGCTTACCGTTACACCAAAAGATTTTGAAGCTACCGATCGTGGTTACGATGGCATGACGCTGGATGAGCTTACCGAGCAGATCGAGAAGATGCGCTTTCGCGGAAGCACAGGGGTAGAGATTTATGAAACCGAGAAGCAAATCCGGTACGCCACTCCGTTTACCATATTTGTGTTGGTGTTTATGGGCGTGCTGGTATCCTCGCGCAAGAGCCGGGGTGGCACCGGTTTTCAGATCGCGTTGGGATTTTTACTTTCATTCATCTTCATTTTGTTTTTTACCATGACACGCACCTTTGCCGAAACAGGCTCGCTACCGCCTTTCCTGGCAGCCTGGTTGCCCAACGGTGTATTTGTGCTGATTTCGATGGGCATGTATAAATACGTTCCGCGGTGATTGCCACAACACGAGATTACTTTCATCTTCACTTCCTGGTTTTCTTATGGGGATTTACTGCCGTGCTGGGTAAGCTCATCACGCTTCCCTCGGTAGAAATGGTTTTTTACCGCACCCTGCTGGCGGCAGCCGGTATGGGCGTGGTTATGCTGTTGCTTAAAAAGCCATTCGGTATTCCAACACCCCTGTTGGTAAAAGTTTTTGCCACCAGCATCATTGTAGCCATTCACTGGATTGCCTTTTTTGTTTCCGGAAAAATTTCCAATCCGTCCACCAGCCTCGTTGGCTTTGCGACCTGCTCGTTCTGGGCTGCCATATTGGAGCCGCTTCTTAAACGAAAAAAAATTGCCTGGCTTGAAATCGCACTTGGTATTGTGGTGCTGATCGGCCTGGGGATTATTCTCGCATTCGACTTCAAGCATCCGTTGGGATTGCTGTTGGGCATCATCTCCGGTTTAACGGCCGCGTGGTTCAGCATCATCAACTCCAAGCTGGTGCACCGGGTAAATGCTTATGCCATTACTTTCTACGAGATGCTGGGCGCTTGCGTACTTATCCTGCTGTTTATGCCACTTTATGTCCGACTCCCGGTGGTAGATCGGCTGAATCTTATTCCTACCCCAAGTGATTGGTTTTACATTGCCATCATGGCATGGGCGTGCTCGGTGTATGCTTTCTCGGCATCCATCAACCTTTCAAAAAGGATTTCTGTTTTTATGATCCAGCTTGCACTGAACCTGGAACCACTATACGGCATTATACTGGCATTGCTGGTATTTGGTCAGCAGGAAGTCATGAGCTGGCAATTTTACCTGGGTACCGCAATCGTGCTCAGCGCTGTAATTATCTATCCCATCTTAAAAAACAAAGCTCAGGCAAACGTACCTGCCCAGTAATCGACATCCGCAAACTGAGTATTCAAATCTACCGGTGCATTAAAAATGCCAAACACCGAAGCGCCCGATCCGCTCATACAGGCATAAGCGGCACCGTTTTCATAAAGCCGCGCTTTCAATCCGGCAATCACCGGGAAGCTTCTGAATACAGGTACTTCAAAATCATTAACCAATTTTTCGCGCCAGCTTTCCAAAGGCATTTGCAAAACTGATTTCAGACTTTGTGCAGGTTTTGAAGGAACTATCCCGGCATACGCTTCGGCAGTGGATACATGGACACCGGGTTTTACCAATACGATATATTTTCCTTTTAAACTTACCGGGGCCTGCGAAAGCATTTCACCGCGCCCCCCGGCCAGCATGGGCTGATCCTGCAGAAAGAAAGTACAATCGCTTCCCAATTGTACGGCATAACTTTTTAATTGCTCCTGCGAAAGATTCAATTGAAAAAGTGAATTGAGCAGGCGCAACGTAAACGCAGCATCGGCAGAACCTCCTCCCACGCCTGCACCCATCGGTATAATTTTGTGCAGGTAAATTTTTACCGGGTGCAGGTTAAAGTCATTTGCCAGCAGGCGGTAGGCTTTTACGCACAGGTTCTGATCGGCTTCGCCCGGAACAGGTAAGCCCGAGGTGGTGAAGGCAAATGCATCGGCTTTGATCACCTCCAGAATATCGGTGCGGGGTACAGGGTAAAAACAGGTCTCTATAGTATGATACCCATCGCTTCGCTTCTCCACCACATGAAGACCGAGATTGATTTTGCAATGGGGAAAAGAAACCATTTAAGAGTTGCTGGTTGCCGGCTGCTGGTTGTCAGACCAACAGCTCATTAAACTATTTCGTCAGGCGTTCAATCAGATTATTGGTAATACCCGATGAAGAGAATCCGCCATCGTGCATCAGGTTTTGCATGGTTACCATACGGGTATAATCCGAGAACATCACAGCAATGTAGTTGGCGCAATCTTCTGCGGAAGCGTTACCTAATGGCGACATCATGTCTGCAAAATCAAAGAATACATCAAACCCGGAGATACCGGTACCTGCCGTTGTTTTGGTGGGTGATTGCGAAATCGTATTCACCCGCACTTTCTTTTTGGTTCCATACCGCTGGCCATAGCTACGCGCAATAGATTCCAGCATGGCTTTGGCCTGCGCCATATCGGTATAATCGGGGTATGCGCGTTGTGCGGCAATGTAGCTTAACCCGACTACCGAAGCCCACTCGTTCAGCGCATCTAATTTTTCCGATGTTTGCAAAACTTTATGAAAAGATAAAGCTGATATGTCCAGTGTTTTCAGGTACCACTCGTAATTCATGTCGCCATACTCTTTGCCTTTGCGGATGTTGGGGCTCATACCAATGGAGTGCAGCACAAAATCTAATTTACCGCCCAACGCTTCCATCGATTTGGAGAACAGGTTATTCAGATCTGCTTCGGAAGTGGCATCGGCAGGAATGACCTGCGCATTACACGCTTCAGCCAGCTTATTAATCGTGCCCAGACGCATGGCAATAGGCGCGTTTGTCAACGTAAATTCTCCACCCTCTTCTTTTACTTTCAATGCAGTTTTCCAGGCGATAGAGTTTTCATCCAAAGCTCCGAAGATGATTCCTTTTTTTCCTTTAAGCAGATTGGCCATGTGCAGTACGATTTAAAAGTTTGGGCAATATTACAAATTTCCTGTGCATTGCCAGCAAGCCGGAAGCAGGGTGCACCTGCAACAATATCCGTCCTCGAATTAAAACCGCTAAAATCTATATGGATGTATGATTTTTGCTTTTTGTTGAGTTTATATCTCAAATAAAAAGAGAACTTTAAGGCTCATAACCAAAGGCTGTGCTAACCACACTCGTGTTCATATTACCTTTCCTGGTATTCTATACCATTATGGTGGTCTATGCCGAACGGAAGATCTCAGCCTTTATCCAGGATAGACTGGGCCCGATGGAAGTGGGTTATTACGGCTTGCTCCAGACCGTAGCCGACCTCGCTAAGCTGCTTCAGAAAGAAGACCTCGTTCCGGCAACGGCCAACCGGTTTCTCTTTAAAGCTGCACCGGTAATCATTTTCGTTCCCATCTTTTCAGGATTTAGTGTGCTGCCGCTTTCAGCCGGCTGGAGCGTTGGGTTTTCATCGGCTTTGTTTTTCCTGCTCGCCATTATCTCGCTGGATGTAATCGGGATTGTAATTGCCGGTTGGGCATCTAACAACAAGTACAGCATGCTGGGCACCATGCGTTCCGTTGCCCAGATTATCTCCTATGAAGTTCCGCTAAGCATTTCCATACTGTGCGTATGCATCCTGGCACAATCACTCGACCTGCAGGAAATTTCTTTTCAGCAGGGAATATTAAGCAACAACACCGTTGTTCCGCTTTTGGGTATAAAAGGATTACCCGATGTAGCGGCTGCAGGTGGTATGCTTACCTGGAATGTGTTTCGCATGCCCGTTTTATTTGTTGCCTGGATTATCTTTTTCATAGCCTCACTGGCCGAGAGCAACCGCGCGCCTTTCGATCTTCCTGAGGCGGAGTCTGAGCTGGTGGCCGGCTATCAGACGGAGTATTCCGGGTTCAGGTGGGCTGTGATCATGTTAGCTGAATATGCCATGATGCTGTTAGTGAGCTTTGTGGGTGTTATTCTTTTTTGGGGAAGCTGGAACACACCGCTGCCCAATATCGGGGCGGTACGCCTGGCCGACTGGACTACCGGGCAGCCCGGATCAATCTCCATACACCTCTGGGGTATTTTCTGGCTGGTACTTAAAACATGTATAATGGTTGCCTTGCAGATATGGGTGCGATGGACCTACCCGCGTGTTCGGATAGATCAACTAACTTCATTAAGTTGGAAGTTTCTTACCCCTATTGCTTTTATATTGCTGATGATTTGCGCATTGTGGAAACTTTGGTTGCTGTGAAATGATGAGAAAATTTTTTAGCCAGGTAATAATTTCCGGTCTGATTGCTGCAACACCGGCTCTCGCCCAGGAAAATCCGGATAGCCTCGAAATTGTACTTCGAAACACTACAAACGATTCCGTACGATTCAATGTAATACTCGACCTTTCAAAAAAATACCAGTACAAGAACTTCGTAAAAGCAGAGCAATTCTCTGACCAGGCGCTGGCCATTGCCGAAAGTAAAAACTGGCACTGGGCTAAAGTAGCCGCCTATTCGCAGAAAGGATTCCTGGCCACCATTAGCGGAGACTACACCAGCGCCATCAAATTCGACAACCAGAATTTACAGCTTGTGGTTGGCCAACGCGACAGCGCTGCCATAGCCGAATCCCTGAATTTCCTGGGTAATGATTACAGCGATTTGGGTAAGTATGATGAGGCGTACTACTACTTCACACAATCGTACCGCGTGGCAAGAGCCATACAAGATTCGTTGAAGATGACCATTGCGATTTATAACATCGGCACTGTGCTTACGGAACTGGGGCAGTTTGACCTCGCGCTGGATCATTTTTCTGTGGCTACCGGAATTAGCCAGGCCATTGGCGATAATGACGGGCTGCCTTACAACCAGGATGCCGTGGGCGATGTATTTCTACGCAAGAAGGATTATGAAAAGGCAGAAGATAACTTATTGAAAGCCCTGAAAAATACCAAAGCCCGCAAGCTTACGGTACTGGAGCCGCGCGTGCTCAAGCACCTGGCCCGGCTTTATTTTGAAACAAAACAATTTGATAAGGCCCTCGCGATATACGATTCTGCCACACGGATTTACCAAAGCACCAGCAACGAGTTTGGCGTTGCAGAAGTGGATCTTGGGATAAGCGAGATCCTGATTGAGCAGGAGCTGTTTGACCCGGCACAGAAAAAAATTGAGAGCAGCCTGGCAACGGCTAAAAGTTTCAATGCCGGTAAAATGAGCATCGATTGTTACAAATTACTTTCCGTGCTGGCCGAACGAAAGGGCGATTACAAAGCTGCGCTGGGTTATCATAAAAACTACAAGCAACTGGAAGATTCCTTGTTTAGCCAGGATATGGTGGAAAAGATTTTTCATGATCAACTGCGGTTTAGAACCGAAACCAAAGATTTTGAAATTGCAACCCTGAGTAAGGCCCGATCCGACCAGGAAGAAGAGATCAGGCGGGAGGAGTTTTTAAGAAACATCCTGGTCGTGGTTTTTTCATTAACCGTTATCATGTTGTTTACGGTTTATCGTAGTGGTCAACGCAGAATCCAGATCAACAAGCTGCTGATCGAGCACCAGGAAGAAATCAAGAAACGAAACGATGAGCTGGAGCAGCTTAACCAGGTAAAAGACAAGTTTTTCTCCATCATTTCGCACGACCTGCGATCTCCCCTGAACGCGCTTTCCGGCATTCTTAACCTGATGGAAAAAGATAGCATCTCACGGGAAGAGTTTTCAAATCTTACCAAAGAATTGCGTACGCAATTCAACCATACGCGAACGCTCATCAACAACCTGCTGGATTGGGCCTTGTTGCAGATGGATAAGCTCAAGATCCAACAGGAAAAAGTAGAGCTATCCAAGCTGGTTGACGAGAACTTCAATCTCCTCGCTTCCATGCACCTGAAAGATATGAAGCTGATTAACCGGGTTCCGGCCAATACATTCGGCTGGGGCGACATGAATATGATTAACCTCGTGCTCCGGAACCTGATTCTGAATGCCGTTAAATTTTCAAAGCCCGGGGGCGATATTGAAATTTCCGCCACCGAAAAAGAAGGTTGGATTACAATGGCTGTGCGCGACTTTGGTGTTGGTATTCAACCGGAAGTGCAGCGTATATTGTTTGAAAAAACAATGGGCTACAGCACACGCGGCACGGCAAACGAAAAAGGTACCGGCCTGGGCCTTATTCTATGCAAAGAGTTTGTAGAAAAAAACGGGGGCGCTATCTGGCTGGAAAGCGAAGTGGGTAAAGGCAGCACTTTTTACTTTACGCTTCGCAAGGCATAGCTGCCGTAATCATTTTAGCCGTATTTTTGTTTCCGGAAGAAGGATGCGGTAAAACGCACGCATCTGTCCCAACTGCATGCAAAAAGAACAGTCTTACTGGAACAGCATTCGCACGGCCGTTAAAACATTAACGCACGGACTGTCTTTGACATTTAAGCACATGGTACGCGCCCGCAAAAGCAGTAAAACATTTGCCATTACGCAACCCGGGTATTTTGAAGATCAGCAAGGTATAGCTACGGTTCAGTATCCGCATGAAACTATTCCGGTACCCGATAACGGGCGATACAAGCTGCACAACGAAATTGACGATTGCATTGTGTGCGATAAGTGCGCAAAGATCTGCCCGGTAAACTGCATTACGATTGAGCCCATCCGCTCGCCCGGGGAATTTGGTAAAACATCAGACGGAACACCGAAACGTATTTATGCTGCCGTATTTGATATTGACATGGCCAAGTGTTGCTTTTGCGGATTGTGTACCACCGTTTGCCCCACCGAATGCCTGACCATGACAAAAGAGTATGATTTCGCTACGTTTGATGTTACCACGCATAACTTCGGTTTTGGAAATATGCGTGTAGCCGAAATTGAACAACGCAAAAAAGAATGGGCCGATCATCAGCAAAGCAAGGCACAGGCAATCACAACCGGCACACCCGCACCGGCAAAACCGGTTATGGCTAAACCTAAATTCAAGCCACCTACAACACCACCCGCTAATTCATGATGGAGCAGGCGGTGTTGTACATATTAGCAGGTGTGGCGGCAGCAAGTGCAATAGCTATAGTGTTTGTGCGCCATGTATTTTATGCCGCATTGATGCTGCTGGCCTGTTTGCTTGCGCTGGCCGGTATCTACGGCATTATGCAGGCAGGTTTTCTCGCCATCACCCAGGTATTGATTTACGCGGGCGGTGTGCTCGTGCTGATTGTATTTGCCATCGTGGTAACCAACCGGGTTGCCGGCAAATCATTACAGGTGGAATCGCAGCACCGATTTGCCGGCTTTCTCATCGCGGCAGCTATCGCCCGGGTTTTGGCATGGGGCTATCATCAAACGGAATTTTTAGTAAACAACCATAGCCAGATTGGCAAAGAATTAAAGCCGCTTGGTGAAACCCTGTTTACAAGCTATGCGGCACCATTCGAAATCGGAGGCGTGCTATTGCTTGTTTGCCTCGTTGGCGCAGCGTTTACGGCATCATCATTCAAAAAATCTGCACATGACTGATATTGATTTTCTGTTTTATTTAAGCGTGCTCTTGTTCTGCTGCGGACTGCTGATTGTATTCACCAAAAAAAATGCGTTGCTCATCCTGATGGGAATTGAGCTGATGTTAAATGCAGCAAACCTCAATCTCGTTGTATTCAATCGTCAGCAAGCCGGATTGGATGGCCAGCTATTCGCCTTGTTTGTAATCCTGGTTGCCGTATGCGAAGCTGTCGTAGGCATTGCCATTATTCTGCGGGTGTATCATTATTATAAATCGGCTGTGCCCGACCGGGTAAGTGAGCTGAAAGAAGAGAACCGATGAGCGAAACGATTACCATACCGGTTCTGCTTGTTACGCTGATTATTCCGTTGGCATCGGGAATCCTTGCTTTTGCTGTTAAGGGTGAGCTCGGTCGGCTTGTTCCGATCGTAAGCTCGGTCTTATTGCTGGCCGCATATATTGTGATCTTATTTCCATTGCTTTCCGGCACGCAACTAACCGAACAGTTTTCTGTGCCCTGGCTTTCAACCGGCAACCATATCATCCGCATCGGAATAGTATCAACTCCTGTAACACGGCTAATGGCAACGGTTGTGTTGTTCGTTTCCGCTATGGTACACATCTTTTCCATAGGCTATATGGCCGGTGAAAAAAATACCGGGCGCTACTTCGGGTTTCTGGGGTTGTTCACCTTCGCCATGCTGGGTTTGGTGTGGAGCGCCAATTTGCTCATTACATTTTGTTTCTGGGAGCTGGTGGGCTTTTGCTCGTACCGGCTTATTGCACACGCGCACGAAAAGCCCATTGCCGCTTATGCCGCCACCAAAGCTTTTCTCTTAACAAAAGCCGGAGACATCGGGTTTCTGATCGGGCTTATGATTTTGTGGACACAAAGCGGAACACTGGAGCTTGCAGCCGTTACCACTACTCCGGGAACCTGGAGCACGATAGCAGGCATTTGCATTTTTGCCGGTGTGGTGGGCAAGTCGGCACAGTTTCCGTTGTTCAACTGGTTGCCCGATGCCATGCAGGGGCCAACCCCGGTATCGGCCCTGATACATGCGGCCACTATGGTAGCGGCCGGAATTTTTGTTTTGGTCCAGGTTGTTCCGGTATTTACGCCCGACACGCGGTTGATCATGACGGGTGTTGGCGTGGTGTCTTCGCTGGCAGGAGCTGCGGGCGCCTGGCTCGTTACCGACATCAAAAAAATCCTGGCTTATTCTACCATCTCGCAGTTAGGCTTTATGATTCTTGCGCTCGGGCTGGGCGAAGTATCGGGGGCATTTACGCACCTGCTGCATCATGCTTTTTTTAAAGCCGGTTTGTTCCTGGCAGCAGGCTCTGTTATTCATGCCATGCACCGGGCCGCGCAGCATCAACCCGGCTTTGATGTGCAGGACATTCGCAACCTCGGCAGCTTACGAAAGCAGATGCCGGCAACGTTTACCGGGTTTGCAATATGTGCGGCAGCATTGGCAGGCTTACCCGGCACGGCAGGCTATATCTCAAAAGAAATCATTCTGCACGCAGCGCAACAGCAAAACTTATGGTGGCTGAATGTAGCCGTATGGGCGATTGTGTTTGCTACACCGTTATACATATTCCGGTTGTTATGGTTTACTTTCTTAAAACCTGCATCGCACAACCTGACCGTACAGGAAGCCCCGTGGGTCATGCGACTGCCGGTGCTGTTGCTGGCAGCAGGATCGCTTACCTTTTTGTTTCGGAACGGGCATCTCAACTCATTCGCCTCACAGATTTTACAAACCGATTTAACCGTACCCGCAGGTATCGTTATCGGTTCTTTAATGGTTACGGTCGCTTCGCTATTAATAGGTTGGCTAACCCGAAATGCCAAAGCGCCTGCAACCGATTTTCTCATTCAAACTTTTCTGGATGGTTTAAACCTGCTGCTTGTACGGTTTATTCTTTTTATAGCCACATTGGCCCGCAGCTTCGATAAAAAATGGATAGACCGGTTTATTCATATACTGGCTTATGGCAAAGTAGCTCTTGCGCACATGGCTGGCTTTACGGATAAATACGTGGTGGACGGCACCGTGCATGGGGTAACCCTTGCAGCACGTGGGCTGGGTGGAATAACCCGGTCGGTGGCGAACGGAAAAATTCAAAGCTATTTACTGTGGGCAATAGCCGGCTTACTTATTTTTATAACCTGGATGCTTTACTGATGCCGTATCTTTCGTTATTGATTTTTATTCCTGTTGCCGCTGCGCTGGCAACCTTGCTTATACCGGCCCGGTACACTCGTGCATTTCCATGGATTACCCTTGGGGTCAATATGCTTCAACTGATCATCTTCATAGCCATGACCCTCCATTTCAGCAGTGGCGAAGGGTTACAATTCGCTGAGCAACATGCGTGGATCTCGCTTTCGCTGAATACCTGGGGCGAGCTTCAGGCCGAATACTTGGTTGCTGTGGATGGTTTAAGCTTTCCGTTGGTTGGCTTAAGTGTGCTCATCATGCTGATCGCCACAATCTCATCCTGGAATGTTTCCCGAAGCCGTAAAGGATATTTTGCGCTGCTGCTGATTTTAAATGGCGCTATCATCGGCAGCTTTTGCGCGCTCGACTTCCTGCTGTTTTATGTCTTCTTTGAGTTCATGCTATTGCCGATGTATTTCCTGATCGGGATCTGGGGTGGGCCAAAGCGCGAATATGCTTCTATCAAATTTTTTCTTTACACGTTGTTAGGCTCTATTCTCATTCTGATTGTCATGATAGGTTTGTACCTCTCCGTTCAATCGCCCGAAAGGGCAAATGAAGTGGTGCATACCTTTAACGTGCTGCACATGCAGCATCTCGAAAATTTTATTCCGGGCTCCTGGCTGGATGCCACCTCCACAGGTACGTGGCGCTTGTGGGCCTTCGCTCTTTTGTTTGTCGGCTTTGCCATCAAGCTGCCGGCTGTTCCGTTTCACACGTGGTTGCCCGATGCGCACGTGGAAGCGCCCACAGCTATCTCGGTTATTCTGGCTGCGCTGCTTCTGAAGATCGGGGGCTATGGTATTTTAAGGTTTGTGTACCCGGTATTCCCGGATGGTGCCGTTTACTTCAGCGATTGGGTGGCCGGTATAGGTGTAGTTTCTATTATATATGGAGCATTGAATGCGTTGGCCAGCAAAGATCTGAAACGACTTATTGCGTATTCATCGGTTTCGCACATGGGTTTTGTCTTGCTGGGCATTGCATCGGCCACTACGGAAGGAGTTGCCGGGGCAATATACCAGATGGTTAGTCATGGTATAATTTCAGCCATGCTGTTTTTGATTGCCGGTGTTTTGTATGATCGTACACACGATCGGCTGATCGAAAACTATTCGGGCCTTGCATCGCACATGAAGCATTACACGGCTTTTGTGCTGATTGCATTTTTTGCTTCGCTGGGCCTGCCCGGCTTTGCAGGCTTTATTGGCGAAGTGCTCATCTTCTTTGGTGCATTTCAATCGCACAGCTATAACAACCTTGTTCCGCTCTGGATGCCTGTGGTAGCTACATTAGGGCTATTGTTAGGTGCTGCCTATTACCTGTGGACTATTCAGCGCATGTTCTTTGGAACATTTGCAGTAAGAGCCAGTTATGCCGAGCTGAATGACCTGACCGCACGCGAGTATGCTATGTTATTGCCATTAGCGGTTGCCGCTTTATTGTTTGGAATATTGCCGCAGCTTCTGCTCGACTTCATCAACCCTTTTGCCGAAACATTTACCGGCACCTGGTTTTCGTTAGGGATAAATACCAATCCGTAACGCTATGAACCAACCGGTTTCCATGATACCCGACCTGTTGCAAATTATACCGGAAGTACTCCTGGCCGGTTCTGTCTGCCTAACCTTACTATTGGGCTTGTTCGTAAAAAAGAACAGGTCGGTATTGCTTGCGGTAGTAGCTGCAACGGTTTTTATTGTAGCCGGCATATATATTCTTACAAGCTGGCCGCACAAACCCGAAGAAATTTTTGCGGGTACTTTACGGGTAGATGACTTCTCTGCATTTTTCCGGGTACTGTTCCTGGCAGGGGGGTTATTAACACTTTTTATTTCACTTCAGAAAGAAAACGCTACCGAGTATGTAATCCTGATTCAAGCCATTGTGCTGGGGGCATGCCTGCTATCCATGAGCATGCATTTTGCAACAGTGCTGGTCTCGCTCGAGCTGGTTTCGCTTTGTTCATACATACTGGCTGGCTTTGCCTTCAACAAACCGAGCTCAGAAGGAAGCATGAAATATTTCCTGATGGGCACGGTGGCCACCGCATGTCTTGTATATGGTATATCGCTCATCTACGGTATTTCCGGAACCCTGAATTTTTCATCATCTCAGTTTGTAGATGCGCTTATGCAATCAAAATCGGTAATGATCGCGGTTGCGGCCCTGCTCATCCTGGCAGCATTGCTTTTCAAGCTCGCGGCTGTGCCCTTCCACTTGTGGGCTCCTGATGTGTATCAAAGCGCTCCTACCCCGGTTGTAGCCTTTCTTTCCGTTGTGCCCAAGCTGGCAGGCCTTGCGCTGCTTATAAAAATCGTCCTGGCCTTTAATCTTTTCGGCCGGGCAACGGTTGACTGGCGTATGCTGGTTGCCGGAATATCGATTGTATCCATTTTGGCAGGCAACCTTTCTGCCCTGGCACAAACCAACCCCAAGCGCATGCTGGCTTATTCTTCTATCGCGCAAGCCGGGTTTTTGCTGGCCGGGGTAGCCACATTAGATCCCACCGGTATCCAGGCTGCCTTATTCTACGCAGTAGTATTTCTGCTCATGAACCTGCTGGCTTTTACAGCGCTTCACCTGTTTGAAAAGTGGAAGTCATTACCGGCTATGGCCGACTTTGCCGGCCTGGGCAGGGTTGCATTTATACCGGCCTTCGCATTGACAATGGCCCTGGTAGCCCTTACCGGGTTGCCTCCCACAGCAGGCTTTACAGCAAAGCTTTTTCTTTTCAGCTCGCTATGGGCTTCCTGGAGCGATAGCGGATCAACGATCATGCTGATACTTTTTATTGCCGGGTTGCTCAACACCGTAATAGCATTATACTTCTACCTTAAAATCCCATATTATCTTTTCCTGAAGGAAACTCCCCCGGGCACAGCATCCATAAAAATTTCAATAACAGGCAATTTTTTATTGCTCATTCTGGTTATAGCCGTTACCTGGCTCTTCCTCAACCCTGGGTTGTTGATGGGTTGGATAAATCGGATTACCTTTGTGCTGTAAAAGCAACCGGACAGGGCTTACCCACCGATACCGCTTGGACAGGAAAACCGAAAAAGCTGATTATGAGCGATTCAATCCTTCACGAATGCGGCATTGCCCTCGTTCGATTACGCAAGCCCCTCTCCTATTACATCGATAAGTATGGCCCTATGTATGCCATCAACAAGATGTATATCCTGATGGAAAAGCAACACAACCGGGGGCAGGATGGTGCCGGTATAGCCAACATTAAAATCGATCATAAGCCCGGGTACCGTTTTTTCAGCCGGTATCGTTCTGTTAAAAGTCAGCCCGTAGCCCACCTGTTTAGGAAGATCGGCAAAAAATATCAGAAAGCGCAGAAGGCAGGCAAGGAGAAATACAAAAGCGAAGAGTGGTTGAAGGATAATGTGGCCTTTAGCGGAGAGCTGTGGCTGGGCCACCTGCGCTACGGAACACATGGGCTGAACAGCATTGAAAATGTGCACCCGTTCCTGCGCCAGAACAACTGGCGTAGCCGTAACCTGATCATGGCCGGCAACTTCAACATGACCAACGTAGAGGAGCTCTTCAATGTGCTGGTAGAGCTGGGTCAGCACCCGAAAGATAAAGTGGATACGGTTACTGTAATGGAAAAGATCGGCCACTTTCTTGACCTGGAGGTGCAGACGCTTTTCGATACATACAAAGATCAATACAGCAATAAGGAGGTTTCGGAAATAATTGAGCGTGAGCTTGATCTGAGCCGTGTGCTGCGAAGGGCTTGTAAAGATTTTGATGGTGGTTACACTATGGCCGGTCTTACCGGTTCAGGCTCTGCGTTTATCGTACGCGACCCATCGGGTATTCGCCCCGCCTATTATTATGCTGATGATGAAGTGGTGGTAGTCGCCTCGGAAAAACCGGCTATCAAAACAGCATTCAACATCAACTATTCGCAGATAAAAGAAATTCAGCCCGGCCACGCGCTTATTATTAACAAAGATGGCGAGTTCCAGCACCAGGAAATTTTAAAGCCGCTTGAAAAAACCTCGTGCAGCTTTGAACGCATTTATTTCTCACGGGGCACCGATCCTGAAATTTACCAGGAACGCAAGCAGTTGGGTAAGCTGCTGGTGCCGCAGGTGCTGAAAGCTATCAACTTCGATTTAAAGAACACCATTTTCTCGTACATACCCAATACAGCCGAAACTGCCTTTATGGGTATGATGGCCGGCATTGAAGATTACCTCATCGCCAAACAGAAAGACATCATTATTGATTCTAAACCTACTGTTGATTCGTTTGATGATCTGCTTTCGTTCCGCCCGCGTGTGGAAAAAATAGTAGTTAAGGACGTAAAGCTCCGCACCTTCATAACAGACGATTCAAGTCGCAATGAAATGGTGGCGCACGTGTACGATACCACCTACGAAGTGGTAAACAAAGGCAAGGACACGCTTGTAGTCATTGACGATTCGATCGTGCGCGGCACAACATTAGAGAAGAGCATTCTTAAAATGCTGGATCGCCTGCAACCCAAGAAAATCGTGGTGGTTTCATCTGCTCCGCAGATTCGTTTCCCGGATTGCTATGGCATTGACATGAGCAAGATGGGTGAGTTTGTAGCCTTCCGGGCGGTGATTCAGCTACTGAAAGAGCAAGGCAACGATTACCTGCTTGGCGAAGTGTATGAACAATGCCGGCAGGCCTGGCTGAATAATGAACCGGTAAACCATGTGAAGAAGCTTTACGAACAGTTTGCCTACGAGGAGATATCAGAAAAAATCACGGACATTGTTCGTCCTGCGGATATGAAAGCTGAGCTGGAAGTAATTTTCCAGACGGTTGACAACCTGCACAAAGCCATTCCGCACCATAGTGGCGACTGGTACTTTACCGGCAACTACCCTACACCGGGCGGTATGCGCGTAGTAAACCGTTCGTATCTGAATTACATGGATGGGAAGCTGGTAAGAGCATATTGATTTCAAGGCAAGTAAAAATCAAACACAATCTCATTCATGCACTTAAAATGTCCTTTCGGGCAGGTGTTATGGCCTATCTTGGAACACGGTCTGCACGATATTTTTTTATTTTCCAGCACCGTAAACTTTGTGCGATACGGGTACATGCCAAACTCCGGTATGGTATTGCCCCAGATGGAAAACACTTCTTTCTTCAGCGCAGCAGCAATGTGCATCAGCCCGGTATCGTGCGCAAAAACATAACGGGCATTTTTTACCAGGCTGGCCGATTGATTAAGGTTAAACTTGCCGCAGGCATTGAAGATGATCGTCTTCTTGCCCAGTTCGGTAAGCCCGGCTTCATATTCGCTTTGTTCGGGGCGTTCAAAAAAACTGTGTATTGCTTCAGCCGTTTCAAAGTCTTCTTTGCCGCCTAACAGTACAACAGGCTTGTTGATTTTATCACACAGCTCAATCATCCGCTTTAAAGGAAGCTTTTTGGTGTTGTGCTGCGCTCCTATCGCGTACGCCACATAACCTTTCTGAAACTCCGGTGGCAGCCAATCAACAGGCACATTGTCTTTCTCGGGAATAAAATAATCCAGCCCCAATGCGTCTGCCTTCAGCCCCAACGGCTTTAAGGTTTCGAGATACCGGTCTACAATATGCACATGGGGCATACGGTTGATTTTCAGGTTCACCAAAAGCCACTTCTCTAAGTTGAGCTTATTAAAGCTATACGCTTTAGCACCTAATGCCGTTTTGATAATGCGCGTACGCAGGTTATGATGAAGGTCAATTACACAATCATAACGTTCGGCTTTTAGCTGACGGATAAGCTCCTTCAGGCTTTTTCCCAAAATCTGAACTTTATCCACATACGGGTTGGATTCCAGCAGCACGGCAAACTTGTCTTTGGTGGCAAAATGTACTTCTGCATCATTAAGCTGGGTTTTAAGCGCCCGTACTACAGGCGTGGTAAGCACAATATCCCCAATAGAAGAAAACCGGATCACTAAAACCTTCATTCTTTAGTAGTTATGCCAGCGGGGAAAATTACGAATTCAATTTGCTATTTTAGATACTTTCAGGAACTTAACCATCGGTAAAAAAATTATCAAATATGAACTACTGGCTACTCAAAACTGAACCGGGGACCTTTTCGTGGAATGACCTGGTTCGTGATAAAAAAGCGGTATGGGATGGCGTTCGCAATTTCAAGGCAAGAAGTAACATGAAGGCAATGAAAAAAGGCGATTGGGCTTTTGTGTACCACACAGGCGATGAAAAATCGGTAGTAGGCATTGCCGAAGTTGTTCGTGAGCACTATCCGGAACCCAAAGACCCGGATTGGGTGGCTGTCGATTTAAAGCCGGTGCGTAAGCTTAAATCGCCCGTTGCTTTGTCCGTTATTAAGGCTGACAAAACCATAGCCGACATGGTGCTGGTTAAAGTTGCGCGGCTTTCGGTTCAACCTGTAAAAAAGCAGGAGTTTGATCGTGTTGTTGAGCTCAGTGAAAAATAAGCGCATGAAGCACAGGTTAGTTTTTGTTGTGTTGATCGCCCTGGCCCCGGGTTTTCTTTGCGCGCAGGCCACACAAACTGCGCGTTACGAACGGGAACAGAAAAACAGCGATAATGATTACATCCTGATATCGCTGCAAAAAGAAGGGCTGGCCCTGGTGCGCGATAAAGACAAATACAAGGAAGGTAAAAAGCAATGGGAAATAATCCGGGTAGATACTACGCTGCAGGAAGTATGGCTGCTGGAAATGGAAATTGAAAACCGGCTGCGCCTGGTAGGCTATGATTATCGCGACAATCAGATTTACCTGCTTTACCGGGAGGGCGACCATGAAGCCAGCAGCCTTGTCTTGTTTACCATTCATACACAATCGCAGGCCATCGGGCGTTATTCCATCAAGCAGGAGATGAGCTTTAAGGTAACACACTTTAGCGCGCTTGCCAATGTGGTTACGCTGGGAGGTTATGTATCCAGCGAGCCGGCCATTTTATTGTACGATCTGCAAACTGAAAAAGCCAAGCTGGTGCCGGGTTTCTTTGTAACCAATTCCGAATTGCTGGATTTACGGGTTAACACCAACAACACCTTCAATGTGTTGCTTATCGATCGCAGTAATAAGCAGAGCAAAAAGCTGTTGCTTAAAACATTTGATGCTACCGGTGCTTCATTGCTTGAAGATGAAATAGAAATCGAAAGTGAACGCACCATTCTTTCCGGTATTACCAGCACATTAATCAATGATGAATTGCTGGTTGCCGGAACATGGACAGAAGGTAACTCGAAGCAGGCGAGCGGTATTTTTACTACGTTAATCAATCCTTTCGCCAACCAACCGGTCAACTACTACGACTTTGGGCGGTTTAATCACTTCCTGGATTACCTGAGCGATAAGCGGGCAGGTAAGATCAAATCAAAATCTGCTGACGCTGCCCGCACCGGGGTAATCCCGGATTTTAAAACCTACGCAGTACCCATGCGGCTGGATGAGCAGCCTGAAGGATTCGGGCTGCTGGTGGAAGTATACCAGCCCGCCAATAACTTTAGTCCCTATCCTTACTATGGAAACTTTGGCCCGCCTATGTATGCTTACTCACCTTATGGCTACAACCCATTCATGAATCGTTATTACAATGCCCCTTATCAATATAACCAGCCTGTATCCGGCTATTCAAAAATGATTTATTCGGCCCTAACCGTATTGGATTTGAATGGCAAGCCTGTCCGCGATTTCGGCTTAAAGCTGGGCGATCTGAAAACAAATTCATTGGAGCAAACTTCAGACTTTACTTTTTACAAAGGAGAAATCGCGATGGCTTTCAAGAAAGAAAAAGAGGTAAGGATACTCAGGAGTCTTACCGATGAGATTGAGATGGATACGCTTACCTCGCAGCTTAAAAACCCGAATGAATCGGTCCGGAATGAATCCGAGGCCAGCTATATCCGTAATTGGTATAATAATGTGTTTTACGTGTGGGGTTATCATACCCTGCGCGATTCCAGGAAAGGAGCATTGGAATCCGGCCGGCAGATTTTTTATATCAACAAAATTGAAGTTAAGTAACATCATAGCGTTATTCCTGTTAAGCATATCTTCGCTGGTTGCCCAGGTTGAGCAATTAAGCCGTTATGAATTGGTCCTGGGCAATTATGACGGAGCCGAGGATTTTAAAGTCGCTTCGCTTGAAGAAGACGGCCTGCTGATTTACCGGAAAGTTGAAATAGCCGGGGACGACCGGCTGCACCTGATTAAGGTAGATACTTCGCTCAGCGAATCATGGCAAGGGTATATTTCGGTAGCAAAAAATCTTACTATTTCACATATCCGGTTAAGAGACAAGGTGGTTTACACGTTGTTCAAATCCGCCAATTTTATAACCGGCAACTTTCAATTACTGGCTTCCAGCGTTGTGAACGGAAATTACAAGGTTTACAACATCGAGAATTTTATTCCCTTTAACCCAACCGAGTTTATTATAACCGATAAAGGCGCCATGCTGGGCGGTTATTTTAATTACAGGCCGTTGGTATTGTTCTATGATTTTTCCACTAACCGGGCACGGGTATTGCCGGGTTTCTTCAATGAGCCGGGCGAGCTTACCCAGGTTAAACAAAGCGCAGATGGTACCGTAGACGTAATTATAAGCTCCAAAAACTACGAACGGAAAAAAAGCTTGTGGATCAGAAACTACGATGCCGGTGGCGACCTGATTAAAACCACCATACTGGAACCGGAAGACAATAAGCACCTGATCTTCGGGCGGTCGGCCAAGATGCCGAACAACGAACAGGTGGTGGCCGGGGTTTACGGTAGCCGCGACTCAGAATATTCTCGTGGCATTTTTGTGGCCGAAATTAATGCGGCCGGAGAATACAGAACCACCTATTACAACTTTGGAGACCTTCATAATTTCTTTAGCTACATGAAAGCCAATCGTGAACGGAGAACAAAAGAACGCATTGAGCGCAGAAAAATTAAAGGAAAGAAAATCCGTTTCAGCTACAGGTTTATCGTACATGAAGTGGTGCCTTATGGCAACCAGTACCTGATGCTGGGCGAAGCTTTTTATCCGCGCTACACCTATGCCAACTCCCGTTCGGGCGGATTTGGATACTATGGCAACCCCATGATGCGCAGCGACCGGGTTTTTGACGGGTATCAGTATACCCATGCGGTTATTATTGGCTTCAATGAAAACGGTAAGCTGATTTGGGATAACAGTTTTGAAATAAATGATGTGAAGTCTTTCGAATTGCAGCAATTCGTAAAGATTGCGCCCGAGAGCGACCGGATAACATTGCTTTACCTGCACAATAACCTTATCCGTACCAAAACCATACAGGGAAACCAGGTGCTGGAAGGTAAAACAACAGACCCGATGAAAACCCGTTACGACTTTGACCTCGTAAAAGAACGGGATACCCAAAAAAGCAAGCTGGATTACTGGTATCCCAATCATTTTTTTGCATCGGGTGTCCAGGTGGTGCGCAACCAGGCGCACGAATCGTCCTATCGCAAGGTGTTTTTTATCAACAAACTGAAATACCAATAAGCATACTTTTAGTATTTTCGCGCAGGCATGCAGAAAAAACTCATCCTCGATTCAGACCTGCTTGATATTACGCTCAGTCGCCTTTGTGAACAATTGATCGAAAATCATGGCAGTTTTGAGGATAGCGTAATTCTTGGCCTGCAGCCCCGCGGCATTTTCCTGGCCGAGCTCATACAGCAAAAAATCCGGACGCTGGCTAAAAAAGAGGTTCCCCTCGGCTACCTCGATGCGACTTTCTACCGCGATGATTTCAGAAGACGCGATACACCCGCCAAAGCCAGTGAAACCCGCGTGTCGTTTGTCATTGAAGGTAAGCGCGTAATCCTGGTGGATGATGTATTGTTTACCGGCCGAACCGTACGAGCTGCGCTGGATGCGATGATCGCCTTTGGCCGCCCGGAAAAAGTAGAGCTGCTCGTGCTGGTAGACCGCACCCACACACGCGACCTGCCCATTGCTGCCGATTATATAGGCAAATGCGTAAACACCCTGGAGTCGCAACGCGTGCTGGTGGAATTGGTAGCGCAGGGACACAAGCAAAACAGAATCTGGTTAATCAATAATAAGGTCTGAACCATGTCTTCACTCAGTCAACGCCACCTGCTCGGAATAAAGAACATCACCGCCAAGGACATTGAACTGATTTTTGAAACTGCCGATACCTTCAAGGAAGTAATAAACAGGCCCATTAAAAAAGTGCCATCGCTTCGCGATGTAACCATTGCCAACATCTTTTTCGAAAACTCCACCCGCACAAGACTCTCGTTTGAGTTAGCAGAGAAACGCCTTTCGGCCGATGTGGTAAACTTTTCTGCATCCAACAGTTCGGTTAAAAAAGGAGAAACGCTGCTGGATACCGTACACAATATACTGGCTATGAAAGTAGATATGGTGGTGATGCGGCACGCCAGTGTGGGCGCTCCTCACTTTTTATCGCGACACATTAAAGCCAATATTGTAAATGCCGGTGATGGCACACACGAGCACCCCACGCAGGCACTGCTCGATACTTTCTCTATCCGCGAAAAGCTGGGCGATGTGCAGGGGAAAAAGGTGGCTATTATCGGTGATATTCTTCATTCGCGCGTAGCGCTCTCCAACATTTTTGCGCTGCAGAAGCTGGGCGCCAAAGTTATGGTGTGTGGCCCGCCTACATTACTGCCTAAGTTTATTGCTTCGCTGGGCGTGCAGGTTGAGCTGGATGTAAAGAAAGCATTGGAATGGTGCGATGTAGCCAACGTATTGCGCATTCAATTAGAGCGCCAGCAAATCAAATACTTTCCGTCTTTACGGGAATACGCGCTCTATTACGGCATTACCAAAAAGATGCTCGACAACCTGAAAAAGCAAATTGTAATTATGCACCCGGGGCCTATTAACCGCGGTGTGGAATTAAGCAGCGATGCCGCTGATTCTGCTCACTCCATTATCCTGGACCAGGTTGAGAACGGTGTAGCGGTACGTATGGCAGTACTCTACCTGCTGGCCGGGGCAACAGCCTGATTCTGACTTTAGAGCTTATTCAAAAATATTAGTACTATGTCGGCCTGAGCTTGTCGAAGGCTATCTCCGTGCAGAAAATTGGTTTCGACAGGCTCAACCTGACATCAGGTGCTGTTTACTTCAGCAATCAAGCCGGCAGACAACTTTGCAGCGTTTCCACGCAGAAAATCAGTTTCTCCTGAAATTTCGGGCGCAACCTGGCATCGGGCCATTTTTGAGATGGGCTCTAAAAGCTAACTCCTGTTAGCCCGTTAATTTGTACTTTTGCAGCTCAATCAAATTAACGCGTATGATCTACAATTCAATTATTGAAACCATTGGCAATACACCAATCGTGCGCCTGAACAAGGTAACAAAAGGAATTGCCGGAACCGTATTGGCCAAAGTTGAATATTTCAATCCCGGAAACTCTACCAAAGACCGCATGGCGTTAAAGATGGTTGAAGATGCTGAAAAAGCAGGCTTGCTGAAACCGGGAGGTACCATTATTGAAGGTACCAGCGGTAACACGGGCATGGGGCTGGCGCTTGCTGCTGCGGCAAAAGGCTACAAGTGTATTTTTACAATGGCCGATAAACAATCACAGGAGAAAATTAATATCCTGCGGGCTGTAGGTGCCGAGGTAATTGTATGCCCGACCAACGTAGAGCCTGACGATCCGCGCTCTTATTATTCTGTGGCCCGCAAGCTCAACAAAGAAATACCCAATTCCATTTACCCCAACCAGTACGATAATCCCTCCAATGCAAAAGCGCATTTTGAAACCACCGGCCCCGAAATCTGGCATCATACTGCCGGAAAGATTACCCATTACGTAGCTACTGTAGGTACGGGGGGTTCTATGTGTGGAACTGCACAATACCTGAAACAGCAAAACCCCAACCTGGTTGCAGTAGGCATTGATACGTATGGATCAGTATTCAAAAAATATAAGGAAACCGGGATCTTCGACAGAAACGAAATCTATCCTTACCTGACGGAAGGATTTGGTGAAGACATTCTTCCTAAGAATGTAGACTTCGATGTAATTGACCAGTTTATAAAAGTTACCGATAAAGACGGGGCTATCGCGGCACGCAGGCTGGCACGCGAAGAAGGCTTGTTTGTAGGCTGGAGCAGCGGCTCTGCCTTACATGGCGCATTGGAGTATGCCAAAGACAATCTGAAAAAAGATGATGTAATGGTCATCCTGTTGCCCGATCATGGCACCCGTTATCTCAACAAGGTTTATAACGATATCTGGATGAAAGACCACGGCTTCCTGGAAGAACGTGCTTACGGAACCGCGCGCGAAATCATTGCCCGGAGAAACGGAAAAGACGCTTTGTTAACGGTAACCAAAAAATCGAGCATAGGCGAAGCCATTCGCATTATGAACAAGGAGGGTGTAGACCAGATGCCTGTGGTAGAAGGCGATGAGTTTGTAGGCAGTGTAACCACCGCATCGTTGATCGAAAAAATCATCCAGGATCCTACCATTAAAGACAAGGCCGTGGGCGAGATTATGGATAAGCCCATGCAGGTTGTGGCATTGGATAGTACATTAGATGTATTGTCATCGATGCTTAATAAAACCAACAAGGCCTTGCTGGTGCGCGATGAGCAGGAGAAAGCGCACATCATTACACAACACGATATTCTGCGGGCTATGACGATGTAAGCGGATGGCCTGAAGTTTTCGTACAAGCGGATATCAGGTAACCGCAACCACTCAAAAGCCAGAACGCCCCGACATTTATCGGGGCGTTCTGGCTTTGATTTCAGCAGCTGATCATCTGCGTGTAATTTCTATCTCAACGCGGTCGTTGTATTGTCCCAATGTTCCGCCTGAAGGGTACAAAGGAATTTTTCCGCCTTCACCCTTAATATCAATACGATTGGCCTCTATACCCTGGCTAACCAGGTAAGCTTTAACCGTGGCGGCACGCTCGGTAGTAAGTTCTTTGGCAGAAAACCGGCCAATCTTATTTTTACCCGGATCAAGCGCAAAAAAGTTGGTGCTGGAACCCAGTATGGATCCTTCCTTATCCTGCGTACCATTGCAATGGCCATGTACCCGGATCTTATAACCGGGTGATTCTTTCATCAGGTCAACCAGCCCGTCCAGTTCGTTTCGGGCAGCCGGCTCAAGAATAGAGGAGTTGCGGAAGAAACGCACATTGGTGAAGTCAATGTAATCGCCACGCTTAACCTTGCTCATTTCAATAGGAATGATAACCTCACCTTCAGCACCGGTTTCCGGGCTGGGCTCCTGATAGCTTAAGATCAGGCTTACCGGTTGATAGCCGGGCGCCTGCGTAACCACTACATAATTGCCGCGGGCGTTCTTCGGGGCTTCTAAGTAAATGATCTCATTTGCATTAAAGGCCTGGTAACGGGTGGCATTCGTAGATTCCTGAATATGGACTTCACCTGTAACCGCTTCGCCACCGGCTGTCTGGAATTTGAATAAGAAAGGCTTGCCTGCCGGTTTCTTAACTTCTGGTTCTACCGGTTTCTCTTCTACGGGCTTTTGCTCTACCGAATCGGGCTTAACCGGAACTTCCTCTGGTTTTTCTTCCACTACGGGCTTTTCCTCCACTATGGGTTTTTCCTCTATCACAGGCTTTTCTTCAGTTACAACGGGTTGCCCTTCTCCCACGCGACCGTGATAAACCCAGGCTTGCTTATGCTCCGATTCGGCACGCAACCGGATTACGAATGCGTACGCTTTCCGCTTATCCGTTGACTGAAATACAGATACATAATACCAGTTCGGTTTCTTAGGATTGATTATGGCATACTGCGCATTAAACCCATGTTGATTAGCCCTGTCTGTAAAGCGTAGGGCGTAATCCTGCTTCGCAAATACCCCGATAACTACATAATAATTTGGTTCGCTTTGAGCTTTTGCTAATTGGCCGCTGCCCGCCACCAGGAGCAAGATTAAAAGCGCGCGTATAGATTTTTGCATATCACCTGAAAATTGGAATAGCCTCCAAGTTAATAATTTATACAGGTAAACCACAAATTTTGAGGAGTCATCTGCCCGGTACCCGGTAAGCAATATGGGCTGTTAATCTTCCAGAATTTCGATTTCCACGCGCACATTGGCATGTGCCGAGGCATGGTCCACATCATAAACAGGCTGGTTTCCACCCCAGGCCTTTACCAGGATACGATTGGCATTTACACCGTTTTCAACCAGGAATTGCTTCAGGAGCAGAGCCCTTTCCTCTGATAATTTTTTGGCTGATCCGCGACCTTCCTTATTATCAGCATTAAGCTGAAAAAAGTTTTTACTGGTTCCCCTGGAAATAATCTTCCCGGCAGCATTCCCATTGGTATGGCCGTGAATCATGATTTTATATTTCAGGTTCTCATTCATCATCTCCAGCAAGCTATTCACCTCGTACCGGGATTCCGGGCGCATAATGGCTGCATCCTTATAAAAATACACATTGAACATGATAGCCTTATCACCTTTCTGTAAACGCACCAGCTCGAACGGAACGGTTACTACATCATTCACTATGGTAACGCCATCGGTACTCTCCGGGCTATTGAAATTAACGGGTAATTGCAGCTTGCGATAACCAAAAATTTCGCATTCCAGCATCATGTTACCGGTTTTGTTGATGGCTTTAACCGTAACCGCATCATTTCCCCGATAGGTAGCGGCCTTTCGCTTTTTGTTAGCGGCATCAGCATCGTACACATCTACATCTCCCGCAAGGGTATCTTTATCAACCAGTGCCGTAATCCTGAACAGGAAAGTACGGGCATCCAATGCTGCAACCTTTGTTTCCGTCTTCGTTTCAGGCTTGGGTTCTGTTATGGCTATGGCAGCAGCCTGCTTTACTGTGTCCGGTTGAGGTTGCGCGGTAGCCTCGCTTTCCTGCGCCAGTGTTTGGGCTATCGCCTTTTGTTCGGCTTCGCTGATTTTAACTACCTGCGGGTTTTCACCTAAAAGTCCTTTATATACCCAAGTATCCGGGTAAGGCGATTGCTTTTGAAGCTTGATCGCTTCGGTAATGGCCGACCTGTGATCTTCCGTATGCAATACATATACATAGAAAAGCTTCCGTTTTGCATTAAGCTCAAATTGCGCTGCATACCCTTGCTTTTGGGCGTTCGCAGTAAACTCAATGGCATTTTTGGGTATTCCGAAAGCCCCGATTACGACATAAAGCGATTGATCGGTATGGGGTTTCTGCTGGGCTACTGCCTTACCGGTGCAGCAAAAAAATAATACCAGGTAAAAAAATGGGCGCATATCACTTTGGTTAGATGTACAAGCTTAAAAAATAGGTAACTATACCCCCGGTGCAATGCAATCAACAAAAATTACCAAGCCAAAGATACTTAGTTCTCTGAAACAACACTAAACGTTAAGGCTACAATATTGCCGTCATCATCAATTAACGTGAGCTTATGCGTACCGGCCGTTGGCGCCACCGGTATACGATGCGTGCCCCGCGTAGCAGCTATGTAATGATCATCAAGATGCCAGTAAATTACGGTACCCGGTTGCCGGTGCACCACCTCAAACAAGGCGCTCCCCTGCTCACCATTCAATTGACGGGGAATAAAAATCCGTGCATTCGGCCGGGGGTAAATTACATCCATCGAGGCAACTGATGCCGGGTTGACACAATCCGCACGAAGGGGCGGCAAAGACCGGTAGCTGAGATTTTTTGATTTATAATAATACTCCTGAACAGGCGGCAGCACAAACCACGATTCGGTTTTAATGTTGCTTAACGATTCACACGCGCTATGCACACGATGCTTTCCATCGTGCGACAAATGCACCGGCTTATGATACCTGCACGCCCCGCTTTGCAAGCCGGCACGGGTTACCCATTGCTTTTCGCGAGGCTCACATAATTCAGTAGCACGCATACCACTTTTGGTACATACCTCTACTTCGTGCAATTCGTTCTGCGGTTTTAAAAACCATTCGTTACCGGGCAGCTGGTTAAAAATGTCAAACAACAAAGGCGCAGCTGATTCAGTGCCGGTCAGCCCGGACCGGCCTTCGCCATCGGCATTGCCGGCCCAAACCCCCACCGCGTACTCACCGTTTACACCCACAGCCCACGCATCGCGCAAGCCATGACTGGTTCCCGTCTTCCACGCTACACGTTTTGAGCTATGGAACATACGCCAGCCGGTTTCTTCACCGGGCCGATATACTTCCTGCAAGGCATCGAACGTAAGGTAAACGGCTGCTGCCGACAGCCATGATGCAGCTTCATTATTCTTGTTCACGATCGAATCGCGAAGCTGGTAAGCCGGTGCGTGAAAGTCTTGCTTATTGTAACGGTTTGAGCCCGGTGATTCAAAAAAATTATTTAATGTGCGCGCCATAGAAGCATACAAGCCGGTTATTTCCCAAAGTGTTCCTTCCGCGCCACCCAGAATGAGCGATAACCCGTAATGATCAGCCGGTTGATTTAATGTAGTTAGTCCTGCGTGCTGCAAAAGGTTATAAAATTTTTCGTACCGGAATTCTCTTAGCTGATGCACAGCCGGAATGTTAAGCGAACGGATCAATGCCTGATTGGCAGCCACTGCCCCATCATATTGTTTACTGAAGTTACGCGGTGCAAAACCGTTTATGAGTGTAGGCACATCTGGCTGAAGGGTGGACTGTAACATCTTTCCCTCGTCCAGCATGGCCGCGAAAAGGATTGGCTTCAAAATACTTCCGGTGCTTCTTCGGGCCGTTATAATATCCACCGCTTCGCCATGCGCCACACCGGCATTTGTATTACCCACATACGCCAACGTTCTCCCGGTCTTAACCTCCACCACCAACGCAGCAGCATTGAATACGCGATTGCCTTTTAGCCTTTCGTGGTGATAATTGACTAATTGTGTTATGCGCTCCTGCATGGCCCTGTCTATCGAAGATACCACACGCCTGCCACCATATCCGTCTTTTATCAGCCTGCTTAGTAAATGCGGGGCCAATCGCGGAAGCGCCACCGGATGCTCCGGTATGGGTTCTGTTAAAGCAAGCTCGTACGTGAGCGAATCCATTTCACCAACCTGCATGAGTCGCTTAAGCAGGCGATCGCGTTTGGCTTTTAATACGCTCCTGTTTTTACCGGGATGGATTAACGATGGATTGTTGGGCAGCACGGCTAACAAAGCTGCTTCCGACCAGCTAAGCTCGGCTGCATCTCTGCCAAAGTATCGCCAGCAGGCAGCTTCAATGCCTACTACGTTACCCCCAAAAGGAGCATGTGCCGCATAGAGCGCCAGGATTTCTTCCTTGGAGTAACGCCATTCGAGCCGCGTGGCTAAAATCATTTCTACCAGCTTCTCAAATAATGTACGGCTGTTGTTCCGCGACAAGCGGATCACCTGCATGGAGAGTGTGCTGCCGCCACTTACAATTTTTCCTGCGGCCAAATTCTGCCGGGTAGCACGACCTAATGAAAATACATCCACACCCGGATGCGAATAGAAACGCTTGTCTTCAAACAGCACCAGCGCTGCTTTGAATTTGCCCGGTATCGTATCGCCTTCCGGGAAACGCCATTGACCATCTGCTGCGATGGTAGCGCCCAGTAATTTACCTGTACGATCTTCCAGCACGGTAGAATACGATTCGCGGAATATGGTTCGGGGTAACGAGAAGTAGTAAATAACGAGCAACAAAAAGAACGCACTTAGGTAATATCGGTTCCTTTTCAGAAAGGCGCGCATAAAGAAGCTAAACCGGCTTTACATTTTTGGAAAACCATTCAGCCCCGGAAGCAGCAGGCAACTCGTTCCGTACCATGCTTTCCACTTTTTCGCGCGCACGTTTCATGGAAGCGGTTACCATACGATGCTCAATGGCTTCATCTTCTTTCATACCCATGTTGTTCATCATGTTTGTTAATCGTTCCCCGCCAAACATTTTGAACGATGGCTCATCCAACGATGAATAAAATACAATAGAAGCTGTTGGAATGCCTGCACGGATTTTTTCAAGCAGCGTATTTTCTTTTGAGGGTAAGGGATAATGTCCAAAGAAAAGAAGTGTAACCGGTTCATTTTTTAATGCGGGTAAAAAATCGGGAGCCGACCACGAAGTAGCAAACCAAACCACGCCATCTTGTTTTGCTGCCTTATAATCCTGTAAAGGAACTGCCGGTACGCCCTTCTCTGCCAAAAACTGTGTGATCCGCACAAACTCATCCTCAAAATAGCAAAGCACAACAGGCGCTTGCTTTTGCCTGATAGCCAGCATGGCATCGGTAATCATACCGCGCAACGCCATGCCTGTTGTTTTCCATACCCGATCGGTGTAGGCGGGCCCGGCTGATTTGAAGAAGGAAAATAAGCCCATACTATTTCAGTTTCCTTGCGTACTCCGTTTCATCAAATCCCAGCAACAGCACCTTGCCCCTGTCTTCAATAAGCGGGCGCTTGATCACGCTGGTTTTCTCTGTCATCAAAGCAATAGCTGCTTTCTCGCTGGTGATCTTCTTTTGCACTGCTTCATCCAACTGGCGCCAGGTGGTGCCGCGCTTATTTACAAGGCTTTCCCACCCCACCTGCCTGCTCCAGCCGGTTAGCTTGCCTGCCGTGATACCTGATTTTTTATAATCGTGAAATTCAAACTCCACCTTATTCTTCTTCAGCCAGTCTAATGCCGATTTTACCGTATTGCAATTTTTGATTCCGTAAACGATCATGCGCTTTTGGTTTTGATCCGAAAATTAGTTGTTTCTGTAAAACAATTCACCTATTTCATAAATATCAAAAGCGGCAGCATGCTGTGAATTGGCCACCAACGCCACCACGAGGTTATCGTCCGGGTAGATTACCAACCATGAGCTGCTGCTGAACGAATCACCTGCATGGTACCAAATACGATGGCCATTGCGGTCTATACCCGTGTACCAGCCCAAGCCGTAACCGGTATCCTTTCCATCTTTTGTTTTTTGCGATTGAAACAATGCTTCCCGTTGCTTTGGTGTCAGGCTTTTTCCGTTCAAAATTTCATTTCCAAATTTCACCAAATCTTCGGCTGTAGAGAGCAGTCCGCCACCTGCGTATTTATAGCTGATGTCGCCCAGGTCGTTAGGCTGGCCGGTAAGATCATAAAACGTGCTCCGGTCGGGAATTTCCTTAGTAGCGTCATCGCCTATAGTAGCCTGCATGCCAAAAGGTTCAAAAACGGTTTCCGTCATGTATGTGAGATAATGTTTACCGCTTATTTTTTCGATCAATGCACCCAACAAATTCCATCCAAAAGAAGAGTAATGGAAACGTGTGCCTGGCTCAAACAACAAACTATCTTCACTAAAAATTTTCAATGCATCGATGGAACTGGCATAATGTTCAGTACGAATTAAATCGCTAAGGTCGTTCTCATGATAGTCCCGGATACCGGCCACGTGCCCGGCCAACTGCCGTGCCGTAACCGGGTATTTCTTTTCCGGAAATTCCGGGACATATTTCTGAACCGGTGCATCCGGATCAAACTTACGTTCAGCCATCAACCTGATCAACGCCAGCGAGGTTAACGATTTGGATATGCTGTTAATCCGGAATTTGGTTTGTGCGGTTACAGGTGTTTGCGTTTCCACATTAGCATATCCAAACACACCAGACCACTTTACAACACCATCTCGGCTCACACAAATCTGCATGCCGTTCACACCGGTTTCATCCATAAAATTTTCACATACCTTCTGTGCGTTACAAACAGCATCGCTCTTGGCACAAGGTGTTACTTTCTCTTTTGTGGTAACGGGCTGGTTGCTTACCGAAACAGTGGCCGTTACAATACCCCGCACTTTTACCCATTCTGCAAAGCTGGTCTGGCGGGTATAGCAGGTATATTTTTTCGCAGCCCACTCTTTGGAGGAAACCGCGATGAACGTACCGGGCAAATCAATACCTCCCCGCTTTATTGTCATGTGCGGTTCTTTCTTTCCTTCAAACTCAATGGTATCAATTTTTATCCTGTCGGGATGTGCACGAATAAACTCGCGGTAGCCATCGGCAATAGCGGTGCGGTCGTTCTTATCGAGAATCTGCTCAAACGTAGCAAAGAAAGGCTTTGTAATAAGCATTTTAAATGAAGTAAGATCGAACTCCAGCCAGCCTTTTCGCATGGTTGATTCCATCACCACGCTCTCACGCAACATATCGGCACCCGGATGGCCGCTCACGCTATCTACTTCATTGAGGCGAACCCTGAACTTAAACGATGGCAGGTTGTTTCGCAGAATACGCAGCCTTGCTTTCTCCACGTACACCGGGAATTCAAGACCTTGCTTTTTTGATTCCGCTGTGCTTTCGATCAGGAGTGCGGTAGCATAACCGGCATACAGCGTGTCGGTTTCCAGCACGCCTCCGCTTACATCCCGGTTACCTAACTGGTAGATCTTGTTCTTTTCGCGCTTAGCGGTTATCGAAACATCACTTAGCATGGTGGGCTGTTCATGCAGTAAGATAACTGGCGATTGATTTACGAGGAGAAACTGAATGGGAATTGGTTTCTTTCCAAAACCCAATGCCGAAACAAGCAGTGTGTCTTTCTTTAACTTTTCCGGAATGCGAAGGGAAAAGGTGCCGTCCGGATTAGAGATGGTACCGGCATTGCTTCGCATGATGCCAATGTTGGCATACGGTATCGGAGCTTTGGTTTTCCCGTTAAGCAATTTTCCACTGATGATAACCGGTTGCGAAAAAGCGTGTAAGCAACCAACGTGCAACACTAGAAAGACAAAGATAAATCTGTGCTTCATCAACCTGTTGATTGTTATTTTCTGTATCAATGCATCCTGTCAAAAATCTGTATAAGCAAACAGCGATAGAGCTTCAATAAAACGCACTTGTATTAGGGATGATTCGCAGCCTGAAAAAGTTGTTCGGTATAATCCAGTAATTCAACGCCCCCTGTTTTCCCATGACCCGGAATAACCACTTTTACTTCAGGGTATTTTGCTTTCAGCTTAACTATTGTACCCGACCATGCCACCGTATCGGCATCTTCCAGGTTTCCCTTTCCGGCCCCCACTTCTTTCACAAGGCATCCGCCAAACATGATGTGTTCATCCGGAAAATATCCCACTACATTATCGCGTGTGTGGCCTTCTCCTGAAAAAGAAGCATATACTTTTTTATCACCGACATTCAGCGCCAGCTCTCCGTCAAATCCATTTTGCGGAATGTTATCGCTGTTCTGCTCATTCAAAAACCGGATGGTAAGCCGGTTGGCATAGGAAGGAATACCTTTTTTATGGAATTCTTTTAAGCCACCCACGCAATCCGCATGAAAGTGTGTAGCTATCAATGCCGTAACTTTCAGGTTCAGCTTGGCCGACAAGTAATCCAGCAGCTCGGCTGAACCGTTGTCATCAGCAGGGGTATCAAAAACAATCGCTTCATTACCATTGATTACTACCATGCCGTTGCACGGCACACGGCCAAAGCTCTGCGTATTCAAAAACGTGATGTGCTGGTAAACATGGCCGGATAGTTTTTTCACAATCAATCCTCCTGTTTCATATACTGCACTATCCCGATGCTGCCTTGTCGCTTCCTTTATACCAGGTTGATTTGACGTTTTTCCGCATGAAAACAACAGTGATGTGATAAGAGGGGCTATTACTATATATTTCATCATGATCTTAGCTGCACATTATACCATAAAAGGCACGATTTGTATTAAGCCTTAGCTCACCGGAGCTATCCTTCCATTTGTGGTAAAGCCTTCCCGTAATGTACCCATATCCTTTAAAGCTTTGAGCATGAGCATAGCTCAAACATACGAAAAACTGTATTGCGATGTATTTCGACTTATCTGTTTAGGCTATCTAAAACAGCTTCATCTGCTCTGCCTTGGGCTGTTTCTTTTGCACAGGTTCAACCAGCGAAGCGGGAATCTCACCCACAAACCTTGATACCTCTTTTTCTTCTGTTTCATTAAAGTTTTTGCGTTGTGCGGCATGCGTAATGAACAGCGCATCTTTTGCACGGGTCATCGCCACATAAAACAAACGCCTTTCTTCTTCCATGTCGGAGTCTTTCCTTAACACGGGTGTAATGCCTTCTTCGGCCCCGGCAATGAACACAACCGGGAACTCAAGCCCCTTGGAAGCATGAAAGGTTGATAAGTTTACGGCATCGGTTTTCAGGCGGGCGACATCGGTGTAGGTGTCTAACAACAGCTTGTACAGGAATTGCTCAATGTCTGCTCCGTATTCTTTGGCGAGGTTCAAGATGGTTTCTTTCCGGAGCAGGCCTGTATCGTCTAATGCTTCATCGGAGATGAATTTTTGAAAAATGAATTTCACGGTGCTTTCTGTTCCTTGCCGGGTAAAATCCTGTTCGCCAAAAAGCGCGGTAAAGCGTTTTTCCTCGGAGTATGATGAAAGAAATTCCTGCTTTTCTTTTTTGCTCATTTTCAACCCATGTGTCAGCACGCTGTCTAAAGCAATCATGTCTTGGGCATTTAGGTACAGCTTGATCACATCGGTGATGATATGAAATGGGTATTCCGCCAGGAAAGAAGAAGCATCGCCAAAGCGCACAGGTATACCCGATTGTTTGAATGAAGCCAGTAATGCTTTGCCCACGGCACGGGTGCGAAACAGCACGGCAATATCCGAAAAGCCATACGCGCTGTCGTAATGCGTATTATCCCCGCTGAGGTTGTTGAGTCCGCCTACCAGCTTTTCAATTTCGCTGACGATGAACGCGGCTTCTTTGTATTCATCGTCTGCGGTGTAGAGTTTTATTTTTGAGGTCATGTTGTTTCTATTTTGCTTAGTAAACAATTTAGTGATTTGCTATTGACAATGGGATTGGTTTACTTTAGGCATTCAGCACTATGTTTCAATAGAAGTGCCGAGATTCGAATTTAATATAAATCTTTCATATAGATATTCACTTTGTACTTCTCTAAGTTTTTATTGGCGTAATTACTCCCGTTCTCAGTTGATGAGTCGTCACATAGTAGAGAATAGAATTTTTTGTGTAAACCTATGGTTTGAGTAAGCATTCTACAGAATGTACTTGTATCTAATTCTAAATACTTTACTGTTGACAGTAGTCCGTTGTTCAATAGTCAACATATTTAGACCTTTGTTTCTGATATGGATATAAAGAAAAAATTCGGTAAACAGGTCAAGAAGCTACGTCTTGAAAAAGGTTTGTCGCAAGAGAAACTTGCTTATGAAGCTGACCTTGACAGAACTTACATTCCAAGCATTGAAAAGGGTGAAAGGAATGTATCTATTACTGTTATTGAGAAAATAGCAAAGACTCTCAAAGTCAAAATTTCTGTTCTATTTGATGAGTAAACCGAAAATCAATAAACGTAAAATGAAAGAATTAAAAGAAACTGCTGATAATAAACGGCAATGGAACACCAAATTTTTAAAATACACGGAGTTTATCATTGCACACCCAAACTACAAAGGTCTGTTTTATGAACGTGGCGAAGACGGAAAAGTAAAATGGGTTGTTACAGGAAAGTCTGACAAAGGTCAGCAACGTAGAAAATGGTGGGACGAACAATGTAAGAAGCACGGAATAAAAATAGAAGCTGGTGCTTACGCGAAAATCGCTTTGAAAATACACCCGATAAAGAAACATACTTGTCAGATTTGCGGAAAAGAATTAAGTATTGAATACGTTTACCCAAACAAAAGAACAATTACCGCAATAAATAAAGAGTTTGGGGTTTCGGTCGCTCCGTTTACAAAAGATATTTTTCAAATCGTGAATGAACTTGTGAAGTCTGAAAACGATATTGAAAAAGTAAAACGAATTTTCAGAATAAAATCGTCAGAAAAACTTACAAAGCAGAATCTCAAAGCTTACTTGCAAAAGTATTTTGTTGATAGTTACGCAAAAGGTTTGCTTTCGCCCGGGGCAATGAGCAATTCGCCCGACAGGTTTGACGGTTTTCATTCTGATGGTGCTTGTTGCCGACACGAAAGCGACAAAGGTCGCCACAAATCTAATTTGCAACGATACGGACAAGACCGAAGAGTTTACGAAAATTGGGCTGATGGTGATTGGAAAATGGCTGACCGTTTAATGTCGTTGTTTCGTAAACACGATTTGAGTGCCGACCATATCGGACCAATTTCACTCGGATTTTGTCATCGTCCAAAATTCCGCCCGCTTACAAAAGCAGAAAATTCTGCGAAGAACAACCGAATGAGCTTGAGTGATGTCAAGGTCTTACTTGCTGATGAGAAAAACGAACAAGTCGTTTCGTGGCACTCCAAATTTATTTGGAACAAACTGAAATACAAAGTTTCAACAGATAAAGAAGCGGTTAACTTGAGCGACTTAATGCGAAAAAATTTGCACCACGTTCTTATCATCTTTTCAATGATTGATGAAAAAGGATTTGGTGAATTTTTGGAACAGTTTTTAAACCCCGAATACTCTTTCTTTGATTACAAGTTTGAAGGTTTTGACCCGAAGACAGGAAACTATAAATCCGTTCAACAAATCAAGAAAACGGGCAGAAATCAACAAAATAATATCAAACGCTACTATCGTGTTTCGTTTGACATTTTGAAAGAATACAAGGAAAAAGAAAACCGAAAAAACAAAATTTGGGACAACAAAGAAGTTGATACTACTCTTGAAACATTGTTTTCATTGCTGAAAGCAAAGAAAAACGAAGAGGCGAAAACTCAACTTGAAAATGTGTTCAAAAAATTGGCGGATTTAGCCGAAAACAACTGGTAATTTCTCCAAACAACTTTCGTAAAATTTAGTAAAATCAATTTCTCCCGCCATTAGTTTTTCATAAGCTGAAACAGGTTTGTAATTGCAAATCATTTCGAAATCTCCTTCGCCTGTTTTTAACGCAGGTAAACTTCCAATTGCTTGCTTTACGGTAATTGGGTTCGGTAAATTTTCATTAGTCAAGGAAAATAAACCTTTCGGTTGACTGATTTTTTCTTTTTTCAACGAACCGATAATGACAATCCTTTTTCTCTTTTGCGGAACACCAAAGTTTTCCGCACTCAATTTGAAGGGTGCATTTACATTATATCCGATTGCTTCAAAAGAAGCGATAATTTCTTTTATGGCTTCTCCTTTTCGCATTGTTAAAATCCCTGGTACATTTTCCATTACAAAAACTTCAGGGCGTAATTCACCAACAATATGAACAAACTCTTTAAACAACTGATTACGTTTGTCATCAGGATTTCGCCAACCTGCATTAGAAAACCCCTGACAAGGTGGACCTCCGATTACAACGCCAATTTTCTTTTGTTTGGAAGCAACAGAGATAATCTGTTTTTTTATTTCGGACAAGGTGATGTCGCCTAAAATCAAGTTATTTCCGTTATCAAATTCTGAATGATTTTTTTGATATGTTTCAAAAAAATTAGGCTCTATTTCATTGGCTGCAATTAGTTTAAATCCTTCCAAAATAAACCCTTCTGACATTCCGCCTGCACCTGCAAACAAATCAACAAAAGTCAGGTTTTTTAAATATGGTTTTAGCGTTTCTGCGATGGCTCTTGCCAACAAAGGCGGAACAGCATTCCCAATTTGCTTGTATTGCGATGTTTTGCTTCCGTAAAAAATAAAACTATCTCTAAACGATTGAAGTTTGGCTCCTTCTCGTGTAGAAATTATGCGGTCTTGTTTCGGGTGCAAATTACAACCGTTGCCTAAACGATTAAAATAAGTCGTAATCGTGTAACTTGGTTTGTCTGCTTCAAGTCTGCCGTAATAAGTTGTTCTTCCACCCGAACGCCTGATTTGCTCTAAACGTTGCGAAGGAATTGTTTCGGGAATGTTTTGCCAATTACCACCTTCGGGAATGTGCTGCACCATTTCCCACTCCAATTTACTAAGTCTGGGTGCAATATGATTATACAGCTTCATATTCAAATACTGTTTCCGCTTTCTTCTTGTTGCTCAAAATGTAATTTATTTCGGATTTTGTCAAACCGTATAGTTTACATATTGTTTCATTTGTTTCATTTTTTGAAAAATTGCTTAATTCAATTTTATCCAAATCAACAACAGGCAATTCGTCCAATTCATAATTATTAATGTGGTTGTTACTGCTTGTAATTTTAAAACGCCAATTCAATAATTCGCTGTTCAGAATGAAAAACAACTTTTTTAAATCACTTTGTTTGCGTGTAGAAACAATGTAATTGCAGGAATTTCCAAGTATATCGGTCTTTTCACAAAAGACAAACTTCAAGCGTTTTTGCATATCTACGTTTGAAATTTGCTGACAAATCAAACGTTTTTTGTTATAATCATTTGCTTTAAAATCGTCAGATTTTTTGTTAAGAAAATTCTCAATTTCAACAAATTCTCCATTCTTATCGATTACTCCGTTTTCGGCAATCATATTGCCTCGCACCAATCGCCAACCTGTATTTTTTGTTGTGATAAATGGTTTGTATAAAGTCAGATCCAATTCGCCTCTGCGATTGCGGATAAACGGAATGTCTTTGATTTTTTTCTGTTTTGAAAATTTTGAAAGAATACTCCAACCTGTTTCGTCAATCAAAGGAATTTCAAAATTAGTCGGAAAAATGCTTTTTATTGTTTCAAAATCAATTTCAAAAGTATTGTCCGACATTTCAATTCCGATTTTATCCGTTCTTCCGTTTTTCTGCAAATAGAAAATTACAGTTGATTGCGACACGTTTTCAAACAATCTTGAGGCTTCGGGATAATAACGAATGAAATGTAATTTGTGTGAAGTCAAAATATGTTTGCGAAGTTTTGCGGAGGTCAAATCAGCAAAGAGGGAAGAAGGGCAAATAATTCCGATTTGTCCGTTTCTTTTTGTCAAACGCAAAATCATTTCAATGGAAAGCTGATAATAATTCAACATTCCCTCAATAGAATATTGATAAACTCCCGAAGTTCTGAAAAAGCCGATTTCATTTTGAACTTTTCTTTGCAGATTTACATAGTAACCGTTTAGTTTTTGCTGCTCGTCTGCTTTCTTATTTACTTTCAGTAAACAATATGGTGGGTTTGACAACACAACGTCAAAACCGCCTTTTGCAAACACTTTTTGAAAATCATTTGCAAGGTCAATGCTGTTTTCTTCCTCTGAAAGTAACGTTGCTTTCGGAATTAGTGCATTGCGATTGATGATGTTTGTTGCAAGTGCATGGATTATTTTAGAATTGAGTTTTTGAAACAGCGAAATGACTTTGCAACGCAAAACCGATAAAGCGGTTTCGTCAATGTCAATCGCAAACAGATTGTTGCAAACAGATTGTTGCAAAGTCAAATTATATTTTTCTTTTAAAATCTCAACCGCTTCAAAATAAAAACGACCTGTTCCACTTGCAAAATCAAGGCAGGTAATTTCTTTTGGGTTTAGACCTTGCTGAATGGCTTTATCAATGGTATTTTCAACCATTTCATTTGTAATTTCTTTCAGCGTATAAACCGCACCGTTTTCTCTTAAATGATGTTTCGATTTTTTTCTTATCAGTTTTCCGTTGTTTATGGAAAATTCAGAGTTCAAAAAAATAATGTGCAATTCTTCAACGATTGCAGGAATTTCCGAAATGTGTTTTTGTGTAAAATCTTCAATGCTTGCAGTTTCCTCAAACTGAAAGACAGTTTTCAAGTCATTTGTTTGATTTGTAAATTTGGCATTTACATAGGAACGAATCAATGAATTGATAAGTCGTTTATGCACTTTAAAAGCAACGTTTGTTTCGTCTGTCAAAAGCAAGTTGGCATTTATCAAATGAGTATCCTTTGATGAAACAGACTTCATTTCATCTTTTCCCGAAAGGAAAATCTTCTGAATTTCAAGCAAAATCAGTTGCTCCTCTTTGGTTAAAAAATAGTTTAGTATGTTGCTCATTTTAACTTTTTTGTTTTGGTTCGCTGATATTCAATTTTTGCTTCTGCTACCTGAAGAATTTCAGAAAATGCTTTTTCTTTTTGGATTTCATACATTACTACGTCACTGTAAAATGATACAAGAAGTTTATCTTTATCAGCTTTAAAAATCCTGGCAATTTGCTCAATCATCTGAACATTAGTTCTGCGCTCGTCACGTTCAATTTTACTTAAAGTAGATTGGTCTATATCAAGCAAAGCAGCAAGTTTCCTCAAAGGTATTTCTGCTTCTTCTCGAAACTTTCTGATTTGTGTGCCGATGCTGTCCAAATTCTGCATAGAAAAAACATTTCTTGACAAATTATGTCCAATAATAGGGCAATCTTTTGGAATCCACAATACCTATTTAAAAAATTCATAATGAATATTGACTCTTGGCTTTTTGTGTTTGGATAAGCTCTTTCTGTGGTAGGACAAAGACTTTACTAATTCTTGCCCCTCACCGCCCCCAGATTCACCGGCTTCCTACCTGTATTATGCCCAATAACAGCCGATGCCGCCTCTACAATAAAAGCTGAAGACCGGTAATTCTTTTGAAGCGCAATCTCCTTTGCATGGAAATCTTCGCTGAATTGAAAAAACAACTGTACATCCGAGCCGCGGAAACCGTAAATGCTCTGATCAGGGTCGCCAATGGCGAATACATTTTTGCCGCTTGCCAGCAGCTTTAAAAACTCATACTGTAAAGGGTTAATATCCTGCAATTCATCCACGGCAATGTAATGGTAACGGTTACGGTATCCCTCCAGCCATTCGGGTTCGGTGTTCCATAACCGTATGACTGAACCGATGATGTCGGCCAGGTCAATACCCCCGTTTTGCAGCGTAAAATCGCGATAGGTTGCCGCAATGCTTTTTATTTCAGCAGAAATCTCTTCACGGTTACTTTCAAAGTAATTACTCAGTTCAGCAGACAGCTTTTTAATTTCTTTTTCTTCTTTATCGGGGAACAGCGTACCGAGAATGATCTCACGGCTTTTATCATCATACACTTTGTCTAAGTTTTCATATCGCTCCTGCAAAACGGCAAAGCAGATCGAGTGAAACGTGTCCAACGTAATGCCTCTGGATTTATCTTCCAGCACAACGGCCAGGCGTTCTTTCATTTCATCGGCTGCTTTGTTGGTGAACGTAACCGCCAGCACTTCCCGTGGCTGGGCATTTCTTTTATGAATGCAATGCGCTATCCAACTGATGAGCGTTTTGGTTTTCCCGGTTCCCGGGCCTGCCGTTACCAATACTGCACCTTCGGCTTCGCAGGCGGCTTGTTGCTCTGCGTTGAGTGCAGCAGATTTATTTTCTTGTGCTGTATCAACCGGCAAAACTTTCTTTTCAATTTCCCTATCCTTGCTTTTTCGTTTGGTGGTTTTATTCACCGCATCCATCCCGAAGAAATTTGTCTGCCCGGTCAGTTGCGCCAGCTCGCCTTCCTTAAAAATTTTAATCACACCATATTCACCATCATACCCGCCCTGCGGATTTACCTGCTGGGTGCGCATCCGCTTAATGGCTTCGGCTACTACCATGCCCGCCTTTTTTTCAATATCTTCAATAGGCGCCTGTTTTAGTAATGTAAATTCATTGCCGAACAAAGAGATGGTTTGCTGAAACGACTGGTTCACGGTCTTGCTGGAAGCCGAAGCGTTTTTTATTTCGGAAAGTATTTCCGGCAGGGGAATGATATAATGAAAATCCGCAGCGCCTTCAGGTTTTTGTGGCTGCTTCCGGTCGGATAATTCAGTAACGCGGTGCAGTACACCAATGGTGAGCGGTTGCCCGCACTTGGGGCAGATGTTTTTGTGCTTAATGCTTTCTTCCGGCTCAAAGCAAACATCGCACTTGCGATGGCCGTCCATGTGGTATTTTCCTTCTTCGGGAAAAAATTCATACGTGCCCAGAAATCCTTTTTTGCTTTTCAGCGCATCGAACAGACCGTAATAGCTTCGTTCCGTATCGAACAGGTTGGCTTCGCGTCCCAGTTTTTGCGGAGAGTGTGCATCGGAGTTGGACACCAGCGTGTATTTATCCAGCATGCTTAATCGCCAGTTCATTTCCGGGTCAGACGACAGGCCGGTTTCCAGTGCAAAGATGTGATCGGATAGGTCGCGGAAACATTCTTTCACACTATCATAGCCCGACTTGGAGCCGAACATCGAAAACCAGGGTGTCCAGATATGCGCGGGAATCAAATGTGCGTGCTCGGAAGTCTGCAAAACAATTTCCAGCAAATCGCGTGAAGGCAAACCCAGTATAGGCCGACCATCTGCCGCTAAATTCCCGATTTGTGCCAGCTTCGCATTGATGCGGGCTACGGTTTCAAGGTCGGGCGCGTAAACACAATTGTGATTTTTACGCACCTTATCGCCATGCTTGTAAATGGAGCTGATCTCGGAAGTAAGACAAAATCGTACGTCAATGTCCGCGCATTTAAAACCAGGCACATCTTCTTTCGGAGGATTCTTCAAACGAAACAAGCCCGTGCCGTCCGGCTCTAATTTTTCTTTCAACTCCTTGAACCAGAGCGGATGCGTGAAATCGCCCGTGCCTACGACATGAATGCCTTTGATACGCGCCCACTGGTAGAGTGTTTCTAAGTTCAGGTCTTTGCTGGTGGCACGTGAGTAATGCGAATGGAGGTGAAGGTCGGCAATGTAAAACATAATGAGTACACAATTAATCGACCAAGTTAAGGTTTAAGCAGGAATTTGTGAACGATCAGCCATCCCTGAGCTTGCCACACATGGAACAATCAATCCCTTTCCTTCTGACAATACTACTGCACCACGCGCTTCACCACCTCCACTGCTTTTCCTTTCTTCCGGGCATACACGCTGTTATCATACATCGCTTCGCAGCTTACGGCCGGCAGGTAATAGGAACCGGCATAGCTGGCGGTGAGCATCACCTTAAAGGTTTTGGTTTGCCGTGCGCCAATATCGAAGTAGGTATAAACCCGGTCATCGCGAATATCCTGGTAGGTGGGCACATCGCCTGTAATGCGTGCGGCATCATCGCCTGTTAAACGTAAGTTGTTGATCTCCCAGCCCGAAGGGAAAATCTGGTTCAATGCCAGATTTTTATACAAGCCGCGCAAGCCGGGATTGAATATCGTAACGGTAGCCACAAACTCAGTGCCTTGCTCTAATGTTGCGGGGTCGAGCGGTGTGCCATCCGGCTTGGCATAGGTAACGTTTAACGTCAGGTTCTTCTCGCTATCCTCCTCTGTTCCGCGTGCAGGCACACCTTCCTGTATTACACGCGCAAACAAAACTCCTTTGCTGGCGCTTACCACTTTGAGGTTAGCCGGTTTGGTGCCGGCTGGCAATGTTAACGAGGCCACCGGCAAATCGGTGCCTGTGGTTACTTCCTTACCTCCGTTATAGGCATAGGAGAATTTAAGATCACCTTTTTCACCGCCCGCAAATGAGCCCACCGATTTCAGGCTCCACGCCAGTGTTTGTGTGTTCATCCAGTAATTAAAATCGCTCAAAGCATTGGATAATTCTTTCACCAGCTCAAATGCGCGTGTACGATCATTCAGCAGCACCAACGTTTCGAGAATGATTGCTTTATCGCGTAAATCCGAACCGTAGGAATACGCCAGCTCCTGGTACGGCTTTACCTGTGTCGGTAATTTTTCAATCAGCTTTTTAGCTGCTTCCGGCTGACCGGCTTTTACATACGCTGCAGCCAGCATCCACGAGGCTGTGGAGGGCAGGTTGCCTTGTTCGCGCAGGCGGTTCATCGCGCCTAACTCGGCATCACCGGCAAGGGCCAATGTATAGAGCCGGTAAGCCTGTATCAGTTCGCTGCTGCTGTACTCCTGTGCTTTACGCCAGGCTTGTGCCTTGTTCTTCTGATATTTTTTCCAGCGCCTGATCATATCATTCGGAACATAATAACCTCTTGCCTCTGCTTCCAGCAGGAAATGCCCGGCATAGGTTGTGCCCCAGCTATCGGAATTTTCATGTCCCGGCCAGTAGCTGAAGCCGCCATCTGCATTTACAAAAGTTTTTAACCGTTCTATTGCGCCTGCCATGTTTCGCTGAATGGTTGTCTTTTCTGCATCGGTCAACGCTTTCACCTTATCGAGGTATAATTGCGGGAACGCTGTGGATGTAGTTTGCTCGATGCAACCATACGGGTATTGCAGCAGGTAACGCATACGCTGACCGAGGTTGACCGGTGGCAGGCTTGAAATCTCCAGCGTAGCCACATTTGTACCGGCTACACCAAACGGGGTAACCGTGGTGTTCCAGGTTTTACCTGCATCCAGCACAACATCCTGCACTTGTGTAACGGGAGGGTTAGGATTGCGAACCTCAATTTCGATTTCATCGGTAGCGGAATAATTGCCCGATGTAGCCGTTACGGAAACTTTAGCTACGCCTGTTTCACTTTTTACATTCAGCGCGAAATCAAACGTAAGATCGTTTTCGCTGCCCATCGATACGGTGCGCAATGCGCCATCTGCCACACCAAGCGGGCCTGTTACCTTCACCTCTACTTTAACCTGGTTGATATTATTCTCACTCTTAAAAAGCGTGATGGGCAATTTCACCTGCTCTTCCGGCCCCAGCACACGCGGCAACGTAGCCAGCACCATTAACGGCTTGCGCACCGGTGTTGCCTTTTCGGTTTTTCCATACGCGCCATCATAACCCGCTACCAGCATGGTTTTAACCGAACCGATATATTGCGGCATAATAAACTTATGCTCGTTGCTGTTGCCGCTAAGCGTTACCGGCCCGAAGTACATCACTACAGGCTTAAACCGGTTGGCTTTTGCATCGTCTTCTTTCGCGGCAAGCTCGCCATCGCCACCCAAAGCCAGCAAGCGTTCCACTCTTCCGCCCAGCGAGCCCATTACCTGGTCGTACAGATCCCATGTTTTAACACCCAATGCTTCCCGCGCATAAAATTTACTCCAGGCATCGGGTGTGGTAAACCGTGTCAGGTCAAGCAGCCCTTCATCCACAACAGCCAATGTATAGGTCATTTTACGTTTCGACTTCTCACTTACTTTAATCACTACTTCCTTGCCGGGCTCCAGCACATCGGGCATAGTAATGACGGGTTCAAGATGCGTATTCGGATCTTCCACCTGGATGGGAATAACTCCATACAGGCGAATGGGTAAATCGTTGGTAGTTTGTGCGTGCGGTTGTAATAGAGTAATGTTCACAAACACGTTGGGTGTCATTTCCTTTGTTACCTCGAACGTAAACTGGTTATCGCCTTTTTGTGTTTCCAGCCAGTAGGTTTGCAACACTTTACTTCCATTCTCAATGCTGATCAGCGCACGGCCTTTTTCGCTACCCGGAATAGCCAGCATGGCCTTCTCGCCCACATTATAAATCGTTTTATCGGATGAGAACGAAAGCATGGTTGCGCCTTCGCCTTCATTACGTGCACGGCCTGCCCAGCCCGGCCAATCGATATACACAACCTTACCCGTGCTGTGCCCGCTTTGCGGATCATAAGCTTTAACAAAGAAGCGCCCCCATTCGGGGTATTTGATCTCAAAATTCCACGAGCCTTTGCCATTAACCGTACTTACCCTGCCGGTAGCAACGGGCTGCGAATAATTTCCGGACATAAAGTTCACCGATCCCTCCGAGCTGTCCCACCACCAGCGCCAGTTGATTTTGTATATCGAAAGCTCAACCGTCCGCGAAAGCGGTTTCCCGTTGGCATCTATCGTAACAATATCTACTCGTTGTGTGGTATCGGTGCGCAGCATGCCACGCGCCTTATCACCTTTCGGTAACTTAATTCCGGTGAGCGTCTGATACGGATAGAACGGAATGCTGAACCGGTCGATGCTGAAGTTGCCGCTCTCTTCATACACCTTACCCCGGAACACGGCATTGAGCGTACCGGGCGCTTCACTGTTCACTTCCAGGTCGGCATTTACTTTTGCATTGCCGTTTGCATCGGTATAGCCGTCAAATATGGTAGTGGATTCGCTGTAAAAATCAATGGACGGATCGTCAAACACATAATCCTTATACTGATCAAATTTTGTGGTGGCGCGTGTAAGCAATACATCAAACTGGGCACGCAGGTTTTTACCGGGCGCACCGTGCAGCCAGCTTACTTTCAGATCGCCCGAAACATTGTTATTGCCCGCAGTTAATTTATCCACGCCAAAATCAAGGTTGATCTTTAGCCGGTTCGGCTTAACCATCTCAACTTTAAGAAACTGCTGGAACTCCGTACCGCCAACCTTTACACGGCCAAGCCAGTTTCCGGTAGGCGCATCGCTGGCTGTTGCTGTAGCGAATTTGTAGAATCCGTTTTCAGAAGATGAACGAACCAAACGTGCAGTAACCTGTCCTTGCGGGTTTTGCAATTCAAACACTACCGGGTGCGAAGCCGGCAACAGCTTGTTTTTATCCTCCAATATAAAACTGAGGTAAAGCGAATCACCCGGCCGCCATACGCCACGCTCGCCATACAAAAATCCTTTCAGCCCGTTTTGAACATACTGGCCGCTTACATTAAAGTTGCTGAGCGATAATGACTCGCCATCCTGCACTTTGAGGAAGCCCCGCTGCGTTCCGTTCTTCGCGATAATGGCAAAAGGCTTTTTAGTTGTATTCAGCACAGCCTTTCCATCGTTTCCGGTTTTGGCTGTTGCGATAAGCTGCTGCTGGTAATCGTACATCTCCACTTCAACTCCTGAAACCGGTAGTGTGGTTTTCAGATCATTTACCACCACCAGCGTATTATCATCACCTCCGCGCTTGGCCAATAGCCCTAAATCGGAAGCCATTACATTGCGTTTGATAGTCCGGTTGCCTGTGTAGTACGATGAATGACACGGATTATCGCGCTGCGACCAGTCGTAATCTTCATAGTAATAATACTCATCGTACGAATCCCAGTAGCTTTCCTCACCCGTGCTTTCATCTCCGTCCCATTGTTCAAATGTACCTTCGGCAATTGTTCCTTCTTCACCGCCTTCGCACACATAGGCTAAGTAAGCTTTCTTAAAGCTGAGGCGCACCTGGTAGATAGCGCCCGGCTCTGCCTGTATCAGCTTTGATAAATCGAGCGTAAAGCGGTTCCATTTACCCAGGTCTGCCACGCCTGAATTTTCAAGTGAGATGGTCTTGCTCAGGATCGGTCGCCCTACACGCCTTAATTCCTGGTTGCCGTCCAGGTTGTTTACCTGCAAAAACTGGAGCACATTATCTTCATAAATGCGAATCACTTTTACATCTACCGATTTGAGGTTAACGGCTTCAAACGGCATTACCCAACCATCGGTAGAAGGCAGGATGTTGCCTTTGCCCGCAAAGCGTACGGCAGGCAGTGTTTGTTCAAAGGCCACATCAAACGTGGCAGCTTCGCTCATTTTATAGTTGAGAATATTTTTAATGCCGGCCTCGATAGTAATGGTGCGCGAGCCGGTTTGCCTAACGGGAGGAAATACTTTTACTTCGTTATCCTTCACTTCAAAATCAAGCGAAGCTAATTGCGAAATGCGAATAAGTCCTTCGAGGTTCTGGGTTTCATTAAGCGGATCGGAAAACTGCACGATCACCTGCTGGCTTGTGCCTTGCTCCACACGCACATTCACTACTTTAAAATCGCCAAGCGCAGGAATTTCCACTTCGCGCTCTTCTTTACGTTCCACATTAAGCGAAGTTCCGGCAAAAGCCAATGCTACTTTACTGGCCGCTTCTTTTCTTGCCACTTCTTCCACCACAAAGGCATGTGTTTTTCCTTCGCCCGTGTGCGACCAGCTTATTTTCAAGGATGATCCGTCCTGCGTGGCGGCAATCATTTTCTCTACAGCTTCAGCTTCGGCATAATCGGCTGTATATAGCGTGCCTTCAATTTTCTGGCGCTTCAGATCTGTTTTAACATAGGGCCTGACGTTATCAACCGATACCTCAAAGTTTTGCGGAATAACCTGTAATGAATATTCAAACGTGCGAAGATCCCGGGGCACCTCCATAAGCCGGTGCAGGTTGAAATTGATCTTGTAAACCTGGCCTGAAACCAATCGCGCAGCCGGCCTGAACTCCAGCGTGCGTTTATCCACCCAAATAGTTGTGCCCTTTACTGCCGGGCTTAAGTCGAACAGCTTAAGCGTGGTTTCCGAGCCTACCGCTGTTTCTTCGGCCACATCCTGCGAAAGCACCACCCGAACGGGCGAGCCCGACCCGATTATACCGGCCGTGTACGAAGTAATGTACTGGCCAAAGGCCGGGTTTACCGATGTATTGTAAATTTTAGCGCCCTGGCCGGTCTTGTAATAAAAGAATGCAACAATTATAGCAGCCACGCCCAACACACCAAGTGCGATTTTTTTCCAGGATATTTTTTTCATGCAAAATGATTTTTTGATTGAGAGCAGGGAAAGATCGTAAAAAGTGGTTGAAAAAGACGGAGCATTAAGCGATTAATTTTTGTGGAAAACTCAAGTCGGTTGTGGGGCAGCTTTTACAGGAAATCTAAGCATCTGTTTTTGTTCGATTGTCAGGGATTCCATACGGAAGCATTTCAATTTTCTTTTTTTCCACAGCGTTATTGGCTTATGTTACTTCTACTATTATCATTCCTGTTTCCATTAGCGGAACTTGTTCAACTACTTGCCCGTTGGGATTTATAGCGGAAGTTGGCCCATAAGAAATTCGCCCGTTACGTTCCCCCGTTACGTCTGCGGACACCAACCAAACTTTTGTTTCATTCACCCGTTCGATACGCATTTTGTGATGCAAGTGTTTAAATTTCTCTGCTGTTTCGTATCTCATCATATTGTTTGCAGGGCAAAGTATTAATGTTGCTCCTTGTTTGGCAACACTTTGAGCTGCTTCTGAAAATTGCGTATCATAGCAAATGTTTATTCCAAACGTTAAACCATTGATATGAAAAACAGGGTATTCAGAACCCGCCTTAAATACTCGTTCACCGTCTAAAAGATGTGTCTTACGATATTTACCAAAAAACTCACCGTCTTTTATTACTACTGCCGTATTAAACAAGTTGTCATCGTCCTGCTCTATTAGTCCAAAAACAATTAGTGGTTTGTATTTTGTCAGGCGTTGAAGCATTGTTTTAAACGTTGCAGATATGAGGTTAACGGCATACTTTTTTGCTAATCGTTCGTCTGTCAGGTAACCCTGTAAAAAACATTCGGGAAAACAAATCAACGAAACGTCCTTTTCTTCTGCCTGCTTTGTAAAGTTTTCAATCCATTCAAGTGAAGCGTCAATGTTCTCTCTGATGTCCGGAACCTGGCAGGCGGCAACTTTTTTCGGCATATTTGTTTTTTTTCGTTTGGGCCTTCAATAAATCCGTCTAAGGTAACTGCTAAATCTAAGATTATTTTCGCATCTTATTTTTCGTTTGATTTCCATGTAACTTTAATTCCGTTAATGTTTTTCTTTTTTAGTTGAACATCCGCTCGCACTTTAAATCCGTTTTTGCGATAAAAATCAATTGGCGATTTATAATTTTTGCCATTTTGTTTTGTTTCATTATTATTGTCAATAACCCATCCATTCAATTCCGAATTCCGTTCTTTAGCCATATTCAAAAATTTTGAACCCCACCCATGTCCTTGTAAAGAGGAGTCCAAGAGCATAGCAAAGCATTGTTCATTATCTCGTATAAAATATACAAGCCATCCTTTTACAGTTCCGTTTTCATCAGAAAGCAAAATATGGTTTTTACCGGAAAGCGTCTGAAGGTATTGCTCGAATTCGGTTATGCCTGCGAGTGATAATGCCTTTGGGTATTCGGCATTCCACAGCCTGAGTATATCTGATTTTTGATTTTTGTCTAAGATGTTTGTTTCTGTAAAACTCATTTTATGATGACTTCCGCTATTTTCGGTAGTTGTCTTTATTACTTTTTTATGGATTTTATGTCGTTAGCTACTAAAGTCAAATCATTGTTGAATTGATGTCCGCCATTTTCAATTTCACGGAAAGTAGCCCAGGGAAGATATTGCTTATAGGTTGTGAAATGCGAAAATGGAACTTCATCATCATCCTTGCAGTGATAGAAAAAAACCGGGATGTCTTTCGGCAATTTACCGGAAAAACCGTCTTGCAGTCTAAGCGGTTGAACCCAATCTTCGTTACCGCTCCAAAAAGGCGGTGCAATAAGGAAAACTCCTGTAATGTTTTTCCTGATGCTCTTTTCTGAAAGATATTTCAGCAACATGGAAGCACCGAGCGAATGTCCTGCTAAAATAAGTTCATCTTTGACAGAAGAAATCTCTTTGTCCATTTGGTTTAGCCAAAAAGGTGCAAAATCTTCTATGGTTTCATCAGGAAGCATTTGTGGATAATGCACTTTGTAATTGTTGCCCAATTCAGCTTGTAACGAAGCTGCCAATGCCGCATCAGCTTCGTAACCACCGTTGCCACCGCCCTGAATAAATAATACTTGTTTTACTTTCATTGCTTTATTTTTATAAAACGTTCTTTTTTATTGGTTTTTCTCAGGTTAACTTGTGGAGAGTATTCAGTAAGTTTAAGTGTCCTGTCTTCAATACTATTCACAAAGGTGCCATGCTCCTTACTCGTCAGCGCTTTTATATCTTTCCATTCCTGGTCTGCCATAAATTTATTCCAGGCTATTGTCATTGAATCCTGATTCGTCCATTCAATCAGGTAAACAAACTCAATCCTCTCTTTATATTCCGATTCCCATATCGCAACAATATTGAATCCATATTTTTTCATTATCCTGTTGGCATGGTCTCTGAATCTATTGTGAAAAGCCTGTCTGTTTTCTTTAGGGATTTCATAAATTCTTAACTGATGGATTGGCTCGTTCAGTGTTATCGGGTCGTTTTTAGGTGCCGTTTGTCCACTGGCGGGGACAACAAACATTATCAATAATAAAGTTAATAAATGCCTCATTTTCATATGTAACATGTTTTATTGTCAGTCTTAACAATAACCGCTAACGGTTCGTTTATTTTTCATTCAGCCGTTCTGCCAATCCAATCAAAAGCCCTTCAACCCCACGAATGTAGCATAGCCGATATACGTTTTCATAGTTCACCACTTCGCCAACAAGTTCAGCGCCTTGCTTTGTAAGCCTGGACACCAACTCGTCAATATTGTCAACTCTGAGCATAATTCTTAGGTACCCAAGCGAATTAACGGGCGCTGTTCTATGGTCTGAAACGGTTGCAGGTGTTATAAACCTTGAAAGTTCAAGCCGGCTGTGTCCGTCTGGTGTAACCATCATCGCAATTTCTACGGATTGATTTCCAAGCCCGGTTACACGACCAGCCCATTCGCCTGCAACTGTCATCCGGCCTTCAAGCTTCAGTCCTATTTCTGTGAAAAAAGATATTGCGTTATCGAGGTTTTCAACAACGATTCCGACATTGTTCATTTCAAGTAATTTACTTTTTTTCATATTATGCTTTTGTCTTGCGTTGATGTTTTAGTCTAAAATAACATTCACACCTTGCTCTCTTAGTTTGTCCAATCCGTCTTTAATTGCCTTGATTTGTTCCGGGGTGCGTCCCTGCCATGTAGTTACCTCTCCGATTACTTTAAACGGATGTACCGAACGGTAAGACATGGTTGGATTGCCGGGAAATTTTTTATCCGTTACGTTTGGGTCATCTTCTATATCGCCCGTTGCCTCCACCAAATAAATTCTTTCCCGTCCGTTGCCTGAAGCAAGTTCTGCTCCCAAAACAGCCGTATTTAGCGTAGCTGATACATATACATGTTTGAGTTTCCTGTCTTCGTAGTTGGATGTAAAACCTACCTGAATGAAATCACCAATTTTCAAATCTGCCTTTGTCCCGTGAAAATAGGTTTGAGCAAAAGGAGTTGGGGTATGAAGTGTGCTCTGGTCTTCTTTTTTAGCCGTGCCCATTGTATTGCAGCAATTATTTTTCGTTTATTTTTTCAATTTTCCTGTCCATTATTTCCAACGCATTTTGAAAATATTTTTCTAAGATGTTTAATTCTTTGGTGCTGAATGATGAGAAAAGTTCGTCTGTGTTGTCCTGAAAATCCTTGTAAAATGGCGTAATCAGCTTTGTTATTTTATCAACATCGGGCACTATGATTATTTTCCGCCTGTCGGTTTTGTCGGGTTGTCTTTTCACAAACTTTTTGCGTTCAAACCTGTCTATCAATCCTGTAACAGCGCCCGTTGTTAAACCTGTAAGTATGGCAAGCTCCCCTGCCGTCATTTGTCCTTTCTGGATCAAAAATCCCAAGTATTTATGGTCAGTACCTATTAGTCCGATTTTTCTCCCGATGCTTTCGTGCAGTTGAATAGAAGTATAGGCATATCGCTGGCTTAATTTTCTTATTTTGATGATTTCTTCCTTAGTATTCATAAAGTTTAATAAATAAATATCTTATTTACAAAGATAATTATTATTTTCATAGCTGTCCAAAAAGAAATCAGTCAATTTAAAAATTGTGCGATTTTGATAGGACTGTCAGCTTTCAGGGTTTGTCTTACCAGACGGCTATTTTACCATTAACAAGACTTCCCTGAGCACGGTAGCATGATTGATCTGCGTATCTTTTGCCGCGTAGAGCAACGTGAGGTTGCGGTTTTTCAAAATGGATTTCATTCGCTTCAGCTCGTCCGTTTTGGCTTTTAGCTCATCCGCATACAGCCCGGAAAAGCGTTTAAAGTTTTCGGGCTTATGGCCAAACCATTTGCGCAGTTCAGGTGAGGGAGCAATGTTTCTATTCCATTCATCGATAAATGCTTCTTCCTTTTTCAATCCTCTGGGCCACAACCTGTCCACCAGCATCCTGTAGCCGTCTTCGGGAAAAGGTTCTTCGTATATTCTTTTAATTTTCAGGGTATGCATACATTTCCTTTTCCATGGCAATGGCTTTCGGGAAGAGGATGTTGTTTTCGAGGTGGATATGCAGGTGCAGGTCTTCCTCAAATTCTTTCAGCAACGAAAACGTAACGCGGTATGTATTACAGGCATCGGCCGGTGGTGTATAGCTGCCGGTAAGAGCGGCAATTCTGCGGAAGCGTTCGCCTTCTGTATCATGCTCGTGGTGCATCATAGTGATGGGGTTTTGAACCGTGCCAAAATGTGGCTGGGCTAATGGCTCGCGGCTGTCTTTCGATTTTATCATTTTCCGGATAAAAGGAAAAAGAATGAATTCTTCTTTCTTCATGTGGGCAGCCAGCTCACCTGCCGACTGGTTAAATAGCTGCTCCACTTCTGCCAGTTCGGGGTGTTGGCTTCCGTGCACTTTTACAACTTTATTCAGAAATGGTTTTATTTCCTGGATTTTCGCATCCACATACCGGTGGTGCTTTTTCTCAATGTAGTCGGCCAATAAATCCAACGGCCAGGTGTTATAATCCATTGATTTGTTTTCGTTTTGCTGAACGGAATGCTGCAGCTTTTCGATCAGCACGCTGCTTGCTACATTTTTTCGCTCGCAGGCTTCGGCAATGCTGCAGTTGCCGTTACAGCAAAAATCAATTCCATGATTTTTGAATACCCATGCGGTGCGGTAGTCCTGTGCTACCAGCTCACCCACTATGCTTTGATCTGTAATATTCATGTTACTTTGATTTAATTGATGATTGCGCGGTTGATTTAAAAAGTGAAATTCCAAAACTGTAGCTAATGCTATGGGCTGCTTTACGGTTGTCATTTAAGAGGTGTTGATGAACTGTCCCGGTAATACTGAATCTTGGAAAGAAACATTTCGGCCATACGCTCGCCCTGCCATTTGGCGCGTTCCGCTTTCTCTCCGCTAAAATGTTCATCAACGGTTTCGTAAAACAGCTTTAGCCACCGGTCGAAATGTTCCTTTTCTACCGGAAGATGAGCATGCGGTAAAAACGGACTGCCGAAATAAGTATGCTCTTCCAGCAGCACGGTTTGCCAGAAGCGGTACATTTTTTCGAGATGCTCCGGCCATCGGTTCTGAATAATATTGTTAAAAATATCTTTCAGTAAATCATCCTCACGCGCTTTATCGTAAAAGCTGTTCACCAGCAACCTGATGTCGTCTAAAGCTTGTATGTCTTTCAAATGTTCCATCCGGAAGTTTTTATTTTAGGACATTTTTATCTTAAATAAGAATAAATTTTTTTATCGTATTAAAATTGTTTTTCCTGATTTAAGACCAACGGCCAAATCGTATATGCTGGTTGTTTCCAGCATTTTCTTAAGCTCATTTCTGATCTTAACAAACTTGCTGTGCACCGGGCATGGTTCGGTATTGCTGCATTCGCTCAGGCCCAGTCCGCAGCCTTTGTAAACAGAATCACCGTCAATCGCAAATACAATATCGCTGACTTTGATCTCTTTCATTCGTTTCGGAGCAATCTCAAACCCGCCATACGGCCCGGTGAGCGAGTTAACAATGTTATGCTTGGTAAGGGCGCCCAGAATCTTACCGGTAAAAGCTTCGGGCGATCCGGAGTTTTCCACCACATCGCCTATTTTCACTCTCCTGCCCTCTAAGGATTGCGTGGCAATGTAAACGATTGCCTTTATGCCATGCTCACATGCTTTTGAAAACATCGCTCCGTCTTTTTCAGGAGCAAATTTAGACATATTTTTATTTCAGACAAATTTGTCTGAAATAAAAATATGGTTGATCTGTTAATCCGTTTCAGAAAAAATAGTTCGTTTTCTTCGATCAAATCAGTTAAGCTCCGTCTTGTATTACCGGTTTGGTAATACAAGAAGCCTGTCGTAATTTTATGCAACCCGTCAACCATTGTATATGAAAAAAGAGATTGCCAGGAATAAAATCTATCATGAAGATTGTCTGCATACCATGTCGCTGATGCCCGACAATTACCTTGACCTGACCATTACCTCGCCACCATACGATGATCTAAGAACATACAATAATAAAATTAAGGGTACGAAGTCAGCGTTCAACGGCTACACATTTGATTTTGAAAAGATAGCACAGGAACTATACCGTGTTACCAAAAACGGTGGGGTGGTTGTCTGGATTGTTGGGGATGCAACTGCATCCGGGAGTGAAACAGGAACAAGCTTCCGGCAGGCTCTTTTTTTTAAAGAATGCGGGTTTAACTTGTTTGACACCATGATCTATTTAAAACCACCCCGAGGCGCTGTTGGAAACAATAATACCTACTGGCAATCATTTGAATATATGTTTGTGCTAAGCAAAGGTCGGCCTAAAACGATTAACCTCATAAAAGACCGCGAAAACAAAGAATCAAGAAATGGTGATAACGGAACTAAAAGGCTTCAGAATGGCAACCTGCTTCAGTTAAAGCGGGGCGGATATAGCGAGTTTGGCAGAAGAACCAATGTTTGGGAATATCGTATTGGCAAAGGTCATTCCGCCAGTGATGAGTTTGCTCATGAGCATCCTGCCATCTTTCCCGAAAAGCTTGCACGGGATCATATCATTTCATGGAGTAACCCGGGAGAAGTTGTTTATGACCCTATGATGGGGAGCGGGACAGTAGCCAAGATGTGTATTTTGACGGGAAGAAAGTTTATAGGAAGTGAAATCAACAAAGCGTATTGCAAAATTGCTAATAAGAGAATTGCGAGCATAGTTAATTCAACAAATCAATTTTATGTCAATACCCAATCAAAAGAGCTTACCTCCCTTTGAAGAACCCACCTCTAAAATTTGTACGAGCTGCGGTATTGAAAAACCTATAGAAGCATTTGCAAAAAATCAGTTTGGTAAGAACAACCGGGTTTTGCGAAGACCTGTCTGTAGAGCGTGTTATTCAAAAAAAGTAAAAATCGACCCGGAGGAAAAGAAAATTTATGAAGCCCTGTTCCCCCGGCCCAAGATTGGGGAAGAGTTTAGCTGCCCGATCTGTTACCGGAAAAAGATAAGGAGGTTTCAAAATGATGTTGTATTAGATCATAGCCATATTGACGGATCTGTAAGAGGGTGGGTTTGCAGCAGTTGCAACACAAGTATTGGTAAGTTTTATGATAACCCTGAAATTTTACAACGAGCAATCGATTGGATAAAAAGCAAGGGTAACTATCCTAAATCGTAGTTCCCTGAAACGGAAGGTTTTACTTCACTATATAGCTAATCCCTAATGCCAGGCCGAGTGAATTATGCTTTATCGCTCCACCATCAACAACCGGCAAAGCGCTTACATTAAGAAGTCCAAAATAGTCATCAATTCCCACTTTAATTGAAAGATTATCATTAACAGGAAAATACGCACTAAAGCCAGCTGACAATCCCAAGTCCATTCTTCTAAAGTTTTTTGTATTGTCGTTGCTAAAATTAAATGATCCATCAAGATCACTATATTGGGTTTGTTTCAACAGAATGCTTGTATAAAGTCCTATTCCGAACTGATATTTAATTTTCTTTCCAAATCGTTTTCCCATTGTATAGGAATAGTGATATAATCAAACTCCACACTGTTGGTTACTGTTCCTTCCCCTGTGGGCTGTCCCTGATCATCACTTAGCTGAATTTTATGTTCCCCGGCACCGCCTTTCTTTTCATAAAGGACAGCCCCGTTTATCAACGTACTACTTTTAATAAATAAGTTAACCCCTAAACCGGCTGAAAAATTTACCCTGGGGTTCAAGTACTCTTTAAAAAATAAATTACCTCTTAATGATGTTTGTGTCGGGCGCAGCAAATATTCAATTTCTACTCCCTGAGAATAGGAATGAACAACAATTAAACTGAATAATAAAATCAGCAGCTTTTTGAATGCTTTCATATTCAGAAGCCTTTGAATTATGGTTACCTCTCTTTCTTACACGCCACTCCCTCCACATAATTCTTAATCACCCCCATCGGCTTAGCCGCTTCGCTGCCCTCAAAGCCGGTAATATCGGCATAGGTAACTTGTTTTTTGTATTCATTCAAAAGCTCACCCGATAGCGGCAGGTAGCTCCAGTGCCAGCGCTCTTCTTCATAGCCGGTACGGCCGCTTTCTTTAGAAGTATAAGGCTGGCAAAAGCCATATTCTGCCGCGTGGGCCTTTAGCCACGTGTAAGTTTTCAACCCTTCACCCGAATCAAAAAAATTATTGCTGAGCGCATTCAAATCCATGTCGGTACCCCAATGGTGCCGCGAAGTTGAGGGCATGGAGCTATACAACAAGATAAGCCGGGCGCGTTCTTTCGGATCATCGATGGTAGTCAGGTCCTTGCCTTCCACCTGTACTTTTCCGTTCCATTTGTTTTCCCAGATTCGCTTTTGTGAATCAAAGTTGCGTGTGGCTGAAATGATCACCAGCTTAACGCTGTCTTTAAGAGCCGCTTCGCTCATCCTTACAAAAGCTTCGTAAGTTTCTTTTCTCAGGTAAGCGTTTCGTGCGCTGCCTCTTGTGTGTTCATCTGCAAGTTTGACAAACTGCGGATGGGTGGCCGGATCGAATTTTCCCAGCAGGTAATTTTTGTCAACGGGCTGAGAACAAACAATGCCCGGTAACAAAATCAGAATATAAATCAGTATATGCTTCATAGTTTATCTGTTGCCGTTGGCTGTTGTTGGTTGATAGTTTATTTTGTCGAATATCCAACAACAATCAACTAACAACCAACAACTAAATTATACCCGCTCCGCTACCTGGTTCATTACTTTGGTTTGCACCTGTATCGATTCGTGGTGAATGAGCTTGAGCAAATCGTTGGTAAACTCTTCGTTTAAGCCCATCGCCTTACATAAGGCAATCCGGGTCTGCACGATTTCTTCCCAGCGACTTACCTGCAAAATGGTAACGTTATTTTCTTTTTTATAATGGCCGATCTTTTCCGAAATCTTCATGCGCTGCGAAAGCTTCTGCATGATCTCATCATCCAACTGGTCGATCTGCTCGCGCAAAATGCTGAGCGTATCCTTGAAGGTTTTATTCTCAACCGAAGAAGTACGCACCACCAGCTCGCTCACGATTTTGCCCAGCACTGCCGGGGTAACCTGCTGTTTGGCATCGCTCCACGCTGCATCGGGGTTAATATGGCTTTCAATCATCAGGCCGGCCATATCCAGGTCGAGCGCCTTTTGCGAAATAAACGCGATCAGGTCGCGGTTGCCGGCAATGTGGCTGGGATCACAAATCATATCCAGCTCGGGCACACGTGTTTTCAATTCGATGGCCAGATCCCACATGGGTGCATTTCTGAACGGGCCTTTTTCAAACGAGGAAAAACCACGATGAATGGCAGCCAGCTTGGTGATACCGGCTTTGTTCAAGCGCTCGAGCGCACCCAGCCACAGCTCCACATCGGGATTAATGGGGTTTTTAACCAGCACCGGAATATCCACACCTCTCAGGGCATCGGCTACTTCCTGCACCGAGAACGGGTTTACGGTTGTGCGTGCACCCACCCAAAGAAAATTAACACCTGCTTTTAAAGCCGCTTCCACGTGCGTGGCATTGGCCACTTCGGTGGTTACCGGCAAACCGGTTTCCTTACCTGCTTTTATCAGCCATTGTAAGCCCACATCGCCAGCGCCTTCGTACTGGCCGGGCCGGGTGCGCGGCTTCCAGATACCGGCACGCAATGCATGCACTTTGCCGGTGGCTGCAATCTGTTTGGCGGTGGCAATGGTTTGCTCTTCTGTCTCTGCACTGCATGGTCCGCTGATGATAACGGGTCTGCTCGTTTTCATCCACGATGCTATCGGTTCGAGCTGTAGTCCTTTCTTTGTCATGATTCAATAAAGTTAACTGGATATTTCTGATTTTGATTTATGATACAAGGGTTTCTTTGTTCTGCGTGCCGGGCTTGTCGGCTTGCTGATCCAACACTCTGCGGATTTCATTTGCCTTCGACATAATGCGATGCAGCTCTTTCGTATCGCGTTTCATTAAATGATAATGAAACTTTTGCAGGTGCATGATGTACTCCAGCAAGGCCTGGCTCAGGTACTCTACGTTCTGCTCAAAAATAGGTGTCCACATATCGGGCGAGCTTTTAGCCAGGCGCACGGTAGAGGCAAACCCGCTACCGGCCAGGTCGAAAATATTTTTCTCGTCTTTTTCAATATCAAGAACAGTTTGCCCCAGCAGAAATGAGCTTACGTGCGAAAGGTGCGATACATACGCTACGTGCCGGTCGTGCTCATCCGCTTCCATGAAAATGGTTTTCATCTCCAGCGCGTCAAATACTTTCATAGCTGTGTTGAGCGCTTCAACAGAAGATTTTCCGGCTTCGCAAATAATATTGGTCTTACCTTTAAACAAGCCATCGAAAGCTGCCTGCGGACCGGAGTTCTCAGTTCCGGCAATGGGGTGAGCGGCCACAAACTGCTGGCGTTTCGGGTGGTTCGCTACCGATTTGCAAATAGACGTTTTGGTTGAGCCGGCATCGATCACCACAGCATTTTTCTTTACAATATCCAGCACAGTCGGCAAGAAAGCGTTCAGTGCATTTACCGGGATGGATAATACAACAAGGTCAGCCGATGACAAGGCTTTATCTTCCGTAAGCATTTTATCCACGAGTCCAAGCTCTACAGCTTTAACTCCATTAGCCGCGTTTGCATCTACACCAATCAGTTCGGTGGCAATGCCTGCCCTGCGCAAGCCTATTGCAACAGATCCTCCAATCAATCCTAATCCCACTATGGTTGTTTTCATAACTGACTTACTGCCTCCTTTTTCACTGCTAAAAATTTTACAATACGCTCGTGCGCCTCTTCCAGTTTTTCCTCAGTAGCGCACAACGAAATCCTGATAAAGCGGGAACCGGCCTCACCAAAAATAAAGCCCGGTGTAATGAACACGTGCGTACCGTACAATATTTCATCAATCCATTTCTCTACATCCTGAACATATTCCGGAGCCTTTGCCCACACAAACAAGCCAGATTGTTTTTTAGAATAGGTACAGCCCAACGCATCCAGAATTTGACGCGCGGCTTCTCTTCTCTTTTTATAAACTTCGTTTAATTCAGCAAACCACTCTTTTCCGTTCTTCAATGCTTCGGCAGCAGCCTGCTGCAACCCTAAAAACATTCCGCTATCCATATTGCTCTTTACACGAAGCACCGCATCAATCAAATCTTGATTACCCGCTACCCAACCAATGCGCCAGCCGGCCATGTTGTGCGATTTGCTCAGAGAGTTTAACTCCAATGCCACATCGGCAGCGCCTTCAACCGCTAAAATACTTTGCGGGTTGTCATTCAATATGAGTGAATACGGGTTATCATTTACAATCAAAAAATTGTTCTGGCGGGCAAGATCGACCAGCGCTTTTAATTCTTCCTTCGAGGCCACGCGGCCGGTAGGCATGTGCGGGAAATTCACCCACATGATTTTTACATTCGATAAATCCGATTTCTTTAATGCTTCCACATCAATACCCCAGTCGAGCGATTCCTGAAGTTTATACGTTCTTACTTTGGCTCCCACCAATTTAGCCACCGATGAATACGTGGGGTAGCCCGGATCGGGAATCAGCACTTCTTCGCCTTCGTTTACAAACGCCATCGCAATATGCATGATACCTTCCTTCGAGCCCATCAACGGAAGTATTTCTGTTTCAGCATTCAGGTTAACACCATACGTATTTTTATAGAACGCCTGGATGCCTTGCCGCAAAGCAGGTATTCCTTTATAGCCCTGGTAGCCGTGGCTGGTTGCTTTTTGTGCTGTATCGGTTAACGCCCGGATGGTTTCAGCAGATGGCGCGAGATCGGGGCTTCCGATACCGAGATTAATTACCGGCAATGCAGGCGTATCAAGCCCGCGAACTTCAGCCAGCTTTTTGCTGAAGTAGTATTCTTCTACATGGGCAATCCGGTTTGCGGTTTTAATCATATCACTTGTATTCAATCTTTGCCTTTTTGTACTCACCCAGAATATTCAGGTTCTTTACTTGCCTTAGTACTTCCCCAATCGCAGTTTCATAGCTTTTGCGCTTTTTCCATTCCACATCAATGTGAATGGAGTACTCGCTGGGCTTACCAATAATCGGTATCGACTGGATTTTAGACAGGTTGATGCTGTTCTTTTTAAACGTCATCAATGCTTCGGCCAGGCTGCCTACCTCGTTGGCCACTTCAAAATATAACGAAGCCTTGTTGCTGTCGCTTGCTGTTTTGATCTTGCGCGTAAGAATCAAAAAGCGGGTAAAATTTTTCTTATGGGTTTCAATCCTCTTTTCGAGTATCTGCAACCCGAATCTTTTGGCCGCAAACTCATTGGCAATGGCTGCGGTAGTCTTCAGCTTTTGCTCTTTCACCTTACGGGCCGAAAGAGCCGTATCTTCACTTTCCACAAGCTGCACGCCATTGAGCTTATACAAATAATCCGAACACTGGCGTATGGCCATCGGGTGCGATTCGATCGTCCTGATGTCGGCCAGCTTAACACCGGGCGCAGCCAGCAGGTGCATGTGTATGGGCAGGTATATTTCGCCCACGATCGAAAAATGATATTCCTGCAATAAAAAATAGTTGGGCAAAATGCTTCCCGCGATGGAATTTTCAATCGCCATTACGGCATAATCCGCTTCACCGCTTTTAAGCGATTCGCACAGCGTATGAAACGACAGGCATTCCATTGTATGGATAGGCTCCTGAAAGTAGGTAAACGCAGCTATTTCATGAAAGCTGGCCGCAATGCCCTGTATGGCGATCTTCAGTTTTTTCTTTTTACGCATAATCCTATCAAACAAAAAGTCCCGACTTACACCGGGACTTTTGATTATCTGCTTTGTTTATTTTTTTAACAAACCGATCCTCTTTCAAGTCCCGCAGGGGATTGATAAAAGTACCAGAAGAAGTAAAATCGGTTAGCGTTCATATCTTTTAACGATGCCAAGAAAAACGAAAAAATCTGCATCTGCAAACCCATCCAATAAATGTTTTAAAAATTCCGGTTTAACTAACCCTTGTTAGCCCTTACCGGTTACGGCTCAATGTCTTACCTTTACATTCACCAACATTTCTGATATGAAACAATTTGTATTCCTGGTGGTGATTGTCCTGCTCAGCGCCTGCGATAAGCGTAACTCGTCTGTATCGGAAACCGATGATACCCGTGATGATCCCAACCAGGTATTATACGACCAGGTAATGGATGTGCACGATGAGGTGATGCCTAAAATGGACGAGATTATGAGGCTTAAACGACAATTACAGGAGCAAATAGCCAATACTCCGGGTATGGTGGTGGAACGCAAACAGCAGCTTGAACGGATGATCAGCAACCTCGATTCGGCCGGTGCGGCCATGATGAACTGGATGCACAAGTTTAACCCCCTGCCCGATTCAGCTGACCCGGAAAAAGCACGGGAATACTTAGAGAGTGAAATGGAGCGCATCCGGAGTGTTAGGACCCTTATGCTGGAAAGTATTGATAAAGCCAAACAGGAGGCTACAAGTAAACAATAACCCTACTTTATCAAAAGCATGGACAAATCCCGGTTGCTGGCTGAGCTGAGCCAATCCACTTACGTGATACTAAAGCCATCTCCTGTATCGGGCGTTGGTGTGTTTGCAGTAGTGGATATCCCCAAAGGCTGCCGCGATATGTTTAGTCCGCCCGACCCGGAAGAACGCTGGATAATGCTGTCCAAACAGGAAGTAGATTCCCTACCCGAACACGCACAGTTTATGATCGGGAATTATTGCCTGTACGATGATGAGCTGAATTACTATGTACCGGAGAAAGGGTTTAAGAAAATGGATGTTTCGCTGTTCATCAACCACCACGATCAACCCAATATTCAATCCATAAATGATGGGGACTACTTTGAAGCCCTGCACGACATAAAAGCAGGTGAAGAATTATTCCTGGACTATGGGCAGATAGTACCCGGTGAATAATTACTTCTTCTTGCCTACGCGCTTGGTTGCCTTATGGTGCGGCAACTCTGTTTTCTTATTCACCTTCTTCCCTTCCTTCTCTTTGTTGCGCTGCTCTAACCTGATGTTGTACCGGATCGATTGCCAATACTCGCCACCATACCCCACTAATATTTCTGAGCCTGCCGGTATGTCGCGGGTTGCTTCAATGTAGCAACGCTTTTTCTCGGTTACATACTCCGAATTATTTTTAACGCCTTCCACCCGCACAATCCCTTTTGCATCATTGGCATAATGCGCAATGCCCTTTTTGGTTTTCCAGGCATCAATACAATGCTTGTTATTAAAGAAGAAAACGTACCCATTCCGGTCATCGGCCATCTTCTCCACCTCTTTCCACGTAACAATCTCCCCTTTGTATTCTACAATTCGGGTGCCTTTGGGAATAAATACTTTTGTAAAAAGCCCCTTGCCTGCTCCCGGCAAGGTGGACTTCCTGATCGCCATTTTCTTTTCCAATAATGCCATAAGGCCGCGAAGATAATTGAAAATTGATTAGCGGAAAGGCAATAATCAAACAGCGGTAATGGATTTAACCAGCAATCGAATGCTAACGAGTACCACCACTATACCTACGAATATCATCATCCGTTTTACCGGTAGCCTGCTCGTTATTTTAGCAGCAAGAGGCGCTGCTATAACACCACCCAGCATAAGGCCTGCAATAATCTGCAAATGACTTAACCCTATTGTAGCAAAAAAAGTAAGTGAGCTGGCCAATGAAACAAAGAACTCGGCCAGGTTTACCGATCCCACCGTGTAGCGCGGGTGCCTTCCGCGCGCTATCAGCGTGGTGGTAACAATCGGCCCCCAACCTCCACCGCCAATCGAATCCATAAACCCTCCAAAAGCCGCCAGGGCCGGAACGTTTTTGGTTTTGCGTTTTTTCCGGATTTGCATTAGCACTGCCTTGCGAATGATAGCCATACCCAGTATAAGGGTATAGACGGATACAACAGGTCTGATGATGTAGTTATAATCTTCCAACGAAAAAAGAATGTACGCCCCGGCCACTGCACCCAGCATACCGGGAACAAGCAAGCTTTTGAACAACTTCTTATTTACATTCTGAAAACGGAGGTGCGTTAAGCCGGATACGCCACTGGTAAAAATCTCGGCTGTATGTACACTGGCGCTGGAGGCTGCAGGCGAAATACCAAATGAAAGAAGAAACGTGGTGGCGCTAACACCATACGCCATTCCCAACGATCCGTCAATCATCTGGGCAATAAATCCGCCCAGCACAAACAACAAAAAGTCAGGGCCGACAACCGACCGCCATTCGAATTCTGAGATTGCATCGGACCCGAAAAAGACAACCAGGATTAAAACAATAGAAGCAACTACACCTAACAAGACCCAGATGTGCCTGGGCCTGCTCCGGGGCTCTTGCGGCTCCGGGTTTTCATCATAGATAAGCCTGTCGTCTTCTATGTTTTCAGGGCGCATTTAATTTTTATTTCTGAAGTCGAGGTTATGGAAGACAAACACGCGAACCGCATCGGTATGCGCGAACGAGCTTGACGCTGGCAGTTGCTGGAACACATACAGGTACCCTATCTGCGCATATAGCTGCGTGGTAAACTGGTATCCTGCACCGGCAAACAACCGGTTCTGATCAAGGTAATTATTCGCGATATGCTTACCTGCGCTTACATGCAATTCGTCATTAAGAAAGATAAAAGGAGTTTTGGGCTCAACCGTCTTCCGGGTTAGGGGTATGGTTACCGCAACGTTATACCGGAAACGCCAGCTAAATGTATAGTCTTCACTTACCGCGCCTCCTGCCCATGTTTTACGAAAGCGCTCTTCTACCCGAAAGTACTGTGCCGTGGTAAACCAGTTCTTCTTTCCAAACCATTGTACCTGCTGCCATAGCCGGTGTTCGGGCAAATCAGGCAACGGATCGATGTTATAGGATGTGATATAACCGTAACCGGAAGAAATACGGGTTTGATCCGTTACATAGTACACAGGCGCTATACGGAAAATGCTAAGGCCGAGCCTGTCGGCAAAGTTATCGGTAAACCGGAAATGAACATCGGCCCACAAACCCCATTTATCGGACAAACGGGTTTGATTGAAATAGGCAGTCCATGTCTGCTGGCGGAATTCTTTATTCTTGCCCTGCGCCATTGCCATTGAACAACCTAAGCTTAAGCCTGAAATCATAATCAAAAGCCTCATCATATCATTTACGTTATTCCTGTAAACTTAACAGGAATAACGTAATGTAATACCTCACACCTACAACTCACCCAAACACCTTATGGTACAAGCCATCTGCAAACTCAGCAAAGGCTTAAAGTACCGGTAGCAGAACTCAAGAAATTCAATATCTATAGATTTAGTAGACTAATACAAAAGTATTGCAATTGGTTTCAAATACAAATGATCATGTAAAACAAAAAACCCCGACAAAATCGGGGCTTTTTCAAACAATCTTTATGCTTCTACACTTTAATCTCCACATCCACTCCGCTCGGCAATTCCAGCTTCATTAACGCATCAACCGTTTTAGCGCTATTGCTGTAAATGTCAACAAGGCGCTTATACGTACATAGTTGAAACTGCTCACGCGACTTTTTATTAACGTGTGGTGAGCGCAGCACCGTAAATTTTTCTTTCTCGGTAGGCAACGGAATTGGTCCGCTTACCACAGCGCCAGTAGCTTTTACAGCACGTACTATTTTTTCAGATGACTTATCAACCAGATTGTGGTCGTAAGACTTAAGCTTAATTCTGATTTTCTGATTCATAATCTAAACGTCTTTTAGATATTTTTATTTAGCGGCTACTGCGCCTTTTACTTCTTCAATTACTTTATCTGCAAGGTTTTTAGGAACTGGTGCATAGTGCGAGAACGTAAGCGTTGCGGAAGCGCGACCAGAAGTGATCGTACGCAAGTCGGTTACATAACCAAACAATTCTGCCAAAGGCACATCAGCTTTGATAACCTGGGCACCGCCACGGGTATCCATTCCCTTCATAATACCTCTTCTGCGGTTCAGATCACCTGTTACAGAACCGGTGTATTCATCCGGTGAGATCACCTCTACACCCATAATAGGTTCCAGCAACTGAGGCCCACACTTCGCAGCAGCTTCCTTAAAGCCAAGGCGGGCAGCCAGTTCGAACGACAGTGAATCCGAATCCACATCGTGGTACGAGCCGTGGAATAATCTCACTTTCATCGAATCGATCGGGTAACCAGCCAACGGTCCGTTAACCATTGCCTGATCAAAACCTTTCTGAACTGCAGGAATAAATTCGCGTGGGATAACACCGCCCACAATATCGTTCACAAATTCAAGACCCGGCTTATCTTCCGGTCCAAGCTCGCGCGGCCCGATCTCGAATACGATATCAGCGAATTTACCACGACCACCTGTCTGCTTCTTGTAAACTTCCTTATGCTCAACAAACCGGGTAAGGGCTTCCTTGTAAGCAACCTGGGGCGCACCCTGGTTAATCTCTACTTTGAATTCGCGCTTTAAACGATCAATGATGATCTCTAAGTGCAATTCACCCATACCACGCAATATGGTCTGACCGGTTTCCTGATCGGTATTTACACGCAGGGTAGGATCTTCTTCCACCAGCTTGGCAATAGCCATACCTAATTTATCAGCATCAACCTGCTTCTTCGGTTCGATGGCATAACCAATAACCGGCTCAGGGAAGATCATCGACTCCAATACCACAGGGCGTTTTTCATCGCAAAGGGTATCGCCTGTCTTAATGTCTTTGAAGCCAACTACTGCACCGATATCACCGGCATGCAGTCTTTCAATCTGGTTTTGCTTGTTTGCGTGCATCTGGAACACACGTGAAATACGTTCCTTCTGGCCGGAACGGGTATTCTTAATATAAGAACCTGATTCCAGCACACCTGAGTATGCGCGTACAAAGCAAAGACGACCTACGAACGGATCTGTTGCAATCTTGAAGGCAAGGCCTACAAACGGCTCACTCTCATTCGGGCGTATTTCAACCGGCTCTTCCGTGTCGGGGTTGGTGCCTACAATCACATCCTTGTCAAGCGGTGAAGGAAGCAATTCCATCACATAGTCAAGCATGGTTTGTACACCTTTATTCTTGAATGACGATCCGCACACCATGGGTACGATCTTCATATCGATAACAGCCTTGCGAAGCGCTGTTAAAATTTCCTGTTCTGTGATGGAGTTCGGATCTTCGAAGAATTTCTCGATCAGCGTTTCGTCATACTCAGCCACAGCTTCCAGAAGCTTTTCACGGTATTCATGCGCTTCTTCCTTCATGTCATCCGGAATCGGAACTTCCTGGAAGGTCATACCCTTATCCGCTTCATTCCAGATAATACCCCGGTTGTTGATCAGGTCAACCACGCCCCTGAAATTCTCCTCGGCACCGATCGGCAACTGAAGGGCAACGGCCTTACTGCCTAATTTTTCTTTAACCTGCTTGCATACTCCAAGGAAGTCTGCACCGGAACGATCCATTTTGTTAACAAAACCGATACGGGCAACTTTATAATTATCAGCCAGACGCCAGTTCGTTTCGGACTGAGGCTCAACACCATCTACCGAGCTGAACAAAAACACCAGGCCATCCAATACCCGCAACGAACGGTTTACCTCTACGGTAAAATCCACGTGCCCCGGTGTATCAATAATGTTAACATGATATTCCTGTCCCCGGTACTTCCAGTGCACTGTAGTAGCAGCGGAGGTAATGGTAATACCACGCTCCTGCTCCTGTGCCATCCAGTCCATGGTAGCAGCGCCTTCATGCACTTCACCAATTTTGTGATTTACACCGGCATAATAAAGAATACGTTCCGTGGTAGTAGTCTTACCGGCATCGATATGCGCAGCAATACCAATATTTCTCGTGTATTTAAGATCTCTTGCCATGGAGGATTATAATCTGAAATGTGAAAACGCCTTGTTCGCCTCAGCCATGCGATGCGTATCGTCTTTTTTCTTGATAGCCGCACCTTCGCCTTTGGATGCAGCAAGAATTTCCGCAGCCAGCTTATCCATCATCGTCTTTTCACCACGGGCACGGGCATAATCAATAAGCCATTTGATGCTCAGGTTGATTTTACGTTCAGGGCGGATTTCCACCGGAACCTGGAACGTTGCACCGCCTACCCTGCGGCTTTTCACTTCCACAGCAGGCATTACATTGTTCATGGCGCGCTTCCAAACTTCAAGGCCGGCCTCTCCGCCCGCTTTCTTCTCTACTTGCGCAATGGCGTCATAGAAAATATTGTAAGCAACACTTTTCTTGCCGCTCTCCATCATGTAATTCACAAACTTGGTTACCAGGGTATCGCCAAACTTGGGATCGGGCAACAGGTATCTCTTCTTGGGTTTCGCCTTTCTCATATTCTAATTCTATTTTTTGCCTTTGGCAGGAGCGCCTTTACCAGCAGGAGCTGCGGCACCAGCTTTAGGACGTTTTGCACCATATTTAGAACGGGCCTGCAGACGACCGTTAACACCTGAGGTATCCAGCGCACCCCGGATGATGTGGTAACGAACACCCGGAAGATCCTTAACCCGGCCTCCGCGGATTAATACGATTGAGTGTTCCTGAAGATTATGACCCTCGCCCGGAATGTATGCATTTACCTCCTTATGGTTGGTCAGGCGTACACGGGCCACTTTACGCATGGCCGAATTCGGTTTTTTAGGGGTTGTGGTGTACACACGGGTACAAACTCCCCTGCGCTGAGGGCAAGAATCAAGGGCTGGCGACTTTGACTTGAAAGTCAATTTCTTTCTCCCTTTTCTTACAAGTTGCTGAATGGTAGGCATTTATGTTTCGTTTTATAACCCTTAAAAAATAAGGACTGCAAAGGTATCTAAAGTACAATAGGATGCAAAACCCTGACTTAAGATTTTTCTTGGCGATTTAGCC
>JAHCHY010000020.1 GCA_026129485.1 Cyclobacteriaceae bacterium
GGGAATTTTAAATAGGCCTCCCTAAAAGTGGGCATATTCGCATACATCTTCAACTCACGATGAACGGTCAGCCATGTTTCAAGAAATTTTATCACAGCTTCATTCTTGTTGAAACCAATGACCCCAGTATTGAATTCATGCAATAAGCCTTTGAGTTTAATATCATAGTTAGGCTGGTACTGACTCCAGAATTTCATACTATGCCCCTTAGGTTCAAGTGTAGTAGCCATGTCGAAATAATCGAGAAACTCAAAAATATCATCAATCGGATTGCATATAAAGGTGTCTGTATCTAAAAACACTGTTTTATCAAATGGTGAAAGCTGCATACCCGTAATCTTTACTTCAAAACTCCTTCCTATATCTTCAACATAAATCACATGGTCAAACTGGTCTGAAGTAAACCCGGGTTTATCGGTGATCAAGCACACGCGATACTTTGTAAATCTTTTTAACGACCGGCTGGATCGTTCCGCTTCATGGCGGAACATTTCGCCAATGGCAATATATAAGTATCCATAGTTCATATCACGAGACATAGGGTTCTTATAAACAATCATTAAATCTATTTTGAAGCAAAAATCAAAAGGTTTTTCTTAGCATCATTACCTATCATTTCCAACGTAAATCCGAATGATTTAAGATAGTTAAGAACTTCTTCTTTCGAGGAATTAAACTCTTTCAATTCCTTGTCATGTATTTCAATCAGCAATTTGACATTTCCGGCCAAAATATTCTCCATTCCGCTTAAAACTTTCATTTCTGCCCCTTCTACATCAATTTTTACAAAATCCGGCAAAATCCGTTGAGCTTCGCAATATCCATCCAAAGTAATGGATTTCACCGGGATCAAATCCCAATTGTGTGTGTTGGTTTCAATCATTTTCAGCACAGCATTCCCCACAGGCGAGTTCTGAAACTTAACAGTGCCTGCTAAATCCGAAACCGCGCAATACTCGGTAACCGTATTAGTGAGCGCATTCAAATCAATATTTCGTTTCAGAATGCGTACATTTTCATATCCCGGCTCAAAAGCATAAACGTGGCCACCGCTACAATAACAACCTGCGAGGCAGGTGAAATATCCAATATTTGCACCTACATCAAATACAGTGCTTGAAGTATTAACATGGCGTATCAAAATATCTAAGCCTTCTTTTTCATAAACACTGCTATTAAAATATGTCGCAAAAAAGATTGCAGAAAAAGGATCGTCTACTGAAAACTGTGCGTGTACACCGTTAAACTCCACATCGAAAGCATCCTTTCCCCGGAGCCGGCTAATTAAGTTTCGATACTGGTAGCGATAGCGCAGCCGTCTTAACCAATTTAAAAGACCTAATTTTCTCAGCAACGTTCTGATTACAGATTTCATCTATTCTTTTTATTTCAACTTAATACTCCTGCATATAGTTCATAGGTCACTGGAATTTACCAGCGTAGAAACAACAGGAATATCATTTGCCCAAATTCATATAGCTAAGAACTATAGAATCTAATCCATGATTTAATGTGTTGTTGCAAACTAAATTCATCCTCTATCCTTTTCATGGTCTGATTTCTTATTCGTTCTAATTCAGACTTTTCCATCTTTAAAACATCTCTTATTTTTTTTGCCAGTAACACAGAGTCACGTTTTGGCACCACCCAACCGGTGCGCGTATCAATAACATTTTCCGATAAGCCCCCAGCATCTGAAACTATGCATAAAAGCCCCGATGCCTGGGCCTCCAAGACTGCATTGCAGAAACCTTCCTCGATGCTTGGTTGAAGATAAACATCATGTTTATGCAGTAAGGGAATTATTTCTGCCTGATTAAGTCTTCCGGTTATGCTTACTTCATTTCTTAATCCCATTTGGTGGATCAGGTAAGTCAGCTTTTCACGTTCTCCTCCCTCTCCTACGATTGTATATTTAAATTGAATTCCTGAATTTTTAAGGAGCAAACAAGCTTCCAAAGCATACTCCAATCCCTTCTTCCAATCAAGCCTAGCGACAGTAATTAGATTCACTTCATTAAAATTTTCAAAAAACATGTCCTTTTGACTTATAAACTTCGCAACATCAATAGCCGGGCTAATCTTCTGTACCCTGACTGAATCCGGTAAACCAAACTCTTTTGCTACCGCCAATAGGTTGCCAGATATAGTATGGAGTTTATCCAGAAACGACCAAACGTTATCCAGTTTTCCGGGGTTCATTAAGGGAAAAACACTAATATCAAAACCCCTAATGCTTACTGCCATTTTCGCTCCTATTGCTTTTGCCAGTTTCTCTTTTCCAATAGCCTGCGTAATGAACCCGAAATGCAACCAGTCTAAATCATAAGGCAAAATATGGGCTCCTAAATAGACTCGCTCGACAACTTGAATAAAATTCATACCTCCATATCTTAGAAGCTTTACATACTTGAAGAATACCCTAGGTGATTTTAATAAAGTCAGTGATAAAACTACGGGCAATACAATAAACATGGCGGGTCTAAATCCTAAAACCGGGTAAGGGGTTATCACTTTAGCGTTCAGACCATCCTTTTTACCTTTAGCAAATAATATTACATCAAATCCTCTCTCTAATAAGCCATCTATTTTAGTTTGAAAAAAAGTTTCTGAATAGGCCGGGACCGAAGACAACACGATGCCGATACGGAGTTTTCGGTTATTCATCTCGGGCGATCCTTAAAAAATAATCGGTTAAACAAGGATAGTGTCAGCAGCATCGTAATACTGTGTACATACTGTTGCGGGTTTTGCTGAAATAAAGTATAAAAATTCTTCACTACAGAAGGTGGCAACAAATGCTCAAAGGATTTATCAAACAGGTAGGATTGTAAAAGTTCATCGTTAGATTTACCTAGAAACTGGAGTTCCCAATTACGGGTATCCGAACGCATACCCAGAATGTGCTTTTTAAATTCCCGTCCGGCCTTAATCAGCCCTCTCTTGGTTTTAATTGTTAATGAATTAAAACCAGAATAATTATAAAGGTTACAGGGGAAATACTTTTGCCATGGAATAGCGGCAACTAAAGGAAACTTCTGTTTTAGGTATTCAATCTCCAGCTTACGGCCGGCAAGATGTTGCTCCGGTATAGTACAAATAAATCGGCACATGCCATCGTGAAAAAAGGGTAGCGAAACCGGGAGTTGTCTTTTAAATATTTCGAGGTTAACAGCCGTCCATCGTGCTACATAATATTCCGTTTTAAAAGCACGCAACCGTGCATTGGCATTTTCTATAGTAATCCTGCTCAATATTTCGCTAAGCCTTGACACCATGTAATCCTTAAAGTTGCCTTCAAGCCCCCAGACTTTCCAAAAGGCTTCACCTAGTTCCCACCCGGCCGGTTTAATAAGCTTCTTGACCAGATACTGAAGTTGACCTTGTTCATCCAAGTCATCGGGAACGCCCATACCATCAAAAAACAAATCCCCTCCATGCCCCAACAAAAAAATATCACCCACGTCATTTAGCTGTTGCCAGATGGCCATTTGCCTTGGGTTGACGAATTCGGCATAACAACTATTGATCAATGCCAGATCATTGATCACCGACCATAAATATCCCCGCGGAATTACGAAAGGTTTATACATAAAGGATAAAGCTCGTGCTACAGCCTCGCCATAAAAATTTTCAGGAATACCGTCTTTAAATTGATAGCTGTATGAAACAACGTCCGTCCTGCCGATCAATGTTGCTGCCAAAGTTCGACTGTCCAAGCCGCCTGAAATCGGAAGCACTACCTTTTTGCCCGCGGTTTCACAACGGACAATTTCTTCCAGTAGTCCTGTAAACTCTTCCAGAGACTGAGAAAAGGAAATGGTACGGGGCGAGTAATGCCAGTGAAAATACCGTTCGGAAACAGGGTTTCCTGTTCCGTCAAAGCGGTAAATAGTGGCCGGACGGAACGCCTTTTTATTGATAAAGTAGGTTTCATCATCTAAGAAAAAGCCTGTGGCAGCAAAGCAACAGATGGCCTTGCGATCAAGCGTTTCTTCACCGGGTACTGTATAGTAGCTTACCGTAGAGGGGACAATAGGTGTAACTATTTCCTGATTACGATAAATCATACCGGTGGATTGTAGCGAACGAACGGGTTGTTCTTCAACCGTTGAATTATTTTTTTTGTAACCTCAAATATGATATGTACCATAGTCAAATCACTGACAAGCTTCATTTGTTTGTAATAAACTTTTACTCCCTTCCAATCACAAAACCACAAGCAGGTTACCAAGGAACCAATGAGCAGCCCTGCCCTTTCATTTTTGTTTCCTGCTTTCATCCACCCTGATTTTTTGTATTCTTCCACGTCAATGTCTTTACCATCCTGCACATCATCGCTTGGTCGTTCTGCACGCTGACGTGCCAGTATACGCGGAATCTGGTTAATCAGGCTGGTTTGCGGGTTGAAAATGAGGGAACACGGTTCCATGCGTTTTCCGAAGAGAAGGGTGGTTATAGTAATGCAAGGGCCAAATTTCTCCATAACCCTCAGCCAAAGGTCCACGTCCATACCTGAACGCTGAAAGGTACGATAACCGCCTACCGTCATCACTTTCTCTTTTTCAATTAACACAGAAGGGTCAGTAAATAATCTGCGTTTATCCATAAGATCCTTCCACGTTTCATAGATATACTTACGTGTGGGCATATTACGATCGGCATACATTTTATTGCCCGGTGTAATACGAAAACGATTAAGTCCACAAAAGGAGGCATCAGGGAACAGTTCAATAGCTTTAAGCTGCTCTTCCAACCTAGCAGGCATACTAAAATCGTCCACATCCATGCGGGCTATGTACTTTCCAATGGCATGTTCAATACCAGCGTTCATCGCTACCGGGTAACCCCTATTAACAGACCGCCTAAGAATTTTTATGCGAGTGTCTGTAATCGATTCCAAAATAGCAGTTGTATTATCCGTAGAAGCATCGTCCACTACTATCAATTCCCAATCCCTCATAGTTTGGTTTATTATACTGTCTACAGCAGTTTTTATATACTTTGCGCCATTAAAACAAGGCATTACTACTGAAATTATTGTTGACATTATGGATTTTTAGCATTATAAATCAGCGTAGCACGTTTAGGCAAAGATCATAAAGAATTTTTATCTGCAACTTTGCTATTGCCAGTGAAGGGTACTTCATTAAGGCCACCAATCCAAATAAAAAAGCCCGATTATACTCACCTAATCGTCTTAAAATTGAAAGCCATTGAGTATACTCTTCTCTTATCATCCAATATTTTTTGGGTATAGCAGGCTTTACTGACACCCGTTTTGCACCTATTGATTCCTTATCGAGGAAATTCTCAATCGCTTTAGAATACAAATCAGTAATCGGCATCAATACTGTTGAGTAGTCCATTTTAGAAGCCACTTTATTTCTAGCATTTGTTCCTGTTCTTTCTAGCAAAGTCCTATCACCAATTAATAAGCGGGTTTTATCCACTAGTTCATGGTAATCTCCCTTTTGAAACAAGAAACCTGTTACGCCTTCTTCAATAAGTTCCAAAGACAATCCCACAGGAGTGCTCACGCATGGAACACCACAACTCATCGCTTCCAATAAAGTAACTGGTCCGCCTTCAACCTTTGAGGTTATCCAGTAACAATCTAAAGTTGAGTATAAATCAATTATCTTCTCATGCGGATCCAAATAAGGGAACCATTTAAATGGAACGCCATATCTATCGAACGATCGAATCAATTTACTCCATCCTGGCCCAACCAGTAAAACAGCAATACTTGATTCCTTGGCAGCTATTAATCGTATAGCAGATTCAAAAGTATCAATTCCTTTCCGGTCAAAATCTGAAGCCTGTCGCTTTGCGAAAAATCCAATTACAAATGATTCCGGAGGAAAACCGATTTTTTTTTTAGTCTCTATTTTTTTACTTTGACTAACCGGTGAAAATTTGTCAGTGTTTACACCGTTGTGGATAAGCATCAATTTATTCTTAGATACTCCTTTATTCAACAGGTAATTTTCCCATTCTTTCGACAATGTCATAATCATATCTCCCTGAACATTATGCTCCATTCGTTGCCATTCAATTACATGATGTATCGTGGTTACAATCGGTTTTTTACCTAAAAAAAAGGGTATGATAAATCGGGATGAATAAGGGCAAATCACATGAATCAGGTCAAATTGGTCAAACCATTCGGGCTCTCGTTGCATTATTTTATAAACTACGGAACCAGAACAAACATCACCTTCAACGCTAGATACATGCTTAAGTATAGATTGAGAAATTGTTCCGGTAATCCAGAAAATGGTATCGGGTATAAGCAAAATCTTAAATTTTGAATTCATATCTCATTTACCCATTATTTCATTAAACGAATTCATTACGTTCAAAAAATCTGAAGCCATTCTTTGTGATGAGAATCTTTTTTTGCTTATCGCTAATGCATTATTGCTCATTTCTAGAAGTAAATTCTTGTCGTGAATTAGTCGTAAAAGATGTTCTGTTAGTTGAACAGGATTAAGGGGCATATCTAAAATAAATCCAGAGATATTATGTTGCACAATTTCAGAAATACCGCCAATTCCACCGGAGATTACCGGTAAGCCACAGCAAGCCGCTTCTATCAATGCCAATGGAGAACCTTCTGGCTCAATACTTGTGAAGGTAAAAATGTCAGATATTGCGAATAGTTCGTGAACATAGGAATGAGGAACGTATCCAAGTTCAACAACATGAATTCTTTGTTTCAACAAACTTATTGTTTCTCTGATTTTTACAATATAAGGAGTTGGTTGATCGCTGAAGAAATCAGCACCTCCGGCTACCAACAACTGAACCTGGTTACACGATTGTTCATCGAAAGAATCCATAGCCTCTAGCAGAAGGTGCAAACCTTTTCTATGAATTATTCTTCCTGCAAACAGAATAGTTACTTTACCCGGGCAAAGTTTATATTTTGCTAACCATCCAAGTCGGCTTTCTGGGTATGGCTTAAATTGATGAACGTCCACGCCATTTTGAATAGTTGCTGATATTAACTTTCTTTTTAAATTTAATGAATTTGCCTTTTGAAAAAAAGCGACTTCTCCAAAACGAGATACAAAGATATGAGCATCAATGTTTTCAACTACTTTTTTAAAAACATCTTCCGGGCAATTCTGGTCTTCGCTACTATGGTGATAACTGATTATTCTAATTTTTGGAAACCATCTCCTTAGTTCGAGAAGCCAATGCATCTTTGTCGAGTGCACTACAAAAACAGAAATAGCGTTCTTAAAGGAAAACAAATATATGCCAACCAGCAAATCAGTATATTGAAGAGATCGCATATATACTGTTTTCTTAAACAGAATAATAGTTTTTCTAAGTAACCTAAACAAAAAAAGTTCATTTCTGATAACCTGAAATTTACGCTTATCAAACGTAATGGATTCTAATTTTGGGTTCCATACAGAAATGGAAGTGAATACTCTTGAGTCCAAATGTTGTAATATGTTATATATTACAATGGATTGCGCACCATCATTTACAGGCGGCACCGGATACCCAGGTTGGGTAATCACTAAAATTCTATTCCTTCTAATCAATCGTAACACTTAATCACCTAAATTGAATTCGCAGCAATAATAATCGAATATAGAATATCAGTTTTATATGCTTGCTGGAAAGTAAATTCAGCAAGCTCTTACCACAGTTCTTACATAAAGATTCAATTTCGGGGTTATGCCGGTTTGCCTGACAAAGATTTTTCAGCAGTTTAAAGTACAAATTAGCTGACCGAAAAGTGTGTCCATTCTTTTGCCAGGCCAAAATCAATTTTTCACAATCTGAAAAAGACAGCGTTCTTCTCAACAAAAAGCTCTGATTATATAGTGCCACGTGAACATGGGCTGCCTTCATGTATGTTGAATTATACTTTGTCATACTTTTATCATGGAGCCTATACTGAATCAATACTTGATCCAGATTAGATCCCTCTCCAAACTTTAACAGGTCTGACCAAAACTTATAATCATCAGTACCTGATAGGTTTTGATAAGTTATCCCATTATCAACAACCGTATTTCTACGAAACATGACTGACGAGTGGATAAATGGATTTTTAAAAAGGATTTTCCACCGAATTTCTAATGGTGTAAGCGTTCGCTTCCATATAAATAATGGAGCATCGTTTTGGTCTATCACCTGAGCATGGCTTCCGCAAAATTCAATGTTAGGATGCAACTCTAAAAACTCAAACTGGGTCTTGATTCGGTTGGGCAAAGCAACATCATCTGCATCAAGTCTCGCTATATATTTACCTTTTGCCATAAGTAACCCTTTATTCAAGGAAGCAGCCATTCCAAGGTTTACTTTATTTGTTTCAAGTCGAATTCTATGATCACGCAATGATTTAAGGTACTCCAAGGAGTCGTCTGTCGAACAATCTTCTATTATAATCAGTTCAACATCTTGAAATGTTTGATTTAGGATACTTTCAATTGCGACAGATAAATAAGGCATCCCATTATAAACACTCATTAATACCGTAACTTGCGGGCTATTCATAAAGGCTTACGACCGTACCCCAAAGAACCCACTTCCCCAATATCGCACAACAAATTTTGTTGCTTAACCTCATTCCAGAACCGTACAACACCGTCCCACATTCCCCGTATATCGTGCAAAGCAATAATACCTCCAGGTTTTACAAATGGATAAAAAGCGTTGAAATCATCTTTAACGTCTTCGTATTCATGCGAGCCATCAATAAATAAAATATCAATCGGTTTTATCCAAGATTTAGCTACTTCAAGCGAATGCTTTTTGATGGGGGTTATATAGGGCTCAAGGCCACAGGAACTAACGTTTCGGTTAAAGTCGGAAATAAAATCGCCTGAACCATATATATTGTTGTCTCCTTCAAAAAGATCAATAGCATATACGTGTCTATCAGTATTGCGACATGCAAAGCCAAAACTTACAGTTGATCTTCCTTTGAAGCTACCTATTTCTACTATTATAGCATCTTTCGTTGAATACCATGCGGTTTTAAAAAACCAAAACTCTTGATGCGGAGACTTTAAAAAGCCTTCGATTGAATCTATTGCAGGAAAGACTTTTAAAAACTCACGATACTCTAAGCTAAAGGTTTTAACGGCACCTTCTTTCAACCTCCACAACTTATTAATAATCTTCATATCTTCTTAAATATCAAATACATCTCACTTCCTGATTTTTGTTTAAAAAATAAAAATTCAAGTTTCATTAATAACTTAACAGTTTGGTCAACTATAAAAGAGAACGGGTATGCAATTAGACACAGGAAAAAAATAACCTTATTTCTCAACCGCTTTCTAAAACGATTGTAATAGTACCTCAACTTAATGACCGGGACACGAAGGGTATAAATAAAAACAAAGATAATTCTAAGAAATATTAAAGGATATATATACTTTTTTTTCCGTAAACCTTTAATACTTGTTAAGATAAGTATCAATTTTAAATTCGATGCCGTTATCCATTCCAAGGAGCCAAAAAAGATATTACTGAAATACTGTCTTTGGACGTGCATGTTAAATGATCTAAATTCCTGAATTAGCTCCAAAGAAGTCAGCCTTCTTTCATGGGACGGGTGTTCAAAGAACATTCTATTTCCTCTATTTTGGTCGAACCCATCATTTCTCCACTGACAAATTAAATTCTCAATGCAGCCCGTGTCACCGCTAGGAAGAATATGCAACATAACACCACCTAGGTTACAGATTGATGATAATTGTCTCACAGAATATTTTAAATCCTCTACGTGTTCTAAGACATGATGAGAAAAAATGAAATCATAAGATTTCCCTACAAGACTCTCCTCAGTCAAGGGAAAAAAGTGACCATTACCCCCATTAAATGAAGCCATCTTAATTGCTTCTGTACTGACATCGGTCCCAGCAATAGTCCATCCTAACAATTGATCCCTTAACACACTTGTAAACTCACCCTTTCCACAACCAAAATCCAGTGCTGTACCCATTGTGCCTATACCTAATTCTTTAATTAAGTTTCTAACCCTTGTTTTCTTCCAAACCGGCCAAGATTCCATGTATCCCGCCAGATACTTCCTATTATATGCAGATTCTTGATCTTCCAAAGCCATACTATCTCAACTCTGTTTACTTACGAACACAATACCGGTAAGAAATCCAATTATTCCCTGTACTATGGTCTGGTTGGATGTCTATTATACTAAAACCAATTTCTTTAAGGTATCGGATTAACTCAGAACGTTTCATAGCATTCATTTCCATTACTAAATTTTCGTTATCACCATAATTCACACTGTATGTAGTATATCTTTTCTTGCTAAGCCAACTGGCTTTAATCATAAGCTTAATGCGCTCAAAAATATTCTTATTTACAATTCGATTTTTTTTATGGCTTGGTACCTGAAAAACAAGCACCCCTGAATGAGTTAATAATCGATAGAACTCCTTTATGTATTTTTTCGCATATACCGGGTCCATGTGTTGAAGTACAATATTTGAATAGATAAAGTCATATGTACTATCCAAAAACAACTGAAGGTTATCCTTATCATTCACATGGTAAGAGCAAATTGACTGGTGTTTATTATACTCATTAGCTTGACGAATCATAGATGGAGCAATATCAACCCCATCAACCTTAGCAAAATAACTTGACAGCGCTTGGGTTAATCGTCCAATACCGCAACCAAAGTCCAATGCTCTATTAGTATTAATCTTGATGTTCAAAGAATTGATATATTGCCAAACACCTTCAATCTCCTTTCTACCTGTTTTAAAAAAATCTTCAGGATTCCATTTATTACCTATTTTGTCTGGGTGAGTCAAAATACTCCATAATGGATCCTTTTTTCCAAATTCATCCCAGTTCTGCTTCAGTTCATCTATATGCATAATCTCTATTGTTAACTCCAATCACCTTTAACTAAAAAGGACGGGTTCGCTCTAGTGAATTGCTTGCTTTTAGTTCCTGTTCCAAAAAAGTCACCCTCAACAACTTCCAAATATCCAACACCTGCCTGCGGAAAATCCAGTACTTCTCCCCGGAGCATCAACTGTGCCTTCACTAAAAATTTTCCTTCTGGCAAAGGAAAAGTAGGAATGACACAAGATATCTCATGTTCACCTTCCTTCACCTGAAACAGCTTACCTGTATAAGAACTGTATAATATAAAAAGCAATTGATCATCTTCCTCGCGATGTACGGAAAAACCAATATCTAAGTTCAGAAGCTCTTTTCTGGCATTTATTTTAAAATTAAAATAAATCGTATCACCCGTTTTTACCAAGTCAATACGATTTCGTCTTTTATCTTCCAACCAAAACGAAACCAGTTGGGCATAGCCTTTACCTGTTCGCTTGGTATGCATTGTTAAAAAGGCGTTGTTATTCTGCGGACGGAAAATCGAAATATATTGATGTACAGTATCACTGACCGAACCAAAAAAAAGATTACTTCCATGGTCAAGCAAAAGCCCCACTGAGCACAAGTTCTCAACAGCTGCCATATTGTGGCTCACAAATAAAACCGTTCGTCCGCTATCAGCCACTTCATTCATTTTTCCGATGCATTTTCGCTGAAAACCAATATCTCCTACTGATAATACTTCGTCCACAATCAGTATCTCTGGCTCAAGATGCGCTGCTACAGCAAAGCCAAGCCGTACTTTCATACCGCTGGAATAGAATTTTACCGGGGTATCAATATGTTGGGCAACACCACTAAACTCTACAATTTCATCGAACTTCCTATCGATTTCACGTTTGGTCATCCCCAGAATTGTTCCATTCATATACACGTTTTCACGCCCGGTCAAGTCGGGATGAAAACCTGTACCCACTTCCAACAGGGAAGATACCCTTCCTTTCAACTCCACCTCGCCTGCTGTTGGCTCGGTGATCCGGCTTAAAATTTTCAACAATGTGCTTTTGCCTGCACCATTGTGGCCAATGATACCTAAGACTTCGCCCTGCTTTACATCAAAGTTTATATCTCTCAATGCCCAAAAAACCGTTTCGTCTTCCTTGTCAAAACTTGTGAGCCTTTTTAGTCGCCTGTAGTTTCTAAACGGGGCCTGAAGCGAATACCAAACCGACTGAACCAACGAATCTGCTGACGATTCCCTGGCGCCAAGCCTGAACCGCTTGCTCAAATCCCGTACCTGAATTACAACATCACTCATTCTTCCAGTTTCCGAAGGATGGCCGAACCTACCATACTCTTGTGACCGGCAATAAAAACCTTGCTTTCCTTGTCCATGTTCACATTAAGCTATTATGCCACATCGGCAAAATTCTTTTCCATTTTTCTAAAATAGAGCGCGCCACTTACAAAAATTAAAATGCCCACCAAGGTACCGCTCACCACAAAATTCCAGGGCATCGGTTGATGGTGCAAAAAGACAGACCGAAACCCCTCAATTACGCCCACCATTGGATTAAGTGCATACCAAAATTGATATTGTACAGGAACATTGGAAGCAGGGTACACCACGGGAGCCAGGTACATCAAAAGCTGAACAACAAAGTTGAGCGCATGTTTTACATCACGGTACTGTACGGCCATGGCTGCTAACAACATGCCCAGCCCTAATGAAGTAATCAGAAGGATTGCTATAAGCAGCGGTAAAACCAGAATCATCCATGAAAAACCGAACCCATAAATGACCAGCAAAATCAACAGCAAGCCAAAAGCAATTACAAAATCAAGAAGCTTGGATAATGCTGCAGACAGCGGCAACACCATACGCGGGAAATAAACCTTGGTTATCAAATTTGCATTTGAAACCAAGCTATTGGCCGATTCAGTAAGCGTATTGGAAAAATATGTCCACGGCACCATGGCTGTAAGGCTGAAAATAAAATACGGAACACCGTCTGAGCTAATCTTAGCCAACGATCCGAAAACAACAGTAAAAATAAGGGTTGAAACTAATGGCTGAATGATGGCCCACCCAATGCCCAGAACAGATTGAGCATATTTCGCTTTGATTCCACGGACCACTAAAAAATAAAGCAAATCCCTGTACCGGGCAATCTCCCTGAAATTTATGAACTTCCACCCGGAAGAAGATCTTATAATTGTAGTTTGATTACTCACTAACCCTGTACTCAGCCTTTTTGATCATCGTCATAGTAAGAGATACCCTTACTTCCATAGCCATAAGAATAGCCGTATTGATATGCATACCCTTGGCCATATCCATACCCCAACCCCGATTTGTAGATATCGTTCAACAGTATGCTCATATTCTTAAGCTTGCCAGACCGATAATATTCATCAATACTTCTAATAAATTCTTTGGGAGAATAATTCTGGCGCAATACAAAAACGGTGTGATCTACAAATTTTGAAATAACAAAAGCATCCGTTACCAGCGCCAACGGAGGGGTATCAATAATAACAAAATCGAATTGCTCAAGTGATTTTTTTATAAATAACTCAAATCGGTCGGTCAACAATAATTCCGATGGGTTAGGCGGTACGGGTCCCCCGCTAACAAGGTATAGGTTCTCAATCTCAGTATCCTGTATAACATCATCAAATTCAGAAATACCCGATAGAAAAGTGCTCAGGCCAACGTTGTTGTCACGATTAAAGTCCTCAAAAATTTTGGGTCTTCGCATGTCAGCGCCTACAATCAGCGTTTTCTTTCCTGAAAGAGAAAAAACAGTTGCCAGGTTAATTGTAGTAAAGGTTTTGCCTTCGCCACTGATGGAACTGCCCACCATAAATACCTGTTTCGTCTTGTTTCCGGTAAAATAGTTAAGGTTAGAACGAAGCGCACGGAAGGATTCAGCAACGCCTGATTTCGGCCGCATCTTAACGGTAAGGTTATTGCCCGATACATTGTGCCCCACTCCGCCAACAAATGGAATAGCAGATGCTTTTTCAATATCCTCCTTCGACTGAACTTTATTATTAATCACTTCAAACAAGACAAAGATGCCAACAGGAATAACCAGACCCAGAAGAGCGGCTATAGAGTAGTTTCGTACAGGTTTGGGAGAAATCTGGCTGCCCTGCATAGGCGGATTAATGGAAATGACATCGCTTGTATTGGCTGCTTTTGAAATAGAAGCTTCAGATAGCTTCTGCATTAGAAAAACATAAAGGTTTTCCAGCAGGGAATAATTCCGTTGAATTGAGATCAATTGCCTCTCCGATGCGGGAAGCAGTGCTGATTGTTTCTCAATTTCTCTGATCTGCTTATCCAAAAAATCCATCTTTATTTTATCGGTGGCTTTCAGTGCGTTTATTGACTCAACAACATTTTCCTTTATTTCATTCAAGCGCTCAATTTTACTGGAAATCAAGGGGTTCTTGCTCCGCTCCGAACTAAGGTATAGCTTAATTTCTAATTGAATCTCTACCATTTTGGTAAGCAGTGAATTGATTACCGGGTCAGTTAATCCCACAGATGAAGGGAGAATAATGAGGTCGAGGTTATTACTCCCTTTCTTCAGGTATTCCTCCAGGTACTGAAAATAGTTTCGCCTTATCAATAGCTCTGATCGCTGCACTTCGAATATTTCGGCTTTCTCAAGCAATCGTTGTGCATCGATACTCATGTCTTTAACGCGTCCGCTATTACCAAAACGCTCTAACTGGTATTCAACAATACGCAGCGAATCTTTAATGCCGGTTAGTTGGCTGCTAATAAATTCGATAGTACGAACAGCCGCTTCATTTTTCTTTTTCAAATCCCTTTCCTGATAGGCTCTAATCAGTCCGTTCAAAAAGTCTATATCTTTTTCAGGGTTTGTACCTGTTAAGCCCAAGTTAATAACCCCTGAGCCTAATTCAGCCCAAGATACTTTAAGTCGACCTACATATCCAGCAGCCACGGATCGGGGGTTTTGAATAACCAATAAAAAAGGCACACCCATGTAAGGTCTAAGGTTTCTCCCTTCCAGTTTTTTTATACACAAATCAAATTCTTCAAATTGGATAGAATCGTTAAACACAAAAACAGAAGCTGAAGCAGATGCCTTACCTGAGAACCTTGCCAGAGTATAGTGCGATTCGTCTTTTATAGTGAATATAAATTGACCTGTTTTTATTTCTTCAGGGTTACACCATTCAGCCCTTACAGGGATATAACTGTACGCTTCGGTGGTCATAAAATAACCTTCCCTGTAAAATGACACATTAAAATTGAGGGTACGGACTACATCTTCAATAAGCGGGTAGGAACGAATAATATAAGGCTCGTTCAAATAGTTCCGGTATGGGTCAATCAATGCATTCTTATAAAGCAGTTCAGCACCTCCTGTTTCCTGTGTTTCCCGAATCATGATAGATGCTGATACAGGGTAAACCCGTTCGCTATAGCGAGTCTGGTAAAACGCAGTTATCAATGCTACAGCGAAGGAGAACACTACCACGTACCAAAATCGTATAGCACGGGCAAGTACACGTTTAAAATCAATAATAAACCCTGAGGGCTGCTGTTGAGCTTCGGGTTCAAATAAAGGGGAGGTGTTCACAATGGTTACTTCGAAAGATTGGCAATCAACAATATCAAAGACAACGTAGAAACAAGTAACGCTAAGTTTTGGCCAAAGTATCTTCTATACGGTCGCTGCTTCAAAGCAGAAACAATTAATACATCATTTTGATGTATATAGAAATATGGCGAACTAATAAATTCTTCCTTCAACAAGTCAATATACTGTATAGTAAGTTCTTCCCCATTCTGCCTGATCAGTTTAATGTTGGCTTTGTCTGCAAGATCAGTCAACCCGCCAGCCCAGCCGATAGCTTCAAGTAAGGTTACCTGATTATTGTTCAGTACTATAGTACCTTCCTTATTAACTTCACCTAATACTGTAAACCGAAAATTAAGCAGTCTTACTTTTACAACAGGGGATTCAAGGTATTTTTCAGCAATCTTTTGCAAACTGTCCTGAATTTCGAAAACAGTTAAGCCCGCTACCTTAACCTTGCCAATAAAAGGAAAAGGGATTTCACCTTTCCTGTCCACTAATTCGCCAATTAAAAGTGCATTACCAAGTGCCATATTCTGATTTCCCTGATTAGCTTGGTTTGTATTCAGAAAATCAAAATCAACAGGCGTCAGGCTTTCAAAGCGAACGGAAATAATATCTTCTGGCTGAATTCGATATGCGTGCTGCATCTGCGAGTACATACGAACAGTAGAGTCTTTTGGCAACTCTTTGATATTTACATCATCCTTTTGTAGGTACACAAATTTTTTATTAGTAACACATGCGCTACCAATAAGTGCGAGCATTAAAAAGAGAAAAGTGTCTTTTAAATTCATCAAAGTCGCTAAGTCATTTTTCAAACCTACTAAAAAACATCCGTACACCCAATTTCCCACAGCTCCGCCTCCTCAGTCCCAGTGAGCTAAAAAAATAATACTTTTATAACAAGTCCTTACTGCTTGTTAACTAATATCGCCCCACAACAAAAGAGGGCTTTGATACTGAACCATTTCCTTCTCAAAACCCGCTTCTTCCAACTGTATCACTTTTATATTTCGATTAATCAAGTCTTTAGCCCGGTTAACCAACTTATTCAAATACTCCTTATCAATTTGCCCAACCAATAACAATTCGATCGTACCACTATCCTTTCCCTGCGCGTAATCACCTACTATATAAGCCGCCCTCAAATCACCAAGCTTTGATACAATATTGTCAATAATTTTATCCAGCCCCAGATACTTATGCACAAGGCTTCTGACTTCATGATACAATGGATGCTCGGTATTAACGCGGTATTGAATAGTTCGCCCTGCTTCTGATGATACCAAGTAACCTGCTTTAGAGAGATTATTCAGTTCATGGCGAATCGAATTGGTGGACTCTCCAAACTCCTCTGCCAGCCCACGTAAATAAGCAGAGGATGCACTGTTGGTGAAGAACTTCAACAACATACGAATGCGGGTCTTGGAAGTAATCAATGTGTCCAGCACAGCCTAAAATTAGCTAAAAACAGCCATGAGTAATATTTTTACTCATAAAAATTCATTCAGGTTCCCCTTTTTTAACACGTCCGGATCAATGCGTACCAGCATTGTTTGTCCTATTGATTCTAATGCAACTGTAAACTTTTCACCATCAGCGGTTTTAAGTAATGTTCCGACCATACCCTTTAAAGGCCCATCTATCACCTCAACCAAATCTCCGGCTTCTAACTTCTGATAGGGCTGACTTTCCAGCAACAATCCTGATGATAAAAAACGTTGAATAGTGTCCAGCTCTTTCGGATGAAGGACTGCAGGCTTGCTGTTGTGTCGGATGTTCCAGGCTATTCCTGGTGTTTGTACAATGAAAGGAATTTTATCTTCCGAATCGAAGACAAATATGTAAGAATTAAACAAAGGTGCTTCAACCTTCTTCTTGCGATCGCTCCATTGACGCATTACTTTTTGCAGCGGAAGAAAAACTTCGTAGCCCCGCCTGCTCAACAAGTCCCGCACCTTCTTCTCCTGCCGACTTTTGGTATAAAAGACAAACCAGTGTTTCACAGGTCAAACTTTCTCAAAAAATCAGTTAACTGATTTTGACAAATCGAATAATTTCTTGAGTGTCGAAACAAACCCCCTCATCTCCCCCAGTGGCACCATGTTAGGCCCATCGCTCAAGGCCTTTTCAGGTTGCGGGTGGGTTTCAATAAAGAAGCCATCTACCCCTGCCGCAGCCGCTGCCTTGGCAAGATAAAGGGCAAATTGACGATCACCACCGCTTTTGCCGCCTAACCCGCCTGGCCGTTGGATGCTGTGGGTAACATCAAAAACCACGGGTGAGTACTGGCGCATGATCGGGAGAGAACGCATATCCACCACTAAGTTATGATAACCAAAGCTGGAACCGCGTTCTGTCAGGAACACATTTTTATTTCCTTCGCCCCGCACTTTATCTAAAGCATAGCGCATATCTTCCGGAGCCATAAACTGGCCCTTCTTTACTTTAACCGGTTTGCCAGTTTTAGCGGCTGCTACCAATAGATCAGTCTGCCGGCAAAGAAATGCGGGTATCTGTAACACATCCACAATAGCGGCTACTTCGGCACACTGCTGCGACTCATGCACATCGGTAACTACTGGAACTTTCAGGTCATTACGTACCATTGAAAGTATCTCAAGCCCCATATCTACAGAAGGCCCGCGATAAGAACCGGAAGAAGTACGGTTTGCTTTGTCGAACGAGGCTTTGAACACGTAGTCCATTCCCAGTTCATCGCAAATCTTTTTCACCTCTGTTCCGGTTTCCATACAGATGTCATAACTCTCGGCAGCGCAAGGCCCGGCAAATAGCACCATCCTGTCACCACCCAAAATAATTTTATCTGTTATCGAAACTTTATCTTTAAATAATTCCACTTATAATTTAAATCACGGTTTCAAAATCTTATCCAATATTCCCTGGGCAGCCAGAATCAGGTCGCTTACTTCGCGCGCAACTCCTTCGCCACCACGCGCATCTGTAACTACGTCTACACGCGTCTTCAAATAATCCATCGCATCAGCCGGGCAGGCTGACAGCCCGCAATTCAGCAATACTTTCAGATCATTAATATCATCACCAATATAAGCCACATGCTTGCGTTTCAGCTTATGAAACGTAACCAGTTTCTCAAACACCGCAAATTTATCCATAATCCCCTGGTGGCAAAAGTCCAGCTTCAGCTCTGCAGCACGGTTACTCACTATTTTAGATTCCCTGCCGGTAATGATGCCGACCAGGATACCTGCTTTCCTTAAATGACTGATAATGTAGCCGTCCTTTACATTAAACCGCTTGGTTTCGCAGCCGGTATCATCATAGATAATGCCGCCATCGGTAAGCACGCCATCCACATCAAAAAAAAGGGCCTTGACCTGGGCCGCCTTCCTGATCTGCTCTTTGGTGTACTTGCCAATCACTTCTTTTACCGCCATTTCGCTGCGAAAATTCTCAATAAAAGCCTAAAATTATGAAATTTATGTCAGACATAAGCAGTAAGACACAAGTAGCACCACACGCATTTCTTTATGAAATACCTTAAAGCAGCAAGCTCTCTCCTGATAACAATTGGCCTGATCTATACCTTAAACCGCGGCTGGAATTTCGGTTCACCCGTTCCGCCATTAGGTAAGTTTCTGAATCCCTTTGGCGGGTTCTGGCAAAATGCTGAAACCAAAAAAATACCTAATGAAATCCTGAACATTTCCGGGCTTAAAGATGCAGTAACCATTTATTACGATAGCCTGCTTATCCCTCACATCTTTGCCCAAAACGATGAAGACCTGTACCTGGCGCAAGGTTACATTACTGCCCGTAACCGCCTGTGGCAGATGGAGTTTCAGACACATGCCGCTGCCGGCAGGATATCAGAAATAATTGGTGATGCGGCTTTGGATTACGACCGTACCCAACGCAGGCGTGGCATGGTTTACGCAGCCGAAAATGCATTAAAAGCTATGGAGGCTGATCCTGTTGCCGCCCGTATGGTGAACAGCTATACGCGGGGTATTAACCAATACATTCAATCACTCAGCTATAAGGATTTACCCCTTGAATATAAGTTACTTGGTTATGAGCCGGAGCCCTGGACTAACCTGAAGTGTGGTCTGTTGCTCAAAAACATGGCGCTTACGCTGAACAGTGGTGATAAAGACCTGGAGATGACCAACGCGCTGAAACTATTTGATAAGCAAACTATTGATTTGCTCTGGCCCGACAACGAAAACGTGGGCGATCCGATCGTGGACAACTCCGGTAAGTGGGATTTTACACCCCTTCGCCTGGATGGGTGGCCAATGGCATTGCCCAATGAGTTGGTAGATGCCAAGCCCTTAGAGAAATCTCCGCCTGATGTGGGAAGTAACAACTGGGCTGTTAGCGGGACTAAAACACATAGTGGCGCACCCATCCTGTGTAACGATCCGCACCTCAGTCTTTCCCTGCCCTCCATTTGGTACATCATTCACTTGCAGGCACCGGGTGTAAATGTAATGGGCGCTTCTTTACCCGGTGCACCAGCCGTAATCAGCGGGTTTAACGATTCCATTGCGTGGGGTGTAACCAATGCGCAACGCGACCTGGTGGATTGGTACAAGGTTGAATTTAAAGACAAATCGAAACGCGAGTATAAAAGCGATGATGTGTGGAGGCCTTCCCGCCAGGTGGTAGAGAAGTTCAGGATCAAAAATGGAAAAGACTTCTATGATACCATTACGTTTACCCACCACGGACCGGTTATGTACGATGAAGGCTTTAAGGGAGATAGTGAGATGAAATATTTTGCGTTGCGTTGGATTGCGCACGACCCTTCGGAAGAGATTATCACTTTTTTTAAACTGAATCGTGCCCGGAACCATGCCGGGTATATGGATGCATTAAATCATTATGCATCGCCAGCACAGAACTTTGTGTTTGCCAGTGTAAGCGGGGACATCGCCATGCGCATCCAGGGAAGATTTCCGGTGCGCAGGAAAGAAGAAGGAAAGTATATATTGGATGGCACCCTTACCCGCACCGAATGGCAGGCATTTATTCCCAACGAACAAAACGTGATGTACAAAAATCCGGCACGCGGCTTTGTAAGCTCAGCCAATCAATACCCGGTAGATAACACGTATCCTTATTACATCAATGCCACCAGCTATGAAGCTTACCGCAACCGGAGAATTAACAAGCTGTTAAGCGAGATGAGTGAAATTACTCCACGCGATATGATGGAGCTACAGTTTGACAATTATAACCTGAAGGCCGAAGAAAGCCTCCCCGTATTTCTCAACCACCTGGATACCACGCAATTCACGCAGGCTCAAAAAAGCGCTTATAAAATCCTGGCTTCCTGGGATTATGAGAACTCGGTTGAATCTGAAGGCGCATCTTATTACGAAGCCTGGTGGGATGCGCTTTATCCATTAACCTGGGATGAAATAAAAAATGCCAAAGTAGCGCTGGACTACCCTACGACCTACACTACCATCAAGCTCATCAAAGAAAAACCCGATCTTTCTTTTTTTGATATTACTGAAACCCCGGAAAAAGAAACCGCCCGTGAAGTAATTCAGCTGGCTTTTATAAAAGGTGTGGATGCGATTGAAAAATGGAAAGCTGACCAGCAGAAAGAACCACGCTGGGCTGATTTTAAGGACACTTTTATTGGTCATTTGCTTCAGGGATTACCTGCCTTCAGCTATCATGTGCAGCACGGAGGTAATCATGATATTGTGAATGCATCTTCGCGCAGGCATGGCCCAAGCTGGCGCATGGTGGTAAGCCTGGAAAAAACGGCAGTAAGAGCCTGGGGCGTGTATCCTGGCGGACAATCCGGTAACCCGGGAAGCCCGTACTACAATAACATGTTAAATACATGGGCCAGAGGAGAATATTATCCCCTTCAGTTCGATGCTGACCCCACGCGGTACAAATCCGTTCAGGCAACCTTAACGCTTAAACCCACTCAACCATGAAGTTTGTTATCCATGTAACGGCAACAATAATCGTATGCTTTATACTCCAGTCTTTCCTGCCCTGGTGGTCGCTGGCTATTGGTACATTCCTGGTTGGGTTCATGCTTAAGAATAATGCCTTGCCTGCATTTCTGGCGGGGGTTCTTGGGGCTGTACTTTTGTGGGGTGGAATGGCATTCTATATAGATTTTACCACGCATTCCATTCTCACTGAAAAGATTAACAAGCTGCTACCGGTTAATTCGTTTTTGCTTACTGTACTCGTGGGCGGGCTTGTAGGTGGTTTGGCTTCGTTAACAGGTGCTTTAGCCAGGTCTAAGTGAAGCAGAAAAAACACAAAAATCGCCTTAGAAAAGTGTATCTGAACATTATATTTGCACTCCCTTTTACAAAAGGTAAAGGAGAGGTGGGTGAGAGGCTTAAACCAGCAGTTTGCTAAACTGTCGTACGGGTTAAACCGTACCGGGGGTTCGAATCCCCCCCCCTCCGCTAAACTGCGCTTTTTCGGCTTAAACTGAAAAAGCTTCGTTTAGCAGGCTAATATGGCCGTATTTTGAAATGTGGTTCGTATATGTTATAAAAAGTATTAATCATCCTTTCGCTTACATTGGGTCAACCAATGATTTGGAACGAAGGTTAACACAACATAACAATGGATTGTCTCAGTCCACTAAACATTATGCACCGTTTGTATTGGATGCATATGTTGCCGTTAGGAGCGAAACAAGGGCGAGAGAACTTGAACGATATTTTAAAACAGGTTCGGGTAAGGCGGTTTTAAAGAAAAGAATCGTTGACTGGCCGGGCCAAACGAAGCCATAGTGATGGCCTGTGGATGGCAGGCGAAGTTTGGGTCTCGTAGCTCAACTGGATAGAGCAGCTGCCTTCTAAGCAGCAGGTTGCTGGTTCGAGTCCAGCCGGGATCACAATTGATTTAAAATTCAATGATTTAAAATTCAAAATTAGGCTTACATTCGCGCCTCGAATTTGAAATTTATGAATCTTAAATTTTGAATTTATTTCTTCGGGGTGTAGCGTAGCCCGGTATCGCGCTTGGTTTGGGACCAAGAGGTCGTCAGTTCGAATCTGGCCACCCCGACAGAAAGCTCTGCAAATGCAGGGCTTTTTTCATTATGTACGTAGTGTATATCCTGCCCTGCATAGTGATTCTATAAATCGATTTTACACCGACCCAATCAATATAGTCGTTCAAACTATTCGATCTATATCCGGCAACCCCACTAGTTCCCTTACCCGGGCTTACTGCGTAGTGCGTCATTTCAACTCCAAAGCGATTGTAATAGGCAAGCCCGGCAGATTTCACAAGCGAAGGGACTACACTGCCCCGGATCAGATTTAGGGTACAGCCTCCAAAACCTCCGCCAATCATCCTGGCTCCCAAAATTCCATTTGATTCTTTTGCCAGCTCAACCAGGAAATCCAGCTCTTCACAACTGACTTCATACAATTTAGATAGACCTTCATGTGCCGCGAACATTTTCTTTCCAAATGCAACCAGGTCGCCACGCTTCAAATCCTTACCCGCCTCCACTACCCTGTTGTTTTCTTCTACCACAAACCGGCATCGGTTATAAATAACTCCCGGTAATTCATCCTTAAACTCCGGCAGCATGGCTGCGGTAAGGTCCCGCAAGGATTTTACTTCCGGGTATTTCTGCGCAATTACCGCTACGCCCTGCTGGCATTCGTTACGCCTGGTGTTATATTCCGAAGAAGACAGCGCGTGCTTCACATTGGTATCGCACAGCAGGAGTGTATAATCGCCTAAGCTCAACGGCAGGTATTCATATTCCAGCGAACGGCAATCGAGCATAAATGCATGGTTCTCCTTCCCCATCATACTGCTGAACTGATCCATAATACCGCACTTCACCCCGGCATAATGATGCTCGGCCCATTGTGCCATGTGGATCATCTCAAGCCGTGTTAACCCAAGCTTAAACAATTCATTCAACCCGAAAACAAAACCACACTCCATAGCTGCCGATGATGATAAGCCTGCACCGGTAGGCAAATCGCCATCAAACACACAATTAAAATTTCCGGTCTTCAGCCCCCGTTCATTCAACTGGTGCAGAATGCCTAAAAAATAATTTGCCCAACCCGGCTGCGCTACCTTACCCGGTTTTGAAAGATCCACCCGGAAAGCTTCATCATACTTGAGTGAGTAAATTGATGTTTCTGCAGCTTGCGAAGGAGCGAATGCAAACTGAACACCCATGTGGATGGCGGCAGGCATTACAAAACCGTCATTGTAATCGGTATGCTCACCGATCAGGTTGATCCGGCCGGGTGCGTGAATAATAAGCGGCTCGGAACCATAGCGCTCTGCAAACTTCAACTTTACGGAAGGGTTCACTGTACGTTTTCTCCTTTAACTGTTTCTTTACGGATTTGCGGCCAATCGCTGAACATGGTACATATTGGATCATACGTCAAATAAACGCATGAGAAGTCCATGATTCGCAATTCAAGGTTAACCTGAAATCATTTACTTTTACCGGTAAGCTTTTTTATTACCGCTACTTCGTCTTTACTGAAAGGTGAGCCATCTTTTCTAAAGATATCATGAAACCATAGCTCCGGCTCAGCGCCCGAAGGAATGGGCGTATTCCAGGCATAGATGGTATTGGTTTTGCCCGACACAAACCCCCAATTGATGGCACCCACTTTTTTCTCTTTCAAAAGCGGCAGGATGGTTTGAAAAATGCTTCCGTTGGTTCGGGCCATGTATTCGGTACAAACTAATGGCCTGTTGTGCTTAGCCAGCGAGTCGATAGTAGCTTTGTGCTTATCGATATACTGGTACTGGTGGTACGTGATGATATCGGAATTTTCAAGCTGAAATTTATTCAGGTCTTTGAATCCTGCACCTCCGTTCCAGATGCCAACCGAAACAGGTTGCGAAACATTCACCTGCCGGGCCCAGGTAAATACATTTTTCAACAGGGGCATGCTTTTATTCAGCTGGCCGCTATTGCCCGGCTCATTATATAAATCCCAAAACAACACGCGCTCGTCTTTGGCAAATGTTGTCATGATATCTTTCACATAAGCCTCCAGCACTTTCATCGTATCCGGATGTGCGTAGATCATTGTGCCCGGGTCGCGCACCCAGCCGCTGTTATGAATGCCCGGCTTAGGCTCAGGTTGTTTACCGGGTGCATAGGTATCGTTCCAGCAATCATCAAAGAATACAAAAATGGTTTTGATTTTATGTTTGGATGAAACCGCCAGGTAATCGTGCAAACGCTTTTTAAAACCATCCTTATCGGTTGTCCATAAAATATGATGCAGGTAAACCCGCATAGCATTGAAGCCCAGCTCTTCGGCCCAGCCCAGTTCGCGGTCAATGGTGGCAGGGTCAAATGTTTCCTTCTGAAACATTTCCAGTTGGTTGATGGCGGTGCTCGGCTGAAAGTTTGAGCCTGTAATCCAGCCTTGCTTGGCATACCAATCATTCGCCTGTTTTTCCGTCCAGCGGTAAGTTTGCGCTTTCAATCCGGAAAAGGCAAAAAACAAAGTTACCAGGCCAAGCAATTTTATCCGTAACATTTCTTTTGGTTTAAGTTGTTTAAACACGACTTCAATTGTTGTTCATTACCCCACAAATTAACAATAAATCGAATACACATTTGGTTTATATTGCCAGCCGGAAAATTTAACCATCAACCGGCATTATGGACTTAAAAGTTTATTCCGACTACGAAAGCCTGTCTGCGCAAACGGCTGACCTTATTACACAATACATTAACCTAAAGCCGGATTCCTTAGTCTGCATCGCATCGGGTCATACCCCTGTTGGCGTATTTCAAAAGCTAAGGCTGGCCATCAACCAGGAAAAAGTAAACCTGGATAATTGTACTTTCCTTAGCCTGGACGAATGGCTGGGCATTGACCCTTCCGATCCCGGTTCGTGCCTCTCCATGTTACAGCGCGATTGTTTTATACTCCTGAACATCAAACCCAATAAGATCCAGTTTTTTAATGTAAAAGCTCCCGATCTGAACCAGGAATGCAAACGCATTAACGAGCTGATAGCAAAAAACGGGGGACTTGATATTATGCTGGTAGGTGTTGGCACCAACGGGCATGTAGGCATGAATGAACCGGGTACTTCATTTGATTCATTTGCACATGTAAGCCAGCTGGCAGAAGAGACCAAAACGGTCGGCCAGAAATATTTTAACACCGCTACTGAACTCTCAACCGGTATTACATTGGGGGCTTAATCATCTGCGCCAGGCCCGCCTGCCGATCGTAATGGCCTAACGGATCGCGCAAAGCCGCAATTCTTGCCCGGGCATTAAAAGGTAATGCAACGGAACAAATACCTGTAAGTGTTGTACACCTGATACCACACGCCCGGGTTATGCTGGATCAGGAAGCAGCAGGTTTACTCTGACCAGATTGTTACTGAATAGTTGTAGTATAGCTTAAAAGAAGTAGGCAATTGGCAGTCAAGATTTGTCTATTGTACCTGCCTGCTGCCTGTTTTTTTAACCGGGTTTTCAATATTTAGTTTGTCTTTGCATAAGTCCTGTTAGTAATTTGCGATTTAGTTTTGCATTATGATTAGAAACTTCGGATGGGTAGAGGCGACATTGCTTACGCTGTTTCTGGTTGCGTACGGCATTTACCTTTGGCGCATTATGCGCATCAGCCGCGCGCTGCACTCCCCTGCCTACACCATCATCTTTAAGCTAATATTGCGATCGGTGGCGGTGGCGCTGGTTATCATTTCAATCCTGGGGCCGGCTATTGGCGATTCAAAAAAGGAAGTAAAATCGGTAGGTAAAGATATTATGATGTGTGTGGACTTATCCAAGTCGATGGATGCGTTTGACATTCAACCCACGCGCCTCGAAAAGATCAAGTTCGAGCTGAAAAAGATTGTAGCCGCATTTAATTCCGATCGCCTTGGCCTGGTTATTTTCTCGTCAGAAGCATTCATGCAATGTCCCCTTACATACGATCAGAACGCATTGAACCTGTTTATCGAAACCATGAATACCAACCTGGTGCCAGCCAGCGGCACAGATTTCGGCCCGCCTTTAAAAATGGCGCTTGGTAAAATGAAAGACGACAACAGCCCGAATGACAGCCCCAAATCAAAAGTAATTGTACTGATAAGCGATGGCGAGGATTTTGGTGAGGAAACCGATAAGATAGCCCGCCAGGTGGAAGATGAGGGCATACGCCTGTTTACATTAGGTGTAGGCACGGAACAAGGCAGCCAGATCGCAGCCTCTAAAGGATTTAAGACCGATCAGAAAGGAAATGTAGTGGTGTCGCGGTTAAATCCTGCATCACTTAAAGATTTAGCCAGCAAAACCGATGGCCAGTATTTTGAAATCAACCAAACCCGGAATGATGTTAACCGGCTGATAAATGCTATTAACAAGATTGAAGGGCAGATGCGCGATACCCGGCTGGTAGATGTTTCCGCAAATCGTTATTTTTACTTTTTATTAGCCGCACTGATCTTGTTGCTGATTGATGTAATGGTGAGTGTGCGTACGGTAAGGATTTAAAGCAGATGGAGCGCTGATGAAATGGGTATGAAAAGTTTCGGATACTTGGTAATTGTGCTGGCCCTGGTGATCGATCCTGGAAAAATAGGCCGGGTCAACTCGCTTAAATCGCAGGCTAAAGATGCCTACCTGAAAGGCGATTTCAAGACCGCTATTTCAAAATACCGCACGCTGGTTGATTCGCTTGGTGTAACCGAAGATGAGGTGCGGCTTAACTTAGCCAATGCCTACTTCGAATCGAAAGATACAGCCAACACCGCCATGAGCTATCAGCCTTTAACGCAAAGCCACAACGCTAAAATCCGTTCTGTCGCGCACCAGCAACTGGGTGTGCTTTCCAACCGCGAAAACAAATATGAAGAAGCGCTGGCCAGCTTTAAGCAAGCATTAAAGGCAGACCCCGCCAATGAAGATGCCCGGTACAATTATGAAATGGTAAAAAAGAAGCTGGAGGAGCAGAAAAAGAAAGAGCAGGAACAGAAGAAAAACGATCCTAACCAGAAAGAAGAGAACAAAGATCAGCAGGATAAAAACAAGGACCAGCAAAAGGATCAGAAAGATCAAAAAGATCAGCAAAAACAGGATCAGCAGAACAAAGAGCAGCAGGATCAGCAAAAGAAAGAGGAACAGAAACAGCAGGAACAACAGCAGAGCGAAGAAAAGAAAGAGCAGGACAAGAAGGAAACTCCTCAATCCGTAAAAGAAAAACTGAAGCAGATGGAAATGAGCGAAGAAAAAGCGCAGATGATCCTGGAGGCCATGAAGAACCAGGAGATTCAATACCTGCAGCAGAATAAACGCAAAGCAACAAAACCCAAAGACAGAAGCAAACCGGACTGGTAACCACAAACATTGAATAGCAGCATTCAAATCATCTACCTATGAAAGAAGTTTATATCGTTTCAGCCGTTCGTACACCCATCGGGAGTTTTGGAGGAACCCTTGCCGGCCTGACCGCCACACAATTGGGAGCGCTGGCCGTTAAGGCCGCCATTCAAAAAATCAACCTTGAGCCAAAACAGATTCAGGAAGTATTCTTCGGCAACGTAATTTCATCGGGTCTTGGCCAGGCACCGGCCACGCAGGTTGCAGTGGGTGCAGGTTTAGGATACGAAATTCCTACCACGTTGGTTAATAAAGTATGTGCTTCCGGCATGAAAGCAATCATGCTGGGCGCTCAATCTATTATGCTGGGGCAAAACGATGTGGTGGTTGCCGCAGGTGCCGAAAGCATGTCCAACATACCCTATTATTTAACCAAGGCACGGTACGGCTACAAGTATGGCAATGGCGAAGTGCTGGATGGGTTAACGTTTGACGGGCTTACCGATGTGTACAACCGTTGTGCTATGGGCGTGTGTGCCGATAATACTGCGAAAGAAATGAACATCAGCCGGGCTGACCAGGACAGCTATGCGATCAGTTCCTATAAACGCGCTGCCGCAGCATGGGCGGCCGGTAAATTTAAAGACGAAGTTATCCCGGTTGAAATCACCGGACGCAAGGGGGAAGTAAACGTATTTGCCGAAGATGAAGAATACAAAAATGTAAACTTCGACAAGATACCCGGCTTAAAACCTGTGTTTACAAAAGAAGGTACCGTAACGGCAGCTAATGCATCAACTATTAATGATGGCGCTGCAGCCGTTATCCTGGTGAGCAAAGAGAAAGCAAAAGAGCTTGGCCTTACGCCCATTGCCAAAATAAGAGGCTTTGCCGATGCTTCGCAAGACCCGATGTGGTTTACCACTACCCCATCGCTGGCTATTCCCAAAGCCCTGAAAGCGGCTGGTGTTGAGGCCAAAGATGTGGGCTACTATGAAGTTAACGAGGCATTTTCGGCTGTGGCATTGGCTAACAACATGAAGCTTGGGCTGGATGTATCTAAAGTAAATGTGAATGGCGGAGCTGTTGCCCTCGGGCATCCGTTAGGTGCATCCGGGGCCCGCATTACTATTACCCTGGCCAACGTGCTGAAACAAAACAACGCATCCATAGGCGTGGCCGGTATTTGTAACGGTGGTGGCGGAGCCTCCGCTATTGTAATTGAGCGGTTGTAAAAACAACATCCAGGCTAACCGGACGTTCCAGTTAATGGAATTGTTGTTTAGTTCTTGATTTTATTTGGAAGTAGTAACATGACTCATAAAGAACCAACCAATAGGCAGGAGCAGTAGGCATGGGTAAACGTATGATTTTGCCTACTGTTAGTTTCCTACTATTGATAAGGAAAGATGTTAATACAAAACAAATCACTAAACGATTAAAATAACCCCCTTTCCCATGCTTCGTTCCGTGTTGATCATTGGACTTTTTTGCACAGTCCCGGCTGCGGCTCAAAATATCCTCAAAACTTACCACGACCCCATGCAGCTTAAGGTTGATGAAGAGATGACCGTATCGGCTGTAGATGGAAAAACCATGGAAGGTCGATACCGCAGGTTCTTTCCCAACGGTAAGCTTTCCATCGAAGGGAATTTTAAAAACGGTGTACGCTGGGGAACATTTTACGAATACCACCAGAACGGAACACTCATCCGCAAAATTGATTATGAAGACGGTATGCGCCATGGTTCGGTAGAGGTGTATGACGAACAGGGCCGGAATATCCAACGCGCATTTTACCAGAACAACAAGCTGATTGACAGCATCAAGTCGTTTTTTCCCAATGGCATAATTAAGCAGGAAGGTATTTTTGTGAAGGGTAAGCCTGACGGCCTGGTAAAGGAATATTATACTTCGGGCAAGCTGCAGAAGGAAATCATGTATGCCCGGCAAAAGCCCAATGGCATAACCAAAACCTATTACGAAACCGGTGTGCTGGAAAGCGAAGCCAATTATGCAGATGGTTTTATATCCGGCTTCTACAAGCTGTATTATCCAAACGCACAACTCGAGCTGGTTTACACGATCAAGGAAGGCAGTAAAGTAGGCGACTTTTTACATTACGATCAGCAGGGAAACAAGCTCCTGGAAGGTCATTTTATGAGCGCCCGGCTACACGGTGAAAATACCGGCTACTACCCCGATGGCACGGTGCGCCACAAATACCAGTTTAAGGAAGGCAGCAAGATCGGAACCAATACCGATTACTACCCGAATGGCACCATCCGGGCCAAAGAGCAATTCGCGACAAATGGCCTTGACAGTAAGCTGACTGAATACACCCCGGAAGGAAAAACGGTTTACGAAAAATCATTCCGGCAGGGAAAGCCAAATGGCGCCTGGAGTTTTTATAATGAAGATGGCAAAACGCTGAAGCTAAAGGAAAGCTACGAAGCGGGCCAGCTTCACGGAATACGTACCCTGTACCACCCCAACGGGCAGAAAGCAACAGAAGAAACCTGGAAGTTTAACCTGCTGACCGGGGTGGTTAAAAATTACTACGAAGATGGCAAGCTGCTATCGGAATGCATGTACCGCGGCAACCGGCAGCATGGCACCTACACAAAATATTACCCGGGTGGAAAAATCATGGAACAAGGCGAGTACGTGGCCAACAAAAAGCACAAGGAGTGGAAAGAATTTGATGAGTTGGGCAAAGTGATAAAAACCTATGTTTTCCGGGCCGGAATTTTAGTTGAGGAGAAATAAAATTTAGCTATGCCGGGTTAACCGTGTTAGCTATTTTGCGTGCTCCAAAAATGAGTCATGCAATCCATAAAAGAAACCCACTTTAACTTTAAAGGTCAGACCGGGTTTTACCGGGGCAAAGTACGCGATGTGTACTACTTTGGCGATACGATGGCTATGGTCGCCACCGATCGCATCTCGGCCTTCGATGTTATTCTGCCGGAAGCCATCCCCGACAAGGGCCGGGTGCTTAACCAGATCGCGGCCAAAAACCTGGAGGCCACTAAAAACCTGGTTCCGAACTGGGTAATGCAAACACCCGATCCCAACGTTACCATCGGCTTCAGGTGCGAACCCTTCCCCGTGGAAATGGTTGTGCGCGGATACCTGGCCGGCCATGCTGCCCGCGAATATAAAGCCGGCAAACGCATGCTGTGTGGTGTGCCCCTGCCCGATGGTCTGAAAGAAAATGACAAGCTCCCCACGCCCATCATTACACCCACAACCAAAGCCAAAGTGGGGCACGATGAAGATATTTCGCGCGAAGAAATTCTGAAACGCGGACTCGTAACACAAGCCGATTACGAACAGCTGGAAGATTATACCCTGAAGCTTTACCATAAAGGTTACGAGCTGGCTGCGGCCCGCGGCCTTATCCTGGTTGATACCAAGTATGAATTTGGTAAGCACAAAGGCGCTATTTACCTGATTGATGAAGTGCACACGCCTGATTCATCGCGCTATTTTTACCAGGAAGGTTATGCACAGCGGCAGCAAAGTGGCGAGCCACAGAAGCAACTTTCCAAAGAGTTTGTGCGCCAGTGGCTTATCGAAAACGGATTCCAGGGAAAGGATGGCCAGCAGGTTCCGGAAATGACACCGGAAATTGTAACATCCATTTCCGAGCGTTACCAGGAATTATACCGGCAGGTAACCGGGGAAACATTAGCCCCGATAAGCTACAATTCCATTTTGGAACGAATTGAACAGAGTATCGTTAAATCAATAAATTAACTTATTTTTAGAGCTTAAACACAGCGTATGAAGTATTCTATCGACAAGCAAGAAAAATATACCCTGCTCCGCCTGAACGAGGAAAAACTGGATTCAAGCATTGCTCCCCAGTTGAAATCGGAAATGGTAACCTTGCATGCAGAAGGTGTTCGCAATATCATTCTTGATCTTTCAGAAGTAAAATATACCGACTCATCCGGCTTAAGCGCGTTGCTGGTGGGCAATCGCATCCTGCAGGAAGATAACGGGATTTTTGTGCTTACCCGGTTATCCGATCACACCATGAAGCTGATCAAAATTTCTCAGCTGGATAGCGTGCTGAATATTCTGCCAACAGTGGAAGAAGGTATTGATGCCGTTTTCATGCACGAGATTGAAAAAGATATGAAAGACGATGATTAATTAGCAAATGGCTAATTGATTTCACTTGAGTTTTGCATTAACCATACTGGGATCGAGCGGTGCGTTACCCGCCTTTGGCCGGTTCCCTTCTTCGCAATACCTTACCATTCAAAACCGGCATTTCCTGGTTGACTGTGGCGAAGGCGCACAAATGCAGCTACTGAAATACCAGGTACCCGTTCATAAAATCAACCACATCTTCATCAGCCATCTGCATGGCGACCATTACCTCGGCTTAATGGGTTTACTTTTCTCCATGCATTTACAACGAAGAGTGAACGACCTGCACCTGTATAGTTCCGCTGGGCTGGACGAAATCCTGTTGCTGCATTTGAAGTATTCCAGATCAACCTTAAACTTTAATATCCGGTTTCACCTGTTCGATCCGCAACAGCAGGTTGTTATTTTTGAAGATGAAGCCCTTACGGTAGAAACCATTCCCCTGCTGCATAAGCTACCCTGTGCAGGGTTTCTGTTTCGCGAAAAGCAAAAACCATTTAAGCTGGATAAGCAGAAACTGCTACCCGGTATGAAGCTGCAGCACCTGGCGCTTTTAAAAACCGGTGCCGATGTGCTGGATGAACACGGTAACCTCATCTATCGCAATGCCGATTTTACATTACCGCCCGTTCCCTCCTATTCGTATGCTTATTGCTCAGATACCGCATGGAACGAAAAGATGATCGGTCAGCTAAAAAATATTGACCTGCTGTACCATGAAGCAACCTTTATGGAAGAAGAGCGCGACAAAGCCATTGAAACCCGGCACAGCACCACATTAGATGCGGCTCGCATGGCGTTACAGGCAAATGCCGGCAAATTATTGATCGGCCATTTCTCTGCGCGTTACCGCGAGCTGGAACCCGTATTAGCTGAAGCACGAACGGTGTTCGCCAATACCGAATTAGCGATTGAAGGAAATACTTTCGAACTTCCCGCATGAGCAAAACAGTTGAGCAGAAAAAGCATACGCTCTTTATGGTGCTGGCGGGAATTTTTCTGACCAATGCAATTGTAGCTGAAATCATTGGCGGTAAAATTTTTTCCGGTGAAACCACGCTTGGGCTGCAACCCGCCAACCTGAACATACTGGGGTTTGTGATGGACTTTAACCTGACTGCCGGTGCGGTAATCTGGCCGATCGTTTTTATTACTTCGGACCTGATCAATGAATATTTTGGTAAGCCCGGTGTAAAGCGCATCAGCTACCTGGCGGCCATCCTGATCGCCTATACTTTTGTAGTAATCTTTATGACAATAGAGCTTCCCCCCGCACAATGGTGGCTGAATGCCAATAATACCGATGCAGCCGGAAATTATTTTAATATCGACTTCGCCTTTGGTAAAATCATGGGCCAGGGTTTACGCATTATCATCGGATCGCTTGTCGCGTTTCTGATCGGGCAGCTGGTGGATGTTTTTATATTTCAGAAGCTCAGAAAAGTTACCGGCTCAAAAAAATTATGGCTTCGCGCTACAGGCTCTACACTTGTATCGCAATTGCTGGATAGTTTTGTGGTGCTCTACATCGCTTTCTACGGCATCTTCCCTAATCAGCAAATTATTGCGATCGGGATTACCAACTACATCTACAAATTCCTGGTAGCTATATTACTTACCCCGCTTATCTATGCGGGTCATTATTTTATAGACCGGTATCTGGGCAGGGAACATGCAGTCCGGATCAGCGAAGAAGCAGCAGAAGGAAGCCAGTCATTTTTTTGATTGGTGTATAACATCCAGCATAATGCCTGTGGCGATTGCTGCATTTAATGATTCCGCTCCGCCAACACGGGGAATGGTAACGCGTTTATTAATAAGTTTACCAACAGCTTGCGAAATACCATTTGCTTCATTGCCAATTACCAGCAAACCGCCCCCGGTAAAATTAACGTGGTGCACATCTGCGCCATCCATAAACGCACCGTAAACCAACCCCGAATAGCCCGGTAAAAAATCCGCAAGGTTTGTATAAAACACATTCACCCGGCAAAACGAACCCATGGTTGCCGACAGCGCTTTCGGGTTATACAAATCGGCTGTTTCTGCCGATGCAACAACCTGCTTTATACCGTACCAGTCAGCCGTGCGGATAATCGTACCGAGGTTACCCGGATCCCGGATGTCGTCCAGCGCAAGCGCAAGCTCGCGGGGCTGCAATACCGGGGCCGTGTTGGGTTTCATCCGGGCGACCGCCAGCGCGCCATCGTTGGTTTGAAACGAACCGGCCGCAGCCAGCTCGGGTTCTGTTGCTTCAACCGCTTCTACGTTCCGCTTGCTCAACAGTACCCGGTGCGACCGGATAAACGATTCTGTTCCGGCTACCCACAATACCTCAAAGCCGGAAGTCAATAGCTCTGCCACACTTTTTGCTCCTTCCACCACAAAGCATTGCTGCTCTTTCCGGTATTTTTTTATTTGTAGTGCTTTGATATGCTTAACTTTAGCCTTCGAAATCATACGTGAGCCGTTCAGGAAAAATAATTGTTTTTGTGTTCATACCCCTGCTGCTGGGAAGCTGCCGGGGTACACGATATCTCCAAGAAAACCAAAAGTTACTCGATAAGCAAAGTATTGAGACCCCAAAAGGTTTTAGCAAATCCGGGCTTACCGATTTATATGTACAAAAGGCCAACCGCAGGTTTTTAGGCTTACCCATAAACACCTTGGTGTGGATGCACCATGAAGGCGAAAAGCGGTACAATCAGCAGAAGTTTGTGGATAAAAAGGCTAAGGTTGAAGCCCGGTTCGACAAGAAAATTGCAGGCACGCAAAATGCAAAACGTGTTGCCAACTATCAGTACCGCAAGCAAAACCATATTGATGAGCTGAACAAAAAGATTGAGAACGGCAACCTGTTTATGCAATGGGGCGAGCCTGCTGCCGTTTTTGATTCGGCTAATGTGAAGGCAACGGAAGACAAGATGAGCGATTATCTTTTCAACCAGGGGTATTTCCGGAACCGGGTAACTTCAACGCTGAAAGAATACAAAAAACGAGTGGATGTTACGTACCATGTTAAACCCGGGCAGGCTTACTTTTTTGATACTATTTTTTACCAGATACCGGATTCCAGCATAAGGCGAATTATTCTTGATACCCGAAGCCAGAGCCTGATTCGTAAAAACGATCGCTATAAGCAGGAAACCCTGAACAAAGAGCACGAGCGGATTGACCTTCAATTGAAAGACCGGGGCTACTTTAACTTCACAAGACAGTACGTAGAGTTCTCGGTTGATACCGCCTATCGCGGGCCACGGCAGGTAGCCGTGCGCGTGGATATAGCCAATCCTCCGCGCAGAAACGCACACCGGCTTTACCGGGTGGATTCGGTGCTGTTCACTGCCGATGCCGGTGTAAATACCGGTGATACGATTAAACGAACTTCGGAAGAATACAACTCCATTACCTTCAATTACTTTCGTAACCAGTATAATAAGAAAGTGCTTTCGCGCAGGGTATTCATTCATAAGGACAGCCTGTATAGCCGCAGCGCCACATTCAACAGCCAGCGGCAATTAGCTAACCTCGATATTTTCAAATTCATTAATGTAAACTACGACCAGGTAAATTCTGAAAGCGACTCAACTGTCAGTAAGTTTGTAGGTCATATTTTCTGCAGCCCGCTGGATCGTTACTCCTGGTCGAATGAAGCCGGTGTAACCGTAACACAAGGGTTTCCCGGGCCTTACTTCAGCACCAATTTCAAGATGCGAAATCTTTTCAGGGGCCTGGAGATACTGGAAATAAATGGTCGTTACGGATTTGAAGGTGTGGCATCGGCCACCGACCGCAGCAATTTTTACCGCAGCACGGAAGCCGGCCTGAACGGGAGCATTACATTCCCGCAGTTTCTTTTTCCCTTTAGTGAAAAGACCGCCACCCACTTAGCCAAGTATAATCCGCGTACGCGGCTGCTGGCAGGTTATACGTTTACCGAACGACCGGAATACACGCGCTCCATTACCACGGTGTCCAACACCTACACGTGGCAGAACAAGCAAACCACGCAGCTATCGCTTACGCTGATTAACCTGAACATTATCCGGTCGAAGTTAGACAGCACGTTTAATGCCTTGCTTACCGATCTGCAGAACAACCAGGGCAATAACCTGAAAAACTCATTTAACCCATCGTTTGTGAGCAGTATGATTTTTGGTATAACCTGGAACCCGAACAACTACGGGAACAGCGAAAAGAATGCGTTCTTTGTTCGTGCGCAGGCTGAATCCGGGGGAACCTTGTTTAACCTGGCGGAACCCGGCTACATTACGCGCAGGGGCTTAGAGCTTTACCAATACGTACGGTTTAACCTCGATTTTCGCAAAAGCGTGGTGATCAATAAAACAACTGCGCTGGCTTACCGGCTCAATACCGGTATTGGCTACGCCTATAGCTCAAACAAAGTTTTACCTTACGAGAAGTATTTCTTTGCAGGCGGCAGCAACAGCGTACGGGCGTGGCTTCCGCGCAGGTTAGGCATTGGCACCGTGCCTCCCAACCTGAGCGAAGAGCCCAACAAAGACGGCTTGTTCGATTACAGCTTTGAAAAACCGGGTGAAGTATTGCTGGAAGGAAGCATTGAATTACGCAAAAAACTATTTGGGTTTGTAAACGGGGCCATCTTTGTAGATGCCGGTAATGTCTGGTCGTTCCGGCAAATTCAGCTTGTGCGCGAAGGCTCTAATGTCGCTTCCTGGAGCGGCTCATCGCGTATCGATGGTAATTTTTATAAGCAGTTAGGCGTAGGTACCGGCTTCGGGTTCCGCTTTGATTTTTCTTTCTTAGTGCTGCGTATTGATATGGGTATGAAAGTGCTTGATCCCGGCAGACCGGAAGGCAAACGCTTTGTGTTGGATAAGGTTAAGTTCTTCGGCCCGTTTGGTGTTGACCGTGAGCCCGTGATCTTTAATATCGGTATCGGGTATCCGTTCTAAAGCTTTACCACTTTAGCAGCTTATCCAGTTCAGCCACAACTTTCGCGGCATCAGGCAACATCATTTTTTCGAGCGCCCGGTTAAGTGGTACGGCAGGCAGGTTCGCTGAACCTACCACGGACACGGGCGCATCAAGACTGGTAAAACATTTTTGTGAGATCCGGCCGGCAAGCGATTCTGCAAATGAGTTCAGAACAGGCTCTTCCGAAAGTACCATTACCCGGTTGTGCTGCTTTACGCGACCGGCAATCAAATCCCAATCTATCGGGTTAAGCGTGCGCAGGTCAACAATCTCTACCTGCCCGGGAAATGCAAACGCTGCTTCACGCGCCCAATACACACCCATACCGTATGTTATGATCAACGCTGTTTGTGATGCCTTTCGTTTTTCTTCATCTGCATGCAAAACAACATCAGCTTTGCCTAAGGGTAAACGATAATCCGCACCGGGTTCCGTTGTTTTGGCATCGGCTGTTCCGGGTAGCTTGCTCCAGTATAAGCCTTTGTGCTCCAGCATCACTACGGGGTTCGGATCGTAAAAGGCGGCTTTCATCAAACCTTTCATATCTGCCGCATTGGATGGATACACTACTTTTATTCCCCGAATGGTTAACAAGGTTGATTCAATGCTTCCGGAATGATAAGGTCCTCCGCCTCCGTAGGCTCCGACAGGAACACGGATCAGGGCCTGGATCGGAAACTTACCTTTCGAAAGGTAACAGCTCTTGGAAAGCTCTTCAACCAATTGATTGAGTCCCGGCCAGATATAATCGGCAAACTGGATCTCAACAATCGGCTTTACTCCCACTGCCGACATGCCTGCTGTTGACCCGATGATATACGCTTCCTGTATAGGGGTATTAAAAACCCGATCATCGCCATACTTTTGCGCCAGCGTGGCAGCCTCGCGAAACACACCGCCCAACCTTCCGCCTACATCCTGCCCGTAAAAAACAGCTGTGGGCTCATGCTTCAGAATTTCATCCACAGCATGCAGGGCGGCATCTACCATAATAACTTTTTGCGCCTTTGCCGGGCTTCGTTCCCCGCTCTCTTCCGTTATTGGTGCAGGTGCAAACTCATGCGAATCAAAATCAAGCGGGTCGGCATCTGCAGCCGATGCTGCCTTTTCGTAATCCGACAGTACAATTTTTTCAGCTTCACCGGAAATGGCCTTAAGCTCACGTTTACTTACACCCAGCTTTAGTAATTGTTTTTCCAAAAGCGGTAACGAATCGCGTTTGGCATGTTCAGCCAGGTCATCGCCCCGGTACCATTCTTTTCTTACCCCGGATGTATGATGGCCCAGCAAGGGACAGGTGGCATGCAACAAAACGGGCGCCCGCTTCCTGCGCACATAACTGATTGCCGATTCAACTGCTTTATAACTGGCTATAAAGTCCGATCCATCTACCTGCATACGATGCAGTCCTTTAAAGCCGGCCGCATATTCAAATGCATTCATGGTACGCATCTCCGAACCTGTGGCCGAAATCCCCCAGTCATTATCCTGAACGAGGTAAAAAACAGGCAATGATTTTAAGGCTGCCATCTGAAACGCTTCTGCTACTTCACCTTCCGTAACCGAGCCATCGCCCAGCGAGCACAGCACAACCGGGCGCTTATCTCCCTGAAGCAAGCCGGCAGATTCCAGGTACGAAATACCATGAGCCATGCCTGTGGCAGGAATAGCCTGCATACCGGTAGCCGAGCTTTGATGCGGGATTACCGGGAACCCTTTACGCCTGAGTGCCGGATGACCATAATAACTTCTGCCACCGGTAAACGGGTCATCGGCTTTGGCCATAAGCTGCAGCATCAGCTCGTACGGTTGCATACCCAGCCCCAGCAAAACAGATTCATCGCGGTAATAGAGCGAGGCATAATCATAATCCTTCAATTGCAAACCCGCAGCTAACTGAATGGCTTCATGCCCGCGCGATGTGCTGTGAACATAGCGCGCGCAAACCTCGCGCTGCTCGTCATACAACCGTGCCATGCGTTCGGCCGTCTTCATCAGCTTATATGCTTTTTTAAGCAGTGCGATTGAGTCAACCCCTGATTGCTGCCTTTTTACTTCAGTTCCCGCCATTCTACAATCGATTGAAATGGCTCTAATATAGATAATTTTCTATTGGTTGGCAGTGTTGCAACGGTTCGCGGTTTGGTGTCCGGACGGGAAATGTCAGCAGGAATTTTTGCGCTTGAGCGTGTGCTATTTGTTAGTTTGTCCGTTAATAAATTCCAAGAGTTTAGTTGCTGATAATTTTCCAAATTCGTTCGCGGCTTTCGGGCTTGCGCCTGTAATTAATTTTCTGTCAGCAAAACAAGTCTTGTCTGCTTTTGAGTTTACAATACGCACACCCAATTTATTCAGCTTCTCTCCGAAAAACCAGGTCAACTGCCCGGGCATATAACCGATTAAAGGCGTTTGTCTGTCAACCTTGTCGGGAAAGGCTGCGATTTTATATCCGTTGAAAATAAATGGCTCGGTGTCATTGGCAGGTTTTGCCGCAAGCAATGCGGCAGGTCCGTGGCAAATTGACAAATTGAACAGGTCTTTTTTGAAAGCCCACTTAATTAAGTCGCCAACATTTTTGTCGTCTGGTAAACCAATCAAAGCACCGTGTCCGCCCGGAATGTAAATAGCAATGTAGCTGCGATTGTTGTCAAAATTGTTTTTTGCAAAGTCGGCAATGCTGTTTGGCTTGTCAAGGTGACTTTTATACTCGTCATAAATTGCCATAACATTTTTGTCCTTCTTTGGCATTGCCCACATTTCAAGTTGCACGGGTTTGCCTGTCGGTGTAAAAATATCAAAATCAAATCCTGCGTTTTTCAAATGCAACATGGGCACAAGTGTTTCCACCGGGTGATTGCCCGTAGAAAATTTCTTTCCGTTAGTCATTGTCAGTTGCGATTGCTCTGTACACACGACTAATATTTTGAGTTGCCTGTCTCTGTTGGGATTACTGAAAATTATTGGCGTATAGTCTGTCGTGTCCGAAGTCGCCAACTTCAACGATAAGCTTGACGGGCTGTATGCTCCGTCTTCGGTTGGGTTGGGATTAAGTCCAAAAAGTTTCTTTATCATATTACAAGGTTCAATAAATTTCTCTGTTCTTAGCGGAGTCTTCGCTTACGTATTTTATTTTAGTACAAGCCTCCTAAACAGCTCCGTTTAAAATCGCGGAGTCCGAAGCGAGACTCCGCTTGGAAATGAGCTTCAACGATAAGTTTGACGGACTGTATGCTCCGTCTTCGGTTGGGTTGGGGTTAAGTCCAAAAAGTTTCTTTATCATATTGCAAAATTCAATAAATTTTTGTCAGTCCAAAGTTCGCAGTGCCATCCAAAGCATAGCCGGTAACGTTTGTGTATGTGACGTTGCGGGTATAGGAGGGCAAATGAAGGAGGAACGACTGATTTGCCCGACTTGCCGCGAATTTTCCTGCGACACAAAAATTGTTTGAAAAACTAAACTACGAACTTACACTGCACCCCGCAATGTTCACATACACTTTGTTATGCACATGTGCCGCATTTACCGTACTCTAAACAACACGGATGCAAAGGGCTTTGGTTCGTATGCGGCAAGTGGGCCTTTGCATTGGTGTGGTTTTATGCTCTCCTATCGGTCAATGACTATTCTCCGTAGCGTTACTTCATTATTATACTTATACTGAATACGCAAGACGTACTGTCCGTTTTTCAGATGCGCGGTGTCTATCCGTTGCTTTTTATTTTTCGATGAAGTCTTCAATACTTCTGTTCCTGTGTAGTCAACTAAGGTAATCAGGTATAATTCTGCCTCGGTTACTATATCATCAGGCATCTCAATGTCAAGATAATTGTTTGCCGGGTTAGGGGAAACGGTAAAGAGCCAGGTACAGTTAACATATTCTACTTCAGTGCCTACCCAATTGGTTGAGCCGCATTCATTGGTTCCTCTAACCTCAAATACATAGTAGCCAACACTGGGCGGATAATAACTCCACAGATTAGGTGTGCCGGCCTGATACGTGGTAGTAGGTGATGTGTAAAGTACCGTTTGCCCCGTTATGTCCAACAGCCGTGCCTCAAAATTGGTACCGGGCGCTCCTGTATCTATTTCAAAATAATTGCCGTAGCTGCTGAAACAGAAGTACATGCCATCGTTTTCACTATTGGTGAAATAGATTGGGCCAGGAAGAAGCCCCTGAACCGAAAAATTGTTGCTCTGCACCTGAAAATTACCACAAGCAGTGCTGATCGTAAATATAACAATACCAGGCCCACCTATGGTGAGGTCGGCTGGTATCAATGTGGCATTGGTTCCATTACCACTATTTGTCTCAAAATAGCCTGGTGAAGCCTGCCATGTTACCGTAGCTCCGGCAGGTACGTTGTTCAGGGTAAACGTTTCGCCCGTGCAAGCGATGACGGACGGGCCGGTGATGGTTGGTAAAGTAGCTTGCACTGCGTTAAAGGCATTCACCCTTCCATAACCCATTTGATTATTCCATGTCAAGCCAGGTTGTTCTCCTGCTCCTAATGTATAAGTTACGCCTCCAACCTTATTAGCAGTGCTTTCAATTATGTTACGGACTTGTTGTGAAGTGAGAGTAGGATTAATTGATAGTACTAATACTGCGACCCCTGCTACGTTTGGGCACGCTGCAGATGTACCTGTAAATCCCGAAAAATAATCTCCATTAGTACCATTCGATGTATTATATCCTATATTCCCTTGTCGGTCAGTTACAAAAATATCTACACCTGGCGCTACAACATCTAGCCCTGCACCAAAACTCGAAAAAGAAGCTCTTGTATCTTGGTTTGTTGTAGCCCCAACTGCTATAACGTTAGCGTTACTAGCAGGATAAGAAATTGCTGTATTGGAATTTCCTGATGCAGCTAACAATATACAACCCAAATTATTCCTTCCAGTCGTAACGGCATTATTTATAGCAGTTTCAATGTTATTAGTTTGTTGAACACTAAAAGACATACTTATTACATCTGCGCCATTTAATACAGCCCAATCTATTCCTGCGGCTACAAAACCCGATTCTGTTATTGTCCAATTTGCACTGCGGGTTGCTATTCTAATTGGGATTATGCGGGAATTATAAGCTACTCCAACAACGCCAATTTCATTATTCCCCTCCGCAGCAACAATCCCCGCACAGGCAGTACCGTGAGCAATATCTCCTGTATTATCTAAAGGTGCCCCATCGCTATCTCCACCTGTAGCATCAAAACCTTGCAATAGGTTATTTTCTAAATCCGGATGGTCAAGTTCAACACCAATGTCAAGAATTGCAGTCCTAATATCGTTGCATCCCGTTGTTAGGTTCCAAGCCTCAACCACATCCATATCATGGTTATTTACATTATTCAGTGCCCATTGATCTTCATAATGCTCGTCTTCTGTATTCATCTCAACAAAAAGCAAGAAGTTAGGCTCCACATATTGAAACAATCCACTATCGTGTAATTCGTTGGCTATTTCCATTGCATTCTTTGTTGCTCCATTTTCAAGCGTTAAAAAATATGTTTTAACATCATACTCATATCGTTTTTCAATACGAACTTTATACTTTCCTAACAAAGTCGTTAATACTGGTAAATCAGAGATGGATTTCAACCGAACAATAACTTGATTTGTAAAGGTACCAAATTCTTTCCCTGAATCATTAAGCAGAACAGGTGAAGCATAAGTAACTTCGTGATTACTACTTAGTGATTTTAGTACACTCTGTATTGCCTCATAAGATGTGTTGTCAAATTCCATCAAAGTAAGTCCTTCAACAGATTCTAAATTAGTATATTTAACGGAAGATAGCTTGAGTACTTCTTCGTTTTTATGAATCTGAGCACCTTTGTTTTTATATTGTATAATTATACGATTGGATATTGTATAAGAAACCTTATCCCCTTTGACATAACTATAATATTTTTGCTGGGCAATAAGATTATAAGACTGTAAAATGGTAATGGCTACAAAAATAATTTTGAACACCCTCATAACTATTGACGTTTAATGTCGAAACTCACACTTGAATAGCCAGTGGGGACAATAGCAAAATAATTTATAGTAGTAATTACCTGCAATGCACCACCTCCATATCTAACCTCAAAGAGCAAGCCATTACAATTATCAATCACTCTCTCATGTATAATTTCATCAGAATAACTTGCTTTCACCCTTCCAGCTAACAAGGAATAATTATTAAAATCGATAGCAGGTCGTAATGTATCAGACCTTATACCCACATATTCTTCATAGTTCTGTTGATCGCGAATAATGAGGTTAACCATAGATTCACTGTCGCTTACGTTCTGTATCCAAGCATAAGGCGTGTTCATATCAAAAAAAGTTAGGGTGTTAACGGCTGTGTATTCTCCGCTTGATGTACACGGAACACTGTTTTCACAACTTGCTCCCATTGATAAGAAACAGAACATAAGCAGGCATTCCGCTTTCCTTGTTCGATTTGAATTTTTCATACTGTGTATAATTTTATTTTTATGATTAGACACTTATTTTAATCCTTTCGTTGTAAGCGAAATTAATCTTTTTTTTAGTTATTCAAATTGGCTCTTTTCCTTGCTTTGGTGTCGCGCAGGAATGTGCGGCAAGCAAAAGTGCCAATGTTCGAAGCACCGAATCTGTCCCGCAGCATTGTGCATAACTCGTTTATATATGTAATAAAACTAAACAAAAATTCTTAATTTATTTCAGCTATTATATAGTTAACCCCCCGTTACCTGTCATACTCAAACTTGACAGTTCTACCAAAAAACTTATGGATTGGTTAAAGCGTTCACAAACGTGCGGATATCAGCATCCCGGTCATCGCTCTTACTTAATTGCTGAATAAACGAGCTGCCTACAATGACTCCTGCACCGTAAGCACAGGCCTGGGCATACGTGGTGTAATTGGAAATCCCGAAACCAATCAGGAACGGATTTTTAAGCTTGTAAGATTTCAGTCTTTTGAAATACGTAAGCTGCTCATCCGTAAATTCACCTTTGGCTCCCGTTGTGCTGGATGCCGATACGGCATAGATAAAACCTGTGCTGAGGCTGTCAATTTTTTTTATTCTCTCCTCGCTTGTAGTGGGCGAGATTAAAAACGAAACACCCAGGTTAAGCGAATCCGTAAGGCCCCGGTACTGCTCAAATTCATCCAAAGGCAGGTCGGGCAGAATCAAACCATCCACACCTGCACGGGCTGCATCCTGAAAGAATTTCTCAAAGCCGTATTGCATAACCGGGTTTAAATAGCCCATTAATATGATCGGCAGCTCAATTTTTTTTCGGATAGCAGCCACTTGCTTCAGCAACAAGACTACTGTCATGCCATTGTCCAATGCCTGCTTATTGCTGGCCTGAATGGTTGGCCCGTCCGCTACCGGGTCGGAAAACGGAATCCCGATCTCAATCATATCTGCACCGGCTTCCTCAAGCGCTACCGCTATGGATTCCGTGTCTTCCAATCCTGGAAACCCGGCTGTATAAAAAACAGAAAGCACAGGCTTGCGGGCGTTCGACAGTAAATCGGTAATTCTATTCTTCATTTCAGTTTCTTTAGCTCAATATTTTCCCCAGCGGATGTACGTTTCCAGATCTTTATCTCCCCTGCCCGACAGGTTAATAACCACCACATCTTCTTCCGTAAGTTCTAATTTTGAAAGCGCTGCAATTGCATGTGCTGATTCAATTGCCGGAATGATCCCTTCGGTGCGTGCCAGCTCAATGCCGGCATGCATGGCTTCATCATCGGTTGCATTTACAAACTGTACCCTGCCCGTGTCAAACAGGTGCGCATGTAATGGCCCGATACCCGGGTAATCCAGCCCGGCAGAAATAGAATACGGCTCAATCACCTGGCCATCGTGCGTTTGCATGAGTAATGTTTTGCTGCCATGCAACACACCGGGTTTACCCAATGCTGTGGTAGCGGCAGACTCACCGCTATCCACTCCCTTACCGGCAGCTTCCACGCCTATCAACGCTACATGCTCTTCATCGAGGTAATGATAAAATGCTCCTGCTGCATTGCTGCCACCGCCCACGCAGGCCACCACATAGTCGGGGTTGGGTTGCCCGATTTCTGATACGAGCTGTTTTCTGATCTCTTCACTGATAACGGATTGAAACAACGTAACCATGTGCGGATAAGGATGCGGCCCAACCACCGAACCAATGATATAATGTGTATCTGCCGGGTGATTGATCCAATGCCGCATCGCTTCATTGGTGGCATCCTTCAGTGTCATGTTACCGGAAAGGGCGGGCACCACCTGCGCACCCAATATACGCATGCGCTCCACATTAGGGCGTTGACGCTCCATATCGAGCTTACCCATGTACACCACACATTCCATCCCCATCAAGGCGCACACGGTAGCCGTTGCTACTCCATGCTGTCCGGCTCCTGTTTCGGCAATAATTTTCTGTTTACCTAATCGCCTGGCTAACAAAATCTGGCCAATCGTATTGTTGATCTTATGCGCACCGGTATGGCAAAGGTCTTCGCGTTTCAGGTAAATTTTTGCCTTGTACTTTTCCGAGAGCCGCGCAGCATGGTAAAGTGACGTGGGGCGCCCTACATAGTTGCGCAGCAAATCTGTAAACTCCTTTTGAAAAACAGGTTCCCGGATAATTTCGAGGTATTGCATTCGCAATTCTTCTACATTCGGATATAACATTTCCGGAATATAGGCTCCACCAAAATTCCCGTAATAGCCGCGTTCATCAACTTCGTATTTCATAGCTTACTCCAATTATATATTTAACCTGGATACTGATTCGATAAGATCATTTAATTTCTTCACATCCTTTAACCCGGGCTCTGTTTCCACACCGCTGTTCATATCGATGGCATGTAACTGTGGGTGTTTAAGCCCGCGCAAATCGTTCAGGCTTTGAACAGAGATACCGCCACTCAGAAAAAAAGGAACTACTCCCGTGTATTGTTGCAGCAAAGACCAGTCAAACTGCACCGCATTGCCGCCATAATGCTTTCCTTTTGTATCAAACAGAAAAAAATCAGACGATTGCCGGTACGCTTCGGTAACCGAAAAATTAAACTGCTCGTCCACCCGAAAAACCTTTATCGTTTTTACACCTTCAGCCTTCAGGTTTTGCACAACCGATACCGGCTCATCGCCATGAAGCTGAACAAAATCCAGCCGGTGCTTATGAACCATCCTGAGCATCTTACCGGGTGCTGCATTCACAAAAACCCCTACCCGTTTTACGCCTGCCGGAAAATCATCGGGGATGAAAAAATCCTTACCCACAAACCTCGGTGAACCTTCGTAAAATATAAACCCCATATAATCGGGAGCCAGCCGTGCAACCTCCTGCATATTGGCGGCATGTCGCATTCCACAGACTTTCCATCGTACGGAGCTCAAGTGATTCATCTCGTCTGCTGTTCCAGTTTTTTTAATTCAACTATAAAATCATGGCAAGCCAGCTCAGGCTCACTGTGCTGCATAAAATTCTGTCCCATTAAAAAGCCCCGGTAATCATACCGCTTTAATTCCATAATGGTTTTCGGATTCTCAATGCCACTCTCCGATACTTTAACAAAATGATCGGGGATAAACGCTGCCAGCTCGTTTGACAGGTTTACATCGGTAACAAATGTTTTCAGGTTCCGGTTGTTAACCCCGACCAGGTCAGCGCCCGCCTCCAAGTTTGCTTCCAGCTCTTCGCGGTTGTGCACTTCCAGCAATACTTCCAGACCCAGCGTGTGCGCTGCTGCCGCCAGTTGTTTCAGCTTTGCGGGTTTAAGCGCGGCAGCTATCAACAAAATCGCATCGGCACCAATCGATTTGGCTTCTATCACCTGGTATTCATCTACCGTAAAATCCTTGCGAAGAATCGGGCAGGCATTCAGGCTTCGGGCTGCAATCAAATCATCATCGCTTCCGCCAAAATAGTTCAAATCGGTAAGCACCGAAATAGCCGATGCACCCGCCTGTTCATACCCTACGGAAATCCGCTCTACCGAAACATTCGCATTAATCACTCCTTTGGATGGCGACTTTCTTTTAATCTCGGCAATGATACCCGACCGGTCAGGCCGTGTTACAAAATCCTTCAGCGAAAAAACAGAACGTTCAAAATACGGGCGCTTCTCTAATTGCGCTACCGGTCGCTGTGCTTTTCGCGCTGCAACTTCCCTGTACTTATAAGCAATTATCTCCTGCAGAATATCCATTACTTTTCCATTAAGTTTGTAAACGCTTTTAATGCCTTGCCGGATTTCAGCGCATCTGTAGCACGGGCTACCGCATGGGGTAATCCTCCTTTTACATCGGCACAATATAAAGCCATAGCCGCATTGGCAATTACGGCCGATTGCTGTGCCTCTGTAGCTTTATTCTCCAGCACATTCATAAAAATACGGGCAGACTCTTCAACGGTCGCTCCGCCTTTTATCTCCTCGTATTTCACTTTCGGCAAGCCCATATCAGCCGGGTTTCCAAGACGTTCGCCACCGTTATAAAAATATTTAAACGAACCGGTAAGCGATACTTCATCATAGCCATCCAACGAATGGACAATCAAAAAATCTTTTCCGCTTTGCTGATACAGGTAACCATACTGCCGGGCCAGCTCTAAGCTGAATACGCCCACCAGCTGGCGCGTGGGAAAAGCCGGGTTAACCATTGGCCCCAGCATATTGAAAAAAGTTTTCACGCCAAGCTCTTTCCGGATAGGCGCAACATTTTTCATAGCCGGGTGAAACAAGGGCGCATGCATAAAGCAAATGTTGCTTCGGTCAAGGCTGCGTTTAAGCTCATCGTGATCATTGGTGAATTGGTAGCCAAAGTACTCTAACAGGTTAGAGGAACCACATGCCGATGAAACACCGTAGTTACCATGCTTGGCTACAGGCTGGCCTGCGGCTGCTACTACAAAAGATGATAGCGTGGAAAGATTAATCGTATTTTTTCCATCGCCTCCTGTTCCACACACATCCATCACCGGCTGGTCGAACCGTACCGGAACACAAAGCTCAAGCATCGCATCGCGAAAGCCCTGAAGCTCGTTTACCGTTATGCTGCGCATCATATACACCGTCATGAATGCGGCCGTCTGGCTCAAATTAAATTTTCCACGGGCCAGCTCAACCAAAACGCGGTGAGCGGTTTCTTTGGTGAGGCTGCGGTGTTCGATCAGCTCTGTTAAAATCTCTTTCATACAGGTTTATCGGTTATAATTTAACCAGTTCTCAATCATGCGGGGGCCTTCCGGTGTCATGATGGACTCCGGGTGAAACTGCAGGCCTTTCACATCATATTCAGCATGACGCAATCCCATAATCAACCCGGCCTCATTACGTGCCGTTACATGCAGCTCACCATTAATAGATTCCGGCACCACGGCCCACGAGTGATAATGCGTGGCCTCAAACTTATCCGAAACACCTTTGAATAAATATTCGGCATCATCTTCAATTGCGCTTATGGAAGTTACCCCATGCAATACCTGCGGAATATTAAACAGGGATGCGCCATACACTTCAGCTATTCCCTGGTGCCCCAGGCAAATACCCAGAATACTTTTGGATGGTCCATAATTTTTGATGAGTGCTTTCATAATGCCGGCTTCATCCGGGATGCCCGGCCCCGGAGAGAGTAATATCTTATCGTAGGCAGCTACCGCCTCCACACTTATTTTATCGTTGCGATACACATCCGGGGAATACCCCAGCACACGAATGATGTGTACCAGGTTGTAGGTGAATGAATCGTAATTATCGAGTACCAGTATCTTCATATAGCTTCTAAATTTTTTCCGCCAGCAGCACCGCTTTGCGCAATGCCTCCAGCTTATTGTTTACTTCCTGCAATTCACTTTCCGCTTTGGATTTTGACACGACCCCCGCACCGGCCTGGTAAATAAGTTGATTATCCTTGCTTAAAAATGTGCGGATCATAATAGCATGGTTAAAGGAATTATCGAACCCGATAAAGCCGATAGCCCCGCCATAAAAGCCCCGGTTTATGTTTTCATATTGATCAATCAGCTTCATGGCCATGTGCTTGGGCGCGCCTGAAAGTGTTCCTGCCGGAAACGTATCGGCAGCCACCTGCACCACTGAGGTGCCGGAACGCAACGTACCCGTAACCTTAGACACTAAGTGAATCACATGCGAGTAGTATTGAATCTCTTTGAATACTTCCACGTGTACGGATGCTGCATTCCGGCTCATGTCATTACGGGCCAGGTCAACCAGCATGGTATGCTCGGCATTTTCTTTTTCATCGGCCGAAAGTCGCTCAGCCAATTGTGCATCTTCCTGGTCATTACCCGATCTGCGAAACGTTCCTGCAATCGGGTAAATGTGCGCCTTACCATTTCTGATCTGAATCTGCGCTTCGGGTGAAGATCCAAACAATTTGAAATTACCATAATCAAAATAGAACAGGTAGGGAGATGGATTAATAGACCTTAGTGCACGATATACATTAAATTCATCACCTTGAAAACCTGTAACAAATCTCCGTGAAAGCACGATCTGAAACACATCGCCCCTGAAGCAATGTTGCTTACCCCGGTTAATGATCTCCAGGAACTCTTCATCCGAATAATTGGACTGTTCCTGCCGGGTACGGTTAAACTGAAACGTGGTTACACGGTTATTATTGATCAGTTGCTCCAACCTTGGCAACGTGCTGGCTGTATGCTCACCTTCGGGCTGATGTTCGAATAAAGTCATCTCGTTATGAAAATGATCCACTACAATTACATACCGGTAAAGCGAATACATCATATCGGGAATTTCCGGCCCGGTTTGTTGCAGCGTTAAGTCCTCGAAATAACGCACGGCATCGTAAGCCATGTAGCCAAACAAGCCGGCATGCGGATAGCGCGTGGGAACCACTTCTACCCGGAAGGAATTTTTAAACGTTTCAAAAAGCGAAACCAGCTCACCGGGCATGAAGCTAACGGTGCGTGCTTCCGTATCCGGCAAGGTAATTTCCGCCTTTCCTCCAGCCACTTTAAATATGGCAAGGGGTTCGCAACAAATAAACGACAAGCTGTTTTCATGACCGTGATAGTCGGAGCTCTCCAACAAAATGCTGGCTGCAAAAACATCCCGAAGCTTCAGGTAAATGTTTACCGGTGTAATCGTGTCGGCCAGCAACTGACGGGTATAGGTTTTAAAATTCATTTTCGAAACAGGTTTAAAATAAGAAGGCCCACTGTGAACAGCGGGCCTTCGGCATATCATTTTACATAGCAGGGCTGCTCACCAATCGAATTTTGATTTGTGCCACCACCATGCAGTATGTACAAGCTGACTCATTATTCTGCTTTCTTACGGCTTGTCTTCTTGGGTTTTGCTTCTACGGCTGCTACCGTAGTCTTCGTTGAAGCAACACGCTTCAGGCGAGCCTTGATTTTCTTACGGTTACGGGTAACCCCGAACGAACCTGTTGTTCGTTTACCTTTCCTGGATTTTTTATCTCCTCTTCCCATTAAAAATTGATGTTTTGTGCGGCAAGTATAGTAAAGGGTTCTTTTACCACAAAATTTTCCAAACGCTTTCTCACCAAAATCAGCTTCAAATCGGCTTCGACAAGCTCAGCCCGACATTCGAAGATGGTTTTTAGAGATGTCCTTAAAGTAACTGATGCAACGGATAGGTAAACAAAACACAATCTTTCGACCGGTTATCCTGGTTGGGGAATTGCCACCAGTCCTTTACTATGGCTTCAACCACAAATCCGCATTTCTCCAGCACGCGGGCCGAGGCATGGTTCTCCGCATCTATAAACGAACCGATCTTGTAAACGGGCTGCTTCAATAAAAGCTGAACCAAAGCCCGTGTGGCTTCCGTAGCATATCCTTTGCCCCAATGCAGCGGCCCGAACACATAGCCCACCTGAATTTTACCGGCATCATTCAGAAATCCGCAAGCCCCTGTTAACCGGTTGGCGCCTTTCAACCTTACCGCGAATGAAAAATCCGTGCCCTGCTCCCACGCATGGCGGGCATACAACAGGAACGCACGTGTATCCTTTAATGATTGATGCACGGGCCAGCTTACAAAACGGGTGCTTTCGGGCTTGCTGGCATATGTATAGAAAATTTCTTCGGCATCGGCAAGCTGCAGCCTCGTTAAAATCAACCGCGGGGTTTCAACACGTTCAGGAATAAGCATACATTTACCTTAATGGCGAAAAGCAACAATATCGTACATCAATATTTCAAAAAAGAAATACCCGATGGTAAAATTCTGTTACGGGTTAACCCGATACAGCTTAAGGGAACCGAAATTTGGGTAAGCAACAAAGGTGTTGAAATGCGAAACCTCGATTTTGATGCCGCTATTTTTGAAGACCTGGTGGCTGATGATTTTACAGAAGTCAACCCGATGGAATTCAACCTGTACCTTTCGGGATTGATTGAATAAGGCTGTAGTTATGTCGTGTATTTTATTAGTTTTGCACCGGCAAATCGGCACGACCAGCTCCTGCTGAACTCCCCCAGGGCCGGAAGGCAGCAAGGGTAGGTGGTTGTAGCGGTGCGATGTTCGGTTTGCCACTTTTTTAAATCCTGTGGAGTTTTCCTGTTTCCACTAACTTTAGGTCATCAATTCAATATCAATCATGAAATTCTTCATCGACACAGCCAATCTAAACGAAATAAAAGAAGCCTATGATCTGGGCGTACTGGATGGTGTAACCACCAACCCATCGCTTATGGCGAAAGAAGGCATTGCAGGCCACGAAAAAGTTAAGGCTCACTACAAAGCCATCTGCAACATTGTGGATAACAATGTAAGCGCTGAAGTAATCGCTACCGACTTTGAAGGCATTATCAAAGAAGGAAAGGAACTGGCCAAAATTGATGACAAGATTGTGGTGAAGGTACCTATGATAAAAGATGGCATTAAAGCCATTAAGAAATTTTCGAGCGAAGGCATTCGCACCAACTGTACGCTGGTATTTTCACCGGGGCAGGCTATCCTGGCAGCCAAGGCGGGCGCAAGCTACCTCTCTCCTTTTATTGGCCGGTTAGACGATATTTCGCAAGACGGCCTGGATTTTATTGCCCAGGTAAGGTTGATTTACGACAATTACGGATTTGGTACGGAAATTCTTGCCGCCAGTGTGCGTCATTCCATGCACCTGATCAAGTGTGCCGAAATCGGGGCCGATGTAGTTACCTGTCCGCTTAACGTGATTATCGGCTTACTCAATCATCCGCTAACTGATTCAGGGTTAGCTAAATTTTTAGCTGATCATAAGAAGGCTAACTCATAATCGTTACAAATTCAATATTTAAAATTCTAAAATTGAAAACGATGAATTTGAATCCTGAATTTCCAATTTTGAATTAATCTATGTTCTCTACCGACCCGGTTGTTCGCGTTAAAGAAGCCAGCATTTTCCAGGAGCACAACACCGTGCTCAACGAGATCAGCTTTGAGATCGATAAAGGAGAGTTTGTTTTTTTAATTGGCAGAACCGGTTCGGGTAAAAGCTCATTGCTTAAAACCTTGTATGCCGATCTGCCCCTGCGATTGGGCGATATCAATATTGCCGGATTCAACATCCGCGATATTAAATCCGGGCAGGTGCCCATGCTAAGGCGTAAGATCGGGATTATCTTCCAGGACTTCCAGCTATTCCCCGATCGCACCGTAGGCGAAAACCTGAACTTTGTGATGAAAGCCACCGGCTGGAAAGACAATGCCCGTATGAAAAACAGGTTGGCCGAAGTGCTGATGCAGGTGGGGCTGGGAGCTGTGGAAAAGAAAATGCCACACCAGCTTTCGGGTGGTGAACAGCAGCGCGTGGTAATTGCACGGGCTTTGATCAATGAGCCGCTTATTCTTATAGCCGATGAACCAACCGGGAATCTCGATCCTGAGGTTTCGCTGGGCATTCTTAAAATCTTTCAGCAGATCAACAAAAGCGGAACGGCTATTTTGATGGCCACGCACAGCTATGGTTTGATCAAACGCTTCCCGGCAAGGGTACTGAAATGCGAAGACGGTAAGCTGTTAGACAGCAACAAAGATAAATTTGAGTTGAAGAGCGAAGAAGATTTCTGAGCCAATCAGATCGCAGCGTTTTTATCAGCACGGGCAGCCCGTTTCGATTCTTCCAGCTTGTGTATTTGTTGATTTAACAGATCAATCCGCACCAGCATATTCAGCACCAGTGCATCTTTAACCTGCTCAGTCGGGTTAGTCTTCATTTGCTCGCGCAGAACCTGGTACATGGCATCCAGCTTTTTAAAATCCTGCGTAAACCTGTCGTCTTCAAAAGTATCGCGGGTATCGCTTATCCATTCCACTTTCTCGGCAATCTGTTCGGTGTAGAATTTTTCAAGGCTGGAAAACTCACCCTGCAACTGGGCTGTTTCCTGCCTGCTTGGGCCGGTTCCGGGCTTTTCAGCAAAAAACAACCAGCCCGAAATACCGAATAAAACTATTGCAGCCGCACGCCATAGGGTAATATTATTCCAAAGCGAAGTTCGTGGAAGCTCAGCCTCAATCCCCTTCCATACCTTTTCAGACGGAGCGCGGTTATCAAACTCCGCACGGTTGTTGTCACTAAAATTCTTTAAAGAGTCTTTCATTTTATTCCTTCCTCCAAAAGGTCTTTAAGCTTCTTTTTAGCCCGGTTAAACTGCGACTTGGACGTGGATTCGGTTATACCCATGATCTCGCCTATCTCGGCATGATCATACCCTTCCAGCAGGTACAGGGAAAGCACCGACCGGTAGCCATCCGGCAGCCGCTCAATTGCATTTCGCACCTGCTCTACCGTAAACGGAAAACTATCCAGTATATTTTCCTCTGCCTCTTCCGGCACATCCCACCGCTCATCATCCGATATCCGTTCAGCCTTTCGCTTATGCAGATAGTTGATCGCTTTATTAATCACGATCCGCTTTAGCCAGGCGCCAAAAGTAGAATCTCCCCTGTAGTAGCCCAGGTTGCGGAATGCGCTGATAAAAGCTTCCTGCAGCACATCTTCCGCCTCTTCCTGATCGTTTACAATCCGGTAGCTCACATTATACATGCTGCGGCTATAGAGCTTATACAACTGGTAATACGCCTCCCGGTCGCCCCTACGGCAACGGTCAATCAAATCCTGATGTATATGTATGGCCTGAGCCTCCAAACAAAACGTTAACCGGTACTAAAGACTCACACACCGGTACAAGGTTGCACCTTTACTTAACTTTATTCAGATTTTGTTTTGCCAGCACGAAATCCGGGGCAATTGCCAAAGCCTGGTCGAACAGTTTTTTGGCCACAGCTTTATCGCCCAGGTGTTCCAGCACCGCAAGGCCTTTCAGGTTAAGCAGGGCCACAGACATGGGGTATTCTTTAGGCTTATTTTCCACATCGTTATACGTTACCCTGGATGTTTCGACCTCCTTGTTTGTCAACAGGATGTCAACAGAGGTGATGGCCTCATTAAATCGCTTCAGCTCAAATTGCAGAAATGCCATTTTATATAATACGTGCACATTATTGGTAAGCAGGTACAGGCTTTCATAGCTCTGCAGCGCACGGTCGCGCACGCCCATCGATTCGTAGCCGATAGCCGCTATCTCCAAAGCCGTGGCATTTTTGGGATTACGGGCCAGCAACTGCTGCGACACCAGCACAGCCGGAACGTGCTGCTGGTTTTCGTAATAGTGATAGGCCAGGCTTATAACCAGCGAGTCGTTCTGCGGATTTTCAATAATCAAATCGTACAAAGCGCTTTTGGCTACCTCGTAATCGTTCCACTTGATAGCTGTTATATATTTTTTGTAAAAATGTTCGGTTAATGCGCTAACTCCGGCCTGCTGGGGAGTTGCTTGCGGCTGGGGTTGGGCCTGCGTTTGAGCTTTAGGCTGTTCTGTTTTGGCGGTTTGCTTCTGAGCCCATGCGCCAAACGAAACACTTAACATCAAAATGAATACACACTTTTTCATTTGCTTGAATTTTATTCTTGGTTGAAGGGGCAAGTTAATTCTTTGATTCTTCTTTTACATGCAATCCATGTTCTGCAGCCAGCTTTAACATCAGCTCAAAAGCCTCCTCGCGCGAGTTCCGGATCGTTCCTTCCAGGATGGCCTCTTTTATGGCATCCTTGATTTCCCCAATTACCGGGCCAGGCGGAACATTAAACAACCGGATAATCTCATCGCCCGAAACGGGGGGCTGAAACTGGCGGATATGATCGCGGGCTTCCAGGTCGGCCATCTTCTGCTCTACCGCATCAAAATTCCGGATATACCGGGCCACTTTATCGTTATTCTTCGAGGTAATATCAGCCCGGCAAAGCTTCATCAGGGCGTCCACATCATCACCGGCTTCAAACAACAGCCTGCGAATAGCCGAATCCGACACTTCCTTAACCAAAGCAATAGGCCTTAAGTGCAGCCGAACAAGCTTCTGAACAAAGACCATCTTCTCATTCATAGGCAGCTTAAGCCTACGAAAGATGCCCGGCACCATGCGCGCACCTTTATCTTCATGACCGTGAAACGTCCACCCCACTTCCTTATCAAAACGTTTGGTTGCCGGTTTCGCGATGTCATGCAGAATAGCTGCCCAGCGTAACCATAAATCGTCCGATACTTTAGCCACATTATCCAGCACCTGCAGGGTGTGGAAAAAATTATCCTTGTGAGCTTTGTTATCCTGGTACTCCACACCGTGCAGGGCCACCATCTCCGGAAAGAATATCTTCAGCAATCCGCTATGAAAAAGCAGCTTGAATCCATAAGAAGGCACTTTTGATTCAATGATCTTATTCAGCTCGGTGGTAATACGCTCCATCGAAACAATACCAAGCCGGTCCGTATTCTTCCCGATAGCTTCATACGTATCGGCATCAATATCAAACGAAAGCTGAGATGCAAACCGGATGGCCCGCATCATGCGCAAAGGATCATCCGAAAAAGTGATGTTCGCATCAAGCGGGGTTTTGATAATCTTCTCCTGCAGGTGCTGCTGCCCGCCAAACGGATCAATCAAATCGCCATAGCGGGAAGCGCTGAGGCTGATGGCCATGGCATTGATCGTGAAATCCCTGCGCTGCTGATCTTCTTCCAGCGTACCCATCTCCACATCCGGCTTACGCGATTCCTTACGATACGATTCCTTGCGGGCGCCCACAAACTCCAGCTCACGGTCCTGCCATTTGATCATAGCCGTACCGAAGTTCTTAAAAATCGTAACGGGTAAATTTCCAAGCCGTTTTGCAACTGCCTGCGTCAGGTCGATTCCATTCCCCAGGCATACAAAGTCAATATCCTTATTCGACCGGTTTAAAATCAGGTCGCGCACATAACCGCCTACCACATAGGCAGGAACATTCAATTCGCGGGCTGCTGCTGCTACCTCGCCAAAAACTGAATCCGACTCTAAATGTTCTTTAAAATTCACGCTTACCCGCATTCAAAATGAGGGTCAAAGGTAACAGAATAACAGGAATTTGCCGGGTGCCTACTTCCGGATGAATGTAGGGCAGGGAATAAACTTATCCTTCCGTTTTGTTTTTACGTGCGTGGCCGCCTGGAATTTATACTTCACGGCTACTTCATGCGCACCACCCGAAACCGGTCCAAGCTCTGAAACCGTAAAATCGTAACTGTAGCCCAATTCCAGCGTTTCAAACTGGAACCCGAGAATAACCACCATAGCATCCTGGCTAATGTTGTCCTTTACATTTTGTTGTATCGGAATACCCCTGTACCATACACCCAGCATAACAGGATCGTACAAAAAATGAATACCGAGGTCGAGCTGGTCAAACCGGCCCTGCTTTTTGTAAACAAATGATGGCGCCAGCACCGATATATGCTCTTTCTTGAACGGGCCGCCATACAACGGAACTCTTACACCGCCATGAAAGCTGGTCTTAATCGGAATTTCTGCCTCCTGGTTAATCAACGACCGGTTAGGCGTATTCAAATGACTGGCTGCAAAACCGAACCAGAAATTTTTATTGTAGGCCAGCACTCCCGAATTAAAATCGAAGTAATGTGTATTTCCCAGGCTAAACAATGCCGGGTCATCCGTAGGCACATTTCCATTTGAATCAAACTGAAGCTGATCGCCAAAAATCAGGCGATTAAGATCAATGGATCGGAATGCATAGCCAAAATTCAGTCCTGCCGAAACAACCCATTTATTCGAAACATTCCACTTGTATGAATAAAGGAAATTAAACTGCGAAGATCGCATACCGGCAGTACCGGCCTGATCTACCGTAGCCAAAAATCCGATTCCGCTGTTATAATGATTCAGGTTAACATCGTACGAAAAGGCGTAGGTAACAAAGCCACGCGCTGCATTGGGCCATTGGTTACGGTAGTTGGCAATAAACCGATGATCTTCTGAAGTTCCCACGAATGCCGGGTTAAGATACAAAGGCGCAGCATAGTATTGCGAAAACTGCGGATCCTGCGCTACCAGTTTTGCTGTGCAAAAAATAAATATGAAGTAAACTTTTTTCATCGGATAAGGTTAACATCGCCTACTCGCACCACGCGCTCGCCATTATCAAAAGATGCGGCTACCTTATAGATATACACATCCTGCTGGCATAACCTGCCCTGGTAAGTTCCATCCCACCCGCGCTCGGGGTCGCGGCTTTCAAACAGCAGCTCGCCCCAACGATTAAAGATCAACAGCTCAAACTCAACCACGCCACGCATTACCGGCAAGAATATATCGTTGGTTCCATCACTCATTCCGCCACCGCCCCCGGTTGAAGAAAGGTTGGGTGAAAACGCATTGGGAATTAATACCTGGCCACCTTTTAATACACGCACTGCATTTTGGCGCACCGTTGAATCTGCGCAACTGAAGATATTAAAGGCTGTGAGCTTGATGGTGTACAAGCCTTCATCCTGGTACCGGTGTTCCGGCTCAAAAGCGGTAGATGTATTACCATCACCAAAATCCCACAGGTAAGTGTTTGCGTTAAAGCTCCGGTTATCGGTATACATAATTCCACCGGGTATGTAAACCAGCAAGGGCTTAACTTCAAAGTCCGCACGGGGCAAAGGAAAAACTTCAATAATCCCGGGTTTGCTTTCCGTTACCGTTTGCCCTGTAATGTTGGTTGCCGACAATGAAACCGAATACACACCGGGTTGATAATAAACGTGCGTTGGATTAATTGCTGTTGAGGTAGCCCCATCACCAAAATCCCAGCGGTACGAATTCTCATCGGCAAACTGCGAAAGGTTTGTAAACGTTACCGTCAGGGGCATACAGCCTGAAGGCGGGTCGTACGAAAAATCTACTATAGGCGGTATAGCTAAAATTTCAACTTGTTGCGCCTGTGTTTCAATACAAACATTGTTGGTAACCGTCAGGCGGATAGTGTACACACCGTATATGCCATAGGTATGAGATGTAACGGAAGCGCTGGTTGAAGTAGTGCCATCGCCAAAATCCCACAGGTAAGTCCATGGGCCCGGGTTAGTGGTATTGGTGATCGTAACCGTTGATGCGGGTAACGATTGGCTTATGGGGGTAGCTGTGAATCCTGCATTGATATTATCGCGGCTGGGCACTATTATAGACTGAGTGCTGACAGGGCTGGAACAGTTTGCAAAGTTTTGTGTATCTAAGCTAAACCCGACTGCCAATGAGGGTGATGCTGCCGGAGGACGATTGAATGTATGCTCGATAAAATCAACACCTGAGGTTTGATCTATAATAGGAATACCATTCTCCGTAATTACCCAACGATAGCTTGTTAATCCTTTTTGGTTGGCCGAAAGCCTGATCGTCATAATATTACAATCAAACGCAAGCGTATCGATCACAAACTGCGATGAAGGTATCGGGCTGATCCGGACTGTGCGGGTAGAATCGCCAAAGCAGCCGGTAACCAGCGAGGTTTGCAGCGTAACAAAAAAATTCTTGATCGCCTGCGTTGTATTTACAAACTCGTAGCTGAACGTTGGCGTGGTGCCGGTGCTGATGTCATCCAGCAGTCCGCTGCTATCACTTATACGCCAGCGATACTCGGAAGGATTAAGCGATTGTGTTTCCGTATCAACTGTAAAGTTGATGGTTTGCGGTGAGCAGTTATCGTTAAATGGTGAGTAGTTGGTAGAAATAAACCCGGATCGTGTACCGGGGAAAACGGTTATCGTTCGTGGCGCTGAAATAGTTTCGCAGCCTCCTGCCCCAATTACACGTAACCTTACTTCAAAGTTTTTATCGGTTGTCCCGATGTTTTCAAAGTCATGCGCAAAAAACGGGGAGAACGCTGGGTCGGATGGTATTTGCGTACCTATCGGCTGAAAACCGAGGCCACCCAATTCGTCAACTTCCCATACATAGCTGGCAATAGGTGCAGGCTGAGAAGCCGCACCGGTATTGTTAAAGGTAACGGTAAGTATGCTACAGCCCGAAGTTACATCAGGCGTGAACGTGGCTATTGGCAACGGATCAACCACTACCGGCAAAACCAGTATCTCTGAACACGCCACCTGGTTGGTGGTTACCCGCAAGGCGACCTGGTAAGTACCTGCCGGTCCCAATACCCTGTCAAAAGCAGTTTGGTTATCAAAAGCCGGATCCTTGTTAAAAGTACCTGAATAATTAAAATCCCATTCGCGCAATACAATTGTTTCACCGTTAATTGCCTGAAGGGTTGATGCTTCAGCAAACGATGTGGGCTGGCCCGAACAAACCTGCGTGGCCGTAAAAACCGGGGCCGGCTTTTCAAACACGCGCACCTGCACTTCATCTACCGATTCGCATGAGGTAACGTTGTCGCGTACAATCAACCGCACGCGGTATATACCCCGGTCGAGGTATGACTCATCAAAAGGACCAAGTGGAACGGTTGAAAACCCCGCAGCCGGCTCCTGGCGTACCAATACATTGGTTTCGTTATAAAACTCCCAGCGCCATTGTGTGGTAGGTGTTATACTGCCTACAGATACATCGTTAAACCTTACCTGAAATGTTGTAAACGGAGCCAATGCATTCTGACAAAAATCAGGTGTAATTACATTGTTGCTTAAATCCGTTACCCGGATTTGGGCAATCAATGAAGGTGAAATGGTAATAATCTTTTCCACAACAGCCACACAATTACCGGCTGCATTCTGGTCGCGCACAGAAAGCCTGATCAGCTTCTGACCCGATGTTGGATAAGCAAACGTGGGGTTACGATTAGTAGCGGTGGCCAGCGGAGCGCCTGAACCCGTGTCGTTATCATAGAACTGCCACGTGTAAGCAAAGGAAGCCCCGGCTATGTTTGGGGTTTCATTATCAAAGTAAATATTATCGCCCACGCAAAAGATGGTTTGAACGGGGCCTCCGCTCCCGCCTAAACGAGTCAGGTAATCCGGTTCGGGTGAAGGCACAATTACAATGCGTGCGGTAGTTACCTGAGGTGGGTTGTCTCCGTTAACGAGGTTGCCATTTACCGGGTTGAACGGATTCAGGTCAGTGAGTACATTATCATAAGGATTACACTGGTTCCAGTTTTTAAGCGTGATTACAAACTCGCGACCTAAATCTGCCGGTGCAGTAACCGGTACCTGGATAGGTAAGCTAACCTGCCCGGGAGCCAGCACCGGGTAAATCGGGTTGGTAGCTGGCGCTGGATTGAGATAGGGAAACCCACCGGGAGCAACACCATTTACCTGCACACCCGGTATCTGGTTGGCCAAAGGCCCGGTTCCATACAACCATTGTATCCACCGCGGTTCATTATTCTCACGGGTAGCCCGCGGAAAACAATTCCAATCACTGTCATCCGTAAACTGGACGCTCGCTGCATACCCCTGGCAAACCCGGTATGTTGCCGGGCTGATGGAAATAACATCGTTTGTCCAGACAATAACCTGCGTATTGATGGGCACCACGCTTCCGCGGGGATTACAGGCATTGGCTGCGTCAATGGTTACATCATACCCGCAGTTTACCGATGTGTTGGGATACGTGTGCGCTATGGTAACACCCGTGGGGTTTACCTGTGTATAGGTCTCTTCCGGTGTGCCATCGCCCCAGTTAATAAAGTATTGGGTACCGGGAGTTGATGAAAGGTAAAGTGTTTGAATATTAACCGTAAACGGAGCACACCCCCGGCTGCTGGTTAAAAACGCAAAACCGGGCTCCATGATATTGCACTGACCAAACAGGGATTTCGCTCCAAAAAGAATAACTATACAGGCAAGGGTAAACTTCCGCTTCATGCTTAAAACCGATAATTATCGATTCAAAGCCCACTCGTAGACTTCGGTATATACCAAAGAAATGTATCAGTCCTCACACCCGGCTCAAATCAACTATAACCGGTTGTTACAACCGATTAACTTACCTGCGCAAGGGTTAAAAAGGAGTTACCGGGTTAATTACCCCAGAATGATTTTTTGGTATTGAAAGTTGGACAGGGAATAAGGCGGTTACGCTTCTTTACGCCACGGTGAAGCGGCTTGGCGACAAACTCATACACGATTGAAATTTCATGAGCCCCGCCTGAGCTGGTCGATAGTTCGGACACAGAGAAATCGTAGCTATACCCCACAACAATGTCTTTCAGATAAATACCGAGGGTAAGGATCAAGGCGTCCTGGTTAACCGTTCCGATCACATTTTTCTCAAATGGCTTACCGCGATACCAGGCTCCTATGGATACAGGATCAATATGGTAATTCAACCCGAAATCAAGCTGGCTGATTGGGCCTTGTCTTCTGTAAATGAAAGATGGTGTCAGATAAGAAGCGCGATCCATTTCGCGCGGCCCATCCATTAAGGTAATCCGGGCACCGCCATGAATGGTGGTTTTCATCGGTACGCGGCTTACATCGTTCAGAATAGAAACGTTTGGCGTATTCATATGACCGAATGCAGCGCCTATCCAAAGGCTACGGCTGTAGAACAAAAAACCCGACCCAAAATCAAAATACTGTTGATTGCCCAGCTTATTTAAATCCGGATCAAGTGAAATCCCATCATATTCCAATCCATCACCCATTCTTAGCTTACTCCTGTCCAGGCCATTGATTCCATAGCCGAAGTACAGGCCGGGCGAGAAAACAATCTTATTGTTCAACCGTACTTTATAGCTGTAGTTTAAACCTACCGTTGTAGTACGCCATCCGGCAGAACCCATCTTATCGGTAGTGGCCAGGATCCCGAATCCGCTGCGGAGCTCATCAACAAAAATATCGTAGCTGGCTGAATAGGTTGAAAAAGCCTGGGGCAGGTTAGGCCATTGAATGCGGTGGTTAATGGCCACCCGTTGCTGCGGGGTAATCCCGGTAAAGCCCGGATTCAGGTAGAGTGGCGCCTGGTAGTATTGCGAAAATTGCGGATCCTGCGCCTGAAGCCCCACGCCTGTCATCAACCCAAACACAATCAATAAAATCTTCTTCATGCTTACGTATTTATAGCATTTACCTGATCATTGTTACATCTCCGATCTGTGTAGACCGCTGGCCATCGGATAGCCTGATGGTAAGCTTGTACACATAAACACCAGCCGGCAACAGTCTGCCATTCTTATCATAGCCATCCCAACCAATGTTGGCGCTGTTGCTCTCAAATATCAGGTTACCCCAACGATCGAAGATCTGCATATTAAACTCTTCTGCGCCTTTAACAATTGGCAGGAATACATCGTTAAATGTTCCGTTACCTCCGGTGCCTCCGCCACCACCGCCTCCGCTTGGCCCGCTCGGGTTAGGTGTAAACGCATTTGGCACCTTTGTTACACCACCCTGCTTGGCGGTTACCTGCCTGGTCAAGGTATCGGTACACAGCAGACCGCCTCCATGATCATTGATAGCCACTAATTGAACATCGTACACTCCTTCAACCCTGTAAACATATTTGGGTTCCCGGTCATCCGAAGTGCCTCCATCGCCAAAATCCCATGCATAGTCTGTAGCTCCTGTACTGAAGTTAAATGTTGTCATTTCAGTATCCGGAACAAATACCACATTCGGACGCAGGTCAAACGATGCTAACGGATTATCGAATATTTCAAATCCATCTTTCTGGATATTCGCTACCTGGCCGGTAATTGAATTCCTGGTTGTCAGGAATATGGAATACACACCCGGAGCAGTAATGCTGAATATCGGCAGCGGGGCGCTGGAAGTTGCAGATATCCGCCCGTTGCTATCCACCACGCGCCACTCCATAATATCTCCTGTAGAGGTATTTTCCGTTACCACAATGTTGGCCGGGAAGCAGGCTCGCAAAGGATTTGCTTCAAATGCAGCCACCAGCGGCAACAATTGTATATTGATTGTTTTACTGAAGGTGCTTTCACAACCCATACCGGCAGTTTCGGCAGCAATGTTCACTACCCGCAGGCTTATATCGCGCGGGCCCGGTGTGCTGTAATCAACTGAGAACGGACCTGCACCGGTTGCCGTTGCCGGTGTTGCATTCAGGCCAAAACTCCATTCATACCGGAATTGCGCAGGATCGACCGGTGTTGATGTATTGGTAAAGTTAACCGTTGCATTTCCCCCGATAAACGGAGGCACCGTACCTTCATCAAATCCGGCCACAATATCGCGGTAAACCGTAATTGGCATCACTACATCTGCAGCCGGGCAGTTACCATTATTGGCCTGGTACACCACTTCATACACAATCGGGTTAGTGGTAGATGTATTGACGAGGTTGTAATTCGCAGTTGGCGTAGTACGAATATCAATTTCGGTAGTGGTACCCTGCACGCGATAGAACCACCTGTGCGAAGTTGCGCCAAAGCTTTGATTGAAGAGCTGCACATTTTGCCCGCTGCATATTTCCGTTCTATCCGGGAACGCATTCGTAATGATGGACGGGAATATGGTTATATTCTGCTGCACCGATTTGAAGCAGCCCGGGAACGGAGCCGGTAGCTGGGTTCGTAACGTTACCTTATAAGTAATCGGGGCATTCGGGTTCGGATTACTGAATGTGTGCGTAATGGTATGGTTAGGTATAGTAGTGGCCGCCAGGAACACATCATCCGGTGAGCCATCAAACCACTGCCAAGTGTATTCTGTGCCTGCTACCTGGTTAAACTGGAAAGTTGCTGTATAAGGTCCGCAGGAAGAAGCCGGTCCTACAATGCTGAAGTTCGCATCCGTTTCGCCAACGGTTACCGTTACACTCTGGCCAACCGGGGTAAAGGTACATCCTAATGCATCCGTTACCATGCCCAGGGTATATGTGGTGGTGGCGGTTGGCGTTACCGGTATAACCCTGAAGTTACCCGCATTTACTACCGGAATATTGGAAGCACCGTCATTATAGCTAAAGCTAAACGGAGCCTGACCATCTAACTGAACGATCAGGAATTCCGTACTTCCTCTACAAATGCTGGAATTGGTATTGACAAACTGAGCATTCATCTGAGGCGAAACGGTTACGATCAGGATCTTCGGATCACCCTGGCAGTTACCGGGGCCGGTTGGTGTAATCGTATAAGTCAGTGAAGCCTGCGAACCTGTGGTGTTATTAAGCAACTGGTTAATTGTGTTACCGGAACCTGATAACGGAACTCCTAATCCGCTCGGATCATCCACAATCCAGTCGAACGTAGTGCCTGCTACATTGCTCACCAACGGCTGGTTCAGGGTATTGCCATGACATACCGTTACCGGGGGAGGTAATGTAAGCACCGGCTTGGGATTAACCACAACCGGGATAGAAATGGCAGGCCCATCGCAACCATTTACACGCGGTGTAACAGTGTATGTAACTGTTGCCGCAGCATTGTTATTATTGAACAAGGTCTGGAAGATCAGGTTACCGGCTCCGTTACTTGCTCCGGAAACTCCTGCAGGCGCTGATACTGTCCATACCGCTACCGTATTGGCCACATCTGGCGTAAGGGTAATATTGATAAACTCGCCACTACAGATATCCGCCTGAGGACTCGCAGTGATTGTAGGTAATGGATTCACCGTGATCGTTACCACAACATTATCTCCCACGCAACCCAAGCCACCGGCAATCTGCGGTCTGAACGTATACGTAACGGTCTGAGCTGTTGTAGTCGGATTATCCAGCACATCCGCCAGCGCAGAGCCGGGAATAAAGATTGTACCGGCTGCCGACATGCCTGTTACACCTCCTATTGCATTGGCGCTCAACAATTCAAACTCAACCGTTCCGGCAGAAGGAACCGTTGCACTGTTAAGTGTAACATTGGTAACGACACCCTCGCAACGGGTTTGAATAAGCGGTGAAGCAACCATTTTAGGCTTGGGCTCAACCGTTACCACAATATCAACTGCAGGTGGTAAGCTGGAACAACCGCCACCGTTTTTAGCGCCATTGGCCACGGCTGTGATTGAATACGTAACGGTTGCCGGAGCATCGGAATTATTCACAAGGGCATCCGTAATCTTGTAGTTTTCAGGCAGGTTGCTCAATACCGGAACAAACCCGCTGATTAAACCTCCTACTGAAGACACCGCAGTATAATTAAAGGTGATTACACCGGCTGTTGGATTGGTTGGTGAAATAAGATCAATATCCGTGGTTCCGTTGCTACAGATTACCGGGGCATTATTAACCGGTGCCGCAATTACTTCCGGCTCAACAGTCAATACCACATTTCTTACAGGGCCAAGACAGGAAGCGCCTGAAACAGCCTGCACACCATACGTAACCGTTAACGGATCGTTGGTAGGGTTACGGAACTGATCTGCCTGGATATCATTTGCCGATACTCCGTTGCGGGGCACTACCCCACTACCGGCCGTACGAACCAACCCGGCCTGCGCGCTGATCGATACAATGTTATAAGAAGCTGCCGCCACACTTAGCGGTGAAATCTCGGTGGCGAACACAATGCCACTTGTTTCGTCTGAGCAAACTGTCCGGTTCAGGTTATCTTCAACTGCAGGAGCCGGGTTAACGGTAAACACAATTGTAAAATCACCGCCACGGCAACCATTTGCAATCGGCACTACCGTATAGGTTACCAATAAGGGCCCATTGGTTGTATTGGTGAATGTGTCGTTTGCAAGGAAGTCTGACTGACCACCTGGTAAGTTTGCCGGATAGGTGCCCAAACCGGCATTGCTGCCCCCTGCCACAAGTGCCGGAGCTTTTACAATGTTCTTCAGCTCGAAATCGGTAATAGCAGTTGATCCTGCGGCAGGCCCTACAATAATACCTGAAGGCACATCGCTACACAGGTTGGCAGTTCCCGGGGACAGGATAGGCTGAGGATCGATAGTCAGGTTGATCGTTTGCGGCTGGCCTTCACAATTTGAAGGGCTGATACCCAAAACTTCATAAACAACTACCACTGGTGCACCCGTGGTATTCGTGTATTTATCGCTTCTGATCAGGTTGATATTACCCACTGTTCCGGCCGGTACGTTCAACGGATCTGCTGTAATTGTTCCCGGCACAGCTACACTTACCAGCCTGTAGGAATTAGCCGCTACTGAAACCCCATTTGTACTGAGGATAATGCCCGCATCCTGTCTGCTGCAAACCGTATTGTCCAATCCCGGGTTAATAACCGGTTCGGGGTTAACTGTAAGCTCAACTACTTTCGGATCGCCCACACAGCCATTGGTTCCATGAGGTGTAATGGTATAGGTAACTTTCAATGGAATAGAGTTTACGTTCACGAACGCATCATTCACCAAAGCATTTGCGGCAAGACCCAAGCCTGTTGTTGGTGTACCGGTCAATCCCGGATCTGCAACAGCCGATACATCGTATGTAGAAGCTCCGACAGATACTCCATTCGTATCCATCAATGTGTTATAAGGTGCCCTGCTGCACACAATCGCATTTAATGAATTCGATACGACCGGCTCAGGCTCAATCGGAACTGTGATGATAAACGGATCGCCCACGCAAGTACCCGCAGTTGGGGTAACAGTATAGGTAGCATTCAAAACGGTGTTAGTCGTATTGGTTAGCGTTCCACTTATATTACCGGTACCTGAAGCCGGAGGAACAGCACCGCTTACTGACAAGCCCGGCTGGTAAACAGCAGTCCAGGTAAATGTGGCTATAACCCCATTTGTAATGTCAACCTGCGGATCGTAGTTAAAGGCTACATCTGAACAGGTCGCAGCCTTGGTAGCATCTGCCCCCACGGGCTTGGAGCTGATTGTTACCGCGTAGGTAAACGGAGTTCCTTCGCAATTGTGGGCCGAGCTAAATGGCGTAATCGTGTATGTTACGGTTACATCAATACCTGTTGAGTTAGTGTACGAGTCCGTAATCGGGGCGCCTGAAGCCACAACCCTGTCTGCAGCCGGAGGAACACCTACCGGATCGGATGAAGAAACCGTATAGGTAAATACACTGGGTACAGCATTACCCAACGTATTTATATTCTGGGTTTGAATGTTATAATTCAATGCAGTACTACAAACCGGATCCACTACATTGGCGCCAACCGGTTCCGGATGCACCGTAACACGCAATGTAAAGGGTGTACCCTCGCAATCATTTGCCAGGCTTACCGGTGTAACCGTGTAGGTAATCTCCACATCAGCATTGGTTGTATTCGTGTAAACATCAGCAATAGGAGCCGGTGTTGGCGTATTGCGGTTAGGGCCAGGCGCTACAGCCAATGCGTTGCTTGAAGAAACGGAATACCGGAACTTGCTTGGCACGCCATTACCAGTACCCGCTGTATTAATCACATCCTGCAAATCGAAATTAACCGGATCATCACTGCAACGCTGAATAGTTGTATTAGGGCCAAGCGGCTCCGGATGAATCGTGAATACCACATCAAACGGATTACCCAAACAGTTTCCGATTACGCTAAGTGGCGTGATGGTATAGGTTATCAGCACATCGTTGCTGGTTGTATTGGTATATACATCCGTAATAGGCGCTGAGCTTGCTGCCGCCCGGTCTTTACCCGCTGCCGAAACATTACCGGGATCTGAGGATACTACTGTGTACGTGAACTGGCTGTTAACCGAGTTTCCTAACAAGTTAATGTTACGGGTTTGAATGTTATAGCTTATCGCCTCATCGCTGCAAACGGCATCCGCATCCGCTGCTCCAATTGGCTGAGGACGCACCGTAACAGAAACCGTAAACGGATTGCCTTCACAACCATCACCGCTTGTAGGTATAACTGTATAAACTACAACCTGGTTGGCAGAAGTTACATTGGTTAATACATCCGTAATAGTTGAAGTGCCGGTAGGAACCAAGGTTTCACCTGATATGTTGGCATTATCAGCGGCCTGCCATTCAAACGTTGTGCCTGCCACGAGGTTATTTCCGCCCGAGCCTGTGTTGGCGATGTTAGCCGACAAGCTATAATTTACTGCGGCATTGCTGCAAATAATTGGCGACACATCATTAAATCCTCTTGGCTCCGGACGTACCGTTACAGAAACCGTAAACGGATCGCCCACACAGCCATTTGCGCTGGTAGGCGTAACGGTATAATTAACGGTTTGATTAGCGCTGGTAACGTTGTTCAGCACATCGGTAATAACACTACCCGACTGTGCTGTGGTGCTCTCTCCGCCAACATTCGCATTGGATGCAGCCACCCAACTATAGGTTGTACCGGTAACCAGGTTATTTCCGCCTGAGCCAGTATTGGCAATATTCAGGCTAAGGTCGTATGCTACTGCATCATCACTACAAATGATTGGCGAGTTATCCGTAAATCCACGTGGTTCAGGACGAACCGTTACAGAAACGGTAAACGGATCGCCCACACAGCCATTATTGCTGGTAGGTGTAACCGTGTATACCACTACCTGGTCAACATTAGTAATGTTATTCAGCACATCATTAATGATAATCGAAGTACCCGGAGTTACACTGGATTCACCTGTAACGTCTGCATTTGGAGCCGCAATCCAACTATACGTGGTTCCGATAAGCAGGTTATTACCACCTAACCCGGTATTGGCAATATTGGTAGCAATGTCATAATTCACATTCGCATCACTGCAAATCGTCTTGGCATCATCAAATCCGCGCGGCTCGGGTCGTACGGTGACAGAAACCAGAAAATTATTGCCCACACAACCATTGTCACTTGTTGGCGTAACCGTATATACCACCACCTGATTGGCATTGGTAATATTGTTCAATACATCTGTAATCGTGCTGCCCGTCTGTGCCGATAAGCTCTCACCTGTTATATTCGGGTTATCAGTTGCGATCCATGAATAGGTAGTTCCGGTTACAAGGTTGTTACCCCCCGATCCGGTGTTTGCTACGTTCGCAGCCAGGTTATACCCTACCGGAGCATCGCTACACACTACCGGAGTCGGGTCATTAAATCCACGCGGCTCAGGTTGCACCGTTACGGATACTGTGAATGTATTACCCACACAACCGTTACCGCTGGTTGGCGTTACCGTATATACAACCACCTGATCACTGTTGGTTACGTTATTTATAATATCGGTAATGATTGCTCCTGTTCCACTTCCCTCTCCTGTTACAAAGGCATTAGATGTTGCTACCCAACTATAAGTGGTTCCTGTAGTCAGATTATTACCACCCGCACCTGTATTGGCAATGTTGGCCGCTAAATCATAATTGAAAGCTACATCACTACACGCTACCGGTGACGGATCATTAAATCCCCTCGGTTCAGGACGTATTGTAACGGATACTGTGAACGGATCGCCCACGCAACCATCTGAACTGGTTGGGGTGATGGTGTAAACCACTACCTGATCAATATTTGTTACATTGTTAACGACATCGGTAATCGTAGAGGTGGTTCCGGCAATAATGGTTGTTTCACCCGTAACATTCGGATTGTCCGCTGCAATCCAGCTAAAGGCTGTTCCGGTTACGAGGTTATTTCCACCAGCTCCTGTATTGGCTATGTTATTCACCAGGTTATAGTTGATGGCCACATCGCTACATACCACAGGCGTAATGTCATTGAAGCCCCTGGGCTCCGGTCTTACCGTTACCGTAAGTGTAAATGGATCGCCCACACAACCATCTGCGCTGGTAGGTGTAATGGTATATATAACCACCTGATTTGAATTGGTTATATTATTAAGTGCATCCGTGATGGTTGCACCACTTTGTGCAGTTGTGCTCTCACCTGATACATTTGCATTGCTGGCCGCAATCCAACTGAAAGTAGTTCCGGTAACCAGGTTGTTTCCACCCAGACCGGTGTTACCTACGTTCAACACCAGGTCATAGCTAACCGTTGCATCACTACAGATTGTTTTTACATCGTTATATCCTCTTGGCTCAGGCCTAACTGTTACAGAAATTGTAAACGGGTTACCCACACAGCCATTTGAACTGGTTGGCGTAACAGTATAATCTACAACCTGAATTGCGTTTGTAACATTGTTCAGTACATCTGTGATCGTTGCACCCGATTGTGGAGTAGTACTTTCACCGCTCACGTTTCCATTTGAAGCAGCTACCCAGCTGTACGTAGTACCTGTAACCAGGTTATTGCCACCGGCACCTGTATTGGCAATGTTGGCGCTCAGATCGTAATTCACAGGCTGATCACTACAGATCAACGGGGTATTATCATTAAATCCTTGCGGCTCAGGACGTACGGTAACCGTAACCGTAAAGGGATCGCCCACGCAACCATTTGAGCTGGTAGGTGTAACGGTGTAAACAACCTGCTGATTCGAATTAGTCGTATTAGTTAACGTATTATTGATGATGCTTCCGGTTTGCGCAGAAGTACTCTCACCTGTTACAACCGGATTATCGGCAGCCACCCAACTGTACGTGGTACCGATAACAAGGCTGTTACCACCAAGGCCTACGTTTGAAATATTGGCAACAAGATCATAGTTCAGGGCTACATCGCTACAAACCACCGGGCTATTATCATCAAATCCTTTCGGTTCCGGGCGAACGGTTATCGAAACCGTAAACGGATTGCCCACACACCCATCTGAGCTGGTTGGTGTAACGGTATACACGACCACCTGGTTCGCATTGGTGATATTATTCAATACATCGTTAATCACGCTTCCGGTCTGAGCTGATGTACTTTCACCGGATACATTGGGGTTGCTGGTAGCAATCCAGCTATACGTGGTACCACCAATCAGGTTGTTTCCGCCTGAACCTGTATTGGCAATATTAGCGCTCAGATCGTAGTTCACATTCGCATCGCTGCAAATGACCGGGGTAGTATCATTGAACCCACGCGGTTCCGGTTGCACCGTTACGGATATTGAGAAAGGATTACCCACACAGCCATTTCCGCTTGTTGGCGTAACTGTGTAAACCACCGCCTGGTTGGTATTCGTAACATTATTCAATACATCCGTTATGACCGAACCAGTCTGAGGCAACAGGCTTTCACCGCTTACATTGGCATTATTTGCTGCTATCCAGCTGTACGTGGTACCTGTAACCAGATTGTTACCCGCAGCAATGTTGGCAGCCAGGTCGTAGCCAACTGTGGCATCGCTACAGATTGTTATGGTATCGTCAGTTCCTACAGGTTCCGGCCTGATGGTTACAGAAATCGTAAACGGATTACCCACGCAACCATCTCCGCTGGTTGGCGTAACCGTATAATCAACCACTTGGGCAGTATTGGTTACGTTATTAATCACATCTGCAATTACACTGCCGGATTGCGGGGTTAAGCTTTCGCCTGTTACAGACGTATTATCTGCAGCCACCCAACTGTATGTAGTTCCGATAGCCAGGTTGTTTCCTCCAAGTCCTGTATTGGTAATGTTCGACACGAGGTTATAGTTAACAGACGCATCGCTACAAACCACCGGGCTGGAATCGTCATAGCCACGGGGCTCGGGTCGGACCGTAACAGAAACCGTAAACGGATCACCCACGCAACCATTCTGGCTGGTAGGCGTAACCGTATAAACAACTACCTGGTTAGAGTTCGTTACATTATTAAGCACATCAATTAGTACACTGCCGGATTGAGGTGTAGTGCTCTCACCGGTTACTGTGGCATTGGATGCTGCAACCCAACTGTAGGTGGTGCCTGTTGTTAAGTTATTTCCCCCAAGACCCACATTCGCTATGTTAGCGTTAAGGTCGTACGTTAAAGGAATATCGCTGCACACAAAAGGGGTAGCATCATTATAACCTTTGGGTTCAGGCCTTACCGTTACGGAAACGGTAAACGGATCGCCCACACAACCATTGGAACTGGTTGGTATAACCGTATAGACTACTACCTGATCGGAATTGGTAATATTATTCAAAATATCCGTTATCGTGGCACCGGATTGTGCCGTAGTGCTTTCGCCAGCAACGTTTGCATTAGAAGCAGCAGACCAGCTATAGGTTGTGCCAGCCGTGAGGTTGTTTCCGCCTGATCCAATATTGGCAATGTTTGCCGTTAATGAATAGTTAACAGCAGCATCACTACAGATTATCGGATTATTATCATCGAAACCTTTTGGTTCCGGTCGCACGGTAACAGAAACGGTGAACGGATCCCCCACACATCCGTTTGTGCTGGTAGGGGTAACCGTGTACACCACAACCTGATTTACATCTGTGATGTTATTCAGCACATCGGTAATGGTAGATGTCGTGCCACTGCCTTCTCCTGTAACATCAGGATTAGCAGCAGCCACCCATGAATAGGTTGTTCCGCTTATCAAACCATTGCCCCCCAGGCCCGTATTGAGAATATTGGCTTCCAGGTTATAATTAACAGCTGCATCACTACAAATAAGCGGAGAAGCATCGTTGTAACCACGAGGTTCCGGTCTTACCGTGACGGAAACCGTAAATGGCACACCCACACAACCATGCTGACTGGTCGGAGTAACGGTGTAAACAACTGTCTGGCTGCTATTGGTGATGTTATTCAGAACATCTATGATGACAGCACCGGTTTGCGGTGTTGTGCTTTCACCCCCTACATTGGCATTTGCAGCCGCAACCCAACTGTACGTAGTGCCCGTTACCAGGTTGTTTCCACCCGCCCCGGTATTACCAATATTGGCTGCAAGATTATAGTTAACATTGGCATCACTGCAAATTACAGGGGTATTATCATTATAGCCTCTTGGCTCTGGTCTTACCGTTACATTGATTGTAAACGGAGCCCCTATACATCCTGAACCACTTGTAGGCGTAGCTGTATATTGAACCACCTGATCGCTATTGGTGATGTTCGTCAATACATCCGTAATAATTTTTCCGGATTGCGGTGTTGTGCTCTCACCTGTAACATTACCATTGGCTGCGGCAACCCAGCTATACGTATTGCCGGCTACGAGGTTATTACCGCCAGCGCCTGTGTCGGCAATATTGGCTTCAAGGTCGTATCCAACAGCAACCCCGCTACAGGCTATCGGGGTATTATCGGTATGACCAACAGGTTGCGGGTTAACCGTGATTACAATGGTTTCGGCCGCGCCTACACATCCGGCTCCACTGGTTGGCGTGATTACATAGTTAACAATTATAGGAGCATTGGTAAGATTAGTCAGTACATCATTGATATGAATAGTACCGGCTATGCCCATCGGAATATTAACTCCACCAGTCGCAGGGCCGGCTCCATCCGGATCGGGCCAGTTAAACAAGGTACCGACTGGCAGGTTGGACGGAGTTAATAATATTTCTTTTGCAACGGGTGCTCCGCTACAAATGGTCTTTGCTTGATTAGCTTGAATAACGGGTTGAGGATTAACCGTAACCGTAAAGTTTTGCGGTGTACCCGGGCAGTTATCCGGTGCCGGGCCTATTGGCGTAATGCGATAGGTTACTGTGGCATTAACACCTGAAGTATTCAGTAAAGTCTGATTTATGGATGTAACTCCATTCGCCAGATCGCCCAAAATTGCACCAATTACTGAACCTGTCACATTTATTACTTCCCAATTGTACGTTGTGCCCGCAATATTGGATGTAAGTGTATGAGCTGTTGCCAGATTAGTACCGCTGCATACCGTACTTGATGCTGTAGAAGTAATCGTAGGTCTGTTGACAACCGTAACCGGGAATGGCGCTGCCGCAGGAGATGTACATCCTGTTCCACTGGCATGCGTTACGGTAACATTACCACTGAAAGTACTCATCTGAACGGTGATGGTGCTTGCTGTAACCGGTAACGATGTTATGGTTGCGCCAGCGGGTAACGTCCAGCTATACGTACCTGCAACAGGATTGCTCACGCTGTAAACAACACCGCTTTGGTTTGAACAAACTGAACCTGGGCCCGTGATAATCGGCTGGGGAGGTGAGCCTTCAACAATTATGCGCGTGTCTATGGTATTACCATCGCAGAGAGCGGTTCCCAATGTTTCTTTAACAGAGATTGGAACACCTGTAGGGTATAATGTTCCTCCGCCCGGAATGGGGTTGGAAAAACGCAAGATGATAAAGAATCCTGTAGTACCGGAAAGCAATTCAAACTCGCCTGCATAAGATGGCGGTGGTACTGTCCAGGTATAAGTCGATCCGGGGTTTAAACCCGGGTCGATCTGCAACAGCACAAGGTTATTGCTTGCACAAACCGTGTAAGTGGCACCTAGTACCTGGCCGATACCATCAGAAATCTGGTTGTTATTTGGCCTGGCCTGATAATCTAACGAAAGGGTTGCAGCCCTGAAACAACCCGGTGTTGATGGTGTTGTGTCTATAACTTTGGCGTGCAACGTTACATCTGCATTTACGGTGTAATTTTCTTCTGCGCCAATTGCAGCACCGGGAGGAATTAAAAATCCCGCTCCGAGGCTGGCATCGGTGTACCACTCCACATCGCGGTTGGCGACTCCCCCGGTAATGGCATTTTCATAATCCTGTAGGTTGATGCCAGTACGTTGATTGGAGCCAGGAGGAAAATCTTCGCAGATCTGAGCCGCATGATTACTAACAACGGGTAATGTACGAACCGTAAACGTAACAGTACCATCGCTAATACATTGCGTAACAGTATTTCTGACCCTTGTGAACCGAACCATACCATTGGTAACGGTTATCGGAGCCATGATCTGGTTAGTTCCTGCAATCCGATCGGCCGCAGTCGGGTAATATTGTACAATAATATCGGCTGGTGAGCCGCCCATTACTGCAGCGTCATACCCGGTAAGGTCAACATTGGCAGTAGATGCCCCCGTAAATACATCCTCACAAAGTATAGGAGTCAGGTTGTTTACAACCGGACGCGGATTTACGGTAAGAATAACATCATCAAAAGATGGAGCACAAACCCCCAATGCACTATTCGCAGTCCATCTTAATGTGGTTGATATTGGCGCACCACCCGGAATATCTTGCGGAAGTCCTGTAACCGTAGATGTGGCACTGGTTGGAGTTGTAATAACGATAGAACCGACAGGCCCAACTACCGACCAGACCCCATTACCTCCATTATTGACTGCTGTGGCTGCAAGCGTTGCACTGGTTCCGCATAATAAAGGCTGATCGGGGCCTGCTGCTGCAGGGGCAGGTATTACGTCACGTGTATGGTTAACAGCAATAGAAGGCCCCAGACAGTTGGTTGGCGCAAGATCGGCCCGGGTAAAGGCATGATAGGTCGCGGTTGCAGTACTGGTAGGGGTAAATGTATTGCCCCTTGTTCCGCCAGTAGTACCAGCCGCTGCCGTAAATGTTGGTGAAGCTGTAGAAGACCAGACTATTGTAAAATTAGCCCCGGGGTCAGCAACACTTATTGGCGCACCGGTAAGATCTGTACTACAGGCAGTATTGGCAACAGGCCCGGTAGGCGCAGCCGGTCTTGGGTTAATAATTAAAATGGGGCCATTAATAGGTACAGCACCGGCACATAAGGTTGTAGTGTTTTGAATAGCAGTAATGACTACCTGGTAGCCTTGCGGATCTGCGGGAACTGCCCCAAATTGTGCATATGTTGGCGCCAAATTCACAATCCCGGCAGCAGTAGAACTCCCTGTAAAATTGATTGACCCCGGCAAAAATGTATTAGTACTTACCCTGCGTAAGCGATAAGTAATGGCATAGTTCTGAGTTGAGTTAGGCAATAAGTCAAGAATTGCATCAGGAGGATTTGTCGAGGCCCCATCATCACACACTGGCGCCTGGGCGGTAAAGCTTTCAACTGTTGGAGGAGGTATTAGCTGAACATTTACATTAGCAGCCCCCCCCATAGATGTACCGGAACAGGTATTCGCATCGGTAAGCGAAGTCATCGTATAAGTAGTAGATGCACCCGGGTTAGGTGCAATAATTGTATAAGTAGTGGATGCATGACCAACAACATTAATTGGAGCACCAGGCGACACATTAATCGTAAAGTTAAATGGCGGAGTCCCGGTTAAAGTCCATTCAATATCCGGGGCTGGGGTACCGCTACAGGCTGAGCCACCGCCTGATACAGTAGCCGTTGGCAATGGATTAACGGTTACTTCTACAGCAGCGGTTGCCTGCTCAGCACACTGTCCCCCGGTCGCCACTCTCCTATACCATGTTGTTTGTGTGAGTCCTGAAGGGGGATCGTAAGTTAAGCCGGTTGCAGCCGGTGTAACATTAGAAAAACCTGCTGTTGCACTTGTAGTGGACCTTTGCCAACGGTAGGTAAGCGCTCCGTTACCACCGGAAGGCGCGGTTGTTGAAGTCAGCAGGCCAGGATCGCCACCGGAACAAATCGTTTGTGCGCCAGCAATAGCGCCCGGGTTTATCGTAGGCTCCACGGTCATCACGATCACATTAGAGAAAGCAGATAACGGAACGCAAACACCCGAGGTATTAACCCTGCGGAAGTAAGTGGTCTGCGTCAGAACCGGGGGATCATATGTAGCGCCCGTTTGGCCGGGTATCGTATTAATATCCGCACCAAAATTATCCGTACTCTGCTGCCATGAATAGCTTGTTGACCCACTTCCACCTGAACCTGAGGTAACATTGGTAATGGCTGTGGGGTTAGTAACACCACTGCACAAAGTCTGAGGGTTTCCAATCGTTCCGCCATTTACCGGGGTGTGAAGCTGGAATTCTATAACATTGGAAAACACATCAGCACAATCTCCTGACCTCACCCTTCTTCTGAAAAATCTGCCGGCTGCAATTTGAGCAGGGGTTGGATCAAAAGTGGGTGAGGTTGCTCCACCTATATCATTATACGTTCCGGCTAATGTGGTTGCCTGCTGCCATTGATAGGTAAACGTACCTCCCGGGCCGCCTCCCGTTCCTGAAGTTACATTGGTAAAAGCAACCGGGTCTGTTGTGTTACAAATAACTATAGGCGAAGCTCCTAATGGATGACCAATAGTCCCCGGAGTATTGGTGTCATCAATCCGAATTGTGATTGTAGTGGGTTGACTTGTACAGTTATTACTGCCCTGAGTTACCGTTACGTAGCGCGTAAAAGTCTGACTTCCGTTAACCGTTTTGTTGATTCTCATTGCCATCGGCCCTTCTGTAACCGGATTGAATGTATTATCTGTGTTTGGTCCTTGTAAAACCTGAGTCAGCGCTGCATTTGCATACCAGGTATAGGTAAGGGTACCAGCACCGGCACCTGTTGCCGTAAAATTGAAAGCACTGTTTGCATCGTTCTCACAAAAAGGGCCGGGGGGTGTAACAGTTGGAGGGTTAGGGCTTGTTATAATTTCTACAAAATTTTCAATAGTAACCGGTGCCGGGTTATTGGGGTTTCCGGCATTGTATGGATTACAGATGTCCCAATATTGTAAACGAACATAAAAACGATCACCTACCACATGATTAGCTGTTGAGGTTGTAGTGATTAGTTGCATGAATGTGGTGGCTGTTGCTGCAGTAACAGGTGTTGCCAATTGGATTACACCATTAAAATCCGGGACACCAATTCCTCCTGCTCCGGTAGGTGCATAGCCAACCCCACCACCTAATACCGGGTTAGCTGGGAACAGGTGCGTTCCTGCTGCATTATTACTGGTTACAGGCGTACCGCCAACGCGAATATCAGGGATGTTGGTGCCTAAATTCTGACTTCCATACACAATCCTGATATGACGGGCCTGATCGTTGGGTACAATGGGTTCAATTGCTGCCCGACAATTAAGTGCTGTTGCATCCGTAAACCGCATGTTAACATTATTCCCCAAGCAAACAAGGTTGGAGTTAACCACGGAAGGAGGCATAGCCAATGTTCCTGAATTTGCATTATCTGTATCGTAGGTAGCAAAAAGGGTTGTAGTAGTGATACTAGGACAATTTGCTACTCCACTTACAAAAGGAGTTAAACTAAAATTAAAACTACAATCTGTTGGATTAGCTGCCGGGTAGTTATGAGTAGGTCTTCCTGTCAGAATTATGGCCGGGCTCGCACCAGTAAATCCAGTATTATCAATAAAACCTGCATTTGCGACTCCTGATATATCAGACACATAGGGATTCACATTTTGTGTTGCCGCATCACCCCACGAAATGTTATAGAAAATACTTGCTAAGTTAAAATTACTACTATTCCTGAATCGTAAGGATAAACGATAAACGTATTGAGTAAAGTTCATAACAACAGGAGAACAAACATCTACGGAAGCGTATGCCTCCTGTTTGAAGAAAATCATTTCTCCACAATTGAATACAAAATTATTCTGAGATACCTGCAAACCCGTATTCGCAACTCCGCCTGCCGAGGTAACTGCCCCGGCACCATTGTACTGCACTCGTAAGGTTTCACCAGGTTTGAGAAAGTTTTGGCCTGCCGTGTGACCAGCAATTCCACTTGCATCAAACTGAAGCCTGATGGTGTTTGGCCCAAAATTTCCTGTAACTGTAAATGGAACAGCCGTACCATTTATTGTAACCGTCCAGCCTGTAGTGGAGGGTGCTCCGGAAGTAACTGCCTGGTTGAATGTAACATCAACTTCTCGTTGTGATAGCGTTTCATGTCTAGCAGAAACAAATGTGGCCTGAGCCTGCAATTCACTTACAGCAAGGGATGAGAGAAGAAAACCAAAAAGGAGAAATACGTATGGGGTTAGCCTGAAGCGCAAGATCATAGGTATAGTTTGAATCACATTTTAAATACCGAGGGAAACAATTTTGTAACCCATTAAAAAAATGATACACTTTCCTCCAAACCTACCCATAATTTCCTCAAAAACGAAATAAAACTGAATTTAAGCGGTTTGTTAAAGACTATAATACCCTACCTTTGCGACCAAATTTTTAAGGGGTCTTCGTATCATGTCTTCTGCCAAATATATTTTCGTAACGGGGGGGGTAACCTCTTCTTTGGGTAAGGGTATTATCTCCGCCTCATTAGGTAAGCTCCTTCAGGCCCGGGGTTTTTCGGTAACTATTCAAAAGTTTGACCCTTATATTAATATAGATCCGGGAACCCTGAATCCGTATGAGCACGGTGAGTGCTATGTTACGGATGACGGGGCCGAAACCGATCTTGACCTTGGTCATTATGAGCGCTTTCTCAACGTTGCCACCAGCCAGGCCAACAATGTAACCACCGGGCGCATCTATAATAATGTGATTACCAAAGAACGCAGAGGCGAGTACCTCGGTAAAACCGTGCAGGTCGTTCCACATATTACCGATGAAATCAAACGCAACATATTTCAGCTTGGAGATAGCGGTAAGTACGACTTTATTATAACCGAAATCGGTGGCTCGGTGGGCGATATTGAATCCCTTCCCTTTGTGGAAGCTGTAAGGCAGGTTAGGTGGGATCTTGGATCAAACAATGCTTTGGTCATTCACCTGACACTTATCCCCTACCTGAGCGCGGCAAAGGAATTAAAAACAAAACCCACGCAACACTCTGTAAAAGAATTACTCTCGTATGGGATCCAGCCCGATATCTTAGTGTGCCGTACCGAGCATCCGCTTTCAACGGATATCCGTAAAAAACTGGCTTTGTTTTGCAACGTAAACCTCAACTCCGTAATTGAGGCTATTGATGCGGATACCATTTACGATGTGCCGCTTTTAATGCGCAAGGAAAAGTTAGATGAGCGTGTGCTTTCCAAGCTTAAGGTAACCCCCAAGCAAGAGCCTGACTTGGAGCAATGGAAAGTATTTTTGGGCAAGCTCAAAAACCCGGTCAATGAAGTTAACATTGGTCTGGTAGGGAAATATGTATCATTACCGGATGCCTACAAGTCTATTGCAGAAGCATTTATTCATGCCGGGGCGCAGAATGACTGTAAGGTTAAGCTCAAATGGATTTCATCGGAAGACATTAATAAAGAAACCGTTACAAACATTCTGGGAAGCCTGAATGGGGTATTGGTAGCGCCCGGGTTTGGCGAGCGCGGCCTGGAAGGAAAAATTGAGGCTATCCGCTATGTACGGGAAAACAAAATTCCGTTCCTCGGCATTTGCCTGGGTATGCAATGCGCGGTGGTAGAATTTGCCCGCCATGTGCTGCACCTCGAAGCCAGTTCAACCGAGCTGAATCCCAAAACCAAGCACCCGGTTATTGATATGATGGAGGAACAGAAGAAAATCACCAATAAAGGCGGTACCATGCGCTTGGGCGCCTATACCTGTAAAATCAAGAAAGGCACCCGCGCCTTCCAGATTTATGGTGATACTTCCATCCAGGAAAGACACCGGCATCGTTTTGAATTCAACAATAAATACCTGGAACAGGTTGAAGAGGCTGGTTTAAAAGCTGCCGGGATTAATCCGGATACAGGCCTTGTTGAAATTGTTGAGCTGAAGGATCACCCCTGGTTTATGGGCGTGCAATACCATCCCGAACTGAAAAGCACGGTTTTAAACCCGCACCCGCTATTTGTAAAATTTATTGAGGCTTCGCTCAGTAATCGTAACATCTAAAAAGATACATATTAAAAATAGTTTAAGATTGATAGAGAATGGACAGGAACTCAGCTATTGGATTAACGCTTATTGCCGTATTGTTACTGGTGTACTTCAACTTCCTTGCACCGGAACCTCCCAAACCCGAAACTACCGCCCCGGCCAGGGTAACCGACTCTATTGCCAAAGACAGCACGCAGACCAAAGCTGAACCTAAATTAGATAGTGCTGCACTGCGGCAGTATGGTTCACTGGCATCATTCCTGAACGGAACCGAGGATGAAACCAGCATCGAAAATGCTGACCTTCGCATAAAGATCTCTAACCGGGGCAGGTTAAACGAAGTTGAACTCAGGAATTTCAAAACGTACTGGCAAAAGCCCCTCTATCTTGCACAAAAAAGTAACAACACGTTCTCGCTGCTCACTTCTTACCAGGGAAAGCAGGTTAACCTGTACGATCTATACTATCAGTCCGCTACCGAAACCAAAGGCGACACGACCAGGATCATATTAACAGCTTCATTCGGGCCGGATGCTTTTATTAAACATATTTATTCCGTTCCCCCTTCGGGCTTTGTAATCGGTTATCAATTGCAAACAAAAGGTGTTGAGCTTTCGGGCAGTGAATTTTCTTACCGATGGCACGACCAGATCCCGGTACAGGAAAAAGCAATTGCCGACAGCCGGGCAAAAACCAACGTTAACTGGTATTTCGCCAATGGCGATTTTGATTATATCTCGCAAAATGCTACCGACCTGGAATCAAAAAGCTTAACCAACCCGGTTAAATGGATCTCCATCCGTCAGAAATTTTTTGTTTCGGCCATTATTGCCGAACAACCTTTTTCCAATGCAGAGGTGAAGACCTTTGCTAACCCGGCTGACACATTGGTGGTAAAAGATGCCACGATAGCCGCCAGCTTCCCTGCCGAATATGCTACAACCGGTAAAGCGAGGTTCAGCTACTACTTCGGGCCAAACGACTATGAAGTTTTACCGGGTGTTACTGAAGGCTTCAGGGAAAACCTGGACCTGGGCTGGCCTCCCATGTCGTGGATTAACCGGTTTGTCATCATCCCTATCTTCAAATTCCTCGAAGGCTTTATCGGCAACTATGGGATCATCATTGTGTTGCTGGTGCTGTTTGTTAAAATCATTTTGTTGCCGCTCTCTTACAAATCATACCTCGGCATGGCCAAAATGCGTCTGCTGAAACCTGAGCTTGACCTGATCAAAGAAAAGAATGGCGACAATATGACACAGGCCCAGCAAGACCAGATGAAATTGTACCAGCAGGCCGGGGTAAATCCTTTCAGTGGCTGTATTCCTTTGCTGCTGCAAATGCCCATCTTGTTTGCCATGTTTTATTTTTTCCCGGTATCCATTGAGCTGAGACAAAAGCCCTTCCTGTGGGCAGAAGATTTATCAACCTACGACTCTATCATCAACCTGCCGTTTACGATTCCTTTCTATGGCAGCCACGTAAGCTTGTTTGTATTGCTGATGACAGCCTCCACCATTATCTACACCTGGCAAAACAACCAGCTTACCAGCGTACAAGGCCCCATGAAATCGATGGGGTATATTATGCCGGTTGTTTTCATGTTTGTCTTGAACTCGTTTTCATCGGGATTAAGTTTCTACTATTTCGTTTCAAACCTGATCACCTTTGCCCAGCAGGCCATTATCAAACGCTTTGTGGATGAAGACAAAATCAAAGCCGTAATGGACGAGCACAAGAAAAAGTACCTGGCCGGAGAAAGTTCCGGAAAGAAATCAAGCTTTATGAACAAGCTGGAACAGGCCATGAAAGCCAGCGAAGAGGCGCGCAAAGCTTCTAAAAAGAAGTAAAAAGCAACCTTTGGGCCACTAATTTCGGCTTTTGGTCACATTGGTTGGCAGCTACATTAACTTATATTTGCAACCCTGACGTTTTTGCCGTCAGGGTTATTTTTTTAGCTGAACAACCACAACGTGTATCATGGGTAAAATAATCGCAATTGCGAACCAAAAAGGAGGTGTAGGAAAAACCACTTCGGCCATAAACCTGGCGGCAAGCCTGGCCGTGCTGGAATGCAAAACCCTGCTGGTGGATGCCGACCCACAGGCCAACTCTACATCCGGCCTGGGCATTAATCCGAAGGATGTTACCAAAAGCATTTACGAGTGCATGGTAGATGGCGTGCCCCCGCAGGAAGCAATTGTGAAGAATGAACTGAAGTACCTGGATATTCTGCCTTCGCACATCGACCTGGTGGGTGCCGAGGTAGAGATGGTGAGCATCGCGCATCGCGAAGAAAAGATGAAAGCCGCGCTGGCCAAAGTAAAAGATCAGTACGATTTTATAATCATCGATTGCTCGCCCTCGCTGGGGTTAATCACCATTAATTCGCTTACTGCCGCAGACTCGGTAATTATTCCGGTTCAGTGCGAATACTTTGCCCTCGAAGGATTGGGCAAGCTGTTGAATACCATCAAAATCATTCAAACCCGGCTCAATCCCCAACTGGAGATTGAAGGCATATTGCTAACCCTTTACGACTCACGAACCTCGCTGGGCAACCAGGTAGAGGAAGAAGATCGCACCCAA
>JAHCHY010000021.1 GCA_026129485.1 Cyclobacteriaceae bacterium
ATACCAGCCTACGTTGAACCGGTTGTAAACGACAGCGACTTCGATAACCTGGCAAACCCTGCCCTGTACGATTTGCTGCTCGACAGCGCCCTGCAAAACCGGCCTGACCTGAAGCTGGCAAACGAATCGGAAGCGCTCTCGCTTTTAAATGTGCAGCTTCACAAAAAAATGGCTATACCCGACATGGCTCTGAACGGTTCATACGACCAGCGCAGCGGTGCTTTTGTGAACCAGGTAAATGTCGGATTAAGCATTCCGCTTCCGCTATGGAACCGAAACAGGGGCAACATCAAAGCTGCACAATACGAAGCGCTTTCAGCTACTACCTGGCAAAAGCAGAAATTAACCGAGGTGCAGGCCCAGGTACTGGCCGCATGGCAGGATCTGACATTGAGCATTTCGGAGTATCAGAAAATCAAAGCATTCTACAGCAACGACTTCGATATTGTGTTTGAAGGCATCAACAAAAACTTTCAGAGAGGGAACATCTCTATCCTGGAGTTTGTCGATTTTTTTGAATCGTACAATGAGTCGCTCAGCGAATACGAGCGTGTAAAAAACTACTTAGCCAATTCGGCCATGCAAATCAATTATGTAACGGCTTCCAAAATTTATTAAATCCATGACCCGATCTTATCCCATCTTGTTTTTAGTCCTGCTTTTACTGGCCTGTGCCGATGAAAAAAAGTATGAAGACAATGGCGTTGCATTTTCCATTAGCGACACCATGCTGGCTAATTGTGAATTTTACGAAGCCAGCGAACAGCCGGTAAAGAACGATATCCGGCTGTTTGGAAAAATTACAGTGGATAATAACAAGATGGCCCGTGTAAACTCGATTGTAGGCGGCCATGTACTTACGGTAAATGCCGAGCTGGGCGACTATGTCAAGCAAGGCCAGGTGCTGGCCACGGTACGAAGCAGTGAAGTGGCCGAATTTCAGCGCCAGCTCCTGGATGCGCAAAGCGATGTAGCTGTGGCAGAAAAAAACCTGCAGGTTACCAAAGAGCTTTTTGAAGGTAAGCTGAATGCTGAACGCGATGTTAACGCAGCCGAAAAAGAGCTGGTAAAAGCAAAAGCCGAGCTGGCCCGCATTAACGAAGTGTATGCCATTTATAAACTGAGCGATGGCTCTACCTATAACATCCTCGCTCCTATAAGCGGCTTTGTGCTGGAGAAAGATATTTTCCCCAACGAACAATTGAGGGGAGATGTTTCTGAAGCGCTCTTTTCTATTTCAGAAATAAATGAAGTGTGGGCCCTTGCCAATGTAAGCGAAAGCGATATTTCCAAAATACAATTGGGTTACGATGCCGAAGTACGCACGCTGGGGTTCCCCGATAAAGTGTACAAAGGTAAAATTGATAAAATCTTTAACACCATCGACCCCGAAACAAAGGCCATGAAAGTGCGCGTGCGCATCCCCAACGAAAGCTTTCAGCTTAAGCCCGAAATGATGGCTACAGTAAACGTAATCTTCACCGAAAATAAAAAGCTCGTAGCCGTGCCTTCCTCATCCATCATCTTCGATAAAAGCAAAAACTGGGTGATGGTTTTTAAAGACCGCCAGAACATTGAAACCCGAAACGTGGAAGTGTATCGCCAGTTGGGCGATATAACCTACCTATCGGAAGGATTGCAACAAGGTGAAAAAGTGATCTCGAAGAACGGGTTGTTTGTATATGATGCCATAAACGATTAAGCGAAACATGGGAAAATTCATTCGAAACATAATAGCCTTCTCGCTTAAGAACAGGTTCTTTACTTTTTTCTGGGTTACGCTGCTGGTGATTGGTGGCGTATTTTCATTTATAAAAATTCCGATCGAAGCGTTTCCGGATGTTACCAACACACAAATCATTATCGTAACCGAGTGGAGCGGGCGCAGCGCGGAAGAAGTAGAACGGTTTGTAACCACGCCTATTGAAATTGCCATGAACAGCGTGCAGCGCAAAACCAATGTGCGCAGTATTACCATGTTCGGCTTGTCTGTTATCAAGGTAATATTTGAAGATGACGTGGAAGATTTTTTTGCCCGCCAGCAGGTAAACAACCAGCTGCGCAATGTGCAACTGCCCGATGATGTGGAACCGGAAGTGCAGCCGCCTTACGGCCCCACAGGAGAAATTTTTCGTTATGTGCTGAGAAGCGAAACAAGAGATTCGCGTGATCTGCTTACGATTCAAAACTGGACGATTGACCGGCAACTGCGTGCCGTGCCCGGGGTGGCCGATGTGGTGGCTTTTGGCGGAAGAGAAAAAACTTACGAGATCAGCATTAACCCGGTGCAGCTCCAGAAGTATAATCTTACTCCGCTTGAGCTGTACGAAGCCATTTCCAAATCAAACCTAAATGTAGGCGGTGATGTAATTGAGAAAAACGGGCAGGCGTACGTGGTGCGCGGCATCGGCCTGTTGTCTTCAATCGAAGAAATCGAAAATACGATTGTAGATATTTATAATGGTAATCCATTGCTGGTAAAACGGGTGGCCATCGTGCGCGAGAGCAGCCTGCCCCGTGTTGGCCAGGTAGGGCTTGATGATAATGATGATGTGGTGGAAGGCATTGTGGTGATGCGCAAAAACGAAAACCCCAGCGAAGTGCTGGCGAGTGTAAAAGCAAAAATTGATGAGCTGAACACTACCGTGCTGCCCAACGATGTGCGCATGGAAACCTTCTACGACCGCGATAACCTGATGGCCTACTGCACCAAAACGGTGATGCACAATCTGGTGGAAGGGATCATTCTCGTTACCGTGATTGTGTTCATCTTCATGGCCGACTGGCGCACTACACTGATAGTGGCTGTTGTAATTCCGCTGTCTTTGTTGTTTGCATTCCTGTGCTTAAAGCTGCGGGGCATGAGCGCCAACCTGCTCTCGCTCGGTGCCGTTGACTTCGGTATCATTATCGATGGGGCGGTCGTCATGGTGGAAGGGCTGTTCGTAGCGCTTGATCACGAAGCGCAGAAGCACGGCATGAGCAAGTTCAACCGGCTATCCAAGCTTGGTCTGATAAAGAAGACCGGTGCTGAAATGGGCAAAGCCATTTTCTTTTCCAAGCTCATCATCATCTCTGCGCTGCTGCCCATCTTCGCATTTCAGAAAGTGGAAGGCAAAATGTTTTCGCCCCTTGCCTTTACGCTGGGGTTTGCGTTGCTGGGAGCGCTGTTGTTTACACTCACACTCGTGCCGTTGCTCAGCGCCTTGTTGCTAAAGAAGAACGTAAAGGAAAAACATAATTTCTTTATCGATTTTGTCAATCGTTCGGTAGAAAAAGCATTCGGGCTTACATTCTCCAAGAGAAAAGTTACCGTTGCCATTGCCATTATTTGTTTTGCCTCTACTATTTTCTCCGCAAAGTGGTTAGGTACCGAGTTCCTGCCACAGCTTAATGAAGGCGCATTGTGGGTAGAGGCAAAGCTACCCATGAGCTCATCTTTAAGCGAAACCGTAAAAATGGTAAGCGTGCTTCGCGATGAGCTGAGAACATTTCCCGAAGTGAACGGGGTGCTTTCACAGACCGGCCGCAGCAATGACGGCACCGACCCCAGCGGGTTTTATTATGTGCAGATGCAGGTAAACCTGAAGCCCAAAGAAAAGTGGGACAGGAAAATTTCTATGGATGGCCTGGTGGAAGAGATGGATAAAAAGCTCAAGAAATACCAGGGCATCAACTATAACTATTCACAGCCCATTATCGACAACGTGGCCGAAGCCGTGGCCGGCATGAATGCTTCCAACGCAGTTAAAATTTATGGCGATGATCTCAACCGGCTCGATGAGTACGCCAACCAGGTGCTGGAGCAGATCAAAGATGTGGAAGGCATTAAAGATGTGGGCATTCTGCGCAACATCGGCCAGCCTGAAATGAGCATTGTGCTGGATGAAGAGCGCATGGCTTTGTATGGCGTTACCAAAGCCGATGCGCTTATGGTAATTGAAATGGCCATTGGCGGAAAGACTGCTACTGTGAAATACGAAGGTGAAAAGAAGTTCGACATCCGCATTCGTTACGAACAAAGCTTCCGCAAGGATGAAGATGACATTATGATGCTGATGATTCCCAACATTAAGGACGAAAAAATACCGCTGAAGGAAATCGCCTCTATCAAACAAATAACCGGCCCGGCATTTATCTACCGCGACAACACCAAGCGTTTTATCGGTGTAAAGTTTTCGGTGCGCGAGCGCGATTTAGGCAGCACCATTGCCGAAGCGCAGAAAAATGTGAATGAGCATGTGCGCCTGCCGCAAGGCTACTCGATGTCGTGGACGGGTGAATTTGAAAACCAGGTACGCGCCACCCAAACGCTGAGCCAAGTGGTGCCCATAAGCCTTACGCTCATCTTCCTGCTGCTGTTCATCATGTTTGGTAACGTACGCGATGCCGGCTATGTACTCATTAACGTGCCTTTTGCGCTGATTGGCGGCATTGTGGCGCTGCATGTAACGGGCATCAACTTTGGTATCTCGGCCGGTGTGGGCTTCATTGCCTTGTTCGGCATCTGTGTGCAGAACGGTGTGATCCTTATTTCAGAGTTTCATAAGCAGGCACATCATGCGGGCAATCTTACGCAGGCCATTTTCAATGCCGTAAAAATTCGTACCCGCCCGGTGGTCATGACGGCTTTGATGGCAGCCATTGGTTTGTTGCCTGCTGCATTATCTACCGGCATAGGCTCGGAATCGCAAAAGCCGCTTGCGGTAGTAATTATCGGGGGGCTTGTTACCGCCACCATTTTCACACTGCTTGTGTTCCCGATTTTTTATTACTGGGGCAATAAACGTAAACACCACGCGGTACTGGTATAGATAGGTAAGAAGTAGGTGTTGGGGTAAGCCTTGTGCCTTCGGGTGCAGGGCTTTTGTTTTCAAAAGCTTACTCCTGTGTTAAAAATCACATAACAATCGCTGAATTTTTTCAGCCGTAACGGAACTTTTGGTAACATTGCATGTTTAAACATGTATTCATAAACCAATCCAATCATGAAGAAACTAACATTACTATTGGTGGCAGGTATTATTATGGCGGCCTGCACACCTAAAAACCCGGAAGGAGAAAAAGCGGAAACAACCGATAGTGTTGAAGCAGGAGCCGCAGAAGGAACCGAAGTTGCCATTAACACCAGCGCGTCAAAAGTTATCTGGACGGGCAGCAAGGTATCCGGTTCGCACACAGGCGATGTAGCCCTTACATCAGGCTCTTTGTTTGTAAAAGACGGCAAGATTACCGGTGGCAGCTTTGTGGCCGACCTGAATACCATTAACGATACCGATATGCAGGGCGAATACAAAGACAAATTAGATGGCCACCTGAAGTCGCCTGATTTCTTTGATATAGCCAGTTTCCCTGAGGCTAAATTCGAAATCACCAGCGTAACGGAAGGAGCTGAGCCCGGCAAAGTTACCATTTCAGGTAACCTGACTATGCGCGGTGTAACCAAGAACATTACGTTCCCTGCCACTGTAGCTGAAGCTTCAGAAGGTGCCGTAAAAGCATCGGCAGATTTTAACGTTTTGCGCGAAGATTGGGGCCTGGTTTACACCGGTATGGCCGATGACCTGATCAGCAAGGAATTCAATCTTAAAATTGAATTGGTTGCGGGCGCAAGCATCTGATCTTTTCAGGTTAATTTGAATTTTGAAACCCCACGGATTAGTCTGTGGGTTTTTTTATTGCGTTAAGCTGATTTACTGCTGTTATCTTTTTAAAATTCCTGTAAATAGTCCTGCCCTCCCGGAAGGATAAATACGGCACACCGCACTCGTGGTTTTCTTGGCTTACGCGATACAGGTTTCGCCAATGTGTAATAAGATCGCGAATACCTTGAAGCAGGGATGACCCCGGGTGGTAAATATGAGCCGGCTCGGCACCACATCCATTCAGTTCCATAATTTTCACATCCCCATTCTCAAGATCTTCCAATGAAGCGCAACGCAAATCAAACCGCCCGAAATAAAACCCGTTGATCTGTTTGCTGATGCGATCGAACGAAGTGGAAAGCTTACCGGTAATTAAATGGTTGCAGTTGAGAAACGTAGTGCCCAATACATGATTGCCTATGGAAACCAGTTCTATCTTCTTTCCCTTCGGGATAATTTCGTCCAGTTGCCCGGCATAAGCCACTTTCAGCTTATCCCATTGCAGCTTTGCACGATCCTTATTCAGAATCAGTTGCTGAAGTGTATTTGTACCATCCCCGGTAACGGACAAAAATTCTTTACCGGTTATCGAATTCACAAAGCCATGAGGCTGCGAGGGAAACCGAATGTAGAACACCCCAAACTCGAGGGGCAGGTCAACAAACTCCTGAACAATAAAATCAGTCTTTATTTCGGAGAGATACCGGTCAATGTCTTCCGCATTTTTGATCTTACGCACCATCCAGCCGCGCTCGCCTAAATCGGGCTTAAAAATTACAGGCCACGAAAGGCCGCTTCGCTCCATTGCATGCAATACTTGTTGTTGTGTTGCCGGAAGCTTTACAAGAATAGCCTTAGGCTTTACATGATCGGGAATAAGCTCAAGCACCTCGAATTTACTTTCACCCATCATACCACCCGTTAAGATTGATGGATTGGATGCAGAGAAGTAAAAAAGACTACGCTCTTTAAGTGCATACCAGGTCCACATAAAAAACAAAGGCGCCTGGATAACTCCAAACGGCCAGTACTCCCAGCTGCGGAGCTTGATAAAGAAATTACTTTTAAAGATTGACAAGCTGAATCAGGAAGCTGTTGCGGTTTCTTCGCGGTAACGCAAGGTAGATACGGCCACGCCAAATGATTGGGGCATCACCACATAAGGCGCCACTTCGTGAATACCAATTTTCATAATGGCCATGTGGTGTACGGCATGCTCAATATTGTAGGTAAGCTCGCGCAAAAAATTGGTTTCCACCGAAACACATTCCTCGCTGTCGGGCAGGTATCCCACCCGGAGAACCATGCGTTTATCGGCAGGTTTTTGCGAAACAAAATCCAGCATGTTGTGAATGGTACCGAGCGCCACAAGCTTATCGTTCTCAATAGCCTTGTCGTGCTGGCGCTTATCATAATTAACCTCTCCTTTTTCATAGCCTTGTTCCAAGCAAACAAAAAATTCGAGCGTGTGGCGCAAATGCTGGCCGATGGTAGCCTTGCTTAATGCGGACGATGGTTTGCGAAAATCCTCTTCTGAAAGCTGGCTTACGGCATCTGCCAGTTGAGAAAGCACGGTAAGCCCCGCAGAATAAAGTTGTGTCATATAATCAAACTTAAGCCAATACAAAGATAAGCCGAATTCCAAACCTTGCACATGCGAAAACCGGGCAACCGGGTTTAGGTTCGGTTTTCTTCCGGTTTTGGTTGTCTTTCGATTTTAACGGGCTAATCAGGCAGGATGTCGCGCAACTGCTCCCAAACCAGGTCGGGCTCGTACCCTTTGGCAATAGCAAACCGGGCTATCTTATCGCGCTTGCGGTATGGATTTTCTTCGGTTACCGATCCCGCCTTTTTTACCAGCAGTTGCTTCAGGGTTTTGGTGTAGTCGCGGGCGTCTATTTCTTTCAGGCCAAGGTTAATGCAGTTTTTGGTTAATCCTAAAAATTCCAGCTCGTTTTTGATTTTAAGCCTGCCCCATTTTTTCATCCTGAATTTGCCGCCCGCATAAGCTTTTGCAAAACGTTGCTCGTTCAAAAAGCCATCGGTAATTAATTGCGAGAGTAATTCATCGGCTTGGTTGACAGGCAGGCCGTACTCAAAAAGTTTTGCCTTTACCTCTTTATGTGAACGTTCCTGATAGGCGCAATACCGTTGAATTTTAGCAAGCGCTTCGGCAGGCGTGTATTTTTTCCGGGCAGGCTGTTCATCCATGCCGGAAATTCAAAATTTCAGATTGCAAATTCAAATCTGATGTTACGCAAAACGTTCGGGATGATGTCGGTCTGAGCCTGTCGAAGACTATTTCCGTGTAGAAAATCGGTTTCGACAGGCTCAACCTGACACCTTGCTATGAGTTTTGCGTAACATCAACTCAAATGGAGCGTGAACTGTTATTTAAGCAGTCCTTTTGTTTTAAGAATGCTGCCCACAAACTTGCGCTCGTTGTCGGTATTAAAGATTTTATAAGGCAGGTGAATAAGCTGGGCCTTGTTTACAAACAGCAGGTAAGCATCCTTTCCGGCTTTGGCCCGTTTGATCTGGTCCCACTTTAGCGGCATGCCTTCGCGGGCATTGATTTTCATTACAATCTGCTGGCTGGTGATCTCGTAGCTGAAACGTTCAAATAACATTTTGCCTTGCTCTAACTGGGTAACCCCGTAAAACTGGATCCACCAGAAAAGCAGGTATAATGCCGCCCCGGTAAACGCCCCGATAAACCACCAGATGCTGGGTATCCACAAATAGCAAAGGCAAATGGCCAATACAATCAGGCCCACCCACCATTGCTGTTGCAAAATGGCCTTTAGCGCCATTTTTATGTAATCTCTCTTTTCAAGCCGGTAGTTGCGCGTTTTTACGATCATAATACTTAAACCTTAAAATCAGGGAGCGCAAAAGTAATGGATTTGCCTGATTTTTAAACTCCTTTCACCACTCATGGAGTATTGCAATCGTTATTGGTACGAATGAATATAAATGCACTGCCTACATCCATAACTTTGTGCGATATTGCAGGTTGTTCAGGCCCATGAAAAGTATAATTACTTCCATTCGTGCAAAGCAAGGTGCTTTTTTCAGGCATGTGTTTATCTTCTTTTGGATTTTAAGCATCAGCAACTCCATTTTGTTCCCGGCCTATACGCTTGATGAAAATCCGGAAAACAGTAACCGAATGGTTATCCAGGTTGGCAAGCAGCCTTCCGTTTCTTTCCTCGGCCTGGTTTTTGAATTGGCGCTATCGGTAAATGCAAATACTGCCGATGCCCTGCTGGCCGATACACAGGATGACGGCTTAGAGAAGCTTGATTTCATTACCTCGCGCCATGCTACATTAAAAAATCCCGAATCCCTGTTCCTTAATCTTCTGCCCGTCCGGGGCGAACCCCGCCCGGAAGTTCCTGCGCTTGGTACGATCACCCCGCCTCCCAGGGGATAACCGGCAGCGCATTATTTTTCAAATCAATCTGTAACTAAATTTTTTTATGAACATCCATAAGGCAATGCCCTGGATGGTGGTGTGCATTTTTGCATGGAGCTGCAAAAGCTCCGGCCCACAGGAAAATTCACCGGTCGAATTTCCCGTTACACGCATCATCAGCAAGGACACTATTATTTACCATGAATACGTGAGCGACATACACGCTTTTCGCAATGTAGAAATACGTGCACGCTTACAGGGTTATCTTGAGCAGATACACATAGACGAAGGTGCGCAGGTTAAAAAAGGGCAGCTGCTCTTCACCATTAACGATGAAGAATACCGTGCCGCTGTAAGCCAGGCTAAGGCTGCATTAAACAGCGCAGAAGCAGAAGCCGCAGCGCTGGCGCTGGAAGTGGAGCGCGTAAAAATCCTGGTTGATAAAAACGTGGTGTCCGAAACCGAGCTGCGACTGGCCAAAGCCAAGCACGATGCTGCCAAAGCGCGTATAGAAGAAGAGCGGTCTGCATACTCCAACGCATCTATCCGGTTATCACACACCGTAATCCGTTCGCCATTCGATGGCGTGATTGATCGTATACCGTATAAAATAGGAAGCCTGATTGATGAAGGCAGCTTGCTTACCACGGTAAGCGACACGCACGATATGTTTGCTTACTTCAAAGTATCGGAGCAGGAATATCTCAAGCTCAGGCAATCCAAAACCAATTGGAACAATGAAGAAGTAGAATTGCTTTTGGCCGATGATACGTACCACAAATACAAAGGCAAAATCGAAACGATGGAAGGCGAGTTTGATGCTACCACAGGCACCATTGCCATTCGTGCAAAGTTCCCTAATCCGCAAAACCTGCTCAAGCACGGCTCCAGCGGAAAAGTACGTATGGGCAATGCATTGAAAAATGTGATCCTGGTTCCGCAAAAATCAACCATGGAAATACAGGATCGCACTTTTGTTTACCTGCTGGGGCACGACAAAAAAGTAACGCTGAAAAGCTTTACACCTTTAATGCGCTTCTCACATTTCTACATTGTAGAGAACGGCTTAAAGCCGGGCGATGAAATTATCTACGAAGGCATTCAGAATGTGCGCGAAGGCATGGAAGTAAAACCGGTGCTCATTCCGATGGACAGCGTACTGGCTTCAACGGGAGATCGCGCAACAGCTATGACTAACTAACAGAATCACTTCGCTATGTTTAATGTATTTATTCATCGGCCTGTTCTGTCGTTGGTTATTTCGCTCTTAATAACCTTGATGGGCCTGCTGGCGCTCATGCAGTTGCCCGTTACGCAGTTCCCTGATATTGTTCCGCCTTCGGTTTCAGTTACTACCAGCTACACCGGGGCCAATGCCGAAGTAAGCGCCAAGGCGGTGGTAACCACGCTGGAGCGTGCTATTAACGGTGTGCCCGGCATGACGTACATGACTTCCGTTTCCGGGAATGACGGCACGAGCATCATTACCGTAAACTTCAACGTGGGCGTTGATCCCGACATTGCTGCCGTAAACGTGCAGAACCGGGTTTCCACCGTGCTGGACGAGCTGCCCGAAGAAGTAATCAAAGCCGGTGTGGGTGTAGAGAAAGAGGTAAACAGCATGCTGCTTTATCTCAACATCCTAAGTTCTGATCCCGATGCAGACGAAAAGTTCATCTACAACTTTGCAGACATTAACATCCTTGCGGAATTAAAACGCATTGATGGCGTGGGCTATGCCACCATTATGGGCGCACGCGAGTATTCCATGCGCGTGTGGCTGAAGCCCGACCGTATGGCGTTTTACGACATCTCTACCGATGAGGTGGTGCAGGCCATCCGCAACCAGAACGTGGAGGCTGCCCCTGGTAAAACAGGCGAAAGCTCCGACCGCAATGTGCAGATGCTGCAATATGTGCTGCGTTACACCGGCAAGTTTAACGAGCCACGGCAATACGAAAATATTGTGCTGCGTGCCGATAAAGACGGTTCGTTGCTGAAGCTGAAAGACATTGCCGACATCGAGTTTGGCTCGCGCAATTACAGTGTGCTCTCAAAAGAAAACGGCAAGCCTTCTGCTGCCATTATGCTGAAGCAACGGCCGGGCTCCAATGCCAAAGAAGTAATTGAAAATGTAAAAAAGCGCATGGAAGAGCTGAAAGTAATTGCTTTCCCTTCGGGTATGAGCTACACCATCGGCTACGATGTGTCGCGGTTTCTCGATGCTTCCATTGATGAAGTGTTGCGCACATTAATAGAAGCGTTCATTCTTGTTTCGTTAGTCGTGTTCCTGTTTTTACAGGACTTCCGCTCCACGCTAATACCCGCCCTGGCAGTACCCGTATCGCTTATCGGCACCTTCTTCTTCATGCAGATGCTGGGCTTTTCCATTAACCTGCTTACGTTATTTGCATTGGTGCTGGCCATCGGCATTGTGGTGGATAATGCCATTGTGGTGGTAGAAGCCGTGCACGTAAAAATGGGGCTGGGCCTTTCGCCCCAGCAAGCCACGCTTTCGGCCATGAAAGAAATAAGCGGAGCATTGATTGGTATTACACTGGTTATGTCGGCCGTATTTGTACCGGTTGCTTTTATGAGCGGGCCGGTGGGAATTTTTTACCGGCAGTTCTCGCTTACGCTGGCTATCTCTATCGTAATCTCCGGAGTCAATGCCGTATCGCTTACGCCTGCCTTGTGCGCCATCCTGTTAAAAGACATGCACCACGCTCCTAAAAAGAATACCTGGCTGCAACGTTTTTTTGATAAGTTCAACAACTGGTACGAGTCTGTTTCGGAGCGGTATCAGCTTTTCATCAGCAAAACTGCTGCACGCAGAACCATTACCATAGCCTTGTTTGCAGGCTTTATCGTTGCCACCTGGGGTATGGGTCGCATACTTCCATCAGGGTTTATTCCATCGGAGGATCAGGGGATGATCTACGCCAATGTAACCACGCCTGCCGGAGCCACAGTAGAACGCACCGAAGAAGTAATGGATAAAATTCAGCAGGCTACGGAGGGCATGAGCAGTGTAGAGTCTGTTTCAACGCTTTCCGGCTACAGCCTGATCTCGGAAGGCGCGGGGGCATCGTATGGCATGGGTATGATCAACCTAAAGCCGTGGGATGAGCGCGATCAATCGGTAGATGAGCTGGTGCGCGTGCTCGAAGAAAAGACAAGTCATATTAAAGATGCCTCCATCCAGTTTTTTCCTCCGCCCACCGTGCCGGGCTTTGGTAATGCCAGTGGTTTTGAAGTTCGTTTGCTGGATCGTACCGGCAGTGGCGACTTAACCCAAACGGCCAATGTGGCCAATGAATTTATTGAAGCCTTAAAGCAGCGACCTGAAATTGCCGATGCCTTCACCAGCTTTAATGCAACTTTCCCGCAGTATCTTATTCACATCGACCAGGATATTGCTGCACAAAAAGGTGTAACCATCGATAATGCGATGAACAACCTGCAGGTGCTGGTAGGAAGTTTTTATGCTTCCAACTTCTTACGCTTCGGGCAGATGTATAAAGTAATGGTACAGGCCGATCCCTCCTACCGCACTTCACCGGAAGACATCCTGAAGATGCTGGTGAAAAATGAAGATGGTGAAATGGTGCCGTACTCTGCTTTTACAAAATTAGAACGTGTATATGGCCCCGAGCAGCTTACACGCTACAACATGTTTACGGCAGCCATGATTAATGGCGATGCCACCCCCGGCTACAGCAGTGGCGATGCCGTTAAAGCTATTGAAGAAGTTTCCAGAACTTTGCCACAGGGCTTTGCCATAGAATGGTCGGGCATGACACGCGAAGAAGTGCTGGCCGGCAACCAGGCTATTTATATTTTCATTATCTGTCTTGTGTTTGTTTACCTGTTGCTGGCTGCACAGTACGAAAGCTTTTTACTGCCGCTTCCTGTAATTCTCTCGCTGCCTGCCGGTGTATTTGGTTCATTCCTGTTCCTGTATCTGTTCGGGTTACAGAACAACATCTATGCACAGGTAGCGCTGGTTATGCTGATCGGCTTGCTGGGTAAGAATGCCATTTTGATTGTAGAGGTGGCGCACAACCACGAAAAGGAAGAAGGCCGCACATTTGTAGATGCTGCGCTGGAAGGTGCGCGTGCACGCTTGCGTCCTATTCTCATGACTTCCTTTGCATTTATAGCCGGGCTTATCCCGTTGTGTATCGCTTCAGGCGCTGGCGCGATGGGCAATCGTTCCATTGGTACAGCCGCTGCCGGAGGCATGCTGATCGGCACCGTGTTTGGCCTGCTGGTTATCCCGGGGCTCTATGTGCTGTTCAGCAGCCTGGCACAAAATCAAAAAGCTGAAAAGGTATCCAGGATTACCGAACACCTTAATTAACAAATGATGAATCGCAAGCTTATAATCCCATTCATAGTTGGCTTAACCCTGTACGGATGCAAAACGGCAACCGTACTTCCTGAAACCGATACGTTAAAAATACCTGATCAGTTTATCAATACAGTCGATAGCAGCCGGTACAGCGGCTCCATACCGTGGAAAGAATTTTTTGCGGATTCACATTTACAAAAATTGATTGATGAGGCCATTCGCAATAACCCCGATCAGAAGATAGCCATACAACGTGTAGAAGCAGCACGTGCCGGTGTGCGTATAGCTAAAGGGGCATTGTTACCAAGCATAGGGGCAAACGTTACAGCAGGGCAACAACGGTTTGGCGAATATACCATGGATGGCGTGGGGAATTTTGATACAAATTTTTCTCCCAACATCAGGGATGACCAACACATGGCTGAGCATTTACCCGATTATTATACCGCGCTTCAAAGCTCATGGGAGATTGATCTGTGGGGAAAGCTCCGGAATCAAAAACGCGCAGCGGCTGCAAGACTTCTGGCTACCGATCGCGGTCGACAGTTAGTTACTACAACATTGGTAGCGGAAGTAGCCCGCAGTTATTATGAGTTGCTGGCTTTGGATAACGAATTACAAATCATAGAAAAAAACATTCAGTTGCAGGAGCGTGCACTGGAAGTAGTAAGCGCACAGAAAGAAGCGGGTCGCGCTACCGAGCTGGCGGTAAAACAATTTACGGCTCAACTGATAAACACACGCAACCGGGAAGTGGATGTGCGGCAACGCATCTTCGCAGCAGAAGCCGGCATTAATTTTTTATTGGGACGTTTTAACCAACCGGTGGTACGCAGTCAGCCGATTTTAACACAACAACTGCCATCGCAACTGAACAGTGGCGTACCGGCACAAATGCTCAGGCACAGGCCCGATATTTTGCAGGCAGAGTTAGAGATGCAGGCTGCACATTTTGATGTAAATGCTGCACGTGCTGCCTTTCTGCCATCGCTTAACATTACTGCTGCCTGGGGGCTACAATCGTTTAATTTAGATAAGTGGTTAAACCCGGCATCGTTAGCGTATGGTGTGTTTGGCGGACTCACCGCACCTCTCTTTTATCGCAATCAGTTAAGGGCCGACCTTCAGCGTGCCAATGCCGGACAACGCGAGTCGCTGTATGTATATCAAAAATCTGTGCTGCTCGGTTACCAGGAAGTAATTACTAACCTCAACCGGATTGATGCGTTGCAAACTTCCTCGCAGTTAAAGCAACAGGAGGTAACCGTATTGAACGAAGGTGTAGCTACCTCCAATGATTTATACGTGGCCGGTATGGCTTCTTACCTCGAAGTAATTACCGCGCAAAAGAGCGTGCTGGAAGCAGAACTGCAACTAACCGAAACCCGCAAGGCGCAGTTCTTTACGATGATCAATTTGTATAGAGCGTTGGGAGGAGGGTGGTAGGCTTAGCTTATCACCTTCAAGCTCAAATCCAGGCTTTTTACCGAATGCGTAAGTGCGCCTACTGAAATGTAGTCAACGCCACATTCGGCCACGGTGCGTAGCGTAGCTTCGGTAATGCCTCCGCTGGCTTCGGTTTTATACCTTCCATTTATCAGCTTCACTGCTTTTGTCATGTCGGCTATGCTCATATTGTCCAGCATGATCACATCAATGCCGCCAACAGCCAGCACTTCCTCTACTTCGCACAGGTTGCGTGTCTCCACTTCTATGCGCAAATCTTTATTCTTGTCTTCCAGGTATTGTTTTGTTCGTTCTATAGCCGCACGGATGCCACCGGCCATATCAATATGATTGTCTTTCAGCATTACCATATCATACAACGCATAGCGGTGGTTCTTCCCTCCGCCAATAAACACCGCCCACTTTTCCGGCAAGCGAAAGTTGGGCGTGGTTTTGCGCGTATCCATCAGTTGTGCCCCGATGCCTTCTATCAGCTTGCAAAGCCGGTGGGTATAAGTGGCTATGCCGCTCATGCGCTGCATGCAGTTAAGCACCAGCCGCTCGGCCATTAAAATGGATTGCGCTTTGCCTTCCACCACAAAAGCCACATCTCCTTTCTGTATCGGGTCGCCATCATTTTTATAGCGTGTTATGGTAAGGGCAGAATCAACTGTATAAAAAATTTTTTCGGCTAAATCTACTCCGGCAAGCAGACCATTATCCTTTACCAGCAATCGCGTCTGGCTGATTTTGTCTGCGGGCACTGCACCAAGCGTAGAGTGATCACCCTCGCCAATATCTTCAGCCAGCGCTAATCGTATAAAATCTTCCAGGGCTTGATCCGTAAGGTAGGCCGGCCGCATTACTCTTTCACAAAGCTGATTTCGTGAATCAGGTGCGTATTGCCCGACTGCTTTACACGGATGAGCACGGTAAGCTGGTTGTTGTTGCTTTTGTATGTGCCAATGGCATATTGGAGCCCGCTTTTGGACGAGCCTGTATGCGAAATGCTGAAATCAGTTACGGGATACTTTTTGAAGAAATCGCGCAGTACAAACTCAGCCTGGGCTTTGCTGTAGGTATTGATGTCGCCTTCCACGTTAATTTCAACCGATTGGTTTACATACTTCACCAACTCTTTGGCGCTGCCTGCCTTCAGGGCATCGCGCATAGGGGCGAAAATATCGCCCTGCGCTTTCGCTGAAAGTGCTGCAAGCAATAAAACAATCGTATAAACCCACTTTTTCGTGTTCATAGCGCCCGGATTCGTTCCAAAATTATGCCATTAATACGGTATCGAAAAATTTGTAATTGGGTAATAGGCCCCTAACAAATGTTTTTGTGATTTCAATTGTTATAACGTTGTAAAACCAGGAAAAATGAGGCCCTGACCTGTATATTTGGCCTCGCAAAAATTTAATAGTCTGTATGAACAAGAAGGTTTTGCTGATGATTCTGGACGGCTGGGGAATAGCCAAAAATACCAAAGTGTCAGCTATTGATAATGCCCGTACACCCTACATTAATTCCCTATACAAAAAGTACCCGCACAGCACACTGGAAGCTTCCGGTTTGGCCGTTGGCTTGCCGGCCGGACAAATGGGTAACTCGGAAGTTGGCCACATGAACATCGGTGCGGGCCGTATCGTGTACCAGGATTTGGTGCGCATCAACAAGGCAGTGGAAGAAAAAGAACTGGACACAAACCCGGTATTGAAAGACGCTATTGACTATGCCAAAAAGAATAACAAAGCTTTTCACCTGATCGGACTCGTTTCAGATGGTGGCGTACACTCGCATATTGATCACCTGGAAGGAATTATTACTATTTTAAATAACAGCGGTTTAAAAAATGTATTTGTTCATGCCTTTACGGATGGCCGCGATACCGATCCCAAAGGCGGGCTTGGCTATCTTACTGATCTGAATAATCATCTTGCCAAAACCACGGGTAAAATTGCCAGTGTGATAGGGCGCTATTATGCGATGGATCGCGACAAGCGCTGGGAACGGATTAAGCTGGCGTATGATCTGCTGGTGCATGGTACGGGCGAACCCACAACCGATATACTGAAAGCTGTTGCCAGGTCGTATGAAAATAATATTACCGATGAGTTCATCAAACCCATTGTAGTAACAGACGCGAACCAAAATCCTTTGACCACTATCCGGGAAGGTGATGTGGTGCTGTGCTTTAACTTCCGTACCGATCGTGGGCGCGAAATTACCCAGGTGCTCACCCAGCAGGATTTCCATGAGCAAAACATGTACAGGCTCAACCTGTACTATATCACGCTCACCAATTACGATGATTCCTTTAATGACGTAAAAGTGATTTTCGATAAAGACAATCTTGAAAACACCTTGGGCGATATTGTATCCAAAGCTGGCAAAAAACAAATTCGTATTGCCGAAACCGAGAAGTACCCACACGTTACGTTTTTCTTTTCAGGAGGACGGGAAGAGGCTTTTACCGGGGAGTCGCGCATTCTTTGCCCCTCGCCCAAAGTTGCCACCTACGATCTGCAACCCGAAATGAGCGCCAATGATATCAAAGACAAAATCATTCCGGAGCTAAACAAAAAGGAAGCCGACTTTATCTGTTTGAATTTTGCCAACCCCGACATGGTAGGCCATACGGGTGTGTTTGAAGCTGCCGTTAAAGCCTGCGAAACGGTTGACCAATGCAATGAAGCTGTAACCGAAGCTGCACGCAGGAATGGCTACGCGGTAATCATTATTGCCGACCACGGTAATGCCGATATGATGATTAATGACGATGGTACACCAAACACCGCCCACACCACCAGCCTGGTTCCTGTTATCCTTGTAGATGACGAATACAGGGGCAAACTGAAGCCGGGTAAACTGGGCGATCTGGCCCCCACCATTCTTACCCTTATGGGCATACCTGTGCCCGGGGAAATGAGTGGCCATGTATTGATTGATTAAACCGGATGAAACAGACTTTACTCGTTGTAATTATTGGATTGAGCGCGTGGGGATGCAAACAGGCCGAAGCGGTTTATGATAAGCCTTATTTCGATTTTGACAGCCTGGTAAACCGGCAACAACAGGAATTGCTTCGCGCTAAAGTAACACTTAACAAAATCGTTATACTGGATGTCGCACGGGAGGAGATTACATTCGAGGCCGATTCGATCGTGTTGATGAAAGAGCTGGATGTGTTTCGTCAACTGGATGTCATCAACAAACCCGGATTTGCTGATTCGTACAACGTTATGGATGGTGAAAAAGATACCCGCAGTAATCTTACCATTCGCAAGTACGCAACAACCGAAATCAATAGTCCCGTTCCATACGTGTTGTTTTACTATCAGAACGACTTCGGCCGGTTACACAGAATTGAATCGACCTATCGCGAAAGCAACACGCTCTATGGAACCGAACGCAATCTTCTGCTGGAGTTTGATGATGCTTCCGGCAAGCCGCTTTTGGCCCGATATAAGTTAACCGGAGTTCAAAAAATGGTTTTGAGCGATTCTGTTACATTTTCTGTTGAGGGTACCTTAGTACCGGGCATCTTCTGACAGGCATCGATTTTCTATGGCAAAACGCAATCGTCAGGAGGACGGAGAGAAAAAACCACTCAATAAAGCCGGGATCAAAAAATTCCTCGGGGTGTTTCGTTTTGTGCTCCCCTACAAATGGACCTTCGCTATCGGATTGGCAGCGCTATCCCTGTCCAGCGGTGTTTTACTATCCTTCCCCTATCTCTCCGGAAAATTGTTAGATGTGGCCCAGGGTAAAGCCGATTTCTATTTAACCACCATCAACCAGGTTGCATTGGCCATGATAGCCGTGCTGCTGATCCAGGGAGTGTTTTCGTTCCTGAGAGTATATACTTTCACCTATGTAAGCGAGCATGCGTTGGCCGACCTTCGCATGAAGCTGTACTCAAAAATTATCTGGCTGCCTTTACCCTTTTTTGACAACCGGAGAGTGGGTGAACTGATGAGTCGCATTACATCGGATGTAAGCATTCTGTATGATACGTTTACGTTCACATTGGCAGAGTTGCTGCGGCAGATTTTAATCCTGGTAATCGGCATTCCTTTGCTGGTTGTACTCTATCCCAGGTTAACAGTGTTTATGCTGCTCACATTCCCCGTGCTTATCCTTGCTGCACTCTTTTTTGGTAAGTTCATTCGCAAGCTCTCCAAAAAAACACAGGATCAATTAGCCAATGCCAATGTAGTGGTGGAAGAAACTCTTCAATCTGTAACGGTAGTAAAAGCTTTCACCAACGAAACCTTTGAAATCAACCGGTATAAAAATTCGCTGGCCGATGTGATAAAAACAGCTATCCGAACCTCGCGCTACCGCGGAGCCTTTATTTCGTTTACAATCGTGGCTTTGTTTGGCGGTATTGTAGCGGTGGGTTGGTTCGGGGCCTCGCTGGTTCAGTCCGGTGAAGTACCGGTGGGTGCGCTTTTTTCATTTATCATTTACACGGTTTTCATTGGTGGTTCAATTGCAGGCCTGGGCGATATTTACAGCCAGTTGCAAAAATCAGTAGGCGCTTCGGAGCGTATTCTTGAAATCCTGGAAACTGCCGATGAAAAGCCGGGCATGGCGCCCGGTATAAAACTCAGCGGTAAAATTGTTTTCAATCAGGTACAGTTTGCCTACCCTGCCCGGCCTGATATCCAGGTTCTCAAAGGCATTCATGTTACCATCCGTCCGGGGCAAAAGGTGGCGCTTGTGGGCCCAAGTGGTTCCGGAAAATCCACAATAATCAACCTGCTGTTACAATTCTATCAACCGGGTGGCGGAAGCATTGAGGTAGATGACCAACAGGTTACCCATTATAACCTTCATGCCTACCGCAGCAACTTTGGCGTGGTGCCACAGGAAGTTATTTTATTTGGCGGTACCATCCGTGAAAACATTGCCTATGGCAAACCCGGGGCTACTGAAGAAGAAATAATAACTGCGGCACAACGGGCCAATGCATGGGAGTTTATTGAGAGCTTTCCGGAAGGAATAAACACGGCTGTGGGCGACCGGGGCGTGAAGCTTTCAGGAGGCCAAAGGCAACGCATCGCCATTGCGCGCGCTATTCTGAGAAACCCCGCCATCCTGGTACTGGATGAGGCCACCAGCTCGCTGGACGCACATTCGGAAAAGCTCGTGCAGGAAGCGCTTGAAACCCTGATGCAAAACAGGACAACGTTAATTATTGCACATCGCCTCAGCACTATCCGGAAAGCCGATACTATCCTGGTGATTAAAGAGGGTGTAATTGCAGAGGCCGGCAGCCATGCCGAACTAAGTGCCCGGGATAATGGTATTTATAGTAACTTGCTCAAATTACAGGTGGACGCAAAATGAATTCCGGGGGTAAGATTCTGAAAGACTACCAGCTAAGAACAACCAATAGCCGCGAAGCTATTCTGGATTTGTTCCTTAAGAATGGCTTTGCGCTTTCATACTCGGATATTGAGCGTGAAATAGCAGCTTCTTTTGACCGGGTTACCGTTTACCGAACCCTTAAAACCTTCCTGGACAAAGGCGTTATTCATAAAGTGCTGGATGATGAAGGTAGCTTAAAATATGCCCTTTGCAGTGAGCCTTGCTCAACACATGAGCACCACCACGAGCACGTGCACTTTAAATGCGAAAAGTGCGGGCAGACAAATTGCCTGGAATCCGTTACCATCCCCGAGGTTTCCTTGCCCAAAGGTTTTTCCGTTAAGGAGATGAACCTGCTGATACAGGGCCGGTGCGATAAATGTCAATAGGCCGGAGGGTTCCCTTTTAGAGCCTGCCTGCATTAACAAACGGCCTCTTTTGCAATTTGAATTAATTTGTAGCTTTGGCGTCTAATTAAGAGGTGATTACCTGCCCATTAGGACCGATAATCACCTCTTTTTTAACCCCTAACCACCCGCTTAATGTTGTGTTTTGATTTGTTTGGCTTAGATCTGACTGATGAGTCCTTTCTCTTTGGTGTTTTTGGCCTGATTATCCTGGTGTTCCTGCTTCTTGACCTGGGCATTTTCAATAAAACAGCACATAAGATATCTACCAAATCGGCTCTTTACCAATCCATTTTCTGGGTATTTATCAGCACGGTTTTCGGTTACCTGATCTATGCTTTTGACGAAGAAAGCGGTGGCGCTAACGGGGCCTTCGAATATTTCTCGGCTTACCTCACCGAGTACGCCCTTTCTGTAGACAACATCTTTGTAATCCTCCTTATCCTGAAATACTTCAAAGTAAAAGAGGAGTACTACCATAAAATTTTGTTTTGGGGCATCCTCGGGGCTGTTTTCTTCCGCGGCATTTTCATTTTTGTTGGCGCTATCCTCATTCACCACTTTCACTTCATCCTGTATATATTCGGAGTGTTCCTGATTTATTCGGGTATCAAAATTTACTTTGAAGACAGCGATGAAAAGATCGATCCCGAAAAGAATCCGATCTTAAAATTCTGCCGCAAGTATTTGCCCATTACCAAAGATGAAATGGGGGGTAAGTTTGTTACACGGGTGGATGGCAAGCTGATGTTTACCCCGCTGTTCCTGGTTATTGTATTAATTGAAACAACCGACCTGATTTTTGCAGTCGACTCAATCCCGGCAGCATTTGCCATTACAACCAACGAGTTTATTATTTATACGTCCAACATTTTTGCCGTAATGGGATTACGCGCCATGTTCTTCCTGCTTTCGGGGATAATAGACAAGTTTTACCTGTTGCAGAAAGGCTTGTCCATCATCCTGTTTTTTATAGGAGCCAAAATGTTACTGGAAATCGGTAAGGATTATGATTTTATTCCGAAGGTGCTTACCGACATGCCACCCACCATTTCGTTTATTATCATCCTGGTAACACTTACGCTTTCCATTGTATTCTCTATTCTCATTCCTAAAAAGCAGGATGAATCGAAAGAGCTGAAAGAGGATTAGGATGCTGATCAGGCTACCTGGGCAAAGAAATCCTGGGGCAGGATTTTCATGAGCATGGGTAGCGTAAGAAACTTCTGCGGAAGCGATATGATCACGAACGAAGGAATGATTTTTAATACCGCAACAAGCAATTCCTGCATGCGCAGCTTTTCCGTTTCATTCAATTCCTGCGCGCGGGCTTTGCGCAGTAATTCCATCAGCTCCTTGCTCTCCTGAACTTCCTTAAGCAAGCGATTTTTATGACTGCTGGTAACCCTCGCCATACGCTGGATAAACTGCTCACTCACCTGGTTAAAGTCCTGCTTGTTCTGCAGGTAGTTCAACTTTTCCCAATGCTCCAGCACAAATCCTTCTATGGCCAGCATACTGTGATCCAGGTCTTCTTCTGCAAAACCAAGATATTTACACAACTCTTTCAGAAATAATACCTCAGAATCCTCCACACGCTTGTCGGCCCAGATGGTAAGGATGGCTATCTCCAGGAAATACTTTTTCAGTATCCATGAATTGTTGGTTGGCAGGTTGATCTCCTCCATTACAATACCCTGATCGAAAATCTGCTTAGCTTCCCGCTTTTTGTCCAATGGCAATTCCGTGCTCTGAAGGAAGAACTCCAGCAGCCTGCGTTCTTCGTATTCAATGGTGGAGTTGGCATGTGCCGCGCACGCTATCACTTTTACCACGGAGAACCGAAGCTCTTCCCGTTCATATTTAAAGAAGTCTGAAACGATCCTGTCGGCATTGGTGTGAATCCACTGGCCGAAAATGAATACATCCAGAAACAACAAGCTGTTATGGAATAGCTGAACCCAGAAGTTGGTATCAAACTCCGTTGTGCGGGCAATACGTTTATCTAAGATTTTTTCCGCTACTTCCAGTGGCGATTTTCGCTTGCCAAAAAAGCTTTTGGACGGTGTTTCCAGTTCCGGAAAAATGTTGTTGTAAAAGTTTCCGATGCTTTCCAGTGTTTTCACAATCACTTTTGAAAGATCTTCCGGGGACTGGATGTTCTTGTTATGAAACAAAAGCGCACTGCTGATCAGGCTCTCGGCCAACAGAATTTTCATCCTGTCTTTCTCATCCCAATTGTTGGAATCGGGTAAACCGGGCATCCCGACCGGCTGTCCATACATGATTCCGGTTGGTTGAATTACACGATACAACGACTGCTCAGGATGATGCGCAATTTTCGCTTCTCCCGTAAGGTCTTTAAGCAAGACCTGCCTGAATTCCAGGTATTCTTTTAGCCAGCCCTTTTCGCCAGGGTTCATGAATAAGGTTAAAAGGTAAATTTGCTATAAATTTTTCATTTTTTTAAGCAAAAACCTTACATGGTTCGCTTCATTGAAGGTCTTTCCAGCCTTTTTTTTCGATTGTCCGGAATGAATCTTCCACTTTTTTGCGCAGGCTTCTTTTAAATGCCTCAAGCTTTTTTGCCAGTGGCTTGCTTTCGGTGGCCAGGATCTGCGCAGCCAAAATGCCTGCATTGCGGGCTCCGTTCAGGGCAACGGTTGCTACCGGCACTCCGGATGGCATTTGCAGGATGGAAAGCACCGAGTCCCAACCATCAATTGAGTTGGATGATTTTACCGGCACACCGATAACCGGAAGCGTGGTAAACGAAGCTATCATGCCCGGCAAATGTGCGGCTCCGCCAGCCCCGGCTATAATCACTTTTAAACCCCTGCTTCGCGCTGAGTTCGCATAGTCGGCCATGCGTTGTGGTGTACGGTGCGCAGAAACTACGGTGAGCTCGAATGGTATGCCCAGCTCTTCCAGGAATTCTGCGGCCTCTTTCATGATCTTCAGATCAGACTGGCTTCCCATTATGATTCCCACAACCGGTTTGCTCATGCTTTTACTTTAAGGGTTTCTTTTACAAAGTTGGCTTTCTTTTTTAAACTATTCAGGTCTGCATCTACAATTGTAACATGGCCCATCTTACGAAATGGCTTGGTGGTCTTTTTACCGTAGAGATGAACATGTACGCCTGCTGTTTTCAGGACCTCCCCTAATCCTTCATAGCGGGCGTTTCCGGCATAGCCTTCTTCGCCTAAAAGATTGACCATAGCGCTGGGCGCTGTTAACTGTGTGCTTCCAGCCGGCAAACCAAGAATTGCCCTTAAATGCTGTTCGTACTGCGAGGTTACGTTACCTTCAATGGTCTGGTGCCCGCTATTGTGCGGACGCGGGGCAACCTCATTTACCAGAACTTCTCCATTATGGGTTACAAACATTTCCACGGCCAGCAAGCCAACCATATCGAGGCGGGCAATAACTTTTCTTGCAATCGCTTCTGCCTCGCTGGCAATGCTTTCGGCAAGTTGTGCCGGAGAAAATAGATATTCTACCAGATTAGCTTCCGGGTGAAACACCATCTCCACAGCCGGATAAGCAGACACTTCTCCTCCTGCATTTCGCGATACAATCACCGCTATCTCTTTTTGAAACGGAATCCATTTTTCAAGTAAGCCGGGTGCATCAAATGCTTTTGAAAAATCTGCCCGGGTTTTGATTACCTGGACACCCCGGCCATCATAGCCTTCCTTGCCCAGCTTGTTTACTGCCGGAAGAAAATCCGGATGCCCGGCAACATCTTCGCGGCTATTAACCAGGACAAAAGGTGCTGTTGGAATTTGATTATCGGCAAAAAATTGTTTCTGAACACGCTTGTCCTGGATCAGCTCGATTACGGCCGGCTGCGGAAAAACTTTCTTCCCGGCCTTTTCAAGATCGGCAAGCGCGCGGATATTTACGTTCTCAATTTCGATCGTGAGGATGTCGCAATCTTTCCCAAAGTCCATTACTGCCTGGTAGTCGGTAAGCTTGCCAACCGTAAATCTCGACAACCCGGCACAGGGCGCCTGCGGATCGGGATCCAATACCCGAAAGTTGAGATCAAGATTAATACCGGCCTGTATAAGCATGCGGCCCAACTGGCCTCCGCCTAAAACGCCAATTGTAAAATCAGGATTGAATGCTGCCATGAATGGCTGCAAAAATACAGGTTACCTGCGGTAGTTCAAGAATTAATAATCGGTGAGGGCCTGGGCGCGGGCTACCACATCATTAAATTCTATGCCTGCGCTTTTAATGGTGTACAGCAACAACCGGACTTCTTTAATATGCACACGCCCATCTATTTCCGACATTTTGTAGAGGTGAACAAATGCATTCAGTTTTTCTTCTTCTGTGCAATTATTCATCAGCTCTATTCCTTCGCGGTAAATATCGCGTTCTCTTTTACTTCTTACTGTTTCTTCAAATGTTTTGAAATCCTGGTCGCTGATTGATTCCTTAATCCTGATTTTGGCCAGGGCCTGGTATTCTTTCGCATCAATTATTCCATCGGCACTTATAAGCAGGTGTGCCAGATATAACAAACCTAATTGCGAATTACTAATGGCGTTCATACAGGTGTCGGCTCGAAATATAACGAGAATTATTACCCGTTAAGCAGAACACTTGCCAAATGTAAGATTATACTAAACTTTGATAAATAATGAAGGCCGAAACGTAGGCGAGTACGGTCATATATACCAACTGTATCAGGGGCCATTTCCAGCCTTTGGTTTCGCGTTTTACCACAGCCAGTGTGCTCATACACTGCATGGCAAACGTATAAAAAACAAGAAGCGAAAGACCCACTGCCGGAGTATACCGTGCACCCCCGGTTTTGGGATTTATTTCAGACCGCAGTCTGCCTTTTATGGTTTGTTCATCTTCTGTGCCTCCCAAACTGTAGATGGTTGCAATGGTGCTAACGAAAACTTCGCGCGCAGCAAAAGAGGTTACCAGCGCAATCCCTATTTTCCAGTCATAGCCCAAAGGTTCAATCACCGGCTCCAGCGTTTTACCGATAATGCCGGCATAGGAATGCTCCAGCTTGTAAGAGGCAACCCGTGCCTCAAGCTCTTCCTCACTTAACTCAACCTCGCTGGCCTCGCTTTTAACAACTTCTTCTGCGCGGGTCATGGCATCGCCCGGGCCATAGCTGGCGAGTACCCACAGCACAATAGATATGGCCAGTATTACCTTGCCTGCTTCAAACACAAACGACTTTGTCTTTTCGATAATGGTATATCCTACGTTGCTCCACTTCGGCCTGCGGTAGGTTGGCATCTCCATAATTAAATAGCTGCGCTCCCGGGTTTTAATAATGAACTTTAAAACAAAGGCGGAAATCAATGCAGCAAAAAATCCCAACAGGTAAAGCCCCATCAGCACCAGGCCCTGATAATTGAAAAACCCAAACAGCTTATCATCGGGGATAATTAAGGCGACCAGGATGGTGTACACCGGTAATCGGGCCGAGCAGCTCATAAACGGAGTTACAAAAATTGTTATAAGCCTGTCTTTCCAGTTTTCAATAGTGCGGGTAGCCATAATAGCCGGAATGGCGCACGCCAGGCCCGATATCAGCGGAACAACACTTTTACCATTCAGTCCGAACTTGCGCATGAGCTTGTCCATCAGGAAAACCACGCGTGCCATATAGCCGCTTTCTTCCAGTATGGAAATACAGGCAAACAGGATTGCGATTTGCGGAATGAAAATTACGATGCCGCCAATGCCCGGAATTATGCCTTGCGTAACCAGATCAAAAAAGGGGCCGTCAGGAAAATGCTCATCCAATACATTGCTCAGTTGAGCAAACGTGTTGTCGATAAAATCCATCGGTATCTGCGCCCATGCAAAAATGGCCTGGAAGATGAGGAGCAATACAGAAAAGAAAATCAGGTAACCCCAGACTTTATGCGTAAGTACTTTATCAATGCGGTAAGAGAATTTTTTCCATTCCGGATCGGATGATTTCAGCGTAACTTTATTCAGCAAATCCTGGATAAACCCATAACGCATTACCGTTTCTGCACCCTGATATTTATGCTGAAAGAAGCTGGACGCTTTTGCGCTTTCAGAGATATACGTTTTCTCTTCAGACGAAAGAAAAGAAAGATTATCGGTTTGCTGCAAAAACTGGTAGGCCTGGTAGGGCGTTGCCAGGTTAAACTTCTGCTGAATGTCGTTCACCAGCAGTTCAAGCTCTTTGCCTGTTTTGTAAATCGTTTTGGATGAAGCCTTAAAACGGGTTGCCAGTAATTTCCTGAGCTCTGCCACACCTTGCCCGGTGCGTGCGTTTATCATTACCACAGGTAGATCCAGCGCAGCCGCCAATGCCTGCACATCTATATTTTGCCCCGACTTTGCTGCCAGGTCCATCATGTTTAAAGCCAGCACGGTGGGTATCTGCAAATCAATTAGCTGGGTTAGCAGCAGCATGCTGTTTTTAAGATTGGTGGCATCGGCTACCAGCACAACGCAATCCGGGTAGTGCGCTCCGTTTCGGTTGGTGAGAATATCCGTTACGATTTTTTCATCAACTGTGCGCGGATACAAGCTGTAAATGCCCGGAAGATCCATGACCTGGGCCATTGTATCGTCATCAAGCTGACAACTTCCGGTACGCTTGTCAACCGTTATTCCCGGAAAGTTTCCGATCCGCTGATTAAGACCTGTGAGTAAGTTAAACAGTGACGACTTACCTGCATTTGGCTTGCCTGCCAGTGCTATGCGCAAGGTTTTGGAGGCGGCCATTTTTTAATTGAGAATCGTAATGGTGGACGCCTCGGCAATGCGAAGCGATAAGTCATAACCCGAAACCGTTATGCAGACCGGGTCACCCAAAGGAGCCGTAAAGTTGAAGCGCACCACGGTGCCGGGAAGCAGGCCCATCTCCAGCAGCTTCACTGAAAGCATATCATCCCGAAATCCGGAGATAACTGCAGTTTCTCCGGGCAACATTTCGGCAATGCTTTTCAGGCTCTCCAATCTTATTTAGATTAAATTTAAATTGTGCGAATATAACGGGAGCAAGACTTCCAAACAATGATTATATTGGGGTTGGTGAAAAAGAAAGCCGCATCAAAAAAGAAGACTAAAAAAGCAGTGAAGGTTGATCCACCCAAGCCGGTTGACACGAAAGACGACCGTTTTGATTTTGGCGGTCTTCCGGATATTAACCTGAAAAAAAACCTGGGTTGTGGTTAACCTTATAATAGCAAATGAAAAAGCCGATCTTTAAGATACTCGCAAAAGTCAATAAGGTAATTCTGCCGCGCATCAGCAAGCGCAATCTTAACCGGTTAACCAAATTTGAAAAAGCCGTTGTGGCCTATCGCTATTGGGTTACGATTAATGCGTTGGATTAGCTTATATGCTTTCCGTATAAAATACACGCTTCACTCTTTCACTGGTGCTGGTTAATATCTCATAAGGAATTGTGCCAATGCTTTCCGCTACTTGTTGAATGGGTAAAGCATCTCCGAAAATAATCACCTCATCACCTTCGCGTGCATCTATGCCGGTAATGTCGATCATCGTCATATCCATGCATACATTACCCATTACAGGAGCTGTTTTACCATTAACCAATACTTTACCCTTACCGTTGCTGAATGCCCTGTTAAAGCCATCGGCATAACCAATGGCAATGGTGGCAATGGTTTTACCGGCTTCTGCTTTGCCCCACCGGCCATAGCCGACTGTATCCCCGGGCTTAATCTCTTTTACCTGGGATATTACGGTTTTAAGTGTTGCCGCTGGCTTAAGGTCCTGGTTGGGTTCGGTAGTAGGATTTATTCCATATAAGCCAATCCCTAACCTTACCATGTCCATCTGGTATTCGGTAAACCGAATTATTCCGGGCGAGTTGAGCATGTGCCGGACAGGGTTAACACCCAATGCCTCTGAAAACTTTTTGTAGCCGGCATTGAACACCGAAACCTGGTGGCGGGTGTACGCATCATGCGCTGAACCATCGGCTGCAGCCAGGTGCGAAAAAATACTCGTTACTTCCAGGTTGGGGTTGGCTTTCAGTATTTCAATCGCTTCTGCATAACCAGGAGGTTCGAGACCCAGCCGGTGCATTCCCGTTTCCAGTTCAATATGAATGCGGCACCGGTTACCCTGAAGGAACCCGGCAAGCGCCTTTATCATACCCACGCTGTAAAGCACCGGTTCAAGGTTATGCATCAGCAAAGCATGGAAGCTTTCTTCTGCAGCATTCATAACCATAATCGGGACGGTAACCTGGCTTTTACGTAATGCTATTCCTTCATCGGCATAGGCCACACTAAGATAATCCACCCGGTGAAACTGCAGCAGGTTAGCCACTTCTTCACTTCCGCTGCCATAGGCAAAGGCCTTTACCATAGCCATTATTTTTACCCCCGGCTTAAGTTTCGACTTGAAAAAATTGAGGTTGTGAACTAACCTGCCCAGGTCTATTTCCATACGCGTGCCATGTACTTTGCGCTGAAGGAGGCTTACAATTTTTTCAAACTGAAATACACGGGCGCCTTTCAGCAGGACAACCTCATCGCGTAAACCATTCCACAACGCATGATCCTGCAGCGCCTTACTTGTGGTTTCGAAAAAATAGCTGTGCGCAACCGTGTCTTTGAATATGTGCTGATATTGAACAAACAATTTCCCTATTCCCACTAACCGCCCCACACCGCGTTGCCGGATAAGCGCAGCCATCCGGTTTGCGAGCTGCTCATCTTCCATCCCCGATTGTAATATATCTGACAGCACCAATGTTTTACCCGGTTTACGAATGCTGTTCAGAAAATCGAGGCTGATCTGAAGACCGGCCAGGTCATTGTTGTAGCTGTCATCAATCAACTGGCAGTTGTTCGTCCCTTGCTTTAATTCCAGGCGCATGGGCACAGCGCGCAACGTATTGATGCGTTGCTGAATTACTCCGGGCTGCAAGCCCAGCTCAAGCATAACTACGAGGCAATGAACCAGGTTTTCTACCGATGCCTTGTCCGTTACCGGGAGCTCAAAGGTGTACGTCCCGGTTTTGTTTCTTAATGTCAGGAGCCGCGTTTGTAACTCCGCCTTATAGCCGGCTTCTGCTGTAAATGCCCAGCTTATTTTTTTTGATTTCAGCTTAGCTACGGCATCACTAACCTGACTATTATCCGAACAATAAACGATCGTTTCCGCCTGCGCAAACAGTTTAAGCTTCTCCTCAATTTTTTGGTCAAGCGAATCAAACCCTTCATCATGAGCCGTGCCGATGTTGGTCAGCAACCCGATGGTTGGCCTGATCAATTCTGCCAGTATTTCCATTTCTCCCGGCTTTGAAATTCCGGCCTCAAAAATTCCAAGCTCATGGTAAGCTTGCATTTGCCATACCGACAAAGGCACCCCTAACCGGGAGTTATAGCTACCCGGGTTCTTCACAATTTTATAATCAGGCGAAAGGAGCTGGTAAAGCCACTCTTTTATAATTGTTTTACCATTGCTGCCTGTTATACCAATTACCGGGACGATAAACTGGTTGCGGTGATACTTTACAATCTCCTGTAGCGCCTTCAGGGATGACTTAACCAGGAGCACGTTTGCTTCAGGCATCAACGCCAGGTCCACTGCACGTTCAACCACAAACTGCCTGATGCCCTGTGCGTACAGATCATTAAGAAAAACATGCGCATCATGCCGCTCGCCATGCATGGCAAAGAACACGGCACCCTCGGTAAGCACAATTTTGCGGCTATCCGTAACCAGGTCGGTTACGGGTTTGTCATGGAATATGGCTTGAGGCTTTCCCTCGCAAATTTTCTTTAAGTCTGAGAACAGCATCATGGTTAAAACAACCTGGCTCCGTTCGGTACAGGTCTTTCAATTGAAGTCAAAACTACGTTATGCTGCTCATCCGGAAACCCCGTTACCAAAACCTCGGAAACAAAGTTGGCAATCTGGCGCGCTGGCAGGTTTACCACGCATACTACCTGCCGCCCGACCAGCCGATCTGTCGAATAAAGTGTCGTAAGCTGGGCGCTCGACTTTTTTACGCCAATTTCGGGCCCAAGGTCAATCCAGAGCTTGTAGGCCGGCTTTTTAGCCTCCGGAAAGGGTTCTGCTCTTAAAATTGTACCTGCCCGAATGTCGATTATATTAAAGTCTGCCCCTGTTGTCATTTTCAAAATTTTATTACTTTGCAAAGCTAACTTTCAAAATAACTGATTGAGGTTGTAAGGTGTAAATAGATGAAATTAAAGTTTTCATACCTGTTTTCATTAGCGGTGCTTTCACTTGTAGCAGTGGCCACGCACGCCCAGGAGGGTTCCCAGGGACCAGAAGAGATGCCACCTTCTATGGAATCATCTGCTAAGGAGGACAAGCCCCTGATCTACGAACCTGAAGGAAAAGCTTCCAACAACAATCAACAACCTTCTGTCGCTCCAGTTATTACCAGCAAGCCAAAGTCAAAGTCGCCTGATACTGCCAGGAATTCTACCGGAAAACCCGAAGACGAGGCTTTGTCTTTCAACTTCCTGCTGCACATCATTCAGAAGTTCAAAAGTTCTGACGTGCTCGGCCAATAACCCGCTGATCAAAATTTTTCGCTGCTTTTCTATTGATGCGCTATATTTGCAACTCTGTTGCACTTTGTGAGAGTCTTATTACTTATCGGGTTTCTCTGGTTCAGCAGCTTGCTGCAAGCACAGGACACTTGTACCTATAGCATTCAGGGAATTGTTACAGATGAATCCGGAAGCCCGTTGGCCGGGGCATCTGTGCTGATTGCCAATACCCGCCAGGGTGAAGCCACCGACTTAGCCGGTCGTTTTAATCTTACTCAGCTCTGCAAAGGCAGTTATACCCTTACAGTTCAATACCTGAGTTATAAAACCGCAGAACAAAAGGTTGTGCTTGAAGCCAGCACGACAATCACCATTACGTTGCAACCTGAAGAAATAGTATTGCAGGAAGTACTGGTAGCAGGCCACACAGAAGTAGTTTCCAGAACCAGTAACTCGATTTCGCTTCATGCAAGAGAACTGAATGAGCTAAAAGGAAAGTCGCTTGGCGAAACCCTGCAAAACATCAACGGGGTTAATTCCATCCAATCCGGCCCGGCAATTTTTAAACCGGTTATACACGGTGTGCACAGCCAGCGCATTCTGATTTTAAACAATGGCATCCGGCAGGAAGGTCAGCAATGGGGCGCAGAACATGCTCCTGAAATAGACCCTTTCGTAGCCAATAACCTTACGGTGATAAAAGATGCAGGAGCCATTAAGTATGGTACGGATGCCCTGGGCGGTGTAATTGTGGTAACACCTGCCGAGCTGCCTATGGATGAAAAGATTGGCGGAGAGCTGCATTTGATTGGCAATTCCAACGGGCGTGCAGGTACCGTTTCCGGGTTACTGGAAGGAGGAATCAAAAATCTGAAAGGCTGGGGCTGGCGTGTGCAGGGCACGCTTAGAAAAGCGGGAGATACACAAACCCCCGATTACGTACTTTCCAACACGGGCTTTCGCGAAAGAAATTATTCTGTGTCAGCCGGCTATCATACCGGGAACAAGGGCTTTGAGGTTTTTTATAGCCATTTCAACACTACCATTGGAATACTGCGCGGTTCGGTTAGCAGCAGCAGCGAAGATCTTGCGCTTGCCATGAAACGCGATGTACCTCAATACACCACCGATTTTACCTATCGCATCAGCGAACCCAGGCAGGAAGTTACACACAACCTGGTTAAGCTAAACGGCCATATTCGCAAAGACAAAAATGTTTTCAACGTTCAGTACGGTTTGCAGATCAACAACCGGAAAGAGTTTGATGTGCGCAGGGGTACACTAACAGAAAAAGCTGCCCTGGCATACAATTTATTTACCCACACTCTTGATGCGGAGTGGGAATCAACTTTGTCTGATACGCACAATCGTTGCATCGGTATCAACGGCATGGTGCAGGACAACAACAAAATAGATGGCACGCAAACCCTGCCTTTCATTCCCAACTTCAGAAATTATTCCGGGGGTATTTTCTGGATCGAAAAAATCAATCGTACCAAAATCAGCTATGATTTTGGCTTGCGGTATGACTACCGGTACTATCAGGTTGCCGGGTTTAACTTTCAGAACAGGCTTTACAAAACACAGTTTGGCTTTGGCAACGTTACCGCCACAGCCGGTGTAAATATGAAGTTGTCAGCTCCGTTTACATTTACCAGCAATGTAGGCAGTGCGTGGCGGCCACCCAATGTTGCCGAGTTATACAGTTTAGGCACCCATCAGAGCGCAGCAGCCATTGAATACGGTTTGTTGCTAAATGAAATAACCAGCCAGGTAATGGAAATGAAAGGGTCTGGTATAAAAGCCGAGCATGCGCTGAAGTGGGTAAACACCCTGAAGTTTGCAGAGAAGCGGTGGCAGGGTGAAGTTACCGGTTATGTGAATTACATCTTCAATTACATTTACCTGAAGCCGCGGGGCATTACTGAAGCCGGCCGCGGGCCTTTTGCCTATTTCCGGTATACGCAGACCGATGCTTCCTTTTTAGGTTTGGATGCCAGCATACAGTATGAAATTGCTTCCGGCTTTTCCATTCGGCCCGGAGCCTCGCTGCTACGGGCAAAAGACGAAGCACAAAATGATTATCTCATTTTTATTCCATCCAACCGGTATGATGTTTCCTTCCGCTACGAAAAGAAACCCGGAAGAGGTCATCATGGATTTTTCACACAATTGCGTGTGAAGCATATAGCAAAGCAAACCCGCGCGCCACGGGTAGTTTCTCCTGAAGAAATTCTGCAAGCCAGGCAGCAGGGTGTTGATTTGTTTGAGCAGGATGCGCGCAATTTTGATTTTATGGCCGCACCTGAAGGCTACTGGCTGGTGGGCTTTAGCACCGGCTTATCTGTTCCGGTTAAACGCTCCAAGCTGGATTTTCGCCTTTCGGCTGATAACCTGGCCAACGCCCGTTACCGCGAATACACCAACCGCATGCGTTATTTTGCCAATGATGCAGGCCGGAATATCTCCGTTGGTGTAAATCTCAGCTTTTAGCTTCTGTAACATTGTTGCATATTCCAATTAAACAATATATTTGCAACTGTGTTGCATTTTAAATCCAGTCTTTATGAAATTCTCTTTCAAGGTTTTTAGTCTTGTGCTGTTGGCAGGCGGTGTACTTATGTTTAGCGGTTGCGATAAGGACCCCGAACCCGAAAACATTCCGGAAATGATTACACGCGTGGTGCTTACGTTTACGCCCGCAGGAGCTGCCCCGATAGTGGCAGAAGCAAACGACCCCGATGGTGATGGGCCACAGGATATTGAGATCGAACCCATTGTGCTGAATGCCAATACCGATTACACGCTTACCATTCAGCTCTATAATGGCTTATACGAACCGACCGATCCGGAGTATAACATTACTGAAGAAGTGGAAGAAGAAGGAGATGAGCACCAGTTTTTCTTTGGCTGGTCTGCAGGGTTGTTTACATCGCCAACCGGTACAGGTAATATCGGGGCTGCCGGGACTGTAAACTATGCTGACGAAGATGCCGGTGGCTTACCGATTGGTTTAACCACCACATGGACTACCGGAACTGCAACCAGCGATAAAAGCTTCAGGGTCATTTTAAAACATCAGCCAGACATTAAGTCGGTAACATCCACTTCTGCAGACGGTGAGAGCGACCTGGATGTAACTTTCCCGATCAGCATCAATTAATTCCAGAGGTTTAGGTTAAGGCTGTCGCAGGTAAAGCTGCGGCAGCTTTTTTTTATTTGTCGGACTTTACCAGGAACTGTTCGAGCTCTTTCAGCTTCAGAACGCCTTCGTAATAGGCTTTGCCAAAGATTACGGCAAATACCCCAATATCATTCAATCGCTTAATGTCATCTATACCCCGTATGCCTCCGCTGGCCAGCACCTGCAAATCCGGGAAACGGGCTACGATTTCTTCATAGAAAGAAAAGGCCGGGCCTTCCAGCACGCCATCGCGCGAAATGTCAGTCGACTTTACGTACTTCAATCCGCGGTCGAAAAAAAACTGTAAATGATCGAATAATGTAATGTCTGCTTTTTTCTGCCATCCCCGAAACGCAATGTTTTTGCTTTCAATATCGGTAACATCTGCGCCCAGAGTCATCTTCTCTCGACCGTACGAAATAATCCAGGAGGCAAACAGCTGGGGATTGGTAACGGCAATACTGGATGCCGTGATATAAGCGGCCCCGTATTCAAAAACCTTTCCAATATCGCCATCGGTACAGATGCCGCCCGTAAAATCAATTTTCAGGTCGGTATGCCCGACAATGGCCTCCAGCACGTGGTAATTCTTGGGGCTTCCGCGTTCAGCGCCATCCAGGTCTACCAGGTGCACAACTTCTATTCCATGGTCTTCAAAACGCTTAGCCAGATCCAGCGGATTTTCGTCATAAGCCTTTTCGCTGGTGGGGTCGCCCTTTCGCATCTTTACCACCTTCCCCTTTCGGATTGCAATAGAGGGAATTACCTGTATCATTTCGCCCTGCGTTATTAATCTGTTATTGTATAGTGTCAAAAATACCACCGGATTGGTAAAATTCCTTACAGATTTACAGATTGTAGCGGTTTATTTCACCGTAAACGGTACCGAAACGAGGGTTTTATCCCACATGAAGATCAATTGTATTTCTTCACCCCATCGCTCAACTGAAATCGTAAATTGTTCAAACTCCTTCTCCTGCCGCACAGAAAGCGCCTGCACCGCTAACACATCATTGGCCGGATCGCGGTTGGCCTCGCCAGAAACAAAGTCAATTCCCCACTGCCCCGTTTCAGAATTGAATAGAATTGTCCAGTCTTGTTCTTCGGGTATTGTAAACAGTGAATATTTTCCTGCTTTCAGAACTTTATCTTCAAACAGCAGGTCTTTGTTCGTTTCAAAAATGGTGGCTTCGTTGGCCCCGGTGCGCCATACTTTGTCATAGGGAACCAACTCCCCGAAAATAACCCGTCCTTTTTTAAAGGGCCTGTTATACAGTACCGAAATCTGCAGATCACCATTACTAAAATTACTCTTGTCGGCAGGGCTGAATGATTTGGTATACACCAGGCGTATGTAAAGCAAAACACCCATAATCAGCACCAGCAAAACACCAAGCGCAAGCAGGAACTTCTTCATTTTTGACGATCGTTTATAATGGCTTTAACTGACTGAGAACTATTAAGTTCACGAGTTTACAATTTTTAATGCGGATTTTGCAAATAATAAGCCCCTTGTAGCCTAAATTTGTTCATCTTAAAAACAAGGATCTGATATGGCTGTTTTCGGAGTTGTAATTGCGTTGTTTGTTCTTGCTATTGTTTCCATCTGGTTGTTTCCCAACAGCAAATTGAGCGACAACGAGCACGACAAAAAACACTAAGATTTTCTTTCTGCTGTTGTGCCCATGAATATCTGTGTCTTTTGTGGATCGGGCACAGGGCATAATCCTGTGTATGCCGGGGCCGCGCGAACTCTCGGCAAGCTGTTGGTTCAGCATCAATCTACTTTAATTTACGGAGGGGGTAACATCGGGCTGATGGGTATTGTGGCCGACCAGGTTATAGACGGTGGCGGCAAGGTTATTGGTATTATCCCCGATTTTCTAATGCAAAAGGAAGTAGGCCATAAAGGGCTTACACAGCTTGAAGTAGTGGGCAGCATGCACGAACGGAAAAGGCGCATGGCCGACCTTGCTCATGCTTTCTTGGCATTGCCTGGCGGTTGGGGAACTTTAGATGAGCTGGCCGAAATTTTAACATGGCGACAACTGGGATTGGTTAACGCCCCGGTTGCCATCCTCAACACACAAGGCTATTTTGATACGCTGATCAAGCAGATGGAGGTAATGGTTCATGAAGGATTTCTTTCATCTCAAAATCTTACAGATGTTTTGATTGTTGATAAGCCTGAGCTGTTATTTCCTCACTTCGGCCAATCACCCGATTGAAACTGTTTTAAAAAGTAGTAGCTTTAGCTGGAAGGCTTGCGCAGTATCCTTAAACACTGCATACCAGGCCGGGTGTCGGCATGCGAAGTATCTGTATCCTTTTTTTTGTTCTGGCAGGTTCATTGTGCGAAGCACAGACCTTGGGGTTTTCGCTACCGGAGGGAAAATCAAAAGTGCAGTTTCCAATCGAGATCTATAACAACCTGGTGGTGGTGCCGATCATACTCAATCACCAATTGCCTTTAAAATTTATCCTGGATACAGGTGTTCGTACTTCGATTTTAACCGAGAAGGCATACAGCGATATTCTCAACCTGCCTTACACACGCCAGTTGGTTATTTCCGGGCCGGGCAATGAGCGTTTAGTAGTAGCGTATGTAACCAATAATGTTTCATTGGATATGCCGGGGGTTCAGGGCCGGGGGCATGCCATGCTCGTGCTGGAAGAAGATTACCTGGAGCTACGCAATTACCTCGGTACCGATGTGCAAGGCGTTTTGGGTTACGAGCTTTTCAGCCGCTTTATTATCCAGGTTGACTATGAACGAAAGATGCTTACCCTTATGTTACCCCATCGCTTTAAAGAGAAACGAAAGTTTAAGTGGATTCCTACTTTGATCCAGGATACCAAGCCTTACATTACTGCTAACCTTAAGCTAAACGATACTACTTCGGTAAGCGCAAAGCTACTGGTAGACAGCGGGGCCAGCCACGGATTGTTCCTGGAATCCGGCTCGAATACAAAAATCGTAGTTCCCCCCAAGCATGTAAGCAGTATAATCGGGCGTGGATTGGGCGGAGTTATAACCGGAAAGATTGGAAAGATAAAATCCATTAACCTGGGCGACTACGATATACACGATGTGATTACAAACTTTCCCGATCCCGGGGCCTACATGGATACCCTTAAGGCAAGCCGTGTTGTATCCAGGAATGGTTCTATTGGCGGGGAAATTCTCAGCCGTTTTACCGTGATCTATAACTTTCCTGCTGAAAAAATCTACCTCAAAAAAAATAGTGCGCTTAAGAAAAAATTCTATTTCAATTTAAGCGGGCTTACCATCAGGGCCAGGGGGTCGCGCCTGAAGAATTTTGAAATCAATAATGTGCGCGAAGGTTCAGTTGCAGCAAGGGCTGACATTCGGGTAGGCGATCACATTGTGAGTGTTAACGGGGTGCAAGCCAGTGATCTTAGTCTTAACGTGATAAATGCTTTTCTCAACTCCAGGCCAGGCAAGCGAATTGTCTTGCAGATTGAACGGGGATCAGAAAAATTAAAAAAGGAATTCAGGCTGGAGGATCCGCTTTAACTAATCCTGAAACTTAACCATCCTTGAAAATTGTCCCTTCCGCTTTTTATAAGCTTGCTGCAGGTATTGCTGGGTGCGTCTGAACTTTAACGAGTTCATAAACGCAGTATAAAGCACATCGCCTGTTACAGACTGCTTCAACACATAATCCATTACACCGGCATTAATCGTATCTATGTAGTTGGAGTTTTTAAGAACCGTAACCGGAATATCTTTTGTTTTACGATGGGTTTGCAAAGCCTGCACAATCAGGCGAAGGCCTGTTGATCCTAAATTATCATCCAGCAAGATAAAGTTGGGGCGAAACCGTGAAAGCCTCTCCAGAATACTGGTTAAGTCAAATGCTGTTTCCGTTACCACGCGATGGCTTCTGATCTGGCCAAGACCTGCTTCCGTACGACTTAAGTCGATCGGGTTATTGCCCACCAGCAACACGTTCAACTGCGTTTCAGATTTAACAACATTTCCCATAGCCAACTGTGCTTTTTAAATAAACGATATTACCGGGTTTATGGATCTGGAATTGTCCTAAAAAAATTTTGTGCGGCTTACAAACCATAGACACAGCTTTTTCGATAAAGTTTAAATTCCGAGCGAAAAATGTGCCTGACTTCGTTTAAATCAACGCTAAAGCTGCAAAAGGTGCGAAGTGTCCAAGAAAAGCCAGGTAAAAAACGCATTCAAGCAGGTTGCGGTCAGCCCGCTTAGCCATGTAATGCGCTTATTATTGACCTCTTCCGGGTTGCTGTAAATTTTATAAGACCAGGACAGGAACAACGCTACCGGAATAAGTGTGAGCATGTACACAAGGGCATGTTTAAAAGAAAAGTACATCTTGAAATAAAGCACGAAGGCAACGGCAACTAACGCAAGCAGGATAAAGGCAGGTACAACCGTGCTGCGCAAACCTGACTTCTGCCTTAATACACCCCAGCTACTGTTCTCCTCATTTTGCCAGACCTGGGTTGGCGGATAAAAGGCCAGCAGCATAAGTGTTGAAAGCAAAGCCGGCAGAAGCACCCGCACACGCAAGAGATTAGCGCCTGTAAAATTATTGATGCCTACATAGCAAATCAAAAAAGCAAACGCCCCCTGAAATAGCGCAACTATTACCCAATCGGCTATCGGATATTTTTTTAACCGGACGGCCGGGTGATAATACATTTTGAATATCAGCCCATAAAGAAAAAGCATAGCGGCAAACCCGGTGTTGATAAAATGCCAACCCAGTAATATCGCTGCTGCTTCCAGGAGCAATGCCGTAAGGAAAAGTAACTTGTTAACAGGCGATGGGCTTTTGGTTGTTACACGGGATACCTTTTGAAGGTTATTAAAATAACTAAGGTACCCGTTACCGGCCGGGTAAAGCAACAGGTGAATGATCACAAAAGACCAAAGCAGCTTGCTCTCATTCAGGTTAGGAGAAATAACCAATGCAAAGAGATAAACCGGCAGCAACAGGTAAGCGAAAGCAAGCCGCAGGTTCAAAAAGACAGACCCTACCACAAGGTTATTTTTAGCACTGACCAAACTGGCACAATTTTTACTAATTTGGTGATTAAATTGTAAAAACACTCACACTATGAAAACCCGGTACTTCTTTGCAATGGTAACTTTTCTTATAGCAAGCGCGTGCGGTTCAAGCCCATTCGGTCAAAAAGTGAAGGAGCCCTTTCGCGGAAACGCATACGAATCAAATAACCGCTTTTTCCGCGGCACCGGCAAAGGTGAAAGCTCGCAGGATAACATTGCCCGTAGTAAGGCCGATTTAGATGCCAAAGCACAGCTGGCCGGCCAGGTAAACACCACCATGAAGCAAGTGGCCGACCAATACCTGGGCCAGACTGAAAATGAACGCGCGGCCGATGTAGCCGACAAGTTTCAAAGCTTAGTAAGGCAAACCATGAACACCAGCATTGCCGACCTGCGCAAAATTGGCGAGCAGAAATACTTTGATGCCAAGGCTAACAAGTACACCGTGTTTATGGCGTATGAAATAAAGAAGAACGCCATGTTCCGCTTTATGAAGAAGCAAGCCAAAACCGATCAGACTATTGACGAACGCCAGATGAAGATTATTGAAGAAATCCTGGACGAACAGATTAAACGCGCAGACGAAGAAGACAATTGATCGATTAGTCAATATGCCAATTAGCCAATTGCTCCATTGGCTAATTGGCATATTAACGCATCACTTCCCTTCCGCCATCTTCTCAGCCGTTTCGGCAATCTTAAGCTGGTTGATAAACTCATCCACCTCGCCATTCATCACAGCAGGAAGATTATGTTGCGTGTAGCCAATGCGGTGATCGGTTACCCGGCTTTGCGGGTAGTTATAGGTGCGGATTTTTTCTGACCGGTCGCCACTGCGCACCTGGCTCCTGCGTGAGTCGCCTATTTCTTTATTCTTTTTCTCAAACTCTATTTCATACAGCTTGGTACGCAGCATTTGCAAAGCACGTTCGCGGTTGCCATGCTGCGAGCGTTCTATCTGACAGGTAACCATAATGCCTGTAGGCTTGTGCGTAAGCTGCACTTTGGTTTCTACTTTGTTTACGTTCTGTCCGCCTGCACCGCTGGAGCGTGCGGTTTGATACTCCAGGTCGGCCGGGTTAATTTCCACATCTACTTCTTCGGCTTCGGGCAGCACCACTACCGATGCAGCCGAGGTGTGCACACGACCCTGTGTTTCGGTTGCCGGCACACGTTGCACGCGATGCACACCAGACTCGTATTTAAAAATCCCGTAAGCACCCTCGCCTTCAATGGTGCTGATCACTTCTTTATAACCACCGGCTGTGCCTTCGGTTACATCCACTACCTGCATTTTAAGACCTTTACGATCGCAAAAGCGCTGGTACATCCTCCAAAGATCACCGGCAAAAATGGCGGCCTCATCGCCACCGGTTCCTGCCCGTATTTCCAGAATGGCATTCTTATAATCGTTGGGGTCTTTGGGCATGAGCAGCTCCTTTATCTCGGCCTCAAGCGCATCGCTTTTAGGTTCTAATTCTTCCAGCTCCATCTTGGCCAGCTCGCGCATCTCCGTGTCTTTTTCCTTTTGCAAAAGATCTTTGGCATGCTGCAAGCCATCCAGCACCGCCTTATACTCGTTATACTTCACTACAACTTTCTCCAGGTCGCGGTATTCCTTGCTCAACTGGCTGAATTTTTTGCGATCACTAACCGTATCGGGCTGAACCAGCAACTGGCCCACTTCCTCAAAGCGATCCTTTATTTCAATTAATTTGTCAATCATATTTATTACCTGACTTTACGCAAATTTATAACAGGGCGTCAGGTTGAGCCTGTCGAAACCGGTCTATTACAGGGGTGCAAATTTAATAACTGTAAGAGATACTCCTACCGGATAGAAATTATTCGGAACGGAGTTTCTATTTTAGCCACACGTTAAATTCAGCGGCTATGAAATACCTCGTATTGGCTTGTGTGATCTTAAGCTCGTGCACCGGCACCCTTACAGAAGAACAGCGTAAAAAAATGAAGGAGAACATGGCGCAGGGCGAAATCAAAAAAGTATCGGAAGCTGAAATTACAGATGCCACTTATAGCTGGGGACGCAAGCTTGCTGCTAAGATCGAAAAGCAAGACCGCATGTTGACCAATACGCTATTCCTCGATTCGCTTGCGAAAGCCGAAGACGTGGAGATTCTTCCGCTTCAATCCAACCGTGAAGGCTTACGCAAAGTCGAAAAAGAATTGCTGGAAGCTTATACGGTTAGTGCCGGTGGCGATAACGTGCAAAAGATGGGAACGGATACCCTGCTTTATACAAAACCGGTTTTTCGTGAGCATCCGGATGGGTCAACCGAATTTCTAAAAGCCATTGCCATCCGCTTTACGCGAAAGCAGGTTGTACTCTCAATCAAGTAAGAAGTGCCTGCACCCCAGCTTACACCGTGGAAAATCTGGGTTGATACCGGGGGCACTTTTACCGATTGCATTGCTTTTACGCCTGCCGGAAAAATAAAACGGCTTAAGATTTTAAGCAGCAGCGTAATCAAAGCCGAAGTAAGGGCGGTATTGCCTGGCAACTGTCTTGCTGTTGAGGTAACCTTTCACACCGTTCTCGATATTTTTAAAAACTTTTCTGTTCATATTCCCGGCACAGCGATAGCGCTCGCTATTCATCATACCCATCCCGATAAGGGGCTGATCTATTTGAAATCCCGCATCCCGAGACAAATCAAAGCGGGTACGCGAATTGAAATTACCAGCCATGAAGAAGTGCCCGTGCTGGCCGCAAGGCTGCTTACCGAAACCCCGCTCCATAAAAAGTTTCCGCCAATCGAAATGAAGCTGGGTTCCACACGCGGCACCAATGCCTTGCTGGAACGAAAAGGCGCCCCTACCGCGCTCATCATCACCAAAGGATTTAAAGATTTGCTGCGCATCGGTACACAGCAACGGCCCGATCTGTTCGCGCTTCACATCGTAAAAGAAGAGCCGCTTTACAAAATAGTGCTGGAAACAGATGAGCGTATGAATGCAGCCGGTAATGTGCTGGTTCCGCTTTCGCCTGGCGCGATACCTTCGCTTGTCAAAAAAATTAAAGAGGCCGGATGCACTTCTGTGGCCATCGCGTTATTACACAGCTATAAAAATCCCGCGCATGAAAAAACGATTAAACAAGCCCTGCTTGCCGCAGGACTTAATTATGTAACGGCATCGCATGAAATATCGGAGCAAATCAAAATTTTACCGCGTGCTGAAACAGCAGTAGCCAACGCTTACCTCGCGCCTGTTATCCATGCATACCTGCACCGCGTGCAATCCGGATTAGCGGCCAATCTTAAAATCATGACCAGTGCGGGTGGATTAGTAAGCGCACAAAAATTTTTTCCGAAAGACAGCCTGTTAAGCGGCCCGGCCGGTGGTGTGGTAGGCGCAGCTATTTCCGGTGCACGCTCCGGAATGCAACAGCTTATTGCCTTTGACATGGGCGGCACGAGCACCGATGTATCCTTGTTCAATAAAGCCTATTCGTACCGGTATGAATCCAAAGTTGGGCATGTACGCATTCTCTCCCCTTCACTGGAAATTGAAACCATTGCTGCCGGTGGCGGATCGATTTGCGATTTCGATGGATATAAATTAATTGTTGGCCCGCACAGTGCCGGGGCTGCTCCCGGGCCTGCGTGCTATGGTGCGGGCGGGCCGTTAACGATAACCGATGTAAATCTTTTGCTCGGAAGAATAGCTTCCGGCTTTTTTGCCGTTCCGCTTTATCGCGATCCTGCCAAGAATGCACTCGAAAAAATTCTTGAAAAAATTTACAAGCACACCGGTAAGCGGGCAGAGCCCGAACAAGTGCTGGAATCGTTTTTGCAAATCGCCAACGAAAAAATGGCCGAGGCTATCCGCAAGGTTTCCGTACAGCAAGGACACAACCCGGCCGATTACACCTTGCTGAGCTTTGGTGGTGCCGGAGGACAACATGCTTCTGCGCTTGCTCACTTGTTAGGTTCCAAAAAAATTCTGGTACCCTACGATGCCGGTTTGCTCAGCGCGTATGGGATCGGTCATGCAGACATTACGCATTTTGAAGAGCAGCTTGTATTAAAGCCGTTAGCGCAAGCCATTCAAAAATGGGAACACCTGTTTACCCGGCTTAAAAAGCAGGGCTTCCAAAAATTAGTGCGCGATGGCTACGCACCAAAAGAAATAACCATTCAAAAGCAAATTGCTTTTTTAAGATTCAAAGGACAGGAGAGCTGTATTGAGGTGGATGCGAACGATCCCGCTAAACTGATCTCTCAATTTAAGCTAAAGTATAAAGCGATATACGGCCACTGGCTGCCGCATCGTGAAATTGAAATAGAATCCGTGCGGTTGGTTGCAGTGGTAAAAGGTTATCAATCCAAAACCCGTCCATCGCGCATACGCAAGTACACACCGGCATCTCAGCATAAACAACAAATGCACATTGCCGGCAAGTGGATTAATGCTGATGTTTTTCAGTGGGAAAAGCTAATGCCCGGGGCAATTATAAACGGGCCGGCATTGGTAGTAAGCCAGAACTCCACTACCGTTGTACCACCGGCTTGGCAATTCAGGTTAGACAGGCACAACCATGCGTTGCTGCACCAATCCAAAAAGCAAAAACGGGTACAGCAAGTGTTTGCTGCCGAAGCTGCCTTGGAATTGTTCAGCAACCGGTTTACTGCTGTTGCACAAGAGATGGGGGCGTTGCTGCAACGCACTTCTTTCTCGGTAAACGTAAAAGAGCGGCTTGATTTTTCCTGCGCCCTGCTGGATGCTAATGGATACCTGATCGTAAACGCACCCCACATTCCCGTGCACCTCGGCAGCATGGGCGTATGCGTGCGCGAAGTGATGAAAAGCATTTCCATCCGCGAAGGGGATGTAATCATTACCAACCACCCGGCTTACGGAGGCTCTCACCTGCCTGATATTACGCTGATCAAGCCTGTTTTCGTAAATAAAAAACGGGTAGGCTTTGTGGCCAACCGCGCACACCATGCCGAAATAGGCGGAACTAAACCGGGCTCTATGCCGGCAAACGCCACCACACTTACCGAAGAAGGCGTAATCATCGCACCCATTTACCTTGTAAAGCATGGCAAGCCGCAATGGATTGAAATAAAAAAGCTATTTACAGAGGTCATCTATCCCACACGATTAATAGATGAAAACCTGGCGGACCTGAACGGAGCGCTGGCATCGGTAAACACAGGTGAGCTGCTATTAAAAAAACTATGCCGTGCACATGGCACATACACCGTGCTCACCTACATGAAAGCCCTGCAACAATATGCCGCGCAACAGGTAAGCGAAAAAATCAAGTCGTTACAACGAAAAACCTATGCTGCCACCGAGCGATTGGATGACGGCCGCAAGCTGCATGTAACGCTTACGCGCGAAAAAGATAAATTAGTTATTGATTTCACGGGTTCGGCTGACGTGCATCCGGGCAACCTCAACGCCACACATGCCATTGTACAAAGTGTAATCCTGTATGTGTTGCGCGTATGGATCAATAAACCCATTGCCATGAATGAAGGCTTGATGCAACACATTCGTGTTGTGCTCCCGCAGGGCATCCTGAATCCTGATTTTAAAAAACAGCAACCGGCTGTAGTGGGCGGCAACACCGAAGTAAGCCAGCGATTGACGGATACATTAATGAAGGCACTGGAATTAAGCGCGTGCAGCCAGGGCACCATGAATAACTTTTTGTTTGGCAATACACGCTTTGGCTTTTACGAAACGATTTGTGGCGGAGCCGGTGCAAGCCCCGGCTATAACGGAGCTGATGCTGTACACACGCACATGACCAACACACGCATTACCGATGCTGAAATATTAGAGCACCGCTACCCGGTTTTGCTTAAGCGATTTGAGATCCGGAAAAGCTCTGGCGGAAAAGGAAAATGGCGTGGGGGTAATGGTGTGATCCGCGAAGTGCAGTTCAATGAAAGTATGGAAGTGAACCTGTTAACGCAACATCGCGTTGAGGCACCTTATGGTATGGCTGGCGGTAAACCGGGTAAGCGCGGCACACAACATCTTATTCGTGCTAACGGAGAAAAAATTCAACTGGCGGGTCTGGCTACTATAGAAGTGAATGCAGGCGATAAAATTGTGATTGCTACTCCGGGCGGAGGTGGGTGGGGTAATACTGCTCCACAAAATAACAAAGGGATGTAAACTCAAATAGATTATGAAAATAAAAATAGATGCCCTGGGTTTGTGCCACAAATGACGAACTCCATTGATTACTTTTTACTAATCCCATTTGCCGGGCAGTTTTAATGGCCCAATCAACGGTGGAAGGCTTGGTAAAATTCTTGAAGAAAAATTCGTTCTGCCAGTAAACTATCAGATCAAAATAAATAAAAAACTACAATTACGAATAAAATATGTAACTATTTTTACTACAATTACGATTAATATCATTATAATGCTGGAATACATAATATGGAGACGACCCTTACTTCCAACAGCAGAACAGCGAGGTTAGCTGCATCCTTGTTTTTCTTTGTTTGTGTCCCCCTGTCGCTATGGGAGACCAACTATGTTCATTCAAAGATTTTCGTGCCGCAGGATCCCGTTACAACCGCTGCAAACCTGCTTTCGAACGAGTTCATTTTTCGAGCCTCGATCGTCACTCACCTTGCCGGCTTCTTAATTTTTGTGATGATGGTACTGCTGTTTTATCGCGTGTTCAGGCCGGTGGACAAACACCTGTCGCGGCTTATGCTGGTTTCGATATTAGCCCAGGTTCCGGTCGTCTTTGTCTTTGAAGTCTTCAACTTCACAGCGCTTATGATCCTCAAAAGCGAGCCGCGTTCTACTTTTGATGTCGCTCAGCAACAGGAGGCCGCATATTTCCTGATGCGTATGCCCCGGTATGGAACTGGGGCTGGCATGGGCAAGCTCTTCTTAGGACTATGTTTTATTCCTTTTGGGATGCTGGTTTTCCGATCGGGGTTCGCACCACGGATTATTGGTATACTGCTGATCATCGGTGGAGTGGGTTATGTCGCGGACTGTTGCATTTCTATTCTCCTGCAACGGGCTGACTATGTGATGGTACGGTCGTTCCTGATGTACACTACCGTGGGATATGCCCTGGCCCTGCTGTGGTTCCTGGTCAAAGGTGTGCGTGAACAAAAGGTAGTCGTTCGTCAATAACTGGAATTATATAGTAATATGAAAAAAACAAAGCTTGGAGAATTTGAAGAATTGGTACTCTTAACCGTTGCTGCACTCCAGCAAGATGCCTATGGAGTGGAGATAAAGCGGGAATTGGAAGAAAGATTGAAACACAAATTAAGTGTTGGCTCTATCCAATCCTCGCTTAAGCGCATGGAAGAGAAAGGCTTTCTCACTTCTCAATTTGGAGAAGCAACGCAGAAGCGGGGCGGCAAACGCAAACGGATTTATGCCACTACCTCACACGCCCGAAAAGTGCTGGAAGAGATGAAAGAAATACGTGCCGGTTTGTGGAGTGCCATTCCCAAGCTTGCTTATGAATTGAAGGTGATATGAACAACCCGCTTTCCATCCGTCCGCCACAGTGGCCGGTAAAATTCCTCCGGTTCTTTTTGAAAGAAAAGTACCTCGAGGAGATTGAAGGCGACATGGAAGAAATTTTCTATGAAAATGTAGAACGTTTTTCGGTTCGCAAAGCTAAACGATTGTATGCCTGGGAAATGATAAAACTCCTGCGGCCCAACCTTATCAAAAATCTTGAATTCGTTAATTATTTAATTCAATCCGGCATGTTCAAAAACTATTTTAAAGTTTCCTTTCGGGGATTGATGAAAAATCCGGTCAACTCTTTCATTAATGTTTTTGGGTTAGCCGTGGCAATCGGGTTGTGTGTGTTTGGCTATGCCTTTGCGCGTTGGACTTTCAGCACGGATCAATTTCATAAAAACAAACACTCTGTTTATCTCACCACCTTTTTTGCAAACCGGGATGGAGTGGCTCAGCAATACGGAACAACACCTCGACCGCTTGGTGAAATGCTGCGTGAAGATTTTGCGCAAATCAAAAACGTATGCCGGGTTGAAGACAGAAGTGTAGTGATGAAGCATGACGACAATGTTTTCCATGAACGTGTTCGGTATGTCGATCCTGAATTTCTTGAAATGTTTACGTTTCCGCTAAAGTGGGGAACAACCAATGCTTTGAAAGATGTAAACAGCATCATCCTGAGCGAACCGATATCAGTAAAATATTTTGGAGACGAAAACCCAATCGGCTCAAGCATCCAGATGATTTATGGAAAGGATCAAAGCAAGGTTTTCAAAATTGTTGGAGTGGCTGCTGAATTCCCGAAGGCACGCACGATTAGCTTTGACTTCCTTGTCAACTTCGAAAACTTCAGAACAACTGATCGGGCTTACGACTTCCATGACTGGAATGCATTTGTCAATGCCACGTTCATCCAGGTCGATAATCCTTCAGACCTGTTGGTCATCAAAGAGAAAATGGACAAGTATAAGGTATTGCAAAATAGTGCAGTGAAAGAAGACTGGGCTATTTCATCATTTTCATTCGAGCCATTAGCTACACTTCATGAGCAGTCGGAATATATTAAAAACGATATATCAAGAAGTTCTAAAAGTAATTATGTGAGCATTTATTTCATGGTGGTCATTGCAGTGTTTATGCTGGCACTCGCATGCACAAACTATATTAACATTGCTATCGCCACGGCCGCGAAGAGATTAAAAGAAATTGGCGTTCGTAAAACAATAGGCGCCACCCGTAAAGTGGTAATCACCCAGTTTTTAACTGAAAATATTGTACTAACCTCATTTGCCTTACTTATTGGGGTGGCATTGGGATACTTTTTTTTCATCCCGGGTTTCGAATCACTCTGGCATTTCAACATGGACTTCCGTTTCACGGATGTCAACCTCTGGATATATCTTCCGGTTATTCTGCTTGTAACCAGCATCGCTTCAGGGATTTACCCCGCCTTATACATTTCACGATTTCGTGTGACCACGATTTTGAAGGGCAGTGTAAAATTTGGTCAGCGAAACCTGCTGACGAAAGTGTTCTTGTGTTTTCAACTAATATTCGCCTGCATCTTCATCACCATGTCGGTAATGTTTACACAGAACACCAATTATATGAGCAAACGCAGCTGGGGCTATAACCGGGCCGGTACGCTTTACGCTATGGTTCCGGATCAATCTTCTTTTGAAAAACTAAGCGCCATCATGGTACAAAGCCCAAACGTACTTTCGATATCCGGGTCTGCGCATCATGTTGGTAAAACTCACAAGTCAACCGTTCTGCATTTTCCGGATCACGACTATGAAGTCGATCAGCTTTCAGTGGATGCCAACTACTTCGGGACGATGGGACTTGAACTGAAAGAAGGCAGAACGTTCAATGATTTCGAGGGCAGCGACCGGCACGCAGTAGTTATCAATGAAACACTTGCAGGAAACATTAAAGGAAATCCCATCGGCCTGGTTTTTCGCATCGACACCGTTCAATATGAAGTAATCGGTGTGTTGAAAGATTTTCATAGCTATACGTTTCGCCAACTCGTGCGCCCCATTATTTTTAAAGTGGCTGATAAACCTGATTATCGTTTTCTCTCCTTAAAAGCGCGAGGTGATTCAGATATGGAAGTGTATAAAGCGCTTCAGGCAGGCTGGTCTGAACTTTTCCCGGAGATCCCGTTCGAGGGCGGGTTACAGGAAGACGTTTGGGGATTTTATTACCGGGAGATTGGAATATACAAATTGGTTTGGAAGGTATTCGCCTTCCTTGCAGTTTCGCTGGCCACTCTTGGGCTTTATGGTTTAGTGCGCCTTAATGTAGAAGGCCGCACGAAAGAATTCAGCATTAGAAAAGTGTTGGGTGCGGGTATAAAAAATATATCGGCTAATGTAATCAATCAATACCTCGTTCTGTTCATTGTTGCTCTATGTATCGGGGCACCTTTGGGTCATTGGCTTGGCACGTGGCTGATTGAGTTCAGTAATGAATACCACATGCCGATTACTCCTTCAGGCGCTATGATCTCGACAGTAATCACAGCCGTTGTTTTATTGGCAACAGTCTCCACACAGATTTGGAAAGTAATGAAATCAAACCCGGTAAGTGGATTGAAGGTGGAGTAGTAAGGCGAGAAAACTTCCTGACATCAATTAATTCCTCACAATAAATAACAGGTATGGATATAAAGGAGATTATTGAAACATGGGAAATCCACAATAGGATTAACCTGTACTTATTGAAGGCCATTAAGGATGAACACCTGTCTGATCTTTCTGCTTCGAAAGGCAGAAATGTTGGCGAGCAGTTTGGCCACATGCACAACGTGCGATTAATGTGGTTGAAAGCCGCAATGCCCGACTTACTTAAGGGTCAGTCAAAAATTGATAACGATACTAAGATAACCAAAAAAATACTCTCGGATGAACTGGTAAGAAGCTCCAAAGCCATTGTTTCATTGTTTCAAATTGGAATTGAGGAGGGAAAGATAAAAGGATTTAAACCACACCCCCTTGCTTTTTTTGGTTATCTCATTTCGCACGAAAGCCATCATCGAGGGCAAATCATGTTGACCCTTAAACAATCCGGACACATGGTAGATCAGAAGACCCGGTATGGATTATGGGAGTGGGGCTCAAGATGAATTTTAAATCAATAAACGATCACTGCCAATTATGAAACTTAAACACTACCTGATTGCCTTTTCATTCCTAATCACTTTTATTACGAATGGCCAAAGTAATCTTCAACGGGGAATTTCACTTTATCAATCAAAAAAATATAGTGAGGCTATCCAATTGTTGAACTCTGTTAATGAAAAATCAGAAGATTATGCTGAAGCCCGTTATTATTTGGGTCGAATAGCCTATGACAAAAAATTATATAATGATGCTGTTGATTACTTTAAGGAAGCCAGTAAGGCAAACCCAAAAAGTGGCGATTATTTTAATTGGTTGGGAGACAGTTATTCAGCAATCGGTAGCACCGCCAGCATGTTTACCCAGATGTCAGTTGGCCCTAAAGCGCTAAAAGCCTGGGAGAAGGCAACAGAACTTGATCCGAAGAATATCAGGGCGCGTGTTTCACTTGTTGACTCCTACATGATGGCCCCGGCATTTATGGGAGGCGGAGAAGATAATGCGAAGAAAATGGCAGGTGAGGTATTCCCTCTTTTAGAAGAATCATTTCAAAACTCATCAACCAATTTTCTGCATCACTACTGGTATGGAAAAATTGCAGCGATTACAGGTTTAAAGCTTGATAAGGGCGAGCTCTCATTGGAGAAATACTTAACCTACACACCGCAAAAGGGTGAACCTTCTCTGGCCGGAGCCAACATGCGTCTTGGTCAAATTAAGGAGAAGCAGGGAAATAAAGCAGAAGCAAAGAAGTATTATGAAGCTGCTTTAAAGCTTGATAGTAAACTTGAAAGTGCGCAAAAGGGATTGGAGAGAGTTTCTAAATAAGAGAAACCAATATGAAGAACTATACATTATTATCACTTTTCTTTCTATTCATACTCCTGTTCATTGTTTAATAAAGGTTAAATCGTACGCAACTGAACGGTGGGAATACATTTGCGTACACATTCCGGTAAAAATACTTTGAAATCAGACCAAAATGACGGTGGCGCGAATTTGGAGTAAAGAATGCATCATTTAATTCATAGACTATGATTAAAAATATTCTGATCACATCGCTGAGAAATTTTTTTCGCAACCGGATTTTTTCTCTCATAAATCTTATTGGTCTCTCCGTTAGCATGTCATTGGGTATGCTTATTATAATGATTATAAAAGATCAATTTGCATTCGATAATTTTCATAAAGACAGTGATCGGATTTACAGGGTGAATACGCTCCTTCTCCATCCTGAATGGGGAACGGTAGATTTTGCATCAGCCCCGTTGTCTGTTGGCCGGACGCTGAAAGATGACTATTCATTTAGTGAAAATACAGTACGGATTAATCGCGAACTAAATGGCGATGCAACCTACATGAACGTGAATGTTCCGGTCAAAGGATTGCTTGTCGATCCATCGTTTCTTGAAGTGTTCAACTTTCCTTTTCAAAAAGGGAATCCGGCAACGGCACTGGCATTACCCAACAGCCTGGTTCTCACAAAGCAAACTGCTGAAAAGATTTTTGGAACGACCGACCCCATCGGACAAACTATTTCCATCGCACGCTATGGTGATTTTACGATAACAGGAGTTTTGCAGGAATTCGCCAGCAAAACGCATTTTGAATTTGAGGTGCTTTGCTCCATATCAACCCTTCCTGTTCTTGAAAAGAATAAGGCCGTGAGTCACTCGCTCGACAATTGGAGCGCATACTACAACAACTATGTTTATATTAAATTAAAAGACGGTCGAAATGCTGATGAAGCAGAACAAGCTCTTGCGGAAATAAACAGAAAACACTGCATCGGCCTGAAGTCGCAAGGGCAGGATATTGAATATTCTTTTTACTTGCAGCCGTTAGAAAAGATCACACCGGGTCCCGAACTATCAGGTCAAATGGGTAAGGGAATGCCTGCTTTCTTTTTAATTTTTCTGGGTGTATTGGCCGGAGTTGTATTACTGATGTCGGTCTTTAATTTTACAAACCTTACCATTGCCAAATCGTTGTCGCGTGCGCGGGAAATCGGGGTTCGGAAAGTAGTGGGTGCAAACAGGCGCCAGGTATTCTTTCAATTTATGGGAGAAGCCGTGATATTTTCTCTTGCAGCGTTATCGTTCTCTTACATCCTTTTGCAATTTTTGAAAACCAGTTTCTTGCAGTTGTCGCTTAATGAGGACTTCTTCATGGAGTTGAACGAAGGTTTTTCCCTGTATATCATTTTTATTCTGTTTGCAACAGGGGTTGGTATATTGGCGGGTGTTCTTCCGGCTGCTTATTTATCTGCCTTCAAGCCATCGAGAGTTTTGAAAGATGTTCAGAATTTAAAAATCTATTCACGGCTTACCTTCAGAAAAATTTTGATGGTTGTGCAGTTCACATTGTCGGTCATTTTTGTGATTGTTGTTCTGGTGGTTTACCGGCAGATTGATTTTATGCTTACGTCAGACTACGGCATTGAACAAAAGAACAACCTCCATGTAAGCTTGCAGGGTGTAGCGTTTGAGAAAATAGCAAATGAAATCAGAAGCCTGCCGGGTGTGGTGCGGGTGGGCGGTGTATCTCATAAACTCGGCACATTTCAGACCGGTTCAGGTAATTATAGAAAGAGTGAGGGTGACAAGTCATTTGTGATGCACAATTATACAGTGGATGATAACTACATCGAGAATTTATCGCTCACTTTTTTGGCTGGCCGGAATTTTAATCCGGATGAGCAGGTTGGTCATGAAAAGCATGTGATACTTAATGAAACAGCGCTTGATCGATTTGGGTTTCAATATCCTTTGGATGCCATTGGTCAAAACATTTATGCAGTCGATTCCCTGGCGCTGCAAATCATCGGTGTTGTGAAGGATTTTCATTTTCGTCCGATGAACAATAAAATTGGTCCATTGGCCCTGCGCTATAACATCAATGAACTAAACTATCTGAGTGCAAAAATTTACGCGGAGCAAAAAGAAGCGGTAACGGCATCCATTGCTGAAATATGGAAGAAACACGACCCCATACATCCGGTTGAATTCATGATGATGGAAGATGAAATTGATGATGAGTACAGGCAGGCGGGCATGAACGATGTGCTAGTGATTGTAGGTTACATTACATTTCTTGTCATTTCACTTGCCTGTTTAGGCATGCTTGGCATGGCTATGTACGCTTCCCGGATCAGGGTTAAGGAAGTGGGGATACGAAAAGTAATGGGCGCTACTGTTACCGATATGGTTATGTTGCTCAGTAAATCCTACATGATCCTTATTGGAATTGCCATCCTGATTGGCGTTCCGGTAAGTTTTATACTGGGAGAAGTCTTTTTGGAAGGTTTTGCCTATAAGATACAGATAACACCTCTTTTGCTGGGATTTAGTATTGCCATAATTGCCGGCATGGGGTTATTAACCATTTGGTCACAAACGATAATCGTAGCGCTTTCAAATCCCGTAAAATGGTTGAGGCACGAGTAGTGCGGAGTGGAATTTTCGGTCACTTGCCGGGCGACAATTAATGCCTGAACAACACATTGTTCCTTGCAAAAACGATGTGATAGAGAGGTTGATAATAAGCCAGGCTTTTGCTGCTTCCGGCTTTAAAAAGAGTGGCCAATGGTGCTTTTATTTTGTAAATTTGGATAAGAAAATTATGAATAAGAACAGGCCAGCCATTATCAATCCAGCCCTGCTGTGGGAGTATGACCTGGATACATTCAATTACGAGAAGTCGTATAAGATTGTGATTGAAAGAATACTTCAAATGGGAAATTTGGAAGAGTGGCAAAACATGGTTTCTTTCTACACGAGAGAGCAAATACTTGAAACTATTGAATGGAGCGCCCAGTTAGACGGAAGAGATAAAGAGTTCTCCAGATTTTTTCTGACTTCTGATTTTTTGAATGCTGCATAAAACGTCATCCATTATTTCGCCCAAAACATTTTCCTTAATTCAGGAGCTTCAACATCTGCCTGAGCTAAAAAAATTCTACCTGGTTGGAGGGACTGCGCTTGCACTACAGTTGGGACACCGGAACTCTGTTGATATCGATTTATTCACGCAGGACGACTTCACGCAGGAAGATATTTTAAATTTACTGAAGCCAAAATACACGGTCAGGGAAATCTTTCAAAGGACTAACACAATCATCGTATTAGTCAACAATGTAAAAACGGATTTCATCAAACATGATTACCCGTTCATCAGGCCACCGGTTACGGAAGAGGGTATTACATTTCTCAGCAAAGAAGACATTGCTGCCATGAAATTCCATGCCATCATACAAAGCGGAAAGCGACTGAAAGATTTCATTGATATTTATTTCCTGTTGGAACATTTTAGCATGAAACAGATGGTTGACTTCTTTTCAGCGAAATACACCTACTCCAACCCAATGATCGCCTTGAAAGCTGTAAACTTTTTTGATGAAATAGACGAATCCATCGATCCGCCAAAGCTTCTAAAGCCTCTCAAAATTGACCAGGTCAAAAAACGCATCCGGGAAGCAACGCAAAAACCGCTTAAAGTTTTTTAAAGTAGTTCAAGAATTATTCCGCCCGGAGGCACTTTACAGGGTTTACCAAAGCGGCACACAACAACTTATCCGTGCCAACGGAGAAAAAATTCAACTGCCGGGCCTGGCTACTATAGATGTAAATGCAGGCGATAAAATTGTGATTGCTACTCCGGGCGGAGGTGGGTGGGGAAAGCAAGTGAACTCATTTTTTCTTTTATGCTATAAAACTTTTTTCATTCCGCCATCATCAATATGTTAAAATGTATATGAAGACTTCGTTGTTGTTTTTCTTTTTGGCGTTCGTGTATAACGTTGTGTGGTCGCAGTCCTGCACCATACCTCAACCATTAACGAAAGCGCAAAAAGAAATGGTAAAAGGGGAATGGTATGGACACTACGAGCTTGACGATGGGAAGACGGCATTTACCGTTTCAGTAGATTTCGATGCCGATTCAAATTTCGTTGAGGTTTCCAATCCGCCCCTCAAGGGAAATGTCGCACATGAGGAATACCGGTTCTGCGGAGCAGGCTCATTTCATTTTAAGAAAGTTGTACCCGGGGGGTACTTTGAATTTGATGGCGTGCCTCAGAAAAATTCTATAAATGGCACGTTGGTCGTGTTGGTTGGAAATGTCAAAAAGACCGGTAAATTTTTCATAGAAAAGAAAGATATAAGTAAATAAATTACTCCGCCCGAAGGCTATCCACAGGGTTTACCAAAGACGCTTTAACGGATTGATAAGCCGTTGTTAAAAACGCAATGGTCAATGATATTATTCCGGCCAAAGCGAACATCCACCATTGCAACGTAATGCGATAAGCAAAACCTTCCAGCCACCGGTTCATGAAATACACGGCAACAGGCGAAGCGATCATCAACGCAATAAGTACCAGCTTCATAAAATCTTTGTTGAGCATCATCACGATACTGGCAACAGATGCGCCCAATACTTTGCGTATGCCGATCTCTTTTGTGCGTTGCTCGGTTACAAAAGCAATCAGCGCAAACAAACCGAGGCACACGATGAAGATTCCAAGCCCCGTCAGGCAGGAGAACAACACTTTAAAACGTTCTTCATCTGCATGAAGGTTTTTAAAATTGTCATCTAAGAAGGTGTAGGAAAACGGGCGGTTCGGAGCAAATTCTTTCCATATCGCCTCTACCTGTCGAACGGTTTCGGTAGGATTGCCTGCCGTTGTTTTGATGAACAGCCTGGAAGTAAAATCTTCCTGCACAAAAAAATTATTCCGTATCAGGAAAGCAAAGGGTTTGATCGGATCATGGAAAGAATTGAAATGAAAGTCGCTGACCACTCCAACCACAGCGGCATACAGTACCGTATCCATTGAAGCGTCCCAGATCAGCCGTTGACCTACGGGATTATTTAGGTTAAGATCACGCACGGCCGTTTCATTCAGGATAAGGGTATTAACGGTATCGATAAGATAGTCGGGAGAGAACTGGCGGCCTGCCAGCAGTTGGATGCCCAACGCATCTATATAATCATAATTGATCTGGCAGAAATTGATTAGCCGGTCAGTCTGAGAATTTTCCGTGCGGATATTGCCTGTCCAGTTGGGTGCACCGGTAATACTTCCGGTAGAGGCTCCCACTTTCTTTATACCGGCAAGCTGCGCGATACGTTGCTCCATCACCGGGCGGTTGTTCAGCATCCTTGCGTTGGGAACCACGATAACATGCTCTTTGTCAAAACCGGGATGCTTGCTGCCAATATAATTCATCTGGCTTACCACCACGGTTGTGCCAATGATCAGGCAAATGGATATGGTAAACTGCACACACACTAACGCCTTCCGCAGCCAACCCGCACTGCCCGATACTTGCATGTTGCTGCCTTTCAAAACATGCACAGGATTAAAAGACGATAGATAAACAGCAGGATAAAGACCGGCTATAACTCCGATGGCCACAGCAAGACCGGCCAGGGACAGCCAGACTAACCAAAGCTCCGGCTGAAACACTTCCAGTTGCTTTCCGGCCAACTGGTTAAAAGGATGAAGAAGCAATGCGATCAGAACTACGGCAAACGCAAAAGCAAGCATGGTGATCAGAACGGACTCTGTTAAAAACTGGAAGATCAGTCCGCGTTGCAAAGCGCCTGACGTTTTGCGGATACCCACTTCCTTTGCCCGTTTGGTTGATCGGGCTGTAGCTAAGTTAATGTAGTTGATCCCTGCCATGAAAATGATGAACAAAGCAATGGTTACCAGAACCCGGATAACAGAGGCATCACCATTGGCTTCCAGTTCGCGGTTTAATTTGGAATGCAGGTGAATATCGGTGAGCGCCTGTATGTGGAATTTGTCTAACGGTCTGCGTTCGTATTTGGTTTGTGCATACGCTGCGAGCCTGGCTTCAAAATTTACCGGGTCAACTGATTCCTTTAATTTGATATAGGTGTGATACCTGGGCGGCCCCCATATCGTATTGAACCTTTCTTCGACAGTCCTTAACGGGATCAGCATATCAAACCTGAAATGTGAATTGCCCGGAACATCTTTCAGCACACCGGTTACGAAGTATTCACTGCCTTCGCTGCGCATCGGCTTCCCTATCGGGTCGTCCGTACCGAAATACTTTTGTGCAGTGCTTTCGGTAATGACAATGGATTGCTGAGTAACGAATGCTTCTTTCGGAGAGCCTTTCACAAAAGGAAAAGTGAATACCCTGAACAGGTTGCTGTCGGCTTCATACACACGGTCTTCATAAAATTGCCTGTCTTCGTATTGCATCGCCATTGGGCGGTTTTGAAAAAGCGTGGCTGCCACCTCCACCTCGGGAAACTCATTGCGCATACTCAGCGCCATCGCCCCGGGGGTTGTGGCATACGGCTCAAGCTGATCCGCATTGTTCATTTCATCACGAATGACACGATAGATACGTTCTGCCCCATCGTGATACCGGTCATAGCTTTGCTCATGACGAACGTAAAGCAAAATGAGAATGCAACATGCCATGCCAACGGACAGACCGGTAATGTTGATAAAGCTGTATTGCCATTGAGTGCGTAGCGTGCGCCACGCGATCTTGAAATAGTTTTGTATCATGCCTGTATAAGATGAGTGTGCGAAATGATCACGATTGGGTTCAGATAAATTTTTTCTTGAAAACGGTTTTAGCAAACGAAGCGCTGTCCAAATGTACCGTTGGCGGGCTACCTGCAAGCCATCCGTTTCAATCCAGTAATGATATAGCTCCAGCAAATCGCCCTGCACTTCTTCCAGTGTACCGGCAGGAACAAATCTTTTCAAAAGCCAGTCTGCCAGGCGGGGTGGTTTGATATGGTTTTTCTTGTTCGTCATGCTCCCATAAGACCTATAAGGTTTTAAAAACCTTATAGGTCTGTTATGTTTACTCATCTTTCGTTTTATTCATTTTTTAATATCACTGCGGGGTTTATTCTTGCGGTTTTGATTACTACCCGGAGGATTGAGCAATACGCCAGAACAACGCTGACAAGGAATGCTACAATGAATGGTAATACCGATAACTCCACACGGTATGCAAATTTTTGCAGCCATTGGTTGACCAGGAACCATGCAGGGTACAAGGCAAAGATATTCCCTGCGATCACCACCAGCATATATTCCTTAGAAAGCTCCTGCAGCAGGGAAAATACGGAAGCGCCAAACACTTTTCGTATCCCCACTTCCCTGGTGCGATATTCGATGAAGAAAGAGACGACCCCAAACAAACCCAGACAAGCAAAGGCCAATGCTAATATGGTAAGGTACGTGATAAGCTGGCTGGTTGTTTTTTCTGCCTTGTATAAGGCATCATAGCTGGCATCCAGAAAATAATAGTCAAAAGGTGATGAAGAAATACTTTTCCATACTTCTTCAATATTCTCAATGGATTCACTGCTGGCGTCTGTGTTCAGGCGAATACACAAAGTAGAATACCACGGCAGAATGTGCAGCATCAGAGGTTCCACTTTGGTATGAACAGAGGCAAAATTGAAATCCCTTACAACCCCGATGATATGGCCTGTCTTGGGTTCACCAAAACGATATTCAAAAGGTTTTCCAATGGGGTCATCCAGGTTAAACTCTTTCACTGCTGCTTCATTAAGTAAGAATGCAGACTGTATATCGGAAGGGTTGTCTATTGAAAAATCCCTTCCTTCAATAACTTCGAGCTGGAGCGTTTTTATAAAATCGTGATCCACTGCCATCACCCGCATATCGCGTGTGCCATCATCATTTCCACTCCGGCTTCCGGCCAGGTCAGGAATTCTTACAGTAAGGAAAACCACCCGTTTGCCGGGTGCAACGGATGCATACGTTGATCGCTCTACACCCTTCAACTTGTTCATCTCATTTTTTAAAGCTTCGCGCTTTTGATAAACATCTCCTTTTACCGGAACGATCACCACATTGTCTTTATTGAGCCCTATGTTCATGGTTTCAATAAAATCCATTTGATGCTGTATGGCAAATGCCGCCACGATCAACAGGGCTGAAATAGTAAACTGGAAAACCAGCAGGCCGCGTCTCAGGAGCAACGAAACTACCCCTGACTTACTTGTTCCTATACCTGATTTTAGTACCTGCATAGGGTTAAATGAGGAAAGGATTATCGCAGGATAAAAGCCCGACAGAAATCCAAGAGCGATCCAGAGCACAAATGCAGGAACAAGCGTTTGATAGTTTAACAGCACATGAATGTCAAATTGCTTCCCGGTCAGTGTATTAAAGAAGGGCATAAGCAGCATCATCATCACAAAACTCAATGCAAAAGCTAACAGGCTGAACCCATACGATTCAAGAATAAAGTTGAGAAACAACTTGCCGCGTGAAGCCCCGATCGTTTTCCGGATGGCAACTTCCCGGGAACGTTTCAACGCCATTGCATTGGAGAGGTTAACATAATTGATCACTACAATGATCAGGATAAGACAGGCCACACCAATAAAAATATAAACTACTTGTAGGCTGCCGTTTACTCCAAACTCCTTTTCAGCCTTGCTGGTCAGATGGATCGCTGAAAGCGGCATCAATCCCAACTCAGTCTTAAAACTTTCGGGGGGATCAGGCACCCCTTTTTCATCGAGATAACCGTAGATGGCATACCAGTCATTTAACAGTTTTTCTGAAAGGGGTTTTACCTGCGCTGCCGACTTCACCCGCACATAAGAATAAAAGGCGTACATATTCCGCGACTGGTCCACATCGGGCCAAAATGATTTCAGGGGAACCACAATTTTAAAATTGAAGTGGCTGTTATCCGGCACATCTTCAAATACCCCGGTTATGACAACGGCAGCCCCATCCTTCATGATAATTTCCCCCACCGGATCAACGTCCCCAAACAGCCTGCGCGATACTTCACCGGAAATGACAACACCATCGGGTTTGTCAAGTGCCGTATTCCGGTCACCATAAATGAATGGGAATGGAAATACCTTGAAGAAAGAGGAGTCCACTGCAATCGCACCTAATTCTGAAAACTGCTTTGAACCGATCTTGAACTCCACTTCATTATCATTGCGCAGGATGCGGGTGGCTGCTTCAACCTCCGGATACAATGAAGTAACAGTTGGAACCAGGAAACCTTCAGACGTAGCCCATGTTTGTTCGCCATTCCTGGAAGTAACTGTTGGCTGTATCCGAACCACGTGGTCATAACCGGGCAGGTATTCATCATAGCTCAATTCATTCCTGACAAACAGAAAGATGAACATGCTTACGGTTAAGCCCAGGGTTAATCCGGATAAATTAATCAGCGCGTAACTTTTGTTTTTAGCAAAGTTCCGCAGCGCAATGTTGAAGCTGTTTTTTATCATGCCTGTATAAAATGAGTGTGATGAATGATATTGATTGGTTTCAGGTAAATTTTTTCTTGAAAACGGTCTTAGTAAACGAAGCACTGTCCAGGTATATCGTTGGCGTGCAGCCTGCAAGCCGTCCGTTTCAATCCAGTAATGATACAGCTCAAGCAAATCGCCCTGCACTTCTTCCAGTGTGCCGGCAGGGGCAAATCTTTTTAAAAGCCAGTCGGCTAAGCGGGGCGGTTTAGTATAGTTATCATTATTCTGCATACTTGTCAATGCTCAACGTCCTGATAAGTACATGGCTTTCGGGGGCAATGCTTCCCAAAACTGCATCCGGATATCTTTTACTTCCTTTAGCGCCTTCCCCCCGGCAGCGGTCAGCCGGAAAAAGCGTTTTCTCCGTCCGCCTCTTTCCGCAGTAGCTCCGCCCATTTTGGAAGAAAGGAATCCTTTTTCTTCCAGCCGTTGCAAGGTGGTGTGTACCGTATTAAACCCGACAGACCGGCCGGTTTGCTTCTCAATTTCCAGCGTAACGGAAACCCCGTAAGCACCGGCATCCAGTACGGCTACGGCCAGTAGCACGATCTCTTCAAATTCGCCTAAAAATGTTTTTCTCATAGCGGCAATAAATATATTATATTATATCTTATTTTGTCGAACAAATAATTTGAATTATTTTTAAGCAACGTTAATCCGGCATAATCATGAAATCGCTGAAACCATTTTTCTTTATAGGCTGCCTTTTGCCCTGTATTGTTGTAAGCTCCTGTTCGGGAGCAGGAGGCTCATCTTCAGAAATTGTTTTTGTCGGCAGCACACCGGGCGATGCGTTAATTAAATCCATGCTGGCCATACCATCGGATACCAAAGTTGATTTCATCCGGTGGAATTTAAAATTGAATACCGGTTCTTTTGTGTTGGACATTGCTTTTGGAGAATCGCAACCCAACACCCTGGGCTTTAAAGGCGGTGGAGAAAAACGTTCTTTTGAAGGAACATATACCGTGTCGAGAAGTGAGAGTAAAAATATTAACGGGAAAATTTATCATTTAAAAAGCAGCAAGCTGCCAGCCGGAATATCAATGGTCAAGCTGAACGATAATCTTTTTCACCTGTTAACACCCCAAAACCGGTTGATGATCGGAAACGGGGGATGGAGCTATACGCTTAACCGAAAAGAGCCTACCCCCTCTGCCGGGTTGCCCACACTGACAGCTTCATCAACGTTAACGGATAACACTTCATTACAGGTTGTCTTTGACGGCCGGACACCTTGCAGGGGATTTGCCGAAGATAATAATCTGACTGTTCCCCCTGACTGTTTTAAGCTCAAATGGAAACTCATCCTCAACCGGGATCCCAAAACTTTATTGCCAACAACATACCAGTTAAAAACGACCTTCAACAGAGAATCTGATATAGAAGGTAAATGGACAATTATCAAAGGGACGGTTTCAAATCCCAACACGATAATCTATCAGCTTTATACTGACAAGCAGGAAAAGTCCTTTTCTCTCCTTGCGGGGGATGAAAACGTTCTCTTTTTCCTGGATAAAAATAATGAGCTATATGCGGGAAACGAACACTTCAGCTTTACGCTTAACAAAAAGTGATGGTTTGCTTTTCGTAAGCCTGTGTAAACGGAACCCCGTAAGCACCCTATTGAAAAGGCAGTGGCATGAGAAATAAAAAAGCCCCGCAAACCGCGGGGCTTTTAGTTTCCATAAACTCTTTTGAATTACTTATTCGCTGCTTCGGGCTTAGGCGTAACCCCCAGCTTCTTCAGCACAAGCTTTGAAATGTCGTATTTTTCATCGCTGTAAAGCAGCACATCTTCACCGCTTCCCACCAATTGCGGGTTTAAGATAAAGGCGTAGCCGTTTTCTTTTGCCACATCTTCTATTGCCTTGCCGATTTTCTTGAACACAGGGTCCATTAAAGCATTTTGCTTATTCCCTAAAGAGGTTTGGGCATCCTGCTGAAACTTTTGAAGACTCTCCTGAAGCGTTTGAAGTTCTCTTTCCTTATCGGCACGAATAGCATCCGGTGTGGTTGCAGGCATTGACGTGTATGCTTTATATTTTGCTTCAAGCTCCTGTTGTTTTGCACGCATCTGGTTTTCCAGTTGGGTGCCGTGTGTTTTTAATTCATTTTCAATTTGTTTGAATTCCGGCATCTGTCCGAAAATATAATTCCAGTCGGCATAGCCGATCTTTTGCGTTTCCTGGGCATTAGCGCTTAGGGTTGCTGCGCAAAAAAGTAGTACAAAGAGTGTTCTCATTTTTAGTTTGTTTATTTGACTTTATCGTTGGGGTCTCCCAGACCCAATTCTTCCAATATGAAATCCGTATAATCGTGCCGTGGATCGGTGTACACCATTACCAGCTCGGCCTTATCAAAAAGAATGGCCAACCGGTTCGCCTTGCACACTTTTTCTACCGCATCAAATATTTTATCCTGCAAAGGTTTAATCAATTCCGCTTTTTTCAAAAAGTATAGTCCGTTGTACCCAAAAACCTTCTTATTATAATCTTTTAGCTCTGTTTCTTTCTTTTTAATCTCATCCAGTCGCTCGGTTTTCATGGCTTCGGTTAACAGCACCTGCTCGGCCTGGTAACTGCGGTAAAGCGCATCCACCTTGGTCTGCATTTCTTCCACTTCCTTTTGCCATGCAGCCGAAAGCTGGTCTATCTCTCCCTGCGCCTTGCTGTATTCGGGCAATTTGCTCAGCACATACTCTGAGTCAAAATATCCGAACTTCTGAGCCTGAACAAAACTCAGGCCGAAAAGCAGAACACAAGCTGTTGTTATTAAAAACCGCATTTTTTATCTGATTTGCTGGCCTATGGTGAAGTGGAATTGTGATCCGCTCTTATCCGCAGCTCCCGGCAGGCGATCGAATCCGTAGGCCCAGTTAAGCCCAATTAACCCGAAAGCCGGCATAAAGATACGGGCACCCACCCCGGCCGATTTATACAGGTTAAACGGATTAAAATCGCGGTAATTGTCCCAGTTGTTTCCTGCCTCTGTAAACAGGAAGCCATAGATAGTAGCCGATTGTCCCGTGGTTACCGGGTAGCGCAGCTCCATACCAAACTTGTTGTACACAATACCACCTTCAATACCATTTAAAGATTGTGAACCGCGCAAGGCATAGAGTGGAGGCGTAACCTGGTTATTGGGATAACCTCTCAAGCCAATAATATCCTGGCCCAGCACAAATGAGTTGAAGCCACCGGCCAGTCCATCACCACCCACCAGGAAGCGCTGAAACGGACCCGGGCCCAGGCCCTTATCATACGTACCAATAAAGCCCAGGTGTGCTTTGGTTTCCAGCACTAAGCTTCTGCCATCGGGCTTTTGACTACCTGCTAATTTCAGGTAAAACTTGGCATCAAACATCCATTTGTGCAGTTCCGTCCACTTGAAGCGCTGGTTGATATTCTCATAATACGATTTATCGCGCCATTGCGAATAGGGTGGTGTTAAGTTTACAGCCAATGATATGGTTGAACCAGACGAAGGATACATCGGGTTATCAATGCTGTTCCGCGAAAGCGTGGTATTGAACATGACCTCATAGGTGCGGCCTTCAGCAGGCAGAATGGTTGAGGCTCCGCCAAAGTAGTTCCTGTAGTTGTACACGAGGAAAGAAAGCGAATGCGTAAGCGAGAAGTAGTTATCGGGCCACTCCAACCTTCGGCCAAAGCCAAGGGTAATGCCACTTTGTTTCAACGAGGTATTATCTGTGAACTCAAACCGTGCATTAGCCAGGCGCGATATCGAATGGTTCAGGCTTACGGTTAAGGAGTTTGGCCTGCGGCCGCCCAGCCAGGGTTCCGTGAATGATAAGCTGTAGCTCTGGAAAGAGCGGCCGTTAGCCTGTGCCCTAAGCGACAAACGCTGGCCATCACCTACCGGTAGGGGTCTCCATTTTTTAAGATGCGGCACATTGCGGATAGAGAAGTTGTTGAAAGAAAGGCCCACCGTTCCTACAAACCCGTAGAATCCGCCCCATCCCCCGGAGAGCTCAATCTGGTCGTTGGATTGTTCTTCTACTTTCCATTCTATGTCCACCGTTCCGTCTGCCGGGTTTGGACGAATATCCTGGTCGATCTTTTGCGGATTGAAATATCCCATCTGCGAAAGCATTTGCTGCGTACGGATCAGGTCAGACCTTCTGAATTTCTGTCCCGGAATAGTGCTGAGCTCCCTGCGTATCACGTGGTCGTTAGTTCGCTCATTTCCGCTGATGATCACTTCATCAATCGTGGCCCGGTCGCCTTCATGAATACGCATCTCCACATCTATCGAATCGCCCACCACAGCTACTTCTACCGGGCGCAACTGGAAAAACAGGTAACCATCGTCCATGTACAAGCCGCTAATGTCTGCACCCTTTGGATTAAAGGTTGTTTTCTTGGTGAGGAGCTCATTGTTATATACATCGCCCTTATTGATATCCAGAATTTTATTGAGCGTATTGGAGCTGTGCACGTAATTCCCCACCCAGGTAATGTTGCGGAAGTAGTACTTACGACCTTCGTACACTTTGATCTTTACATCGATGTTTGATTTATCGAAGTTTACAATGGTGTCGGATAAAATCTCGGCATCGCGATAACCAAGCGAATTATAGTATGCAATAAGCTTGAGTTTATCTTCCTCAAATTCGGAACGGATAAACTTGGAACCGGCAAATACATTCAGCTTTACATGCCGGTTCATAAATTCTTTTACATCGCGGGTGGTTAGCTTGCGGCTGGAATCCAGTGCTGGTTTTATTTTACCCGGCTTAAAGGTTAAAACCTCGGCCAGCAAGGCACGATGCAGCGACATGCGCGGGTGCTCGTGTGTTTTTTTAAGTTTGTTTTTCAGCTTACCAGCCGATATATCATGGTTCCCATCAATATGTATAGCGTTGATTTTCACTTTCGATTTCAGGTCTACATCAATGCGCAGCCGCACATTACCGCGGGTCAGGGTGTCTGATTGCGGGATAACTTTTACGGCTGTGTTCAGAAATCCCTTTTTAACAAAATGTTTTTTAACCGACAGTTCGGTGTTACGGATGGTGGCATCGTTTACAATTTTCCCCCGAATCAGCTTTAAGTCTTCTTTCAGAGAAGACTGGCGGCCTTTGCTGATCCCGGTGAAATAAAAATCATTGAGGCGCGGGCGCTCGGTCAATTCGATTTCCAGGTATACCTGGTCGCTTTCTATTTTCTGAACGGAGATAGAAGCATCGCCAATCAAGCCGTGCTTCCATAGCCTGCGTATAGCATTGGAAATTCCATCGCCCGGAATTTTTATTTTATCCCCGATTTTAAGGCCTGTTAAGGATACCATCGCATTTTTATCGAGCAGGCTAAGGCCTGTTACTTCTATGCCGGCAATGGTGTATTCCTGGGGGGCGGCATAGTTTAGAGTTTGTTCGCTTAATGCCGGTGAGGATGATTGTGTGCGGCTTCTGAATTGGGCTTCTGCCTGTCTGCTCATCCAAACACACAATACAACTGCACAAAGTAAAATTCTCTTCATTGGATTTATCAGGCGGTTGGGTTCAGCACTTTTCCAAATCTTCGTTCGCGTTTCTGATAGGCGCAAATGGCTTCGTACAAATCTTCTTTGCGGAAGTCGGGCCAAAGAGTCGGGGTTATAAAAATTTCGGTATACGCAATCTGCCAAAGCAAAAAATTGCTTACGCGTAGCTCTCCGCTGGTGCGGATTAAAAGTTCAGGATCGGGGATACCCGATGTTTCCAGGTGTGCGGCAAAATAGGGCTCGTCTATTTCTTCGGGTTTCAGGACGCCTGCCTTGGCTTTCTCAGCCAGCTTTTTGGCCGCCTTTACAATTTCCCACCGGCCACTGTAGTTTAAGGCCAGCTGAAGCGTTAGTCCGCTGTTGTGCTGCGTAGATGCAATCGCTTCTGCAAGATTATTCTGGCAATCAACCGGCAAGTGGCTTACATCACCAATGGTTTGCAGCTTCACCTGGTTTTCGTGCAGGGTATTAATCTCTTTTTTCAATGTATTAACCAGCAGTTCCATTAATCCGTCAACCTCTTCTTTAGGGCGGCCCCAGTTCTCGGTGCTGAAGGCATATAGTGTAAGGTATTTTATCCCCAGTTCGCCACATCCTTCCGTTACATCTTTTACTGCCTGTATGGCGTTACGATGGCCAAAAATCCGTGCCGCCCCTTTGCGTTTTGCCCAGCGGCCATTGCCGTCCATGATCACGGCCACGTGCAGAGGCAGGTTGTTAAAATCTATATTTTCCTTAAACGAAGCCACAAGGCGGCAAAAATAGGCTTTTTTCCAAACTTCTTCTATTTCTGCACCCAAGGGTGTTTTAAGATGTGCACCGCTGCAATAAAGTTGAATAATTGAGGTGAAAATTACCGGTACGGACTACTGGGGCACGGTATATCGTAGAACGTATAGGTTAATGTGAAGCCTGCAAAAAAGTAATTGTCTTTATCGAATACGTTGCCGTACTGATAGTTCTTGTACTGCAGATCGCCATCGGAAATATTATCGAGGTAATCGAAAAAGGTCTTGCGCATACCAAATTCAAAAGCTACGTAATATTTGGGGTTAAGTACATACTTCATTCCTCCACCAAAGGGTATTGACATTTGCACATTACTATACTCCGCATTTTTCTGTTGTACCCCTGAAATTCCAAATAGGGCTGCTCCTGCAAACAGGTAAGGTGTAAACCGGAGCCTGCGCTTATCATCGCGCCAGTTCAGAAAGTGATACTCAAATGTGCCCGATCCCTCCAGCAGGAACAGGTTAAACGAGGCGGCCCGGTTTACAGCAAAAGGATCGATAGGGTTTCGGGTATCGCTCGCCCCGATTTTTCCCCCTGTAATAGCTGTTCTGAAGCTGATCACCTGGCTGATGTTAGAGCGGTAAAAAACAGTTGCCGCGGGTTTGGAGAACGCCAGGTTATAGGTACGCACAAGATCCCCGGTATAGTTAAAGGTTCCGACACCAAAACCGATCTCGGATCGCTGCCCCAACATTTGCTGCGCCTGCGCCTGGTGCAGACCACCCAACAATACGATTAACCCAACAGCCGCAATACTTCTCGTCAATCGCATTATACTTAATTGATTATCTGAATTTGGCTTTATGCATGGTAGCGCCCAGAATGTAGGTGAGCCTGACGGTTGTTACCATGTAAATATCCTTATCACTTTTCGAGCCCCGCATATTGTCCGGATGCTCGCGGCCATAACCGGGAATTGTTGCATAGTCCACTCCATTCCTGGCGGTGTAAGGAACCTGGGCCGGAATTTCACTTGCCGGCAGCTCGCTGCTGCGATACGACATGGCGCGGGCGAGGTTGTTAGTGCCAAACACACCCAAGTCTACATAGTTTCGGCTTACATCATCCAAGTAATCAGTAAATGTATAGCGGAAGCCAATATCTGCCCAAAGGTCCATCACTTCATTGATTCTGAAACGCGCTCCTAATCCAAACGGAATCGCCACCTGAAAATTGCTATATGGTTTTATTCCATAGTTGGCATCAGACGGATCAAGGTCTGCATACTGACCTTCTGTGCCAAGCGGCCTCAGGTTTACCCAGGTGCCGGGGGTAACACCTAAATTCTCTCCGTTAAGCCCGGTGGCGGGGGCCTGTGCCTGCGGGTTGTGATGGAACCCTGCCAAACCGATATATGCATAGGGTGTCCATTTTACACGGCTGATGTAGGTGGCGTCATTCTCAAACAAATCGAAGTATGCCAGTACGGAAAGCTCTTTTATCCGGTTTCGGAATGAAAGATTACGCTGATAGCGGTACACACCATTTTCAGCATCGCCCTGGTCTGCCGATTGCGTATCAGACCCCCTTAAGGTTCCGTACATGAACTGGGCCATGAGTGAATAGCGCGGACCAAACCGGTGCATAAATGAAAGCCCCAGGGCAGGGCGGGTAAATGAAATATCGGTGCTAACCCGTTGCGGGCGCGGGGCAATATCGCCATAGTAATTCAGTGCGCTTGCCGAAAAGCCAACCGCGTTGTAAACCTTATTACCAAAGCCGCCTTTCTTACCCCTGTAATTGGCTATGCGCTTGTTGTTTTTCTTTATGGCTTTGCGGTTAAACTGAGCCTCGGCTTCCGGGGCGCTGGCAAACAGGAACGCCAAGCATAACACACCAAAAAATAACTTTCTCATGTACAGACAATTTTGCCAGTTACAAACTTAAAAAAATAGTTCGGAACCAAACTAATTTCGAATATCCAGCCCCCAATTAAGTTTTTGGCGCAGGGTATCGAAGAAATGCTGGCCGGGCAACTGGATGAGCTTTACGAGAAAACGTTCGCGTTTGATTTTCAGCTTTACGGTTTCATCCACTGTTTCAAAACGCGAATCAAGGGAAATCAGGTATTTCTTGCTGCGCCCCTCTATTTCCACTTCTATTTCTGATTTATCTGAAATTACAATGGGGCGTGTGCCCAGGTTATGCGGGCTAACAGCCGTTATGATAAAGCTTTCTGATTTGGGGTAAACCAAAGGCCCACCGCAGCTCAACGAATAGCCGGTTGAACCTGTGGGTGTGGAGATGATTATGCCATCGGCCCAGTAAGAGTTTAACAGCTCGCCATCCACCTTAACGTGCACGGTAATCATGGAAGAAGTGTCCTTCTTCATGATGGTGATATCGTTAAGGGCAAAGTTGCGCGGCTCAAATAGCTTGGTTGATGAAACCAGTTTAAGCAGGGTGCGTTTTTCTACCTTGTACTTGCTGTTAAACACCGCGTCAAGCGCTTTATCCACATCATCGCGGCTGATGGTAGCCAGGAATCCCAGCCGGCCGGTATTGATACCCAGGATCGGAACCTCTGCTTTACCCACGTAGGTAACAGATTCCAGCATGGTGCCATCGCCACCCAATGAGAAAAAACAATCGAGGCTGCGCAGGCTATCGCCTAACTGGAACGACTTATATTTTATATCGGCCAGTAAAGAAGGCTTTACCAGCTTTTCAAATTTTTCAGATACCCATATCTCGGCTTTGCGTTCCTTTAATTGCCCCAGCAGGTGTTCAATCAGGCGGGATGATTTTTCGTTAGTGTCTTTGCCGTGAAGTCCGATGCGCATGGCTGCCAGTTAAATATCCAGAAAGCGGAGCAACATGTCAATCTTTTCTTTTTCCCCTGTATCAACACGGGTTTCGTGGTAACGCCCGATGATGCGATACCCGAACCGTTCGAGTGTAGCTACAATACGGTTCAGCTCCACCTGGTTTATCTTCAGTGTTAGCTTGATCTTGCCTTTATCCATCGGGTCTTCCACCATCATGCTGCTGATGATCTTGGCATTGTTCTCCTCTATATAGCGGCTTATTTCCGCCAGCGAATAATCGATCAGATCCATGGACAACACGATGATCCCTCCCGGCATTTGCACCGATGCAGTTTGCGCAAATGAAACCATGATGTCCTGCACGGTAATTACACCGGCATATTTTTGCTCTTCATTCAAAACAGCTACCATTTGCAGCTTATGATCGCCTGCTACTTTCAGAATATCGTAAAAGTGTGAGCTAAGCTGTACCGTGCAGGTTTTCCCTACCAGGTTAAACTCCGTTAGCGGGCGTTCTATATCATTCGATTCGAGAATAATTTCTTCCGATATAAAACCGAGCAATTCTCCATTTTCCACTACGGGCAAATGGGTACAACGAAACTCTTCCATCCACACGATAGCCTTGTGTGCGTCATCGCTTGTTTTAAGCGGTGGTATCATGTGGTTGATCAGCTCTTCCGCAATCATGCAATCAGTTTCTGTGCACTAAAAAATCTTCTACCAGCTGGTTAAACTTTTCCGGATGCTCCATCATGGGAGCATGGCAACATTTGTCTATAAACTTCAGCTCGGAATTGGGAATAAGCCTGTTAAACTCATGCCCTACCATTGGTGGTGTGATGGTGTCGTTCAGGCCCCAAACCAGCAGCGTGGGAACTTTAATGTTGGGCAGCTCCAGCGCCAGGTTATTGCGTTGCGCGGATTTGGCAATCGCTACAATGCGCATACACTTGGGTATACTTTTGGTGGTTTCAAATACTTCGTCCACCAGTTCTTTTGATGCCACATTCGGATCGTAAAACGTGTACGCCACGCGCTCGCGGATGTAATCGTAGCTTCCCCTGCGCGGGTAAGAGCCGCCCATAGTGTTTTCAAATAGCCCGGAACTTCCGGTAAGCACCAGCTTGGAAACTTTGGCCGGGTTGGCCAGCGTATAGAGAATGCCTACGTGCCCGCCCAGCGAATTTCCCATGATGATCATGTTGTCTAATTGCTTCATGGCCACAAAGCGCTCGGTAAACTCGCGCAAGCCCACCAGCCCGGCTTCTTTAATGGGCATTTCGTATATGGGCAGCATGGGTATTACTACCCTGAAATGTTTTTTATAGTGATTCACCACGCCTTCCCAGTTGCTCAACGCTCCGAAAAGTCCGTGTAAAAGCATCAGCACCTGGCCTTCGCCTTCATCTACAAATTTGAAATCTTTCTCTTCTTTAACCACCAACGACATGGATGTCCTGATTTACTAACCGATAAATAACTTAAAAAAAGACAAACCTCAGAACTGCCTGAAGGTTTCTTTGAAAAATGGTAAAAATTCCCCGAAAAAAGAAGCTGCACCGGGCGCCACCCCTGCCACCCAGGGAAATAACACCGAATCTTTGGCCTGTGCATCCAGCCAATCCAAATCAAACGACTCCAGTATCCAGATTATAACGCTGATACTGAACGCATACTTCAGCACACCCAGCACGGCCCCGGCCCACGCATCTACCCTTCCCAAAAAAGTTTTATCTAACGAATTTTTAATCCGGTTGCCAATGAACAAAACCAGCAGCAGAACCAGCCCAAAAATTAACAGGAAGGAAATATATGGCAGCACTTTCGTATCGGCATTAAACTCACGCGCCAATACCGCTACACCCCAGCCCATCAGCTTAAATCCCAAAAGCACACCGGCAACCAGCGCCAGCAAAAAGAACAACTCCATTAAGAAGCCGCGCTTATAGCCCATAAATGCACCAACAGCCAGAATGATGGCTATTACCAGGTCGGCTTTGCTCAAGAGGCGAGTAATTTTTTTACCAGCTCCGAAATCATTTTGCCATCGGCTTTGCCGGCAAGCTGTTTGGTGGCCGTTCCCATCACCTTGCCCATGTCCTGCGGTCCTTTGGCGCCCACCTGCTCAATTATCTTTTTAAGCTCAGCCGAAACTTCTTCTTCAGACAATTGCTTGGGCAGATAGCGACTGATTATTTCCAGCTCAAGCAGCTCTTTCTGCGCCAGGTCGGTGCGCCCCTCTTTCTGAAAAATTTCGGCCGATTCCTTGCGTTGCTTGGCGGCTTTCATCAAGAGCTTGTTTTCTACATCAGCGCTGATCTCACCGGTAGCGCCTTTATCCGTTTCGGCCAACAGAATTAAAGACTTAACTGAGCGTAAAGCGGTAAGCTCTTCTTTATTCTTGGCTAACATGGCCGCTTTAATATCATTATCAATCTGCTGCTTCAGGCTCATAGATCAAATTCGTTTTAAATTTGTGGTAAAAATACGGCTACTTTCAGAAGATAAAAATTGAAGGCTAAAGCCGGGGAACATCAAGATGACACGCCTTTCCGTAAATATTAACAAGATTGCCACGCTGCGCAATGCACGCGGAGGCAACAACCCGGATGTAATTAAAGCAGCCATTGACTGCGAACGTTTTGGCGCTCAAGGTATAACCGTGCACCCCAGGCCGGATGAACGCCACATCCGCTACAGCGATGTGATCGAATTAAAAAAATTTGTAACCACTGAATTTAACATTGAAGGTTACCCGGATGATCGTTACCTGAAATTAGTTCGCGAAACAAAACCTGCACAGGCCACGCTGGTGCCCGATGGGCCCGATGCGATTACTTCAAATGCCGGGTGGGATACTGTAAAAAACAAATCGCTTCTAATGGAAATTGTAAGCACGATTAAAAGTTATGGTGTGCGTGTTTCTGTTTTTGTTGATCCGGTTGTGGCTATGGTTGAAGGCGCCAAAGCAGTTGGTGCAGACAGGATAGAACTATATACCGAACCTTACGCTTCGCATTATCATAAAAACAGGGAAGTTTCCATCAAGCCTTATGTGGAAGCTGCAAAAGTTGCCGACCAGCTTGGGTTGGGAATAAATGCCGGCCACGACCTGGACTTAGATAACCTGAAATATTTACACGATTCTATTCCGCATTTAGACGAAGTTTCGATTGGTCATGCCCTGATCTGCGATGCCTTGTATTTCGGGTTGGAGAATACCATTCAGCTTTACCTGAGGCAGTTGAAATAGAAAGGCGTCTGACCCCGAACATTCGGGGTCAGTCGCCTGCTAAATCAATATCGCCAGCTCTTTACATCAGCTCCTTTGGGTGCGCTTTCCTGGATCCGTTTTAAAATTTTAGGCAGGTACATGGTGTTATAGCGCAAGCGCGATACATAATTCGGATTTTCCTGGTCGCCATTCCAGCAGTGCTCGGCCCTGTCGCCATAATCTACTTCGCCTTTGTAAAACGGGGTTTGTGTTTTCTTTAAAAAATCTTCCATCAAATACACGGCATTGTTCAGGTAGTAGTTGTCCATATCACCACAGTAAATATGAATCTTACCTTCCAGCTTTGGGCCTAACGTTTTCCAGTCGCGCTCCAGGATGTAGCGCAGGTCGTAATTCTCTTTCCAGTATTCGGCCACGCTTTTATCAATCTCCCCGGTTTCTTTATCAAAAATTCGTTTCGGGTATCCGTCTTCACCTTGTGGTGAGTAAACGGCTTCCCAGATGTCCCACTGCTGGCCGCTGCGCGATTTTGTTCCCAATGCCAGCTCGTAATGATTGGTTTCTTCCATGGTGTTCTGAATCTGCCCCAGGTAATTGCGGTGTGCAGGGCGCGGAAGCTTTTTAAAGTCGCTATCGTACCAGTACGCATTTTTATCTTTATAAATATCCACAAGACAATACGCGCGGAAATCAATCGGATCAGGACATGCTGCAAAGCAGCCGTTGAAATCATCCGGGTAAAACATCTGTACCGCTAATGCTTCCCAACCCCCGGTAGAGCCGCCATAGGTAAAGCGTGCCCACCCTTCACCAATACCCCGAAATTGCTTTTCAATTTCAGGTACAAGCTCTTTCATAATGGCATCTCCGTAAGACCCCAGGTTGGCCGAGTTTACCGCATAAGAATCATCGTAGTATGGATTGGCATGTTGTATTTCGATTACCAGGAAGCGTGGAAAGTTTTTGCTCGTCCACTGCCTGTAAAAATTATAAGCCTCCTGCTGCTGAAATTTTTTGTAGCCATAAATACCAAAGCGGGGAATGAAATCGGTGGTATCCATATCTGCTGGCGGAGGGTCCGTGCTGAATCCCCCGAAGTCGCTGGGAAAATGCCCGTGAAAAATCATGAGCGGATATTTCGCTTCCGGGTGTTCATCAAAGCCTTCGGGCACCAGCACATGCGCACCCAAATACATGGGGCGACCCCAAAATTCGGTGAGCAGCTTGCTCTGGATTTTAATATGCTTTACATATCTGGAATCTTTCGGCTCTTCTATCGGGGCAATTTCCTGATCCATAGAAAGCTTTATCGTTTCCTTCTTTGCAGGATCCACCAATACTTTAACCGGGTTGCTGTAAAAGTTACCGGGCTTACGATTCCATTGCTGGCCTTCACCCTGGTCGGGAGGCAGCTTTACGGTATGGCCTGTTTTGAGGTGGAATGTTTCATAACGGTTGATCAATGCCTGCACATAATATTCACCTGCCGGAATATCTTTTATAGAACGCTTCGGAAAACCAAAAGCGTTTTCTGCATGAAGGGTGATCTCCTGCCCGGGTTGCATAGCCTCTACATCTATTCCAAAAACAAGCTGTGTGGTTAATCCATCGTTAATCTGAAAACGCGGCTCCGATTTATCGTTATTGGCCAGCAGTAATAATAACCGGCCATCCTGCGACTGATCACTCAATTCTTTTGTAAAAGAAATGGAAAACTTAAGCGGGGAAGACTTTTGATCTTGTTCGCAGCCAAGCAAAAACAAGAGTGCCAGCGCAGGCAGGATAGGTTTCATACATGCATGATTAATGTAAGGAAGATAAGCTGATTGGCGCTTTTGAACAAAGTTCTTTCTTTAGAGGATAAAATTATTATTTGCAACAGGTTGCAGACCTTAATTTGGGTTTCCTGCTAAGCATTAGGTTATTATATTGCATCCTCTTTTTTGAAGAGCCCATGACAATATACCTGGTCGAGGACGATTTGATTTACGCTGAGTTTATTAAAAAAGCACTCGGTGGTGAAGGACGTGCGTTCTCGGTCTTTCATTCGGCCGAAGAAGGGCTTCCGGCTTTAGAAAAAGCGTTGCCTGATGTGCTGATTATCGATTATAAATTGCCCGGCATAAGCGGCATTGATTTGTATGAGAAAATCAAACCAAGACTAAAAGAAGAGAATAAAGTAATTATGCTCAGCTCGCTGGAAGACGGCAACATGGTGCTTAACTTCATTCAGCGCGGGGTACGCGATTATGTAATTAAAGATGAAAACGTGATTGATTCGCTGCAGGCTGTACTTAACGGCAGCGAGGACGATTACTACCTGTTTAACTAACTTCCGCAACCCGGCTTTCTTTTTTTGCCGGTTGTGCGCTCTTGTCTATTCTTACCGTAAACGTTGTGCCGGATCCTTCTTCGCTCTCGCAATAAATTTCGCTGTCCATTTTTTCAACCAGCGCTTTTACAATAGATAAGCCCAGCCCGGTAGAGCTTTCGCCACCGGTGGGTCTGGCCGATAATCGTTGAAATTTACGATACAGGTTTTTCTGATCTTCTCTTGAGATTCCGGGGCCCTCGTCTTTGATCTTCACAGCCAGCTTATCACCCAGGTCATCAATAGCGATATAAATGCTCTTTCCTTCAGGGGAAAATTTCAATGCATTCGAAATCAGGTTTTCAAAAATGCGACCCAGGTAAAGCTTATCGGCAAGCACCATAGCCTGCGATGGCGGATTGAAGTGTATCTGAATTTTTTTCTTTACTGCGAGCGTGCGGTAATTCTTTACAAGAGAGCCCAACACCAGCGCCAGGTTCAGATGTTCGGGTGTCTGATCAATTCCCTGGTCTTCCAGCCTGCGGTTATCCAGCAGGTTGCGGATCATGCTCAATCCATCCGCAACAATCTGGTGCATTTTACCCAGGTACTCGCGTTGCTCATCCAAAAGATTATCGCTGGTAAGCTCCATTAGCTGGATCAGCGCGAAGATGCGGTTAAACGGACCTTTTAAATCGTGCGACACCAGGCCGATAAGCTGTTGTTTTTCATGCACCAGGTCGCCCACTTCCTTGTTGCGCTTTTCCTGCTCCTGTATTTGTCGCTTTATCTCACGGCTTTGAACCACGATAAGCTTGTTCTTTTGCTTCAGCTTCAGGTATGCCCGCACCTGAAGCACAATTACAACCAGCAGCAAGCCAATCAGTATTGATACCAGGGTTTCCATATTACATATCCTTTACAAAATCAGGAACGATTAATCCGTTCATTTATTCTGATCAGTAAATGTAATGGTTTTGGCAAAGCTGTGCCACCTGCAAATGCATCAGGCTGGTTTCTTTAATTTGAATTTACGATGGGCGCAGTTTCTTACAGGCGAATACGCAATTCTTCGCGATGCTTAACCGGAACTTTTACGGTAATACCATGCACGGCTACCCGCACAAACCCTACGTATTGAACTTCATACTTTTTTCCGCCCAGCAGGTTTTTGATTGTATCCACCAACCCAAGCTCTTTCAGCGAAAGTGTTGCCTGCAGGGGCACCGTAAAATCAGAACGCGGAGAAATTTTAAGCTTCATTTTCTGCCTTACCTCGGCCGATAGTTTGCCATCCACCAGCACATCCACATGAATTTCTTTCAGCTTCATTCCCATCGTATTCGGGTTATGAAAATACGCCTGCGCCAGCAGCTCCGGGTTATTGCTTTTGCCCACCTGCACCTCCACGTTGCGTATACCTTTAAATACGATGTCTTCTTTGGGGGCGCAAGCCTGCATCAGTATAAAAAATGAAATCGCGAAAAGTTTAATTCCTCTGCTCATACGCTTCAAAGTTAAGTTCTGCTTGTAAATTCGCACTACTTATTTTTATGACGTTTACTGATAAGCTCAATCCGCTTGCTGATGGCCTGGCCGGGCATGGCTTTGCTGTAATTGATGATTTTCTTTTGCCCGATGAAGTAACGGCCATTCTTCAACTGGACGAATTCCAAAACGGTTTGTTACAATTCAAAAAGGCTGGTATCGGCCATCAGCAGGAAAAACAAATAAACGAAGGTGTTCGTGGCGATTACATTCAATGGATTGACCGGGCAACTGCCATGCCAGCTATACAGGCTTACTTGGAAAAACTCAACACCCTGATCGGGTTTGTGAACCAGGCTTTGTACCTGAGCCTGAAAGATTACGAGGTGCACCTGACACAATACCCGCCCGGCACATTTTATAAGCGCCACCTCGACCAGTTTAAAAAAGACGATCACCGCAAGCTATCGGCAATTTGTTATCTCAACACCAACTGGAAACCCGAAGAAGGCGGCCAGCTGAGGTTATATCCCGAAACAGGAGCACTTGATATATTACCCGAAGCCGGCAAGTTGGTTTGCTTTCGCAGCGATTTATTAGAGCATGAAGTATTGCCTGCCACACGCACGCGATTGAGCCTTACCGGGTGGCTGCTTGATCAGCATGCCGATTTGCGGCATCTTTAAAATCATCAACAAAATTTTAATTTTCAGATTCATTCATCATCAAATCAATATTTTTGCTTTACGGATATAAACACTACACGATATGAGCTACCGCATAGAAAAAGACACCATGGGCGAAGTACAGGTGCCGGCCGATAAATACTGGGGTGCACAAACCGAACGCTCGCGCAATAATTTCAAGATCGGGCCCGAGGCCAGCATGCCCAAAGAAATCATCTATGCGTTTGGCTACCTGAAAAAAGCAGCCGCCATTACCAACCACGAGTTAGGCGTGCTCGCTGCCGAAAAGAAAGATTTGATTGCTAAAGTGTGTGATGAAATTATTGCCGGCAAATTAGATGACCAGTTTCCGCTTGTGATCTGGCAAACCGGTTCGGGCACACAAAGCAACATGAATGCGAATGAAGTGATTGCTTACCGGGCCCACGTGCTAAGCGGGGGGAAGCTAACTGACGAGAAAAAAGTGCTTCACCCGAACGATGACGTAAACAAATCGCAAAGCAGCAACGATACATTTCCTACCGCCATGCACATAGCGGCTTACACGCAAGTGGTGGAAATCACCCTTCCGGGGATGAAGAAGCTTCGCGATACGCTGGCCAAAAAAGCAACTGAATACAAAAGCATAGTAAAGACCGGCCGTACTCACTTTATGGATGCCACACCGCTTACGCTGGGACAGGAGTTTGGCGGCTATGTGCAGCAGATCGATAACAGCATCAAAGCCATCAACAACGCATTGGAAGCTGTGAAGGAGCTGGCATTGGGCGGCACTGCCGTAGGCACCGGCCTGAACACACCAAAGGGGTATGATGTATTGGTAGCCAAACACATTGCCGAGCTTACCGGCTACCCGTTTGTAACTGCCCCCAACAAGTTTGAGGCTTTGGCCGCACACGATGCTATGGTTGAGCTTTCAGGCGCATTAAAACGTGCTGCAGTAGCGCTGATGAAAATCGGCAATGACATCCGCATATTAAGCTCCGGCCCGCGCTCAGGTATTGGTGAAATTATCATACCCGATAATGAACCGGGTTCATCTATTATGCCGGGCAAAGTAAACCCTACACAACCCGAAGCGCTCACCATGGTTTGTGCGCAGGTAATCGGTAACGATGTGGCGGTTTCAGTTGGCGGCTCGAACGGACATTTTGAGCTGAATGTATTCAAGCCCGTAATTGCAGCCAATGTATTACAGTCTGCCCGTTTGATTGGCGATGCCTGCGTATCGTTTAACGACAAGTGTGCGGTGGGCATTGAGCCTAACCTTTCCATTATCAAACAACACATGGAAAACTCGCTGATGCTGGTTACATCGCTCAACACACACATTGGTTACGAGAACGCAGCCAGGATTGCCAAGAAGGCGCACAAGGAAAACAAAACATTGCGTGAAGCGGCTATTGAATTGGGTCTTGTAACCAGCGAGCAGTTTGACGAGTGGGTACGCCCGGAGAAGATGGTGTAGTTCTATCGGTCTTATCGGTAAGTTGCTAATGTGAGCTGATCTCTTGAATAGCGCATTTTCCAATAATTTTCTTACTTTTATCCTCAGATTAAACCAAACACAATCAAATCAAAATGAAAACTAAAGTCGCATTACTTTGCCTGGCGCTGATTTTTTCCGGCATGCAAGTTTTCGCCCAGCTCTCCAAAGCGGAGAAAAAGGAATGGAAAAAGAAAGCCAAAGAATACGCCAAGAACCCGTCTAACCTCAAGACTTTTACCGAGGCCAAGCAGACTGCGGATAATGACAACGCATCGCTGAAAGGCCAGGTAAGCACCCTCAACTCGCAGATCAGCCAAAAGAACACCCGCATTGCCGAGCTGGAAGATCAGCTTTCGCGCATGCGTGGCGATTTAACTTCCGCAAGAGCGGAGCTGGATCAGCTTAAAGCAGCGCCCCCCTCCAACTCGATGGATTTTTCCAAAGGCGTAGTATTTAAAGTCCAGATCGGTGCCTTCAAAAACAAAGACCTGAGCAAGTACTTTGAAAACAACCCCAACTTTGGTGGCGAGGCCACTGAAAAGGGCGAGCAGAAGTTTACCATCGGCATCTTCCGCGATTACTGGGAAGCCGATAAGTTCAAAAAATACATGCGCGAAATGGGCGTGAAAGACGCTTGGATTGTGCCCTACAAAGACGGCCAGCGTGTTGAAATTAAAGATGTATTGGAAGGCGTAGTAGCCGAAAAAGAAGCCTCTGGTAAATAATACCGGTATGTTTCTTGCAGAAAGGCCCCGCTATAGCGGGGCCTTTCTATTTTACCCCGATTCTATTCTTATTTTTGCCCGATGCTGAAACTGGTGTGTGGTCTTTTCCTGAGCTTTTTAAGTGTTCATTTAGCCGCTCAGATTCGTCTTGATAAGCTGGTGCTTGAGCCCGGCAAAAGTTTCTTACTGGAAGGCTCTGACATTATCGTGGTGGATACATTAGTCATGGGCGATTCATCGCACATCATTTTGAACCGAAGCAAAACCGATAACTTTATACATGCTAAAATTGCCCGTATAGGTAAAGGATGCACCATAGACGGTAGTGGAAAAAGAGGAGATGACGGTGCCACGGGTGCAGCAGGAGCAGACCAGCCCACACCCTGCAGGCAAGCTTATTCTGGAGCCGATGGCGAGTATGGTCATAATGGCGAAAACGGGAACAACCTTTTTATTTACTCAGACGACATACAGATAAACGGTTCGCTGATCATTAATCTGAATGGCGGAAATGGTGGAAGAGGCGGTGATGGTGGAAATGGTGGCGGTGGTGGCCCCGGAACCCGTGTATGCCCCGGTGGTGATGGCGGCCAGGGCGGGAGTGGTATGCGTGGCGGCCACGGAGGCGATGGTGGCAACCTGTCCATTCAGTGCAAACGCTGCCCCGATTTACAGATCTGGACGGGCAGCAAATTGTATATCAAAAACTATGGTGGCATTGGTGGTGAAGGTGGAAATGCCGGGCGGGGCGGGTTAGCCGGGTTAGGTCCGTTACGTGATGGGCGAAATGGCACACGCGGTGTTCGCGGTGAGGAAGGACAGCCCGGCAAAAGTGGTTCCGTAAACTTTAACCGAAACTGATGCAGAAGCGCTGGCAATATAAACCCACACCTCCCGCTGCAGAACTGGAAGCGCTCAGCAAGACCATCAATGTTAACCCTTATCTCGCCACTGTTTTGTGGCAACGCGGCATCCGGGATTTTGATACCGCCAGGGATTTCTTCCGGCCGTCTTTAAGCCACCTTCACGATCCCTTTCTGCTTACCGATATGGAGGAGGCTGTGCATCGGTTAAAGCAGGCCATCGATAACCGGGAAAAGATCCTGATCTATGGCGACTACGATGTGGATGGCACCACGGCCGTTGCATTGGTCTATAGTTTCCTGAAAGACTTTTATCCGCATTGCGATTTTTACATTCCGGATCGGTACGCTGAAGGCTACGGGGTATCAGAAGCCGGTATAACCTGGGCGGAAGAAAATGACTTCTCCCTGATTATCGCGCTCGATCTTGGCATCAAGGCATCCGATATGGTAACCCTTGCGCACCACAAAGGAATCGATTTTATCATCTGCGATCATCACCTGCCCGGGGGAGAAATTCCCAATGCCGTTGCCGTGCTGGATCCCAAGCGCGAAGACTGCACGTACCCATTCAAAGAGCTAAGCGGATGCGGGCTGGGCTTTAAGCTGATCCAGGCTTATGCTACCCGTTATGGCAACCCGCAGGATGTATATCAATACCTCGACCTGGTGGTGGTAAGCATCGCTTCTGATATTGTGCCCATCAATGACGAGAATCGCGTGCTGGCTCATTTCGGGTTACAAAAGCTCAATCAGTCGCCACGCCCCGGCTTGCAGGCGCTTAAAGATATTGCCGCGATCAGAACCGACCTGGACATTTCAGGCATTGTCTTCACCCTCGGGCCACGCATCAATGCGGCCGGTCGTGTAGCGCATGCCCGTGCGGCTGTTGAGCTGCTGATCTGTACCACGCTGGAAGAAGCCAATGAGCTGGCCGAAAAAGTAAACCTGAAAAACGATTTACGCAGGGAATTCGACCTGAGCATTACTGAAGAAGCTATTGCAATGATCGAATCAAACGAGCAGCTTCGCAATGCCCGGTCAACCGTATTGTTTAAAGAAACGTGGCATAAAGGTGTGATCGGAATTGTGGCTGCACGGTGCGTGGAAAAATTCTACCGGCCCACGATTATCCTAACGGAATCGAACGATAAAATAACCGGCTCCGCCCGAAGCGTTCAAAACTTTGATCTGTACCAGGCTATCCATGCCTGCAGCGATCTGCTCGAAAAATTTGGCGGGCACAAGTATGCTGCCGGTCTTACTCTTGATAAATCTAACCTGGCGGCTTTCCAGCAACGGTTTGAAGAAGTGGTAGCACAGAACCTTACCGAAGACATGCTTACACCTGTTGTTGAAATAGATGTTCCCGTTCAGTTCGATGCCTTGACAGGCAAGTTTAACAGTGTGCTGAAGCAAATGGCACCATTCGGGCCGGAGAATCACAAGCCTGTATTTGAGGCCAAAGGTGTTTTTGTGCAGAATGCCCTGGGCAGCTTTAAAGACAGGCACATTCGTTTTCTTGCCGGGCAGGAAGGAAATGAAACGGTTTTCAGCGCGGTAGCCTTCGATGCCATGGAGCATTACGAAGCGCTTGCAGCCGGGCTGAATTTCCGGATGGCATTTACTTTGGAGGAAAATACATTCAACGGAATTACGTCCATGCAACTGCGCATCAAAGACTTTAAATTCGATTAGCTATGATACTGCGAGCCGATAACCTGATCAAACGATATAAAAAGCGAACCGTTGTAAACCATGTTTCCGTACAAGTAGAGCAGGGAGAAATTGTAGGCTTGCTTGGGCCAAACGGTGCCGGTAAAACAACCAGCTTCTATATGATCGTGGGATTAATTAAGCCCAATGAAGGGAAAATTTTTCTCGATCAGCAGGACATTACCGACTTGCCTATGTATCAGCGCGCCAAGCTGGGCATCGGTTACCTTGCGCAGGAGGCATCGGTGTTTCGTAAGCTTACCGTAGAAGAAAACATCATGGCCCCG
>JAHCHY010000022.1 GCA_026129485.1 Cyclobacteriaceae bacterium
TATTTGTAGTTTTGACGTGAAGTGAGATTTCAAACCAGATCAGTTTTTTATGGCCTCCTCATGCTGTGGGGATTACTGTCTTGCCGGGAATCCAAAGAAGTGTCTTTTTGGAGCCTGATTGACAGCAACACAGTACTTGTATATGAATCAAATAAGCCGGTCCTGGTAAAGGATAGCCTGGTGAGTTCAATTCTTTGGCAAACAGCTGCACCGGAGCACATAGCAAGTGTGCAATCGATTAACAAAAACTCATATGAGCTTCTATATATCTGCAGCATAACAAATGCTCTATTTGACAGAATAGTAACATCTTATAAGGCATCCAATCGATTACTTGACGGGGTTAAGATTTATGAGCTGAAAAAAGGAGGAAAGACACAACTTGCCTGGGCGAACCTTGACGGATACCTGGTGCTGAGTAAGTCATCGCTGCTGGTTGAGAATGCGATCCGCATTCACCATTCATCGCCCGCAAGGAATTTCAAAACACAAAACCCACTGCTGTTTGGGTTTGTAACAATTAAGGCGGATGCCGGAAACGTATGGGTTAATTACGGGCAATTAAGTCAAAGTTCAGTACCGTTGTTTAAGACCCTGCACGATATACCATTATTCAGCTCGCTTGCTGTAGCTTCTGTTCTTGATGTTACAAGGAATAACGACCATGCTTCATTAAGCGGGTTTACGCTGGATTCGCCTGACAAAACATGGGGCTTGCATCGGTTTCAGAACCAGAACCCGGTTAAGATTGATGTTATGCGATTTGTTCCGAATGCAACAAAAGTATTTGTTCATTATGGGATGTCTAATGTTGATGCATTTATTTCTGGCGACCCGGATGAACCCCGGAAATCGGATTTGCAAGATGAGATTGGTGTTTGTGTGCTGGACGGGGCCATGCCTGTGGTGTTTCTGAAAGTTAAAGATGGATTTGCCTACGATCAATTTGAATACATTGAATCGTATGCTGATTACGATATTCGCAAAGTAGCTGATTCTAAAATTACAGACCCTGTTAAACCTCTTCTGCCTGAAGGCGACTATACGTTACTAACATTTAAAGATGGCTATGTTTTTCTTTCAGCTAATGCGGATGAGCTTAAGCTGCTGATTGATGCGATTGAAGCGGATGAAACCTGGGGCAGATCAGTAGACTTTCAGCAATTTTTCAATACTTGCCTGCAGGAAGGGAATGTTTCCGTGTTTTACAGTGGTTCCGCTTTACTGGGACATGATGCTGATGTAACATGGAAACAGGCTTTGGATTCATTACGGATTACTTCAACCACCTGGGGAAGCATGCAATTCAATTCGCTCGATAATCATTTTTATACCAGTTCGAATTTTTATTTCCCATCGCGCAAGCAACCCGAAAAAAGGAAAGTGGAAAGACGTACATATGAGCTGTCCAATAATCTTGAAGCCGGGTTTGTAGTAAGAAATTATACAAACGGCTTAAATGAATTGCTTGTTCAGGATTCCACCTTTAAGGTATATCTTTTCTCGCAGGCAGCGGGCGTGCAATGGATGTATGCCATGAACGAAAAAATAGAGCAGGTTCAGCAGCTTGATTATTTTAAAAACGGTAAGCTTCAATATCTCGTTACTACGGCATCTGATATTTACCTGATTGACCGTTTGGGCCGTGACGTAGAGGGTTTTCCGAAAAGAAAAAATCTGAATTACCGGTTTTCGGAAGTAGTAGACTATGACAAAAGCAGGAACTACCGCATCATGGTAACCAGTGGTGCCAGTGATATTTATATTCTTGATAAGTCTATGCAGGAGTTGGAAGGCTGGTCGCCCAAAAAAATGAATGCCCGAATCCTGTTTTCACCCAAGCATTACAGAATTGGGGGTAAAGATTATTTTATGGTGATCACGGAGAATGGCCAGTTGCACCTGTTTAATCGCAGGGGCGAATATGAAAAGGGATATCCTGTTTCAATTAACAAAAACATATCCGGTGATTATTTCCTTGACCAAGGGAATTCATTAGCAAACAGCGCTGTTTATTTTATCTCGGCTGATGGTATTGTTAACAAAGTTGTGCTGGATGGTAAATCCACCAACGAAAGCCTGATTCGCGGAAGTAAATCGAAGTTTTACCTGGCAACGGCAGCGGGTAAGCCGGACTGTTATTTCTTCAGAATGGATACAGATAAGGTTGCTGTGTTTGACAGGAAGAATCAACTTGTTTTTGAACGTCAGAATCCCGGCTCGCAAAACCTGAAGTCTGATGTTGTGAAGTCGCCTGACGGAGTACCGTATTTCTGTTTTTATGATGAAGAGCAGAACCTGAGCTATATCTTTGATTCTACCGGTAACAGCGTAGTTAATCGCCCGGTTGAAACAACTCTGCCGCCACTCTTCAATGTGAATCAAAAGACAAAACAGGTAAGCGTATTTGCTGTTTACCAGAATAGCATCAGCTCGGTTCCTCTTAACTAAACTTTCAGCGGGATTGAATTGGTTGACAAGGTTGTTTTGTTCTAAAGTAACAATTGAATTTTATTTTAGATATTTACTGCATTAAATTTTTTAAGCTATGAAGTTTCGATTACTACTTTTTCTACCGGTTTTCTTCCTTTCATCCTGCATTGTTACCAAGAAGAAATACGATGATGTCCTGGCCCAGAAAGTGAAGGCAGAGGGTGAGCTGGCTGAAAAGAACGCCCAATTGGAAAAAGCCAATGCATCTATACAGGAATTAGCGGGTGTGTTGGATAAGCTAAAGCAAGATACAACCGAGTTGAACGAGGCCTATCGGACAACCGGGAAGAAGCTGGCAGATTTAAATGCGGAATACGACCAGCTTAATTCGTATTACAAGAATCTTTTGAATAACAGCGGAAAGCTTAACCGTGATTTGGCCCAACAGAAAGATCAATTGCTGGCTATCCAGGAAAACCTGGAGAATACACGCAAGCTGAACGATTCACTGAGCACAAGCTTGGCCGAACGAGAAAGAAAAGTGAATGAGCTTGAGCAGATTCTGGCCAACAAGGATAAGGCGGTTAAAGATCTGAAAGACCGGATTACAAATGCATTGCTGAATTTCAAAGAGAATGATTTGACTGTGAAAGTGAAAAACGGAAAAGTATATGTTTCACTGGCCGAGCAATTGTTGTTTGGGTCGGGAAGCATTGAAGTGGATAGCAAAGGTGTGATGGCGTTGCAGCAATTAGCGCGCGCCATAAAAGATCAGCGGGATATCCAGATCATGATTGAAGGTCATACCGATAATGTCCCGATTTCAAAAAAATCGCAGTACATGCAGGATAACTGGGACCTGAGTGTAATGCGCGCCACCTCTATTACCAAAATACTAACTGCTGCCGGTGTTTCGGCTAAACAAATAACCGCTGCCGGTAAAGGTGAGTTTTCTCCTTTGGCTTTAAACGATAATGCGCAGAACAAGCAGAAGAATCGCAGAACAGAAATTATTATTACTCCCAACCTGGACGAAATTTTTAAAATTCTGGAAACTAACTAACTAACTTGCTTAAAGCTAAACACCTAAACCTATGCAAAACATTATTTACATCGCATTCCTCGTAATTTTTATCTGGACTATTTACGATATCTGGACAAGCTCGCTGGATAGCGGAAAGAAAATACTCTGGACTATCGTAAGCCTGCTTTTGGGATTTATTGGTACAATAATTTATGTGCTGGTAGGACGAAAGCGATAGTACCATCAAGAGCCTGTTTTTGAAAAAGCCTTCTGATAAAAATGAAGGCTTTTTCATGTGCTTATTATTATTTTTTAGTGGTCATCCTGCAAGAGTGGGATTGCATGGCCATTTCTCATGTAGCGGTTACAAGAATGTAATTAAGGCAGCGTGTTCAACAGGCCGGCCCAGATTTTTCCTTCTGTCTTTCTCAAGAATGGTTTACGTACCCAATCAAAGAATAAACACCACAAAAAATAGGGTGCAATTGAGTTTTAATAAAACTCACTATTTTGAGGAAAAAATGCGAGCTCATGAATTCTCATAGCAACCTGAAGCAACTGTTTAGTATTCCTGTTATTGTAGCCGCTTTAGGTTACTTTGTAGATATCTACGACCTGTTACTCTTCAGCATTGTTCGGATAGCCAGCCTGAAGTCAATGGGCGTTGCCGATGAGGAGATGATGGCTACCGGTGAATTCCTGATTCGGGTACAGATGGCCGGGCTGCTCGTAGGAGGAATTATCTGGGGCGTGATGGGTGATAAGCGCGGCCGGTTGTCGGTTTTATTCGGCTCAATTCTTCTTTATTCGCTGGCAAACATCGCCAATGGCTTTGCGATAAATGTTACCCAGTATGCTGTGCTACGTTTTATAGCTGGTATTGGTCTGGCGGGTGAATTGGGTGCGGGCATTACACTGGTATCTGAAACGCTGCCAACAAAATTGCGGGGCTATGGAACTACATTAGTTGCAACTGTGGGTTTGATGGGAGCTGTTCTGGCGAACTATGTTGCCAAAACTTTTGATTGGGAGGTGGCATACTTTATCGGGGGAGGCCTGGGGTTGATTTTGTTGATTGCACGGGTTAGTGTATTTGAATCCGGAATTTTTTTGAAAGTAAAGGAACAGCACGTAGAGCGTGGCAATTTTTTTCAGTTGTTCAGCCAGAAGCAGCGGTTTATAAAATTTATAGGTTGTATCCTGATTGGGTTGCCGATCTGGTATGTTATCGGTATCCTGATCACCTTCTCCCCGGAGTTTGCCAAGGCTATGAACATAACCGGTATTGTGGCTGGCGATGCCGTGATGTTTAGTTACATCGGCCTGGCTGCTGGTGATATGTGCAGCGGCTTGCTAAGCCAGGTAATACGGTCCCGGAAAAAGACAGTCTTGCTGTTCATTTTGCTTACGCTTGTCTTTATTTTGGTTTACCTGTATGCACCCATTTCCGGCCCGGTGCAGTTTTATGTAATATGTTTCCTGCTGGGTTTTGGCATTGGGTATTGGGCTTTGTTTGTAACCATTGCAGCCGAGCAGTTCGGTACTAACCTCCGGTCTACAGTTGCTACTACGGTGCCCAACTTCATTCGGGGCACGGTAATACCGCTCACATTATTATTTCAGTTTTTCCGTAACGATTTTGGAATATTAACAGGTGCTCTGATTGTGGGGGCAATAACCATCATAATTGCATTTTGGGCTTTAAGGCTGATCGATGAAACTTTTGGCCGGGATTTGAATTTTTTAGAAGAAGATTAGGTAATTCGGTTTTAAGTCAAAATAATCTTTTTGCCAAAAAAGCCGTAAAAAGCTACATGGGTTTAACCCGAACCCACCAGTTAATCTCACCTTTCAAATAACTTCTTACATTAACGGTAATTTATAGATTGTCCGAAGGTAAATTTGTAGTTCACTTCGGGTTAAAGCTGGTTGTGAGGAGCTTATATGGCTGTGGGATTACGGTTTTTATTACTGGGTTTGCTCATTTGCCTGGCGCTTTCAGCAGTAGGGCAAAACCTGAACGCTATTGATAGCCTTAAGCGGTCGTTGACTGATGAGTCGACCGAACATCAATTCGAGCTATTAAACGCCATCGGGTTTGAATACCGGTATTCATACCCTGACAGTACAATTTTTTATTGTTCCCGCGCCTTTGAACTGGGCAAGAAAATCGCTGTAAAGAAAAACCTTTCCAAACCACTCAGCTTTATAGGATTGGCCTATGCTAATAAAGGCATTTACAACAAGTCTGCGGAATACCATGAACGCGCAATTGAGGTTGCTGTTGAGCAACAAGACTCCATACAACTGGGTTTCGGGTACAACAACCTGGGGCGTATGTATTTTGATGGAGGCGATCTGGTTCGTGCTTCGGATAACCTGGTGCGTTCGCGCGATATCTTTGAAGTATTGCAGGAAAAGCTTGGCCTGGCGTATGTGTACCGAAGCCTGGCCAATTTGTACAAGTCGCAATACCAGTTTGACCAGGCGCTGGAAATGTCGACCCGTGCGTATGAGTTACGCAGGCAACTGGGCGACAAAAGAAGCATTGTTTCGTCATTGCTTGAACTGGCCCTGGTTTATGAAGCAATGGATAATACCGAGATGGCTTTGCAAAAAATGCGTCTTGCAGATTCAATTGCACGCCAGGTTAATGACCGGGTAACTCTGGCCGAATTAGACCTGGGGATGGCCGAAATCTTATTTGACGAAAAGGAATACAAAGAAGCAAATGCAAAAGCCGAAGAAGTTCTGACCATTATCTCAGAACATTCTAATCAAAAGCTCTTTATGCGGGCCTCCCTGCTAAGGGGTAAATATCTGGTTACACAAAAGAAATTCCGCGAAGCGCTCCTCATCTTTGAAGACCTGATTAAAAAGGCGGAAGAATCGGGGAACCTGGTTTACCAGATTGAAGCTACCCAGGCTGCATCGGCCTGTTATCTTGCTCTTGGAGAAAAGACAAAAGCCAATGAGCTGAATGATAAATCTGAGATACTGGAAGAGCGAATCAAAAACACCGATATGCAGCAGCAGATTGAACGGCTGCAGTTTCAGCTTCAGATCGAAAAAAAAGAACGTGAAAACGCCATGCTGAAATCAGCCCAGGTGAAAAATGAATCGTTGCTTTCGGCACAGCGTTTTCAAAACAGGTTGCTGCTTGGGTTGATCATTTCCATTACAGCAGCGATGATTATCTTCTGGAGCTTTAGCCGTAAACGCAAGCTGGTCAATCAAAAATTACAGGCGCAGAATCAACAGCTCAGCGAGCTGAACAATGAGAAAAACTCGTTAATGAATATTGTAGCGCACGACCTGAAAGCACCGCTTAACCGTATTCTGGGGCTTACGCAAGTCCTGGAGCTGGAGGGAGACTTATCAGCCAAGCAGCAGGAATATATAAAAATGATCAAGAATTCAACCCGGGCAGGATCTAATCTGATCATCGACTTATTGGATGTAAATGCAATTGAAGAAAAGGGAAGCGCGCCAAACCCGGTGGCTCTTAATCTGCGCGAATGGTTAAATGAAAGAGTAAATTCCTTTAAGCTGTTGGCGGATGCCAAGCAGCTGAAGCTGGAGGTGGATAACCAGGCGCCTGCATGGTTCACTACAGATACTAATTTCCTGGGACGTATTTTTGATAACCTGCTGTCTAATGCAATTAAATTTTCAGGACCGGAAAAGGTAATAGAAGTAGGAGTTTATGCACACGGCAATTCGATTACAATAACCATTAAAGATGAAGGCCCCGGGTTTTCAGAGACCGATAAGCTTTTAATGTTTCAAAAATTCAAGAGATTATCCGCACAGCCAACCGGGGGTGAGAGCTCAAACGGATTGGGTTTGGCTATTGTGAAAACGCTTGTAGATCGGTTGAATGGAACCATTGGCCTGGAAAGCAAGCCGGGTTTTGGCGCGAAGTTTATTATTACGCTGCCCGCACTTAAAAGTTAATTCCACCTCGGTTAAACCTGTCTTTCTTGCGGGCGCTAAGGTTAAGCTCAAACAGTCGCTAATGCCCGGTTCAAATCTTCAATCAAATCGTCTGCATCTTCCACCCCGATGCTTAACCGGATCAGGGAGTCGCTCAATCCGTTCTTCTCGCGTTCTTCTTTAGGAATGCTGGCGTGTGTCATAGATGCCGGGTGATTAATCAAAGACTCAACACCCCCAAGCGATTCGGCCAGGGAAAACAAGGTTACGTTCTCCATAAGGGTTTTAGCCCTTTCAGAACTATCATTCTTCAATGTAAAAGAGAGCATGCCTCCAAAATCGCGCATTTGTTTTTTTGCAATTTCATGGTTAGGGTGATCGGTAAATCCCGGCCAGTATACATGACCAATTTTCGGATGTTGCCTCAAAAAGTTGGCAATTATTTTACCGTTCTGGCAATGGCGCTCCATACGCAGGTGTAAGGTTTTGATTCCACGCATCACCAGGAAGCTGTCCTGGGGCCCCGGTACGGCACCACAGGAGTTCGCGATAAACGCCAGGTCTTGATGCAGCTGATCATTATTTACCACTAAGGCCCCCATAATTACATCGCTGTGTCCGCCCAGGTATTTGGTAACGGAGTGCATCACAATATCAGCGCCCATTGACAGGGGGTTTTGCAGGTAAGGTGAAGCAAACGTGTTGTCCACCGCAACCCACGCATGGTGCTTTTTAGCGAGTGTGGTGCAGGCTTCAATGTCGATGATCCGCATGAGCGGATTGGAAGGTGTTTCTAACCAAAGAAGCCTGGTCTTTGCGTTAAGATAAGGCACCAGGTTTTCGGCTTTGGTCAAATCAATAAAATGGAATTTGATTCCGAATTTTTCATACACCCGTTTAAACATGCGGTAAGATCCGCCATATAAGTCGTTGCTGGTTATTACTTCATCTCCGGGTGCAAGCAACTTAATAACCGCATCCGTAGCGCCCATGCCCGATGAAAAGCAGATTGCGTGCTTACCGCTTTCAAGCGCGGCAATGCTTTTTTGAAGCGCATTTCGGGTGGGATTTGCCCCCCGTGCATAGGCATAACCTTTATGTTTGGCCGGTGATTCCTGCACATACGTGGATGTTTGATAAATAGGAGTCATAATGGCCCCGGTGCTTGGGTCTGGTTCAACGCCTGCATGTACAGCTTTGGTTCCAAATTTCATTTTTTGATGATGCCTTATGTGTTATAGGATGATTAAAATATTCCCCGGACAAAGTGTTTTATGTCGCGGAAGCGCTCAAAATTACAAAACCATTGAGAAACCAGGCAAAAGCCTTCCGGCCTCGTAAAATTGTTTGGCAATATCTCCTAATTTCTTGTAGCTTAGAGATTCCGCTCTAATTATAAGCTTTAATCTAATCCAACCTAACCCCATGATTACCCGCAAATCACTCCTGGCTTTGTGCTTCTTGCTATGTTACTATTCGCTAACGGCTCAGAACTCCGTTGGTATTGGTGTAACAAACCCTAACAAGAATGCTGTTCTTGAATTGGTGTCGCCCACAAACAACCAGGGCTTGCTGGTGCCTAAACTCACAACTGTTCAGCGTACGGATGCTGCTTTTGTGAATGAGCTAACTGCAACAGATAAGGGGCTGCTTGTATTTGATAGTGATATGGCGAAGTTTTTCTATTGGAGCGGAACCGTGTGGACCGCCATTGAGGATGGAAGCAGCGGAACAGGTACGGTTACGAATATTGCTACCGGAACGGGTCTTACAGGAGGGCCTATTTCAACTTCCGGGACTATCAGCCTGGCGAATACTTCGGTTGTAGCCGGAACTTACGGTTCGACAACACAAGTACCAACGTTTACGGTAGATGCACAGGGCCGGTTAACGTTTGCCGGTAATTTGAATATATCCGGAACCTTACCCGGGGGTACAGCCGGGGGTGATTTAACCGGAACATATCCTAATCCTGCTATTGCCAATAATGCGATTACAACCGGCAAGATTGCAGATGCTACCATAGTTGCCGCAGACCTGGCAGATGGGGCAGTAAATACAAACAAGATATTGGATGGAACAATTGCCAATGCGGATATCAATGCTACGGCAGGGATAACCGTATCTAAGCTGGCTGCCGGAACAAATGGCCAGGTGCTGCTAACAACGGCCGGTGTACCTACCTGGACAACGCCAAGCTTTGCTCCATCGGGCGCTGCCGGTGGCGATTTAACCGGTACTTATCCGAACCCAACCCTGGCAGCAGGTGCAGGGAATAGCCTGGTTACATCAATCAATAATGCCGCGACCACAGGCACGATTAACGCAAACCGGTTGTCATCCGCTGTAGTGCTGGAAACAGAATCCCCTGCTGCAGGTGATATTTCCGGAACATTTGCGACAGGATTTACTTTGAATAATGGTGCAATAACAACTTCTAAACTTGCCCCGGGAACAAACGGACAAATATTAACGACCACGGCTGGCGCTGCCGCCTGGACAACACCAGCATTCGGGACTGTAACCAGTGTTGTGGCGGGTACCGGGCTAACAGGAGGTACGATTACCACAACGGGTACAATAGGGCTTGGCAATACTGGCGTTACCGCGAACACGTATGGCTCGGCCACACAGGTGCCGGTATTTACGGTAGATGCGCAGGGAAGAATAAGCGGAGTTACCAACACCACCATTACAGTTGCACCGGGTGGTGCAGCCGGGGGCGATCTTACAGGAACGTACCCCAACCCGACAGTAGCCAACAACGCTATTACGACAGCTAAAATCGTTGACGGAACAATTGTAAATGCGGACATCAGCACCGCTGCTGCTATTGATGTGTCGAAACTTTCCGTTGGAACCGTGGGGCAGGTGCTTACTACATCGGGTGGTGGCATAGCACAATGGTCAGCTCCGGGAGGCACAACACTTATTCAGGCAAATGGCACCCGAAATTTAATGGCAGGGTCTCCGATAGGCACCATAACTTCAGGTGCTGACAACGCATTTTATGGTTCGTTTGCCGGAGGTGCCAATACTACGGGAAGTTATAACGTGATTGTTGGAACACAGGCCGGGCAAAACAAAACCACGGGAGATTTGAACACATTGATCGGTTGGCTGGCTGGTCGTGCAACAGGGCATAATGCGTCTTTTAATGGCAATACGTTTATTGGTGCGCAGGCGGGGCAGAACTCTACAGGAGGACCGAATACCTTTTTAGGTGAAAAGGCAGGTCAAAACAATACTTCGGGTACAGAAAGCCTGTTTGCAGGCAATCAGGCGGGAATAACAAATACAACGGGTGGAAGACATACTATTTTGGGTTATCAGGCCGATGTAAGCTCCATTAACCTACAAAATGCTACTGCCATAGGATATGGCACAATAGTAAATGCCACTAATAAAGTGAGAATCGGAAATACTGCAGTAACTGTAATTGAAGGCCAGGTTAATTTCACTGCGGCATCGGATAAACGGTTGAAAGAAAATATTTCAGATTTGAATGCTGGTATTGATTTTATTATGAAGCTAAGGCCGGTTAGTTACCAGATGAAAAATTTCTCAGATAAAAGAACAAACTGGGGATTCCTGGCACAGGATATTGAAACGATTGTGGGTGACTCAAATGCCATCCTGACTGTTGGAGGCGATGCTGACCGTACATTAGGGCTACGCTATACCGATTTTGTTGCCCCGTTAGTAAAAGCCGTACAGGAACAGCAGGAGGAGATAGATGAGTTAAAGGCATTACTGGATGGATACCGGGCGGAGCTGGCAAGCTTAAAGACGCAGGTACAACAAGATGAAAAGAGATCAAAAATGAACAGAGTTACCAAAAAGGCCGACAGAAAAGGTAAAACGCTGGTTTCTGCCTCCCCGAAATAAGGGATTTTGCCAAACAGCCGATTACCTGGAGGGAAAAATTGCTATGAATATTGATAACTTGAATGTTGAACTTTTCAAAAACAAGATTATGAGCAGGCTTACCCTTTCGTTGTTTTTAATTCTGGCTGGTTACATGGCTTCCGGGCAGGTGGGAATCGGGACCAATAACCCGAACCCCAAATCCGTTCTGGAGCTTAATTCACCCAATAATAACCAGGGATTTCTGGTGCCCAGGTTAACTTCTTCACAACGCACGGCCATTGCGCCAGCAGCCGCAGACAGGGGTCTGCTGGTGTTTGATACCGATACCAATAAGTTTCATTTCTGGAATGGCTCGACATGGATTGTAATTGAAGATGCAACTGGTACGGATAGCCAAACCCTGACGTTTACACCTGCTTCCGGGTTATTGGCGATAAGCGGAGGTAATAATGTAACGATATCAGGCACAATACCGGGCGGAACAGCAGGCGGAGATTTAACGGGTTCCTATCCCAATCCGACTGTGAATAACAATGCCATTACCAGCGCTAAAATAGCAGACGGTGCAATTTTAAACGCAGATATAAATAACTCGGCCGGCATAGTGGTTACAAAGCTGGCAGCCGGTACGAATGGCCAGGTTTTAACTACTGCTGGCGGAGTGCCTACCTGGAGTACACTTGCTTTGGGAACATTAACCAGCATTACAGCCGGAACGGGTTTAACCGGGGGAACCATTACAACATCAGGCACTATAGGTTTGGCTAATACAACGGTAACGGCCGGTTCATACGGAAGCGCTACCCAGGTACCTTCATTTACAGTTGATGCGCAGGGAAGAATAACAGCAGCCGGTAATACAACTATTACGGGAGTTGTTCCGGGTGGTACGGCAGGTGGAGACCTGGCTGGTACGTACCCTAATCCCACTGTTGCAAACAATGCCATTACCAGTGCCAAGATAGCAGATGGGGCAATTGTAAATGCCGACATCAATGCAACTGCCGGTATTGTGGTAACCAAACTTGCTGCCGGTACAAACGGGCAGGTTTTAACAACTGCAGCAGGAATTCCTGCATGGACAACACCAAGCTTTGCGCCAGCAGGTGCTGCCGGTGGAAACCTGGGAGGAACCTATCCTAACCCGACAGTAGTCCAGATACAAAGCAGACCGGTGCTTAATACTGCGCCAGCCAGCGGTCAGGTTTTAAAATGGAATGGTACAGCCTGGGCGCCTGGTGCGGATAACACCGGGAGCGGTGTTTCGGGTTCAGGTAGTGAAGGGTTAATTACCTTTTGGTCCGGGGCCAGTAGTGTAACCGCTGATCCAAACTTTACCTGGAATGCGAAAGACGGAATGCTTGGGGTTAACACTGCTACACCACGCGGAAACCTGCATGTAACGGGATCGCAGTTTGCAAGCGTTACAATTTTGCCGGCATCAACAGCCGTGTACGAAATAAAGCCTACCGATTATATCGTAGTAGCTGCACCTACTTCTTCGGCAAAACCAATGGATATTTTACTACCGTTTTCAGTGGATAATCTTGGAAGAATTCTCATTATCAGAACTTTCGGAAATACGGCATCCTCGGGGGCAAGAGTTTCCTTGATTGATCCAAAAGATAACCTTGATATCGTAAGTAGCGGATCTTACTTTCTGATCTTCAATACAGAAGCAACTGCTTATTCGTATTGTATCACGGTTGTGGCAACTGAAGTAGGCTGGGTTACAATCGGGCGCGAAAGAAACGGAGTAACAAATTAAGAGGTTATGAAATGGCCATTCCATGTGCCCCTAATCAAAAATTATAAACACATGAAAAGAGTTATACTTGGAGCATCGTTAATCTTGTTTGCAGGTACAGGAATAGCACAGGATGTGTTTATTAAACCGGGTACTACGGTAAGTATATCGTCAGGTACACCTCTTGCAGTTGGTAGCGGGTTAACCAACGATGGAACCCTGATCAACAACGGCTCCATTCTGATCGGTGGCCAGTGGGTGAATAACGGAACATACACTCCGGGCACAGGTGCCATCACCTTCAACAGCACAGCCCCGGTACAAATAATTAATCACAATGCGCAGGCTTTTAATACGCTTACTATTTCAGGAGGAGGCGTAAAGCAATTTCTGGCAGATATTACGATTAATGATGAGCTGATCCTCACCAGCGGAGTACTGGAATCATCTAACAATGCCAAGATAAATTTCGGAACAACGGCAGCCTTTAGCGGAGGCTCGGATGCATCGCACATTAAAGGCACCGTGCAGCGTTCAGGGCAAGGTAATTTGATTTACCCTGTTGGTAACGGAACAAATTATTTACCGGTTGAGCTGGTAAATGCAGGCACGGGAACAACTGCTTCATTTACGCTGCACGAAATCTCAAACGAAACATTAACACGAAATAATTCGCTCTCTGCAATTTCGGATAAGCGCTATTGGCAGCTTGGCTTGCAAAACGGAAATCTTTCTCAAAGCCGGGTAAGGCTTCCGGCTAACGGAGAAGGCTTTGCTGATCTGGCTAATGTGGTTGTGGCGGGTAGCAGCAGCGCATTGGGGCCTTATTCAGGTTTGGGTAGTTCAGATTTTACCGGGACACCGGCCTCAGGTTCGGTGCTGAGTGATTTGGCGCCAACCGTTGTATTCTATGCATTGGCAGCAGTCAACAATGATAACTCGATTACCGTGTACAACGCAGTTTCTGTATTTGAAGACGGAAAGAATGATTATTTCGGGATTCAGAATATTGAGCAGTACCCCAACAACACCGTAAACATTTTCAATCGTTGGGGTAGCCGGGTATTTGAAATGAAAGGCTATGACAATACCAATCGCGGCAAGCGATTTAACGGGCTTTCTTCGGCCGGAAATACCCTGCCATCAGGCACCTATTTTTATACCATTAACCTGGGCGATGGCTCGGAAACCATAACCGGTTACCTGCACCTTAAATAGCCTGGCTGGTATCGAATTTTTCTAAGTAGTCGGCTACGCGCCTTACAAAACTGCCGCCCAGCGAGCCATCCACTACGCGGTGATCGTATGAATGCGATAAAAATACCTTATGGCGAATGGCAATAGCATCCCCGTAAGGGGTTTCAACTACGGCCGGTTTTTTCTGAATAGCGCCCACCGCTAAAATACCAACTTGCGGCTGCATGATAATAGGCGTACCCATTACGTTACCGAATGAACCTACGTTGGTAATAGTATAGGTTCCCCCGCTTAGCTCATCAGGTTTCAGCTTGTTTTCGCGTGCTCTTTTAGCAAGATCGTTTACGGCCTTGGCCAGACCCGTAATATTAAACTGGTCGGCATTTTTAATTACAGGTACAATCAGGTTACCGGAAGGCAAGGCCACAGCCATACCAATGTTAATGTCTTTCTTTTTAATGATCTTATCACCATCTACCTGGATGTTGATCATCGGGAAATCTTTAATGGCCTGTATGATGGCTTCGATAAACACAGGTGTAAACGTGAGCGAATCGCCTTCGCGTTTCTGGAACTCATGCTTCACCTTGTTGCGCCAGAATACCACGTTGGTTACATCGGCTTCCACAAAAGAGGTAACGTGCGGAGAAACACGTTTGGAGTCCACCATACGCTCGGCAATCATCTTGCGCATGCGATCCATCTGGATAATTTCATCGCCAGCCGAAACCGAAGCAGGCACCAGTGGGACGGATTGCGTGATGGCAATGGACTGACCCAGCTTGCGGTTTTGCAGGTAAGCCATCAGGTCTTTTTTGGTAAGCCGGCCTTCATTGCCCGTTCCGGGTATGGCTTCCAGCTCAGCTAATGCAATCTTTTCTTCTTTGGCGATATTTTTTACAAGCGGAGAGTAAAAACGATTAGCCGTTTTAAAATCAGATACCGCAACATGCGAACCATTGCCGTTGGTGGTTACTGTGGCGGCAACCTTAACCTCCCGTTTTGCGGCTGGTGAGGGAGCAGGGGCTTCATCTTTAGCTTCAACCTCTTCCTCGGTAACAATAATGGCAATAGGCTTGCCTACCTGAACTACAGCGCCTTTCTCGGCCAGTATTTCTTTTAAAACACCGGCATGGGTGGAAGGTACTTCGGTATCTACTTTATCGGTAGCTACTTCCAGCACCGATTCATCCTGCTCGATTTTATCGCCCGGCTTTTTAAGCCACGACAAAATAGTAGCTTCCATAATGCTTTCACCCATTTTGGGCATGATGAGCTGTACCTGCGCCATGGTTCAATCGGTTGTTTTAGCTGTGCAAGTTAACATTTTTAGCAGGATTGAAACATGTCCGCATATCCATTGGTGTTGCTTGACCGGACTTCTGCTCTGTTTGTTGATCTCCGGAATTTAAAAAAGAATGTATGGGAGTTTTGGAAGATCGGAGAATGAATTGCACCCGGTTACATTTGTTGGCCGTTACTTCGGCAAACTCTGCCTGATCAAATTCAAAACTGCTATACTTGCTAACCGAATATTGAGCATCCTGTCTTTACTAAGCTGCAATTTTTTGGTAACGGTCTGGTATTTGTCGCTGTAGGCGATCCATACCGTGCCCACGGGCTTATCAGGAGTAGCGCCACCCGGGCCGGCAATACCGCTGGTAGCTACACCAATATCGGTGCTGAATTTGGCGCGTACAATATTGGCCATTTCAATGATGGTAGGCTCGCTTACGGCTCCGTACTTTTCAAGCGTTTCGGGCTTAACCCCAAGCTGGCGCATCTTAATTTCATACGCATACGGTATCATGCTGCCCAAAAAATATTCCGAGCTTCCGGGTACGCTGGTAATCAAATGCGACAGGTAACCACCGGTACAGCTTTCAGCAATGGACAATGTGAGCTTGCGATCGCGCAAGGTCTGGCCAATCACCACTTCCAGCGGGTCTTCTCCGTAACCGTAAATAAACTGGCCTGCACGTTCTTTTAGTTTTTCAACCAATTGATTGGTTTCTGCTTCTAATTGCTCAAGTGAAGTTCCGAATCCCGTAAGGCGTAACTTTACTTCGCCCAGGCTGGGCAGGTAAGCCAGCCTGATATGCGGAGGCAAAGCATTTTCCCAATCGGCAATTTTTTCAGCTAAAAAAGATTCGCCAATACCTACCGTGCGAATCACTTTATGATAGATAACCGGCAACTGGTATTTTTTGGTGATACGCGGAAGCACAAAATCGGTCATCATCTTCTTCATTTCGTGCGGCACACCGGGCATCGACATAAATACCTTGTCGCCTTTATTGAACCACATGCCCGGTGCGGTACCCAAGGCATTGGTAATTTTATCGCAAGCCGTTGGCAGGGCTGCTTGTTGCCGGTTCAGATCTGTTAATTCGCGGCCCCGGCTCTTAAAGAATTCCGTTACTTCTGCCAGCGCTTCTTCGTGTATGGCGATGCTGCAATTAAAGTATTGGGCCAGGCAATCTTTTGTCAGGTCATCGCTGGTGGGGCCAAGCCCCCCGGTTATCAGAATTATATCAGCTCTTTTTTCAGCTTCCGCGAAAGCGGTAAGGATTTCGCTCTCTACATCGCCTACCGTGGTTCTGCGCACTACTTTAGCTCCGATTTTATCCAGCTCTACGCTCATCCATTGCGAATTGGTGTCCACAATTTGTCCGTATAGAATTTCATCGCCAATGGTCAACAGTTCGGCTAATATTTTTTTCACAGCTTTGAGTCAGATTTGTTTTAAAACGGAAGGCAAAATAGTCTTTTCAGATCATTTGAGGTACTCCACTCAGGCAAATAAGTTTAATCAATCACACGTTACTTTTTTATACCTTCGTTCCTGAATAAATGCAGAATATGAAACATACTATTATTGTCCTTTCTTTTTTGTTAACAGCCTGTACCAGCGCACAGATTAACCAGGCGCTGTCGGATGCAAACAAAATGATGACGGGTGAAAAGCCGCTTACTACTGCTGAGGTAGGCGAAGGGCTTAAAGAAGCCCTGATAAAAGGCATCTCGAACGGATCGGATATTGTATCGCAGGTGGACGGTTATTTTAAAAACCCGGAGATCAAAATTCCTTTTCCGCCTGATGTTAAAAAAGTGGAGAACAGCTTGCGCCAGTTAGGGTTGGGCAGTGAGGTTGACAGATTTGTAATGACGCTTAATCGCGGTGCGGAAGAAGCAGCCAAAGAAGCCAAGCCGATTTTTATTTCAGCCATCAGGCAAATGACGATTGAAGATGCTTGGGGTATTCTGAAAGGTGATTCTGTTGCAGCCACCCAATACCTGCAACGCACGACTACGGCACAGCTAAAAGAAAAATTTGCACCGGTAGTACAAAACGCTTTGGATAAAGTGAATGCGACAAAGTACTATAGCGATATTGTTAACCGCTATAACAATATTCCATTGGTACAGAAAGTAAACCCTGATTTGAATGATTACGCTACCGATAAAGCTATTGAAGGACTTTTTACCATGATCGCCAAAGAGGAAAAGAATATCCGGCAAGACCCGCTCGCCCGTACTACCGATTTATTGAAACGGGTTTTTGGATCGATAAACAAATAACACATGACTTCGCATCACACACTACTTACCCAAGCCATTAATGCATTGCATAGCCGCACGTTCTTTGCTGCTTATCCGGAACACCCGGCACCAGCCGTTTATGGCGAAACTGCCGATGCAGACGGGCAGGCCAAGTTTAAGGATATGCCTGGCAAACGGTTTACCGGGTTAAAGCAAACCGGGGAAACGGGCTGGGCCGGGCAGGAAGAATCCCCTTACCTCCAACAACCTTTAAATATTTCGTATCCTGTTTTTACTGTGGATACTTTGATCTCAAAGTCCAAAGCTGCTTTTCATGAATGGCGAAAAGTATCCAAAGAAGATCGTGCGGAAATCCTGATTGAATCACTTGAACGGGTTAAGAAAAGATTTTTTGAAATAGCCTATGCCACCATGCATACGACCGGGCAGGGTTACATGATGGCATTCCAGGCATCGGGCCCGCATGCGGCCGATCGTGCGCTGGAAGCCATTGCAGCCGGTTATGAAGAGCTTTCGCGTGTGCCGGGTTCAGCGCTTTGGGATAAGCCGATGGGTAAATTCAATATTCAGTTGAACAAGGAATGGCGTGCGGTGCCCAAAGGTATTTCAGTAGTGATCGGCTGTTCTACTTTTCCTACGTGGAATTCCGTTACCGGGATTTACGGAAGCTTAGTTACGGGCAATACGGTTATTGTAAAGCCGCATCCGGGTGCTATTTTGCCGATCGCGATTTTTGTTTCTGAGATTCAAAGCGTGTTGGTTGAGCATAAATTCGATCCCAATATCTGCCAGCTTGCCGTAGATACATTTGATAAGATGATTACTAAAGAACTTGCCGAGCATGCTGATGTGAAGCTGATCGATTTTACCGGTAACTCGGTATTTGGCAGTTACCTCGAAGCCTTACCCGGAAAAATTGTATTCACTGAAAAAACGGGCGTGAATTCTGTGATCCTCGATTCGGCTGAAGATATAGATAAAGTAGCGGCTAACCTGGCATTCTCGGTAAACCTGTATAGCGGGCAGATGTGTACGGCACCACAAAACTTTTTTATACCGGAAGGCGGAATCAGAACACCAACCGGTATCGTAACCTTTGAGCAGTTTGCCGAAAAATTTGTAGCTAACATCAACAGTTTGATTGATAATCCGAAGGCCGGGCCGTTTGTATTGGGAGCGGTGCAAAGCAAAAAAACGAGTGAACGTGTTGTGGAGGCTGCCACATTACCCGGCAAAGTTTGGTTGAAATCGCGCACGTTTGAGAATCCCATGTTCAGGCAGGCGCGTGTGGCTACACCGGTAGTAATTGAAGTGGAGGCTTCGCAGAAAGATGTTTTCAGCAAAGAGCTTTTCGGGCCGATTGTATTGCTGATCAAAACTAAAAATACGGATGAGTCTGTTACCCTGGCGCAGGAGCTGGCCAAAGCGCATGGCGCTATTTCGTGCGGAGCTTACACAACCGATGCAACTGTTCGTGAAAAGATAGCCGATGAAATGGCGCTTGCCGCGACACCGGTATCATTCAACCTTACGGGAGGTATTTACATGAATCAGAATGCAGCCTTTTCTGATTTTCATGTTACAGGAGGAAATCCATCGGGTAACGCATCATTCACGAATGGTGAGTATGTAACCAAACGGTTTACGTGGGTAGGGCACCGCGAGCCGGTAAAAGCAGGTTAGTCAGCGATTGGGTTGTTTCACCAATAAGGATTGGAGCTTGATCCCTAACATAAATGAAACCCATGCCAGCAATACCACAAACTCGGTGTAGGAACCTCCTGCACCGGGTAATGTTCCGCGCACGCGAGGCAGGTAAGTCATAAAGAAAACAAACCACACGTAGTACAGGTAAACAAGCGAAAGCACGGAGTATGTTTTTACCGGGAACCGATTTTGCTTAAATTGCCAGTGCGCGTATGGCATAAAGAAAATAAGTGAGTAAGCCAGAAAACCTCCTGCCAGCCTTACCGGTATCAATGCATTTCCTGAAAGTAAAATATAGGAAAGCAGCTCGGCCAGGTGAATGGCGTGGGCAATAGCCAATATGAGAAAGTAGCGATCCGAAAGGATAGCGCTTAACCTGACGTTTCGGTGATTGTGAAACAGGAAAATGATGCTGAAAATTGCCAGCGAAACCCTGCCTGAAAAACGGGTAACGGCCTGGAGCGATTCCAGCGAAGCGCCATAGTTGATCACCGCAAGTAACCCGATGCTTACTTCTATAATTAACGTGCTGAGTAAAGCATTTTTAAAGCTCATCTTGTGCGGCTGCTATTCTTTTGCCGGAGTAAGAACCAGCTTTTTACCGGTTGCTTCAATAGCTGATTTATTCATTAGCATCTTTCTGAATTTGCCGGTGGCAAACATCCCGGCCTGATCGCCATAATGCTTACTCATAACATTGCCCGATTGCCCGGAAGGCGAAACCGTAATGCCGTTTTCCTGATCAGCAAAGTCGGTGATCTTGCGCAGGGCAGGGCCGCCATCTACTTTATAGTAACCCGTAGTGTCCAATTTAAAATGCAGGTTGTTGATCACTTCGCTTCCGCCCGGCACAGGGAAAGGCCCCACATTAAAGAAATTCCGTAAAGGCTTTACCGCATCAAAAGCATGCTTGTGTGTAAGCGTGTGGATTTTTCCCCACTTCCAGTCGGCAGGATTTTTTCCGCACGCGGCAGTAAGCAATGCAATGGTTTTGTCTGCCGCCTGCTGAACAATTTGCGAGCGGGTTTCTTTTGCTTCGGTATTTTTATCATCCCACCATGGTGAATTTTCGTTGGCAATAAAATGCTCGTAGCTGTTTTTCAGAACAGAGGTTGCAGCCAGTCCTTCAAAGGCGGCATGTGAAATCTCATCGGCCATAGCCAAACGCATGGTTTGCGAAAGCAGGTTGTAGTAAATAGCAGGCGCGGTTAGCCCGGTATCGTGCACGCCATTCCAGCTTTCGAGCTGGGTAATCAGCTCGTTGTATTCAGATTTGTTTATGCTTTTAAGGATCGCAGCAAACTGGCGGGCAATATCGGTATGCATGTGCGAGGTTACATCCAGTATGGTTGTCTTTATATCATCCACCGTCCACTTTTTATTTTCTTTGATCAGCTCTTCAATGCGGCCGGCCCGGCTGCGCGGATAGTAATAGCCGGGGTACAGCACACCATCCACACTATCGGGCTGATTGTTGGCGGAATACACATAGCCCCAGGGAGGGTTTACGGCATGTGGATTTTTAGAGAAATCGTAAAAGCCCAGGTACTCATCGTTTCCGCTTGCGCCATCTAAGAAGAATTTAGAAGCAACGTGTTTGGGCCTTACGGGAAGCTTGGCTACAGCCCACCACGCAATGTTGCCGTGCGCATCGGCATACATCAGGTTTAAGCCGGGCGCTGAAAACAGGGAAGCTGCTTTTTCGACATCAGCAAAATTTTGCGAGTGATTCAATAAATAGGCGGCCTGCAAGGCATAGTTGGTTTCGTGATTGAGCAGCCACCAGAGTGAGGTGGGTTTGGATTCATCCGTAAACTCAAGAATGCCACTGATCATGTTACCATGCGGAGTAACAGGAATAGTTAATTCCACATCTATATCGCCTTTCACTTTTATAATTTCCTTGCGGAACTGAATATCCACCCATTCGCCTTTGTATTTTACCTGCCCTTCGTCATTCGTTTCTTCGTAGAAGAAGTCGGTGTCATCGTTTTCAAACATGGTTAAGCCCCATCCGGCAAAATGATTTTGTCCTAACAACCCGAACGGAATACCTGCAATATGATGACCATAGAATTTATAGCCGGGGTATTCGAGGTGCGCCTCGTACCACACGGCCGGTTGTGCAAAACCAATGTGTGTATCATTAGCGAGTATAGGCATTCCCGAAGCGGTTCTGTCCCCGGCAATAGCCCAGCCGTTACTTCCCTGCCAGAGCGGTACGGGAATTTTGTCAAGCGCTTCGCCAAAAAATGCAATCAGCGAATCGGTAGCTTTAATTTTTCTGGCTCCATTAAAATTTTGAATACGCACGGCATTGGCAGGTGTTTCTACAGCCAGGTCTTTTAAATACTCGGCACCTAATTCGGTTTTTATTTTTTCCAGCACCGGGTCTGCCCGCAACCCTTCGGCAAACCCAAACGACATAAACCCGACTGCGAGGTAAATGTCTTTCGGCTCAAATTCGGTTTTGGGTATGCCGATGATGGAGAACTCAAGAGGAGTTTTGCCGGTGCGGATAAATTCATTGATGCCTTTCTGATAAGCAAGTGCCGCACGTTGAAAGCCTGCCGTATCGGCTTGCAAAAACTGTTGCGCATGCGCTTCTGCGAACTGGTTAATGCCGAGTGCGCGGAAGAGCTTGTCCACTTTCAATAAATCCTTACCCAGCACTTCCGAAAGCCTTCCGCTGGCTGCCCGCCTGATCATTTCCATCTGGAACAGGCGATCCTGCGCGTGCACGTAGCCGAGCGCAAAGTAGGCATCGGCTTCGTTTTGGGCATAGATGTGCGGTACACCGTAGTCATCGTAATGTACGGTTACCGGTTCTTTTAATCCCGCCAGCGCAAGCTCACCGGAATAAACCGGCCTGGTGGTTTGCAGGTAGATGTAGAGGCCAATGCCAGCAATGAGCAGCAGGGCAACAAGGCCGAGGAGAATGCGTTTGAGAAGCTTCATAAAAGAAAGATTACCGAAAGGTAGTGAATTGAGCCCTCACCCCATTAGCGTTGAGGGATAAAGATGGTATCTTTATCAGGTAATTTATCATTATGAAATTCTTCATCTTGCTGCTCTTTCCGTTCTGCCTGTTCGCCCAAAACAAATATGGCCTCACTCCGGTTAAGCTTGACGAGTATAAGCAAAGCGTAAAAGCCAACCCCGATAATGAGCTGGTTAACCTTGAACAGTACATTCCCGGTATTGTGCTGGACATACGCTATGCCACTACCGACAACTTTACCGGGGAAAAAATCTATAACCTGGCACGTGCGTATGCACGCAAACCGGTGGCCGATGCCCTGAAAAAAATTCAGGCCGATTTGAAACAGAAAGGATTGGGCTTAAAAATTTTTGACGGCTACCGGCCTTATTCTGCTACGGTAAAGTTCTACGAAACTTATCGTGATACCACTTATGTGGCTTCGCCCTACAAAGGCTCAAGGCACAATCGTGGTTGTGCGCTTGATCTTACGATTATTGACCTGAAAACCGGAAAAGAACAGCCTATGCCAACGGAGTATGATTCATTTAAAAAAGAAGCGTGGCCCTCTACACCAGTGGCCGATCCAAAAATCCGGGCCAACCGAAAGTTGTTGATTGATGCGATGGAAAATCACGGCTTTAAAGTGAACAGTTCCGAATGGTGGCATTTCGATTTTATCGGCTGGCAGAAGTATGCGGTGATGGATATTGATTTTGAGGAGCTGGAAAATGATTAAATTAGGACCAGAAAAATTTTATTTACTACTTCGAAGATGTGCTAAGAGTTGATTTAGAGAAACTCTATGTTTAGCAAATCCGGAAAGGTGAGAAAACTTGCTTGATACAATAGCAAATTTATGCAGATGAATGCTCCGGCAAATTTATGGATAGTAAACCGATGGTTTTTCAGGGAATATAAACTCAATGGAAAAGGATCCTATTTTTAAGTACAGACAGCCGTTTGTAACGGCAGCCGGCATCATTCTGGGGTTCGTGTTAAACTATACCGTTGAAATAGTGAAGATAGCCGGTAAAGACCAGAGGGTTCCGTATTTTATATTGGTTTTTACTTTAACAGGAATTGCATTGTTGATAACTTCCGTATTTCGTATTCTTAACAACCGGTATGACCACCGAAATGCAGATCGGTATTATCGAAAAACTTTGTTCTTCTTTCTTTCAGGCGTTATTCTTGTATCCTTAGGTGCGATGCTAAGAGTTATCCGTATTATTGTACTTACCTGATTAATTTTTTGAACTTGTTCTAAATTGCCTGTGTGAATTGAAAAATTCATTTAATCAGGTTCTTATAAATAATCCCGTCTTTTACAATCACTAAAATTTTTTTGTCGGGTTTTGCAATTAAAGATAAATCCTGAACAGGATTGCCATCTACTAACAAAATATCAGCCAATGCGCCTTCTTCTATAACGCCAATTTTTCCTTGATATGGACTTCGTAAACCTGAAAGTTGCAAAAGTTCTCCATTATCGCGGGTAATCATCTTTAATATTTCGGCATTGGTAAACCACGGTTGTAATTTCAGGATATATTGATTCTGTTCACTATTCAATTCGGGTTCAAAAAGAAAATCTGTTCCCCAGGCCAGTTTCACATTCAGTTTTTTTGCCATTGGCCATAACTTTTTCTGACCTTCAATAACCGGCTTTCTCTTTTCCTTACGAATTTCAGCCATTTCCGGAGACGATTCCAACAGATTTTGAGTACTCAGCCAAATTCCTTTTTCTGCCATCAACTGAAGTGTTGCTTCATCTAACAATTGTCCGTGCTCAATACATTTTACCCCGGCTTCAATTGCTCTTTGCACTGCGCGTGGCGTGTAGGCATGAACCATAACATAAGTTCCCCAATCTTCAGCCGCTTCTACCGAGGCTTTCATTTCGTCAAGCGTATATTGGGTTACATCTACCGGATCATATGCGGACGAAGTACCGCCACCGGCCATTACTTTAATCTGGCTGGCACCGAATCTTAAATTTTCCCGTGTTGCCGTTAGCACCTCGTCTCTACCATCTGCAATAAAAGTGGCTCCGTATTCTTCGGCCCGGGAAGGTTTTCCAAAAAATCTTCTTGACCTTTCGTCTGGTGTTCTAAAATCACCATGCCCGGCCGTTTGGCTTATGGTAGCACCCGAAGGCCAAACTCTCGGCCCTTTAATCTGTTGTTTATCAATGGCTGCTTTTAATGGAAATATGGGCCCACCCGCGTCTCTTATACTGGTAAATCCGCGCATCAGCGTAGCCTCAGCCGATTGACCTACAAACTTCATCGCCATATCCAAATTAAAATCGGGCGACATCATTTGTTCCATAGTCAGTGCACCAAACGTAAGATGAACATGAACATCAATTAGTCCGGGCATTAGCGTTTTGCCCTTTCCGTTAATAGTAATAACATCTCCCTTTACGGTGATAGGTTTAGCATCTATTTTTTCGATTTTATTTCCTTTGATATAGACATTAACCGGAGGTGAAAGCTGTGAGGAAGCATCAAGAACCCGGACGTTTGAAAATACAATCTGGTTTTCGGTTTTGTTCTGTGCCGAAACAGACGACAGGAATAGCGAAAATACGAGGACCGAACTGGAGAAGAATGATATACGCATATGTTCAGGTTATGAAAATTTAGTTGAAGGTAGGTTAATTTTACTTATGATTAAATTCTGAGTTTAAGTAACAATTACAACACAAAAAGGCTGAAAGAAAGCAGAACTAATTTTCCCCTCAATAGACTAAGTAATCAAACTTGTGTTACCACGACAGGATATAAACAATACAGCCAAGAGCATAGGCATGTAATTGGCAGGCTTTTAAAAGCAAGAAGAATGCGATCATATCCGGGTAATAAATTGTGTTTTTTAAGGTGCAACGCCTAACTTATGCCCGATTCGTTTATTTTTATGATCTATATTCTTACCCAACGATGTGATATTTTATGGACAAAAAAAGCAAAAAATTCCTTTTCGATTATTTAAACAATGCTTCACCCACCGGTTTTGAATCGGCCGGGCAGCAGATATGGTTAGACTACATCAAGCCTTACACCAGCGATTACATGGTGGATGTATATGGCACGGCCGTAGGCGTTATAAATCCCAAAGCCGGCTACAAGGTGGTGATTGAAGCCCATGCCGATGAGATCTCGTGGTTTGTAAACTATATTACCGATGAAGGCTACATCTATGTGCGCAGAAACGGTGGCTCCGATCACCAGATCGCGCCTTCCATGCGCGTAAATATTTATGGCGATAAGGGAGTTGTAAAAGGTGTGTTCGGCTGGCCGGCCATTCACGTGCGTGATGCCGGCAAGGAAGAGACGCCAACCCTCAAAAATATTTTCATCGATATCGGTGCCGAATCCAAAAAGGAAGTAGAAGCTATGGGGGTACATGTAGGTTCTGTAGCCGTGTTTGAAGATGAGTTGATTGAGCTGAATAAAAACTACTTAACCGGCCGCGCGTTGGATAACCGTATGGGCGGCTTTATGATTGCCGAGGTAGCACGCAGGCTCAGCGAAAACAAAAAAAAGCTTCCGTTCTGTTTGTATGTGGTAAATGCCGTGCAGGAGGAAATAGGCTTGCGTGGTGCTGAAATGATTTCGCGCAGGCTGAAACCCGACCTGGCTATTTGTACCGATGTAACGCACGATACGCAATCGCCCATGTACAACAAGAAAGAGAGCGGTAACCTGAAATGCGGCCTCGGCCCGGTGTTGTGCTACGGCCCTGCCGTGCAGAACAATGTGCTGAAGATGATTATTGATGTGGCGGAGAAGAAGAAGATACCGTTCCAGCGCCAGGCGGTATCGCGCTCTACCGGAACAGATACCGATTCATTTGCCTACTCAGCCGAAGGAGTTGCTTCCGCATTGATTTCGCTTCCGCTCAAGTACATGCACACTACGGTTGAAACCGTGCATAAGGACGATGTGGATAATGTGATCAACCTGATTTATGAAACCCTGCTGCAGGTTAAGCCGGGACGTGATTTCAGATATATTAAATAGTCTTTAGTCAATAGTAGATAGTCTTTAGTAGATGCCATTGTGTAAACATCTACTGACTATGGACTATTGACTAAAGACTATCGACTATTTCAGATGGAATTTACCGATCAGCTTTCCCGAAAGATTGATGTTTCATTTCCGCCACAGCGTATTATCTCGCTGGTGCCTTCTCAAACAGAATTACTATTTGATCTTGGTTTGAGTAACCGTGTAGCAGGTGTTACCAAATTTTGTATTCATCCTGCGGGGACGGTTAAGAGCAAAACCATTATAGGCGGTACAAAGAATTTCCGGTTCGATGTGATTGATCAGCTAAAGCCGGACTTAATCATTGGCAACAAGGAAGAAAACTACATAGAAGGTATTAGCATACTGGAACAAAAATACCCGGTATGGATGAGCGATATTTCGGATTACGAAAGCGCTTTAGCGATGATCAGGGGAGTGGCTGCAGTTACAGGTACAACGGAACGCGGTAAAAAAATAATTTCAACTATCAACCGGGCATTTGAGCGTTTGCCTGAGTTTCCGCGCAAGCGTGTGTTGTATTTGATCTGGCATCCGTGGATGGCAGCAGGTACCGGCACATTTATTCACAGCATGCTTTCGCGATTGGGTTTGATCAATGTAGTGGAGGGTAGCCGTTACCCTGAGCTTTCAGAAGCAGCTATTCGGCAATTAAACCCGGATGTTGTATTGTTATCGTCAGAGCCGTTTCCGTTTAAAGCCCATCATGAAAACTCCATCAGGCAACTATTGCCTCATGCAAAGGTTGTGCATGTGGATGGAGAATTGTTTTCGTGGTATGGCAGCCGGATGGCAAAAGCGCCAGCTTACTTTGCTTCTTTACTTCCGGTTATCTGACATTTATTTTTGCAATGCAAACGTAGTAAAGGCCCGGTTCACCATTTCCCCGGTTTTGCTTTTGATGTATTCCGTTTGCGTATCGGTATCGAGAATTTTAAAAGCCGTTGTGCTAACCAATCGGGTTAGCTTTTCATTATCGTAAAGCTCAAAGCCGAATTGAGTAAAAGGCAGTTGTTCCATGAAAGATTTCTGCGCAAAGGTAATGGCTGCAATTCCCGTTGGTTTAAGAACGCGATATAGTTCCGATAAAAGCACTTCAGGGTTGCTCCAGAAGTAAATCGTGTTTACCGTAAAAATCCTGTCGAATGTGTTTTCGGAAAATGGAATAGCCACGCCATCATACAAATGAAAGTATGCCTGCCGGGTAGTAACGAAAGTGTTGTTTATCGACTGCGCTTCCTGGTGCATCAACCCGGATATTTCCAGTCCGTGGTAAACTAAGTTTTTTGCTTTGTCGAGCAGGAAAGATAAATGCCCGCCATTTCCATGACCTAATTCCAGGATAACATTACCATCAGCTACATTTAATTGACTGATGGAATGGTATGTCATCCGGATGTTGGTTTCATTCATCATGTCAGCAATCTCCACACCTTTTTTTCCGGTGGGTTGCCTTAGCTGCGATGCCAGCTCTTCCAGATCCTGTTCGGTCGCCATTCGATTAGTTTTCGGTAACGGGTATGCCAACAGATTTTACATCATCCCAAAATCCCGGGTAAGATTTATTCACAACAGCAGGATCGTTAATCTTCAGGTCGGTAAGGGTTGCCCACGGTGCAAAGCCCATCGCCATACGATGATCGTGATAGGTGTCTATCGTAATTTCGGTTGCCGGAATTTTTCCGGGTGTTAAAATCCATTTGCCTGTAGAGGGTTCTGTTAGCGTAGCGCCCACTTTGGCAATTTCGTTTTGAAGGGCAGCAATGCGATCCGTTTCTTTAATGCGTAAGCTTTCAAGACCGGTGAACTCACCTGCTATACCTTTTACCGCACATACCGGAACTACCGTCTGGGCCAAGTCGGGGCAGTCTTTAAAACCCCACATCAGGTTTGTGGCTGATTCTTGTTTGCTAAGTACAAGCCGGTTGTCTTTAAATGCAGAACGTACCCCTAATTTTTCCATAATGGCAGCGATTACCCGGTCGCCCTGCAGTGATTCAGGCGAAACATTAGGCAACGTGATTTCGGCTTGTTGTGCCAGTGCGGTAAATCCATACCAGTAGCTGATGGCCGACCAGTCTGCCTCCACCACAACATGGCTGGTCTTGTATTTAGCCGGGTCAATACGAATGGTTTGCTCACTCAGGTTAATATCGGGCCGCACCCCGAATTGCTCCATCAACGAGGCAGTCATTTCGATGTACGGCACACTCCCGATCTTCCCTGTAAGGGTAAGAGTGAGCCCCTGTGGCAGCGTGGGGGCAAGCATCATTAATGCAGAAATATACTGGCTGCTTATATGGCCGGGTATGGTAAGTGTTGCTGTTTGTTGTTTAACAAACCCTTTTGTTTCGATGGGCGGGAAGCCTTCCTTTTCGAGGTAGTTAATCTGTGCGCCCAGCATGCGTAAGGCATCCACCAAAATACCGATAGGGCGCTCTTTCATACGGGTCGTACCGGTAAGGATTTTGTTTTGATTGGTAAGCGTAAAATATGCTGTTAAAAACCGCATGGTAGTGCCGGCATCCAGCACGTCAATAATTTTGTGAGGGCCGCCAACCAGGTTGGTCATTAAAACAGTATCGCGTGCGTCTGAAAGATTGCTAACGGTCGATTGTTCCCCGCTAAGGGCTTTTAAAATCAACGCCCGGTTACTAATGCTTTTGGATGAAGAGAGCTTATGGATGGTGCCGCTGAGATGCTGAGTCTTTTTCAGGTGGAGATACGAAGTCAAACCGGTGTTCGTTAAGTGAGTGTTAAAAATAATTTAATGGAAGATTTTTTAAGAGTCGCTGAAACATTTTAATTTCAAATGGAGTTTTATTTGGTATGACAACATCTAAAAAAATCATGATCGGACTGGGGGTTGCAGGCGGGGCCTTGCTGGCTGCCTGGCTGCTTACGGGCGAACGGGGGAAAAAGACCAAAGAATTTATTTCTAAAAAGGCTGACGATCTGAAGCAGGCTTTCAACAAGAAGCAAGAGGTAAAAATTGAAGATACAGACGCGCATTATGTATAAGCCGACTGGTAATAATTCAGTGAAGCGTCTATTTCCTCTATCGTAGCTTTAATATCCCACCGGGCTTTGCCAATTCCATCGGGCAGGGCCATCAGAATCTCATTGCCTTTATTTTTCTTGTCTTGCAGCACCAGGTCGAAAATTACCTTTCGGTTGGCTGGCAGGTTTACTACCGGATATACGGTTTTAATGTACGCGGTAATTTCATCGCGTTCGGAAGCGTTCAGCAGGTTTTTTTCGGCAGCAATGGCGGCTTCGGCAATCATGCCGACAGCAATGGCCTCGCCATGAAAAATACGATGGCCGGTTTCGAGGAAATAGCTTTCCAAGGCATGGCCCACCGTATGCCCGAAATTCAAAATTTTCCGAAGTCCTTTTTCTTTCGAATCGGTGGCTACCACGCCCCGTTTAAAATCTACGGAGTGCGTGAGCAGCGTTTCCCAGTCCTGGCCGGCTAATGGTTTCTTCCGCAAGACATTCCACATGGCCTGGTCTGAGATGATGCAGTGCTTGATCACTTCGGCAAAGCCCGAACGCAGCTCCCGTTCCGGTAATGTTTTTAGAAATGCAGGGCTGATGAGGGTAGCCACTGGTTCGCAAAAAACGCCAATGTGGTTTTTGAACCCCATGAAATCAATACCCAGCTTACCGCCTATGCTGGCATCTGACTGGGCCAGCAAAGTGGTGGGCATCAGGACAAAGTCGATACCGCGTTTGTATGTTGCGGCACAAAACCCACCCAGGTCCCCCAAAACTCCTCCACCGGTTATCCATACTAAGCTGTGCCGGTCGAACCGCAGTTTTGTTAGTTCCCCCCATACGTATGTGCAGGTATCCAGGTTCTTTTGTTCTTCGCCAGCTTTTATGGTGATGACCTGGTGGTTCGGAAGATTTTTACCAATAAGCGGATAACAATCGCGGACGGTATTTTCATCGGCAAGCACAACCACCTGCGAGTATGTAACACGGGCAAAAAAATCTGAAATCAGTTCGGCTGGCTGTTGCCGGATAGCTATCTGTGGCATATTAATTCTTGCGAACAAAGTACGGGAATTATTGTATTTAAGATGAGCGGTCTGTTAAAAATCCAGTGCAATCTTATATTTGCTGCCGATTCACACCTATGGAAATCCGACCGCAAATCCAGTTTGACGATACCGAAGTAGCATTTTCCTATAAGTCTGACAAGGAATTAAAGAAGGCTCGCTTTATTTTTTCACTGGTCAATCATCCGTGGATTTCGGGCGTGGCCACAGGCTTGGCGAAGGCAGGATTGGCGCTAAAGCTCCCTGTTAAGGGCCTTATCCGCTCAACGGTTTTTGAGCATTTTTGCGGAGGCGAAACCATCGAACAAAGCGACCGCACTATTCAGACCCTGAATCGGTTTCATGTTGGAGCTATCCTGGATTTTTCAGCCGAAGGTGCGCACGATGAAGCAGGGTTTGATCAGACCACGGAAGAAATTCTCAGGACGGTTGAAAAGGCAAAAGGTAATCCTGCTATTCCGTTCACCGTGTTTAAGTGTACCGGTTTAGCCACCATGCCTTTGCTGGAGAAGGTACAAAACAGGGAGCCGCTCACGGCACAGGAGCAGGAAGCCTTTCAGCATTTTCACGACCGGGTGGAGCGTATCTGTGCGCGTGCATTTGAATACCAGGTACCCGTAATGATTGATGCAGAAGATAGCTGGATACAAAACCCGATTGACGAGGTGGCCCGCGAAATGATGCGCAGGTTCAATCAAAAGCAGGCCATTGTATTCAATACATTTCAGATGTACCGGAAAGATATGCCCGGTAACATGAGAAATGCGTTTCATGATGCAGCTATGCACAATTATTTTTTGGGTGTAAAGATGGTACGCGGTGCATATATGGAAAAAGAAGCTGATCGCGCGGCAAAGCTTGGCTATGAAAACCCCATCTGGCCTAACAAGCAGGCTACTGATGATGCTTTTAATAAGAGCCTCGCTTTCTGCTTAGATAATAAGCAGCGTATAAGCTTAGTGTGCGGCTCGCATAACGAGTACAGCAACCAATATTTAACCGTGCTGATGGAAAAACATGGTTTAAAGAATAATGACAGCCGGGTCTGGTTTGCCCAACTGCTGGGTATGAGCGATAATATTTCATTTAACCTGGCCAAAGCAGGCTATAACGTAGCCAAGTACGTGCCCTATGGCCCTGTAGAATTGGTAATGCCTTATTTGATACGAAGGGCAGAGGAAAACACCTCCGTTGCCGGACAAAGCAGCCGGGAGCTTACGCTTATCAGGAAAGAGATTGCCCGAAGAAAAAATAAGCAGTAAGCAAATTTTTGCCTACTGCCAATTGCCTACTGTGTACAGCCTACTTTAAGTCCTTTTGTTAAATTTGCTCCTCATTTAGTAACAGAACCATGCAATTAAGCGAACAGGAGCTCATCCGCAGACAAAGCCTCCGGGAATTAATAAAGTTGGGTATAAACCCTTACCCGGCCGAATTATTCGAGGTAAATACCTCGGCTTTGGATATTCATACTCACTACCCGAACCAGAAAATTGATTACAAGGATGTGTCAATTGCGGGCCGTATTATGTCGCGCAGGGTAATGGGCAATGCTTCGTTTGCAGAGCTGCAGGATGAAACCGGCCGCATACAGGTTTATTTTCGCAGGGATGATATTTGCCCGGGCGAGGATAAAACGCTATACAATACGGTATTCAAAAAGCTGCTGGATATCGGTGATATTATTGGTGTGAAAGGGTATGTGTTCACCACTCAGACCGGTGAAATTTCCATTCATGTTACCAGTTTTAAAGTATTATCCAAATCATTAAAGCCACTACCTGTTGTTAAGGAAACCAAAGACGAGCAGGGCAACGTAGTTTTGCACGATGCGTTTACCGACCCGGAGCAACGCTACCGCCAGCGTTATGTTGACCTCGTGGTTAACCCGCATGTGCGAGATGCTTTTATCAAGCGCACAAAGTTAGTTAACTCCATGCGCGAGTACCTGAACAACAAAGGCTACCTCGAAGTGGAAACGCCCATCCTGCAACCCTTGTATGGGGGTGCGGCAGCCAGGCCATTCAAAACACATCACAATACGCTTGATATGACCTTGTATCTGCGTATAGCGAACGAGCTGTATTTGAAACGTCTGATAGTGGGCGGCTTTAATGGGGTGTATGAATTTTCAAAAGACTTTCGTAACGAGGGTATGTCGCGGTTCCATAACCCGGAGTTTACACAAGTAGAATTGTATGTGGCCTACAAGGATTACTACTGGATGATGGACCTGGTGGAGGAGATGATCGAGAAAGTGGCTATCGACCTGCACGGGATTACTGAGGTTAAAGTAGGAGAGCATGTAATAGACTTTAAGCGCCCGTGGAAACGCTTTACCATGTACGAAGCCATTCAGCATTTTACCGGCATCGATATTTCTGAGATGGACGAAGCCGCTTTGCGCGAAACCTGTAAAAAGCTGCAGGTGCCTGTGGATAACACGATGGGTAAGGGAAAGCTGATCGACCAGGTATTTGGCGAGAAGTGTGAGCCTAACCTGGTTCAACCCACCTTTATTACAGATTATCCTTTAGAAATGTCGCCACTGGCAAAGAAGCATCGCAGCAAGCCCGGATTGGTGGAGCGTTTTGAAGCGATATGTAACCGCAAGGAAATCTGTAATTCATTCTCTGAGCTGAACGACCCGCTTGACCAGCGCGAACGTTTTGAAGAACAATTGGAGTTAGGTAAGCGTGGTGATGAAGAAGCCATGACATTAGATGAAGATTTTTTGCGTGCGCTTGAATACGGTATGCCGCCTACAGCCGGGTTAGGTATTGGCATCGACCGTTTGTCTATGGTGATGACGAACTCACCGTCTATCCAGGATGTGATCTTCTTCCCGCAAATGAAGCCGGAGAAACAAGCTGAAGTAAGTACCGAAGCGGATTTTGCTGCAATTGGCGTACGGGCTGAATTACTACCCATACTCCAGAAGTTGGGAATCCATACGGTTGAGCAACTGAAAGGAATTAAGGCTACCAAACTTTTCAACGACATACCGGGTATGCGCAAAAAGCTGAAGCTTGATGCCGTACAGAATCCTACCCTTCAGGAGATTGAAGGCTGGTTGAAGTAGATCAGTTATCAAAGAAGCTTCTTTGCCTGTCTAATTTCAGGTCGCGCAGCAGGGCAGACTTAACGCCTATAGAAAAGTTATAGGATTGGAAACGGCCAAACGGGGTCCATCCTAAGCTCATTTGCCAGCAATGCAAATCGCGGTTAATGCCTATCTGGGTTTGGGTAAATTGTTTGCTCACAAAATCATACCCTGAGTTGTAGGTGATCTTCCATTTTTCAGTCAGTGATATATCACCGTTAAAGCGGGTCGCTTGGGTAATTTTGGGTGATTGATTTTCGCTGTGGGTGTAATCAATGGTGTAGCTGATGCGCAGGTTCCACGGAACGGAAAAATCCACGTAGGCATCCGGGTTTTGCAGCAGGAATTTCTTGTCAGAATCCGACATCTCGGATTTCCCGATTTTATCGCGCGTGCTGTTATCGCTTTTTTGTCCTTTCGGATTCAGGTTGGTGCTAAAGCCAAAGTAGGCGCGGGTAATGCGGCCGAATTTACCGGCATTCCATACATAGGCATCAATCCTTTTTTCGGTGTAAACCGGGATCAGCAGGGCGGGGTCGCCTTCGTATGCATTGCGATCAATAATACACCCCACACAACCTTCCAGTGTATAATCAGTAATAATCATCCGGTATTGATAGGGATCAAGCGTGGCGCTGAAGTTCAGGTTGATCTTATCCTGTAAAATGTTGGTATTAGCTGCAAGCGCGAAATTCTGGAGCTTGAATGATTCCGCTAAGAAATTGTAAGATGTTCCTATAGACAGGGTGTTGAATAATGCGATCTTACGGTCAACGGTATCTTTCGGGTTGCGTACCTTCAGCTCTACATTATTATTTACGCTCAGGTTCATGGCGCTGCTTCTTCCCCGTCCTGCAGTTCCATACAGGTAGCCCTCATGGCGGGCCCTGTATTGTACCGTCTGGTTCCCGGCACCATCGGTAGTTACAAACTGCTGGTAGTAGTCGTACTTTTCTGTTCCAAAATCCGGCTGAAAGGAATAGCCCACCGAAGGGTTGATCACATGCCGGATCGCCTTTATTCTGCTGTTCGGATTTTTGGACACGTAGGTTCCGTAAATACGGGTAGTCATATTTACACCGCCATTGTAATTATACACCCGGTTAAAACCCTGTTCTTTGGTGGAAACAAACGTGCGGGTTGAGTCGATGTACGTCCAGTCTAACCGGTCGAAATACCAACGCTCGTCATAACTCAGGTTAGGGCTTATGGTAAAAAATCTGAATGCCCGGAACGATGTGCTGATGGGTACATTGTGCCGGATACCTTTTTTGGAATTTCTCAGGAACAACGGAAGGTTCTCGAATGTGAAGGGCGCTATGCTGTCTTGCAGGATGTTGTTTTCATCTAACCGGATGCGGCCCAGGTTATTGGTGAGCTGGTTGGTGCCGTTCATGGAGTAGCGCACGTTCAGGTTTTGCAGAAACATACTGTTTTGCGCACTCTTGAACGGGTAGATGTTGTTTACATTAAAACTCATATCCGGTAAAGGCAGATCGACCTGTTTGGTACCCAGGTTCTGGTTGTGCCGCAGGTTTAAGCCCAGGCTAAAGGGCGTGCCCGGAAAGGTTTTGCTGTAATTAACGTTCGAGCTCAGGTTTTGCGTGGTCTGGTCAATGCGGGTCGACTGGAAGTTTGAGTTTACCCCCAGGAAGTTGTTGGTGTTATATGATGAGCTGGCTGCATTTACCGAAGCTGAAAAACGACCTGTACCTTTCGTTTGCGGGCTGTGGCTCCAGCTTAGCCTGAAATCTTTTGATTTGGTGGGCGACTCAATACGGTCGTTATTCACGTTATTGGTAAAAGTAAAATTGAAAGACCCGGTATAACGGTACCGTTTGTTGTAGTTGGAGTTTAAGGTTACGGCACTTCCGCCTTTGGAGTAAACATCGCCCGTAAGGGCTACTTTCATGTATTCATTTACATCAAAAAAATATCCGCCCTGCCGCAAAAAGAAACCCCGCCTGCGCTCTTCGCCATAACTGGGTACCAGGATGCCCGATGCACTCTTTTTGGGTGCCGGAAAAATACCGAAAGCAAAGCCCAGCGGAGTGGGCACATCATTAAACTCCATATAAAACGGCCCCGACACCATTTTATCGCCCGGAATAGCTTTTACCTTTTGAGATATGATGCGGAAGTGCGGGTGTGCAAGGTCGCATGTGGTGTAGGCATTCCCTATCGTAAACAATTCATTCTTTTCATTTTTATAAACCACATCGCCATGCAGAAAACCATCGCCTTGCTTGGTTACCACCTCGGTAATTTTAGCCTTGCGGGTTTTAAAGTTGTACATCATGTCTTTGGTTTCGTACTTCTCGTTCCCGTTAATAAATATCGGGTAGCCGATGTGGCGCCCGGTAGAATCGGCCCGGCTGTGAGCCGTTATGGTCGATTTTTCATAATCGATCACGATTTCTTCGGCCTGTAATTCAATAACACCGTATTTTACATGGGCATCGCCATATAGCTTTATAATCTTGCTTTGCAGGTTGGAGTTGATGGAATCCCGAGCCGAATAGGTAATGGTGGTTTCAATATCGCTCCCGGGCTGGTTGGTTTTCAGCGAGTCCGGTTTGGCTCTTACCGTATCGGCCGGTTGCGCGGTAACAGGTTTTTGGATCGAATCTTGCCTTACAGGCAGGCGGGCAGGTGTGCGCACCGGTTTTTCCACCTGGCCGAAACCCGAATACCACGCAAACAGGAATAAGGAACAGAAAACTATGCGTATCACAACATCCACCGGCCCCTTATTGAACAGGGGTTTAGCTTTTAGTGAAAAATTCACAACTTTGTGTAAAGTTATTGCAAATACTTCAGACATCGGAAAGCCAGTGAAGAATATCGAAACCAAGTTCCACGCAAGAGCAATAACCTTGCTAAACTTTTATTCTGCACGTTTACCAATCCAACCGGTATGAAAAGAAGAGAATTTATCCTGAAGTCGTCCGCCCTGGCTACGCTGCCGCTGTTTTCGTTTCAGAAGCAGCAGAAGAACTTTAAAGTTCGCACTGTGGTAATAGATGCCGGCCATGGCGGAAAAGACCCGGGTACGGTAGGTAAAATTGCAAGAGAAAAGGATGTGGTGCTTAAAATTGCGCTTAAAACCGGTAAATACATTGAAGAGAATATTCCCGGGGTAAATGTGCTATACACCCGCAAAACCGATAAGTATGTTGATTTCCAGGCCAGGGCCGATGTAGCTAATAAGAATAAGGCCGACTTGTTCATGAGCATCCACGCTAACTCGATTGTGGGTGCAAATGCATACGGTACCGAAACTTTCGTTATGGGCTTACATAAGGATAACAGCAATTTTGAAGTGGCCAAGCGCGAGAATTCTGTAATCCTGATGGATGAAAATTATAAAGAAAAATATGAGGGCTTCGATCCCAACAGCCCGGAGTCTTATATACTCTTTTCGCTAAATCAAAGCGCCTATCAGGAAAACAGCCTTCGGTTTGCCCAAAAAGTTGAAGACCAGTTTAAAAACAGGGTAGGAAGGCATAGCCGGGGTGTAAAGCAGGCAGGGTTCCTGGTGCTTTGGATGACCACCACACCCAGCGTGCTGATTGAAACCGGGTTTTTGTCGCACACCAAAGAAGAAGTTTTCCTGGCCAGCGATAATGGCCAGGATCTGATTGCATCTGGTATTTACCGGGCCTTTAAAGATTATAAAACAGACATTGAATCAATAAACTAATGGTTAAGAATAAAGAGTTTAAGGTTGGGTTGTTTGCCACCATTGCATTAGTGCTGCTTTATTACGGATTCAACTTTCTGAAAGGGATAGATTTCTTCACCACCACGAATAAATATTATGTGGTGTACGATAACATCGATCAACTGGCGGTTTCCAACCCGGTATTGATCAATGGTTTTGCGGTTGGCCGTGTAAGCCGGATAGCCATTATGCAAAACAAGCAGAACAAGGTGCTGGTAGAGCTGATGATTGATTCTGAAATCGCGCTGAGCGATTCTACCAAGGCGCTTCTGAACAGCGATTTCCTGGGAGGGAAATCCATCCTGCTATCGATTGGCAAAGGTACGCGTACGCTGGAAGCAAAAGATACCTTGCTGGCCGAGGTAGCCAAAGGTATGTTTGATTTGCTGTCTGAAACTGCATCGCCTGTGGCCGATAACCTGCAAACCACGTTGCGCAAGTTTAATGTACTGCTGGATAACGTTACCAAAAACTCGCAACAGCTGGATGCTATTTTTGTGAAGCTTCAGGCCACCCCCGATTTACTGAACAGGACCTTAGCCAATGCGAACGGCAGCGTAAACCAGCTATCGGTTAGCTTTAAAAGTGTGGCCGAAAACCTGAACGGTTCGTTAAACGAGCTGAAGCCCACACTGGCTAACCTCCATACATTTTCAGATTCGCTTAAGCGTATGGAATTGAACCAGACGGTTAACGAGGCAAAAGCTACCATTGCCGGGCTAAATGAAACATTAGATAAAATAAAAAATGGCAGCGGTACATTGGGTAAAATGATAAATGAAGATACCCTTTATGTAAACCTGAATACCCTGCTACGTAACTTAGATTCGCTGGCCGTGCATTTTGACGATAATCCTAAGCATTTCCTGGCACCGCTTGGAAAAAGCAAGCGTAAAATAGAACGCGACAGGCGTAAAGAGGAGGAGAAACAAACGCAGAAATAAATCACCAACCCGGCAGGCATGGATCTGGAGTTCAACAAAAATGAAGACCAGCTAAAGCAGCTTTGCAGTCAGCTAAAAGCAAAGGCTACCCGGGCAAAATCAGGCGGAGGCGAGAAAAAAATCGCAGAGCAGCATCAGAAAGGAAAGCTGACAGCCCGCGAACGTATTGAATACCTGGTTGATAAATCTACCGGTTTTCTTGAGATAGGTTTGTTTGCAGGTGAAGGCATGTATGCCGAGCAAGGCGGTTGTCCATCGGGTGGTGTAATAACCGGCATCGGGTACATTGAAGGCCGGCCTTGTGTGATTGTGGCCAACGATGCTACCGTAAAAGCAGGAGCCTGGTTTCCGATTACGGCCAAGAAAAATTTACGTGCGCAGGAGGTTGCCATGGAAAACCGGCTGCCCATTGTGTACCTCGTAGATAGTGCCGGTGTGTTTCTTCCCATGCAGGACGAAATTTTTCCGGATAAAGAACATTTCGGGCGGCAGTTTAGAAACAATGCGAAGATGTCGGCTATGGGCATTGTGCAGATAGCGGCTATTATGGGAAGCTGCGTGGCAGGTGGCGCTTATCTGCCGATTATGAGCGATGAGGCCATGATTGTAAATAAGACCGGCTCTATTTTCCTGGCTGGCTCTTATTTAGTTAAAGCGGCCATAGGTGAAGATATTGACAATGAAACATTGGGCGGTGCCACCACGCATTGCGAAATATCCGGGGTAACCGATAATAAATTCCCAAACGACCAGGCCTGCTTAGATTACATCCGGAAGCTGTTTAACAAAATTGGCGCACCAGCGCTTGCGGGCTTTGACCGCATTAAACCACAGCTGCCCGTGGAGAAGCCCGGGGATATCTACGGGTTGATGCCGGCAGATCGTGTTAAGCCTTACGACATGCTGGCGATTATCAAACGTCTGGTTGATAATTCAGAGTTTGAGGAATATAAAAGCCTGTACGGAAAAACATTATTGTGCGGGTTTGCGCGCATTGACGGCTGGGCGGTAGGCATTGTGGCCAATCAACGCAAAGTGGTAAAAACCAAAAAAGGCGAGATGCAGATGGGAGGCGTGATCTACTCTGACTCAGCGGATAAAGCGGCCCGGTTTATTATGAATTGCAACCAGCGTAAAGTGCCGTTGGTTTTCCTGCAGGACGTAAGCGGGTTTATGGTGGGCAGCAAAGCTGAGCATGGCGGTATTATTAAAGACGGGGCCAAGATGGTTAACGCCATGGCAAACTCAACCGTGCCCAAGTTTACATTCCTGCTGGGAAACTCGTATGGAGCCGGCAACTATGCCATGTGCGGCAAGGCCTATGACCCGCGGTTGATTTATGCGTGGCCCACAGCACAATTAGCGGTAATGAGCGGCAATTCGGCTGCCAAAACGTTGTTGCAGATTCGCGTAAGCGCATTGAAAGCGCAAGGCAAAACTATTTCGAAAGAAGAGGAAGACCAGTTGCTGAAAGAAATAACGGAACGGTACAACGAGCAGCTAAGCCCGTACTATGCGGCAGCCCGTTTGTGGGTTGATGGTGTAATCGATCCGTTACAAACCCGGCAGGTTATTTCAACCGGTATTGCTGCGGCCAATCATGCACCTGTAGAAAAATTCAATGTGGGTGTAATTCAAACTTAGTTTCTTTTTTCGGAACTGGTTTTTTTAATATTCTTGTGCCGATGTCAGAGAATGAATTAAAAGCCCTCGTTTCCCTTTTGGATGATGAAGATCAGCAAATTGCAGATCATGTTCAGGCTAAAATTCTCTCCTTAGGTACCGAAGCCATTCCTTTCCTGGAAAAGGAATGGGAAAGTAATCTGAACCCGGATATTCAGGGGCGCATTGAAGAGCTGATTCACACCCTGCAATATGAGCTGGTAAAAGAGCGGCTCATTCAGTGGTATAAATCGCCCGAACCGGATTTGCTTACCGGCATGTGGATACTGGCCACCTATCAATACCCTGATTTTGAGCTGGAAAAATTGCGCCAGGAGCTGGAGCAGGTTTATTACGAAACGTGGCTGGAGTTCAGGCCCGATTTATACCCGCTTGACCAGGTCAAAGTGATCAACAGTGTAATTTTTAATAAGCTGAAGTTTGGGGCCAACACGAAGAACTTCCATTCGCCCGGTAATTCCATGATCAACGTGGTGATGGAAAGCCGCAAGGGCAACCCGATCACGCTTTGCGTAATTTATATGCTGGTGGCGCAAAAGCTGAAGCTGCCTGTGTATGGTGTTAACCTGCCCAACCTGTTTATTCTTACATACAAAGACGACAACCACCAGTTTTACATCAATGCCTTTAACCGGGGATTGATTTTTTCAAAACAGGATATTGAGAACTACATTCATGAATTGCACCTTGTTCCGCAGCAATCTTTTTTTGAGCCTTGCAATTCGGTTGAAATCATACGCAGGGCGCTGCGCAACCTGATTATGTCTTTTGAAAAAATGGGTGAACATGCCAAAGCCGAAGAAGTAAAGCTATTGCTGATTGAAATTTCGGATGGCGGGGACCTGGGGGTTTAACCCGGAATAACCTTTTTGCCTGCGGGCGTTTTTAAAGCAGAACGGCTATTGCCCCATACGTATGAAACAATAGCCGCACAGCAATGTGTACCGTAACTAATTATCGCTTAAAGCCCAGGGCGCTTCCGCCACAATGGCCTGACGGCTCATCGAACGTATATTGGATGTAATAGATGCCGGTAGCATTGCAGGGATATGCAATGGCTGAAATGAACTGGCCATTTACTTTGCTGGTAGCTACTTTATTCCGCTCCTTATCAAATATGCTTACTACGATACCATCGGTTGCGGCTCCATTGGCACACAGGTTAATCATGTATTGTGTTCCTTTGGTGAATACATAGCTGTATTCTACTTTATCTTTAGCAAGACCATCCACTTTGTAGCTCTTCAAAAAATTAAACCCGGTGGCCAGCTTGGGAATACAGGCAGTGGCAAAATTTTCCGAATTGCATTCCTGGTCATCCGGTGCCGGACTCATGCCCAGCGAAGACAAACATAAAAGTGCAAATACTAACTTTTTCATAAAAGGGGTTATGGGTGTTTAACGAATTACTTTCTAACTGATTACTTTTTCGCGGATCGAGTTGGTAATGTTCTTAATCTCTTCCACGTTTTCGGGTGTAATGTTGATGGACGTAGTGCTGTTATCTTTAATTACGGCTACACCATCTATAATTTCCATGGTAGATTCTTTGTACGTATAGCTGATCTCGACTTTATCGTAGGCATCTTTAAGCTTTTCGAGGTCCGCTTTCAGGGCCGCCATGTTCTGGTCGCTTTCATAGAATGAGAACAGCAGGAGAATTTGCTCCAGGATAATTTTTTGCTCGCCAATCTTTTCCTGTAATTCTTTATTGCCCGGATTTTTTGCAGCCGTCTGGCAGGTAATCTGCATGGCTTCCAGCCAGCCACCGGTAAGCAGGAGCACACTCAGGTTATCGCGGCTTTGCGATTGCAGGTAATGATTGATGTGATTAAAGTTGAGGGTTGTAACCAGCAGCAGCGAGTCCAGGTTTTTGCTGTTAGCCGCCAGGCGAACAATAGTAGGCGTATCAAAAAACTGCCCGATGTTAAGCTCATCAGCCAGCGATTTTATAGACGAGATATACTTGATGCCGTCCTGATTGCGCCCGAAAATATTGGTATACCCCAGGTCGGTTCCGTAGATCCCCAGGTTCAAAGCTTTCTTATAGTTGCTGTTGTACCGGGGTAAGTTATTGGACGAATTGAGCATTTCCGGTGCGTATTTGGAGCCGGATTCTTTCAGCAGCACGGAGATCTCCAACGGGCTTGGAATCTGCTCCAGTATGGCGTTGATCACTTCTTCATCCACACCGGGGCCTGCCGAAGCATCCTTTTCAAGGCTTTGGAGAAAGGCCTCATCATCAGGTTTTTTACCGGACGAGCAACTTACCAGCAAGGCAGCGGCTACTCCAATAACGAATAGTTTCATCTGTTAATGATTTTTTGTTTAAGGTTCCCGATAGCTATCGGGAGAATGGCCTGAATTATCATACTGTTGTGTGTAGAGCATCTTAATGGCCATTTCATAGCTATAAAGATTGTCTGCAAAAATAAGCATTAGGGCGGGTCGGGCAAATGCGGAAACCGGGCTTATTTCCTCAATGTAAGGTTTAGTTTGCCGAACAAACCCACAAATCTGCGAAGCCACTCAAAGTACAGGGCAACAAAAAACAGGGCTGTCATAAACCAGATCACCAGCAGGTTGAACAGGTAGGTGCTTACCTGCACACCGGCCAGGTTTTTTTCAGGAATAAAGAACGGGGCGCGGTAATCAAACCGGTGGTGCGGAGCAGGGTATTGAAACACCGGGTTGATATTTTGAATCAGCGTTCCATTATACTCCATAATGCGCTCTTTGGCAGTAACGTTGCGCACCAGGTCAGCCAGGCTTTCGTTGTAGTACCTGTTTTTTTCGTGTTGCACATGAAAGCCTTGCTGCTCGTAAAACGCCATTTTCTTTTCAATCAACCCGGCATTGCGGTTATACTCCTGCTGGTAATGCTTCTTATACTTTTGAAAATATGTATCCAGCTGTTCACCTGTTGCGGTGGTATAACCATTTTCCGCAAACACGGTTTCCAGGTCCAGGGTTTCAATTCCCTCGCGGAAGGGCTCATGACGCAACTGCGTTAATAAGATGTGCCTGTTCAAGGTCGCTTTTAAAGTGTCGGCAGGTCTTTTCAGGAAATCAAGCAGGTATTGATTACGTGCTCTCAATTCATCTACGAGGTATGCAGCCTTGTAATCTGCTACTGCCTCGGCACGTTCATAGTCGTAATAAGGTTTTTCAAAATTGTTGTTCCTGAACTGGTGCACGGCCATTGCCTCATAGGCCCAGCGCGAAGTCATCAGGTCTGCCACCAGTGGCACCTTGCCTTTTGTGCTTAACAGGTGATTGAGCTTATCAAAATCGAAAAGCAGGCCGCTCAGGATCATTTGAGGGATCAGCAGCAGCGGGATCAGCACATAAACGGTTACGGCCGAGTTGAAGGCAGATGAAATGTTTAGCCCGATCACATTGGCAAAGCACGAAGTGGTAAAGAGAATGAGCCAGAAGGCCCACGTCATACCGTGTATTTCCAATATCCAGTTGCCGATTGCGATAAACGTTAAAGTCTGAATGGCGGAAAGTAAAAACAGGATACCCAGTTTGGAAAACAGGTAGCTGCTCCAGCTCAGGTTAAGAAACGATTCGCGCTTCAGGATTTTGCGATCGCGGATAATTTCTTCAGCGCTTACCGTTAATCCCATAAACAGCGCAACGATAATCGCCATCAGCATGAAGGCCGGGAAATTTTCATTGTACCGGAACAGGTATTCGGAACCATCGGGCGCGCTACGGTACCGGATCACAAATGCCAGCAATACGGCCAGCAGGGGAGCTTCGAGCAGGTTAATGAGCAGGTATTGCCGGTTGCTCAGCTTGGCTAAGAAATCGCGCGTAGCGAAAATGAAGGTTTGCCGGATACGGGAAGGAATATGCAGGCTGCGTGGAGGAATTTCTTTTACTTCTTCCACTTTGCCCGGCCGGAATGCCTGGCTGTACATTTCATACCATTGTGCCGGTGTTATTTTTCTTTTCGGGGTGGGCTGCCCGTATTCATCTACCACCTTGGCTTCTATGATGTTGAAAATCTGTTCGGGATTTACATTGCCGCATATTTCGCACTGGCCCCGGTTACTATCTACCTGGTGCGTGGCTCTCTTGAAATAAGTAACGGCCTCTACCGGGTTGCCGTAGAATGCCGGGTAGCCACCGGTATCCATAATCAGCATCTTGTCGAACATCTTGTAGATATCAGACGAAGGTTGGTGGATCACCACAAAAACAAGCTTGCCTTTCAGCGAAAGCTCTTTCAGTAAGTCAATCACATTCTCCGAATCGCGCGAAGAAAGTCCTGAAGTAGGCTCATCCAAAAATAAAATAGCCGGTTGGCGAACTAACTCCAATGCAATGTTCAACCGCTTACGCTGGCCACCGCTTATTTTTTTATCCAGCACGCTTCCCACTTTCAGATCCTTACGCTGATCAAGGCCGAGGTCTTCCAGCACTTTCATTACCCGAAACTCAATTTCAGTTTCGTTCAGGTTGGCGAAGCATAACTTGGCATTGTAATAAAGGTTCTGATAAACGGTTAGCTCTTCTATCAGCAGATCATCCTGCGATACGTAGCCGATAACCCCTTCTACTTTTCTTTTTTGAGCATGGATGTCGAAGCCGTTGATTTTGATGCTGCCTTTACCGGGCTTTTCCAGGCCGGCCAGGATATTCAACAACGTGGTTTTGCCGGCACCGCTGGCTCCCATAATACCAATTAGCTTGCCGGGGCCCTCCGCGATTTTTACATCGCGTATGCCTACCGCGCCATTGCTGAATTTGTATTCTTCAACTTTGGCTGAGAAGGAAAGGTGTACTTTTTGGTATTCTTCATTAAACAAGGCAACCAGGTCGCTGTAATAGAGCGCGCTGCCATCGGGCGTTTTAATGGTGCTTCCCTGCGAAAAAAGATAAATGCGACCGGGCTTCATGGTAAATCCATTCAACACGTTGGCATCGGTACCCAGGTACTTTACGAAATACATGCCCACGCTGCTTACACGAAGGAAAACCAGGTGACCCTGAACATGTGTATGAATATGCCTTTGAAACGAAGCCAGCTTCCGGGTACCTTCATCGGCCACCAGGATATCTTTGAAGTTTAACGCAGCGGCATTTTCCGAAATAACAAAGCTTTCGATCAGCTTATACTCTTCGGGCACAATATTAAATACCGTAGATACGGTGCTTACAATTTCCATGCGCTGGGGGGTAAAGTGTTTATCTGACCCGACCAGCTCCAGGATTTTATTCAGTACAATTACCTTTTGCTTCTGCGCAAGGGTTTTATTGATCTTTTTACAGATCGCCAATGTTTTGATAGAATCTTTTACCGAGGTGAGCTTGTTGCTCCTGTCGTCTACGTGCGGAGTTTTCTGCTCGCTGTAGCCCGACATGGTATCATACAGCTTCAGGTAACCATCGATAGCTGACTTTTCAAGCTCCTGCCGAAAGAAATCAATTACAAACTGGCGCTCATTCTCAGAAACCCCGCCATCCTGCTTGGTAATAATGGCAAACAATTGGGTGAGGGCTTTGAGGATCTCTTCACTCATGGAACGGTAACTCCGGTTTTACCTGCTAATTAAACTAATACGGCTGAAATTCAAAGGGCAAAGAAGTCAATTGCGCCAGCTCCTGTCCGCATTCTTCCATGTCTTCATCATCTTCCAGGAACTGCCATACCACGCGGGCTCCGGGCGCGCCTTCCAGTGTTTTAAGAATATCGAGCAGCTCGCGTTGGGTGGGTGTATTCACGTATTCAAATCGCGTTACCACCACGGTTACCGGGTTAGGGTTTTTTACATATTCATTAAACCACGCCTGTATGGGTTTAAAAAAAGCTTCGGGACTATCGGCAAGCGAGCGGCCCTCAAACTTAAACGTTCGGGATGCAGCATCCAGCAGCACAGAAGGTGTTAAATCAGTTGCGTTAATTTCAAGTTTTTGCACAGGTAGATCAGGTTTTAATCGTTCAGACTTTCACTGGTAAACATAAAGGGTAGTAAGCTGGTGGCCGATGCGCATTTAATCCATTGGTTATCGGTATGGTGCATAATTACTTCAAAGGGCTTATGCTGGCGTTCTTCAAATTCGGCCATTACCTGCCGGCATGCCCCGCACGAAGCAGCAGCCGAAAGCTCTTTATGATTTTTTTTGTGGGCCACTACCGCCATTTTTGTAATGCGCTTACCCTCGTGCTGCGAAGCGGCAGCATATAAGGCTACCCGTTCGGCACACATGCAAAGCGGGTACGATGCATTCTCCTGGTTAGAGCCGGTAATTACCGTGCCATCGTCCAGCATAAGGGCCGCACCTACATGAAATTTGGAATAAGGAGCATAAGCATGATGCGCAGCTTCCTTTGCTTTGTGCACCAGGTATTTTGATTCATTATCCAGCTCATCGAGGTTTTTAAATATTTCAAATCCCTTCATATCAGTTTCATTTTGGTAGAAGTAGAAAGATAGCAAACACGGTACTGCCAACGAAATATTACCTGCAATTTCCATTAAATTGGCGCTTAATACAAAACGGACATTATGTGGAACAGGAATATCCTCGTGTTGGGAGCAGGTCGTTCTTCGGCTGCCCTGATTGCATACCTGTTGCAGCAGGCAACGCAACATGCATGGAAAGTTACAGTAGGTGATGTAGCGCTTAAGCATGCGCAGGCTCATGTGGCAGATCATCCCAACGGAGAAGCGATTGCTTTTTCGATTGACGATGCCCGGGCAGGCTCACCTGCCATTGCTGCTGCCGATGTGGTGATCTCGTTGCTGCCTGCTCATTTACACCCTGAAGTGGGCAAGCTTTGCTTACAGAACCGCAAACACCTTGTAACCGCCAGCTATGTTTCAGAAGAGATGAAACAATTTGATGCCGAAGCCAGGCAACTGGGCTTGTTGTTCCTGAATGAATGCGGGCTTGATCCGGGCATCGATCACATGAGCGCCATGCAGGTGCTGGATAGAATTAAAGCCGAAGGTGGTAAAACAACTTCGTTCGAATCTTTTACCGGTGGATTGATCGCCCCGGAAACAGATCCGGAAAATCCGTGGCGGTATAAATTCACGTGGAATCCACGCAATGTGGTGATGGCCGGGCAGGGCACTGCAAGATTTTTGCAGGATGGCAAGTATCGTTACATTCCCTACCAGCAATTGTTTACGCGAACAACACCGGTGGTTGTGCCGGGCTATGGTGCATACGAAGGTTATGCCAACCGCGATTCTTTAAAATACCTCGAAACGTATCAGTTAGAAAATATTCAAACCATGATTCGCGGCACGTTGCGCAATCAGGGGTATTGCCGTGCGTGGAATATATTGGTACAATTGGGTTGCTGCGATGACAGCTACATCATGGAAGATATTGCTGCGATGACCCATCGCGAATTTATGCAATCTTTTTTACCGGCTGACGAACCGGCAGAAAAGCTGGTCGTAAACCTGTTTAGCCTGGAACCGGATGGTGAAGAAATGAAACGCTTAGCCTGGAGCGGCTTGTTTTCGGATGAAAAAATCGGGTTAAGCAAAGGAAGCCCGGCCCGCATACTGGAACATATCCTGAATAAACGCTGGAAGCTGGTGCCGGGCGATAAGGATTTTATTGTGATGTGGCACCGCTTCCGGTATGAGCAGGAGGGAAAATCAAAATGTGTGGAAGCGTGGCTTACCGCGACCGGCAACAACGAGGTGCATACGGCAATGGCCAAAACCGTGGGGCTGCCTTTGGGCATTGCAGCCAAACTTGTATTGCAAAATAAGCTACGGGCAGTGGGCGTAACCATTCCGGTTACGGCTGAATTTTATTTACCCATACTGGAAGAGCTGCGCACCTTTGGTATCGCCCTGCAGGAGCGCGAGGTTGAACGTTAAGGTTTAAGCATGGCAATGCTCAGCGGCAGACTTATCCCGTAAAGAAGGGCAATGATCGGAGAGCCGCTCAGCCATCCGGCCACCGCGATCTGCAAAATATAAAATGCCGGCACCAGCACCATGCCGGTAGCAAACTTGAGTGAGCCGATAAATTGCGGATCGAGCTTGCGCATACCGGTAATGCTGTGTACCACCATGCGTGCAGGAAAGTGGTTAACGAGATAATAGATGCGTATAATGAATTGAAAGAAGCCGGTGCGTTTGGGCTGTTGTGCTACAGGTGCGGATGGGGGAGAGTCAACCAGTTGCTGATCGTGCTGCAGTTGTGCTGCAAGATCGTGGTGATGCTGCCGGTTGGCCTGTAGCGATTTCCATGAGGCTTCGTAATTCGTTTCCGGAATGGAGAGAATTAAGGGCGTGATGCCGGCTGCAACTTTTGCTAAAAGCGCTTCGGTTTTTTGAACCGGGTTCTCATCAAAGTAATCATTAGCCAGGGGAATGGCACTTCCGAAGCTTACCAGCACGCGCGAACGAAACGCGGTGTGATGCTCATAATGAATGCCAACCGGCACAAGCTGAACGGATACATTTTGCTGTAAGGCTGCCTGCGCAATTCGGGCAAACCCTTTTTGCAGGGGACGTAAATTGTAATGTTCGTTGTGATTCCCTTCGCCAAAAATCAAAACCGATTCCCCGGCTTTCAGCAAGGCAGCACAGTTTTCTATGATCGCCTCGTTTTTGCGCAGCGTATCAAATCCATCGCGAAAGCGATATACCGGCATCATTTGAATAAAGGTAAGCAGGGTATACGCCCAATTCTTTTTAAATACATTGGCCCGCGCCAGCGCCCACGGGTTACGATGCGAGCTGCAGATAACCAGCACCGCGTCCAGGAATGCGTTCTGATGATTGGACACAAAAATCACCGGGCCACCCGGTACGGCAGCCGGCTTTCGGATCTGCCACCTGCTGAAATAGAAATGCAGGGCCACCCGGCAATATAACTTCAGGCTTTTATAAAATAATTTTTGCAGCACCGGGCAATCAGGATTGAGTTACAGGATTTCTTCTGCGCATAACCGATGCAAAGGCAAGTCCTGAAACGAGATGCCACACGCCCCACCAGGCTGCCACCACAGCCATGGCGATGTTACCATCAAAAAAACCAAAGATCAGGATCAATGCGAGGCCGGAGTTCTGAATGCCGGTTTCAATGGCTACGGTACGGTTAACGTCCTCCGGATTTTTAAGCGCCTTGCTGAGGTAATAAGCAACGAGCAGGGCCAGGCCGTTATGCAGCAATACAAGCCAGAATACATTACCCAGGTGCACGGCAAAAGCTTGCTGGTTGTTCAGAACGGCCGCGACAATAAAGCCGATCAGCATAAGCATGGAAGCGATACGAACCGGCTGCGCAATTTTTTGTGCCAGGCGCGACAGATGGATGGCCATGCTCATACCCGCCATCAGCGGAACGAGCAGAATGGCGATCATATTAACTAATAAAGACATCAGGTCTACTTCAAATGATTTTATCTCGGCAGAAAGTGATGGCAATACTGATCCCCACAGAAAAAAACCAAGCGGTGTGATGAAGAATGCGCCCAGCGATGAAAATGCCGTCAGCGTTACCGACAAGGCAACATGCCCGCGGGCGATCTGTGTAAAAAAGTTAGAAACGTTTCCTCCCGGGCAGCAGGCTACCAGCAGCATGCCCAATGCCGTGCCAGTGGAAACAGGTAATACCGAAATCAATGCCAGTGTTAAAGCCGGCAGCAGGATAATCTGCGAAAACAAACCGGTAAGAATTGCCTTCTTTTGGCCTGCCAGTTGCGTAAAGTGCGACCACCGGATATCCAGCGCCACACCGAACATGATAATAGCGAGGCAGATATTTAAAACGGTAAGGCTGCTTTCGGAAAATTGAATAGCGGTTTCAGGCAAGCGGTGCAGGTTTTGATTTAAAGATACAGGTTTGACTGAAAATCAATACCCGGTTTCTTTTGACTGATTTTCTTCATACCAGGTATCGGTAAGCAGATCATCGCCCAACGCAGCCGATACGGCAAGCTGGTCGCACCGCTCGTTTTCCGGGTGGCCGGCATGACCTTTTACCCAACTGAACTTAGGACGAAAGCGATGGTGCAACGGAATGTACCGTTGCCATAAATCGGCATTGGCTTTTTTGGCAAAGTTTTTTTTCTGCCACCCCCACAGCCAGCCTTTCTCAATGGCGTCTATTACATATTTCGAATCGGAATAAACGGTAATGGCCATCCCGAATTTTTTGATGGCCTCAAGCGCCACAATTACCGCCAGCAATTCCATGCGGTTGTTGGTGGTAAGCCGGTAGCCCTGGCTCAGCTCTTTTACATGCCCGTTAAACTTCAGGATAATACCATACCCCCCGGGGCCGGGGTTGCCTTGTGCAGCGCCATCCGTATAGATGCGAATCATTCGGTAAAAATATGGTTTTCATAATGATTGTGTGCAGGATTTTAGCTGCGGCAGGTTTTGATTTTTTTTGCGCTACATGATGTATTCACCATCAATGCTCTTAACCGGTTCAGGTATATTTTCTTCTCCCATCATTTCAAGCAAATTGATCTCTATGGTGCGCGTGATCTGGTCGACCGGTACTCCCGTAGGTATAGGTTCAAAAGGGTCTAACAGTATCTGGCCTATAGCCTGTATGGTAAAAAACACGTATCCCAGCAAGGTGCCGAAAACAGCTTCCCCATATCCCGATGAATGTCAATGGTCATGGTTGCGCTAAAATGAAAACCATATAAAGCCCGTGCATAATAATTATATGTGGTGGGAAAGACCGTGTTCCTTATCCGTTCGGATTTCCCCATGTCATCGCAAAACGCTGTGATCATGCTGTTCATTTCCATGAACTTGAACCCATCAATGCTTTTGTTCTGGCAGAGCCATTCCAGATCTTTCGACTGCAGGGATAAAATAGCGTTATGCAAATTGGTTTGACCGGCTGTTTCCGCTGCTTCTTCTGCTGACAGGTAATTGAGGTAGTCCCGTTCGCCTGAATTTCGCAAGTACGATTTCAGGGCATACAAAAAGGCAATGTGCCGCTTGATGAGCCTTTCCCTTTTCTCTTGCAAGTCGGGCAGGGATATACCCGGGCCCGGTTGTGTATGATACAAAACCTGTCGTGCCCATGTTCTTGAATTGTTCACAAGGGAGCCCCATATTTTTCTTGCCTCCCACCACCTGTCGTACGCCTGGTTATTATTAAAACCGATAAAAAACGCCAGGGCTGTTCCCAAAACGGTAGGCACGAAAACAGGAAATGAAAAATAATTTTTCAGCCATAGCTCGTTTATAAAATAAGCTGCAAAGCAGGTGAGTATGGAAAACACAAAGTTTTTCCAGGTGCCTTCTACTATCCTGTGAATTTGAATTCTGTGCGTTATGATCATTTGTGTCCTGTTATTGTATCGCGTAAGGCAGGTAATAATCCTGTAAAAGAAGCTGCCCATGCAGGGTGGTATCTTTTTAATAAATATAAGGGATTCCCGGCTTTTGCTGGTTGAATTTCAGGGAAAGGAGCTTTTCCTAACCAGAAAGATTATTTTCGTATTTGTGCTATCAGCAATTTTGCCAGGCAGCTCATTAGCCCTAACAGTAGCCAATAGAAGGGAGCTATTATAAGTAATGTTAGGCCGTACGAGTCGTAAACTTTTATACTGTCAAGATTTTTAATTTCAGCTTTATGACTTTCCAGGTAACTGTTTAAAAAAAGCAAATGGGTTAGTGTTACAGATGCTCCAGCTAAAACGGCAAACATAAATTTGCTTAAATAAGGTCTTTCTTTGAAGAAATTAATTTCAATAGCGGCAATCGTTATTATCAGCGATAGCCACACCAATAATTCATATTCACCGGGTATCACAAAAAGCGTAAGCAACCCGCTGATTATACCCATAACAATTGGAAGAAGCGTTTTTTTATTGATCGGCTTTATGTTCATTCCTGTATATTCTGAAAAACGAAACGGGCTTACCGTCTATATATTTTTCGCTGGTCTTTGTCATTCCTATTGAAACAGCAGTGTGCAGGGAAGCGCTGTTGGGTGTATCACAAGCGGCATCGATATAGTCAAAACCTAAATTTGCCCACACATAGTCCAACAGCTTTAACGAGGCTTCTTTAGCGTAACCTGATTTTGTATGGCTCGGAAGCAAAGCATACAGTAGCTGGGGTTGGTTTTCATTGTAAAAATGCCATAGCCCGGTAAAACCAATTATCCCGTTGTGGTCTTTCAGCTTTATTAACCATAAACCATATCCTTTGTCAGAAAATAATTGATTGCTTATGCTTATAAATTCCCCGACTTGCTCGTTGCTCAATATCTCGTCATCGAACAAATATTTTCTAACGAAGGGGTTGGTAATAATGCCCCGGAGTGTTTCAAGCTTCTCTAACGAAACCGGCTCTAAAACTAATCTTTCTGTTTCTAATGTCATTTCCTAATATAAATTTCCATACAAATTAGCCGACTGGTTAAAAATCAATTCTACCTGTTGTTCCGGAAAAAGAAGGCAGGTTGGCAGGTACTGAGGTAAATCTGAGCATAGCAAAGAAAATATACAAGATTGCTTCTATAAATGAGGGCAGCCGCTTAAGTTTAAGGCAGAACTTGGCATAATATCCAAATAATGAGTACAAACAGCTATTTGCATTCCCCCGGCTTTCGCTTCCGGGAGGCTATGCAAAAAGAAAAGCCGCTGCAAATCGTAGGCGCCATAAACGCCAATCATGCTTTATTGGCGCGGCAGACGGGCTTCCATGCTATCTATCTTTCGGGCGGTGGTGTAGCTGCCGGCTCTCTGGGCATACCTGATCTGGGCATTACAACGCTTGAAGATGTGCTCATAGATATTCAGCGCATTACCAACGTATGTGATTTGCCGCTTTTGGTGGATGTGGATACCGGTTTTGGCCCGTCTGCATTCAATGTAGCGCGTACTGTAAAATCGTTGATTAAAGCAGGCGCTGCTGCATTGCACATAGAAGACCAGGTAGGCGCGAAACGCTGCGGGCATCGCCCCGGCAAAGAGGTAGTCAGCAAAGAAGAGATGGCGGACAGGCTAAAGGCTGCTGTTGATGCCCGTACCGATGAGCACTTTGTAATTGGTGCAAGAACAGATGCTTTTGCAAATGAGGGCCTGGAAAAAACATTGGAAAGGGCCATAGCTTATAAAGAAGCCGGGGCCGATTTCATTTTTGCGGAAGCTGTTCCCGATTTATCCGGTTATCAAAAATTTGTGAATGCAACAGGAATCCCCGTACTGGCAAACATTACAGAGTTTGGCATGATACCCCTGTACACGGTAGATGAATTGAGGGATGCGGGAGTAGGGCTGGCTTTATACCCGTTATCTGCTTTTCGTGCGGCCAACAAAGCAGCCGAAAATGTCTATCAGCACATCCGCAAAGACGGAACCCAAAAAAATGTGTTGCACACCATGCAAACGCGGGAAGAGCTGTATAAGAATATCGGCTATCACGATTATGAGCAAAAATTAGATAACCTTTTTAAAAAGAATAAAAATGGCTGACAGCAAAGAAACAACAACGGCATTCAAGCCCAAGAAAAGCGTTGCGCTTTCAGGTGTGGCAGCAGGCAACACGGCTCTTTGCAGCGTGGGTAAAAGCGGGAACGATTTACATTACAGGGGATATAACATTCTGGATCTGGCGGAGAAAGCGCAGTTTGAAGAGACCGCTTATTTACTGATTCACGGTTCGCTGCCAACGGCTGCCCGGTTAAAATCATACAAGGCAAAATTAAAAGGATTAAGAGGATTGCCGCAGGCATTAAAAAATGTATTGAAGAATCTGCCGGCAGCTTCTCACCCGATGGATGTGCTGCGTACTGCCACCTCTGTTTTGGGTTCGGTGCAACCCGAAAAAGACGACCATAATGTTGCCGGTGCGAAAGATATAGCCGATAAGCTGCTGGCTTCTTTCAGCTCCGCATTATTGTACTGGTATCACTATACGCACAACGGAAAAGAAATAGAAGTGGAAACCGATGACGAAACCATTGGCGGGCATTTTTTGCATCTTCTGCACGGAAGAAAACCCGCGGCATCGTGGGAAAGGGCGATGCAGATTTCGTTGAACCTGTATGCCGAGCATGAATTCAACGCCTCCACGTTTACCGGCCGGGTAATTGCCGGAACGGGTTCCGATATTTATTCGGCCGTTACGGGAGCCATCGGAGCGTTAAGAGGGCCGAAACATGGCGGAGCTAATGAAGTGGCTTTCGACATACAAAGCCGTTACAGCTCGCCCGATGAAGCGGAAGAGGACATTCGTGAACGCCTGACCAAGAAAGAAGTGATTATCGGTTTCGGGCACCCGGTTTATACCATTTCTGATCCGAGAAATGTAGTCATTAAAAAAGTAGCCAAAGCGCTTTCGGAAGAAGCCGGGGATATGCTGCTGTATAATATTGCCGAACGGTTGGAAACCCTGATGTGGAGTGAAAAGAAAATGTTCCCGAACCTGGACTGGTTTTCCGCAGTTTCTTATCATTTGATGGGCGTGCCTACCCTCATGTTCACACCGCTGTTTGTAATATCAAGAGTTACCGGGTGGAGCGCTCATATCATGGAGCAAAGACAGGACGGAAAAATCATTCGTCCGAGCGCTAATTACATCGGGCCGGAGAATAAAAAATTTGTGCCGATAGAGCATAGATGAGTTGAAAGTGGAAGCGATATAACCGTTTTCAACTTTCAGCTATCAACTAAATGAACTTTCAACTTTTAATTAAATGAGTCGCATTTCAAATGAAAGACCGCAACCGGATAAAGTATTGGCGGATATTGCGGATTATGTATTAAGCTACGAAATCAAAAATGAGTTAGCCTGGAAAACAGCTCACTACTGCCTGTTAGACACGATTGGTTGCGGCCTGGAAGCGTTAACCTATCCTGCCTGTACCAAGCTGTTAGGGCCTGTTGTAAAAGGTACTGTTGTGCCTGACGGGGCAAAAGTGCCGGGTACACAATTCCAGTTAGACCCGATACAGGCCGCATTTAATATAGGCGCGATTATTCGCTGGCTGGATTTTAACGATACCTGGCTGGCGGCAGAGTGGGGCCATCCTTCGGATAACCTGGGTGGAATTTTAGCTACGGCAGACTGGTTATCCCGAACCCACATAGCCGAAGGGAAGGCTCCTTTGAAAATGAAGCAGGTGCTTGAAGCCATGATTATGGCGCACGAAATCCAGGGCGTGCTGGCTTTGGAAAACTCATTTAATAAAGCAGGGTTAGACCACGTGATCTTAGTGAAAGTCGCTTCCACTGCTGTAGTCGGAAAGCTGATCGGGCTGACCCGTGATGAATTGATCAATGCAATCTCGCTGGCATTTGTTGACGGACAATCCTTAAGAACATATCGCCACGCTCCGAATACGGGCTCTCGTAAATCCTGGGCTGCGGGGGATGCTACTTCAAGAGCTGTTCGTTTGGCATTGATAGCTAAAACCGGTGAAATGGGTTATCCGTCTGTACTGACTGCTAAAACCTGGGGATTCTATGATGTTTCTTTTAAAGGAAATGCATTCAAATTCCAGAGAGATTACAGCTCTTATGTAATGGAAAATGTATTGTTCAAAATTTCTTTCCCTGCAGAATTTCACTCTCAAACAGCCGTGGAAGCTGCCATGACTTTGCACGGAAAACTGAAAGCATCAGGTAAATCAACTGACGATATTAAGAAGATAACCATTCGCACCCACGAAGCGGCTATCCGCATCATTGACAAAAAAGGCCCGTTGAACAACCCGGCTGACCGCGACCACTGTATCCAGTATATGGTTGCCGTTCCATTGATCTACGGCAGACTGACGGCTGCCGATTATGAAGACAATGTAGCTGCCGACCCAAGAATTGATGCGCTTCGTGATAAGATGGAATGTGTGGAAGATGTTCAGTTTACCAAAGATTACCACGACCCTGAAAAACGCTCCATTGCCAACGCATTGACTGTTACGTTAAATGACGGTACTGTTTTGGATGAAGTAGAAGTTGAATATCCTATCGGGCACAAGCGCAGAAGGGAAGAAGGCATCCCTGAATTGATTAAAAAATATAAAATCAACCTGGCGCGGATGTTCCCGGAAAAGCAGCAAAGATCAGTATTGGAAAAAACTTTGGAATATGACAAATTGCTGAACCTGAACGTAAACGAGTTTGTGGACGCTTTGGTAATTTAAGAACGAATCCATATCAATAGAAAATGACTTTGACCAGGGAAAAATTAACATTGCCCGAAGGCGGAAAAAAGCTGTTGCTGCATTCCTGTTGCGCCCCCTGTTCGGGAGAAGTAATGGAGGCGATTATCGCTTCGGATATTGAGTTCGCCATTTTCTTTTACAACCCGAATATTCATCCCAAAAAGGAATACGATTTGCGCAAAGAAGAGAATATCCGCTTTGCCGAAAAGCATAGCATCCCGTTTGTAGATGCCGACTATGATGTGGATAATTGGTTTGCCAGGGCCAAAAGGATGGAAATGGAACCGGAGAGAGGCATACGCTGCACGATGTGCTTCGATATGCGTTTTGAGCGTACCGCGTTATACGCCTTTGAAAACGGCTTTGATGTTATATCCAGCTCATTAGGCATTTCGCGATGGAAGAATATGGAGCAGATCAATGATTGCGGCATTCGCGCGGCAGCACATTACGAAGGCATTACCTACTGGACATACAACTGGCGAAAGAAGGGCGGCTCAGCCCGTATGCTGGAAATCAGTAAGCAGGAGCAATTCTATATGCAGGAGTATTGCGGCTGTGCCTATTCTTTACGCGATACCAATAACTGGCGGGTAGAAAACGGAAGGGAAAAGATCAGGCTGGGAGAAAAATACTATGGAATAGCAGAGGGGGAATAGCCAAGAGCCGGAGCCTATAAAGGCTTAAACTGCTCAAACACTTCCTTACAATCATGACAATAATAAAGTGAGCGGCAAAGGGTAGGGCCGAACGGACTTTTTAATTCGGTATTGGTGCTATTGCAGCGTGGGCAGCTTGCCGTTTCTAATATTTCGAGGTCGGTAAACAGCTTGCCGTCCGGTGGAGGCGCAAGTCCGTATTTCTTTAAAGCTGCTTTTCCTTTTTCAGAGATCAGGTCTGAGCTCCACGGTTTTTCAAAAGTGATTTCAACCTTAGGATGGAAACCGTTTTTTTGTAAGGCGGCTTCCACTTCGGCTTTCATGTAGTCCATAGCCGGGCAGCCCACAAAGGTGGGTGTCATTTTTACGAGTACCGTTTTATCCTGAACATCCACATCCGTAATCACACCCAAATCTACCAAAGACAAAACCGGAATCTCGGGGTCTTTAACGCTTTCGAGGATTTGCAGAATGGATTCGTTCATGTCTGGTTACTGGTTTCCTGTTACCGGTTTCAAGTTTGGAATTATATTACTACTGATTTACCAATTACCAACCGCCCGGTTACAGGTAACCGATAACTGATTTACCACTCCGCAGTCGGGTCAATCCGGAACACCTCACTCATCTCGTCCAGCAAAGGCTGAAGGTGCTCACTGTGTTTGCCTTCACGGCCGCCATAAACGGGAGTTAGCGTTTTCCAATCGGGCAACTGAAGTTGTGTTTGATGGATTACAGATTCTATCCGTGCCAGCCATTTTTCTTTCAGGGCAGCTTCGCCTGCGAATATTTTCTGATCGATCAATTCAGCCTCATAAGGCGATGTTTCAAAAATTCCCAATGCATAGGGGAATGCAGCCTCAAGTGATTTTTGCAATCGCGTAATGCTTTCTTCCGTTGCTGAACCAAGTTGCTTCATCCAGGTGTTGGCGTGAAGCGTATGGTACCGTAGCTCACCCCGGATTTTTCGGGCTAATTGAGCGAGAGGCTCGTAAGCAGAGTTTGTTAATGCCTCAAAGCGTAAGGCTTCGGCTGTATCAAACAGGAAATGCCGGATCAGGCTAAAGTCATATTCTTGGTTAGGCAGCTCAACTAAAATGCAATTATGAAACCGGCTGGCATTTCGTGTAAAGGCGATTGTGTCGGGATCACTTTCACCAAGTGTTTGCAACAATGTATATAGAGCAAGACTTTGCCCTACCTTATCCTGCGCCATAGAGGAAAAGGCAATGTCTTCTTCTAACAGCGGGCCAAAGCCCGTCCACTCGGAATTACGATGACCGAGGATCAGTTGGTCATCGGCCATTTTGTAGAGCAGCTCTTTCAGTGCGAGGTTATTCATCTTTTATTTGGCAGGATTTCGTTTCATGATATTAATTTTCTTTCCAAAAACTCTTTCAACTTATCCCCGCCCTTGTAATCCGAAGCATCGCGGAATTTTTTCTCAGACAAAGTTAGCCATAGCTCCTTTTCTTCGGGTGTGGTAAACCGGATGGCATCGTTGGCAATGGCCCACACATTATAAACCGTTTTTCCCGTATTGAATTGCAGCTTTGCTTCAGTCATAGCGTGCTGCGGTGTAGCGGCTTGTACCGTTCCTGCGTGCACATGCTGCCTGCCTCGCTTTGCCAGATGATAAATCTCATAAGTTTTTTTAATGCCACTTTCTCGGGTTTCCGGTATAGGGTCGTATGCATTGCTTTCACCTTCCGTAAGAGGCGATACATAGACATCGCGTGTATCCGCCACATAAAGCGAGGTGCAGGTAAACCTGCGCGTAAACGTTTCTTTAGCCAGCACCCACGCAAGTTCAATATCGGGCGCATGCACAATGCCTTCATGCTGAAACGGCTTGCCTTCTTTGGGCTGCACAAAAACCTCGAACGTTCCGAACTGATCCAACGGAGCTTTGAGAGAAACAGGCTCCTGGATTTGAGGAAGCCGGCTAACACGGGGGTCGAGAGAATTCAAAATTCAAAATTTAAGATTGCTACCATAACTTCATGATTCTACATCCGTCATTCTGAATTCTAAATTTTGAATGTTGGAAATTACGAATCGGCTATGCCAATGGTGTAACGTATGCCGCCTTTGGCGATTTCAACGCTTCGCGTACCCACCTGCCGCGTGCTTCTGCAACTCTGCGCACTTCTAACCGCTCTTTATTGCAGGGCCCGTTACCGTTAATCACGCGCTTAAACTCTTCCCAGTCCGGTTCGGTGTATTCCCACTTTCCGGTTTCCGTGTTCTTTTTCAGGTTCGGATCGGGAATGGTAAAGCCCAGCTCCCATATTTTAGGAACATACATATCGAGGAACTGGTTGCGCATTTCATCGTTGGTGCCCATCTTCACTTTCCAGCGCATCAGCACTTCAGTGTGTGCCGAAATTTTATCGGATGGCCCGAAGAAGTGCATCATGGGCGGCCACCACCGGTTAAGCGCTTCCTGGAACATTTGCCGTTGTTTGGCTGTACCACTGGCTAAATAAATTACGCAATGATGGCCGTACTTCAGGTGAAACGATTCTTCGGCACAGATTCTTTCCAGCGCACGGCAATACGGCCCGTAGCTTCCTTTCGCATTGGCTAATTGGTTTACAATGGCACCGGCATCCACCAGCCATGATATGAAGCAGCAGTCGGCCCAGGTAAACGTAGGGTAGTTAAATACATTGGAATATTTCGATTTGCCGTTGATCAGGTCATCGATCATCTGCTCGCGCGATTTGCCCAATGTTTCGGCTGCACTATATAATAATTGTGCGTGGCCGACTTCATCCTGCACTTTGGCCATCAGCGCCATTTTGCGCTTAAAGCCCGGGGCGCGGGTAATCCACGTGCCTTCCGGTAATGCACCTATAATTTCACTGTGCGCATGCTGCTCGATCATGCGGATGAGCTGCTTACGGTAGAGCTGCGGCATCCAGTCTGTAGGCTCAATTTTTTCGCCCCGCGCAATGCGGGCTTCAAACGCTGCCAGCTTAACCGGGTCTTCCTGCGATAAGCTATCGGTTTTAATCCCTTCAAAAGTATTTCCGCCACCGTACATAAAATTGAATTATTTGCCTAACAATCGTTTGCAAATATAACAGTTATCGCCCGAAGAAGGTCAGGTAAGGCGGGTAATAATGTGATCGAACCTATTTTTTCAGGCCGTTCACCAGCATATCAGCTAATTGCTGCCCCAGGTCGTGGGGTACAATTTTGCTGGACGGATCGTACCACATGGGCATCCAGTTGAGGGACGAGAACAACGTCATTACCGCCAGCTTTTTGTCGATGGTGTCTTTAAACTCACCCTGCCTGGCGCCCTCTTCAATAATGCTTTTGAACCGGTTGATGTAGTTGATGCGCAGCAAAAGGAAATCGCGCAGGTAAGGCTGGCTCAGGTGGCGGTGCTCGTTCATAAACACAGCCGAAGCGGTAAGGTCTTTGGCCATTACCTGGATGTGCCCGATAATTCCGAGGCGCAGCTTTTCCGATGCCGATACATTTTGCTTTTCTACTTCGGCCAATGACTTGCGGAATTCAGCAGCCATATCGAAGCACAGGTGCTGCAGAATTTCTTCTTTCGATTTGATGTGCGAATACAAGCTCGCGGCTTCAATGCCCAGCTTCTGGGCCAGGTCGCGCATGGATGATGCCGCATAGCCTTTTTCCCGAAACAATTCGGCTGCGCTGCGTATTACCTGTTCCTTACGGGATAAATTACCTACTGCTTCCATGATCTGACAGAAATCACAGGCCAAGTTAAATAATTAAATTTGATTAAAATTCAGAAGCGATAAAAAATGAAGTTCAATTCGGTTAAGGAATATTTCTACCGGTTAAACAATACCGGCTACCAGCTTATGATGGTGCCGCTCATTCTTTTTATTTATCACTATGCCAGCGTGTACACGTTTACCTTTCGGCTGGAGCTGACAGAAACGGAAGCTTACTATGTGCTGATCGCTGCCGGTGCGCTTGCGCTGATAGTCCTAACGGCCGTTCATTTTTATGTTCGGTCTGCTGCACGGAAAATTGCCCGGCTTACCGGTTTAGGCTTAAAGCTTGAAAGGTTAGGCAGTGTGTTGATGAAGCGTTTGATTGTGCTTGCGCTGATACCGTTGCTGATGACCGTTGGATTAGTGCTTACCCACCACAATGGCTTTGCGTTCGGCTTTCTGGTTACGTTGCTCTGGTATTTTGTAAACTGGCCAACACCATTTAAGATAAGCAGCCTGTTGCACCTGAAAGGCGATGAAAAGGAAATGGTATTAAGTAAAGGCGAGGCGTTTAAGTAAATGATTCCGGATTCAAAGTTTAAAATTCAGGATTAAGCGTTTATCTCAATCCTGAATTTTAATCTTAAATTTTGAATTAGAAAGTTATTCCAAAGCTAAAGGCATTCAGTTGCTGGCCTTTGTTTTCTGCGAAGAGCTCATTCAGGTCGTAGTTGAAAAACAAATCCACATCATCAAACCCTACCTGCACGCGCAAGCCATAGCGCAGGTTGTTCAGGTAAAAGTTATCGTGGTTGCGCGGCTTGCGCTCCACACCGTCCTCTTTAAATACCTGCTTGCTGTAGCTGTTTATGCGGTAACCCACGTAAGGGCCGGCTCCAAGCCGGAATGAATTGGCGCCATGACCATCAAAGACGCTGGGCTTGCGCCTGTTGCTGCCGAAATCCAGCATAGGCACCAAAGATGCATTGAGGTAAGCGGCCGTCAGCTTGCTCTTTTTAAAATCGGCATCGCGCGTGTCTAACTGGAATATAACCCCGTTTTCGTCTTTGCTGATGGTAGTTTGCGTGTTCTGGAATTTAAAGTTATACCAGCTTACACCCAGTCCCCACTCCATATAAAATTTATTTGCCAGCCGGGTGCGCTGCACCGAATTGATGCCCACATACCACGAGCCCCACGGCTTTACGGTGTATAAGCTGTTGCTCTGATCGGGGAACCCATCTTTAGTAAGATAATTATTCGTGCCCAAATCGAAGTTCATGGAATGATAGGTGCGCTTGCGGAATCTTTTACTCTCTTTACGATTGCTGCTCCAGTCCGCATCCCAGTCTTCGTCTGTTTTGATTTCCGTAACTTCGGTCGCTTCAACAATTTTTAAGGTGTCGGGTTTCAGGTATTCTATAGACGCCTTTTCATGCTTTGAGGTATCTTCCTTTTCCAGCTTGGCGATCAAATCGCCAATCAGCTTCTGAAAATCGTATTGCTTCATGGTTTCCAGGTCTTTCTTATCCTGCACGGCTAATATCAGCTTGCTGCCGGTGCCTACTTTTATGATTACGGTATCGGCCGGCTTGGCCTGACTAAAGGCTACCGAACTTACCATCACAGCTAAACAGGTGGTTATCATTTTTACGTTCATAATCAGTTTCTTTTTGGTTTGTCTTTTCTGAAATCGAAGGCGAACAATTCGTTCTTGGCATCGCGCAGGCTGCCCAGCTCGCCATCCCCGTTTTTAAGATCACGCGCTTTCTCGAGAATCTTTTTTAGTCCGCTCTTTTCTTCTTCCGTGCCGGCATCGGCAAATGCAGGTTCTGTTATTTTAACCGGCATGGCATCCAATGTAAATTCAATTACAATCGGTTTGCGTGCAGGAGCAGCTTCCGGTATTTTATTTTCAGCCACCAGCACGTCTGTTTCAATAAGCATTTCCGCAGGTTCTTCTGTCATGATGTTTACTTTTTGAGATTCTGCTTTCCTGCTTCCGGTTGTTGTGGTTTTCGTTTTTTGCTTTGATGGTGTACTGCTTTCAGCTACCAGATCCTGTTTTTGTGTTTCGGGTTGCACCGGTATAGTATTTTCTTTTTGAGGAGAGCCGGGTTGTTCTGCCAGCCCAGGCTGTGCTTCCGTATTGTTATTCCACAAATACCACGTACCGCTCAGCAAGCCGAACAGCACAAATGCAGCAGCGAGGCGCCACACCCATGCGCTATTTTTTTTTGTTAAGCCGGCTTCTACTTTTTGCCAGGCATCGGCCGGTGGCGCTACCGGGTGGTTAGCCAGCTTGTTTTTAAAAAGCTCATCAATTCGGTTCATATCCTTTTTGTTTGTAGAGCAGGTGCTGCTCTGCTTCCAGTAAACTCTTTTGCAATGCCGCACGGGCCCGGCTCAACTGCGACTTCGATGTGTTTTCGCTGATGTTCAGTTGTTCGGCAATCTCCTTGTGCGAGTAGCCGTCAATCGCATACAGGTTAAACACAATACGATAACCGGCCGGTAACGCTTCAATCATCTTCACCAGGTCTTCCGCTTCGAGGTGCGCCTCCAGGTTCTGGTAGTCGGGCTCGTAATCAGCCGCTTCAATGTCGGTTTCGAGGTACATGTTTTTGTGCCTGCGCAGGTAGCTGAACGATTCGTTCACCACGATCTTGCGCATCCAGCCTTCAAAATTTCCCTCGCCCGTATATTGGTCTATCTTGTTCAGGATTTTAGTGAAGGCAGTGATCCACACATCCTCGGCTTCCATCTTATCCTTAATATACCGGCAGCACAAGGCATACAGTCTGGATGCATAACGATCGTACAAACGTTTTTGCGCGTGGCGATCGTTGCGCCTGCACCCTTCTATCAGTTCCATGTCCTGGGCCCGGTAAACCTCAAACTCCATTTAAAGCGGTTAATCAATACCAAGATGCAGCTTTTACGGCCGGGGTTGCACGGGGTATTGATTTTTTTTGAATCTCGTGAAGACAGGTAATGAATTAGCCGGCCACAGATTGGGATTTTTCCGCTTAACCTCACCCCTGCCTTTGCCGGCCGGCATCAAAGGTCATCAAATTAGCACAGGTCGTGCTGCCCTCTCCACTGGAGAGGGCCACTGTGGGCTTACGTTAATGTACGTCCGATGTGGGTGAGGTTAAAAAAATCAGTGAATCTGTGGCGCAAAACAAACACAGTTTCATATCCCGCTAAAAAGCTCAAATGTTTCGAGGTACTCCGGCACTACCACGTTCCATCCCTTTGCTTTTATTTTTTCGGCTAATACAGTTGCACTTTCTTTTTCACCGTGGGTGATGAATGTGAATTTGGGACTGTCTTTAAAATTGTCGAGCCATTGCAATAATTCACTTTGATCGGCATGGGCCGAAAGCCCGTTAATGGTTTTTACAAAACATTTAACAGGAACCTCTTCACCAAAAATTTTCACCATCGGCTCACCATCCTGAATGCTGCGTCCGCGCGATCCCTCTGCCTGGTAGCCGGCAAACAGCACGGTATCGTTTTCGTTTCGTAGCCGGTGATAAAGATGGTGCAGCACACGGCCACCGGTAGCCATACCGCTGGCAGAGATGATGATGGCCGGGCCGCGCAGGTCGTTTAATGCTTTTGAGCTTTCGCGGGTATTGCAGAAGTGAATGTGTGCCGAATCAAATATGCTGATGAGCTGACCATCGCGGTGCTCTGTTTTTATTTTGTGGTTGTAGCTGTGGCGTTCGTACAGCTCCGTTACATCAATCGCCATAGGGCTATCCACAAACACGGGCAGCGATGGAATAAGCTTCTGCTCCATTAACCGGCAGAAGTAATAGATAAGCGTTTGGGTTCGGCCTACGGCAAATGCAGGCACGACAATTACACCTTTGCGTTCCACCGCTTCGTTTACAATTTGTTGCAGATCGGTTGTTACGCTATCAATCGGGTTAAGCCGGTTGCCGTAGGTAGATTCTACCAGCAGGATGTCTGCAGTGTGCAGCGCTTCAGGCTCGTACATGATGGCATCGTTATAACGGCCCAGGTCCCCGGAGAATACGATTTTCTTTTTCTGTGTAGGCGCGGTAAGCGTAAGCTCTGCAATGGCCGACCCGAGTATATGACCGGCATTGAAAAACTTCGCGGTTAAATTTTTCAGAACCTTAACTTCTTTTTGATAGCGTACGCTTTCCACCAAAGGAAAAACCCGTTCGGCATCTTCTTCGGTAAACAGCGGTTCCGGCTTGCTGTGCTTAGAGTACCCGTGCTTAAAGGCAAATGCAGCTTCTTCTTCCTGCAATTTGGCTGCATCGCGCAATAAAATTTTCATCAGGTCTTCCGTGGCATGGGTGCAGATGATGCGGCCGCGAAAGCCGTCTTTCACCAAACGCGGCAAATACCCGATGTGATCGATGTGCGCATGGGTAATGATTACGGTGTGAATGGTAGCGGCATCAACCGGCAGCGTTTGCCAGTTTCGTAAACGCAATTCTTTTTGGCCTTGAAACAAGCCACAGTCCACTAAGATTTTTTCCTGGTCTATCTCAAGTAAATACTTGGAACCCGTTACACTTTGTGCAGCGCCCAGGAACTTTAATCGCACATTCATTTCGATTTTTGTATTGTCGAAATGTAGGTAAAAATAAGTTGCTATTGTAAAGCGAGGTTACTACACTTTATTATGCTAATTAGTTTACCAAACTGTTAAAAGCTGCCCATTGAAGTAGTGTGCTGCTATTAAATAAATAGGTTTACAAAACTTCAGACGTTCCTGACACGCTTGTGTGGTCGTTTATTTTTCCTACTTTCGATAAAAATACCTAACCATGAACCTTATTGATCGCGCAAAAAACATTTTACTAACGCCCAAAACAGAATGGCCTGTTATTGCAGGGGAATCTGCCACGCTCTCTGGCATTTTCACCTCGTATGCGTTACCCCTTATCATTGTGTCCTCCATTGGCTCGTTGCTGAGCGGAGTTTTATTTACCGGAGCACTGGGTTTTGGTATCACCTATGCCATTAAAGCCGCGCTTATTACATTCATTGCTGCAACTGTCAGCTTCTTTGTTTCGGTGTATGTAGTAGATTGGCTCGCTCCTCAATTCAATTCCGAAAAAGATCTGAATAAATCAGCTCAATTGGTGGCATACGCAAACACCCCTTCTTATCTGGCGGGTGCACTAACCTTTATCCCGGTACTGAATATCCTGATTCAATTTGCGGGGGCGGTGTATGCAATCTATCTGATCTACCTGGGGCTGGGGCCAATCAAGAAAACCCCAGAAGACAAAAAGGTTGTTTACCTGATTGTTACGTTTGTAGTACTGATCGGTTTGTCGATGCTTATCGGGGCTATTCTTACTTCCGTACTGCTGTTTGTATAATGAAGTAGCTAACACAAATTTTCTTTGGGGCCTAAGTACCGGCCTCGTTACAGGCAGTGGTGTTCAGGTACAGAACCCACTGCCTGTTTTTTTGCCCGGTTGGCAGTAAGATTCCTTACCCTCTTTACAGATCCCCAATATGGTACGCTCAATCTGTGAATCAGTGGCTAACATTATTTATCAATCACTTCCGCATCGCCCCGGTGCGATACCGAGCTGGTAATGTCTTTTGTAATCTGCAGCCTGCGCGAAACATTTACCTTGGATGAAGAAACTCCACGCGCTGCAATAATCGCTTCGTTCACTTCGTAATTATAAGCTTTCAGCGAGGATGCACCCGTAGCATTCGCTTCCATAAAATTGCCGCGACCGCGCAGCTCCAGCACGGTAGCCCCGGTAAGCTCGATGGTAAGATTACGGGCATCTATGCTGCCTTCGGCCATCATAGCACCGGTTAATTCTATTTCGGTATCATCTTCCCGGAAACCGTCAAAATCTATTTTCCCGGCACCTTTGGCTTTCAGCTCTTTTAAGGATGGCATGGTAATCTTGATTTTCACTTTGTCCTGATCGCGGATGTTGCGTTCCCAAAACGATTTCCGGTTGGTTTTATAGCCGATAACTAAGGTTTCACCTTCCTGAAATATAGAATAACGCGATTTTTCTTTTTCAGGGCCGTCCAATTGCACGGCAAATGCATCGCCCCGGCTGATTTGCACATCAAAAATCCCGGTTAAGTCCACACGGGCAAAGTCTTGCAGCCCGTACTGATCGCTTAAGCGGATGCGCTGTTCCCTGGAGGGGTGCTCGCAGTTGGTGCATTCAAACCCGTTGGTTGTCATGCGCCACGTCTTGTTGAAATTGGAATCGATGTAGCCGTCATAATCGCGGTAATTATTTTCGATGATGCGCCACATCTGCTCTTCTACCACGAACAGGTTGTTATACGGGATATACAATTCCATCTCTAACCGTTGTGCACGGAATTTGGCTTCCGGCTTAAAGGTGATGTTCGAATCGAACAGGAGCACGCTATCCTGCTGCTCTACCTTGTAATCCACCATGCGGGCATTCTCAACGGCAACCTTGCGGGTGTTGCCCTGCGCTTCAAAGCGCTGGATCAGCTTGATGTCGGTGCCTTCATAACCTTTAATGATCAGCGAGGTCATGTCGTAATCGTCCAGCCCGGTTTCGTTTACCCGCAGCACGGCAATTTTACCGTTAACGGGAAAAGTCTTTTCAGTTTTATACTCGCCTTCTTCCTTAAAGGCATACACCATTTGCGGTACGCTTATGCCCACTGCTGCAATGCTGATAAAGAACAGCACGAACAGCGACCAGCCTACCAGCGGGTTGAACGTAATACGCTTGGCGATAATCGAGTTGCCGATCAGGTTAATGAACAGGGCCGGGATAAACGCTACCAGAAAAGCGAAGATCACCGTCCAGGTAGGGAACGTATTGCGGAATGCTTCAAGGGGTAAGCCGATTTCACCTACGTTGGCGCTCCACCACGTCCAATCGTTTAAGTGAAAGAACCCGAAGATTACGCCTACAGTAAATAAAAGCGAAAGCATCACGAACAATCCCGCAAGGCTTATGGCCACACCGATGGCAACCCGTAATACATCTACAATTACACGTAAGAACGGCCCCAGTATTTTGGCAAGCCCGTCAATAATCATGGCGATGAGCCGGAACGGGAATAAAACTATTTTGGCCAGCATGCTTTCCTCTTCCTGGTCTTTCTCGTTCAGGCTTTTTTTAACGGTCGATTCAATGTTGGAAAGCGTAACCGGCTCGCCCTGCATCTGCATTTTTTCGGTAATGGTTTTGGCTTCGGGCAATACGATCCAGAGAATGATGTAAGCGAGGAAGCCCACACCGAAAATTCCGGAGATCACAAACAGCAACCGGATAATAGCCAGGTCGGCACCGAAGAAGGCGGCCACACCACCGGCCACACCGCCAATTACCCTGCGCTCGCGGTCGCGGTACATTTTCTTTACATTGGGCTCATCTTCCAGCTCTGCCGAGCCGGGTATAAAGATCCAGAGTATGATGTAGATAATAATTAAGCTTCCATAGCTACCCAGCACCAGCAAAGCGAACAACAAACGCGGCCACACCGGGTCGATATTGAAATAATGCGCGAGGCCTGCGCACACACCACCCAGGATTTTTCGTTTTTGATCGCGCAGCAGCTTACGTGTGGTGGCGCTGCTTTCGGATGAAGTGAAGGTTTCTTTTGCGGATGATGTGTATTCCCCGGCAAGCTCCTGCTCTTCGGCAGCTTTAAAATCGCTTACGCTACCCATCGTAGCAACCAGGCTGCTTACATCTTCGGCCGTAATTACCTGCTTGCCTTCGTGCAGCTTAGCCAGGAATATTTCGGCAATGCGGCTTTCAATGTCAGCAAGAATTTCGCTGCTGTCTTCAAACGTGGCAAAGTAACGCTTGATGGAGTCTAAGTATTTGCGCAGGGTTTCATAGCCGTCTTCTTCTATGTGAAAGATGATGCCGCTGATGTTGATGCTGATATTCTTTTTCATATTTTAAGATTCGGGATTCAAGATTTGAGATTCAAGATTTAAAATTTAAGATTAAGGGTTCTCCGATTTTGAATATTGAATTATCACGCTGTTGCTTTTGAACGGTTTGTGATCATTTCCGTGCTGCTCACCATTTCGTTCCACGTTTCGGAAAGACCTTGCAGGAATTTCTCACCCTCGATGGTCAGCTTGTAGTATTTGCGGGGCGGGCCCGATTTGGACTCCACCCATTTGTATTCCAGCAACCCTGCGTTTTTTAATCGCGTTAGCAAAGGGTAGAGAGTGCCTTCCACCACGATCATTTTGGCGGCAGTCAGCTCATCAATCATATCGGTGGCATAAACTTCACCCCGCGAAATAATATGCAGGATGCAGTACTCGAGTATGCCTTTTCTCATCTGCACTTGTGTGTTCTCCATGTTCATAGTTACCGACTTTTCAGGGGTCGGTACTTGGCATCACCAAGTACTAAGCCAAAATGGATAGTATACAAAAATGGCCTAAAACAGCTCAAAAAACGATATTTTGTTTTTTAAACTTTTGAATTCTGATCGTTAATGAACAGTGCAAAAAACAAAAGCGTACAAGTCGTTGCCCGATTTTACCCGGGTTTTAAGGGGCTATGCCGCCAGTTACCCGTATTTTTACCTGCGTATTTAATGCTATAACTTCAGGATTTCTGTGCGGATTGGCATCTGGCTTTGTTTAACCCTCTTAACCGGAACTTTTTCGGCTGTGGCGCAATACTCCAACTCGTGGATTGTTCCCGGCCAGCATTATTACCGCATTCCGGTAACGGAAAAAGGTATTTACCGGCTTACCCATACCGATCTTCAGCAAGCGGGTGTCCCGGTAAGCGCTATCGACCCCAGGCAGATCCAGATTTTTCATCGCGGGGTGGAGCAGGCCATCCTGGTGGCCGGCCAGGATGATGCTGTTTTCAATACATCGGACTATATAGAATTCTATGGGCGTGGAAACGATGGTACATTAGATAAGGATCTTTACAAGCCCGCTACCGCACAGCCGCATAGCTATTATAATCTTTACAGCGATACCACAGCCTACTTTCTTACCTGGCCGCTGGCGGTTACGGCAGGCAAACGGGTTGCAAATTTTTCGGAAGTAAATGTTTCCAACCTGCCCAAGCAGGCTTACCATACTTCAGAGCGACTGCTTATTAATAAAGAGCAGTATTCGGGCGGCAGCCAGCTCAGCGATGTGCTGCGCTTTACGCACTTTGATGAAGGCGAAGGGTGGACGGGTGTAGCCATCCGCCAAAGCCAGACCATTGATTATACTATTGATCAGCTTACGCAGACTGTTCCGGCTTCCGGAAATCCGCAGCTTGAAATTTTATTGGTTGGCCGCGATCAGATTCCGCACACGGCACAAATCCTGGTTGGCCCCGGAACATCGCCCTTTCGCTTGCTGGATACCTACAGCTTTAGCGGATTTGCTGCTGTTAAGCTTGCTTACCCGCTTTTGTGGAGCGATATTGATTCGGAAGGCCGCGTCATGATCAGGCTTGCGGCTCCGCCTGAAGCCAACAACCGGTTCCACTTCAGCGCATCGTATGTGCGGGTTACCTTTCCGCAAACTTTTCAAGTTACACTCCCGGTACAACGAAGCTTCCGCCTGGCCGAAAATGCCGGTGGTAAATCGTATGTAGAATGGACGGGAGCAAATGCGGCCACCCGTGTGTGGGATGTTACCCACCCGGAAAATCCGGTAACCATTGGCACGCAGCTTACAGGCTCAACATTGAGGGCGATGGTTGACCAGACACAGACCCCGCGTGATCTTTTTGTTTTTAATACCACGCGCACGGCAACGCTGAAACGCGTTGTCATCCGGCCGATCATACCGGCACAACACAATTATATTGTGATATCGCATAAAGACCTGATGCAACCGGCCGGGGGATATGCCGATCCGGTGAAAGCGTATGCGGGCTATCGTGCTTCGGAAGCAGGCGGAAGCTACGATACATTGGTGGTAACGGTCGACCAGCTTTATAATCAATTTAACTATGGCGAAACATCGCCCCGCGCCATTTACGAATTTATGCGTTACCTGGTAAACGAAGGTTCGCCCCGTTATTTATTCTTAGTTGGCAAAGGCCGCGATGTAAGCGCAGACTATCACCGCCTGGTAAATCCATCAGCAGCCATTGCAAAAGACCTGGTGCCGCCTGCGGGTTCGCCCGGGGCCGACATGACCTACACGATCGGGTTGGCGGGTACAACGTATGAGCCAGCCGTACCCACCGGAAGGTTGTCGGTAACCACACCGGAACAGGTTGCCGCTTACTTAGATAAAATTATTGAAACCGAAAGCGCCCCGGCAACACAACCGTGGCAGAAACGTGGCTTGCATTTAAGTGGCGGTATTCTGCCCAATGAGCTTGTCATTTTTAAAGAGTACATGCGTGGATTTCAGAGTATGGCTGAGCTTCCTTTCTGGGGCGGCTCAATCAAGACACTCGCCAAGCGCGACCCGAGCCCCGTGGAGCTGATTAACATTTCAGACGAAGTAAATGCCGGAGTAAACCTCGTTACTTTTTTTGGGCACTCGGCCCCCAACAGTACCGATATCGAGATCGGGTTTGCTACCGACCCGGTTTTAGGATATGCAAACCCCGGCATGTACCCGGTGTTCCTGATTAACGGGTGCAATGCCGGTAATTTTTTTCTGAACAGCATGAATTTTGGCGAAGACTGGATGGCCGCTTCAAACAAGGGAGCCCGCGCATTGATCGCCCATAGCTCGTATGGCTTCCCGTATTCGTTGCAATACTATACCAGCTTGTTTTACCAGGTCGGGTTTATAACAGAAGACTTTATAGGCAAAGGAATAGGCGATGTGCAAAAAGAAGTGGCGCGGTTATACATGCAGTCGGCACCGGCTATTATGGTTAACATTACGCAGGTGCAGCAGATGGTGCTGCTGGGCGACCCGGCTGTAAAGCTCTTTTATTTTTCAAAACCTGATTTTGAAGTAAAGCCTTCTGATCTGTCGCTGGTTTCATTTGATGACAAGCCCGTAACTGTGGCCAGCGATTCTTTTGCGATCCGGATTGTGCGCCATAATCTCGGGCTGGCTGTTAACGAGCCGCTAAAGGTTAGGGTGGTGCGCACGTTATCCGATGGCACCTCATACAATTATGATTCGCTGTTTATACCGACCCTGAATCGCGACACGGTATTTTTTACCTTA
>JAHCHY010000023.1 GCA_026129485.1 Cyclobacteriaceae bacterium
AATCTCATTTCGCATAACGGCTGCCCGCTTTACGGTTTCATCCGGGAGTTGTTGTGCGAACTTGTTTTCTTCCGCAACAAGGCCGCTGGCATTAATCCGGGCTGCATAATCATGTCCGTATTTGCGCACATGGTCATCCTGCCCGAATATTTTTTCGCGTTCGCGCTTGTCGATAATGCTGTTGTCCTCGAATGTAACATCCGGTACGGGCGAGAAAAAAGGTACTTGCAGAATAGCCCAGCCGCCCGGCTTTAATACCCGCCTGATCTCACTCATGGCTTTTATATCATCCGCAACATGCTCCAGCACGTGGTTGCATAAAACCGTATCGAATGTATTATCCGCAAACGGAAGCTGGTGAATATCGGCCTTTACTTTTGCGAGAGGCGATTCAATATCTGTTGTGATGTAGCGCATGCCATGCTGTTTTTCAAACCGGTGGATGAAGCATACTTCAGGCGCTATGTGCAGCACATCAAGTGGCGCTTTGAAAAAACCGGTTTGGGTTTGCAGGTATAGCCAGATAAGCCGGTGGCGTTCCAGGCTCAGGCAGTTGGGGCAAAGCGCGTTTGGCCGGGGATTAATTCTGCCGTAAGGCATAAACTTCTTAAACCGGCTTTGGCAAACCGGGCACTCAACCGCATTTCCCCTGTAAAATAATCCGGCCACCTTCAACCCGGTGCCGGCCATGCGTTGCAGCCAGGTACGGGGTACAAAGCGGATGAGGAACGAAACGATTTTTTTCATGCGCGGCAAAGATAATTAAAGCGGGGCGCCATAGCTTACCAGAAGGTACAGATGAGGTATATCGGCCTTAGCCTTCGGTGAAAATTGAAATTTCTGGTTAGAACAATAAGCTTATGCGGCTCACTAAAGTAAAAAATGAGCTCATTCAAAGTCGTAATTTGAGCTTTATTTGATCATAGGATGAGCTATAACATTAATCGAAGGGAAATACCAGAACGGGAGAATCACAATACTTTTCTTTAAGCGTTCAAAACTATTTTAGCCAAACCAGCATCTTTATATTCGAAAACAATGAATTGAGCTCAAATTAAGCGTTTTCCGTGGCCGAAACCTTACCGGATATTGTTATGATGCACTCGGATGCCCTGCTGGAGCGGGCTCGTCAGGGAGATAAAAACGCCCAGGGCAAGCTGGTGCAACTGTGGTATAAGCGCATCTACAATTTTGCTTATAAATTTTTCTTCGATCATGACCTGGCCATGGAGGTTTCGCAGAAAACATTTATCAGCATGCATCGTAACCTGGCAGGCTTGCACGAAACAGCCCGGTTTAAATCCTGGCTCTATACCATAGCCGTGAATTACTGCCGCGAAGAATTGCGCAAGCGTAAAGCCAGCCGGTCTGTTTCGTTAAACGACTTTCCGGCAGGAAATGAAGTGAGCTACCGGTGGGAAACCAGCAGTGGCAGATCGGATAACCCGGAAAAACAGTTGCGGCACACCGAGCTGTCAGACTTGCTGCAGCAATGCCTGATGGAGCTGAGCGCTGAGCAGCGTGAAGTAGTGATTATGAAAGAGTACGAGGGACTGAAGTTCAGGGAGATTGCGGAAGCATTACAGGTTTCGGAGAACACCGTAAAGTCGAGAATGTATTACGGGCTGGATGGATTAAAGAAAATTTTGGAAAAAAGGAACATAACTAAAGATACCTTGGGATATGAGCTATAAACCAGACGAAGGCACCCTGGTAGCTTACCTGTATGGTGAGCTGGATGCCGCAGAAACGGAAAGAGTAAGACAATACCTGGAACAACACCCGCAAATACGGGAGCAGTTGCAGCAGATGGGTGATGTACGCAAATTGATGGGCGCGTTAAGCGATGTAGAGGTAATTGCTCCGCCTGTTTTTGTAGACCATCAGCAAAACAGTACTCCCTTCTGGAAAGCGGGGTACTTTAAGATTACGATAGGCATTGCCGCTTCGCTGCTCTTTTTGCTGGTGGCCGCGAGGTTAATCGGCCCGGAGGTAACGTACTCAAATGGTGAGCTGCGCATTAGCTTTAACAATACCACTCCAATAGCAGAACAGGAACAGCAGCTTACAGCTAACGAAGTGCAGCACATGATCAATCAATCGCTGGTTAAGAACAACGAAACCATAGCGGGGAGCTGGGAGGCGAGTAATCAGAAAATCCGGGAATCGCTGCAGCGAAACCTGGACAATAACTCAGCCCGTATCGATAAGCTGATGGCAGTGGCTTCGCAAGCCTCGCAAGACCAGGTGCGCACGTTTGTGGCAGGTTTGCAGGAAGAGAACCTGAAGCTGATGAAAGATTATTTTCAATTATCGGCCAAAGATCAGCAAATGTATGTGGAGAACCTGTTAGTGGATTTTACCAAATACCTGCAGGAGCAGCGTAAGCAGGATTTGTTGTTGTTCCAGGTTCGGATGAACAGCATTGAGAAAAACACCGATCAGTTTAAGCAGGAAACGGAACAGATATTAGCCAGTATTATTTCAAACCCTGAAGGAGCAATCAGAAAAGTAAACAATTATTAAGATACAAACATTATGAAGAGAGCAGTGAGAAATTTGATGTTGACAACCGTAGCGGTTGTATTAATAGTCGTGCAGGCGTGGGCTCAAAAAGATGAAGCGCGCATGACCCGCGACCTGGAAGTGGCAGAGAATATCCTGGGTACGCTGATCAAGCAGAAGTTAGAGAAACGCAATTTCTTTCCGATAGAAGTTGGTTCGGATTACCGGCCCGGGTATGGTATAACCTTCCGGTTACCGTTTAATGTAAGCGACCCCGTTGTCTGGAATTTAAGCGGCCATGGTGTTAATGTGGTGAATGGAAACCTTTATAAAATAGAGGCTATAGAGGCGCCCGATGAAACGGATGTAGCCCGTGTGCTGGATGAGAATGTACGCACGACAACAGGAGGTGTCCGGGGCCGGGTTGGGGCTGCTTCACCGCGTGTGAATGCAGACAGCAGCTATGCAGCTACTAATGAAAGAATAATTGAAGCTTGCCGCGAATTCCTGGCCGACTATGGCGACCTGATTTCACAGCTTCAGCCCAATGAAAGGATCATCATTACAAACCGGGGCGATCGTGAACGCAATTGGTTTATAACATTTCAAAATGCTGTAAAGCCCGCTTACCTGTCTATTGAAGTTACGAAAGGAGAAATAACGCAACTGAAGCAAGGTAAAATGAGCCGCGAGCAGTTCATGAAAAACCTGAAAGTGGTAAACAGCCAGATGGATGATGAGCTGCAACCCGACCTGGAATTGCTAACCAGCATCTTTAACCGGTTGTACCGCAGGGATCTGTCCAAAACATTCTATACAGGTGAAAACATCTATTACGAACGTTTGAAGGATTATGGTGTGATCTATTATATGAATGTGTACTCCAGCAACCAGTCCGGCTACGACCGCTGGGTAATGCCTACACAAGGGTTAAATAATTTGTCGCAGGAAGATCGCGATAAAAAAGTGAAAGAGCTGTATCCTGCATTTGAGCGTGAAATTAAAACGGATATACTGGAATATGGCCGCACAGTAAAAAGCCTGAAAAGCGAAGAGCAGTTGGTGTTTAATATCGCACTCACCAAATGCAAGGGTTGCGGTATTCCGGCAACGCTTGAAATTTTTGTAAAAGCAAATGTACTGAGTGATTATGCTGCGGGTAAAATTTCGAAGGATGCAGCGCTTGCCCGGATGGAAATAAAGAAAGGCAGTAACCAATAAACCGGCCGGTCAAATACGGGGTGAGGGTAAACCTTTCACCCTTTTTATTTGCCTTTCCTGTTTTTTAGCCGGGCATTTTGTAACCTAACAAGACGTTTTCAAGTACTATCAGTATAATAATCAGGGAATTTTTAAGTTATCACTCCACACCTAAACAACATGAGCAGAAAAAATTTACTATTGATCGCTGGCGCATTAATCGTTTTGCTGGCCGGCTATTTTTTATTCAGGCGCGATACCGGCCTGGATGCAGCCGTTATCCTGACGGATGTAAAGCAAGGCCAGTTTAGGGTTGAGATTGAAACCACGGGCGAGCTGGAAGCCAAAAACTCGGTTAAAATCCTGGGCCCGCATCAATTGCGTAACTTTCAAATCTGGGAAGTAACCATTCAGAATATCATCAGCGAAGGCACCGTAGTAAAGAAAGGTGATTGGGTGGCCACGCTTGACCGCTCCGATTTTCAGACCAAGTTTGCTGCCAAGCAGATTGAGTTGGATAAAGCAAGCTCAAAATTTAACCAGACCCAGTTGGATACAACGCTGCAGTTGCGGCAGTCGCGCGATGAGCTGATCAACCTGAAGTATGCAGTAGAAGAAACAGGAATCGTATTGGAACAATCCAAATTTGAACCCCCGGCTACCATTAAGCAGGCGGAAATAAATATGGATAAGGCGAAGCGTGCTTACGAGCAGGCGTTGGAAAACTATAAGATCAAGAAGAATCAGAATATAGAAAAAATGCGCGAGGTAAATGCCGAGCTGCGCAAGGTACAATCCGAGTATGACGGCATGACCAAAGTGCTGGAAGCCTTTAACATTATGGCGCCCGAAGATGGCATGGTGATTTATCACAAGCACTGGGACGGTAAGCCGATCAAGGCGGGCTCGCGCATACAAATGTGGGATCCCACCGTGGCTACATTGCCCGACCTTACCATTATGATGTCCAAAACCTATGTAAACGAAGTGGATGTGCGAAAAGTGCAGAAAGGCCAAACCGTAGATGTAGGATTGGATGCCTACCCCGACAAAAAGCTTTCGGGCCAGGTTACTTCAGTTGCCAATGTAGGTGAGCAACGGCCTAACTCTGATGCGAAAGTGTTTGAGGTAATGGTGGAAATAAAAGGAACCGATGCCACGCTAAGGCCTTCCATGACTACCAGCAATAAAATTATCGCTACTGTGGTGGACAGTGTTTTGTTTGTTCCGCTTGAAAGCCTGCATACGCAATCCGATTCCATTACATACGTGTTTAAGCGGAGCGGCTTAAATACAGTAAAGCAGGAAGTGATTGTAGGACAAACCAATGCCAACGATGCTGTAATCCTGGGCGGGCTAAGCGCTTCCGATAAAATTTATCTTTCCATTCCGGCCGGAATGAACAATGCCAAAATAGATTTATTGCCTGAGCTGAATGGCAAGCGGGGCAAGCAGAAAGAAGATAGCGCGGGTAAACTGGCCACTAATTAGACCGGGTCATGCTCAAAAAATATTTTTCACCCCGGTTGCTGGCTAACCTCTACATAGCCATTGATGCGGTGCTTGCCAACAAGATGCGCTCTTTGTTAACCGCACTGGGTATCATATTCGGAGTAGCGGCAGTTATTGCCATGCTGGCGATAGGTAATGGAGCCCAGCAGGAAATTCTCAACCAGATTAAGCTGGTGGGCGTAAATAACATTGTAATTAAGCCCATTGTTGAACAAAAAGAGGAAAAGCTCAAAGAAGAAACGGGTGGTAAGAAGGAAAAGCGAAAGTTTTCACCAGGGCTTACGGTGCGCGATGTGAACAGCATCAAAAAAGTTATTCCCGGCTTATCCAAAGTAAGCCCCGAGATAATTCTGAATACGACCGTTATTCAAAATGGTATTCGCAGGTCGGCCAAGCTGGTAGGCGTTGAACCCGAGTATTTCGGAATCTATGATTTCCAGTTGGCCGAGGGCCAGATGTTCAATGCCGGGCAAATGCGGATGGGGGCGCCCGTATGCATTATTGGTTCCGGCTTGAAAAGCAGATTCTTTCCTACAGAAAATGCGATCGGCAAAAGTTTAAAGGTAGGGCCGCACTGGCTTACGGTAATTGGCGTAATGCGCGAGCGTTATGTTTCCGAAAACAGCATCAGCAAGCTGGGCATACGCGATTTTAATATGGATGTATATGCCCCGTTGCAATCGGTTTTAATCCGGTACGAAAACCGCGACCTGATTACAGCCGAAGCGTTACGATTAGCCAACATGCGCAGCCAGGGTTTTATTATTATCGGTGGGGCATCGTCCACAGAGGAGAGCGAAGAAGAAAAAAATAATTACCACCAGATTGACCGTTTGGTTATCCAGGTTGACGAAACAACCAGGTTGCAAAACACTGCGGAGATCATCTCGCGTATGCTTACCCGCAGGCACTACGAAGTAGTTGATTTTGAAATTGAAATCCCGGAATTGTTGCTGAAGCAGCAGCAACGCACCAACGATATCTTTAACTATGTGCTGGGCGCTATAGCCGGCATCTCGCTGCTGGTAGGTGGTATTGGTATTATGAATATTATGCTGGCTTCGGTATTGGAGCGGATCAAAGAAATCGGCTTGCGGCTTTCCATTGGTGCGCAAAAAAGTGATGTGGTGCAGCAATTCCTTTTTGAAGCTGTCATGATCAGTATTTCCGGTGGATTGATCGGTGTGATGCTGGGTGTTGCGCTGGCCTACCTCGTGTCAGTGTTTGCTGATATTCCAACCATTATCAGCTTTACTTCCATTTTACTTTCATTTGGCGTGGCCGCTACAGTAGGGTTGATATTTGGAATTGCCCCCGCGCGCAGAGCGGCCAGCCAGGATCCCATAACTTCGTTACGACATGAATAAATTCAGCAGGTTAATAATAGTGCTGGCGGTTATCGTGCTGCCGGTATGTGCGGCAGCGCAAAGTAAATTCAGCATGGAAGATGTGGTAAGCCGTGCGCTTACGCAATCCCCGGCATTTAAGCTGGCCGAAACCCGGAAAGAAAACCGTTTCTGGCAATACCGGTATTTCCGAACCAACTACAACCCGCAACTGCGTATGAGCAGCAATAATGCCGGGTCGTTGTATAACAACAGCTTCACCCCGGTTCGCCAGCCCGATGGCTCAATTGAATACCGCCCGCTTAACCAGCTTAACCCCGGGATGAACTTCGGTTTACAGCAACCCATCCAATGGACAGGCGGGATGATCTTTGTAAACTCCAGCTACAACTACTTCAATAACATTACCAACGATACGCGGCAATGGAACGGTGCGCCCTTCAATATCTTTGTAAACCAGCCTTTGTTTGCTTTTAATCCATACAAGTGGGATCTTAAGATAGAACCGATCCGCTATGAAGAATCCAAGCGCGAGTATGCGGAGAGCATGGAACAGATCAGCAGCGATGCGGTGGCGGCATTCTTCAACGTATTGCAGGCGCAGGTAAATGCACAAATTGCCCAGTTTAACCTGGCCAATAACGATACCATATATAAGATTGAGCAGGGCAGGTATAACATCGGCACCACTTCGCAGGATAAGCTGTTGCAGGTGGAGCTTCAGTTGCTTCGCTCGCGGCAGGATGTAGCGCAGGCCGACCTCGATCTGCAAACCGCCAGCCTGCGGTTGCGTACTTTTATCGGGCTGCGCAGCGGAGAGCGTTTCGATCTGAACCTGCCGGACAATATTCCTCAATTTGATGTAAGTGAAGAAGAAGCGTTGCAATATGCCAGGCAGAACCGGGCGGCCTTCATAGCCTTTGAAAGGCGCAAGATGGAAGCCGATCAGGCGGTGGCGCAGGCAAAAGGAGAACGCTACCAGGTAGGGGTAACAGCTTCGTATGGTACCAATAATGTGGGAAGTACCGTGGGGGATTTGTACCAGAACCCGGCCCGGCAGCAAATGGCCAATGTAACCTTCAATGTGCCCCTGGTAGATTGGGGCAGGCGAAAGGCGCTGATGCGCACCGCTATCGCCAATAAGCGGTTAAATGATTATATCATCGCGCAGGATGAGGTAACGTTTGAGCAGGAAATTATTACACAGGTACGCCAGTTTGAGATGCTGCGCCTGCAAATTGAAATCACCCGAAAAGCGGATGAAGTGGCGCAAGAGCGTTACATGGTAGCGCAAAACCGGTACCTGATTGGTAAAATTGATATTACAAACCTGAATATTGCGCTCAACGAAAAGGATACCGCAAAACGCAGTTACCTTGAAGCATTGAAATCATTCTGGACGGCCTATTATGATTTGCGCAGGCTTACGCTGTATGACTTTGCAAATAAACGGTTGCTGTATATCGTTGAGCAATAATTTTAGTAAAGCTTTTTATGGATAGACCTGGAAGCAATCATTAGAGTTTCCGGTTGGCGGGCAATAAGATGCTTTACACGCATTGCCACTGCTCTTATCTTCGTCTTCTCCCAATTTTTTACACGCGCTTTCGGTTTTGAAAGGATAACTTTTCCAAAACAAAGGCTGGCCTGTTCCGAAACCTCCACAGGAAACAGTACATGTTCCTGTTTCTTCCTTATCACAAGAAAAGCCCAGGAGTAAAATTACGGTAACAAGGGAAGCCTTCTTCATGGGGTTATAACAATGCAACAAAGTTTATATAAAAATCCTGGGATAACCAAGTACAGCAAACCCGGATACTGTAGCGTATAACAGGGAGAGCCCTTACGTACATTACAACTATAACACATGGGCCTTATCTATGTATTGTTAGTTTTATATCTTTAACGCAATGGAACCGGTAAAATTTAATTTTTTGATGTCAAAAAGCAGCGCGGAAAAGATTGAGGCATTGATAATGAATTGCAGGTAATTTTTGTAATAGATGTCATTCAGCAAACAACAGGTGCTTTCCATTATTCGGCAAACCGGCTTTGTGCCGTTATTGTCGCATCATGATCCGTTTATGGCGCAGCATGTCATGGAAGCTGCCTATCGCGGAGGCGTGCGTGCTTTTGAATACACCAACCGGCAACCGAATTCTTTCGAGGTGTTTACACATTTGTTGAAGGCTGCTGAAAAATTACCCGGGCTTGCATTAGGCATTGGGACTATTATGGATGCTGCTACAACTGAAAAGTACATCCAGGCAGGCGCGCACTTTATTATTTCCCCGATCCTGAAGCCGGGAATGGCTACCGTATGCCATGCACATAAAAAACTATGGATACCCGGCTGTGCTACACTTACTGAAATAGTAACGGCAAAAGAGCTGGGCGCTGAGCTGATCAAGTTGTTTCCGGGTTCGGTGCTGGGACCGGGATTTGTAAAAGCCATTATGCCGGTAGTGCCCGGTCTTCAGTTGATGATTACCGGGGGAGTAGAACCGACTGAGAAAAGTATTTCGGAGTGGTTTAGGGCAGGCGCCACTTGCGTGGGATTAGGCTCGCAGTTGTTTACAAAAGATGTTTTTGAAAAGAAGGATTGGGTTAAACTGGAACAGACCGTTCGGTTTGTGTTGGATATGACTATGAGTGTAAAGGCCTGAATATATAGACACACAGAAAACATAGTCGCAGTTCTATGTGATTACATAGCGTGTTCTAAAAACCGATATGCCCTATGCGGTAAAAAATGAAACCACATGTGGTTTTTTTAATTGAATGTCGCAAAACACCCGTTAAATGGCGGGTTCAAGTATGCCAGGGTGCAATTGCGTCATTTACCTTTACATCATCAATCGCACTTAAAAAGCTTATACTATGACAACAACAAAAATTACCATTAAGGCCGAAGTGAATGCCCCGGTACAAAAAGCATGGTTTGCCTATACCGATCCGTATGCTATCACGCAATGGAACTTTGCATCAGACGACTGGCACTGCCCAAAAGCAGAAAATGATTTGCGCGTTGGCGGCAAGCTGAAATCGCGCATGGAAGCAAAGGATGGAAGCTTTGGTTTCGACTTTGAAGCCGTTTATGATGAAGTAGTTGACCAGAAAAGAATCAGCTATGTACTTGGCGATGGAAGAAAAGTGATCACCACTTTTGAGGATAAAGGTGAAAAGACGTTAATCACCACTACGTTTGATGCTGAAGGTGAGCACCCGGTTGAAATGCAGGAGCAGGGCTGGCAGGCCATACTCAATAATTACAAAGCTTATGCAGAACGTATTGTAAACCTGGAGCCCCTGCATTTTTCGGTGGAAATAAAGGCATCGGTAGAAAAAGTATTTGATACGATGCTGGCAGACAAAACATATCGCGAATGGACTGCGGAGTTTAACCCGGGCTCATTCTACCGGGGTTCGTGGAGCAAGGGAAGCAGGATTTTGTTTTTAGGTGTTAACCAGGCAGGTAAAGAAGAAGGCATGGTTGGAACCATCCGGGAAAGCATTCCTAACAAGTTTGTTTCCATTGAGCACCAGGGGTTGGTAAGCAATGGCGTGGAGATAACTTCAGGGCCTGCCATTAAAGGCTGGGCGGGCGCACATGAAAATTATACGTTTGCTCAATCCGGGAAAGGCACAATGGTTACAGTTGATGTGGATTCCAACAACGAGTACAAAGGGTACTTTTCAGATGCCTGGCCGCGTGCGCTCAATAAGTTGAAGCAGATTTGTGAAGCGAACTGATTGATAATTTCTTTAATTAAACTAAAAAAATATGCATCCCATCTATCCTTGCCTGTGGTTTAATAACAATGCGCAGGAGGCTGCCGGGTTTTATTGCTCTGTTTTCAAAACCTCTAAGCTGGTCAGCACATCACCCATGGTGGTAATATTTGAGTTGAACGGACGCAGGTTTATGGGTCTGAACGGAGGCTCGCAGTTTACCTTTAACGAATCGGTATCATTTGTAGTAGAGTGCGATACGCAGGCTGAAATTGATCATTATTGGAATGAGCTTACCAAAGGGGGAAGCGAAAGCATGTGTGGCTGGCTGAAAGACAAATACGGGGTTTCGTGGCAGGTTGTGCCAACCATTTTACCGCAGTTGATGGAAGACCCGGATCGCGCTGAGCGCGTGGTGCAGGCATTTATGAAAATGAAGAAGTTTGACATTGAAGCTTTATTAAAAGCCTGACTTATGGCGGCACAGAATATGAACGAATACATCCGGGCTTTTCCGGGTGAGGCCGGGGCAAGGCTAAGGCAGATCAGGACGTTGATCAGGAAGACTATTCCGGAAGCTGAGGAAAAGATAAGCTATGGTATGCCTTCGTTTTCGCTTAACGGAAAATACCTGGTCTATTTTGCAGCGCACAAAAAGCACATCGGGCTTTACCCGTTGCCAAAGGCAAGCGCCTTGCTGGAAAAATCATTCGCGAAATACAAAACATCAGGGCGGGGCACGATACAGTTTCAGATGGACGAACCTTTGCCGCTTGCCTTGATAGCAAAAATTGTAAAGCTGCGGGCAAAAGAAAACCTGGCGAAGGCAAAGAAACCCACCGCCCGTAAACAAAAAACAGCCTGAACCAAATCGCAAATCTTAAATTTTGAATTTCAAATCCTGAATTAATATGCAACGCATTCCTGCCAAAGATATAGATGAATATATAGCCGCATTTCAGGGTAAGGTCCGGGAGAGCCTGGTAAAGCTAAGGGCTACTATAAATAAGGCTGCACCGAAGGCTGAGGAGAAGATGAGCTATGCGATCCCTACTTTCTTTTTGAACGGGAAGAACCTGGTTCACTTTGCCGCGTTTGAGAAACATGTGGGTTTCTATCCTACTCCTTCAGGCATTGCGGCATTTGCCAAAGAGCTAAAGCCTTACAAGACTTCAAAAGGAGCAGTACAATTTCCGTTAGATAAACCCTTGCCGCTTACGCTGATTGCTAAAATCGTAAAGCTGAGGGTAAAGGAAAACGAAGAATCAGAAGTCAGCAACCCGTAAATGAAAGACAGCCTGAACCGGTTGCGAGCCTTGAATTTAATTTTATTTCAACTTTGCTAAAATAATCTAAAGCATCAGCCGTCTATGCAGCTATAAAATAGACCGGGCCGATGGATCTGGCAATGCAAGAGTTAAAGCAAAACACCTTTCTGCGCGAGAAGGATAAGCTGCTGGGGTTTATCCGGAACCGGGTTTCTACGATAGAAGAAGCGGAAGACATCCTGCAGGATGTATTTTACCAGTTTATAGCCGGCTTTCAAACTATCGACTCGCTGGATCGGGTAACCTCCTGGCTTTATAGCGTAGCGCGCAATAAAATTATTGATCGCTACCGCAGGGATGCAGCCCGGCCGCAGCGTACCGATTTTGAGTGGCAGGCCGGCCGCGATGAAGATGCGCCCCTGACCTTGCAGGAAATTTTGCCCGACCTGGATAGCAGCCCGGAGGCTACGTTATTGCGGGAAGCCATCTGGGATGAGATTACCGAAGCATTGGGTGAGCTTCCTGCCGAGCAGCGTGAAATTTTTATTCTGAATGAAATTGAAGAAAAGGGATTTCGCGAGATAGCAGAGGAAACGGGTGTGTCCATCAATACCCTGTTATCGCGTAAGCGGTATGCCATAATTGCCTTGCGTAAACGGCTGCAAAAGCTTTATGATGATTTGGTTAAAGATTAATTCTTAAAAAGATAATGATATGAACAAGAGTGTTAAGATTGTGAAGGTGCTGATCCTGGTTATTGTGGGAGTCAGCATCGTGCTGGGGGTAGTGTGGGGTACCATGTATTTATGGAACTGGCTGGTGCCGGATTTATTCCATGGCCCGGTTATTAATATCTGGCAAACAACAGGCTTACTATTGCTTTCACGGATTTTGTTCGGGCGCTGGGGAGGTGGCTGCAAGCACAGGCATAACCCCGGCCCGTGGAAACACTACTGGAAAGAAAAGTGGGCGGGCATGGATGCCTCCGAGCGTGAGAAGTTCAAGCAAAAGCTTAAAGAAAAATGGTGCTATAAGCCCGGAAGCACTCCGGCCGGAGATTCAGGCGCTTCAAACGGTTGAGGCGCCACTTCACTGAAAAATCACCAAAATATTTCCAAAAAACCCGAACCATTGCCAGGAAATGGCGTTCAAGGAAACTGTGGAAACTTTTGATAAAGCTAATAGTTTCCATACTTTTGCCGCCCCTATGGACGAATTACAGACATACGATAAAATTTTAGAAGGCGCAGAAGCGCTTTTCATGAAGTACGGCATCCGGAGTGTTACGATGGATGACATTGCGCGGCACCTGGCCGTTTCCAAGAAAACTTTGTACCAGCATTTTGCCGATAAAGAAGACCTGGTGTATAAAATGTCGGAAACATTCCTGGAACGCGCTTTCAATCAATATGATGCCATTGCCCACAGCTCTAAAAACTCGATCGAAGAGTTAAGCAAAATATCAGTTTGCATGAGGCGCGATATGGAGCACATGAATCCTTCCATGCTGTTCGATTTGCAGAAATATCATCCCAGGGCATGGAACCTGTGGAGCCGTTATAAAGGCAAAGTGATCAGCGAGTCGATCATGCGAAACATCAGGCGGGGTATTGAAGACGGTTATTTCCGGCCGGAAATCAAGCCGGAGATCATGGCGGTGATCCGTATTGTGCTGATTGAAAACGCTTTCGATGACCAGCTGTTTCCGCGTGAGCGGTTTAGCCTGGCCGATGTTCAATCGCAGCTCTTCGATTTGTTTGTACACGGGCTGTGTACCGAAAAAGGAAAAAAATTATACCAGAAATACAAAGAGAATACCCAAATAACTAACCAACCCAATGAAGCAGTTTTATAAATTATATGTCTTGTTGGCTTGCGTAGCCGCAGCACCGGCTGTGCAGGCCCAAACTACATTTACGTTACAACAATGTATAGATTATGCGCTGGAGAATTCCGTACAGGTTCAGAATGCCCGGCTGGATGAGGAGATAGCCCAGGCAAAAGTTAACGAAACCATTGGTATCGGCTTGCCGCAGATCAGCGGAAATGCAACCGTTATGCACAACAATAAATTGCCGAGGTTCTTTAACACCTACACAGGCCCGGGTGGTTTTATTGATTTCAGCGGAATACCCGGCATACAACCCGGTGATGTGGTGGCTGCCGAAAACTTCTTTCAATTGAAGAGCAGTGGCGATGTTGCCCTTTCGGTTAATCAATTGATCTTTAGCGGCTCGTACATTGTTGGGCTTAAGGCATCCAGAACATACAAAGACCTGGCGTACAAAACCATGGCCCAATCAAAAGAGCAGATCATCCAGCAGGTAACCAAAGCTTACTATACCGTTCTGATAAATAAAGAACGCATTACCCTGTTTACCAGCAACATTGCGCGTGTTGATTCCTTACTGAGAAATACAAGGGCGCTTTATGAGAACGGGTTTGCCGAAAGCATTGATGCCGACCGTATCCAGGTAACACTCAATAATCTGGTTGTAGAGCGTGATAAATTTTTAAATATGAACGAGCTGGGTATTGCTTTGCTGAAATTCCAGATGAACTACCCCATGAACCAGGCGATTGATGTAGCCGGCAGCATCAAGGATATCCAGGTTGAGTCAGCCGTGGCGCATGAAGAGCTTAATTATTCCGGCAGGCCCGATTACCAGTTGCTGGAGGTTAGCAAGCAATTGCAGGAGCTTAACATCAAAAATAACTTCGCAGCTTCTTTACCCACCTTGTCGGCATTCGCCAAGTATGGTTATTCTACGCAATCGCCCAATGTGGGCGGCTTGTTCAAGACAAATTCCAACTTTGATGAAGTTCCGGGCGTAGGGCCCGATAAATGGTATGATTACTCCAACTTAGGATTAAGCCTTAACATACCGATTTTTTCAGGGCTTCAGAACCGGTTTAAAGTTCAGCAGGAAAAAATTGCGCTTGAAAAGATCAATAACAACTTCCGCAGCTTAAAGGCGGGTATCGACCTCGAAGTGCAGCAGGCCGGGCTGAACTACGATAATGCGCTTAAATCCTTAAAGGCCCAGCAACAAAACATGGAGCTGGCGGCCAAGGTAGCCAACGTTACCAAAATTAAGTACGAGCAGGGCGTAGGATCGAACATTGAAGTGATTGATGCGGAAGATGCGCTCCGCCAGGCGCAGACCAACTACTACAATGCATTGTTCGATGCGCTGGTAGCCAAAGTTGATTTAGACAAGGCATACGGCAAGCTGATGCCGGCAACAAAATAAACAAGTAACCAAAAACAATTTCCCTATACTATGAAATCAAGATATACAAGCATGATAATCGCTTCGGCTTTAGCCGGTGCGTTGCTGATAGGTTGTGGCGAAGAAGCTAAGGAAGCAAAGCTTGCCGGGCTAAAAAAGAAACAATCGGAGCTGGCAAAGCAGATTGCCGACCTGGAAAAAGAACTGGCAACCGGTAAAGACAGCCTGGCGGTTCGTTCAAAAGACGTAGCGGTAGTAGAGCTGAAGCCGCGCACGTTCGATCATTATGTGCAAACACAGGGTTTGGTAGAATCAGAAGATAACATTCTGATCAGCGCTAAAGGAATGGGAGTGGTTACACAGGTGCTGGTTAAGGAAGGCCAGCAGGTAGCCAAAGGTCAGACACTGGCGCAGATTGATAACTCGGTGATCGTTCGCAACATTGAAGGTTTGAAGGCCCAGCTGGAGCTGGCTGTTTCCGTTTTCGAGCGCCAGAAAAACCTGTGGGATCAGAAGATTGGCACCGAAGTGCAGTACCTGCAGGCTAAAACACAAAAGGAAAGCTTGGAGAAGCAGCTTGCTGCCGTACAGGAGCAAAACGAGCAAACCAAAATCAAGAGTCCTGTTGCGGGTATAATTGACTTGCTGAATGTGAAGGTAGGTGAAAATATTTCGCCCGGCATGCCGGCAGCGTTAGTTACCAATAATGATGACCTGAAAGTAAAGGCACACGTATCGGAAGCGTATGTTGCTTCCGTGAAAAAAGGAAACAGGATCACGGTTGTGTTTCCGGATATCAACAAGCAGGTGCAGGCAACCGTATCGTTTGTAGGAAGAAATATTGATCCGCTGTCGCGCACATTCGCCATTGAAGCAGAGCTTCCTTCAAACCCCGATTTACGCCCGAACATGACTGCATTGCTGAAGATTGTTTACGAATCATTTCCGTCTGCCCTGGTAGTGCCGGTAAATACCGTGCAGGATATTAAAGGCGAGAAGGTAGTTTACACAGCCGAAGCGCAGGGTAACAAAACCGTTGTGAAGAAAAATAGTGTAACTGTAAATGGCGTGTTTGATGGCGGAGCGCAGGTTGAAGGGTTGAAGGCCGGTGATAAAGTAATATCGGCAGGCTTCCAGGGGTTAAGCGAAGGTCAGTACGTAACCATTCAGTAACCCGGCTTTCGGTTTTTCAACTTATTAAAGCGTAATCTATGCAAGACCTCAATAAAGAATTTAAACCCACCAGCTGGGCTATCGATAACAAGATCAGCATTTATGTGGCTACGGTTATCGTTTCGCTGGCCGGTATTATGAGCTACCTGGCTATGCCCAAGGAGCAGTTTCCGGAAGTTGTGTTCCCGCAGATCTTTGTGGCCACCTTTTACCCGGGCCCGCCCGAAGATATTGAGAACCTGATCACCAAGGAAATTGAAAAGGAGATCAAGGGTGTTTCCGGTATAAAAAAATTGAAGAGCAATACCGTGCAGGATTTCTCCACCATCATTGTGGAGTTTCAAACCGATGTGGAGATTGATAAAGCCAAGCAGGATATTAAAGATGCGGTAGATCGCGCCAAGCAGGAATTACCAAGCGACCTCGAAAACGATCCGCAGGTAATTGATATCGACATTTCGGAAATGCCGATCATGAACATCAACATTGCCGGTGATTTTAACCTCGAAACGCTGAAGAAGTATGGCGAAGACATGCAGGATCGCATCGAGTCGCTTACCGAGATCAGGCGTGTGGATATTGTAGGCGCGCTTGACCGCGAAATCCAGATCAATGCCGACATGTATAAGATGGCGCTGGCCGGCATCAGCATGGATGATATTCGCAGTGCCGTTGGCGGGGAAAACGTGATCATCCCGAGCGGGCAGATCTCCATTGATGGCATGAAACGTTCACTGGGCGTTAACGGAGAATTTGCCAATGCCGAACAATTGGGCGACCTGGTGATAACTTCTACCAAAGGCGGTAAGATTCGCCTGCGCGATGTAGCCGAAGTGATCGATAGCCATAAAGAGCAGGAGAGCTTTGCGCGATTGGGCGGTAAAAACGTAATTACGCTTAACGTGGTAAAACGCAGCGGCCGTAACCTGATTGATGCAGCCGACAAGATTGCGCTTATCGTGGATGATTTTGAGAAAAATATTTTACCGGAAGGCGTGGATGTTACCATCACAGCCGATCAATCGGAAAATACCCGCATGACATTGCACGACCTGATCAACACGATCATCATTGGCTTTGTGCTGGTAACCATTATTCTCATGTTCTTCATGGGCGTTACCAATGCCATCTTTGTCGGGCTTTCTGTACCCATATCGAGCTTCATTGCCTTCATTGTAATCGACCAGTTTTTTGGCTACACCCTGAACATGATGACATTGTTCTCGTTCCTGCTTGCCCTCGGTATTGTGGTGGACGATGCCATTGTGGTAATTGAAAACACGCACCGCATTTACGATAACGGAAAAGTGCCGATCAAGCGCGCAGCCAAGATTGCGGCAGGCGAGGTATTCCTTCCGGTATTGTCGGGTACATTAGTTGTGCTGGCGCCATTTACCCCGCTGTTATTCTGGCCGGGCATTATGGGCAGCTTTATGATTTACCTGCCGGTTACATTAATTGTAGCACTGGTTGCTTCATTAATCGTAGCCTATATTATGAACCCGGTATTTGCAGTTGATTTTATGACCGAGCATGAACACGATCACTCCGGCAGCAAGTTTACACGTGGCTTTAAAGTTACGGCCGTGGTGATGGGATCAGTTGCGTTGATATCGTACATCACCGGATTGTTTGGCATGGGCAACTTTGTAGTGTTCCTGTTTGCCGTGTATGCCCTGTATCACTTTGTGCTGGTACGGGTGATCAGCAACTTCCAGACTAATGCCTGGCCAAAGGTGCAGGATTGGTATGCCGCCCGCATCGCCTGGTTGCTGGAAGGTAAAAGACCTTTTGGCGTGCTGGCATCTATGTTTTTGCTTTTCTTCTTAGCTATTGTGTTTACCATGTTCCGCAATCCCCCGGTCGGGTTTTTTCCGCAGAGCGATCCGAACTTTATTTTCGCGTATGTGCGGATGCCGATTGGTACCGACCAGCGTGTAACCGATTCGGTAACACACATCGTGGAAGACCGCATCACGAAAGTGATGGGTGATAACAACCCGTTGGTGAAATCGATTATCAGCAACGTGGCCATTGGCGCCAGCGAAGATCCGTTTGAAGGCGGAGGATCACAATCGTTCCCGCACCTGGGTAAAGTAAGCGTGGCGTTTGTCGAGTTTGCCAAACGCAACGGGCAAAGCACGGCCGTGTATATGGATAGTATCCGTTCGAGTGTGAAAGGGATTATAGGTGCGGAGATAACCGTTGCGCAGGAACAGAATGGCCCGCCTACGGGTAAGCCCATCAACATTGAGCTTACAGCCGATAATTTTAACCAGCTGGTGAACACTACGGAAAGCGTAAAACGGTATCTCGATTCGTTGCAGATTGCCGGGGTAGAGGAATTGAAATCGGATTTCCAGAGTGATAAGCCGGAGATTTTAATTTCCATTGACCGCGAAAAGGCAAATCGTGAGCATATCCACCGGGCAGATCGGTATGGCATTGCGTACCGCTATTTATGGTGTAGAAGTATCTAAATTCAGGGATGATAATGACGATTACCCGATCCAAATTTCGCGTAGCGGAGCATCAGCGCAATGATATTAATGCGTTGCTCAACCTGCCGGTAACGTATCGCGATATGAGCTCAGGGGGTATTGTAAGGCAGGTTCCGCTCTCGGCAGTAGCAAAAATCGATTACTCGAACAGCTATGCCGGTATCCGCAGAATCGACCAGAAACGGGTGATCACACTTTCGTCCAACGTGCTGAATAATTACAATGCGAATGAAGTGGTGCAGGAAATTGTTTCAAGCCTGGACGAGTATTCTTTCCCTGATGGTGTAACCTATAAAATGACGGGCGAGCAGGAGGAGATGGCTGAAACTGCTGCTTTCATGGGTAAAGCGTTTTTGATTGCGGCCATGCTCATGTTTATGATCTTAGTATTGCAGTTTAATTCAACCAGCAAGCCGTTCATTGTGCTGGCGGAGATCCTGTTCAGCGTAATTGGTATCCTGATCGGGTTCTCGTTATTCAAGATGGAAATTTCCGTGGTAATGTCTGGCGTGGGTATGCTGGCCTTGTCGGGAATTATTGTGCGCAACGGTATCTTGCTGGTAGAGTTTACCGACTTGCTGATTGCACAAGGCGTTGAACTGAAAGCCGCGGTGATTGAAGCAGCCCGCACGCGCATGACGCCCGTGTTGCTTACGGCTATGGCGGCAACGGCCGGTCTTATTCCGCTGGCTGTTGGGTTCAACATCGACTTTGTAAAAATGTTTACCGAGCTGAACCCGCACATTTTCTTCGGTGGCGATAATGTAGCCTTCTGGGGGCCGTTATCCTGGACGATGATCTTCGGATTGATTTTCGGAACGATCCTTACGCTGGTACTGGTGCCGGTATTATACCTGCTGATGGCCAAAGTGCAAGCCAGGGTGTTTAAGAAAAAATTGGTGGCTGACACAGAAACTCCTGCCCCGGCTCACTGATCGGGTACAATAAGTAGAAGTCATCCTGCGTCTGTATAGGTGCAGGATGATTTTTTTATAAGATGAAACGGGTTATGGCTTTATTGATTGTGTTTGCGCTCTTGCTGTTGGTAGATGTTTATTTCTACCAGGCCGTGCTGGCTGTAAGCAAAGGCTGGTCGCCCATTTGGAAACAGGTTGTGCGCATCGGTTTCTGGATTCCCACCCTGTTAAGCTTTGCCGCGTTGCTTTGGTGGCAGTTAGCCGATCCCTATACCATAAATGCCAATGTGCGTAACTGGATAATAACCGGTGTATTTGCAACCTATTTTTCAAAGCTGATTGGTATTGTCTTTTTGCTGATGGATGATATACAACGGTTGGTGCGGTGGGTAGCGGGATTGTTTCAGAAAAATAATGAAGCCTTGCCGGGCGAGCTCATCACCCGTTCGCAATTTTTGACGAAGGCCGCTGTAATTTCCAGCGCTGTTCCGTTTGGCGCTATGGTATATGGCATTGTATCGGGCGCGCATGATTACCGTATTCGCAACGTTACGGTTAAGCTGCCCAATCTGCCGAAAGCCTTTGACGGCTTGCGCATAGTGCAGCTATCCGATATACACAGCGGAAGCTTTTTTAATAAAACGGCTGTGAAGGGTGGAGTGGAAATGGTGCTGAACGAAAAACCAGACCTGATCTTTTTTACGGGCGACCTGGTGAATAATGAATCATCTGAAGTGGAGGATTACATCGATGTATTTAAAAAGCTGCAAGCGCCCTTAGGGGTGTATTCGGTAACCGGCAATCACGATTATGGCGATTACAAAAGCTGGAGTACAAAAGAAGCCAAGCAACAAAATTTTAAAGACCTGGTAAAAGCGCATCGCCTGCTGGGTTTTGATTTGCTGATGAATGAACACCGGCTTATTGAGCAAGGCGGAGAAAAGCTGGCCATCATAGGAATTGAAAACTGGGGTGGCGGTGGCTTTTCAAAATACGGTAAGCTTGATGTGGCCCATGCCGGTACGAATGATGCAGCCGTAAAATTATTGCTGAGCCATGACCCCAGCCATTGGGATGCGCAGGTGCGACCGGGCTATCCCGATATTGATATTGCCTTTGCCGGGCACACGCATGGTTTTCAGTTTGGTGTAGAGCTGGGCGATTTTAAATGGAGCCCTTCGCAATATGCTTATAAGCAATGGGCGGGTTTGTATACCGAAGGCAAACAACACTTGTACGTAAACCGGGGCTTTGGCTATCTCGGTTATCCGGGAAGGATTGGAATGCCACCGGAGATTACCATAATGGAACTGAAACGAGCGTGAAAAACCTATAAGGTTTGAAAGCCTTATAGGTTCCGGAAACTCTGATATGAAATGATGAGATTTTTTGTAAGACTGTCGTACACCTGAGGTGAGCTGTAATGAAACATTTTTCTTACCTTTAGACAAACATTATAGTTTATGGATTTGCGGCTAAAATACGGGTTAATTGAAAAATTGGTGCTAACCGAAGACGAATTCGTTCTTAAACAAATCAAAGAATTATTAGAGGGAAACGAATACCAGTTTTGGGATAACCTGAACCCCAAGTTGAAACAATCCATTCAACGTGGCCTTGAGCAATCGACCCAGCAACAAGGCCAACCTCACGAAGAAGTAATGCAAAGCTTACGTGAACGATTTCGTAAATGAAAGTTATTTGGACACCTGAAGCCACTCAATCATTTAATGACAATATCGACTACTTAATAACTTCGTGGAGCGAAACTATCATCAATAATTTTTTAGATCGTGTTGATGAAGTTGTCCAGCGAATAAAAGACAATCCTGATTTATACCCGCTTGTTCATAAAGAATACAAGATCCACCGTTGTGTTGTGGTGAAACAAATAAGTCTTTATTACAAGGTAACGTCATCTGACCAAATTGACTTAATGGTGTTTTGGAATAGCTACCGTGACCCGGAACAATTACCATTTTAACCAATAATTGTTAACGGTCATTAAATCAGCAGGATACTATTGTTCGCGCATCATCCGCATGGTGAAATATCCAAGTATGGCCACAATGGCCCCCAATGCGATCCACATCCAGAGTTTGTTTTTAAACCAGGGTGTGGATTCTGATTCAGGGGTTTGCGCTGGCTTTAATTCGCTGCTCACCTGCAATTCGGGTAATGAGTCCGGAAGCTCCTTTACAAAGTGTTCCAGGTCGTAGCGGGGTTCAAACGCATTTGTATTTCCGTATTTCAGCGCGTACGCACCGGGTTGAAGGTGTGTAATTATTTCTACCCGGGGCGACCAGGCTAAGATTCTGTTTACCTGAATAGGCGGGTTGTCCTGGTTTTGAATCGTAACCCGTATTTTATTCACCACTTGCGGTGTAAACTGTATCGTGTCTTGCTTGAAAGAGCTGACAACACCTGTGTACATTGATCGATACTGGTAATGTGTACCTTTTTCAGTTCGGACGCTATCGTATAAAAAGTCGATGGTAACATGGCGGTAAAAGAGCTGGTTGGGAGCAGCTTCTATGCTTAATCGTGATAGCAGAACAGGCGGGTTAAACTGAGCCAAGAGCTCGCTTTGCTTATCGATTGTCTTACCGGCAGGGGTTGAGCTAACTTCCGAGAAGCTTCCTTTGGTCGTTTGGGTTTGATGGAAGTTTACCTGTTTTAACGTAAGCGCTGTGTTATTTTTTATGGCAAACCGCAGGTAACTGTATTCCGATGCCGGGAAGTGCACATGGTTGTAGGTGTAGCTTACAGGAGCTTTGGCAAGCGCAATGATCCTGCCGGTATGAAGCTTGAACCATTCTTTTTGATCGTTGCTTCCTTCTACCGTTACATCCGCATCGTAGTTTTCCTGCTCAAACTCAAGTGTGGCAAGGTTAACCGGCTCAACACGGTTTAGCTTTACCGTGAAATAGAGTGTAGCGCCTTGCCACGATACATTAAAAGGCTCAGCGGCAACCGGTACGCGCATAACCTCGTCAGCAGCAATCCGCACCAGGTAAGGAATTTCGGTTGAATCGTTACCGGCAGCATAAATACGCAGATCGGCAAAGCCCGGTTTTAACCGGGTAAGCATGGCGGGCGGTAACGTGAAGCGATACCACCCGGTTTGGGTTACATCCGGTAATTTTCGCTGATAGGCATATTGAGCGAATACACTGGTGCCAAGCAGTAAAAGAATGCTGAGTAGATTAAGCTTGCGTTTCATCGGCAGGGGGCTGATTTTTCTTTCTCTTGTTGTAAATAAACGAAGCTGTTAACAGGAGGGCGCCAAGCACCATAAGCACAATGGTTTTTCCGATCGTGCTCATCCCGGTAAGATCGTACAGGAACAATTTGGCTAACGTGATTCCGAAAAGTACAATTCCGCTGATGCGCAGAAAAGCAAAATCTTTGGCAAGGCCCCAAACGATCAGGTAGAGGGCATACGCACCCCATAAGATGCTTAATGCGAGGCGGGAGCCATCTTCGATGCCACCTAAATCCAGCCATGAAAGTAATTCTGAGCTTAAGAGCGTTAATACAGTAAAGTGAAAGAAGAGCCTTTCTGCTTTGACAAGATTGGCGGTTTGTTCCTTTGCTACCGAGTAAAGCAGGTACAATAGCCCGGCAATGAAGACATAACAAATGTACCGTACACCGATATTCCAGAACCCATGTGTAAAGAATGCATCTTCACCTAAATAGGAATTACGAAGGTCTTCCAGCGCGAGCAGGACCCCGGTAAGATAGGACAGGACAACCAATACGCTTAACGCGGCTGTTACTTTATGCAATAATTCATTCTTGATAAATTTTTTGTTTGAAAGCCAAAGCGCGACCAGGTAAAAGGCGCTGTAGTTGGTTAACCAGGTAACTTTGAAAAAACGCCAATCGTAATTGTAGTCATTATAGTCTTCTCTTTTAATAGCAGTAAGATAAAATTGTTGATTGAAGTAAAGGCTGACCTCTTTCATAATAGAAATATACAAGACAAAAAGAAACCCGACCGGGAGCGCATAACGCATGATCGGTACAACCCGGCTTAGCCACTTGTTGGATTGATCGTGCTCGTTCTTTTGCGAAAGCTGGTAAATGACTCCAAACATGCATGCCACAATTAATCCCGTAAGGAAAAAGACATTGATAAAGGGAGAAAACGTGATGTTGGTATCGGAGTAATAATTGTAATTGTTGTAAACAAAATCTAACTCACTCCAGTCGTGCAGCAGGCTAAGGGCGGCAAGCGCAATTAACGGATAAGACAGGATTTCGTAAACCGGGAATTTTTTATGGCGGCCAATCCAGAACAGGAGCACAGCTTCCAATGCCCAGATAACCGTAACCCAATTCCCTTCTAATTGCACCGGTACGGCAAGCGTAAGAAAAGTGAGCACCATCCCGGCCACGAAATAGAACACATCGCGCACCTGGCGAAGCTTGTAATACAAGACCAGGCAAACCGAAAAATGAATAACAGCATTAAGGGCCGTGAACAATCCCAGGAAATACTCGCCTTCGGGATGATCGCTGATGGCGCCATAACCCAAACCGTAATAGATAAAGCTGTTACTCAAAACCAGGGCGATGTCGCCAATACCCAATTTCTGATTGCTGGTAAATTTGGATATGATAAACGCAGCATAGAACTGAACAAAATACAGGAGCGAAAATGTGAGCGCAACCCAAAGGTGCTTTTCATAGCGGTAATCCGTTACCAGCCATGCAAACACAATCAGCCAGGTAAGCACAAATGCGAACCGGAAGAGGCCGCGCCAATCCTGCTTAAATGCGATGAAGAGTATGCCGGTGTTGATGATGGCTACATAGGTGAGCAAGACAACCACCCGACCGGAACCATCGCTCAGCAGGAACGGAACCGCATAAGCGCCTACCAGCCCGATAACCGCAATGGCTTGTTGCTTATATTGAAGCGCAGCAAATACAGTAAATGCTGTAAACAAGACCATCAGCGCGAAGGCAACCAGTTGTGGAATGAACTGGTAGAAATCGTAAGCGGCATAAGTAATAAAATATAAGCTGGCCATGCCGCCACTCAGCAGCACAGCGCTGAAGGCAGCATAATTTTTTTTGAGGCGGATAGCTATAATAAGAAGAGCGGCCCCGGCTAAATATCCCAGCATGATCCGCGTAAGCGGGTTAAGCATCTGGTGATCGATGGCATACTTTACTCCGAAGCTGATGCCGATAACCAGCACGGTAATCCCGATTTTGTTCAACAGGTTGGTGCCGATAAAATCTTCCCATGCGGTTTTTTCTTTGGGCTTAACAGGTTTGGGGGCTGCAGGTTGGATAACCGGTGGCGTTTCTACTACCATGTTGGTTACAACAGGCTCAACCGGTTTTGTTTCCGGTTGCTTTTGAATAGTAAGCGATTGCAGTTGCCTGCGAAGTTCATTTAGCTCAAATCCCAACTGCTGCTGGCGCATTTCTGCTGCCTGTAGTTTTTGGATCAGCTCGTCAATTTTCTTTTGATCGGACATGGAGTGAAATAAATAACGGGGTCAATTTATGTAAACACAACAAACGCCCGGTTTGACAAATGTCAAAAAAGGCGATCTATTTCACAACGGCTTGTTTCGGCAAGCAGAAAACAGCAATCAGTATTTCACGATCAGAAACTCGGTGCGCCTGTTGGCCTGGTGATCTTCTTCGCTGCAATTTGATTTTACAGCTCCTTCGCAGGCGCAATCATTCACCAGCTTCGATTCGCCATAACCTTTGCCCGATATGCGCGACTTATCAATGCCTTTCGAGATAATGTATTGCGCAGAAGCTTTTGCCCGTTTATCAGAAAGCGAAAGATTATATTGTGCACTGCTGCGGCAGTCTGTATGTGAACCCAGCTCTATGATCATGTTCGGATTATCATTCATTACCTGCACAATCTTGTCCAGCTCAACGGTTGCATCTTTACGAATGGTAGCCTTGCCAAGATCGAAATAGATAGGATTGATGTGAATAACTTTCCCAATGTCCATCCCCAGGTCAATCTTGTCCATCTTAATATCCATCAGCTCGTGCACGGGTATCTCACCGGGCTTACTTACGGTATATCTGAAATCAGCCGTTTTCGTTAAATAACCGGCACGTTCAAACCGGAAGGTGTAATTCAACACGTCCCCGATTTTGGTGTTCTCCAGCGCCTTCCTCATTTCGCCCTGCAGGGAAGTAGTTTCAGTAATAAAAACTCTTCCTGTTTTTTTATCGCGCACGGTAATTTTCACGTTCTGTAGCGGCAGTTCGGTTACACGGTCTTCCACCCTGCAATACAGGTTGTTACCGAACTCGGTCAGGTAAACTTTAACGGTGGTTTCAGGCAGGTCTTCCGATAACTCAATGGATGACTTACCTTCTAAGTATTTTTCCTTAGTGCCCGTAAAGGTGTAGCTGCCCGGCTCAGCTTCATATATGCAAAAGCCATTTTCATCTGTAATACAAGGCTGTAGGTTTTCGCCAGCGTTAACCGATGCACCGGCAATAGGCTTCTCCGAGATGCGATCAACGACCAATACTTTAATGGGCGCTGTGAATGAAACCGGCTTGGTTCGGGAGAAGCTATAAATGTCATCGTCTAACCCGGTGCGGTGGCGATTGGAGCTGAAAAATCCTTCAGTACCTTTTGAATTCACGATCAAGCCAAAATCATCTTTGTTGGTGTTGATGGGGTAACCTATGTTTTTAAGCTGTGTTGGATTTTTCAGGTTAGCTGCAAATATATCCAGCCCGCCTAAGCCTCCGTGCCCGTCTGATGCAAAGTAGAGTATATCATTATTCACAAAGGGGAATAATTCGTTACCATTTGTGTTGATGGATTCACCCAGGTTTTCGGGCTCTCCCCATTGGCCATTGTTGTAGGCAACCCTGTAAAGATCGGTGCCGCCTGCACCACCGGGCATGTCAGACGCAAAGTACAGGTAAGTCATGTCTTCATTGAATGCAGGGTGAGCCACCGAGTAGTTTGCATTATTGAACGGAAGCGGGGTTGGGTTACTCCACGCATGGCCTGACCACCGGGAGAGGAAGAGGTGTAGATTGGTTACACCTTCGTTACTCTTCTTGGAAAAATTGTTGCGGGTAAATACCACCAGGTCTTGCGTGCTGTTAAACGCAAGCGGCCCATCGTGATATCGCGACTTAAAAGGATTAAAAGGCTCAACTTCTTTTCCAAAATACAGGGTGTCAGCTCTTTTTCGGAAATAGGTGCTGAAGTATCCTGCCGTACGGGTATCGTTACTGGTCATACGGGTTTCATCGGTATGCAGGCGCTCTCCGTAAGCATAAAGATTGGGGTCATCGTAGGTTACGTGATCTTCGCGTTTAAAATCATGCTCGTGCAGGTATTTGCTTAATCCGGTTGTATCTACGTAATAATGGTTCAGGAATGGCGTATTGTTCCAGCCGAAAACATTTTTGTGCAGGTTGCCCCGGTGGCGGGATGAGACAAAGACTAATCCCTGCCTGTAGGCAACCGGTGAAAAATCGGAGAAAGGCGTATTGAATTCCAGGAAGTGAACATCATTCACCAATGTATCGGCCAGTATTTTGGCTAAGGATACAGAAGCGATATTGGCTATTCGTGTTGAAACGGAGCTGAATTGCTGTGCCCGGCTCAGTGCTTCTTCTGTTTTTCCATTTTGCAGCAGGCATTGAATGTATTGAAACCAGTCTGTTTCGCTCTTCCTGCTATCGGCTGCTTTGGTGTAGTATTTCTCAGCGTTGCGCGGATCTTTTATTTTGTAATAACAATCCGCAGCTTTCAGGTAAACCGCATCGTTACCCGCTCCGCTCATCACGGCCTCTTCATACAGTTCAGCGGCAGCGGCAAAGTGTAATTGCTTGTATTCTTTATCGGCTCGCTTCAGAATCAGCTGTGAGTAGCCGGTTGTGGATAAACCCAGCAGAACGATTAGCAGCACATGCTTCATAAGGCTATTCATGAGTGATTAAAAATGACGGGGGGTAATAATTTTTTTCTTGAGCGTGGCAAACTCATAGCGCACCATTATTTCGTGCGTGCCGGATGCATAGCGGGCCAGCTCGCTTGTAGTAATGTCGTAGGCATAGCCAAAACGTAAACCGGTGGTAGCCTGGAATTCCAGCAAGGCCACTACCGCATCACCGGTCCGGTAAGAACCCCCGATGCCCAGCTTATCCAAATACCAGATGTTGAGGTTAAGATCGGTTTGCAGCGGAGCGCCTTCCACCATTTTTAAGAGGAATGAAGGCTTGAGCTTTACATTCGGACTTACTCCTAAAACATACCCCATGCCGAGAAAGTAATGGCGTTTCATACGCGATCGTAATTCCTCGAGGCTGGCCAGCTTGTTATTCAGGATGTGGGGCAATGCAAGTGAAACATAGAATTTATCCGTAGAATAAAACATACCGAAACCAAAGTTGGGATTGAACTCCCGCACATTTGTTCCGAAGGCCGGGTCGTTCGGATTAGGCTGGTTTACATCAGCAAGGTTGGCGCTGTATTGGGTAAACCCGGCATTGGCGCCAAACGATAACGTTCCTTTGTGCGTAAGCCGAACACGATAGGCATAAGACGCATATACACCGGTGTTTGCTTCCACGCCTAATTTGTCTTTAAATACGGTAAGCCCGATACCCATTTTTTCATTCGACAAGGGCATATCGCCTGAAAAGGTTATGGTATTTGGAGCGCCATCTACATTTATCCATTGCCTTCGGTACATACCTGTCATACTTAGTACATCGCGGCTGCCTGCGTAACCGGGGTTTACTAACAGGTAGTTGAACATGTATTGCGAGTACATGGCATCTTGTTGCGCTATGGTTTTGGTGTGAACGGCAACCATCAGCAATACGGCACTAATCAATATTTTGATTGATGATTTCATATTTATCTATCGCTTAATGGTTATGAATTTCGGTTTATACTCTTTGCCGTTTACACGGATGATGTAATAGTATGTGCCATCGGGTAAATCGCTGCCAACTACAATTCCACGATTAGCCTTGCCATCCCAGTTGTTCTGGTAATTGTCAGATTCGTACACTAAACTTCCCCAACGGTTGTACACCAGTAAGTATATTGTGCTCCGGTTCGGGTTTTCAATTTCGAATAGATCGCCAATGCCATCGTTATTGGGCGAGAATCCTTCCGGCACGATCACATCGCACGGATCCGGATCCAGCACATTGGGAATGTTGTCTTTATCACAATCAGGCAACGGGAATCCCGGTTTCTGGTTATCATCCCAACCGTCATGATTGTTGTCTTCAAAGTTATCTACCTTACCATCGTTGTTCTGATCGGGTAACCCGATTTCAATAACATCGGGTAAGCCATCATTGTCTGAATCAGAATCGCGGTAGTCTTTTGTACCATCTCCATCGGTATCGGGCACAGCCAACGGGTTTGTTTCGACACTATCGGCCCAGCCGTTTTGATTGGCATCGGCCGGGGTTCCGGTTCCCGGTCTTCCATCCTGGTCGGGATCTTCGCCCCCGGCTTCAATCACATCCCATAAGCCATCGTTGTCGCTATCCAGATCAAGGAAGTCTTTATGCCCGTCATTATCGGTATCGGGCACAGGCAGGGCAGCGCCCCCGGCTGCGGGATCAACACTATCGTGTAAGCCGTTGCCATTTGTATCGGTTATGGGGCCCGTGCCAATTTTACCATCACCGTCCGGATCGGTGCCGCCACCTTCAATTACATCGGGTATACCATCGCCATCGCTATCCAGGTCAAGCGAGTTTGGAATTCCGTCTCCGTCAAAGTCATCGTTACCTTCAACTGAATCCGGTATGCCATCGTTATCATCATCCAGGTCAATATTGTTGGGCACACCATCACCATCGGTATCGAAACCTTCGCGCCAGTCGCGATCGCCACCCGGGTTATCCAGATCGGGGAAGGAGAGTGGCGTTTGTGTGTTGGTTGCATTCTGTGCCTGGGAAATACCGTTAACAAGGTCATAGGCATCATCCAGCCCATCGCCATCTGCGTCTGAGTTGGCCGGTATTACATTGGCTACTTTATCATTGTCGGTATCGTAACCTTCCAATGCATCGCTGTAAATATCGTTGTCGCTATCATTGTCTAAGTAATCCGGTATGCCATCGCCATCGGTATCTACCGGAACAACAGGAACGCCCCCAGTTACATCAAACCGGTTGTCGAGTCCGTCATTATCTGAATCAACGCCTAAGGGTGGTTGATAGCTGGCTGTTGCCTGGCCTTCAATTATATCAACAATACCATCGTTGTCGCTGTCAATATCCCTGTAATTCGGTTTGCCGTCTTGATCGGTATCGGGTACAGGTAGTGGTGTACCCCCGGTTGTGGCGTCTACCACATCGGGAATCCCATCATTATCGGTATCGGTTATGTTATCAATGCGACCATCGTTATCGTTATCGGTTCCCCCGGCTTCGATAATATCGGTTATGCCGTCATTATCACTATCGAGGTCAAGATAATCGGGTAGCGTATCGTTATCTGAATTTGTTATGGGCAGCGGTGCTCCGGTTCCGGCATCTACAACATCAGCAAGTCCGTCATTATCGGTATCGGTAAAGTTATCGATGGCCCCATCGTTGTTGGTGTCTGTTCCCCCGGCTTCTATTATATCTGTAATGCCATCATTATCGCTATCGCGGTCGAGGTGGTTCTTTTTACCATCGCCATCGGTATCGGGTAATGGTAAACGTGTTCCGTCTACGGCATCGGCCAGTCCATCGCCATCGGTATCGGTAAAGCCATCGATCACACCATCGTTGTCTGCATCCGGGCCCCCGGCTTCTGTTGTATCGGTAATACCATCGTTATCGCTGTCGCGATCTTTATAATCTGCCCGCAGGTCGTTATCGGTATCGGGTACGGGCAAGGGTGTTCCACCTACTGATGGATCTATTCCATCTGCTAACCCGTTGCCGTTTGTATCGGCAAATCCATCTACTATCCCATCTCCGTTTGCATCCGGGCCACCGGCTTCAATGGTATCGGGTATACCATCATTGTCGCTGTCGCGGTCAAGATAATCCGGTATGGTATCAGAATCGGTGTCCGGAAGAGGTAATGGCGTACCCCCACTGCTTGGATCAACCAGGTCGCTCATGCCATCACCATCGGTATCCACTATCGGCCCGGTTCCGATGCGACCATCTTTATCCGCATCGGTGCCCCCGGCTTCAGTTACATCCGGTATACCATCATTATCACTATCCAGGTCAAGATGGTTGGGTATGCCATCTCCGTCTGAATCGGAAACGGATAAGGGTGTTCCCTGTGTTTCGGAATCAATGTTGTCGTTAAATCCATCGTTGTCAGTATCAATGAAATTATCGGCTACACCATCGCTGTTGGCATCGGTGCCCCCGGCTTCAATCGTATCCGGAATACCATCATTGTCGCTATCGCGATCTACATAGTCAGGCTTGCCATCACCATCTGAATCAGGAGGTGATAAGCGTGTGCCGCCCTGTGATGGATCAACTACATCCGGTATGCCATCCCGATCCGCATCTGTAGTGTTATCTGTTTTTCCATCCTGGTTTGAATCTATGCCGCCTGCTTCGCGGATATCCGGAATACCGTCATTGTCGCTGTCCAGATCAATGAAATTACGTAAGCCGTCCCCATCTGAATCGCTTGCAGGTAATGGCGTACCGCCATTGTCAGGGTCAACCAAGTCTGCAAGGCCATCGCCATCCGTATCCGTAAAGCCATCGATCATGCCATCGCCATTGGCATCCGGCCCACCGGCTTCAATGGTATCGGTAATACCATCGTTGTCGCTGTCGCGATCCAATCGGTTAGGAATACCATCGCCATCCGCATCACCATCTCCTTCGGTTATGTCTGGAATGCCATCGTTATCATCGTCCAGATCAATGACGTCTGCTATGCCATCGCCATCGCTATCCAGGGCCTGGCGCCAGTCGCGATCGCCACCCGGATTATCCAAATCGGGGAATGAAGCAGGTGTTTGTCCGTTGTTGGTGGCTCCGCTCGTATTTTGTGTTGAGGTGCCGTCAGCATCAAATGCATCGTCCAGCCCGTCCTTATCCGAATCGTTTCCGGATGGCAGTATGTTGGCCGCCCCGTTGTTATCCGTATCGTAACCTTCCAGCTGATCGGGATATGTATCATTGTCGGTATCGGTATCCAGGTAATCCGGGTTATCTGCGCCATCGGTATTAACCGGTATCAGCGCGGTACCGCCATTGTGAATATCAAACCGGTCGTCAATACCATCGCCATCCGTATCCACACCTAAAGGGGCCTGGTAACCGGCTGTGGATTGCGCTTCGATGATATCAACAATTCCATCATTGTCGCTGTCAATATCCAGGTAGTTTGCGTTTCCGGTTCCATCGGTATTGGGTATTGCCAAAGGAGTGCCTCCCTCGGCCGGGTCGGTTATACTACTCCAGCCGTTTCCGTTGGCATCGGTAATTGCACCGGAGCCGATGCGTCCGTCACCGTCAGCATCAATTCCTCCTGCTTCAATCACATCCGGGATACCATCACCATCGCTATCCAGATCCATGGTATTGGGAATGCCATCACCATCAATATCGCCATTGATCAAGGGTGTACCCCCGTTATTTAAATCAACCAGGTTGGAAGCGCCATCGCCATCGGTATCGGTAATCGGGCCGGTGCCTATAATACCATCATTGTCCGGGTCTATTCCCCCGGCTTCAATTACATCCGGTATTCCGTCATCGTCCGAATCCAGATCAAGGTAATTGGGAAGCTGTGCACTATCTGAGTTCAGGTTGGGCAGGCGTGTGCCCAGCGCTGTACCGGTGTTATTGTTAACCGGATCGACCAAATCCGGAAATCCATCGGCATCTATATCGTTGGCAATACCGGGACCAATACGTCCATCGCCATTGGCATCAGTACCCCCGGCTTCAATGGCATCGAACACCCCATCATTATCGCTATCAATATCCAGGAAGTTTTTAACGCCATCGCCATCGAAATCATCCTCCGGATCGTTTATGCTGATGGGCACACCGCCCAGGATGGAAGGCAACCCGTTTGCATCTACGTTGGTGCCGATAAGCCCTATGCCCGGGAATCCATCTCCATCCGGATCGGATCCACCGGCTTCAATAATATCCGGAATACCATCATTATCCGAATCCAGATCGCGATGGTTGGGTAATCCGTCCTGGTCAGCATCACCTGTTCCTTCGTCTGTATCCAGAATGCCATCGTTGTCATCATCAATATCAATTATATCCGGAACGCCATCGCCATCTGTGTCGGTAGCCTGACGCCAGTCCCTGTCGCCACCGGCTTGTGTATCGGGCTGCGAATTTGGCGTTTGCCCTCCGTTGGTGGCAAAACCTGAAGCGTGATTATTACCGTTATCCAGATCGAAGATATCGGCAAGGCCATCGTTATCACTATCCGTAAAAGCTGCGACATCGAGGATACCGTCATTGTTCGCATCTACCTCTGACGGGTGCAATGAACCCACAGGCCCGAAGAAGTTTTCGGCCAGGTCGGGTAACGTATCACCATCACTATCTGTATCCACGTAATCGGGAGCGCTTCCGCCATCTGCATTCGCGTATCCACTGGCAATGCCTCCATTGTTTACATCGTAAGCATCGTCAATTCCATCACCATCGGTGTCTATGCCTGTGGGCGGCACATAAACGGAGGTTGGTAAGCCTTCCGTGTTATCTACAATACCATCGTTATCAGAATCAATATCAACGTAATTGGGTCTTCCGTCACCATCCCGATCCTGATTGAAGAGCACATTAACACTTCCCAGCTGTGTCGGGTCGTTCAGGTCAGAAAGACCATCCCCATCGGTATCAGTAATGGGTCCTGTTCCGATAATACCATCGTTCTCGCCATCCGGAATATAGAAGGCAGCTTCAAAGTTATCGGGTATGCCATCGGCATCGCTATCCAGGTCGAGGTAGTTGGGTTTGCCATCCCGATCGGTGTCCGGGTTGGGTAATGCAATTCCGCCATTAGTCGGGTCGGCAATGTCGGGCCACCCGTTATTATTTGTGTCGGCAATGACGCCTGATCCAATCACGCCATCATTCTCAGGGTCGGACAGGGCAGAACCAAAGCTTGCTTCTGAGGCATCTGTAATTCCGTCATTATCAGAATCGATATCCAGGTAATCGGACACACTATCACGATCGGTGTTGGGTACCGGCAATGCTGTGCCCCCGTTTGTGGCATCGGTTATGTTGCTCCAGCCGTCACCATCAGTATCCTCTATGGGGCCGGCACCAATACGGCCGTTGTTATCGGCATCTGTACCTCCTGCTTCAATTACATCCGGTAGCCCATCGTTATCGGAATCAAGGTCGAGGTAGTTTGGTATTCCGTCTCCATCTTTATCGAGGTTGGTTAACGGGGTGCCCCCGGTTGTGCTATCGACCAGGTCGGCTAATCCATCAGCGTCATTATCTGTAAAATTGTCGACAGACCCATCAGCATTTGTATCGGGTAATCCTACTTCGATGATATCGGGAATGCCGTCATTGTCGCTGTCGCGATCAAGGTAATCTTCGCGGCCATCGCCATCGGTATCACGCGGGGGGATGGGTGTGCCGCCATTGTTGGTATCCACCAGGTTCGAAAGACCATCTCCATCCGTATCGGTAAATGGCAGGTTACCGATCATACCATCTGCATTCGGATCACTGCCACCCATTTCAGTTATGTCGGGCAGTCCGTCATTATCGCTATCCAGATCGAGGTAGTTAGGCAATCCGTCATTATCCAGGTCGCGTATGGGCAGCGGGGTAGTGGCCAGCGGGTCAGACCAGCCATCATGGTTGGTATCTACAAACCCGTCTATCCGGCCATCGCCATTGGTATCAATTCCTTCTGCCTCGCGTGTATCGGTAAGGCCATCATTATCGGAGTCAACATCCAGGAAGTTGGGAACAGAGTCGTTGTCTATGTTATCAACAGGATAACTATCGGCCCGGCCATTATTGTTGGCATCCGGGCCGGTTGCGATTAGGGGAATTCCATTTTGACTAAGATCGTAGGCATCGGCAAACCCGTTACCGGTATCGGTAAAGCCATCTACGCGGCCATCGTTGTTAATATCAGGGCCACCGACTTCCCGGATGTCGGGGATGCCGTCATTATCACTATCCAGGTCGATAATGTTTGGTACTCCATCATTATCGCTATCGATTGAGGCCAGGCCACCGGGCGCCACGTTATCGCGCAAGCCATCATTATTGTTGTCTACGCCATCCAGGATTCCATCTCCGTTTTGGTCGGCTCCGCCAACTTCTATCACATCGGGGATACCATCATTGTCAGAATCAAGATCAAACTGGTTGATAATACCATCGCCATCGGCATCGAACAAGGGACATACCCCGTTTACCAAAGCACCGCCCCCGTTGGCTGAACAATAATCTGGATCACGGTAATTCGGTACTCCATCCCCGTCATGATCGGCCAGGCCATCACCCCCGGGTTCGTTTACATCCAGTATGCCATCGTTGTCATCGTCCGGGTCAAGCAGGTTGTCCACACCATCATTATCGTTATCAGCACAATTAATGGCCGATACTATTGTCGTGAGAATTTTTTCGCAACCGGCCAGGTCGGTAATACGCAGTTGGTAGGTTCCGGATTGATTGACCTGAATATTATTTATGGTTAGAACAGGACCAATTATTTCAAGACCGGCAGGTGTAATCCAGACATATCCATCCGGATTGCTGATACCGGCAGGACTGGTAGATGTTCCGTCAATAGAGAGGTTTGATCCTGCGCATGCCTGCGTAACAGGTTGCATCTGGCCGGCAGGTGTACTGATATTGGTAATCGAGCTGTTGAATTGCAGGCATACTGTGCTTAGAATTCCAAACTCGTTGGTAACTCTTAGTGTTACTTTTTCAGAAAAACAGGGTGTGCTGTTGTTCATGGTATAAGTGATACAAGTACGGTTACTGTTAATCGTAACAGTACCTCCGCTTCCGGCAATTGCTGATATGATGGCGTTATCAGCCCCGCATCCTCCCATGCCCAGGCAATGGGTGAGGGGAGTGCCGGGGGTTGCCGTACCGGCTACATAGGCTGCTGTGGGTAATTGTGTAACCGGATCATACACCTCAACATTTTTGAGGTAATCAGAATAATAAGCATAGTTTCCTGTGCCACCAGTAAATGCCATAACGGCTACCTGCATTTTTTTATCGCATGAAATACGATTATTGCCCGATGGAAGAATCTGTGCATCCTGAAATACAACAAATGAGTAATCCGTGCCGGGTATTGAATTGGCCTTGTTTCCATTAATAGTAGCGGCAGCAATAGTATAGGGTTGGCCATTGAAGGTTAAGCTTGGCAGGCCATTGTTGGGTACATAGGCAATTGCACGAGATTGTTGACCCGGCTTACTGAAATCGACTTTGCGTGTTCCCAGGCACGGATCAAGCGCAGGTAATATTTCCAGTCCAAATTCACCCTCTGTTTGTGAGCTTACGTGGTAAACGTAAATTGGGTCACTCGCCTCGATGGTATAGGGAGCAAATTGTGTATCTCCAAGGAAATAGGTTGCTACCGAACCACTGTTAAGTATTGTCGGCATAACATTCCCCCTGGAATCAGTTGCGCCACTAATCCCGTTTACGGTTAGCGTTGTATTGTTTTTTACCCCGATGATAACGAGGTAGTCTTTTATATTAGATGGATTCCCACCATCAACCAATGAGTATTTATTGGACAGGGCCGTGGTTGGTACAAGCTGTGCCAATCCTGCATCAGCGTTGCCACTTTGGGTGTTTCGGGTGTGGTGTGAGCCACCGTTTACAACAATTGGTTTAGTAGCTATAATTTTGGTGCCCGAAATGGTTCGGTTGGGATCTTCGTTACGGGTACCGATAATATAGCTTTGTCCACGGTTTAGCGTTACCGAGCGTGTCCCGTTCCAATCAGCGGTTGTATTTGTTGTACCATTCGGTGATCCCTCCATTAATACAGTGCCGGGTACAGTAAACGTTACCAGCGTATTGTCTTCAGTTGCCATAAAGGAGGCGAAGTGTTTTTCAAGGGCGCCACCATTATAAAGCAGTCCATTTGCATCTGTCTGCGTGCCCACAAAGAATGCGTAGCCAAGTGCCGGATTGCCGTGTATTTGCAGAATATCTTCATTATTGATTGCACAACCGGGTCTTCTTAGCAATCGATATGTGATTTGAATGGGTTGATCGGAAGTAATGATTAAACCGGCATCATTAATTATTGTATTCATATCCTGCCGCAAAATCTGGTTACTTCCTGCGCCAGATATCGGGAATGCAACATTGACCGGGTTAGCCACCGGAAGAATTACATTCTGAAATACGGAGCCATCTCCTCTCCTGATAGTAACATGAGCTTGTCGGTTTAGAGTTGTTAAAACAATATCATCAGTGCCAAAAACGTTGCAGTTTGCATCCTTATCTCCAAATATCGGAGGCATGTAATAAATGTACGGCTGGTCGCAACTGGGTGCTATAAAGCACGCATTGGTGCCACCGCAATCCGGATCCTGGCAATCAATTAATCCGTCACCATCATCGTCAATCAGGTTGTTACAAATCTCTTGCGAGAAAGAAGCAATGGAGGTTAGTAGTGCGATTAGGATGCAGGAAAAATACTTAACCATGTTTTAGTGTTTAGGTCTTGCCGTAACGTCAGGAATTAACAAGTAATATATCAGCGAATTTTCATTCGGAAAAATTGATTGAGGCTTTTTTCTTAAATTTTAATTATTAACCTGCTCCATACCCGATACCATATATTTTGAAGGAGTCTTCTCGGTAACCTTCTTAAACTGCCGGTTGAAATGCGACAGGTTCTGGAAGCCGGAATCATAGCAGATGGATTGAATGTTGTGATTGCCTTCAATCAGCATTTTGCAGGCATGGCTTACTCTTACTTCGTTTAAAAAATTAGTATATGTTTTCCGCGTGCGGATTTTAAAATACCGGCAGAAAGCTTCGCTGGACAGGTTGGCTACGGAAGCCACTTCATTAATTTTTATTTTACGATGGCTATGCCTGAAAGTAAACTGCAATACATCGTTCATGCGCTTATCCTCTTCGGATGTTGAATAATCAGGCGGTGCTACGGAAAGCTGCTTCAGGCTTTTGGATCGGGCCAGCAGGTCAAGCAACTGCAAAAAGAGAATCATCCTCGCTGTCTTTTCTGCTGCTGCAATCTGGCGGATCAGGCTGCTTGCTTCATTTCGCGAATCACCTTCCACCCGTATCGCCACCGCGCGCGAAAGAAACTGCCGGATGTCTTTCAGCTCATTCAGTTGCCAGAAGGCTTCACCCGCGTAGCGTTCATCAAAATAAAGTGAAACAGCATGAACTTGCTTTTTGCTGCGCTGATAATAATTTTCATCGCTGCGAAATACATGAGGCTGGCCGGTGCCAACCAGGTAAACTTCACCTGAAGTAAACCGGCCTACATAATCTCCGGCAATCAGGGTGCCTTCGCCTTTTTCAATCAGCATGATCTGCGTTTCCGGGTGTTGGTGCAGGCGATCGTAAAAATGCGGGAGCTTATCAACCTGTAGGCGGAAAGCTTCCTGCACGGTTTTCGGAACCTGAAAGGGAATAACTTTCATTTGGTTTGATTTTGACTGCCGGATGCCTGAAAGATGTCCAATATTAGTCAAAATAGTATCAGGATGAGTTATTCACGGTAAAATTGTTTCGCCCGTCAAACGCTAATTTTGGTGTAACAGAATTGCTGATCAAAACCTTAAAACATTATGGCTGTTTCATGGAAAGGTATTTACCCGGCTCTTACCACCAAGTTTACTCAGGATGATAAGCTGGATTTTCCGCTATTTGAAAAAAACCTGAAAGCTCAGCTTGATGCAGGTGTGGAGGGTGTGATTTTAGGCGGCACATTGGGCGAAGCCAGCGTGTTAAGCAACGAGGAGAAATTTGAGTTGGTACGGTTTACGATAGAGAAAGTGGCCGGTAAAGTGCCGGTGGTGATGAACATTGCCGAAGGCAGCACACGCGAGGCTATTAAGCAGGCAGCAGAAGCGGAGAAATCCGGTGCCAAAGGCTTAATGATGCTGCCGCCCATGCGGTATAAATCCGATCATCGCGAAACGGTTACTTACTTTAAAACCGTAGCGCAAACCACCAGCCTGCCAATTATGATCTATAACAACCCGGTAGATTATAAAATTGAAGTAACGCTGGATATGTTTGCCGAGCTGGCCGAAGTAGAAAACATACAGGCGGTAAAAGAATCCACCCGCGATGTAAGCAATGTAACGCGTATGATCAATCGCTTTGGCGATCGGTTTAAAATTCTTTGCGGTGTGGATACCATTACGATGGAAGAATTGATGCTGGGCGCGGATGGTGTAGTAGCCGGCTTGGTTTGCGCTTTTCCTAAGGAAACTGTTGCGCTATACAAACTGACTAAAGCAGGAAAGATAGATGAAGCGCTGAAAATCTATCGTTGGTTTTTACCGTTGCTGGAGCTGGATATTCACCCCAAGCTTGTTCAGTATATTAAACTGGCCGAACAAGAAACAGGTATTGGTTCTGAAATTGTGCGTGCACCGCGTTTAGCTTTAATTGGAGAAGAACGCGAGCGTGTTTTAAACGTTATTCGTACCGGAATTGCAAATAAACCTAAGTTGTAAGTTTGTTACTGGTTCCTCGTACTGATTCTCGGTAAACAAGCAACCAGTAACCAGCAACCAATAACTAATAACTTAAATACTCAGCAAATATGAAAGCCATTGACGAAACATTGAATAAAGCTCAGGTTGCTTTCTTGTCGTACAAAAATTTTCCCGGAAAGAAGAAAGCGGAGTTTCTTCGCACTGTTGCGGATGAGATAGAAGCATTGGGAACATTGGTAAGCACCGCCATGCGCGAAACCAACCTTCCCGAAGCACGCATTATTAATGAACGCGGTCGCACTACCGGTCATTGCCGCATGTTTGCCGACCTGGTGGAAGAGGGCTCTTGGGTAGATGCACGGGTAGATACCGCCTTGCCCAACCGTATGCCCGCTCCCAAACCGGATATACGAAAAATGCTGGTACCTGTCGGCCCGGTGGTGGTATTCGGTGCGGCAAACTTCCCATTGGCATATTCTACGGCCGGTGGCGATACGGCTTCCGCACTGGCAGCCGGTTGTCCGGTAATTGTAAAAGCGCATCCGGCTCATTTGGAAACATCGAAGTTGGTAGCAGGCGCTATTGAAAAGGCAGCTATAAAAACAGGTATGCCTTCGGGAGTGTTTCAACATGTATATGGCGAAGGTTTTGAAACAGGGCAGGCATTGGTAAAGCATCCGCTCACCAAAGCAGTGGGCTTTACCGGTTCGCTGGCCGGAGGCAAAGCGTTGTTCGACCTGGCCAACCAACGCCCTGAACCCATTCCGGTTTTTGCCGAGATGAGCAGCATCAACCCGGTTATACTATTACCCGAAACGCTTTCGCGCGATGCGGCAAAAACAGCAGGCGCGTTGGCAGCATCCATTACCCTTGGTGTCGGACAATTTTGCACCAACCCCGGGTTGATCATTGCCATTGATGATGAAACGCTTCAATCATTCATAGCTGCACTATCTACAGAAATACAAAAAGCGCTGCCGGCTGCCATGCTGCATCAGGGTATTGCCGATAACTATTCAAAGAAACTGGCACAGGCGCTTGCGCAGAAAGGAGTAAAAGCTGAAGGGCAATCTTCCGCGCAGGGAAATCCTGCACAGGGGACGCCTTTGGTAGCATCCGTGCCGGCAGAAATTTTTCTGCAGAACCCGGCATTATCAGAAGAAGTGTTTGGCCCGTTCTCATTGATCGTTAAATGCAGGAACATGGATGAGCTGCACAAGGTAATTAATCGCGGACATGGCCAGCTTACATCAACCATCATTGGCGATGAAACGGAGATCAGCAGGCACAAAGCGTTGCTTAATGTATTGATCGAGAAGGCCGGCCGGTTGATTATAAACGGAGTGCCTACCGGGGTAGAGGTTTGTCCATCGCAAATGCACGGAGGCCCTTATCCATCCACTACCGACTCACGATTCACGGCTGTGGGAGCTGATGCCATTAAACGGTTTGTTCGCCCGGTTTCGTTTCAGAATTTTCCGGATTCGCTTTTACCCGATGAGTTGAAAGAAGCAAACCCGTTGGGGATATGGAGGGTTTATAATGGTGAATTTAAAAAGTAGTTACTTGTTACTGGTCTCTTGTCGCTGGCCACCTGCAACCAGAAGCCAGTAACGAGCAGCCAGCAACATTTAATTGAAGTATTCTTTTAATACCCTGTGAAGAAAGTAAGTACATTCAAATGCATAGACGCACACACCTGTGGTAATCCCGTTCGGGTTGTTGCTGAAGGCGGCCCTGAGCTGACCGGGAACAACATGAGCGAAAAGCGGCAACACTTCTTGCGCGAGTACGACTGGATTCGTAAAGGACTGATGTTTGAGCCGCGCGGCCATGATATGATGAGCGGCAGCATCTTGTATCCGCCATCCGATCCGGCTAACGATGTGGGAGTTTTGTTTATTGAAACAAGCGGTTGTCTGCCCATGTGCGGACATGGCACCATTGGTACGGTTACCATCGCGATTGAAGAAGGCCTGGTAAAGCCTAAAACTCCCGGTGTATTAAATCTGGAAGTACCTGCCGGGCTTGTTCGTATTGAATACAAACAGGAGAGCGGCAAAGTAAAATCAGTAAAGATCAGAAACGTGAAAGCCTATCTTGCTGCAGAAAATCTTACGGCCGAATGCCCCGACCTGGGTGAGCTTATGCTCGATGTTTCGTACGGTGGGAATTTTTATGCGATTGTGGATGTGCAGAAAAACTTTCCGGGTTTGGAGCATTACACAGCCGATCAGCTGATCAGCTGGAGCCGGGCATTGCGTAAGAATATAAATGCAAAATATACGTTTGTACATCCCGATAATCCAACCATAAACGGGTGCAGTCATATTTTATGGTCGGGTAAAGTGATAGATCCAACCTCAACGGCACGTAATGCGGTATTCTATGGAGACAAAGCGATTGATCGCTCGCCCTGTGGTACAGGTACCTCTGCGCGATTGGCACAATGGTATGCTAAAGGCAAGCTGAAAAAAGGCGAAGACTTTATCCACGAAAGTATTATCGGCTCCAGATTCATCGGTCGTATTGAGGAAGAAACTGATTTATATGGTAAGCCCGCGATTATTCCAAGCGTGGAAGGCTGGGCAAAAATTTACGGACACAATACCATTACCATCGATCCGGAAGATGATCCGTATGCGTATGGGTTTCAGGTGATTTAAATTGGTTGCTGCTTCTGGTTACTGGTTTTGTTAGCTTGTAAATATTAAATTTGGAGTATGGAAACAACTTATCGACTAAATGCAAAAGACCTCACAACTGATTTAATAAAATCAATTCAGGAGGCATTTAAGGATAAGGATATTGAGATTATAGTTTCGGAACAAGTGGATGAAACGAGCTACCTCTTATCCTCCAAAGCAAATGAAGAACAACTTTATCAATCCATGGAAGATTTGGAGAAGGGTAAAGGTATCCCCATGACAGTGGCTGAGCTTCAAGCTAAATATCTTAAATGAGGCAAATCGTTTTCAGCCCGGCAGCCCTTCAGCACCTTGATGATTGGAAACTCAGTAACCCCAGAATTTCAAATCGCATAGTTTTGTTAATAACGGCTATTGTTGAATCTCCTTTCTCAGGAATCGGAAAACCAGAGCCATTAAAGCATTCACTGAAAGGAAAATGGTCACGAAGAATTACTCACGAGCATCGTCTGGTTTATGAAGTTACAGATTCTGAAATCAGAATCTTGTCCTGTAAGTTTCACTACAATTAAAGTGAATCCGAGCAACTAATGAAAGTAGGAATACTGGGAGGCGGCATTATCGGTTTAAGCTCAGCGTACTATTTGACTAAAGCCGGTCATGAAGTAACGGTTATCGATCGGGGTAATTTGTCGGATGGATGCTCGCATGGCAATGCCGGTATGATTGTGCCGAGCCATATCATTCCGTTGGCAGCGCCCGGCATGATTGCCAAGGGCATTCGCTGGATGTTTAATGCAACCAGTCCGTTTTACGTAAAGCCGAGATTGAACCTCGATTTGCTTCGGTGGGGGTACCAGTTTTACAAACACGCAAATCATAATCATGTAAATGCAGCTATTCCGGCTTTAAAAGAATTAAGCCTTTATAGTAAAGTTCACTATCAGCAATTAGCTAACGAGTTGCCTTTTGATTTTGGCTATGCCGAACGTGGGTTGCTCATGCTGTATCAAACGGCAGAAACGGAACACGAAGAAGCCGAAACAGCCGCTATCGCCAATGCACATGGCATTAAAGCACAAGTGCTTTCGGCTGAAGAAGTACAGCAGTTAGAACCAGATGTAAAAGTAACGGTGCGAGGTGGCGTTTACTTTCCGGGCGATGCGCACCTTACCCCGCACAATTTAATGCAGCAGTTGATCCCTTATTTGAAAGAACAAGGCGTTACGTTTCTGACTAACACTATTGTAAATGATTTTGTAACAGAACACGCGAAGATAAAATCAGTTGTTACATCATCGGGTGAATACCCGTTTGATGAAGTGGTGCTGGCTACGGGTTCGTGGTCAGGCACAGTAGCAATTAAACTTGGTATTACCCTGCCCATGCAGGCAGGAAAAGGCTATAGTTTTTTAGTGAAAGACATTGAAAAGAATACTCGCATCCCTTCCATTTTCCTTGAAGCACGTGTGGCCGTAACACCGATGGGCAACGACTTGCGCTTTGGCGGAACGATGGAGATAACCGGAGTAAATCATAACATCAGCATGAATCGGGTAAAAGGAATTGCAGATGCAATACCGCGTTATTACCCGGACATGAAAGTGCCTGTACCTAAAGTAGAAAATGTATGGCACGGATTAAGACCCTGCTCACCCGATGGCCTGCCTTACCTCGGCCGATCGCAGAAAATCAGGAACCTGATTTTCGCTACCGGTCATGCCATGATGGGCTTGAGCCTCGGGCCAGGAACAGGAAAAATTGTGGCCGATCTGGTTTCCGGTCAGCAACCGGAAGTAAACATGCAGCCGTTTGATCCGGAACGGTACGCATGATGTTGTTTGCGTTTTTGGTGTATCTTAGCAGTGTCAACATCCAAATCAAATCGTGAAAACATTTTTACAGGCAGAATGGCGAAAATTAGCTATGGCTAATTATGCTGTTGATGCTGACATGCTCAAAAAGCACCTGCCGCATAAAACTGAAATTGATCTTTGGAACAACACCTGCTACGTGAGCTTAGTTGGCTTTATGTTTCAGGAAACGCGGGTAAAAGGCTTTAAGATTCCCTTTCATGTTAATTTTGAAGAAGTGAATCTTCGTTTTTATGTCCGGCATAATCATGCCGGTGAATGGAGGCGTGGAGTAGTGTTCATCAAAGAAATTGTTCCGAAGCCTGCATTAACGTTTGTGGCGAATACGGTTTACAAGGAGCATTACGAAACCATGCCGATGAAACATGAGTGGATAGTTACCGATAACTCACTTACAGTAGAATATGCCTGGAAGAAAAGCAGGTGGAATACGTTTAAGGTAATTGCCGGTAATCAATCAATTCCCATTGTTTCCGGAAGCGAGGAAGAATTTATTACCGAGCACTATTGGGGATATACTAAAATCTCCGGTCAGAAAACATCGGAATATGGCGTAGAGCATCCGCGCTGGCAGGTGTATCCCACAAAAGATTACGCCATTGAGGTGGACTTTGCCGATGTCTATGGCGCTGACTTTGATTTTCTGAAAAATCAAAAACCACAATCTGTGTTCCTGGCAGAAGGCTCTGAAATAAAAGTAAAAGACGGACGGGTAATTTAACTAATCAGTCTTCCGCACGCGCAGCCAGCTTTGACGCGATGATGCTTACCACTAATATTTGTATGGCGTGAAACAGCATGACCGGCAACAGGATAATGCCAACCGAAGCCGATTGTTCAAACAGGATTTTGGAAAACACAGTACCATGCACCAGCGATTTTTTCGTGCCGCAGAATTGCAGCGTTATTTTATCTGCCGTATTAAAATTCAGCAGCCTGGCTAAATAGCCGGTCAGGTAATAAACAATAAAGAACAAGATAATTACACCCGCAGCAATCAGGGCTAAGTCAGCTATGCTTACCGTGCTGAAAACATTGCTTTCAAACGACCCGGAAAAGCTTTTGTAAATGATGAGCAGGATAACCGACTTATCGAAAAGCGAGAGTTGCCTGGAGTACTTTTGCGCATATTGGCCCAGGTAGCGTTGCAGTAAAATGCCTGACGTTACGGGTGCAAGTATGTGGATAACCAGGTCGGAATAAACGGTGATGAGATCAAAGGAATATGTGGTAGGAGGAATAAAGCTACTCATCCAAAGCGGGGTAACGGCAATACCGATAAGCCCTGAAATGCTGGCATTAAAAATGGCAGCCGGTACATTTCCTTTGGCTATGGATACCATTACCACCGAAGATGAAACAGTAGATGGCAAAGCCGCCAGGAAAAGAAACGCCAGCCACAGGTTGGCTTGCTCCTCAGTTTGCATGAGCGGATGAAACGGCAGCACCAGCAAAGGAAACAGCACAAAGGTTGAGGCTTGCACCAGCACGTGCAGCTTCCAGTTTTTAAGGCCGGCTTTAAGCTTATCAGGGCTTAACTTCAATCCGTAAAAGAAAAAGATAAGCGATACGCCAATCTGCCCTATGATATCAAAGGGAATTATTGAATCACCACGGGGAAAGAAGTAAGCAATCGTTACGGTAATAATAATTGCAGGTACAAATCCATCTGTTTTCAGTTTCATGTGGCGGATTTCCCGGGTAGTCAAAATGCTAATTTACCCGCTTTTATGGTTATTTAGGAATAACATGGAAGCCGGCTAAATAAAACTTTATCTCCTTTGTAACCATCTCAATTCAAGTCCGTACTTTCAAACAACCTAATTCAGCAGTCATGTTAAGAAATAATTTAAAGGTAGCCCTGCGCAACCTGCTCAGGCAAAAAGTCTATTCTGTTATTAATGTTACCGGCCTGGCTGTTGGTGTTGCCAGTTGTTTGTTAATTGTACTGTATGTGCAAAATGAATTTTCCTACGACAGGTTTTTCCAGGATCATGAACGCATCTACCGCATGTCGCTGGAGCGTATATACCCCAATCATTCCACCTATTACGCTATTATACCGCAATCATTTGAAGGTGTTATAAAACGCGACTTTCCCGAGGTTGAGCGATCAACCAACCTGTTCAATTTTAATAACTTCACTTTATCCTATAAAAATGAGCGGGACGAGGTTAGCCAGTTTGATGAAAGCAGGGTGCTGTTGAGCGACACCAGCTTTTTACAAGTGTTCAGCTTTGAGCTGCTGAAAGGAAACCGGGGCCATGCATTGGCAAATGCCAACGAGATACTGGTTACACAGGAAATGGCAACCCGCTACTTTGGTGATGCCGATCCGATGGGTAAAATTTTAACAGCCGGTGACCAGGAGTTTAAAGTAACAGGTGTTTTAAAAGATATTCCGCAGCATTCGCATTTTAAGTTTAGCGCTGTGCTGGCCGCATCCACTTATCCGTTTACATCGCGCGAGAATTTTACCGGCTTTTCAACGTTTACATTTTTAAAGCTCAGGCCCGGTGCCAACCCGGCAGATGTGGAAGCCAAAATGCCTGCTGTAGTAAATACGTATGCTGCGGCACAGATTGAGCGCAACCTCGGTAAGTCGTGGGCCGATTATACAAAGGAAGGAAACGGCTACCGCTATTTTCTTCAACCGCTTGCTTCCATTCATCTTGACCCGACTAACCTCGAAGCACAGATGAAGCCTTCGGGCAACCGTACTTCGGTTTATGTGATGATCGGTGTAGCCATTCTTATTCTGGCCATTGCCTGCATCAACTTTATGAACCTGGCTACTGCGCGATCGGCCGAGCGTGCACGCGAGGTAGGCGTACGGAAAGTAATGGGCTCGTTCCGGCAACAGTTGGTTATACAGTTTCTAACCGAATCGTTCGTGCTGAGCTTAGTTGGCGTAGCGCTGGCCGTGCTGATCATTTACTTTTCGCTGCCTTATTTCAATGCCCTTACAGATAAGCAACTGAATTTACCGTTCACACTTCAATCGTTTGGTGCATTGGCTTTGCTGGTTGTGTTTGTCGGGATGCTGGCCGGAAGCTATCCTTCATTAGTATTATCGTCATTCAACCCGGTGGTCGTACTGAAAGGAAAGTTTACCGGCAGCCGGCAGGGAAAGTGGATTCGCAACGGACTGGTGATTTTTCAGTTCTGGATTTCCATTATCCTGATGATCGGTACGCTGGTTATTCAGCAGCAGATGCAATTCATGTCAGAAAAATCGCTGGGTTTTGATCGTGAGCAGGTGCTGGTAGTGGAGCGCGGTTTTGATTTGGGTGCGCGTTCCGGCACCATGATAGAAGAATTCAGACGGTTACCGGAGGTGGCCGGGGCAGCAGGCGCGTTTGCCATGCCGGGCCAGGAAAATAATTTCTTTGGCATTCAGTTTCAGCCGGAAGGCTCATCTGAAATTCTTACCACCAAGTCGATGGTAGTGGCCGATGGTTTTGCAGAAGTAATGAACATGCAGTTGCTGGATGGCCGCTGGTTTGAGCAGGAAACAAACGATTCGCTGCATCTTATTTTAAATGAAGCTGCCGTAAAAGTAATGGGACTGGAGAACCCGATAGGGCGTACGCTCATGGAAGTACGCCAGACGCAGGAAGGTAATGTATCGTTGCCGATGAAAATTATCGGGGTGGTGCGCGATTTTAATTTCATGTCGCTGCGCGAAAATGTTACACCTCTTGTGCTGCAAAGCAATGAATCGTATGGCGGTGCGAGTCAGTTCATAGCGGTGCGCGTAAAATCCGGACAAGTGCCAGGCGCTATTAAATCAATAGAAGCAAAGTGGAAAGAACTGGCGCCCGAACAAGGTTTTAAATTTTCATTCCTCGATCAGAGCCTCGATGCACAATATAAAAGTGAGCAGCAATCCGGGAATTTGTTCGCGGTGTTTTCAGGCTTGGCCATTTTTGTTTCGTGCATCGGGTTGTTTGCCTTGTCTGCCTATATAACCAGCTTGCGTACCAAAGAGATAGGTGTACGAAAAGTTTTAGGCTCCTCGGTAACGAGTGTAGTATTGCTGCTCTCCAAAGATTTTACCAAAATGATTTTGATTGCGTTTGTGCTGGCCGTGCCTATTGCATGGTATGTAATGGAAACGTGGTGGTTACAGAATTTTGCTTACCGGATTACGATTGGCGTGTGGATATTTCTGGTGGCAGGCGCATCTGCCTTGCTGATCGCCTGGATTACGGTAAGCTATCAGTCCATTAAAGCAGCCGTACAAAACCCGATAGGAGCGTTGAGAAGTGAGTAAGCGTAAATAGCGTATTGCGGTTTGTTTGAGGCATTGCCTTGATATCATTATCTTGTTGGCAATATGAAACTGATTGTCATAACGCTTGCCTTGCTGGTTTTGTTCTCGTGCTCTGAACCGGAATCGCAAACATTTCATCCGCTGTTGTCATCGCTTCCTGTCATTGCCGGAAAGCAACAATACCTGGAGTCGCCCTTTGTAGCTGCAGGCGATCGCGTTTACATAGTCGGGCACCAGGATGGATCATTCCCCGATTTGGGCTGGCATGTAACCGGTGAGATGGGTGGTATCTGGGATCATCCCATTAAGCTGATGGATGGCTTTACTGCTTTGCTTATGGATACACAATCCGGGGAAAGCTTTTGCTTGGATAAGGCCGATACGTTTGTGAATTATCCGGTGGCGAACAGGCATCATTTTACATGGGCTAAAGAAAACATGGAGATTGAACGCTATCAATTTGTGCCTGATGGTTTGGAAGGGCTGATGGTTGAGTTTAAGCTCCTTAACCACGGTACAGAAAGTAAAACGATTGACTTTGCTTTTACCGGCATGGTTGATCTTCGCCCAACCTGGCTGGGTGAACGTACCAATATGATTGATGCAGAAGATGAAATCCGGTTTGATGAAAAGCTTTCGGCTGCTATTGCGAAGGATAAAAACAATCCCTGGTATGTGCTGTTTGGTTCTGTGTTAAAAACCGGCAACTTCTCAACTGCTTCGGCTTGCCGGGCTGAACGTAAAGGTTTGGGAACAGATGGCACATTAACCTATGTAATAACGCTTAAGCCGGGCGAAGTAAAAACAATTCCTTTCTTCATTGCAGGGTCATATCAGTCGGAAGATGCTGCACGCCAGACATTCGAACGCTTAAAGACAAACGGGATCGAAAAGCTCCGGCAAAAAATTGATCACTATAAAAACATTAAGGCAACAGCTAACCTGGTTATTCCCGATAAGGAAGTAGAGCAGATGTTTGAGTGGCTGAAGTATAATACCGAATGGTTAGTCCGTACCGTTCCTGAACAGGGCAGCGCGGTGTCGGCCGGGTTGCCCGATTACCCGTGGTGGTTTGGTGCAGATATGACCTACACCCTGCAAGGTGTTTTGGCAACCGGCAATCATGCTCTGGCCAAACGATCCATTGAATTACTCAGTAAAATATCGCAGCAAACCAACAACAACGGTCGCATCATTCACGAAGCTTCTACCAATGGTGCGGTGTTCAATCCCGGTAATGTAAACGAAACCGCACAATACATTACTATGCTAAAAGTGTATGGCGACTGGACGGGCGATAAAGAATTGATTGAACAGCTTTTTCCTGCCGTGCAGAAGGGCATTGATTGGCTTACCAAAACGATGGATCCTGATGCAAACGGTTACCCGAACGGGAACGGCATGATGGAAATTCATGGATTAGATACCGAGATGATTGATGTGGTTGCCTATACGCAACAAGCATTGGTTAATGCAGCGGTTATGGCCGGTTGGGTGGGCGAGAAGCAACTGGCTGCTGATTATCAAAAGCAGGCCGAGGCTTTGAAAATAAAAATCAACACCGAGTGGTGGAACGAGGAGGAACAATCGTTTGGCGATTTCAGGGGCACAGTAGCTGAAGCCAAACCGATTGTGGCAGCGGCTTTGGTTCGTGCCGATACATTGGGAAAGCCGTGGGCTGCAAAAGAATTGAAAGCAACGGAGCAGAAGATGAACGCCTATCCATCGGGCAAACACTTTCCGTTTGTGGTGTATCATAACTGGGTGGTGAATACGCCTATGGAGACAGGCTTGGCCGATACGGCAAAAGCATGGGCCGCTTTGCAAACGGCTACCAAATACGAAAACCCGTTTGGAATGTACGTTACCGGTATCGATCGCAGCGATGAGCCCGACAGCGTGGTTTTGAAATCGCGGAAGAAAACATTTTCCTATACCGGTGCGGTAATGACGTTACCCACCGGGGTACAGGCCGTGGCGGCTGCCAACTATGGTAAACAGAATGAAGCGTTAGGTTATATCAAAAAATTACAGCAATCGTTCAGCTATGCATTGCCGGGCTCGATGTACGAGGTATCGCCCGATTTTGGTATGGTGGTGCAGGCCTGGAATATTTATGGCGTGGCGGTGCCGGTGATTCGTTCATTTTTTGGTATTGAGCCACGTGCTATGGAACAAAGTATCTTTATTTCACCGCGCTTACCCGATGCATGGAACGAAGCTGCGCTTGAGCAGGTGAAGGTGGGCAATAACACTATCAGCATAAAAATTCAGCGTGGTCCAGGTTATGTTGAATATGTGATTCAGCAGTCAGAACCGGGATGGAAACTGCTGATTGATATAAGAGGAGCACGAAAAACTGTTGTTAACCAAGAAGAAACGGTTAACAACACTGGTCAGACACTATCGCTTCGTGGCGAACACAATACAATTCGTATATACAAATAGTAGTGCTTTAGCATGTTGCTATTGCGTTTTTTGTTGAAGTCAGGTTTTTCAACCTGACTTTGTCATCGAAACTTTCAATCATCGGGTCGGAAGACCCGACTGCAATATGAATACGATGTTAGTGCTCGTTATTTCTTGTTCGCTTTTAATGATTGTTTGATTAAACTTAAAATGTATTCCAAATTATCGTCTGATTGGATTTGTATTTCGTAGTCGCCATTTCCCCAATGTCCTGTTGCTGAAACATCCCGACAAATTCCTTTCGGGTCTTCAAGTTGTCCGTGCCGTAAGTTAATCCACAATTTTAATCCGTTTCGCTGAATACGAATGTCTACAACATTTGTATTTGCTACAAAAGCGATATACAATTTTTTGGGTTTAACTTCCAAATTATCGAGATTCAATATGGCGTTTTTGAGTTTTTCGTAGAGTTCTTTGGTTTCATCTGATGCACCTTCTAAGTGTTCTTGCTCTGTAAAGACTTTGATTTCTCTTGTTACTTTTTCAATAGTGTCGTCTTGTCGGCTAATAGTTTTTACACTTTCTTGTGCACCTGATGTCTGGATTTGGTTGTAACTAACAGTTTTGTTGTTGTATCGTTTAACTTCCCAAAGTTCAATCGGTAAATCTTTGAAATTAATTGCTTCTTTTTGATATGTAGTGAAACTTGGCGAAATGAATAGCACTCTTGATTGCGACCAATCAGTATCGTCCCGCTTCAAAGTGCCTTTGCAGTTTTCGTTATATTCAAGAATAAAGTCAGCTTTGTTGTTAAGCATTAACGACAAATACGCATAACCTTGGTCAATTACGCTAAAATTTTTGTCCCTTTTGTATTCAATGATTACAAAACTTGAAACATCTTTGTCAAACGCTAATGTGTCAATACGAAACTTACCAAGCGAAAACTCAGAACGCACAAAGTCAAGCCCAAAAATTGTCTTGATGTTTTGTTCCGTCAAATTTTGAATTTCTTTTTCAAGTTTGAACGGCAACTCTTTTATACGTTCAAACCTGTTGTTATTATCTATGTTAAAAAGTGCCATTCGTTTTATTTTCGTTTCTGTTGTTTTGGGCCGTCCGTATAATGAGTGCTAACAGCAATATACTATAAGATGGTTACTCCAAAGCCTTCACCCCCGGCAGCACTTTACCTTCAAAATACTCCAGCAATGCACCGCCACCTGTAGATACATAGCTCACTTTTTCTTCAAAGCCGAACTGGGCTACGGCTGCGGCTGAGTCGCCACCGCCAATCAGTGAGAACGCTCCTTTTTCTGTGGCCCGCACTACTGCTTCGGCTACAGCCTTGGTACCGGCTTCAAACTTCTTCATTTCAAACACACCCATAGGGCCATTCCACAAAATAGTTCTGGATTCCTCGATCACTTTACTGAACACTTGCACGGCTTGCGGGCCAATATCAAGGCCCATCCAACCGGCAGGTATGGCATTGTTGTTGGCTGTTTGCGTGTTGGCGTTGGCATCGAACTTATCGGCAATAATCGAGTCGATAGGCAAGTGCAGTTCCACACCCTTGGCTTTTGCTTTCTGGATCAGCTCTTTGGCCAGATCTAATTTATCTGCTTCTACCAGCGAGTTGCCGATGTTGCCACCCAATGCTTTGAAAAAGGTGTAAGCCATACCACCACCAATAACCAGGTGGTTTACTTTGTCTAACAGCTTTTCAATAATTAAGATCTTATCGGAAATTTTTGCGCCACCCATAATGGCGGTAAACGGTTTGGCAGCATTCTCCAATACCTTTTTTGCATTGTCTAATTCGGCCGTCATCACAAAGCCTGCGCATTTGGTTTGAAAGAATTGTGCCACAATAGTAGTAGAGGCATGGGCGCGGTGTGCCGTACCAAAAGCATCGTTTACATAAATGTCGCCATGCTTCGATAGCTTTTCGGCAAAAGCCACATCGCCTTTTTCTTCCTGCTTGTAGAAGCGCAGGTTTTCGAGAAGCAATACTTCGCCTGGTTTTAGTGCGGCAGAAAGTTGGTAGGCTTCCTCACCAATGCAGTCGCCCGCAAACTTTACAGGCACACCCAGCAAAGCTTCGGTGGCTTTAAGGGTATGCTTCAGGGAATATTTTTCTTCGGGACCTTCTTTGGGCCGGCCCAGGTGGCTCATCAATATGCAACTACCGCCATCGGCCAGTATTTTTTTAAGGGTAGGGATGGTAGCCCGGATGCGGTTATCATCAGTTACTTCAAACGACTTATCTAATGGTACGTTAAAATCTACACGGATGAGGGCACGCCTGCCTTTGAAATTGATGTCGGTAACAGTTTTCATAGCTATTGATAAAATTGATTTTTAAGAGCGCACAAGTTAAGAAAAAGACCTTACCCTTGAGTATTTTGTGCAGAGGCTTGTTGTAGCACTTGTTTCCAACCATCGCTTTCGGCATGTTGTTTAATAATGGCGTTACGTTGTGCAAGTAACCGGCTTAAATAAGTTTTCAGTATCAGCGCATCAGCTAATTGGCCCGGCAATCCCCAGGGCGATTGAAAGTAAAAATCATCTACCATAGTGGTGGATGACCCTGCCCGGTAGAAATAATGATCGTGCACCATGGTTTTAAACGGGCCGCGCACCATCTCATCCGTAAAGGAGAATGGCCGGCTAAACCGGGTAATAGCTGATTGCAATGTGAAGCGGATGCCGAAGTGTGTGCCTTTCCAGGTAACCGTATCATGAAGGTTCATCAGGCCGGATTCAATGCCATCCGCGATTTCTTCGCGCGAATGGTGCATGGATATTTTATGCAGATCAACACTGCGGGCAAGGTCGAAACAACGCTCGATGGGTGCATTAACAGAAGTGATGAGTTTGATGCGGGGCATAGCGGCTGTGGTTGTGTTGCCGCTGCTTTCAGGCCTGGATACTAACCGCTTCCTCTACCACTACTTCGGGAGATGGAATAATCATTTGCCACTTGCCGGTTTCCACATAATGCTTGATGATCTGGTTCCGTTTTTTCAACAGGCGCGTAATGTAGCGTTTGAGCAACAATGTGTCAGCAGTTTCGCCAAGCACACCCCAGGGTGAGCGGAAGTACACGTTATCGATCATAATGGTTTCGCCTGGAAATCCGTAAAAAAAATGATCGTGAACAAAGGTGTGTAAGGGGCCGGCTTTCATTTCTTCGCTGAAAAAGTACGGCCGGGAACATCGGGTAATTTCAGTTTCAATGTTATGCTGCGCACCCAGGTAGGTAAACTGCCTCTGTATGCGTTGGCCGGGTTCCAGCACACCGGTCCTTGCTTCCGGTTGTTTGGCCTGCGGCCCCTCGTGCGCGGGGTAAGGGTTGGTGTATAATTCAATGCTTCGCGCCAGGTCAAAGCATCGTTCTATAGGTGCGTTTATGTGGGTAGATAATTCTATTTTGGTCATGACGTGTGAGGTAGGTTAATCGCCAAAACTTATTCCGAGTCCTTTTGCTGCCCGAACAAGGTAAGAATCTTTGCTGAGAAAATTATATTCAGCAGTCGCTTCCTCCAGGCTTACCGAGGTGATGGTGTTGTTTTTGTAGGCCACCATTCTGCCAAACTCCTTGTTCAGGGCCAGCTCAAATGCTTTTACGCCAAATAATGACGCGAGCACGCGGTCGAAGGCTACCGGGGTTCCGCCCCGCTGTGTGTGGCCCAGTACCGTTTCACGTATCTCGGCCTTACAGCCGGCATCTTTCAGTTGTTTGGATAGCTGGTAAGCCACTCCGCCCAACCGCACGTGCTCCGAACCTTTTTCGCCAGCCGATGCGGTAATGGTTCCGGCTTTGGGTTTAGCGCCTTCGGCTATTACAATGTTTACAAACCCGCGCCCGTTTTTATACCGTCCGTCAATCTTCTTCACCAGCTTATTGATGTCGTATGGAATTTCCGGTATCAGGCAGATCTCGGCACCACCGGCAATAGCGGTGTGCAGGGCAATCCACCCGGCATCGCGGCCCATCACTTCCATGATCATGACGCGGTGATGGCTCTCGGCTGTGGTAACCAGCTTATCGAAGCTATCGGTAGCAATCTGTACGGCTGTCTGAAAGCCGAAGGTGATGTCTGTGGCCGACAAATCATTGTCGATGGTCTTAGGCACGCCTATCATGGGCAGCCCTTTATCGAAAAGGGTTTTTGAAATTTTCTGCGAGCCATCGCCCCCAATGTTAATAATGGCATCGAAGTTCAGAGCCTTGAGTTTCTGCACCAGCTCATCCGAGCGATCAAAAAATTTGGTGGTGCCATCAGGCTGCACCACCGGAAATTTGATCGGGTTTGCTTTGTTGGTGGTTTTTAAAATAGTGCCACCCTTTATGTGTATACCTGCCGTTCTTTTACTGGTGAGTTTTACAATTTCCTGCGGCTCGTTCAGTACACCGTTAAAAGCCTCAATGCTGCCATATACTTCATAAGGCTTACCGCTTTGCAGCGATTCCCTGCGGGCGCGCTTGTATACTCCGCGGATAACAGCATTAAGACCGGGAGCATCACCACCCCCGGTAAGCACAAGTATTTTCATAGTGGGATAGAAAATCCTATCAAGTAAAAGAATTATTTCAGGGCGTACAAACTTTTTTTAATGAGCGGCCCTGCGCAGACGATCATTAATAGCCCGCCCCAGCCCGGTTTCCGGGACAAGCTCTGCGAGGATGAGGCTGATATCGGCTTTATCGAGTGTGCGCAGGCCTGCAAACAGGTGTTGCGCGGCTTCTTCCAGGTTTCCGCCTGCCGACAAAACAACCTGCCTGCGTGGCGGAATGCCGGGAAGGGGATTCCGAAATACGATAGCCCCGGCATCGGGATGATCTTGTGCAGCAAGCTGATCGTGTGTACCGAGTACAATTTTCTTGCGGGGGGCATAGTGACTTTGCAATTGGCCCGGTGCATGTGGATTGGAAGAGGAGTGAAGCTGCACGTGGAGCGGCCCGGTGAAGGGTTCGAGGCTTTCCAATGCAAGTCCGCCCAACCGGTATACGATGGGTTCCATGCTTTCAAAGCCAATTATAGTTGATTCGATCCCCACACGGCATTCGCCACCATCTAAAATGTAAGCTACTTTATCGCCTAATTGTTCATTTACATGCTGAGGCGTGGTGGGGCTTACATATCCGAACGGGTTGGCGCTGGGCGCAGCCAGCGGAAAAGGTAGTGTTTGCAGCAATTGCAGGGTAAGTGCGTGATCCGGGCAACGTAAGCCTACGGTGTTTAAGCCCGATGTTACAAGGTCGGGAACAAGCTCTTTTTTGGGCAGTAATATTGTAAGTGGCCCCGGCCAGAACCGGTTGGCTAATGCGCGTGCTTTATCCGGAAAAGATTCAACTAATGTTTTGGCTTGCGCGATGCCGGATATGTGTACAATCAACGGATCGAAATGCGGCCGGTTCTTGGCTTTGAAAATCTCGAGTACGGCTTTCTCATCGAGCGCGTTTGCCGCAAGCCCATAAACCGTTTCGGTAGGAATAGCCACAAGCCGGCCTTCCATCAGTAATTGTCGTGCGCGGTCTATGTCTTTGCCGATTTCTGCCATGCTTTAATAAAATGTTAGTTAAGTCGTCAAGACCCCGAACCTTCGGGTCAGACGCCTGAGCAGTCGATTTAGAGCACGCTCGCTGCAAAGCTAAAATATATTTGTCAGGCTATGCCAAACATATTAAGTTGCATGATAAACCTGCCGGATATGAGTAACAAAACCCGATCAATATTAAAAGCCATTGCGGTAATCCTGGTATTGCTGGCCGTGCTGATGGAGCTGAAGATCATCATCATTCCGGCTATTGCCGTGTATAAATTCTGGATTGTGGTAATCGCCTTCGGACTGATGCTAATCAGCTCGAAGTAATTTCTCTTTCATACGAAGAACAGATTGCTCGTTTGTGTAATGTTCCAGCTTGTTCAGGGCAATCCACCTTACATCGTGTGATTCTTCACTGACTATAATATTGTCTGCACGTTCTGCTTCCAACAGAAAGCGAACATCGTAATGATCGTGTGCCGGAAAATCCTTGCGTTCAGGTATCGGGTGAACATCCACGTCAAAAGGGATTTCGCTCAGCACTCTGAATTGCTGAATTCCCGTTTCCTCCTCCGCTTCGCGCAGCGCCACATTCAATACATCTTCCTCGCCATCGGCATGACCGCCCGGCTGTAGCCAACGGTTTAATTTGGCATGATGCACCAGCAATACAGCATTGCGCTCGGGATTCACAATCCAGGCCGAACCGGTAATATGCCCCGGAAGATGGGTGCGTTCAAAGCAGGTAATGTCCTGCAGCAGCGTTAAGAAACGGGGAACGAACTCCTGCTCTTCGTGATAAGGTGATTGATACGCTGAAAAGAAACGGATAAGCCAGGCACGGGTTTGCGCCATGCTACTGGATCACAATGGTTACTTTATTGAATTTTCCTTCTTCCAGCTTGCCGATGATCTCACCGCCACCTGAATTATCCTTATCATCCTTGCGTACAATTACATGGTACGATACCCCTTCCAGCTTCTTAAGCCGTAACACTCCTTTGGCATCGGAAGTACCTTCCATTACCACGTTTTGCTCTTTCAGGTAATCCTGTTCGGTTTTGAATAATTTAATTTCTGCGCCTGCTACCGTATTACCGGTTTCATCGCGCACGGTGATGGTTAATGAAGTATTGAATAATTGTGCCGATGCATTCGTGAAGGTGAGCGCGAGCGCCAATACGAAAGCAAACTGGAATAACGATCTCATAACAATTGGTTTTATGAATACATAGTTACACAAACGCTGCCAAAAAGGAAACTGCGCAACACGGTTTACCGGATCAGCAACACACCACCGCGTTTTTCCTGTATGCCTCTTTCGGGGCGGAACGAGCTTACATATTTGAACACGTAGGCATAGGTACCTCCGGGCACAGGCTGGCTTACGTTGTTGTTATACCCTCCGTTCCACTTAAAGTTTTTATCCTTCGACTCAAATACCAATTCGCCCCAGCGGTTGTAAATCAGCACCTGGAAATTATCAGTGATAAAGAAGGTGTAGGCAAAGAAGTCTTTATTTTCACCGATACCGCTGGTGGGCCTGAATGCATTGGGCGCTACAATTTTCGGAATACAATCGTTCAGCACTTCCGTTCTGTCGCGCGACACGCAACCAAACGAATTGGTTATATCCACATCGTACAAACCTTCGCTGTCGGCAGTAAGCACACGGTTAGTGTAGTTAAGGGTGAGCTCATTCTTAAACCAGTTGTAAGACTGGAAAACACCCGGATCAAGATCAACTTCGGAAGTTTCCGGATCATTGTTATCCGGGTCGTTACAGATGATCACCCGGTCGGGCAAGTTGCCTTGCGGCAGGGGCAATTTGGTTACCTGTATTTCAGCCGGGGTGGTGCATCCGCTTCTGCTGATTTCCACGCGGTAAATGCCGGCAGCGGTTTGATTGATTGAAGCCGTGCTGGCCCCGGTAATCTGCGTATTGTTTAAGAACCATGCATACGTTACCCCGGTTGTGTTGGTGGTGGCAGTAAGCGTGAAGGGCTGGTTATCATCACAGGCCGGTGTGCCGGATAACCCGGCTGTAATGGTACCCACCACCGAAACATTCTGAGGTGAAGAACGAACCACACAGCCATTCACGGTGTTCACAACTTCCAACACGTACGAATCTCCATCATCGGCAGTTGTAAGACTGAACTGTTGCCCCAATGCAGTTGGAGTTGCGCTGCCGTTGGCATACCAGCGGTAAGTAAAATTACCGGATGGTTGCGCGGTTAAAATTACCTGGTCGGCACAGGCATCGCTTTGCGTGAAGGTGGGTGTAATGGCATCGGTTACATTAACCGTTATATCCTGTGTGAACGGACAGCCGGCAGCGCCCGATCCGGTAACGGTGAAAGTAACCACACCGGCACCCGGCAATAGCTGAATGGTGGCTCCCGTAGTTGAGCCCACAATGCTGCCCGGTACATTGGTTGTCCACGAATACGAAGTAGCTGTGCCCGATGCCGTGAGCGTAGGTGTGGCATCGCAAAGATCGCTGGCATCAACCGTAAACGTTACAGGCGGATTAGGAGTAACGGCAATGTTACGGGTATCAATACAACCTCCTGCGTCTTCAACCTCAAGTATGTAGTTACCGGCAGGCAGGGTTGGGGCAATGGCGGTAGTAAGGAAGGGCGAGGTAGCAGGCAGGGATGGGCCAAATACCTGGCCTGTGCCTGAATCAGTAAGCGTAAACTGGTATGGCCCTGTTCCGCCTGCAACGGTAATGGAGTAGCTTACAATACAGGGGTCTGTTACAACCGGTGTAATAGTAAGCGCTACATCACTCAGTGCAAATGAGCTTGACAGCGTACAACCCGAAATCTGGTCGGTTACGATAGCCGAAAATGTACCCGCGCTTTGCCCGGCAATCGGGCCAACAGTGGACGGTGCTGTTTGGTCGATACCCTGTTGATTAAAGCTGTTAGGGCCTGTTAAGAAATAAGAGTATGGCCCGGCTGCAGGAACTGATGCATTGAGCTGTAAGGTAATGGTACCATCGGGTGCACCGCACACGGTAGGATTAGTTCCGGATAAAACAAATGAAGGCGATACGTTGATGGTATAAACTTTCTCTTCTACGGTAAAGCAGGTGGTGAACGGATCGGTAACGGTTACTTCGTACGCAAATACACCGGGTGTTGATGTATCCACGGCCTGTGTTTGAATGGTACCGGCATTTACTCCGTTGATGCGCCATTGGTAAGTAGCGCCCGGGTTCAGCGCGTCTAATGTGGGCGTGGCATTGTCCTCGCAAATGGTCAGGTCAGGCCCCAGGTCGACCTGCGGCCGGTTATCCACCACGAGGCTTTGTGCGGTAGAGGTACAGCCGTTTGAGCTGGTGTTGATCACCGAAATAAATGCCGGGTTGTTTAGCGTTATGGTCTGGGTTGTTTCTCCGTTCGACCACAGGTGCGTGATGCCCGGTGTATTGGGAATGTTGGCATCTAATGTAACCGCACCGGTACACAAGGCAATCGCACCCGGAATAGAAGGGGGTGCCGGTGGATCGAAAATTTCTACCTGCTGAACAATGGTGGTGTCTAATCCGCAGCGGTTGGTTAGACGCATGGAAACGGTATAAACTCCGGCTGCCGCATAGAGGTGTGAAGGTGAAGCTTCGGTGCTGGTGCCGCCATCGCCAAACGCCCAAAGGAAATTATCAATCGGGTCGGTGGCCGTTCCGGTAAATTGTGTGGAATCGCCCACGCAGACTCCGGCAAAGCTGAAGCCCGGGCCGCCAAAGGCATTGCCTTCAAACTGGATAAAGTTCGGTAAGCCTAACCGGCTGTTGGTGCCACCGGCCAATGTAAAGCCCGATGGGTTGAAGGACGAAAGCTGTGTGGTGTCTTCATTGGCCTGAATGGTACCCAGTACATTGCTGCCATTGATGGCTACATAAAGCTGGTTATCGGGTGCGCGTTGTATGGCGCCCAGCTCCAGATTCTGATTGATGCGTTGCCGGAAGAAAGGCCGGTCTAATGAATCGAGGAAGTATTCAAAAATCTGCGAAGGAGTAGGCGATCCTTTCACAGTTGCAAAAAGTTTGTTCCCGCCCGGAGAAAACTCAACGCCATATACCTGGCCATTGGGCTCGTTCAGGTTGATCTGGCGGAAATTTTCCAACCGGCCGGTGCTGTCATTAAGTGTAAACAGCTCAACCAGGTTGCTGGTGCCCGGTGTGGAAAGCGCTACCGCCACATTGTTACGCGGCCCTATTTTCATATAACCTTCTCCATTTACAGCCGATTGAAAAGAATGTTCCGAGCCTGCTTCAGAGTAAACCGGCTGGCCGATACCTTCGGCCGTAATGGGATAGGAGCGGAAAATATTATTCCCGTATTCATGCACGATCACCCAGCGCTCGTTGGCCGTAATACGCTCCGTGCTTTTCGAAAAGAGCAATACATTTTTTTGCTGGAGGCCACCGTTTCCGGAGTTGAGCTTTAAATCGAACAGCGAGTAACGCACTTCATAAGGCGAAGTGCCGTTTATGGCCTGAGTGGTAAAGATGTAGTACAACGTTTCATCACCGGGCACAGGCACAATAATGGCCGATTGCGAGGCGGCCGGGTCGCCCCCTATGCCGCTATCTATTTCCGTATCCGTCTTGTCAAAGACTTTATCACCATCGGTATAGAAGATCACATCCCCGTTCCGGTCGCACACAATCGCGCAGCCTTCCGGTGCATCCATCGCGCTGTTGCTGAGGGCAACCGGGGGCTGCTCGTTGAAATCAATTCCTGCATGATTACCAAAGTGCCAGACGTTCGATCGCTGATCCTGCAAGCCATACTCTTTTACATTCACACCGGCATAGGCCGAGCATCCCGAGGCATCGGTAACCACTACATAATAATAACCTGCTGAATCGGGTGTGAGTGTTGCGCCCAAATTGCCATTCGACCAGGCAATGGATGCCGGTGTGCCGCCCTGAATAGTAACGGTTACCCTAAACTGTGTGGCCGGGGTTGCACTGCCTCGTGGAGGCGGAAACTCATCGCGGCAAGCGGTGGTATCCTGAACCAGCTGTAGTGAAAGGGCAAAAGGATTAATAGTAACAGGCTGTGTAATGGATTGTGTTTGCCCCCTGTAAAATGCATTGAGGGTAACGTTAAATGTCCCGGCATTTTCATACGTATAAACCGGTGCCCAGTTGCCCGAACCCGATCCATCGCCAAAATCCCACCGCAGGCTGTCGGCATTGGGCAATACTTCGGGAAAGAAGCTGGTAGGTGAATTTTGACAAGTGCCTTGTGCGGTAAACGTAACCTGGAGTTCTACACTATCGCGCGGCTTGAATGACGGGAACTGTGTGCCGTTAAAATTCAATCCGCCAAACAGCGATTGTGTATTAACCACCTGGCCGGCGACTGTATCGGTATTGGTTAATCTTCCCACTAAAAACGGCCCGCCTGATACAGCCTGGTATAAATGATAGATGGCGCTATCCGGTGCAATCTGTAATCCATAGCTTCTGAAAACAGCAGGCGTAATTACCGGTGCGAGTGTAATGGCAGGATTGAGGTAATCGTACTGGAATACATTAGCGCTTATTCCTGTATCACCATGACGGGAAAGATATAAGTAGCGACCCTGGTTGTCCCATTCGATATCATAAATAGCCTGGTTGTTGGTGGCCCCGGCTACAGCCGAGTTTGTAATCAGGCGATCGAAGCTGAAAAGACCATTGGTGTTATCAAAATTCAGGATGATGGCATCTGCATTATTATTCTGAGGTGATACGGCCAGCTTGCCAGATGCCGCATGATAGGCAAAGTTGGCCACTGACATCGTAAACCCAAGACCGGACGAATTGATGGTTGGAAATGTAGCGGTTGCATCAATACGGGTTGCAGAAAAAGTTTGGGTGCCGTTCTCATGGGTGATCAGCCAGAAATCAATGTTATTCGAATGCGGTACAATGATCATTCCTTCCGACCGGTTAGTTAAAACCGGCATGGCCACGTTCTTGGCAGCTTCCACCACACCTAATGCAGGTGCCGGAAACACCGCGTTGCCAAACTGGTTCATGTCCACCGATGAATGACTGATGCTGCCACCAGTTGTAAAGCTTGCCGTGTTGGTGAAAATATACCACCGGTTGGTCTGGCCCGGCATGGGCGAAATGGCTACGGGCTGATTGGCGTTCGGCTGGGCATTAAGCCCGGTGCCATTGGGCATAAGCGTATGGGTGGCATCATATACACGAATGCCATCGGTATAGAATAATAAGTTGGCTGTTGCCGGATCGGTAGCTACGGCCGCGCCACCCTGTGCAAAGGGTGTAGCCTGGTTGGTAACGGATTGTGCCACATGGGTGCCCCGGTTAAACCGGATGCCGTTGGCCGAGTTTCCAAAATACCAGTTATGCCGCGACAGATCCTGCGCAAGCAATGAAAAAGGCAATAGCAAAATCAACAAAAGGAGCCACCGTATAAGTGGCGAGGCGCCACGATTTTCGTTCACCCTCATAACATGCACCATGTTGAACTTATTGATATCAAAATTTAAAACGTCAAACTCCACTAAAGTAATACAATTTGCCCTAAAATTTCGTTAATCAGTCCAAACCGCCCTATTTGTCGGTAAATGTTTTTTTTAGTGTTCCGAAAGAATTTAATTTGCCCCGATTGCGCTTATTAAAAACTGAGTTGATGCATCGCGTTTTACTTCTTGCTTGTTCCTGTATGCTGTTGGTGGTGGGGCCGGTAACTGCGCAAGACCCTCAGTACTCGCAGTTTTATGCTGCACCGCTTTATCTTAACCCGGCCTTTGCCGGTTCAACCGGTCAGAACCGCGTAGGGATTAACTACCGCAATCAATGGCCGGCTATTGACGCCAACTTCAATACGATCTCCGCTTTTTACGATACCTATATTGAAGACAAGAACAGCGGAATTGGTGTTTTGCTTACGCGCGATAAAGAGGGAATCTTTGGCTTGCAGTCCATGAGCTTAGCCTTTCAGTATTCGTACGATCTCAGAATTGTAGAAGGATTGTCATTCCGGCCGGGTGTTCAGGTAGCTGTTTATAACCGGTCGATAAATTTCAACAGGCTTGTATTTGGCGACCAGATCGATCCGGCTACCGGTAACCTGATTCCGGGCGCTTCGGCTGAAAACCTGAATACCGGTCAATCGAAATTTTTTCCTGATTTGTCTTTCGGTGGATTATTGTACAGCAAGCGTGCGTGGCTGGGTTTTGCAGCGCATCATTTAACCGAACCGAACCAATCATTAATAGGCGAGGAGAGCAAGCTGCCCCGTAAGCTATCCGCCCATGCCGGCTTGAAATTTTATTTTGAGCCGGGCGAAATGGGCGATGGGTTTTATACGCGGCCGCGAGAGCGTAGCATTGCGCCTGCCATACAATATCGCCACCAGGGCGAGTTCGACCAGATGGATGTAGGCTTCTATTTTACATTCGAGCCTTTGATTATCGGTACGTGGTATCGCGGGGTGCCCTTCAAAAAAGTGAACGGATTTACCAATAACGAATCGGTTGTGCTGCTGATCGGCTTTACCAAAAGAGGTGCTAAAGATGTATTGAATATCGGTTACAGCTATGATTATACCATTTCACAATTAGGCCCGGCCAGCGGAGGTGCGCATGAATTCAGCCTGGTGTATTCGTGGTCAACGCGCAATCCGCGCAAGCCACCGAAGGATAAGCTGATGATCCCTTGCCCGGATTTTTAGAAACTGGTTTCCGGTTACCGGTCGCGGGTTACCAGTTTACCAGTAGCCAACAACTGGTAACCAGTAACTGGTAACTAATTCACTCTTCCCCACCATCAATCTTACAATAGTTATCCATACCGATGTGCAGCAGGGCATCTCCGGCATTAACAACGGGATGATTGTTCAGGCCAACCACATAACCCGTTGAAGGTGATTTTACGGTTTCCTTGAATTCTCCAAACGGATCGGTAATGGTGCCTACTATTTGCCCCTTGTTAATAAAGTCGCCACTATTAATGGCTGATTGAAACAGCCCCGCATGTTGTGCGCGCGCCCAGGATGAGTTCCAGATAATTTTATTGGCTTCTTTCGGTTCGGGGGCACTGTCAATCATGTTTAAGTGCTTCATTAAACGCAGTGTACCGTTTATGCCGTCTTCAATGGCCTGCTGGTCGAAGCGCAACGATTCACCGCCCTCATACACAATAATATTCTTCCCTTGTTTGGCAGCCTGCTGGCGAATGGAATGCGGCCGGAAAGGCGAATCAATAGTAAAAGGCGCATGAAACGCATTGGCCAGCTCAACATTCTTTTCGTCAGCCATTACACAGCGTATTTGCGGATAGTTGGTGCGCATGGCGCCACCGGTATGAAAATCGATGCCGTAATCAATGTATGGGATTACACCATGCGTAATATGATAGGCTACACGCGAAGCGAGCGAACCGTTCTTGCTGCCCGGGAAAGAACGGTTTACATCTTTGCCATCGGGAACCTCGCGCGAGTAATTCAGGAATCCATAAATATTAATAATAGGCATACAGATTACCGTGCCACGCTTTACACGATTGTACCCCATATCCAGAATCCTGCGCACAATTTCCATCCCGTTGATTTCATCGCCATGCATGCCGGCTGTAAGCGCCAGCACCGGGCCATCTTCCAATCCTCGAAAAGCGTAAATGGGAGTATCGATTTGCGTACGCGAGGGGAGGCGTGCAATGTTGATGATGATTTCCTTGAACTCACCGGGGCGTATGTGCTGGCCAGCTATGGATACTTCTTTCATTTTAAAACAGTCTATGGTACATAGTATTTAGTTCAATAGTCTGAGTACATAGTAGTTTTGGTTGTGCTGGTACTAAAGACTAAAGACTAAAGACTAAATACTTTCTGCTATTTACTGGAATTAAGCATTTACCTTATCCTTCTGTATTTTCTTTTTACCCGCGTGCTTTTCCAGGTATTGATAAATCTTTCCGGCAATATCTAATTTGGTGGCGCCTTCAATTCCTTCCAGTCCGGGTGAGGAATTAACTTCAATAATCAGCGGCCCGCGTCTGGAAGGCAGCATATCCACACCCGCTACCCCAAGTCCCATTTTTTTTGCCGCTTCAATGGCGGCATGTTTTTCATGCCGATCGAGCTTTACTATTGTTGCCACTCCGCCCCGATGCAGGTTTGAGCGGAACTCGCCTTCGCGGGTGGCTTGCCTGCGCATGGCTCCAACCACTTCTCCATTTACCACGAATGCGCGGATGTCAGAGCCTTTAGCTTCTTTAATAAATTCCTGCACTATAATGCGGGTTTTAACTCCGTGAAAAGCTTCTATTACCGATTGCGCTGCTTTTTTGTTTTCGGCTAATACCACACCAAGCCCTTGCGTGCCTTCCAGCAGTTTGATAACTACGGGTGCTCCGCCTACCGCTTCAATCACACCTTCCGTATCGCGTGAGTAATCCATAAAAATGGTTTTAGGCAAGCCCAAACCGGCACGGGAAAGAATCTGCAGGCTCCTGAGCTTATCGCGCGAGCGGATCAATGCCTGCGATTCTATGGCGGTAAACACTTTCATCATTTCAAACTGCCGCACTACAGCCGCGCCATAAAATGTTACCGAAGCACCAATACGTGGAATTATGGCATCGAAGTAATCAAGCCTGCGGCCGTTGTACCATACCATCGGGTTTTTCTTTTCAATCAGCAGCACACATTTCATGTGGTCGATGATCTCCACCTTATGCCCCCGTTTTTCACCTGCTTCCTTCAGCCGCATGGTAGAATACAGCTTAGGATCTCTGGATAATATGGCAATGTTCATATTCCCTGGGTTTTATGCTGGTAAGATAAATCTTTTTTAGTGACGTCAATTAAGAAGCGCTTTCGCAATATTTTGCGCCCCAGCAATACCGGGAATTTAAGATTGCCCCGGTTGCTCAGCGAAAACTCGGCCTTAATCAAATGGTCATAAATTCTTATCGTAGTCTTAATCACGTAGCGAAGCTCAGCCTCGCCAAACGAGTTTTTGATTTCGCGTTGCTCGAATTTTTTAAACACGTATTTCATGCCCGTAAACTCAGGGTGTTCTTTATCCAGCAGCACAAATTCAAGCGCCCCGTCAATTACTTCCACGCGCGAACAATGCAAGCTGCAGGTATAGGCTCCCGTATCTACTTTGGCATGAATACCGGATAAGCCCAGTTTGGGTAAATCCACACGATCCGACCGGCCGAGAATGTGCATATCTTACTTAAGCTCTGCAATTTTCTGTAAATAAAAAAACCGGGCATGCCCGGTTTTAAATGGAGTGTAGTGAAATTTTAATATTTCAGGGGAACCTTGACCAGCGTGTTTTCCCAGGCTATAACCATAGCAGCGGAGGCATCCTTGCCATCAAATACAATGGTAAAGGCTTCCACTTCGCTTTCGGTTTTACCTACGGGTACTTTAACGCGGGCCACATCTTTGGATTCTTCATACTCGTAAGCGCCCCAGGTATCCAGCTTGGTATTAAAAATAATAGTCCACTCGGTTTTATCCGGAATAGCATACATGCTGTAGGTACCTGCTTTAACCAGCTTATCGCCAAACGTAACATCTTTGTAAAGCTTGATTTCAGTAGCTTCGTTGGCCCCCAAACGCCATACTTTACCGAACGCCTCAGTACCGCCAATCATGGTGCGGCCTTTTTTGGACGGACGGCCATACACCACTTTGGCTACCGGTGCTGCGTTTCGGCCATCAGGACGGAAGTAAGAGATGTCTGCCGGGCTTGGATCAAGACCGGGTAACTTTTGTGCAAAGGCTTCAAATACTCCGGCAACCAGAAAAACGGCCACCCATAATTTTACATGTTTCATAATGTATTGAATTTAGTTGTGTGAATAGCAATGCGAGTAAAACGATCCAGCGCGTGGAATTGTTTGCTAAACTATACGAACGGTACGATTTAAAAAATATGTTTTACATCAATTTTTCGAGCGGTTTTACCGGCCAAACGGATTTAACGCGCTTAATGCACGCTTGCCGCCACCCATTTTGTTCATGGTCTTCATCATCTTGCGCATGTCTTCAAACTGTTTCAGCAACTGGTTTACCTGCTGTATGCTGGTACCGCTGCCTTTGGAAATGCGGTTCTTGCGACTTGAATTTATCTTATCCGGGTTTTGTCTTTCGTCCAGCGTCATGGAGCGGATAATGGCTTCGATGGGCTTAAATGAGTTGTCGTCAATGTCCACATCTTTCATGGCTTTGCCCATGCCGGGTATCATACCCAGCAGGTCTTTCATGTTGCCCATTTTTTTGATCTGCTCTAATTGCGAGAGGAAGTCGTTGAAGTCGAACTGGTTCTTGCGCATTTTGGCGTTAAGCCTGCGCGCTTCTTCCTCGTCAAAAGTTTGCTGTGCCTTTTCAACCAAACTCACCACATCACCCATGCCCAGGATCCGGCTGGCCATACGATCGGGATAGAAGCGGTCGATCGCTTCCATTTTTTCGCCCGAACTGATGAACTTAATTGGTTTTTCTACCACCCTGCGAATGGAAAGCGCTGCACCACCGCGCGTATCGCCATCTAACTTGGTAAGCACAACGCCATTAAAGTTTAACCGGTCGTTAAATGCCTTGGCTGTATTAACCGCATCCTGCCCGGTCATGGAATCCACCACAAAAAGTGTTTCTGACGGGTTGAGCGCCTCTTTCAGCTTGGCAATCTCATTCATCATTTCTTCATCTACCGCCAGGCGACCCGCGGTATCGACAATCACCACGCGGTGATTATTTTTCTTTGCATAGTCAAGGGCAGCTTTCGCGATCTTTACGGCATCTTTGTTTTCAGGCTCAGCATATACTTCCACGCCAACCTGTTCGCCTAAAACTTTTAGCTGGTCAATCGCAGCCGGACGATAAATATCACAAGCCGTTAACAGTACATGACGCCCTTGGCGTTTCAGATAATTGGCCAGCTTGCCCGAGAAGGTTGTTTTACCAGAACCCTGCAAACCGGCAATCAGGATAACAGCCGGGTTTCCGTCTATTTTAATGTCCTCGCTCTCGCCACCCATCAGCAGGGTAAGCTCATCGTTGGTGATTTTGGTGAGCAACTGGCCGGGTGAAATAGAAGTAAGCACATTCTGACCAAGGGCTTTTTCCCTGATTTCGTCTGTTACTTCTTTGGCGACCTTATAGTTAACGTCCGCATCAATAAGCGCTTTGCGGATTTCCTTTACCGTAGTGGCAATGTTAATTTCGGTGATTCTTCCCTGGCCTTTCAGGGTTTGAAAGGCTTTTTCCAGCTTCAGGCTTAAACTATCGAACATGTTCTGTCAATTAAAAGGCCACAAAGTTAATGGGTAAATCGTATTCCTGAAACTGTACCGTAACCTGCTGACCGCTCATTGATTTATATTTTAGTACCTTAGCAACATGAATTACAGCGAATACATTGAAATTGTGCCG
>JAHCHY010000024.1 GCA_026129485.1 Cyclobacteriaceae bacterium
ACAATTCTTTAAACCTGAAGCAATGTGGTAACTTTTTTTTATCGACAAGCTATGCACATCATTTTGTGGCCGGAAGTATCCAGCCGTCATCGTTGATTTTCAGCGTGCTTTCCGGAAAATCTTCTCGTGTTAACTGTTGAATTCGTTTCAACACCTGTTTTTCATTATCCACCCGCACATACGACCGGAAAACCTGATTGGTGGAGGTGATATGGGCCTTCAGAAATTCACCGGCAGGTGTGGCGTACACCTTAATAATTGGAGCGAGGCCGTTTACACCGCTTACATTTATTCCGCTGTAGGTACAGAAATTACCAAGGCTGTACGCAATAAACCTGTTTTTGTAAACCTCTACCGCGCGCGTAACGTGCGGCCCGTGCCCGAAGATAATATCAGCACCGGCATCAATTAATTGATGGGCAAACTCATATACATTGCCGCGGTTTTCTCCATAAAAGATCTCGTTTTTGCGGGGCACGTGCTGGTGTTGCGGGCCTTCGGCCCCGCCATGAAAGGAAACGATCACCACATCGCTTATGGAATCAAGCTTTTGAACTATCGCCTTTGCTGTGGGCAGGTCATTCAGGTTCAGGCATCCGCTGTTGGGAGCAAAGGCGGTAAATCCGTAACGCACGCTATCTTTTTCAAATACCACATAGGGTGTTGTGGTTAAGCCGGCATGGTAGATGCCCGCCTGGTCAAGAGTCTTCATGCTGCTGCGCCTGCCGGCATCGCCAAAATCGCCTGCATGGTTATTGGCTAAGCTCATTACATCAAACCCGGCTGCGGCCAGGTTATCGGCATATTTTACAGGGCTGCGAAACACATAGCATACTTTCGGGTCGCGGCAGGTCTTGGCGGTTCCGCCTTCATCCAGTAGCACACCCTCCAGGTTCCCCATCGTTACATCTGCATTTTGCAGAATGGCGGCTACTTCTTTAAAAAGCTCCGTGCCATCAGCAGGGGGCAGGCCACCCTTATCGGGATAATTGGTACCCATCATAATATCGCCTACGCCAATTACAGTAATGGTATCTTTCTTTTGTGAAAAACCAGCGCTTGCTACAAGCAGGCCGATAAGTATGAAAACAGCACGCATAAATTCTGAATGGAAAGGGCTGCAAATAAAGGCAACGTAAAACAAATAGGCAAAATGATGAGAATTTAATCGAGCGAGCTTACAGACTGGCTTCCGATTTCAATCAGCTTTTCATATTCCTGGTTCTTTAAATCGCGCTGGAAGAAATTGATCGGGTTTACGTAAGTTCCGTTATACAGTACTTCATAATGCAGGTGTGGGCCAACCGAAGTTCCGGTATTGCCTACGTAACCAATTACCTGGCCACGCTTAACTTTTTCGCCTGCATAAACAATAAACTTGGTCATGTGTCCATAGCGGGTTTGCAAACCAAAACCATGATCAACAAACACCATGTTGCCTAACGTTTCTGAGTATTGGGCGATTCTAACAGTACCATCGCCAGTAGCATAAATAGGCGCACCGGCAGGCGCTGTAAAATCCAGGCCATTATGCGGCCTTACGTAACCCAGCAGCGGGTGCAGGCGCAATCCGAAAAGTGTATGCAGGTGCTTCAAATCTTTATTGCTTACCGGCTGAATAGCCGGCCGTGAAGCCCACATCTTCTCTTTCTTTTCAAGCTCGTCCTGCAATTGCTTTAAAGATTGTGCTTCAATGTCCAACCGGTTCTTCAATTTTTCAGCTTTGTCATAAGCTGTGCGCACTAATGGGTATAAAATTGATTCACTGGTCTTTTCTCGTCCACCCACACCGGCTTCGCGCTGCGACTGATCCAACGGATCAAGATCCAGGATTACGCGGTAGTTATGATCATCATTATGTTCCAGCGCACGGAGTTGGTCAGATGTGCGATCAAGCTGCTTGTACAAAACCTGCCACTCGGTTTTCAATTCCTGGTTGCGGTGTGCCAGCAGCGTTTCATCTACATGCGGATAACGCGAATTAAAGTAGACCAGCCCGGCAACGCCAATTAAGAACGAAATACCTAAAAACCGGAGCAGCCGTTTGGCAGCCGCTTTGGGCGATACAAATACAGGTTCGTATTTACAGGTTTTCTCGTTGTATATGTATCGCATCCGCGCCATTAATCCAACGATTGGTTTTGCTTGCGCGACAGGTTAACCAGTATCTCATACTGGTCGGACGAAATGCCCTCCATAAAAAATTTAACCGGGTCGAGGTTAACACCGTTTTTGATGACCTCGTAATGCAGGTGCGGTGCTATAGAGCCACCGGTGCTGCCCACAGTGCCCATACGCTGGCCTTTTTCAATCTTCTGGCCAGTTCGTACTTCTATTTCTTCCAGATGCGAATAGCGGGTAATATATCCGTTACCATGATCAACCTCGATATAGTTTCCGTAACCCGCCACAAGTTCACTTCTTTTGGTAATCAGCACGCGGCCGGGCGCTGTGGCCAATACAGCGGTACCGCGCGGAGAGGCAATGTCCACACCATCATGGTGATATTTGCCTTTGTGAAACGGGTTGATCCGCATTCCATATCCTGATACTAATTTTTCAAGCTCAAAATTTTCAATTGGGGCAATAGACGGTGTAGCCATAAGCGCAGGCATATCCGGGCGGCCCACGCTCGCCTTCAGGCTGAAAAAATGGTTACCGCCACGGGCAGATTGAATCAGCTCGGTAAACCGGTTACCCAATTGCGTTACCGACTCGTTGAATTCGTCCGCATCTGAAACCAGTATCTCTTCGCGTTCCGGTAATACCTGGTTGTTGCCGGTATTGCGTGCCTGGGTTTCAAATAATTTTTGGTAGAGCAATAAATCCTGTTGCTTAAGCTCGTTCAGTTGCCGGTTCGATTCTGATATTTGAGCTGTAAGCACAACCTTGTGCTCAGCTAAGGCGCGGTTCTCAGCCCGCAGTTGTTTTTCAAGAGGCGTATCAATAATGAAGTTTTGCAAAAACAGCAGGGCTGCAAAAAACACGAGGCCAAAAACAAGATAGCCCGTTATGCCCATGATGAGCCGCACCACCGAAAACCGGGTGCGTTCATAACGTAACGTTTTGAGGTTGTAGTAAAATTTTGTCCTCGACATGTGTGGGGTAACAAAAAATTTCAAAGCCTTGGCTTCACCACGATCAGCAACTCGAAAATCAAACCTTTCATTTCAAAATGAACCCAAGCGGGTTAATTTTGTGGTTTAACCGGGCTTCAAAACCTTAAATGTAGGTAAAAACCCCGGTTATCAAAAGTTAAAATAGGCTTAGATTTAATGGATTCAGCATCAATCAGACGAACGTTCCTCGATTTTTTTGAGAAAAAGGGCCACAAAATAGTGCCTTCAGCTCCTCTTGTACTCAAGAACGACCCCACCTTGCTCTTTACCAACTCGGGCATGGTGCAGTTTAAAGATTACTTTCTGGGCAACAGCGTACCCAAGCATAAGCGCATTGCCGATACACAAAAATGTCTTCGCGTAAGCGGCAAGCATAACGACCTCGAAGATGTGGGGTTTGATACCTACCACCACACCATGTTCGAGATGTTAGGCAACTGGAGCTTTGGCGATTACTTTAAACAGGAAGCTATTGCCTGGGCGTGGGAATTGCTGACCGAAGAATACAAGCTGCCCAAAGACCGCCTTTATGTTACCGTGTTTGGTGGCGATAAAAACGATAACCTGCCGGTAGATGAAGAAGCTAAAGAGTTGTGGAAGCAGTTTGTAAGCGAAGACCGGATTATTCACGGCATTAAGAAAGATAACTTCTGGGAGATGGGTGAGCAGGGCCCTTGCGGCCCGTGCTCTGAAATTCATATTGACCTGCGGCCTGAAGAAGAATTAAGGCAGAAGCCCGGAAAAGAATTAGTGAACAGCGATCACCCGCAAGTGGTGGAAATCTGGAACCTCGTGTTTATCCAGTTTAACCGGTTGGCATCGGGAGCATTGGAACCGTTGCCCGATAAGCATGTGGATACGGGCATGGGTTTCGAGCGTTTGTGCATGGCCATACAAGGCAAGACATCGAATTATGATACCGATGTGTTTACTCCGTTGATAGATTTTATTGCGAAAGAAGCAGGTGTTACCTATACCGGTTCAACTCCGGGCAAAGGATCGGCACATGAAAAGCAAGATATTGCTATACGTGTAATGGCTGATCATATTCGTGCGGTTGCTTTTACCATTGCCGATGGTCAGTTACCCAGTAACACCGGTGCCGGTTATGTTATCAGAAGGATATTGCGCAGAGCGGTGCGTTACGGATTTTCGTATCTCAACTTCAAGGAACCATTCCTGCACAAGCTGGTGCCCATTCTGGCTAACCAGTTGAAAGATGTGTTCCCTGAATTGTACCAGCAACAGGATTATGTAGGTCGTGTGATATTGGAAGAGGAGGTTTCGTTTTTGAGGACTTTAGAAACTGGTCTTCAGAATTTAGATAATTGGTTAGAGAAGACACTTTATATTGCTAAAAATGCTCCTCGTGTAATGGGGCTTGGCGACCACGAAGGTATTCCGATAATACATGGAGCCAAGATTTTTAATTTATACGACACTTACGGTTTCCCGAAAGATCTAACGCTTCTTATACTACGTGAAAAGGGGTTGATACAATTTTTGAAGAGCGATTGGGAGATTGAATTTGAAAAATGGATGGCCAAACAGAAATCCCGTTCCAAAGCAGATGCCACCAAAGAAACCGGTGATTGGATTTTGGTTGGCGATGATGTGAAGACGGAATTTATCGGTTACGAGCACCTTACTGCCGAAGCTAAAATTGTCAAGTATCGTAAGGTAAAACAGAAGAATAAAGAATCGTATCAATTAGTATTCGATAAAACTCCTTTCTATGCCGAAAGCGGTGGCCAGGTGGGCGATACCGGTTTTATCGAAACAGCCAATGAGAAAATTGCCATTACCGATACCAAAAAAGAAAACGAGCTGATTGTTCATTATACCGATACCATCCCGGCCAATCTATCAGCCACGTTTTTTGTTTCGGTAAACGAGAGCAAACGCAGGCAAACCATGAACAACCACTCGGCCACGCACCTGCTGCATGCAGCCTTGCGTCAGGTGTTGGGTAAGCACGTAGAGCAAAAAGGTTCGTTGGTAAACGATAAAATATTGCGTTTCGACTTTTCGCACTTTGCGGCCATGACTGCTGAAGAAGTTGAGAAAGTAGAAACAATCGTTAATCAGAAAATCCGCGAGAACATTGAATTGAACGAGCAGCGCAACGTGCCGTTGGAAAAAGCAAAGTCGATGGGCGCAATGGCTTTGTTTGGCGAAAAGTATGGTGAGTTTGTTCGCGTAATTACGTTTGACCCTAAATTCTCCGTGGAGCTGTGCGGAGGTACGCACGTACCGTTTACCGGGAATATCGGGTTATTCAAGATCGTTTCAGAAAGCTCGGTAGCGGCCGGTGTGCGCAGGATTGAAGCGGTTACGGCCGAAGGAGCGCAGCAGTTTGTAAATGATAACCTGAATTTACTGAGCGAAGTAAAAGCTGTTTTAAAAAATCCGAAAGACGTACTGGCTTCGGCCCGTTCGTTAATGGAAGAAAAGCATGCGCTGGAGAAAAAATTAGAGGCATTGTATCAGCAGCAGGCCAATGTGTTGAAAGATGAGCTTGCCCGCAAGGCAACAAAATCGAACGGCCATACTTTAATTGCCGAGAAAGTGAGCGTGCCTAATGCCGAGGCGCTAAAGAACATCGCGTATGCGTTGCGCAACCAGTTTGATGATTTGCTGCTGGTGCTGGCTGCCGATGTGGACGGTAAGCCCCAGGTTGCTGTTATGTTAGGTGAAAAGCTGGAAGCAACCAAAAAATACCATGCCGGTAATCTGGTAAAAGAGCTGGCTAAAGAAATTGAAGGCGGTGGCGGTGGTCAGTCTTTCTTTGCTACGGCTGGTGGTAAAAAATTAGAGAGGTTAAATAGTGTTTTGATAAAAGCAAAGGAGTTGCTAAATTATTAATTTAGTATAAATGTTGACATTTTATGACACAACTAACTATAGAGATAAGCGACAATAAAACCCTTAAGCTAATCGAAGATCTGGTTGATCTTAAACTGATTAAAGTACTTAAGGGGAAGCCTATGAAAAACAAAAAAAGATTGTCGGAACGTCTTGCCGGCAGTCTTTCGGCAGCACAGGCAAAAGTGCTTGATACAGAGTTAAAGAAATTGCGGAAGGAATGGGAAAGGGATATTTAATTGATACAAACGTTATTATAGATTTTTCTGCCAATCGCATTCCTGCTCCGGGAAAGAAATTATTGTCGGATTGCCTGGATAATGCCCCTGTGATTTCAGTAATTATGAAGATTGAACTATTGGGCTTTCCGATTGTTACATCTGCTATTACAGATTTGGTTAAGTCTTCTTTGATTATTGGATTAACTGATGAAATTGTCGAAAAGACCATTCAAATAAGAAAGCAATACAAAGTTAAGTTGCCCGATGCCATAATAGCGGCAACGAGTATAGTGTCGGATTTAACTTTACTATCAAGAAATTCATCTGATTTTAAAAAGATCAAAGTTTTAAATTATCTGGATTTGTTCCAGCTCTGATGGATTTTTATGACCGCTAATGTAAACGATAAATACACGGTTGTAATCGGGCTTGAAGTTCATGCCCAGCTACAAACGCAAAGCAAAATCTATAATTCCGATTCGGCTGCGTATGGCGGGTCGCCCAATTCACACGTAAGTGTAATTACGCTGGCGCATCCGGGTACGCTGCCCAGGCTCAATCGCAAGGCTGCCGAGTTTGCCATCAAGATGGGGCTGGCGTGCAACTCCGGGATTTCGCGCTACCAGATATTTGATCGCAAGAATTATTTCTACCCGGATCTGCCGAAAGGCTACCAGCTTACACAGGACAGAACCCCGATCTGCAAAGGCGGATTTATTACCATTACCACCAAAGCGGGTGAGCGTAGCATTCCGCTCAATCGCATTCACATTGAAGAAGATGCAGGCAAATCCATTCACTTGGACAATGAACCGGATACGTTAATTGATTTCAACAGGGCCGGTGTGCCGCTGATTGAAATTGTAACCGAGCCCGCATTGCGCAGCTCAGAGGAAGCGGCCGCATTAATGACCGAAATCCGCAGGCTGGTACGTTACCTCGAAATTTGTGATGGCAACATGGAAGAAGGTTCGCTTCGCTGCGATGCCAACGTTTCGCTTATGCTGAAAGATGCGAAAGAATATGGTAAGAAAGTGGAGATCAAAAACATGAACTCCATGCGCCATGTGCAGCGGGCAGTAGATTATGAGGTGGAAAGACAAACGGCCATCTTGGAAAAAGGAGAGCAAGTGATTTCCGAAACGCGCACGTTTGATGCCAATACCGGTGAAACATACGGTATGCGTACCAAGGAAGAGCTGAACGATTACCGGTATTTCCCGGATCCTGATCTCAGTCCGCTGGAAGTTTCTGAAGAATGGTTGAATTCGATAAAAGCTTCCATGCCTGAGCTGCCGCGCGAGCTGAAAGAAAAATTGGTTTCGAAATACAAATTGCCGGAATACGATGCCAAAGTGCTTACTCAATCGAAAGAATTAGCGCAGTATTTTGAAGCAGCCGGTTCCTTCACCTCGAATTTTAAAGCGGTTTCCAATTGGTTGATGGGGCCTGTTAAGTCATACCTGAATGAAAAGGGAATAGAGGCCGACCAGTTGCCGGTTGCTCCGCAGGTACTGGCCCAGGTAATCGAGCTGGTAGATTCCGGTAAAATAAGCTTTGCAGCCGCTTCTCAAAAGTTGTTTCCGGAATTGATTTTAAGTCCCCATATTAAACCTGCTGAGCTTGCCCAAGAACTAAACCTGGTGCAGGACAGCGATCCGGATTCGTTGTTACCGGTAGTGGAACAGATTATGAAGGAATTTCCGTTAAAGGTGGAAGAATACAGGAATGGCCGCAAGGCTATTCTTACCATGTTTATGGGCGAAGCCATGAAGCGTACCAAGGGCAAGGCCGATCCGAAACGGGTGAATGAATTGTTTTTACAAAAACTAAGCTGATAAACCGAAAGCGTATGAAAAAGTTAGTTGGTAGTGTGGTGATGATGGTGGCGCTGGCTGCGTGCAGCGAAAAGAAGCCGGGTTGGGAAATTACCCTTTCCGGGAAAGTCGGGTTTCCACAGGCGGGCGAAATTTCGGTGAAGGAGCTGAAGCAGGATGATACCGGTATTTCAGATACCATTAAGCTTAAAGCGGATTATACATTTTCCAAAAAGCTTTGGTTGACCGAGCCCGGGTATTACCAGGTCAACTTCTATAATAAGCAAGTGGTTACCCTGATTCTGGATAAGAGCGATGTTGCGGTAAACGTGGATGGAAACAATCCCGGTGGTTTTGCAGAGATAAAAGGCTCTCCGGACCAGGATCTGATCGCCAAAGTGCAGCAAATGATGAGCAACCTGCAAACCGCCCCGGAGCTATCACAACTGGAAATGGAGTTTATGCAGGCATCGGCTCAGCAAAACCAGGCGCGGGTTGAGGAGCTGCAACAGGAATACTTAGACCTGATGGACCGGGGCTTTGTGCAAGTGGCTGATGTTATCCGGGAAGAGCCACCCTCTTTGGCGGTGCTCAATCTCTTGCAGCAAAATGTGCTGGATAAAGATAAGTTCTTCGATTTGTATGTAAGCACAGCCGAAAAGTTTAAAAAGCAGTGGCCCGATTCGCGCTACACCAAAGAGTTTACCGAGATGGTGGACAAGATGAAAATCACGGCAGTAGGGCAGACTGCACCGGAGATTGATTTGCCCAACCCGGAAGGTGTGTCAACCAAGCTTTCATCATTACGCGGTAAGTATGTGCTGATCGATTTTTGGGCAAAATGGTGTGGCCCGTGCAGGCGCGAAAACCCGAACGTGGTTAAAGCGTACCATAAATTCAAGGACAGGGGCTTCGAAGTATTTGGTGTGTCGCTTGATCGTACGCACCAGGACTGGGTACAGGCTATTGCGGAAGATGGCCTGGTGTGGACGCAGGTTTCGGATTTGAAATACTTTGAATCGCAGGCTGCACAGGATTATAACATCAACGCTATTCCGTTCTCAATCTTGATCGACCCGCAGGGAAAGATTGTAGCCAAGGATTTGCGCGGACTGGCTTTGGATAAGAAGCTGGAGGAAGTGTTGGGAACGATGTAATTTGTAATACTTCCTTTTTTAAAAAATGCTCCTGTCTTCTATGGGCAGGAGCATTTTTTTTATTAAGGGGGGAATGAGATCAGTTTTTCTTTTCGTAACCTACTACCACCATTTCAGTCATCGTATTTTCCCTCGCTTGTTCTTCAGCAATTGTGTTTTTTGAATCGGCTATCCTGAATACAATAGGAACAACCATTCTCTGCCGGACAATTGTTCCGCCCTGCTTACCGGGTTGCCAGGCTGGGGAACCGGCAACTACCCGTGCTGCTTCTTCATCGCATCCGAGGCCGATGCCTTTTAGAAGCTTAACGTTTGAAATAGAACCATCCTCGTTAACAACAAACTCCACGAATACGCGGCCTTCGGCCCCTTTTCTTCTTGCTTCAGTCGGGTATTTAATAGTGGAAGCAACATATTTGTAGAATTCAGCCATACCCCCGTTGGGCTGAGCAGTTTCTTCAACAACGGTAAACACGTTACCATCCTGCCGGGTAACTTCAGCAAGCTGATTCAGGCGGTCGCCTTTTTCCAGTATCACATAGGCCTGACCAGACCCATCGTTACTCTTAACAAGATGTACCGTCTTGTACGCATCTGTCATTGAGCTTAGTTTTTTCTGACCATCTTCATTCATTTCAATTACAACATATTCATGTAGTATGCCGGGTGTTGTGGAGCTCAGCTCTTTGATTTTATCTTTAACGAATTGCGGGTACTCAACGCTCATCCCGGAGTTTTTGCTAACCTCTCGTACATCTTCCAGCAGTTGATCCTGGCAGGCAACGGTTACAAAGTATATGGCCAGCACCAGAAAGGCAGAAGCAACTTTCCACTGGCTTATTTTCTTTTTAATTGTTCTGATCATGTTGATTCGTTTTAAAGTGAAGGAACTGGTAAAATGATTGGCGAGCGCATACCCGTTTTGCTGCAATGCAACCTTCGCCAGCAGGCCGCAGTAGCGGTTCGCATCCATGCTTTCTGCCGAGCGCGCATCGGCTTCAAATTCATGTAGCTGAACCAGGGATATTTTGTAGAAGCGGATTACCGGGTTAAACCAGCAAGCGGCTTGCAGCACGTGAATCAATAGTATGTCGAAAGAATGAAGCCTTTGAATGTGTACTTCTTCATGCCTTAGTACTTCTTCTTTTTCAGATGCACTTAAGCTATTGGCAGAGCCAAGGAATATAATATGGAAGAAGGAGAAAATACCCGATACCTTGTCCGACTCCGCAATGGTGTAGCTTTTCCACACGTATTTGCCGGCATTGTTGAACAATATCACCATTTTAATGACCCGGACTATGATGATGGCTACAAGGGTTATGGAAATAACGCAGTACATAACCATAACCAGGTTCCAGAAACCGGGCGAGGAGGATGGGGAATTACCGGTACCGTTGGTTGTAATAATAATTTCGGGCAGCCAGTATGCCTGGATGGTTTCATTAAGGGTGGGAATGATGGCGCTGTTACCGGAAGGAAATGATATAAGCGGAAAAACAGCCGAACAGATCATGGCAATTAGCAGGAACATCCGCTTTTTGCCAAACTGTGTTTCGTTTCGCAACAAAAGCCAGTAAGCCGGGTAGAAAAGAACCAGCCCCAGGTTAAGTTCGATCAGGTAGTTAATGATGCTGCTCATACGGTTTGGTTTTAGGCCGCTGTTATTTTTTGCTTTTCAGATTTTCCAGTTCCTGCATCAGCTTATCAATATCATTTACATTCAGGTTATTCTCTTTGGCAAAGAATGATACCAGGTTCTGGAACGAGCCATTGAAGTAACCCTTCACCATATTGTTTAGATAAAACCGGGTGTAGTTCTCTTTTTGGATCAGCGGAAAGTATTCGTGGGTTTTGCCGTACGCCTTGTATCCCACAAACCCTTTCTTCTCCAATATTCTTACAATGGTTGAAACTGTATTGTAAGCGGGCTTGGGTTCGGGCAGGTGATCTATAATATCTTTCACAAATCCTTTTTCAATCTTCCACAGGATTTGCATAATCTGGTCTTCGGCTTTGGTAAGTTCTTTCATAGGTCAATCGGAATATTTTACAGGACTGCATTGAGCGAAATGCACCGTGCTGGTTAATGGGAATTGATAGTTTTCGATAAAACTGCCAAGCAACTTTTCAAACCGGGCCTGCTTGGCTGGTGTAATTTCTCCTTCCATAAAGTGGAATAGGAAATAATCGATTTTGCCATTCTTGTTGAGATATATTCTGTTAAAGCAGCGGATTGTTTTTTCCCACATAAAATTGTTTGCCTTTAAAAAACCAGCAAGATCTTTAAGAAGCGAGGTATAGCCTTTTATAAATTCTTGCTCCCTTCCGTTAAATGCTGCCTGTGCAGTATCGGCATGAAGGGCACTTTTATAGACTTTATCAAGCGAATCAATTGATATGCCTTTGCTTTCAGTTGCATTTTGAAAAGATGTAGCCAGTGGCTGCCCGTAGGCACATGCTGAAAGAAAAATTATCAATAATGAAATAGCGTTTCTTTTCATTGATTGTTTAACTACTAAATACGTTTCAAAACTAAATTTTTAGTTATAAAAAACAAACAAATCAGGTAATATTGTTTTACTGAATTGATTTTCAGTCAGATGTAAAGCAATAAGCCAGTATATTGGCGCCCATTTGCAGGGCTTGCAGGCGTTTTTCGGCAGGCACGTTGTGTATGCGCTGGTCTTCCCAGCCATTGCCCAGATCACATTCGTACGAATAAAAGACCACCAGCCGGCCCTCATAGAACAGGCCCAAACCCTGAGCAGGCTTGCCATCGTGCTCATGGATTTTAGGCAGACCGTTCGGGAATTTGAATTTCTGGTGATAGATGGGATGTGTATAGGGAACTTCTACCAGCTCCAGCTCGGGAAATACCTTCTTCAGCTCCAGCCTGATAAATTTGTCAAGCCCGTAGTTGTCATCTACATGTAAAAAACCTCCGCCCGCCAGGTAGTTTCTCAGGTTCTGTGCTTCATTTGAGGAAAAGACTACATTACCATGACCGGTCATGTACACATAAGGATAATTGAAAATATCGGCACTGCCGGCTTCGGCTACTTCATCATCTTCCTGGATGGAGGTGCCCAATTCCCGGTTGCAAAACCCGATCAGGTTAGGTAATGCGGTTTTGTTGGCATACCAATCGCCTCCGCCATTGTATTTGAGCTTGGCGATTTTTATGGCAGGCTGCGCCTGTAGCGCAACCTGGACAAGGCTTAAAAGAAGAATCAGTACTTTCATGGAATGCTGCTAAAATAAAAAACGGTTGCCGAATGACAACCGCATATTTTTGTAAACGGAATATTGCTTTTAGAATGCAAAGCCTAATGTCAAACCGGTACGGATGCCGAAGCCGTCAAATACATTTGTGTCAAAGGTATCCGATCCGCTGGTAACTTTAACATTGCCGCTTGAATATTGCGGGCCTATGAATATATCCAACGAAATCTTTTCTTTGAAAATCCATTGCTTGCCAATTACCAGCCCACCGCCAAAAGAAGAAAAGGTACCCTTGGAACTGGAGCTTTCTTCTGTTAGCTTAAAATTCTGGTAACGTACAAACGGAGCTACGTAAACGCCTGCCGGTGCTTCAGATTCTGACAGGTAAAACCTGTATTCCGGTGTTAACCCAAAGCCTGAGAATTTGGTGGACTCAGGGTTATAGGAGGTAAAAAATGCTCCTATCTGGAAGCTGTTGGTAGCGCTTACTTTTCTTTCAAATGATGCGTTGAATGTTTTTACAATGGGGCTGAAAATGTTGATTTTAATTACATTTTCCTGTGCATTGGCGGAGGTAAATGCGCCACCCATTAAAACAACAAGGACGACTAATAGATTTTTTTTCATTGTGAAATGGTTTGTTATAGTAAATATAGTCATTCAACGGACAAAAAAAAGTTAGGTTACCGATTAAACTATCTGCAGAATCCACGCTCTAAGAGGCGTGTTTAAACAAAACCAACTATGAAAAGGATTCTCAGGAACAGTTTACCAGGGTCGGCTTTAATCTTACTTACCTTTTTATCGTCATGTCTGGAAGACAAATTCGAGCTATCGGATCAGGACACCCAAAACATTGAAAACGAAGCAGTAACCGATGCATATTTTGAAGATGCGGAAGATATGGCTGCGTTGGTGGTAGCGGTTGAACCGGCTGCTGAAGGAGGCCGACTGACATCCTTCGGAAAAGTAAACGGAACAAAGCCTGCCGACCTTCGCTTTGAAGGTACCTGCGTAACCGTAACACTTGAAATGGCTGCCGACACGCAACCCGGAAATCCGCATGGTTACATTACCATTGATTTTGGCACGGGCTGTACCGATATAAGAGGAAATGTGCGCAAGGGAATTATCCTGGTGGAATTTAAAGGGAAGCGTTTCCTCCCGGGCTCGAAGATCATCACCACGTTTGACGGGTATCACATCAATAGCATAAAGATCGAAGGTACACGAACGGTAACCAATGTTACCGGCAGCACTGTCAGCGCCCCTAAATTTGAAATTGTGCTGGAAGATGGTCGTGCCACCTGGCCGGATGAAACTTTTGCCACCCGCGAAGGAAGCCACACGCGGGAATGGGTTCGTGCCGCCAGCCCGTTAAATGATCAGTGGGTAGTGGAAGGCTCTGCAACAGGCTCAAACCGCAACGGCACAGTTTACCAGGTAGAAATTACCAAAGCGCTGGTGTACAAGCGGGAATGCGCCATCAGCAATCGGGTGTTTATGGCAGTTGAAGGTACTAAAGTGCTTACAGTAGAAGGCGGGCTGGCTATTACAATAGATTACGGAACAGGAGCGTGTGATCGTATTGTAACCATTACAATCAATGGCCAATCACGCTCGGTAATAGTGAGAGGGGAGTAGGTGAAGGCGCATGTGGGGTGCGCCTGGAAAGTCCGTTGCCAATCAGGCGCGGGCTTTTTTTTATTGTCAGGTTAGGCGTAATTGCAGATCAAAATCAGATATGCGTCAATACCTCTAATTACTGCATGATATATTAGACAATGGAGCAGTTAAAACAGACCGTACCGGCACCGGAACACGATCTGTGTTTGGCCGCCAGCTTCGTTTTAACCTGGCTGAAGGATTTCCATTGGTTACTACCAAAAAATTGCATCTGCGTTCGATTATTTATGAGCTGCTTTGGTTTTTAAATGGCGATACCAACATCAAATACCTGAAAGACAACGGGGTAACTATTTGGGATGAATGGGCGGATGAAAACGGTGATCTTGGCCCGGTGTACGGAAGCCAGTGGCGAAGCTGGCCGGCACCGGATGGCCGCCATATCGACCAGGTAACACAGGTGCTCAATCAAATCAGGCAAAAGCCGGATTCGCGCAGGCATATTGTTTCAGCCTGGAACCCGGCCGAGGTAGATCAAATGGCGCTTCCGCCATGCCATGCATTGTTCCAGTTTTATGTAGCTGAGGGTAAATTGTCGTGCCAGCTTTACCAGCGCAGCGCTGATTATTTTTTAGGAGTTCCGTTTAATATAGCCAGCTATGCATTGTTAACCCACATGTTTGCGCAGCAAACCGACCTGGAGCCCGGTGAGTTTGTGTGGACGGGGGGCGATGTGCATTTGTATTCGAATCATCTGGAGCAGGCCAGGCTTCAGCTAACCCGCCAGCCGTACCCGTTGCCTCAACTCAATATTCGCAGAAAGCCTGCCTCGCTTTTTGAATATCAGTTTGAAGACTTTGAGATTGTGAATTACCAGGCGCATCCTTCTATCAAAGCGCCCATTGCGGTGTGATGCTTCGGTTCACCTTATTTTTTTTAATTACCGTTTTATGTGTGCCTCCAGCGGCAGCGCAGAAGAAAGCCGTGTTCATTATCCTGGATGGCATCCCGGCTGATGTGCTGGAGAATACACCCACACCGGTGCTTGATGAAATTGCCGGCACGGGAAAGACCGGCTATACACGCGGCTACATTGGTGGAGAAAAAGATGGGTACAGCCAGTCGCCCACTATTTCGGCAGTAGGTTATAACCACGTATTAACGGGCACATGGACGAACAAGCACAACGTGTGGGATAACGACATTAAAGCTCCTAATTATAATTACTGGAATATTTTTCGCATCGTGAAAACCGTGAAGCCCGGTGCCGCAACTGCGATATTTTCCACCTGGCTGGATAACCGCACTAAGCTGATCGGTGAAGGACTTGCCGAAGCAGGTAATATCAAGCTGGATTACAGCTTTGACGGTTTTGAGCTTGACACGAGGCAATTCCCTCACGATAAAGAACGTATTTTTATTTTCAATATTGATGAGAAGGTTTCTACTGAAGCAGGTAGGTATATCCTGGAGCAGGGGCCTGATCTTTCGTGGGTGTACCTGGAATATACCGATGATATGGGGCATACCTTTGGCGACAGCCCCCAGCTAACCGATGCTGTAAAAAAGGCAGATGTCCAGGTAGGGCGCGTATGGGATGCCATTAAGAAACGCACGCAACAATATGGCGAAGAGTGGATGATCGTGATTACTACTGATCATGGCCGCGATGCCAAAACAGGAAAAGATCACGGAGGGCAGGGCGAGCGGGAACGTACAGTATGGTTTGTAACCAATGTAACAACCAACAGCCGTTTTAAGCAAACACCGGCCACTGTAGATGTAATGCCCTCTATACTACGACACCTGGACATAACCGCCCCTGAAAAAGTGATGAGCGAAGTGGACGGTGTTCCATTTGTGGGGCCCGTATCGATCAGCGATGTGAAAGCGCTGCGGAAAGGAAATACTATTGAAGTAAGTTGGAAGGCACATGACCCCGATGGCAAGGTTAAGATTGAATTGAGCAGCACAAACCGCTTTAAGGAAGGAGGTATTGATCAATACAAGACTGCGGGCGAGGCCCCGGTTTCTTCAGAAAAGTATGTTATTCAACTCCCAGCCAATGAATCATCCGCTTTCTTTAAAGTGTTGGTAAAGGCGCCTCACAATACGCTTTCGTACTGGATAACAAAATGAGCCGGATCAACCCATTGAGATCCATTCAGAAAGCTTAAAAGCACATTGCTGTCCTACTCCCAACGTTAGGTGTAAGGTTCCCTGCCAAATGTTAGCTGCACCATTAACTGCTAATCAGAACTTTAGCGCTATCAGAAATCTTATATATTTGCCGCTCGTTTTAAAAGTGTCATTTTTTGCTGAATAAGTACCTTCAGCGGAAATCCTTTTATAAAAAATTCCGTTAGTTAGCCTTGTATGGCTGAAAAGAGTAGCATTTTTGACATGATCGGTCCTGTAATGATCGGTCCTTCCAGCTCTCATACAGCCGGGGTGGTGCGGATTGCGCGTGCTGCCATTAAAATTCTGGGCGATATTCCCGGGGAAAGTGAAATAACCTTCTATAATTCTTTCGCCCGTACTTATGAAGGACACGGCAGCGACCGTGCCATTATTGCCGGGCTGATGGACTTTGGAACGGATGATAAGCGGATACGCGATTCGCTGGAAATAGCAAATGAACAGGGCTTGAAGTACACGTTCCGTTCGGTGGGAAATGCTTCCGCGCTGCATCCCAACTCCATCCGGTTAAAGCTCAGAAAAGGAAAAAAATCGGTTGAGGTTCTGGGTGAAAGCAAAGGAGGAGGAGTGATTAACATAGCTGAGGTAAATGGCTTTAAAGCCGACTTCTCGGCAGCCCTGCATACTCTCATCATTTTTGCTGAGGATAAGAAAGGAAGCATTGCCTTTATTGCTAATGTACTGGCGCATGACGACTGCAACATTGCAACCATGTCCGTTTCGCGTAAGGGTAAAAACGACCTGGCTTGCCTCGTAATTGAAATGGATTCGGGTATAAAACCTGTAACATTTGATTACCTGCGGAGTCTAAGCTGGGTAAAGGAAGTAATTTATATACCGGATATTGTACTATAAACCTATGATGAAAAAGTTACTGTTGTGCTGCATTCTTACAACCACCGCATGGGCAGCGCATGCACAAGGCAAAAAAGTGTGGACGTTGAGAGAGTGTGTTGATTACGCCCTCAAAAACAATCTTACCGTTAAATCCAACCTACTTAATGCAGAAACAAGTAAGGTGAACCTGGATCAATCAAAGTTTCAGATGCTTCCTACTTTAAATGGCGGAGGTTCATATGGTTATAACTGGGGCCGTAACATCGACCCGACAGACAATCAGTTTGTTACAGAACGCATCAACTCAATCAACTTTCAGGCAAACTCTTCTTTATTATTGTTTAATGGGTTTAGGCTATTTAATAGTTACAAGCAAAGTGTCGCTGATAATGAAGCGGCTGCCGAAGACTTTATCAAAGCGAAAAATGATGTAATAATCAATGTGGTTACACTGTACACAACGGTTATTTTTAATAAAGAACTTCTTAACAATGCTCAGTCACAATTAACCACAACCACGCAACAGTTGGAGCGTACCCGCAAATTAGCAGAGGCAGGTTCTGTACCCCGTGGAAATGTGTTAGATCTGGAGGCCCAGCAAGCATCGAATGAGCTTAATGTAATCACCAACGAAAATGCAGTGAATCTTTCTGTCTTAAGGTTAAAGCAAGCTTTGCAGATTCAAGCTTCAGAGCCAATGGATATAGAGGTGCCTGAATTGGATGTTGCTGAAGGCGCAATTACCGAAACAGTTGATGAGATTTACGAGAAGGCAATATTAGCTATGCCTGAGGTAAGAAGTGCGAAGTTGAAATTACAAAGTTCATTGTACGCATTCAAATCAGCAAGAGGAAGCTATTTTCCACGGCTAAGCGTTAATGGAAATTTGTTTACGAATTACTCAAGCAGGCTCGACAATCTTGTGCCTGGTGGATATCCGGCTAAAGAACAACTTAATGATAACCTTGCACAATCGGCATCTCTACAATTACAGATACCCATTTTTAACGGATACCAGACAAGGGCAAATGTAAAGCGCTCGTATTTTAGTTCCCAACAAGCCGAGATCAATTTAATAAGCGCGGAAAACACACTCCGTCAATCCGTAGAAACGGCTTATAATGATGCATTCGCCTCATCAAAAACTTTTCATTCGGCCACAAAACTTGTAAATGCGCGGGATGAAGCGTTCCGGATGGCCAAGCAACGTTATGATAATGGGGCGGCAAATTTTGTAGAATACCAAACTGCTGAGAACGCTCTGTTTCAGGCTAAATCTGATCTGGTACGTGCTAAATACGACTTCATTTTTAAGAAAAAAGTGCTTGACTTTTATCAAGGCAAACCCATCGAATTTTAATTACTCCTTATCCTAAACTGTAATGGCAAAGCAAACGAAGAAAAAATCAAACAAGACCCTCTATATCATCATCGGGGTAGTGGCATTTCTTATTCTCTTTTTAATTATCGGAAAATCGGCCGGCTGGATTGGCAAGCCCAAGACTATTGAAGTAGATGTTACCAAAGCCAAAAAAGTTTCTATCGTAGAAAAAGTAAGCGCATCGGGTACGGTACAGCCGGTTACGGAGGTAAAGCTGGCGCCTGAAGTTTCGGGTGAGATTACGGAGTTGCGTGTAGAGGATGGCGACTCGGTTAAGCTGGGCGAATTGCTGGTAAAGATTCGTCCTGATATTGTGATCAGCCAGTTAGAACGTTCTGAAGCTTCGCACAGCCAACAGGTAGCCAACCTCGAATCAACCAAAGCGTCTTTGGCGCGCGCGCAGGCAACATATATTCGTGCCGAACAGGATTACCAGCGCCAGGAAAAATTGTGGAATGAAAAAGTTATTTCAGAAGCTGACTGGCAACTGGCACAGCAAAACTTTAAGATTGCCGCCAATGATTTGAAATCGGCAGAGAAATCGGTGGAGGCAGCCAAATATGTGGTGAGCAGCACAGAAGCCGGTGTAAAAGAATCGCGTGAAAACGTGCGCAGAACATCTGTACTGGCACCCATGAGCGGTGTGGTTTCCAAGCTGAATGTAAAGCAGGGCGAGCGCGTGGTAGGTACTGCCCAGATGGCAGGTACTGAAATGTTGCGCATTGCAGACCTGAGTAAAATGGAGGTGCGTGTGAATGTGAATGAAAATGATATTGTGCGCGTGCACTTGGGCGATTCGGTAATCATTGATGTAGATGCCTACACCAGCACCGGTAAGGAGTTCAAGGGTATTGTTACCAATATTGCCAACACGGCCCGCGATAAGGTTTCAGCGGATGCGATTACCGAGTTTGAAGTTCGTATCCTTATCCTGCAATCCTCCTATTATGATTTGGTGAAGTCGGGGAACAAGTACCCGTTCCGCCCGGGGATGACGGCCAGCGTGGATATTGTTACAACGCGCAGGGATAACGTGCTTTCGGTGCCTCTTGCAGCCGTTACCACCCGCGCACCTGAAGGTGCCGGCAATGCAACGGTAAACCAGAACAACGACAGACCACAGGTTACGGATTCGAGCAAACCCAAGGCAGAAAAGAAACAGGATAAAGTTGTGGTGTTTATAAATGATAACGGGGTAGCTAAAATGGTTGAAGTTAAAACCGGTATCAGCGATTACGACAATATTGAGATTATTTCAGGACTGCCGGATTCAGCAACAGTTATTACAGGGCCTTTCCTGGTGGTTTCCAAGCGTTTGAAAGAAGGAGATAAAATTACAGTGAAGAATACGAACGAAAAGAAAGATGATAAGCAGAAGGAAGAATCCAAATAAAAGCTTCTATTAAAAGAATACAGGAAAGCCCGGTCAGCATGATCGGGCTTTTGTTTTTAGAAAATGTATAAAAGCAATATTAGCTGTACCTTGCAGGTTTAAAATACTAAAAAATATGATTGCTCATCCCTGGCACGAAGCGCCTGCTGGTTCTAACCCTCCCGAATATGTAAATGCTGTTATTGAGATATCTATTGGTATGCGTACCAAGTACGAGGTGGACAAGGAAACAGGTTTATTGAAGCTGGATCGTGTGCTATACTCGGCCGTACATTACCCGGCCAACTACGGCTTTATTCCTAAGTCTTTGGGCGAAGACAACGATCCCCTGGATATTATGGTGCTTTGCCGCGAACCCATCAGGCCGTTGTGCCTGGTGCCTGCCCGAGTAATCGGGGTAATGCATATGGTAGATCAGGGGCTTGCCGATGATAAAATTCTGGCCATTGCCGATAATGATGCCAATACCCGTCATGTAAACGACATCAGCGAGCTGGCCGGTCATTATAAGCTTGAGCTGAAAGAATTTTTTGAAAGCTACAAGCGCCTGGAAAACAAAACGGTTACGGTACCGGAGTTCCAGGGAAAGGCGGTGGCTATGAAAATCGTGCAGGAAGCTTTGGCTTTCTATGAGTCAACCTATAAAAAATAAATGCCTGAAGCATCTCCTAAATCAATACTAGTAATCCAGACTGCGTTTATCGGGGACGTAATTCTGGCTACTGCTGTGCTGGAAAAGCTTCACCGGGTTTACCCGGATACGAATATTGATCTCCTGGTAAGAAAGGGGAATGAAGGTTTGTTTAAAAATCATCCATACCTTCATCAGGTTCTGGCTTGGAACAAGAAATCGGGGAAGCTTAAAAACTTGTGGAAGCTGACCGCACAGGTAAGAGCAACCCGGTACGAATATGTCATTAATTTACACCGATATGCCAGTACCGGTATTGTAACAGCATTTTCGAAAGCGAAACACAAAATCGGGTTCGATAAGAACCCGCTTTCATTTTTGTTTACCCACCGGGTTAAGCACACACTGGTTTCGGGCGCTCACGAAACGGAGAGGAACCAGGAGCTGATTAAAGCATTAACGGATAATGTGCCGGCTATGCCTCGCTTATATCCTGCCCGTTCCGATTTTGATGTGGTGAACGTTTACATGGGTTGCCGGTATGTATGCATGGCTCCATCTTCGGTATGGTTTACCAAGCAATGGCCAGCCGATAAATGGATAGAATTAATTCAAACCATACAACACCGGGTTGAGAAGATATACTTATTGGGAGCGCCAACCGATGTGCAGATGTGTCAGGCCATTGCTGAGAAGGGTGGTGTAGCGCGTGTTGAAAATCTTGCCGGTAAATTAACCCTGCTGCAATCAGCGGCACTTATAGGTGGTGCAGTTATGAATTATGTAAACGATTCGGCACCCATGCACCTGGCATCGGCTATGAATGCACCGGTTGCGGCTATCTACTGTTCAACTATTCCGGCATTCGGATTCGGGCCGTTATCGAAACAATCGTATATTATTCAAACCGAAGAAGATCTTTCCTGCCGCCCATGCGGTTCGCATGGGCATAAGGCATGCCCGCAAAAGCATTTCAGGTGTGCAACTTCTATTAGCATAGAGGCGCTTCAAAGCTGCTTAACAAGCCAGGCGGATAATTCCATCAGCCATGCTACTCCTACGTGAATAAATACTCCACCCCAGACTGACCTGGTATAAAGCGCAATAGCACCCAGTATGTAACCACCCGCTATGGAGCTTATGGTTTCTCCTATGGGTTTGCCAAAGTGCAGGTAACAATAGATCGTTACCATAGGCATAATAGCATCTTTACCCAACACCTGCGCCAGGCCAATCACAAAGAACCCCCTGAAAAGAAGCTCCACATTCAGAAAATCCAATCCATACAGAAGCTCAAAAATCAATGCAGGCATATAACCGGGCCATCCCCATAGCCCGGCCACATGGGTACTCTTATATACCGGGTAATAATTTATAAAGCTGGTGTGAAGGGCGGCTATCAAAATAGCAGGCGCAACTATTAATAACAAGTACACATAAGGTTTTATGTTACCAGGCTTTGTTAAGCCATAAAAACCTGATTTTTCTTTGTCCACCCAGCGATAGAATAACCATAATGACAGGAATATAATAATGAAGCCGGTAGCATGATTAAGGGTGCGGAATAGCCAGGAATATGCTTCGTAAGGCTGATTAAACAGCATGGCCAGCTTGTGCAGGTATGGAAAGCCGCGATCTGCCGAAAGGATGGTTAACCCGAAAGTTGAGAGTATCCAGAATGTTTTTGATTTCCAGAATGCGTGGTTGTTGTGAAAAGCCGAAACGGCCAGGCACGTAGCATAATAGCCAAATGCATAAAGCAGGTAGTAATAAAACACCCGTATCCATTTGCCGGTATGCTGATCAATAATTCCATTCTCAAGATTTAAGGTGTAATTAACAGTTATGGAAACAGCTAATAAAATAAAGATTGCTCCATAGTAAAGCGGCTTAAAATCCTGTTGGATGTGTTGCTTTACCAGGTGAATGATTTTCTTCACTCAGAAACGGATTAGGCTTTGATAAACTAAGTGAACGGGCAGTCCCATCACCGTAAAATAGGAGCCTTCAATTTTTTCAATAATCTCAACATTGCCCGTTACGGAAGGAGTAATGGTTTTCTCAATTAAATCGGGTCGGTTGATTGAGTTCAGAAAATCAATTTCCAATTGCGAGCAAGGGTTCATTCCTGAGGGCAGGCAATCCTGCGCACCGTATGCACCTGCTTTGTCAAACGGTTTAAAAGTATCAACATAAAATTCAATGTCCCGTTGGCTTAGCTTTTTAAATGTTACACGGGTGCGATCGTTAAACGCAACCGTTTTTTCTTTCGCCAATAAACACACAGCAGTTACTACGGTATGTGTTTGCCCGCTTAGCCTGGAAAGCATGTGTATGGCTTCTTCGCGATCAGCAGGCTTGTTTAAGATGTCGTTGCCGAGTATCACCACAGTATCGGAAGCTACCACTACCTCACGGGTTAATTGCGGTTCAAATACCCGGGCTTTCTTTACAGCGAGATGGCCGGGCACTTCAGTAGCAGGAAGTGATTGCGGGAACGATTCATCAATATCGGGTACACGGATTTCAAAGGTAAAGCCAACTTCACGCATCAGGTATTGCCTGCGGGGCGAACTGGAGGCAAGTATGATTGGCCGGTTGAATTGCATTCTAAAATTGAGGGGCAAATGCGGGTAACTGAAACTCTTCTTCGCGGATGGAGCTGAACACTAATCCGCACACAACCTTAGGATAGAAGTAGGTGGATTTCTGCGGCATGGTATAGCCGCTGGCACAAACACGCTTCACATCGTCAATAGAAACATCCTGTGTAATAATGGCCATCTGCACTTCACCTTTAATTACTTTAGCCAGGCAATCCGAATAGCTCCTGTCGAATGATATATTTTCTGATTTGCGCTGATCTTTCCCGGGAATACCCAGTATTTTTTCAATGATAAAATAGTGTAATACAGTTAGGTCAAGCTCCTTAATGCTTTCTGGGAAACTCCATTTTAAGCGGGCAAATGATTCAGGCTTTAGTCTGATCTTAAGCGTTCGGTCTTTCATCAGGATGCCGAAAGCCCATTTTTTACCGAGGATAATTTCGTTCAGGGTATCGGCATCTTCAATTTCTTTTATATCAAAGTCTTCTTTCAGCTTTTCAAGAATAGCATCTTCACTAAAGTGAGCAATTCCTATAATAAGCCTGTGTGTCGGCAATATCCGCAAGTCATCCGCCTCGGTATTGGTCAGGTACATTAAGTGAAAATTATACCCTTCATTGCCGGTGTGGTGCGGGTTCTGTTGCTTTTGCTGATGCTTGTAAAACAGCGAGCCTTCATACCGGTGGTGTCCATCCGCTAATATAATCTGCTTATCACGGATTTTAAGGATGAACTTCTGAATTACGTTCACATCGTGAATAACCGCCAGCACATCGCGTACGCCCTGGTAGTCTTCGCTTTCGTATAACGGGGCGAGCATGGCCTCGTCCATATATTTCTCCAGCTCAAAATCAGCATCGGTATAAAGGCCGTGCGTGGGGCTAACGTGCAGCTCGGTTTTTTCCAGTAATTCAATCCTATCGTTAACAGCTTTGGGCATGGTGCTTTCATGCCGAAGAATAACACGCTCTTCCCAATCGTACGTGCGGATGTGGCAGATAAATCCTTTACGGCAATAATTTTTGGTTGAGCCTGCCAGTTTAAAATGCTGGTAGTAAACATAGATAGCCGGCAAATTATCCTGCACCAATGTTCCGGTATCTTTCCATTGCTGCAGCAGCCATGCGGCTTTGGTTGCTGCATGGGGGCCTTGCGGTACTGAAAGGTGGATGCTGTTTAACGGATTCTGGAACAGGGCTTTTCGCTGCCTGTCGGATACCACATCGAAAAGGGGAGAGGTGAGCGTATCTATTTTGCGGGTCAGGGAATCGTTATACCGCCACGCACGAAAAGGTTTTATTTGAGCCATACCATCAAACGCTTCCGGTTGAATACCGGCTTAGCAAGCATTAGCCGGAATTATAATCTGCAATGCTAACGATTTAAAGAAACAAGTGCCCGCCTTTTACATGGAAAGGTTGCTTTTGCCCGGGTTTATGAACTCTATGTTAATTTTTTTATTTTTGCCGCGATTTTGACAACAACAACCTTTGTCAAAAACATTTAAAATCAAGCGCTTACGTTTATTTCCAACTTACTTATGGTAGATTTATTTGACAAGTTAAAAATGGAGGCTGGTCCGCTGGCCAAATATTCACACCTGCCCGATGATTATTTCTTCTTTCCGAAACTGGAAGGTGAAATTGGCCCACGCATGAAATTCAATGGAAAGACGGTATTAAACTGGAGTTTGAATAATTACCTCGGGCTGGCTAACCATCCTGAAGTAAGAAAAGCCGATGCCGATGCAGCCGCACAATATGGGCTGGCTTCGCCTATGGGCGCCCGTATGATGTCGGGTAACTCGGTAAACCATCTTGAGCTTGAAAAGCAATTAGCAGCTTTTGTGCAGAAAGAAGATGCCATGCTGCTGAACTACGGCTACCAGGGTGTGCTTTCCATTATTGATGCCATTGTGGATCGCAAAGACATAATTGTGTACGACAGCGAATCGCACGCCTGTATTATTGACGGTGTGCGTCTGCACATGGGTAAGCGCTTTGTGTACCCGCACAATAACATGGAAAACTTAGAGAAGCAATTGCAGCGTGCTACCAAATTAGCGAACGAAACCGGTGGTGGTATCCTGGTAATTACCGAAGGCGTGTTTGGTATGTCGGGTAACATGGGCGACCTGAAAGGAATTGTTGCGCTGAAAAAGAAATACAACTTCCGCCTGTTTGTAGATGATGCACACGGTTTCGGAACGATGGGTGCTACCGGTGCCGGTGTAGGCGAGGAGCAGGGTGTGCAGGATCAGGTTGATCTTTACTTCTCTACGTTTGCCAAATCAATGGCCAGCATAGGTGCTTTTGTAGCAGGTGATAAGAAGATTCTGAAATTCCTGCGCTACACCGTTCGTTCGCAGATTTATGCGAAGTCGTTGCCCATGCCATTGGTTATAGGTGCGTTGAAGCGCCTGGAGTTGGTTAAAAAGTACCCGGAATTACGGGCCGATCTGAAAAAGATCATGGCTGCTATCAAAACCGGGTTAAAAGATCGCGGGTTCAGCATCAATCCGACCCAAACGCCACCCACACCGGTATTATTTAAAGGTGGCGTGGGTGAGGCAGCCAACATGGCTATGGATTTGCGCGAGAACTATGGCATTTTCTGCTCGGTAGTGATCTACCCGGTGGTGCCGAAAGACGTAATTATGTTCCGGATTATCCCCACAGCGGCCCATACCCTTGCCGATGTGGAAGAAACCCTGAACGCGTTTTCTGCGCTAAAAACGAAGCTGGACAGCGGTTTTTACAGGCAGGAAGCTCTTGTTTCGGTAACGAAAGCCTAAAAAAATGGCTTTTTGGCTTGTTTTTTAAGGCTTTTGCTTAAATTGGCATTGGGAAATCAATTTTTTAAAATTTAAACATCCGACAAAATGAAAAAATTTGAAGAACTAAAGACCATCATAGCATCATTGGAAGGTGATGCAGATAAGTTCTACAATAAAGGAAATAGCGCTGCCGGTACCCGTATTCGTAAAGGAATGCAGGATCTGAAAAATGCTGCCCAGGCTATCCGCCAGGAAGTTCAGGAATTGAAGAATAAACCAAGCTAATTCTGCTGTAAAGCGATTTTTAAAGATAAAGGCTGGATATTAATTCCAGCCTTTTGTCTTTTATATGCGATTGGCTTCAATCCTGCGTTTCAGATCTCCCGATGGGGCTATTAGCGGCAGCCTCACATAGGGTTTACAAACTCCCAATAAGCTCAGCAGGTATTTTACGCCAACCGGGTTTCCTTCCTCGTACATCGGTCCGTTTATATCCAGCAGGCTAAGCTGTGCTTTTTGTGCCTGGCTTGGTTTTCCGGCAAGGATATGCTCCCTGATTTTGCGAAACACTACAGGGTAAGCATTGGCCAGTACGGAAATTACACCCGCACTTCCTATGGCATAAAGCGGAAGCGTTAGCATATCATCGCCAGAAATCAGCATAAAGTCTTGAGGCTTTTCTTTCGCAATTTTCATGCACTGCTCCAGGCTGCCCGATGCTTCTTTTATGCCGATGATCTTGTTCAGGCGTGCCAGGCGCAGCGTAGTATCGGCCGTAAGGTTAGAAGCGGTGCGACCGGGTACATTGTATAAAATTACCGGTGCGGGCGATGCCCTGGCTACTGCTTTAAAGTGCTGGTAAATACCTTCCTGCGAAGGCTTGTTATAATACGGGCTTACCGAAAGTATCGCGGTAACTCCTTCCAGATCGGTGCTGCGGATTTCGTCCAGCACGCTTTGCGTGTTGTTACCGCCAATACCATACACTACGGGTAGTTTTTTAGGGTTGTTCTGCAAAATAAAGCTTAAAACATCTTTCTTTTCGGCTTTGCTTAGCGTAACCGATTCGCCTGTGGTGCCCATTACTACATAGTAATCTACTCCTTTGCCGGTATGCGACAATAACTTTTTAAGTCCTTTGTAGTCTATCGATCCGTCCTCGTGCATAGGCGTAACAAGCGCTACCCCCGTGCCTATCAGCTTTTTCATCGCAGTTGTCTGGTATAATTATACATAGTTTCAATCAGGCCCTTGCTGGTTCCGTTCTGCTCAATCATCAGTTCAAAAAAATCATGCTGACTTTCATTGAACTTACCGATGCGGCAATGTGCCTTGCTGTTAGCCAGCAGGTGCAGCATAATGGGGCTGGCCTGCTTATCGATATAATACAGGTAATCGAAAGGGGTTTGCATAAATTTTTCGGCTACAGCCGATTGCAGCGTTCCCCAGAAGCTGATGTCTTTTATGGTAAAGAAATCAAACCTGAATTCGTAGTTCTCTTTTTTTTCGGGCAGAAACTCCAGTACCTGCACGCTTTTTCCGTCCTGCTCCAGTTGATGGATAAACTCTTTTACGTCATGATGCTTTTGCTTGTCTTCTACCGTAAAGAGAATACCTACCGATGCAGCCTGCCTGTAAGGCTTGCTGGCTCTTGCGGTTTTATTTTTCTTTAGCGCAGTGGAGGTGCGCATCTGCAGAAAATTCATTTTAAACATGGTCGAAAGCTACTAAAGTAAATACAATCTTGGTTTGAAATTTTGATCGGGGTCAGGTCTTTAGCATAGCCTCAAACTCAGGCTCAGAGATAATTTTAACACCCAGCTTCTCTGCCTTTTCGCGCTTGGCCGGGCCCATGTTATCACCGGCCAGCAGGTAATCCAGCTTACCGGAAACGGAAGATAATACCCGGCCGCCATGTGCGATAATAATATCTTTAAGCTGGTCGCGTTCGTAATTCTGAAACACTCCGCTGATCACAAACGATTTATCGCCCAGCACAGCGCTTACCCTTTCCGGTTCTTTCTGAGTTGATTCAAGCTGAAGCCCCGCTTTGCCCAGGCGCTCAACCTCATGCAGGTTGCCGGCATCTTTAAAGTACTCCACCACGCTTTGCGCGATTTTTTCACCCACTTCGGGCGCTTCCAGCAGCGCTTCGTACGAAGCCTGCTTCAGGTTGTCCATAGTTTTGAAATGCCGGGCGAGCTTCTCCGCTACCGTTTTACCAACATAGCGGATGCCAATACCAAACAAAACATTTTCAAAAGGCTGCGCTTTGGAAGCGGCTATGCCATCCAGCATGTTCTGCGCAGATTTATCCTTCACCTTATCCAGCTTTAATAAATCTTCTTTTGTGAGATCGTATAAATCGGCCGGTGTTTTAACAAGGCCAAGCTCAAACAACTGCCGGATGGTTTGCTCACCTAACGAATCAATATCCATCGCTTTGCGCTGAATAAAATGCTCCACTTTACCTTTTATCTGGGGCGGGCAACCTTTTTCGTTGGGACAATAATGATTGGCTTCACCTTCCTTGCGGATCAGTTCGGTATGGCATTCCGGGCAGCGGGTAATGTAAACTACTTTCTCAATCGAAAGATCGCGCCTGGCAATATCCACACCTGTAACTTTTGGAATGATCTCACCGCCTTTTTCAACAAACACATAATCGCCAATGTGCAGATCAAGCCGTACTATTTCATTGGCATTATGCAGCGAAGCACGCTTTACAGTTGTGCCTGCCAGGAATACAGGCTCCAGCTCGGCTACCGGTGTAACAGCCCCCGTGCGGCCTACCTGGTAGGTTATGCCTTTCAGCCGTGTGCTGATGCTCTCGGCTTTGTACTTGTAGGAAATGGCCCAGCGCGGACTTTTGGCTGTAAAGCCCAATCTTTCCTGCTGCTCCAGGCTGTTTACTTTTATCACTACACCGTCTGTATCCAGTGGCAGCTCGTGCCGCTTCTTTTCCCACGACAGGATGTAATCCAACGCTTCCTGAATAGCGCTGCACTTTTTATACGTAGGCGATACGCGGAACCCCCAGCGCTCCAGCCTGGCAATAGCCTCTGAATGTGTTTCAACTTCGTTCTCTTCGCCCAGCAGGGAGTATAGGTAACAATCCAGCTTGCGCCTCGCTACTTCGGTGCTGTCCTGCATTTTAACCGTGCCCGATGCCGTGTTGCGTGCATTGGCATAGATTTCTTCCCCGATGTCCTCACGCTCCTTGTTTAATTGCTTGAATACCTCTTTGGGAAGAAATACTTCACCGCGTACTTCAAACTTTGCAGGCACATCTTTGGCTTTTATGCGAAGCGGCAAGCTGCGAATGGTTTTAATGTTGGTAGTAACATCATCGCCCCGCACGCCATCGCCCCGTGTTACGGCTTTGGCAAGCAGCCCGTTTTCATAGATCAGGCTGATGGAAACTCCATCAAACTTTAATTCACAGAAGTATTCGTATGCATCACCATCCAGCCCTTTGGCCACACGACTGTCAAAGTCGGTAAGCTCTTCGGCTGAATAGGTATTGCCCAACGAAAGCATGGGGTATTGATGCACCACCGTTGCAAACTCTTTGGTGATAGCGCCTCCAACACGCTGGGCAGGAGAATCCGGAAGCTTTAATTCAGGAAAATCGGTTTCAAGCTTAATCAGTTCCTGAAGCAACAGGTCAAACTCAAAATCCGAAATTTCGGTTTTGCTTTTGTTGTAATACAGATCGTTATGGTAATTGACCTGGTCGGTAAGTTGTTGAATGCGTTTCTTTGCTTCTGCGGAGGTCATGTGTGAAGTAACAGGGTTACAAATTAACGAAATTGAGGATTTGACAGGCGACTAAAGCGGCCGTTTCGGTGCGCAGGCGGGTAGGGCCAAGGCTGGTCTTTACAAAACCTTTTGCAAGGGCAAGCTTCAGTTCATCGGCACTGAAATCTCCTTCCGGGCCGATCAGCACGAGGTAACTCCTGTTGGGATGGGCCAGGCTTTTCAAATGGTTCGGATTATCGTTATCCACGTAACAGATAAACTTTTCATCTGCCGGTACGGCAACTGCCTCGTCAAATGATTTTATATCCTGTATAGCCGGTAAATAATATTGTCCCGATTGCTTCATGGCGCTTACCGCGATCTTAACAAGACGGTCGCGGTTGATGTTTTTGCGCTCGGAGTTTTTGCACACCATGAAATGAATTTCTTCAATACCGATTTCTACGGCTTTTTCTACCAGCCACTCCATGCGATCGATGTTCTTTGTAGGCGCAATGGCCAGCTTTATCCTGAACTTCCGGGGTTCCTGAAAAGCTGTTTCCCGGATTTCGAATGAACACTTGCGGGCATCGGTGGAAATAATCCCGGTTTTATAAAAACGACCTTCGCCATCGGTAACACAGAGCTCATCTCCAACCTGCATGCGCAGCACCTTTACGGCATGGCGCGATTCATCTTCATCTAAGTGATGAGCTCCTTTCGGGATATCCGGTTGGTAGAAGATGTTCACCGCGGGTCAGGCGTAGCTCTGTTGCAGTTGCGTAACCAAGGCCATGTAGTCCTGCATAGCCTGTTCTTTGGCAATACCTTTTTTAGATGCCCAGGCATCATATTTGGCAATGCCCTTGAAGTCAAAACCACCGGGGCGCTCCCCGGTAACATCGCCATCAGTTGCCTGCTTGAACAGGCCGTATAATTCCAGTAGCTCTTGGTTTGAGGGGCGTTTGGTTAATTCTTTGGATCGGGCAACAGCCGCGTTAAAATCATCAATAAGTGCCATAGTAGTTTAATTGAAAGTAAAAGCAGGCTGCCTCAAAAATTATTTTTGAGGCAGCCTGCAAGATAGTATTTGTATCAGTGGATTACCGCTTTGTGATCGGAACGTACTCACGCAGGTTCTTACCTGTGTAAATCTGGCGCGGGCGGCCAATCGGCTCTTTATTCTCGCGCAGTTCTTTCCACTGTGCAATCCAGCCGGGCAGACGTCCCATCGCAAACATTACGGTGAACATATCTACCGGGATGCCCAACGCACGGTAAATGATACCCGAGTAGAAATCTACGTTCGGGTATAACCTGCGCTCTACAAAGTAGGGGTCTTTCAGGGCAACTTCTTCCAGCTTCATGGCAATTTCAAGAGTTGGATCGTTCACGCCTAATTTTGCCAGCACATCGTCAGCCGCCTTCTTGATGATTTTGGCACGCGGATCGAAGTTCTTATACACGCGGTGGCCGAAGCCCATCAGGCGGAACGGATCGTTTTTATCTTTTGCCTTGGCAATCCACTTATCGGTATCGCCACCATCTTTTTTGATCTGCTCCAGCATGAGTATTACCTCCTGGTTGGCGCCACCATGCAGCGGCCCCCAAAGCGCGTTGATGCCGGCCGAGATGGATGAATAAATGCTGGCCTTTGACGAACCTACTATTCTTACTGTTGAGGTAGAGCAGTTCTGTTCGTGGTCAGCATGAAGAATCAAAAGCTTGTCCAGCGCATCGGCTACTACCGGGTCTATTTCGTAATGCTCGGCCGGTAAAGCAAACATCATCTTCAGGAAGCGGGAGCAATAGTCGAGGGTATTGTCAGGATAATTTACCGGGTGCCCCACAGCATTTTTATATGCCCAGGCGGCAAAGGTCGGCATCTTGGCCAGCGAGCGGATAATACTCAGGTAAACGCCTTCTACAGATCGGTTAGGATCCAATGATTCCGGGTAGAATGCGGTTTGCGCACAGAACAAGGAAGCCAGCACGCCCATGGGGTGCGAGGTGGAAGGGAAGCCATCCAGGATTTTCTTGATGTCTTCATGCACCATGGTGTGGTTCTTGATGTCGTTGGTGAACTTTTTCAGTTGCTCCTGGGTAGGGAGCTCACCAAAAATTAACAGGTAAGAAACTTCGAGAAAGCTTGACTTGGCTGCGAGCTCTTCGATCGAGTATCCGCGATAACGGAGAATACCTTTGTCCCCATCCAGGAATGTGATTGCGCTTTTGGTTGCCCCGGTGTTTTTGTACCCGAAGTCGAGCGTTACGGCTCCGGTCTCTTCCAGCAGGTTACCAATATCAATACCCAATTCGCCTTCTGAACCCTCTACGATAGGAAACTTATATGATTTTCCATCTATGATTATTTCTGCACTCTTGGCCATGTTATAGAATTTAAAACTTGAAGGTTAAAGATAGGGTGCCGGGTAGTTAGAAAAAAATGAGTTTTTAAGATAGCTTCTAATTATTTCCTAATATCAGGGGCATGCCGTCTTTTCCGCTACCCACTACCACTACTTTGCTGTTGGGAGATTTGGCAAGCTCCAGGGTAGCTTCTATACCGCGCATCTTCAGCAGCTTATCCGTTAAGCTGTTGTTGATGATGTTGTTGGCGCGGGCTTCGCCTTCTGCCTGAATTCTTTTACGCTCCGCTTCACTTTTTTCTTTGTCTAACCTGAACTGGTAGGCCAGCGCTTCCTGCTCCTGCTGCAACTTGCTTTCAATGGCAACTTTGATCTGTTCCGGCAACCGGATGGATTTGATCAACACAGCGGTGGCATGAACATTATTGATGTTCAGGATTTTTTCAGTTTCGGTTTTAATGGCCAGCTCAACTTCGGCCCGCTTGGTAGAGTAGATTTCCTCAGCGGTGTAGCGCCCCATTACCTGGCGTACGGTGGAGCGAACTTCCGGTATTACCAGCACCGTTTCGTAGTTACGGGTAAATTGTTCATGGATGTAACCGATTTTATTGGCTATGGGGGAGTATCGCACGGCAATATCAATGTGTATGGATAGCCCGTTTTTATCCAGCACATCCATGTTTTCTTCTGCCGAAGTTTCGTTAACGCTGTAAACATAAACGTCATTCCAGGGGGCTTTCAGGTGGGTGCCGGGTTCTGCAATATTTTCCTTATCCAATCCTTTACCGAAAGGATAGAATAATACCGCCCGCTCGGTGGCGCTTATGGTGTAGAACAGGCTGGACGACAGGGCCAGGATTACGATAAAGGCAATTACAGCCAGGATGATAAAGGGTAGTTTGCGGTTATTCATATCAGTTAAAAGTTTGGTGCTACGGCAGTCTGGCAAATTAGTATAAATCGTTCAACCGGCTGGTACGATTAAAAGGAAAAATCGGGCAAAATTTGTTCAAAAAAAGAGCGGCCACAGGCCGCTCTTTTTTCATTATAAAGGGAAAGGGTTAATCAGATTGAAGAGCCGGTGCCTTCTCCTCCTTCAACCGGAGTTTCGGGTGTTGGTGCCGGGGCAGGAGTTACCACTACCGGGGCAGGAACCGGAACAGGCGCTGGTGCCGGAGCAGGGGCTACAACTTTTTTAGGAGCCGGTTTCTTCCTGGGAGCCTTCTTTTTAGGAGCCACTTTTTTGGTTACTTTCCTTACGACTTTCTTCACCTTCTTAGCCACCTTTCTGGCAGCCTTCTTCACTTTTTTAGCGGCCTTTTTTACTGCTTTTCTAACCACCTTTTTGGCTGATTTTTTAGCCGGTCTTTTTGCTGCTTTTTTTGGTTTGGCTTTCCCTTTCTTAGCAGCCTTCTTCACTTTCTTTGCCATGGGACTTAGATTTGTTTTTGGTTGGAGTTTGACTGAGAGCTTGATTTTTATTACTCTTTATGTAAATGTAATTAGAGATTATTTATTGATGCAATAAGTAAGTGCATTAAATTTATAAATAGTGCATGAATATCCCGGGTGCTGCCGGCAACCCGTTCCGGAGCTGTCTTCTGCCAGGAGATGATTATGGGTATTTTTTACCCGGAGGCACAGGTAATGCAGCCATGTTTGGTTCTCCGGATCAGCCCTTGCTTTATTGCTTTACCGATGCGTATGGCAGTATTTTTAACATTGAATTTTCAACCAGACTTTCCCGGTGGGTATTTACAGCAGGTATGCTGGTAAAGATTTTTCGGCTATTTCCGGGTTATTACAACCGTAACCCTCCTGTCGGCTCCGCAGCTTATCAGTACCCGGTATCCAAACGCCACCTGTAAGGCCCGCCCTGAAAAAAATCGTGGAAGTCGTCAAAAATTCAAATCTACCGAGCTTTTACTCATCTTTTGCTGATAGTCTTTCGGATTAAGTCCATACTCGGCTTTGAAGCATTTTGAAAAATAGGATAAGTTGGCAAATCCCACCTCATACATAATTTCAGTTACATTGCCGCCCTTATTACGCAAAAGGATAGATGCCTTTTTAAGGCGATATTTCTTAATGAGCTCAATGGTAGAAACATTGGTAAGTGATTTCAGCTTCCGGTAGAGATAGGAGGCGCTCATGCCGATTTCTTCGCTGAGCTGTTCAACACCAAAACCAGGGTTGGCAATGTTGGCTTCAATGGTGTTCATCACTTTCTTAACAAACTTTTCGTCTTCGTTCTCCTTTTCAGCGCTGATTGACCCGGTATGCAGCACACTTTTCAGGTAGTTGATCAACTCGTGTTTACGACTCAGCAGGTGATCCATATTGGCTTCCAGGTATTCAAGATCAAACGGCTTGGTGAGATAGGCATCTGCGCCCAGGCGAATACCTTCAACTTGCTGCGATGTTAAGCTGCGTGCTGTAATCAGGATAATGGAGATATGGCTTGTCCTGGAATTCTCCTTTATTTTTTTGCAAAACGTTAACCCGTCCATCACGGGCATCATGATATCGCTGATTACCAGTTCAGGTAAAAAACTAACAACTTTCTGTAATCCTTCTTCACCGTTTTCGGCTGTAATAAAGTTGTATTTGTGGCACAGGCTGATCCTGATCAAATCAATCATGTCTGCATTGTCATCTATAACCAAAACCAGCGGCTTGCTTGAATTCAGGTCGAACCGGTACGAATTCAATGCATGGCTGTGTGTTTCCCTGGTTGCGATCAATTCCAGCTCCTGCTCATCGTGAATGGAATCTACAGGCAAATGATTTTTACCAAGAGGTAAATGAATAATAAACGTTGTGCCTGAACCTTTAATGCTGTCTACCCGGATGTGCCCATGGTGGAGCTTGACGTATTCCAATGCCAGCGCGAGCCCGATACCCGTACCCGTTTCCATCTGCCGGGCTTCATGGGTCTGGTAAAACGGCTCGAAAATTTTGGCTTGCTCGTCAGGGCTCAGGCCGATACCGGTGTCTGAAACTTTTACAGATACTGAACCGTCCGGATACTTCTCCGCAGGAATTTCTTTTTGAATGAAGACTTCTATGCTACCTCCGTTTGGAGTGAACTTAAATGCATTGGAGAGCATGTTGAATAATACCGTTTCTATTTTTTCAGTGTCAATCCATACAGGCACCTCGTGTTCGGCTGATGTGAAACGAAAGCTGATTTTCTTCCGGTTAGCTTTGTCTGAAAACAGGGCATGGATTTCCTGGCTGAAGCTTACAAGGTTAACACGGCTGATTTTAAGCTGTAAGGTATCGCGCTCTAATTTCCGGAAATCGAGAATCTGGTTGATTACTCTTAATAAGCGATGAGAATTTTTTTCTGCAAGTGTGATCAGGCCCCTGCTTTCGGCATCCAGCCTGCCCTCTCTCAATATCTGGTGAATGGGAGGCAGGATCAGGCTTATCGGTGTCCGTAATTCATGCGAGATATTTGTATAGAATTTTTGCTTGGTCTGGGCAAGCTCTTCGGCATGACTTTTTTCCAGTCGCGTGATCTTCAGTTCGTTGCTGAGCTTAAGACGGACAGCATAAATGCGCATGCCCAGTACAATTCCTCCAATAATCAGCAAGCCATACAGTGCCAGGAACGCAGGGCTCAAAAAGAGTGGAGGCTTTACGGTAATGTTAATGGATGCCTGCTGCGGGCTCCACTGCCCGTAGTTATTTGTGCCTTTAACCCGGAATACATAATTGCCGGGAGAGAGGTTAGAATATACCGCAAAGTTTTTTGACCCGGAAACATAAATCCAATCCTCATCAAAACCTTCCAGCTTGTAGGCATAAACATTCATATCGGGCTGCCAGAAGTGCAAAGACGAAAACCCGAACGTGATAGAACGATGAGTAAAATCCAGATGCAACCCGGAAGTATATGAAATATCCTGCGGAATGAGCACCTTGTTATCAATAGTGTCCCCAAAATTCACCACCTGATTATTTATCTTAAGTGCGGTAATGAAAACCTTAGGCTTGTATGCGGCATGAATCATTTGGCGGGTATTAACCGAAACAAATCCATTATCGCCACCAAAAAGAATTTCAGCATCCCCTTTTCGCGTTACACATCCCTGGTAAAAGCTCTTAAGCGGCAGATCTCTTTCCAATGGAAACATTTCAGTTTCCCCGCCTTTTGAATATTTGAAAATGAAATCAGTAGTAGTTCCCCAGATATTTCCACTATCGTCTTCGCTTAAGCTGCCCACGTAAACATCGTGCCCGACACGGATCGGATAGAACGCAGAAGCATTAAGTTCCGGGTTATACTGGATTAACCCGTTCTGCGTTCCGGCCCATACCAATCCATCATTGGAATAATACAGGCAATGAATATCACCTTTATTCTGAATGCCCGAAAACAAGTCTGTTTTACGCTGCTCACCAGTCTTCAGGTCAAGCCGGTAAAGCTCGTTGTTTAGCGCAAACCATAAGGCATTCTTACCCGCCACAATTTTTTCAGAACCAAACTCCTGGTTTGCAATCTCAAACCGGATTTTACCCGGCACCTGAAAATCTCCGGCAACTTTGAAAAGACCGCCCTGGTAGGTGCTGACCCAGATCGATCCATCATCACCTTTAACAAACCGGGCGATGTAGTTTGTGATCAATCCGTTCTCAGGTGTCGCGGTTATAGTGTGCATTTTCTTTTTTGACTCATCCCAGATGTTTATTCCCCCTGCGGTGCCGATCCAGATCCGGTTAAGGCTGTCTTCTTCCAATGCGTAAGTGTTATTGAGCAGCAATTGATAAGGCGATGCCGAATGAGTATCAAACAATTGGGTTTCTCCGTTGTCGCCCATGCGAAGCACACCATGTAATGTGGCCAGCCACGTTGTTCCGTCTTTGGTATAAAGCATGGCCTTCACCTGGTTGCCGACAGTCTGATTTTCAACTTTGCTGGAAACTTCATGAAAGGAATATAACCCGGGATGCTTGTTGAGCTTGCTAAGACCATTGGATGTAACCAGCCAGATAACACCACTTCGGTCTTCATAAATTTGCCAGATAGCATTGTTTGCAATGGAGAAAGGCAATTGCGGGTTGTGAAAGTAGGGAACCACTTCTTTGGTAGCGGGATCGAGAATGTTCAATCCGAAATCGGTACCTAACCAGACTTTGCCGGCCTCACCCAGGTAAATGCATTTGATTACTTCGTTGCTCAGGGCAACCTGCTGATCACCCCATAGCTCAAACTGCTCGGTTACCGTGTTAAATAAGCACAGCCCGGTTTCTGTCCCGATCCACAGCAAAGAATCGCTTCCGGCCTGGGCCGGTCTGATCTCGCCACAGATCAGGTTGTTCTTTAATGAGGGCTTGTAGCTTTTCTTTAAATCAAAGACCTGGAACAGGCCACCGCCTGCAGTTAGCTTGTTTAGCTTGTCGTAGCTGCCTACCCAAAGTGTTCCATCTTCACTTTCATAAATAGAACGAATGGTGTTATGGCTCAGGCCGCTGTTATTGGTGTGGTAAGTTTTAAGCACTGTTAATGACGATTCGTCTAACTGCAGCAACCCGTTTTCCGTTCCGATCCAAACAGTTTGACCCGATCCTTTTGCAAGGGTGCGAATGGCATTTCTTCCTATTGCCGGTATACGGGTTATGGCAAAGGTTCGTGTGTTGATTTTACAAAGCCCGCCCCAGGTTCCTATCCAAAGGTTTTCACCCGCCTGTAGCAAGCAGCTTATTTCATTGGATGAAAGCGAGTTTGAGTTACTGCTTTTTTTAAAAGTCAGGAACTGGTTACCGTCATACCGGGTCAGCCCATTGCCGGTTCCGATCCATATAAAATCACTCTCATCTTGCGCAATCCCTGAAATGATATTGGAAGGCAACCCGTCTTTGACCGATAATGTGGAAAAGTAGTAATGCTGGGCAACAACCGGTATGCAGAAGGCAAGCTCTGCCAGCAAAATCACGATTAAAAATTTGATTCTTCGCAAGCTCATCCGTTTATGATTTCTATACCGGCAAACGCCTGATGTGATTACCGGTCTTTACAAATCTAATCAGAAAGGTTAAACGTGCATTATGAACGGTAAAATAACAGGATATTGTAAAACGGTAACGCTGAATAAGATAATCACAAACTGATTAGAGCTATTTTTGGTAAGATATTTACTAACGGTACATTCCGCTATGTATCTAATTTAGCAACATGAAGGCCGTGTTTTACATGATCATTTTTGCGGGAGCATTAGGTTTTGCTGCGTGTAAAGAAGACCCGCCACCTTCACTTGTGCCCGATAAGGATCCTTTTTTGTTTGGAGCGGATTTGTCGTATGTCAATCAGGTTTTGGATTTCGGGGGTGTGTATAAAGATGCGGGTGTTGTTACAAACCCGTATAAGATCTTTAAAGATCACGGAGCCAACCTCGTGCGGTTTCGCTTATGGCATAATCCGGCCTGGACGAAAGAAGTTTATGGCGATGCCGGTACTCAGCTTTATAATGACCTGAAGGATGTTGAGAAGGCGATAGGATTGGCAAAGCAGCAGGGGTTGCAGGTATTGCTTGATTTTCATTATTCCGATACGTGGGCCGACCCGGCAAACCAAAAGATTCCGGCTGCATGGCTTGATATTAAAGCTATTTCGGTGCTGAAAGATTCCGTTTATAACTATACGTTTAAAACACTTAACTACCTCAAGTCAAAATCTTTGCTCCCCGAGTATGTGCAGCTTGGAAACGAAACCAATTGCGGCATGTTATATACCGAAGCGCCTGCGGGTTTTCCTGCATGCAACGGGTGTAATGGTCAGTGGAGTAATCTACGCACCGTAATAAAATCAGGTATCCAGGCTGTTCGCGATGTGGCTTCCGGGGCCGAAGTGAAGGTTATTTTACACGTGGCTGATCCTAAGGATGTGGACTGGTGGTTTACCAATGTTGTGAACGGAGGCGAGGTAAGTGATTTTGATATTATAGGATTTTCATATTATCCCATCTGGCATACCACTGTAACCGTTTCTCAACTGTCGAATTCAGTGGCTGGCTTTAAGAATAAGTTTAATAAAGATGTAATGATACTTGAAACCGCTTACCCCTGGACAACCAGCGGCAACGACAGTTACAACAATATCTTTGGCGGGCAAGCTCCGGTTTCCGGATTCCCTTACACCAACCAGGGGCAGCTCGATATGATGAAGTCCTTAACACAGGAGGTAATGGATGGCGGAGGCATAGGGATTATTTACTGGGAGCCCGCATGGATATCATCCGGTATGAAAGACCTGTGGGGAACAGGATCAGCCTGGGAGAACAATACATTTTTTGATTTTGCAGGCGAAGTAAACTCAGGTATTCAATTCATGACACACGATTATAATTTCTGATCTAATCTATTTTCTGTATGCGATCTACCTACCAGCTTTTGATAATCATAGGGTTGACCCTGCACGGCAGCATGCTCTGTGCGCAACCGCGCGAAAAGAATGTTAACCCGGTATACATTGACAAGACGGGCACTTTTCGGTGGACGAAAGACAACAAGGAAGCGGCCTTCTTTGGCGTGAATTATACAACCCCCTTCGCACATGCGTACCGGGCGCATAAAAATTCAGGCATTAACGTGGAGGATGCGATCCGGCAGGATGTGTACCATTTGGCGCGCCTTGGCTTGGATGCATTTCGGGTGCACGTGTGGGATACGGAGATTTCGGATGTAAGCGGCAACTTGTTGAACAACGAGCACCTGCGCCTGTATGATTTTTTGTTAGCCGAGCTGAAGAAACGGAATATCAGGACGATAATTACTCCTATTGCCTTTTGGGGAAACGGTTACCCGGAACAGGATGAAAATACTCCGGGCTTCTCCCGGTTCTACGGACGGGGAAAGCTAACCACCAACGACTCAGCCATTGTAGCCCAGGAAAATTACCTGAAGCAGTTCTTCAGTCATATAAATCCCTACACAAAGCTTTCCTACCAGGATGACCCCGATATTATTGCGGTTGAAATAAACAATGAGCCCGCCCACAGTGGACCTAAAGAAGGCGTTACAGGCTACGTGAACAGGCTTACCGCAGCAATAAAAAGTACAGGTTGGAAAAAGCCGGTTTTTTATAACATCAGCCAGGGCCCTTACTATGCGGATGCTGTGGCAGCGTCCCATGTGGACGGGTTTAGCTTTCAATGGTATCCATCCGGGTTGGTCTCCGGAAATACCCTGCAGGGAAATTATCTGCCACATGTGGATAAGTACACCATTCCGTTCGATACGATCCCTGCCTTTCGTAACAAAGGGCTAATGGTTTATGAGTTCGATGCCGCAGATATTCTTCAATCTTATATGTATCCGGCTATGGTGCGCAGCTTTCGCGAGGCGGGTATGGGATGGGCTACGCAGTTTGCTTACGATCCCTTGGCAATGGCTAACGTAAATACCGAATACCAGACACATTATCTGAATCTGGCCTACACGCCTTCCAAGGCCGTAAGCATGCTTATAGCTTCCAGGGTATTTCATAAGCTGCCGCGGCATAAGAGCTATGGTACTTACCCGGCCGATAGTATATTCGATGTATTCCGGGTAAGCTATAAGCAGGCATTAAGCGAGATGAATGACGAGAAAGAGTTTATTTATTCAAGCTCAACCACTACACAGCCCGTTAATCCTTCCAGGCTTTTGAGCGTGGCCGGTGTAGGCAGCTCGCCTGTAGTAAGATATGATGGTTCCGGTGCATATTTCCTGGACAAGCTGGAAGATGGTGTCTGGCGGCTGGAAGTAATGCCTGACGCTATTCATATCCGCGATCCTTTTGAAAAAGCATCACCCCGCAAGGAAGTAACACATATTGAATGGAGAATGAACCAGATGCAGCTGAACCTTCCTGCATTGGGTAACGATTTTGAAATCAAAGCCGTGAATGCCGGCAACAGCTATACAACGGCCGCGGTAAACCAGGCGTTTAAAATTTCGCCCGGCACATACCTGGTATCCCGGAAAGGAAAACAACCAACACCGGGAAAATATAAAGCCGGAGTTATAGGACTGACTGAATTTGTTGCCCCGGCTTCTGCCAAACGCCCGGTGAGCTTGTATCACGTTCCTTTCAGAGAGATTTCGGCAAACCAGCCGATTACCCTTCGTGCGCGTGTAACCGGGCTTGAATCAGGAAGTGTTTCGGTTATCATTTCCCCCCAGGGAGGCCGGTGGCGTACCTTAAACATGCAGGCTGCATCATCTTATGAATATGAGCTGGTGGTTCCGGAAGATCTGCTTCAGCCGGGTATGTTCAGCTACCGGATGGTGGTTCAGCAGGATAATGATTATACCTTGTTTCCGGGTGGCATCAAAGAAAATCCCTATGCATGGGACAGCTATCAGCTTGAAGCCTGGAATACCTTCGTGGCTTCACCGGGTACGCAAATCGATTTGTTTAACCCGGAGCATGACCGGGCGCGCACCTTTCCGGTATGGAGGAGGGGATTCCAGGTTTCATATCCGGCAGGCGAATTGCCCAACCAGCTGGTGCTTAAGCTGGATGCGGCTGATCTGAAAGGTGTTGACGCCATGGGCCTTCAGCATGTATTCACAGGGCATGTGAAGGGGCGGTTGTCCGGGTTGAATGAATACAAAACGATGGTGATACGTGCGAGGAGCTCAAAGGCGCAACCTGTGGAAGCAACTGTAACCCTGGTTAATATACATGGGCAGGCCTTTTCCGCCACGATCACGGTTACAAACCAGCTTCAGGATATTGAGGTACCGCTCACGGATCTTAAGCCGGGAAAATCACTGCTGCTGCCGCGGCCTTATCCCGGGTTCCTGCCGCTCACATTTCATGGAGGTGCGGGAAGATTTGACCTGAAAGAAAGTGAGAAGATTGAGCTGACAACCGGTTATAACTTTACAGCGGCTGAAAAGGAAAGTGCCTTCAGTCTGGAAGTGGAACGTATCGGCTTAAAAAAATAGGTGATGAAAAGCTGGTGGTTAATGTGGATGATGATCTCCGGCTTAACAACAGACCCGGATATAGCGGCATCTCTTGAATGGGAGGGGACAGCTATATTGGGAGAAGGCGCCATCTGGCATCCCACCGAAAATAAATTGTATTGGGTAGATATTGAAGGTAAGCAGTTGCATATCTATGATCCGTCAACCAAAAGCAACAGATCCTTTCTGGTTGGCGCACGTATTGGCACGGTTGTTCCGGTTCAGAAAGGAGGCGTGCTTGTAGCCCTTCAAACCGGGATTCATAAGCTGGATATGGGGAGTGGCCGATTGAGCTTTGTTGTCAATCCGCTGCCTGATTCAGCCATGCGTTTCAATGATGGCAAGTGCGATCCATCCGGTAGATTTTGGGTGGGTACACTGGCGCTGGATGCACGTAAGAAAGCCGCTTCCCTTTACCGGATGGATGCTGACAATAAAGTTCATACTATGCTGGATAGCGTAACAATATCCAATGGCATTGTATGGACAGCGGATCGTAAAACCATGTATTACAATGATACGCCCACGCTTACCGTTCAGGCATTTGATTATGATGACTCAACCGGAAAAATTTCAAACCGGAGAATCGCAGTGAAAATCCCGCCCGGCATGGGTGTGCCTGATGGAATGACCATAGATGCGGAAGGCAAGCTTTGGATAGCCCTGTGGGGAGGTTACGCGGTCGGCAGGTTTGATCCCGCCACCGGGCAGCTTCTCCGGAAGATTACGGTACCAGCGCCCCATGTTACTTCTTGTGCCTTTGGAGGTAAAAACCTCGAAACCCTTTACATCACCACTGCCCGTGCCTGGGTGCAGCCTGATAAGCTGGCCGCGTTCCCGCTTAGCGGGAGCCTGTTTTCTGTAAAGCCGGGTGTAAAGGGAGTGCCGGCAAGCCTGTTTCAGCAGGCCCTTTAAGAGCCGCTATTCATCAAACCGGATTTTCGGGATCCTTAAAAAGGACACTACTTTTTTGGGTATTTTTTTTCTTGCAATCGTTTTAACAACCGATTTCGTAAGAACATTTTTAATTTCTGAAGGATTTCTGCTGATTTTCCACCCTCTTTGTGGATAATTTTAATTGCGAAAAATTCGAATTACACACACAACTAAAACCAAGTTAAACTCTATGATTAAAAATTTACTACTCTTAGCATTTGTTTGTGCTTCGGTGGTATCGCTTGCCCAAAACCGGGTAGTTACCGGAAAGGTAACTTCTGCCGATGACGGACAGGGGATTCCGGGTGCAAACATTTTGGTGAAGGGAACCAACACCGGGACAACCAGCAATGCCGATGGCGAGTTTTCTATTTCGGTAGGAAACGGTGCCGTACTGGTAGTATCTTACATCGGCTACGCTACCCAGGAAGTTTCGGTGGGATCTCAGACCGTACTGAGCATTTCGTTGCAAACGGATGTTACAGCCCTGCAGGAAATTGTAGTGGTTGGATATGGGGAAGTGCAAAAGAAAGACGCGACAGGCGCAGTTACGGCAATCTCTAACAAGGATTTTAACAAAGGCGTGCTCATGTCGCCACAGGATCTGCTAACAGGTCGTGTGGCCGGAGTATCCGTTATCTCCAACAGCGGTGCCCCCGGTGCTGCCGCCCAGATACGCATCAGGGGTGGCGCATCTTTGACGGCAAATAACGACCCGCTGATCGTTATTGACGGATTTCCGGTAGATGCTACCGATCCGGGTGGAATTGCAAACCCGTTATCGTCCCTCAATCCCAACGACATCGAAACATTTACCGTGCTGAAGGATGCATCGGCAACAGCTATTTATGGTTCGCGTGCTTCCAATGGCGTAATCATCATTACTACTAAAAAGGGAAAGGCAGGCAAGGTGCAGTGGAATTACAACGGGAATGTATCGGCATCAAGCCCCATGAAGTTTGTGGATGTGCTTAATGCTACTGAATACAGGGCGCTTGTTAATGATATGGCCGAACAGGGCACTTACGGAATCACACCTGCGGCCCTTGGCTTGCTTGGAAACGACAACACCAACTGGCAAAGAGAGATATTCAGAACGTCCATCTCGCACGACCATAACGTTAGCGCCTCGGGCACTTACAAAACATTGCCTTATCGCGTTTCCTATGGATATACCGATCAGCAGGGGATTCTGAAAACAACAGGCATGCAGCGGCATTCTGTTAATCTTAACCTTACGCCAACATTTTTAAATGGTGATCTGAAAGTATCCGTAAGCGCCAAAGCGAGCCGTGCGGTTTCCGATTTTGGTGATGAAGGAGCGATTGGAAATGCGATTTCTTTCGATCCCACGCAGCCTGTCCGGGACGGGAACGAAACATATGGCGGATATTTCAGTTGGTTAAGCAAAGGTACTCCGCAGATCACGAACGGAAACTCTAACCCGGTAGCGATGCTGCAGCAAACCGACAACCGCGGAACGAATAACAGGCTTATCGGAAATGCGCAGATTGAATATAAGCTGCCATTCTTGAGGGATATTAAAGCCGTGCTGAACCTGGGCCTCGATGTATCCACTACGGAAGGTTACAATCGCGCACCGCTTAATTCCGGGTTTATTCACAGTACGGGAACGCTTACCGGGAGAAATAATACGTACACCGGAAAGAACCAATCTGAGCTGCTGGATCTCTACTTCAACTACACGAAGGATTTAGGGATGCACAAGATTGATGCAACGCTTGGATATGGCTGGCAGCATTTCTATCGTACAAGAGATTCACGAAATGAATCTGCAATTCAAATTGTTGACCCTCCGCCAACACCCAGCGAAAATTACCTGGTTTCTTTCTTCGGAAGGTTGAACTATACGCTCAATGGAAAGTACCTGCTAACAGCAACATTGAGAAACGATGGAACGTCAAGAGTAGCCCCGGAAAACCGCTGGGGATTATTTCCATCACTTGCGCTGGCCTGGCGCCTGAAGGATGAAACCTTTCTTGCTTCGGTTAATGCCGTATCAGATCTTAAGCTGAGAGCAGGTTATGGAGTTACCGGTCAGCAGGATGTGGCCGGTGCCTATTATCCTTACCTGGCCGTTTACAGGACTTCCAACGACCTGGCGCAATACCAGCTGGGTAATTCTTTCTTTTATACATTAAGACCGGAAGCTTATGATCCGAATATCAAGTGGGAGGAAACAACCACCTACAACATCGGGTTGGATTTCGGTTTCCTCAACGATAAAATAACCGGCTCGGTAGAGTTGTTCCAGAAGAATACAAAAGACCTGCTCAACAATATCGGCATACCCAATGGTGTAAACTTCTCCAATTTCCTTACCACCAATGTAGGCAGCATGGAAAACCAGGGTATTGAGGTATCGCTGAACTACTCGCCTTTCACCAGGCCGGATTTCGGCTGGACAATCGGCATGAACCTGACCAGCATTAACAGCACGATCACCAAGCTGAATCTCACCGATGACCCGAGCTACCCCGGGGTTTTCCTGGGGAATGTGGGTGTAGGCGCCAACGTACAAAACCATCGGGTAGGTTTCCCGGCATCGTCTTTCTTTGTTTACCAGCAGGTGTATGATGCAAATGGTAAGCCGGTAGAAGGCTTATACGTAAATCGTTCAGGTAGTGATGGCCCTGCAGCTTCAGAGGTCAACAAGTATCACTTTCATCGCCCGGTTGCCGATTTCCTGATAGGCATCAATTCGCGGGGTAACTACAAGCAGTTTGATTTTTCGTTTTCGTCCCGCCTGAGCATCGGCAACTATTTGTATAATAATATTGAGGCCGGGTATGCTTATTACAACGGGGTGTACACACAGCAGCATTTCAGGAACATTCCCAGCGTGGTAACCGATGCCGGCTTTGTAGGCCAGCAGGTGTTCTCCGATTATTATGTTCAGAATGCTTCATTCTTTAAGCTGGATAACGCTGCAATAGGCTATAATCTTGATAACATGATTACACAAGGGCTAAAGGCCCGCATAAGCCTTACCGTTCAAAACGCGTTCATCATTACGAAGTACAAAGGGCTGGATCCTGAATCTGTGAGTGGTATAGATAATAATATCTACCCGCGTCCGCGTACATTCCTGCTCGGATTAAATGTTACGTTTTAATCAAGGGAAAATTTTTTGAGTTATGAAAAACATGAGAAATAAATCAACCATAATTTCCGGGTTCACCCTGGTGGGCCTGATGATGTCGTGCATTGGCGACCTGGACGTAAAGCCCCTGGATTCTACCATCACCACATCGGCAACGGTATATACCGATACACAATCCTACAAAGCCGGCCTGGCCAAGTTATATGCAACCTTTGCGCTCACAGGTCAGCAAGGCCCTGCAGGTGCGGGTGATGTAGCCGGTGTAGACGAAGGATTCAGCTGCTTCATTCGTTCACTTTGGAATATGCAGGAGCTTACAACCGATGAGGCAGTATGGACTTACCCGAATGATGCTAACGGAACAATCTTTAATTTGCATTACAACACGTGGACTCCTGCTGATATTATCCCAACGGCATTATATGCCCGGATTATGAATGTGGCTGCTCTTACCAACGAGTATATGCGTGCAACTTCCGGCAAGCTGTCTGATCCGGATATTCTTAAGTTTCACACCGAGGCGCGTTTCCTGCGTGCATTGGCCTATTACTATGGATTAGACCTGTTCGGCAAAATGGCGTTTGTTACGGAGAATGATTTGCCGGGCGCCTATTTCCCGCCTGAGATCAGCCGGGCAGACTTGTATAGCTTTATAGAGAGTGAGCTGGTCGAGATCAAGCCCCTGATGGGAGCAGCACGCTTTGAATATGGCCGTGCCGATAAAGCGGCTTGCGCGATGCTGTTGGCTAAGCTGTATATGAACTCAGAAGTTTATATTGGCCAGGCAAAATACACGGAGGCCATTACACAATTGAAAGAAGTAATTGAAGCCGGTTATTCTTTGGCCCCGTCTTATCTGAACAACTTTCTGGCGGATAATCATACCAGCCCTGAGATCATTTTTGCGCAGTTATTTGACGGAACCCGCTCTCAGGCTTATGATGGCGTATGGGTAATGATTTATGGTAATGCGGGCAACGGAGGCTGGTCTGGATTAAGAACCACATCAGCCCTTGTAAGCAAGTTTACAAACCCGAACGAAGCCCGTGCGCTCTTTGCCAAAGAAGATAAAGGGCAATCGCTCGAAATTCAGGCTGTAAATAACAGCTCGCAGGGTTATGGCGTGTATAAATTCAGAAATGTTACATCAACCGGTGCAGCCGGAAGCAACCCCGGGTTTCAGGATACTGATAATCCCATGTTCCGTTTGGCCGATGCCTACCTGATGTATGCCGAGGCTGTTTTAAGAGGAGGAAGCGGTGGCGATCTAGCAACAGCATTGGGTTATGTAAATGCCATCAGAACAAGACCGGCCGATGTAACAGCCGGTAACGCAGCAGGCGCTATTACCAGTGGCCAGTTGGATCTGGATTTCATCCTGGATGAACGTGCCCGGGAATTGTATTGGGAAGGTCATCGCAGAACAGATCTGATTCGTTTTGGAAAGTACACAGGCAACACTTACCTGTGGCCGTGGAAAGGTGGTGAGGCAGCCGGCACATCAATAGGAGCACACCGGGTGTTGTTCCCTGTTCCTGCAGCCGACCGGGCTTCGAATCCTAATCTTACTCAGAATACAGGTTATTAATCATGCATAAACAGGTAATAAACATGAAAACCTTAAAACATTTTTTAGCAGCCTTATTAATGGTAGGGGTCTTCGCAGGTTGTGAAGATGATTCCGTTAAGGCTGTGCTTAAATCGGATGTAAGCCCGAATGTGCTGCAGGCGCCATCATCGTCTGCTTTCGTGCTTACGCTTGCAAACAAAGATCAGAACTTTGCAACCATTGGCTGGACAGCCACTGATTACGGCTTTAAAGCATCTGTTACTTATACGCTGGAGGCTGACATAGCAGGAAATAATTTTGCGAATGCAGTTGAGCTCGCCACCACCAACTCGCTGGAAGCGGCCTTGAATGTAGGAGCTACCAATGATATACTGCTGGGTATGGGCCTTGTGCCCGAAGAGCCTACACAAGTGCAATTGCGTGTAGTATCATTTGTAGATGATAGCGTTGATCCGGTTTACTCCAACGCTATAACCATAACGCTTTCTTCTTATGCTACCAGCTTTCCTCCTATTTGGGGAATGGGTGCAGCTTTGAAAGGCTGGGGCCCGTGGCCGGCAAATGCAGTAGAATGGCAAAGCAGCGAGTTCAGAAAGTACGAAACCATTGCTTACTTCACCAACGGTGAAACGTTCAGGTGGTTCGGCCAGCTCGATTGGGGGCCGGTTTCTTATAACTATCCTTACTTTACCACAGTAAGCTCTGTTTTTGTGAATGGCAATGACGGAGACTCCAATCTTAGAGTTACTGCCGCTTCGGGTTGGTACAAAGTGGGTGTTGATCTGAATTCAAAAACGGTTACTGCTGTAGCTGTGGATGAGCCGGTATTGTATATGACCGGGGCCGGAATCGGTGGGTGGGATCAGCCGGGAACCGGAGTAAGCATAAAAATGACCTACATTAAGCCGGGAGTATTTCAGGCCGATGCTCCTTTCGTTTCAGGAGAAACATTCCGGTTTTTTGCACAAGCCAACTGGGGGCCATTGTCATACAATTACCCGTATTTCACCAGCGTTCCTGACTATTTCGTTAACGCCAGCGATGGGGATTTAAACTTCCGCGTATCGGGAGAATCGGGTACAAAAAAGGTTACGGTTGATCTGAATGAAAAAACAGTAACGCTTGGAGATCCGCCTTTGCCGGTATTATTCATCACGGGAGATGACTTTGGCTGGGGCTGGAATGATGGCCAGTATATAGAGATGACCTACAGTGCCGGAAATGGAAATTTTACGGCTACAGTAAATTTAACCAACAATAACCTTTTCAGGTTTTTCCCGCAAAAAGGCTGGGATCCATCGTATAACTACGGATACTTTACTACTGTTGATGCTGATCTGGCGAATCAGGGTGCAGGCACCGATCAGAACTTCAGGTATGTAGGCACTACCGGCTCAAGAACGATAACGGTTAATTTAACATCCAAGGTCGTAAGCTTAGACTAATTGATTCAGAACAACGTACTACTCTAAAATCAGGAGTTACACAACTCCTGATTTTTTATTTAAAATGAATTACATGCAGATGGATTCATTGAAATTGGTTGATGTGTGGAAATAAATATTTCTGTTTTAGAATTAAAAAGGTGGTAAAGAATGAAGAAAACCTTAAAGTATATACTGGCTCTTAACCTGGCTTGCATGCTTGTGCCATATACCGTTGAGGCACAGCAAACGTCATTCAGTAAACCCCCGAAATGGGCCGGTGAAGTAACCTGGTACCAGATCTTTGTGGAACGGTTTTATAATGGCGATCCATCCAACGATCCCCGGCCGGAGAATATAGCTATTCCGCCTATGGATGTTGCCGCTCCGCAAGGCTGGTCAATAACACCGTGGACATGGAACTGGTTTGCGCAGGAAGAATGGGCTAAAATACCCGGCCGGTCTTTTGGCGATATGGTGCAGTACCGCAGGTATGGAGGAGATCTGCAAGGCGTGCTGGATAAGTTAGATTACCTTCAGGAGCTTGGCATCACAGCCTTGTTTCTGAACCCGGTTAATGATGCCCCGTCCCTGCACAAATACGATGCACGGTATTATCACCATGTAGATGTAAACTTTGGTCCCGATCCGGAAGGTGATAATAAGATTATTGCCAGCGAGAACCCTGACGATCCCGCTACGTGGAAATGGACGGCAGCCGATAAGCTGTTTCTTAAGCTGGTGAGTGAAGCGCACAGGCGAAACATGAAAATCATTATGGACTATTCGTGGAATCACACCGGTACCACGTTCTGGAGCTGGCTGGATATTTTAAAAAATCAGCAGTCGTCAGCATATAAAGACTGGTATGCGATAAAATCATTCGATGATCCGGCCACAGCGCAAAATGAGTTTGATTATGATGGCTGGCTTAACGTAAAATTTTTACCTGAGATTAAAAAAGTTGATGTAACAACGGAAAGAAAGAACGGGCTTCCCTACGAGGGCAATATAAGCGGGGATGTGAAGGCTCATGTTTTTGAAGTTACCAGGCGATGGCTCGCACCAGACGGAAATACAAGCAATGGGGTAGATGGATTCAGGCTGGATGTTGCCGACCAGGTTGGCTTGGGCTTTTGGCGTGAGTACAGGAAGTTTGTTCGCGCCATTCAGCCGGAAGCGTACCTGGTAGGAGAAATCTGGTGGGAGCAATGGCCCGACAGGCTTATGAACCCGGTGCCTTATACCGGTGGTGATGTGTTTGATGCCGTGATGTTTTACCAGGTTTACCGGCCGGCACGTTATTTCTTTGCCAAAACGGATTTTGAAATAGATGCGCGTGCATTTAAGGACAGCCTGGAAATTCAGTGGAAGCGGTTGGCGAAAGATAACCTGTATGCCATGATGAACGTGGCAACCAGCCATGATACGCCTCGTTTGCTCACCGATTTTTACAACACGAATAAATATAAGGTCAGCACCTACCCGGACAATCCTGCATACAAAACCAATAAGCCGGATGAAGAAACGTATAAGCGGCTTCGGCTGTACCTGGTGCATACCTTTACCTCTATTGGCGCACCGCACATCTGGAACGGAGAGGAGATGGGCATGTGGGGAGCAGATGATCCGCATTCGCGCAAACCATTAATGTGGAAAGAGCTTACCTTTCAGCCGGAAACTAAAGATAACTATCGCAACGTGCTGAATGAATACGATGAGGTTGCCTTTAACCAGCAACATTTCGATTTCTATAAAAAGCTGATTGCCATCCGGAAAGCAAACCCGGTATTGATTTCAGGTAACCTGGAATTTATTAAGGCCGAAGGAAAATTGTTGGGTTACCGCAGGGTTGCAGGCCAGGATGAAATTGTAGTATTGTTTAATGCGGGTTTGGAAAAAGGTTTTTTTGAGCTTCCCAAAGGAAAAAATTACAGGTATGTATCCGGTGGTAACGGGAAAGCTAAAAATACGATTACGGTAAATGCGCTTGAATCTGTTATTTTGAAAAGGAATTAATTTAAATACATAAATGCGAATGGTATGAGGAGAATTTTTACTGTATTAATGTTGGGATTGTGTGGCGCTGTTTGGGCACAAAAAGTAGATAAGATACCTGCCATAACGCCTTCGTTGTTTCAATACAACGACCAGATAACGGTAACCTACGATGTTACCGGTACCTCTCTGGCTAATCTTTCCAATGCATGGATCTGGGTCTGGATTCCCGGAAAAAATACCGATGCAAAGTATAATATCAACCCGGCCACCGCTGCCGCTGATGCCGCCAGGTTTACAAAATCGGTAGAAGGCGGTATTACCAAGTGGGCTATCACCTTCAAGCCTTCCGATTTTTTTACTTCCGATATCAGCAATGAAACGCAGATAGGAATGTTGCTAAAGGCCAGCGATTGGTCAGGCGGGCAAACGGTAGACCACATCGCCAACTTTGGATTCAAGATCAGCCTGGTAGCCCCTGTTGAATTTCCGGTGGCAGTACAGGAAGGAAATACGCTTAACGTTAATGCTACTGCCCCGGCCCCGGCTAACTTTCAGCTATTTGTAAATGATGTGCTTACCGATTCCCAATCAGCCACGCAAAATTATACCTATGCTTATACGGTTCCGGCCACACCAACCGATGCTACCGTAAAAATTGCAGCCACTGCGGTTACAGGCGGAGCCAGTCATGAAGTTACATTTCAATACATTGTTAAGCAGAACAGCCCGGTGGTATCAAGGCCAGCCGGTATAATTGCCGGAATCAATTACAGCAGCGACCCATCCAAAGTAACACTTTGCTTCTGGGCTCCCGCAAAATCTTCCGTTTACCTGCTGGGTGATTTCAGCAACTGGGAAGTAAAAACCGAAAACCTGATGAATCGCGATGGGGAATATTTCTGGAAAGAGCTTACCGGGTTAACACCGGGGCAGGAGTATGGCTTTCAGTACTGGCTGGAAGGCTCATTGCGGATTGCCGAACCTTTTGCTGATAAAATTCTTGATCCGGACGATCAATATATTCCTGCTGCATCTTACCCTAACCTGAAATCCTATCCTGCAAAGGCGCTTTCTTCCAGGTGGTATGAAAACCGCGTTTCTGTTTTTCAAACCGATCAGCCGGAGTACCAGTGGCAGGTAGCCAATTTTCAAAAGCCTAAAAAAGAAAGCCTGGTTATATATGAAGTATTGCTGCGCGATTTTTTCGGCAATGGCAACCGTAACTACCAGGCTTTGATCGATACGCTCTCGTATCTCAAAAAGTTAGGTGTGAATGCTGTTGAGCTAATGCCCGTAATGGAGTTTAACGGTAACGAGAGCTGGGGCTACAACCCTGCATTTATGTTTGCGCCAGATAAATACTATGGTACAAAAAACAAGCTCAAAGAGTTTATCGACAAGTGCCATCAGAACGGAATAGCGGTAATTTTCGATATAGCCATGAATCACCAGGATATTCCGAATTCATTCGCGATGCAGGATTTTAATTTCACTACGTTTAAGCCTAACCCCACCAACCGGTGGTTCAATGTAAATGCCACGCACCCGTTCAACGTGTTTTTTGATATGAACCACGAAAGCCCATACACCAAAAAGTATCTCGATACGGTTAACTACTACTGGATCAATGAGTATAAGATTGATGGCTACCGGTTTGACCTGACCAAAGGATTTACGCAAACCAATAACCCGGGCAATGTAGATGCATGGTCAGCCTATGACGCAAGCAGGATAGCGTTATTAAAACGCATGGCCGATAAAATCTGGGCGCATACACCCGATGCGTATGTGATATTCGAGCATTTGGGTGTAAACCAGGAAGAGAAAGAATTAGCAGAGTACAAAGCCAATGAAGGCAAGGGGATTATGTTCTGGGGAAAGATGACCGACCAATACAACCAGAACACGATGGGATATGGTTCGGGCTCGGATATTACCGGAGTATATCATGGCACGCGCGGCTGGGCGATACCTAATCTTGTGGGTTACATGGAAAGCCATGATGAAGAGCGCCTGATGTATAAAAATCTCCAGTTTGGAAATTCAGGCACAGGCTATAATGTCAAAACACTTGCCACTGCCTTGAAGCGGATGGAAGCCGCTTCGGTTTTATTCTATTCGATACCCGGGCCTAAAATGCTTTGGCAGTTTGGCGAGCTTGGGTTTGAGTATAGCATTAACCGGTGCGAGAACGGAACCATTAATAATGACTGCCGGCTTTCCATAAAACCTACCGTATGGCAATACCTGGATGAACCTCCGCGCAGGAAATTGTTTAATCACACGGCAAACCTGATCAAGCTGAAGAAGGCAGCCAATGTATTTCAGGATGGCGTGGCTACGTTTGCCTCAGACAACCTCGTGAAAGCAGTAGCAATCAAAAACAAAAACTATACAACTACACCGGTCGACTCAACAGAAATGAGTGTAGTTGCGGTTGCCAATTTTGATGTGAGCACAAAGAACTACTTGCTTGCCTTTCCACATACCGGTATCTGGTATGAATTTTATTCAGGTGCATCAATCGATGTAGGAAGCTCAACCGCGAGCGTTAGCCTGCTGGCAGGTGAATATAAATTGTTTACCAATGTTCCTTTGATCAATTCGCTGATCACAGCCGTAAAGGAAGAAGCTGTGGTTTCACTTTACCCCAACCCGGTAGGTAATTTTATTGAGAGTGCTGAAACCCTGGATCATCTTTCGCTGGTTAGCGCCCTGGGTGTACGGTATTCGTTGAGCAGGATAAATCAATACCAGTGGGATGCTTCGCTGGTACCAGCCGGTATTTATGTGGCTTTGTCTGTGAAGGATGGAGTTATATTGAAGACCAAGATTCTCAAACGATAGGGAATCATGCATTGTTGATATTGAGAATCAGCCTATTTCCCAATACAAAACTTAGAAAAAATATTTGCGAGCAGGTCTTCGCTCGTAATTTGCCCGGTAATCTCACCAAGATGATGCAGCGACTGGCGAATGTCCATAGCAAGGAAATCGCCTGTAATGCCGTTGTCTAATCCTTCAAGTACGCGGCTTAAAGCAGCATGGGTTTCGGTTAGCTTTTGATAGTGGCGTAAGTTGGTAACCAGCACATCGCCCTGCTTTACTTCTTTTACGCCCACGGTGGCCAGGATAGATTCTTTCAGTTGCTCAAGGTTCTCTTTCGTGGCAGCCGAAATGAAAATGAAGGATTGATCTTTTAGCTGTTCAAGCAACGCAGCAGGAGCTTTGTCTTTTTTGTTGCCGATCTTTAAGTAAGGAATACCCAGCGTTGCCAGTTGTGTTTCTTCTTGTTGTATTTCGCTGAACGAAGTTTGTGAAAGATCCCACAAGTAGAGAATCAACGATGCTTTTTTCATGCTCTCCCGGGTTCGGGATACACCAATCGCTTCAATCGCATCGCTGGTGTCGCGCAGGCCGGCCGTATCCATAAACCGAAATGTAATGCCGCCCAGGGTTATTTCGTCTTCAATTACATCGCGGGTAGTGCCGGGTATGTCCGAAACAATGGCTTTCTCTTCGTTGAGTAACGCATTAAGCAGGGTAGACTTCCCTGCATTGGGCTTACCGGCTATCACGGTGGGGATCCCGTTCTTGATTACACGACCCTGGTCGAACGAAGCGATCAGGTCATTTAAATACGATTGTATTTTGAGAATGAGATTACGCAGGTCGTTTCGTTTGGCAAACTCCACATCTTCTTCGCCAAAGTCCAGCTCCAGCTCGATCAGCGAAGCAAAGTGAATCAGCTCCTCGCGCAGGTGTTTTATTTGTTGTGAAAACCCACCCCGCATCTGGTTCAGTGCTGCTTGCCGCGCATTATCGGTTTCGGCATGAATCAGGTCGGCTACCGCTTCAGCTTGCGCAAGATCAAAGCGTCCGTTCAAAAATGCTCTCCGGGTAAACTCACCGGGTTCGGCCAGGCGTGCACCATGAGAAAGAAACAGCTTGATGATCTCGCGTATAATTACCGGTGATCCGTGGCACGAAAGCTCAATGGAGTTTTCCCGGGTAAAGGAATTGGGCTCTTTGAATATGGTAACCAGCACTTCATCGATGGGGCGTTCCGGTGTACCGATCGTTCCAAGATGCACGGTATGCGAGGGCTGATCTTCCAGCTTCCTGCCCTTAAATACCTTGCCGGTAATGCTAATGGCATCAGCTCCCGACAAGCGAATAATAGCCAATGCGCTTACACCTTGCGGAGTAGCCAGCGCTACAATGGTATCGTGCCGGGAGGCTGCTTGCATGGCCGCAAGATAATGCGCTGCGTCAGTTATCGCGCACAATCAGCACGGGTATCTTCACCCGGTGCCGCACCGTATCTACCGTTGTTCCAAATACCAGGTCTTTAAACCAGTTATGTCCGTGTGCACCCATCACCAGCAGGTCGGCATCAAATTGTTTTACTATTTCAGGTATGATCCTTTTAGGATTGCCAAAGCCTATTTTCATTTCAACGTGGTATCCCAAATTTCTGAGCTGATCCGCATACTCCGTAAGCGCGCGGGTGTCTTCACCCGATTCATGGTCGGCAATCTGGCTGCCGTACCACATGGCTCCGGCAGTTTCCACTACGTGTATGAGCAGGTAACGCGCTTCTTTGCTTCCTTGCGCGATTGCGCTGCGGATAGCCAGCGTATCTGCCGAACTGAAATCAATGGTTATAGCAATGTTGTGATGGGGAATGGGTTTCATATTCACCAGCTCGGCTGCGCTTCCATGCGGTGCATGCGATTTCCTTTCCCTGCGTTTACGATCCAGTGTCGGTTTAAAGGAGATGTAGAGCAGCAGCACTCCGGCAAATACACATACAGGCAAAGCGGTTACCCATACTATCCAGGCATCTTCCCCGGCCTGTTCAATCCAGCCGGTGATCTCATTAATAACAAGCTGGACATTAAGCGAAACAATAGTTATGGCAATTATCCACGCACCAATTTTTACAACAGGCTTAATCGCAAACACGCCCATCTTTTCCTTATCGCTGGTAAAGTGAATAAGTGGAATGATGGCAAAACCTAACTGCAGGCTAAGCACCACCTGGCTGAAAACAAGCAGCTCGCCTGTGCGGCCCTCGCCATACAGCAGGATAACCACATAAGCCGGTATGATGGCAATAAGCCGCGTGATCAGTCTGCGCAGCCACGGTGCAATGCGCAGGTTCAGGTAACCTTCCATTACGATCTGGCCCGATAATGTTCCGGTTATAGTTGAGCTCTGTCCTGCTGCGATCAGTGCAACACCGAACAAAATGGAAGCCCACTGGTTGCCCAGCATGGGCGATAAAAATTTGTACGCATCCTGTATGTCGGATACTTCATACATGCCTGCGCGGAAGAACGTGGAGGCAGCCAGTATGAGAATAGCCGCATTCACAAAGAAGGCAGCATTAAGCGCAATGGTCGAGTCAATCATGTTGTATTTGATTGCGCTCCGGATTC
>JAHCHY010000025.1 GCA_026129485.1 Cyclobacteriaceae bacterium
ACCATACCCCCACTACCCGGTATTTCGAATTGCTGGCCAAACGTATTCAAACCAAAGGTATTATTGCGCTGGATGATATTTACCATTCGCCCGAAATGGCAAAAGCCTGGCATGAGCTCCGGAGACATCCGCTGGTATATGGCAGCGTTGACCTGTTCCGGTGCGGCTTGTTGTTTTTCGATCCGGTTCTGAATCGACAGCATTACGTTTGGTCGATTTAGGCATTCATATTGCTTAATAAAAATCTATCTTTGCACGTCTTTAAAACCAAAGTGGTATGAGCACTCCCGCAACCCCGGCACCGGCACCCAAAAAATCCAACCGTTCAGCTATTATCATTGCCATACTTGGCGTGATCGTCCTGGTTCAAAGTGTAAAAATCTACTTAGACTACCAGGAGAAAGTGGAAGTAAAAGCGGAGTTGGCAACCACGGAGAAAGACCTGGCAACCACCATGCAACGGCTAAACGATGTGAAGCTGGAGCTGGATCAGAAAATTGAAGAGATAGCCAAGCTGGGTGGCGACATTACCGAGCTGGAGAAAGCCAAAGCCGAAGTAACCGCTGAACTGAAGCGCAGCAACAGCCGCAACTCCAAAGCCATTAAAGAGCTGAAAGATCGTCTGGATGGATACGAGCAGTTGCTGAAAATTAAAGACGAGGAAATTGAAAAGCTGCAATCGCTTAATAAGGAGCTCTACACGGAAAACAGAACGCTTAAGACCAAGCAAAATGTATTGAGCGATTCGCTCAATCGCCTGAATAAAAACAAGGAAGAGCTGGCTACCAAAGTTGCCATCGCCTCGCAGCTAAAGGCAGAAAACATAAAGCTGGTTTCGGTTAGCGATAAAGGAAAGGAAAAAGAACCCCCGTTCCGCAAGCGCCAGCTTGAAAAAGTAAAGGTTGAGTTTACCATTGCTGATAACAAAGTAGCGCCCATTGAAGGTAAGAAAATCTTAGTTCGGGTAATCGATCAGAACGGGCAGCCGATTTTCGACACCACGAAAGGTTCAGGCACTTTCATCCTCAACGGAAAGGAAGAATTCTATACCTCGGCCCAGGAAATCCTGTTCGATAATACAGGCCAGAAGCTTTCCTTTACGTACGACAAAGGCTCGGAATACACGGCCGGAACCTATGCGGTTGAAATCTATACCGATGGCTACCTGATGGGCACAACAAGGTTTGAGGTTAGGTAATCGGGGGCAATAGGCATTGGGCAGTAGGCACCTTAGCGCGAAATAAGCTAAGTACCAGATTTTAAGCTTGTTACAATCCAAAATGCATCTCCTCACCAAAATGGATCTTGTTTTGGTCATTTTGGGCGATTTGCCTACTTTTGCAGTCCATTTTAAAACCAATAGTTAAATCATGAAAAACTACGAGACGGTATTCATTTTAAATCCCGTTTTGTCTGAGGATCAGGCAAAGGATACTGTCGAAAAATTCGTGAAGATTTTAACCAAGGCTAAAGCCGAGGTGATTAACGTAGAAAAATGGGGGCTTAAAAAGATGGCTTATCCCATCCAGAACAAGTCTACCGGTTTCTACAACCTGATCGAATTTACGACTGCATCATCCGACCTGATTAACACGCTGGAAACAGAGTACAGACGAGACGAATCCGTAATGCGCTTTTTAACGGTGGCGCTGGACAAGCACGCGGTAGTGTATAACGAACGCAGACGCAAAGGCGAATTTAACCGTAACAAGAAACAAACCACAAGAAAGGAGGAAGTTGCAGCATGACACTGATGAACGAACCTATCAAGCGCGCGGAAAACAAACCCAAGTACTGCCGCTTCAAGAAAAACGGTATCAAGTACATTGACTACAAAGACCCGGATTTCTTACTGAAGTTTATTAACGAGCAAGGCAAGATCCTTCCCCGCAGGCTAACCGGCACAAGCTGGAAGTTTCAGAACAAAGTGGCCCAGGCTGTAAAACGCGCACGCCACATTGCTATTCTTCCTTACTTAGCTGATTCATTGAAATAACCTAAACCTGTTAACACCATGGAAGTAATATTAAAACAAGATGTAGCAGGACTCGGTTACAAAAACGATACCGTTACCGTGAAGCCGGGATATGGCAGGAATTACCTGATTCCTACCGGTGCCGCCATTATCGCCAATGAGTCGAACAAGCGCATGATTGCGGAGAACATCCGCCAGGCCGCTCACAAAGCAGCTAAAATCAAGCAGGATGCTGAAGCACTGGCCGCAAAAATCGGTGAGCTTACCATTGAAGTAGGAACCAAGGCTGGTGAATCTGGCAAGATTTTCGGAGCCGTTACAGCGGTTCAGGTATCGGATGCACTGAAAACCAAAGGCTTTGAGGTTGATCGTAAGAAAATCCACTTCAAAGAACAGCCTAAGCAATTGGGTACATATTCAGCCACGCTCGACCTTCACAAAGAAGTAAAGCATACTATTTCAGTAAACGTAGTAGCTGAATAATTAAAAACCCGGTTTGATCTAAAAACCCTGGCTTACGTCAGGGTTTTTTGTTTTCAACAGCATCCACCAGCTCGTTGTACCAGGCGTGGCCGTATTTTCGGATCAATGGTTCTTTCAAAAATTTGTACAGTGGCACCTGCAGGGATTTGCCCAACGTGCAGGCAGCCGAGCAAATATTCCACTTGTGATAATTCACCGCCTCAAAGCCTTTTTTGTTCTTTGTAATCCTTATAGGGTATAAATGGCAGGAAATAGGCTTACGGAAACCAATCTTCCCATCTAAGTAAGCCTGCTCAATACCACATTTTAAAACACCCTTATCATCATACAACGCATAGGCGCACTCTTTACCTCCAATAGTAGGTGTGGAATAATCACCGTCTTCATCTAAAATATAGGGGCCCTGCGCTTTAATGGCTGCCAATCCTGCTTTGGTAAGGTAAGGTTTAATGGCTTGTTGGATGGACTTCATGGTTTCCAGTTCATCTTCTTCTAATGGTGCTCCCAGGTCGCCTTCCACACAACAGGCGCCTTTACACTTCTCCAGGTTGCACACAAACTCAACCTCTTTAATATCATCCGAAACCAGTATCTCTCCTACCTGAATCATGAGCGCTTAAAATTTAGGTCCAATTTAGAGCTTTGTGTAGTGCCTTTATGCTTCCGGTAAAAGTCTTTATCGGCAATGTAGCAATGGCGCTTGATTTCGGCATGCACCACACCATTTTTATCAAGCCATTGAATTACAAAATCGTATGTGGTCTGCCCTTGTTCACTCACCAGTTTCTTAACCTGGTCCAACACATTTTCTTCAACTTTAAAAACGGCATATAAAGTTTGCTTGCCGGGCTTTTTAAACCTGATGCTGGCCTCCTTATCCCAAACAACATATTTATCACCCAATATGCGCAATAGCATTACCATGTAGAAAGGATCAGAGGCGGCAAACATACTTCCGCCAAAAATTGTACCCACATAGTTATATGTCCACAAGCTTAAACGAAGCCTCAAATGGATTTCTGAATTATCGGCAGCCCAAAACAGGATTTTACCCCCGGTTCCAAAATACATGGGGTACCAGTTCATTAACATGCGGAACCACCAGGTTTTAAGTGATTCCTTCTTGCCTGTCTTTAGAAAATCAGGTTTCATTGAAAGAGCTCAAATTGCACATGCCCTGCCGCTTCAACCGTATTGCGGATAGATTGCGTTGAAAATTCTTTTGAGAAGAAACCAACCTGGTAGGCCGGAAGTTCCATCAGACCTGAATCGGCTTTATGAGTGGACAGGGAAAGGTTATAGCCCAGCGCAAGCATGTTTGTTTGATACTGCTGTACCAACCGTTTATAGAACGTTCGGTTGTTGCCGGTTCCACGTTCAACCAGGTCAACACCTTCTTTTGTTAAGTAACTTACAAGCCTGGCCCTGGATTCGCGCAGGTAAAACCGGTAATTCAGCTTGTCATTCAGCGCAAAGCAGAAAGGAACCAGGAAGTTAAATTGCAGCCCGGCCAGCTTTTGAACGGTATCGAAACCAAGATCAAAGGAGAAAGAGTCAGCCAGGCAAAACGCGCTTGCCTTGATGCCGGGTTGACTGGCCGGTACATAGTGCCCCAGGCTTTTGACAAGCTCTTCAGGCTTGCCCTGCAGCAACAATACATTTTTACCCCTGAAATATTTGTTTACCCGGATCTTAAGAATGTTCAGTTGCTCCTGGCTGGCAGTACAGAAAATATACCGGTTAACGGGTAAATCCAGTGCAAGCGACAGCAAAGCGGGGGCTGCAAATAATTCGTGACGGGCGCCCAAAGAATAGAGCCCGTTGCCGGCAAACAAATCAATGAAAATCAGCTCATCCACTTTACCCGCGTGCAGGTTTATATATGATCGAAGGTATTGAGCAATTACGGAAGTCTTTTCCCTGATCCACGGCTCTGCGGCTGTTACAGCAAAGCCATCATCGGTAAACCGGAATGGAGGAAGTATAGCCAACGCGAAAAAATGTTGGTTAAAAATACATTTAAAAAGAAAAAAATGTAAACCGGGACGCGGCAATTTCAAATATCGGGTCAATAACTCTGTAACTATCAGATCAGTTACCAGTTACCCGAAATAAATGGTTTAACTATGCCTGTAAATTTTGAACCTGAAGGCCCGTATAACAGTTTCTGCATTGAAAGGCACCTGCCTATATTGCGGGCTTTTATGAGCGATTACCTCGAAACACTTAACGAACCGCAGCGCGAAGGTGTACTCAATACGGAAGGCCCATGCATGATTATAGCGGGTGCCGGCTCCGGCAAAACCCGCGTGCTCACCTACCGCATTGCAAACCTCATCCAAAACAAGCAAGTAGATCCGTTCAACATTATGGCGCTAACCTTTACCAACAAGGCCGCCAAAGAAATGCGCGACCGGATTGAGAAAGTGGTGGGTGCCGATGCCCGCAACTTATGGATGGGCACCTTTCACTCGGTGTTTGCCCGCATCCTTCGCGCAGAAGCGCATCACCTCGGCTACCCGAACAGCTTTACGATATATGATACAGACGATTCCAAATCGCTGCTACGAAGCGTGGTAAAAGAAATGGGGTTGGATGAAACCCTGTACAAGGCAAACACGGTTTATAACCGCATTTCGTCAGCCAAGAACAGGCTGATCTCCTGGCAGGACTATATCGCCAACCCGATCTTTGCGGCTGATGATGCGGCCAACATGCGCCCTGAAATCGGCAACATCTACAAAGCCTATGCGCTGCGGTGCTTCAAATCGGGCGCTATGGATTTTGACGATCTGCTATTCAATACAGATAAGCTGTTTAAAGAACATTTAGGGGTATTGAATAAATACCAGCACCGGTTTCATTACATGCTGGTAGATGAGTTCCAGGATACCAACCTGTGTCAATACTTTATTATCCGCAAGCTGGCATCGGTGCGCGAGAATGTATGCGTGGTGGGTGATGATGCCCAGAGCATTTACGCTTTTCGCGGGGCGGATATTACCAACATTCTCAACTTTGAAAAAGATTACCCCGAAGCGCGCATCATCAAGCTGGAACAGAATTACCGGTCGACTCAGACTATTGTGGAAGCGGCCAACTCTGTTATTGCCAAAAACAAGGCTCAGTTGCCTAAGAAAGTGTGGACGGCCAATGAAGAAGGCAACCTGATCGAGCTGATCAAAGCGGTATCGGATAACGAAGAGGGTAAACTGGTGGCTTCATCCATCTTTGAAGAAAAGATGCAGCATCAGTACAAGTTCAGCGATTTTGTGGTGCTGTATCGCACCAACAGCCAGAGCCGCGCCATAGAAGAAGCCTTGCGCAGAACAAATATCAAATACAAAGTGGTGGGCGGCCTCTCCTTCTACCAGCGCAAGGAGATCAAAGACATGCTGGCTTACCTGCGGTACTCGCTGAATCAGCAGGATGAAGCTTCGTTCAGGCGAATTATCAACCTGCCTAAGCGCGGCATTGGCGATACAACGGTTGATAAAATTATTGTAGCCGCTAATGATCATGGTATCTCCATCTGGGAAGTGCTCGAAAACATCACTTCGTTTTTAGGCAGCGGAAGATCGGTTTATGCCATTGAAGATTTTGTTACGAAGATAAAACGTTTTGGTATTGAGATTCAAAATAAAGATGCTTACGAGGCCGCAGCCGAAATCGCCAAGTCGAGCGGGCTGCTGAAAGAGCTGTATGAAGATAAAACAGTTGAGGGCCTGAGCCGGTACGAAAACGTGCAGGAATTGCTTAACGCGATCAAGGAGTATGTGGATGATCCTGAAAAGGAGGACAAAAGCCTGAATGCATTCTTGCAGGAAGTATCGCTTCTCACCGGGCAGGACGAAGACAAAGACCACGATCCCGATAAGGTTACCCTGATGACCATACACATGGCCAAGGGTTTGGAGTTCAAGAACGTGTATATCGTGGGTATGGAAGAAGACCTGTTCCCTTCCCAGCTCATGCTCAGCAGCCGGTCGGAGCTGGAAGAAGAGCGCAGGCTGTTTTATGTGGCTATTACACGCGCACAGAAAAAGCTGTATCTCTCCTATGCCCTTACCCGTTACCGGTTTGGCCGGCTGAAGAACTGCGAGCCCAGCCGCTTTCTGGATGATGTGAACAGCAGGTTTATAAAAGTAAGCGCCAAGTTTGGCGGTATGGATTCCGTGGCACCCAATCCGAACTTTGCCAAAAGCTTTGTTAGCGGGATGAAAAAGACGGTTAGCTCGCAACCCGTAGTTAAGCCCACAGCTTATAAGCCCCCGGCTGATTTTAAGCCCAGCGACACCAGCGCGTTAAAAGAAGGTATGAAGGTAGAGCACCCCAAGTTTGGCTTTGGCACGGTTACGAAAATGGAGGAATTGGGCAGCGAACGCAAGGCCCACATCCATTTTACTGATTTTGGGGAAAAGACCTTATTGCTTAGCTTTGCCAAATTGAAAATACACGAAAATTGAAGATGATCGGAGAATACAATACATCGCGTGAAGCCATCATTCTGAAAGAGTATGGCCGTAACGTACAGAAATTAGTGAACTACATTCGCACCGTACCCGACAAGGAGAAACGCACCCAACTGGCCACTACCCTTATTGAGCTGATCAAGCAGCTTGCCCCGGTAGCCAAAGAAGCGCAGGAAAACCCCCAACGCATGTGGGATGATCTGTACATCATGGCCGATTTTAACCTTGATGTAAACAATCCTTTCTCTACCCCCGATCGTACCATCCTGTTTAAAAAACCCCGCAAGATGGAGTACCCGCAGAACGATGTGCGGTACCGCCATTATGGTAAAAATATTGAGCGGCTGGTTTTAGAAGCTACAAAGAAAGAAGATCCTAAAGAGCGCGAAGAAGCTGCCATTTACATCGGCAAGCTGATGAAAACTTTTTATGGCGCCTGGAACAAGGAAACATTAGATGATTCGGTTATCGTGAAAGACATTCAGATTCTTTCTAAAGGAAAATTAAGCCTTAGCTTAGATAAAGTCCGGGAGGAAAATCTCTTTGAAAAACTCTATCGCGAGCAACGCAAAAGCACCGGTTCGCAAGGTAATGATAAACGTGACAACCGGAATTCGCGTAACAACCGTCCGTTCAAAAAGAACCGCCATCAACACCGCAGAAGAGATCAATGAGCTCTTTTAAGATAAAAGGTGGAGTTAAGCTGAAAGGCGAGATCATTCCACAGGGTGCCAAGAACGAGGCATTACAGGTTTTGTGTGCACCGTTATTAACCGCAGCGCCTGTAACGATCCACAACGTTCCCGATATTCTTGATGTAAACAAGCTGGTTGAGCTGATCGGTGATCTCGGATGCAAGGTGGAAAAGCTAAGCAAAGGCTCTTACCGGTTTACGGCTGTAACCGTAAACACCGCTTATCTCGAAACGCCTGAATACAGGAAGAAAGCTGCCGCGTTGCGCGGATCGGTAATGTTACTGGGCCCCATCCTGGCCCGTTACGGTAAAGCCAGCATTCCCAAACCGGGTGGCGATAAAATCGGGAGAAGAAAGTTAGATACGCACTTTATCGGGTTTCAGAACCTGGGCGCACAATTTCAATATGAACCGGAAGATAACCTGTTTCATATTGATGCTTCGCATTTGCAAGGCAAATACATGCTGCTGGATGAAGCCTCTGTAACCGGTACTGCCAATATTGTGATGGCTGCGGTGCTGGCTAAAGGAACCACCACCATTTACAATGCAGCCTGCGAGCCTTACCTGCAGCAGTTGTGCTCTATGCTTAACCGCATGGGCGCCAAGATAAGCGGCATTGGCTCCAACCTGCTCACCATCGAAGGAGTAGAAAAGCTTCATGGAACGGAGCATACCATCCTGCCGGATATGATCGAGATCGGCAGCTTCATCGGCCTTGCCGCGATGACGCAGTCTGAAATCACCATTAAGAATTGCCGCATTGATATGCTGGGCATTATTCCTGAGATATTCAGACGGCTCGGTGTAAAGATGGAGTTCCGGGGTGATGATATTCATATCCCCTGCCAAGAACGATATGAGATAGAAACTTTTATTGATGGCTCTATCTTAACCATTGCCGATGCTCCCTGGCCCGGCTTTACGCCTGACCTGATCAGTATTGTATTGGTTGTTGCTATCCAGGCAAAAGGCACAGTGCTTATTCACCAGAAAATGTTTGAGAGCCGGCTGTTCTTTGTCGATAAGCTGATCGATATGGGGGCTCAGATCATTCTGAACGATCCGCACCGGGCTACCGTAATCGGCCTGGATCGTAAAAATCAGTTGCGCGGCATTAAAATGTCCTCGCCTGATATACGTGCCGGTGTTGCGTTATTGATCGCTGCCTTATCGGCACAGGGCGAAAGTGAAATCTCCAGTGTAGAACAGATAGATCGCGGCTACCAGGATATTGAAGCGCGGTTGAGAAAATTGGGAGCGCAGATTGAGCGGGTTATCTGATTTTGTTGATCAGTGAGCAGTGATTTGCGATTATTGATTTTCCGGTCAATAAATTCTAAGATCACAAATCAACAATCAATCATCGCTGATCAATTAAAGCCTGCCCAATCACATTTCAATTCTTAATCCCACCGGGCAATGATCTGATCCAAAGTACTCATTATAGATCATCGCATCTTTAACCAAAGGCATTACAGGATTTGGCACCAGGAAATGATCGATACGCCAGCCTACATTTTTAGCGCGGCCGTTGGTAACAAAATTCCAGTAGGTGTATTTTACTTCTTCCGGGTAGAAATGACGAAACGTATCGACCAGCCCGGCATTCAATAGCTTGTCAAAGCCATCAATTTCTTGCTGGGTATAGCCTGCCGATTTGTTGTAATTGGCTTTCGGATGTGCAAGATCAATCGGTTTATGCGCCACATTAAAATCTCCGCATACAATCACGGGCTTCCTCCGGTTGAGCCACATGATATACTCACGAAAAGCATCATCCCAGGTTTGCCTGTAATCGAGGCGGGCTAACCCTTCGCCCGCATTGGGCGTATAAACCGTTACAAAAAAATAAGTAGGGAACTCCGCAGTAACTACACGTCCTTCCTGGTCATGCTCATCAATGCCCATGTCGTAAGTAACATCAAGCGGTTCGGTTTTAGTAAGAATGGCGGTGCCTGAATAGCCCTTTCTTGCCTTTGAGGAGTTGGCGTAAACTTTATACTCAGGCAATAATTCCAGCGCGGTTAATACTTCTTCTTTCGCTGCCTTGGTTTCCTGCAGTCCCATTACATCGGGCGCCATAGCCCGTACGCTGGCTACAAAATCTTTTTTAATGATCGCTCTGATTCCGTTTACATTCCAGGATACAAAGTGCATAATAGTTGCTGGTTACTCGTTGCTGGTTGCTGGAAACCGGCAACCAGCAACAATATTTAAAAATGGTATCTCACAAAAGCCTCAATAGCTTCATACTCAGCCAAGCCCAGTAAGTTATAAGCTTCTGCTGTTGCATGATTGCGGTCTTCGGCACGCACCCAGAACTCGCGTTTATCGCTGCCCGGGAACACGGCACTGTCTTTCTGCGACTGATGCTTGAATATGGCCCTGCGCTTGCGCAGCAATTCATCCGGGCTCAATGGTACCGCCATTTCAATCTGGTCGATATCCCACTCCTGCCACGCTCCGCGATACAGCCACACATAACAGTCTTTCATATAATCTTTATGCTTCAGCCGGTCTATTGCCTGGTAAATGGCAGCAAGGCAAACGCGGTGCGTACCATGCGGATCGGAAAGATCGCCCGCGGCATAAATCTGGTGCGGTTTTATTTTTTCGATCAGGTCAACAATAACCTGGATATCTTCTTCACCCAATGGCTTCTTTTTAACCGTACCGGTTTCGTAAAAGGGCATATCGAGAAAGTGCGCCTGCTCATCGGGAATACCCGTGTAGCGGCAGCCTGCCTTTGCCTCGCCCCTGCGAATCAAACCCTTTATCTTCATTACCTCGGGGCTATCCACTGCTCCGGGTTTCTTGTGCGTAATATCGCGCACAATCTTCTCGTAAAACTTATCACCATCTGCCTTGCTCAGTCCGAACGAATGATTGAAGTCGCGCACAAAATCTGCAAAGCGAATAGCATCATCATCAAACACGGCAATGTTACCGGAAGTCTGGTACGCTACATGCACTTCATGCTTCTGGTCAACCAGCCGGATGAATGTTCCGCCCATAGAAATAACATCATCATCCGGATGCGGACTAAAAATAATGACACGTTTTGGAAAAGGCTTGGCGCGTTCCGGCCTGTACGAATCATCGGCATTCGGCTTACCTCCGGGCCAACCGGTAATGGTATGCTGTAACGCATTGAAGATTTTTATATTCACCTGGTAGGCCGAGCCATACTCTGTAATGATATCGCCCATACCATGCTCCATGTAATCATGGTTGGTAAGCTTTAGCACGGGCTTCTGCAACGTTAATCCTAACCAGACAACCGCCTTCTGGATCAGTTGATCATTCCAATCCACGCTATCCACCAGCCACGGTGTTTTAATTCGTGTTAAGCGCGATGATGCGGCATCATCCAGGATAACCTGCGTATGGGGATGCTTTTGCAAAAACGTGGAAGGTATCTGGTCGGTAACCGGTCCTTCAACCGCTTTTTGCACAATGGGCGCCTTACCTTCGCCCCATGCCATCATAATAATTCGCCTGGCCTTCAGAATAGTGCCCACTCCCATGGTAATGGCTTTGCGCGGAACATTCTCTTCACCAAAAAAATCACTTGCCGCATCAATCCGTGTTACCTGGTCGAGCGTAATCATGCGGGTGGGCGACTTCTCTGATGAGCCCGGTTCGTTAAAGCCGATGTGCCCGGTACGGCCTATACCTAATACCTGCAAATCTATTCCGCCCAGGGCTTCAATCCTGGCATCATACTGCTTGCAATACTCAGCCACTTTATCTTTGGGCAAGGTTCCATCCGGGATGTTGATATTCTCTTTCGGAATATCGATTGAATCAAACAAATGCTCATTCATGAATCTTACATAGCTTTGCAGCGATGTGGGTTCAATCGGGTAATATTCATCGAGGTTGAAGGTGATTACATTTTTAAAGCTCAATCCTTGCTTGTGAAGCTTCACCAGCTCGGCATATACCCGCGTGGGTGTAGATCCGGTTGCCAGGCCCAGCACACACGGCTTGCCTTCGGATTGCCGTTGGCGGATCAGGCCTGCGATTTCATTAGCCACATAAACAGAGGCTTCTTCCGAGGTTATGAAAATCCGGGTGGGAATGTGTTCGGTAACTGATAATTGACTCATAAATGCTGATAAATATATTTCAAAAATTGAATAGGTTTAACTGTTCTGTTGGGAGCTTTGTTTTTTATAGTACTCCACTGCCTTTTTTACCGAACCATGCTGCAAGAGTAGCTGTTTCGCTATTTCATAATCGAAAATAGCTGCGTTATCCATCACCATCCTTACCCCACGATCCACCAGCTTATCATTGGTGAGCTGCATGTTCACCATTTTGTTGTCTTCCACACGGCCTAACCGGATCATAACCGCAGTTGAGATCATGTTGAGCACCAGCTTCTGGGCTGTGCCGCTCTTCATGCGCGTGCTGCCGGTTACAAACTCAGGGCCTGCTACTACTTCTATCGGGTAGTCCGCTTCCCGGCTTACCGGTGCCCCGGGATTACAGGCAATGCTTCCGGTTACTATTCCGGCTTCACGACATTTTTTTAATGCACCGATCACATACGGTGTACGGCCACTGGCTGCAATTCCAACTACTACATCGCTGGCGCTGATATTATGTGCCTGCAAATCTTTCCAGCCTTGCTCGGGGCTGTCTTCCGCAAACTCTACAGCCTGCGTGATGGCTTTGACGCCCCCGGCAATCAACCCGATCACCAAACCATAAGGCACTCCGTAAGTAGGCGGGCACTCGCTGGCATCTACTACTCCCAATCTGCCGCTCGTACCGGCTCCTATGTAAAATAATCTTCCACCGGCCACCATCTTATCAGTTATAGCCTGAACCAGCTTTTCAATTTGCGGAATTACTTTTTCAACCGCGAGCGGAACAGTCTTATCCTCATTATTGATGTTGGTCAAAATCTCATTCACCGACATCTTTTCCAGATGATGGTAATGAGAGGATTGTTCTGTTATTTTTATAAACTCAGTCATATTATTTATTCTCCTCAATCTGAATGAGGGACAAAAAATTATTTATCTCTACTTCCCAAACGAAACCTTTCCCATCGATACCGAGGGTATCTTTGATCTTTTTCCAAACCCTGTTTTTCCGCCCGCCAGCGCTTCGTTTGCCAATACGGCAAACAGCACCGCTTCCTTGGCATCACCGGCTATACCCAATTCATCCATAGCGTGAAAAGTTACATTCGGCAACAATTCCCTAAGTCGCTGCATCATTAAAGGATTATGCGCCCCGCCTCCGCTTGCATATAAATGAAACTTCCGCTTACCGATAACGCGCTTAATGGCATCGGCCATAGTTTCGGCACTAAAATGCGTAAGCGTGGCCAGCAAATCCTGCAAGGAAATACCTTCCGTTCCGCTTTTCTCCTGTGCCAGCGCAAGGTAATCCAGATTGAACAACTCCGGCCCCGTAGTTTTCGGAAATTTATGCTCAAAAAACGCATGTGCTTTTAAAGCGGCAAGCAGCTCCATGCTGCAATTTCCCTTTTTGGCTACCTGCGCATCCTTATCAAAGGACAGATCGGGTAAAAGCTTACGCACAACCTGGTCGATCAATGTATTTGCCGGCCCGGTATCGGTTACAAAAACCTCCCCGGCTTTGGCTGATGCCGGCAGGTAGGTGAAGTTGCCGATGCCCCCGGCATTTAATAATAACCTGTTCTCTCCCTTTTTGGAAAATAACAGGTAATCGCCATACACAGCCAAAGGTGCGCCTTCGCCTCCGGCCGCCACATGCTTTTGCCTGAAATCACTTATCGTGATGATGCCGGTTTTTACTGCGAGGTGATCGCCATCTCCTATTTGCAACGTTGCATTACAGGCTGCCTGCGGGTACAAAAACTTCGGAGCATGAAACACGGTTTGCCCGTGTGAGGCAATGACATCAACCTGCCCTGGTTTTATCTTCCACTTCTTCAGCGACTTTAAAACCATTTGCCCATGCGCTTTGCCAATCACCGCGTTTAGCTCGGTCAGCTTCTGAAAATCAATTTGCGGTTTGGCAAACACTTCTAATATGCCATTCTTAAACTCCCGGCTATACGGCCAGGTCTGAAATGCTTGCAGCTTTACTTTGGTTTGAATTCCGCTTCCTCTGATGCGGCACAATGCCACATCGAGGCCGTCTAACGAAGTGCCCGACATCAGCCCTACAATCAATCTTGATTTTTTAGAGGCAATGCGGTGAAGGGCGGCAATATTTTTATTCATAAATCGGGTCTGCGTATCCGGTAGTAAAAAGTATCGTGTTAACTTTCAAACCGATTCTAAAAGTATCCAAAATTAGAATGAATTCGTTTCGGACCGAAATAAATTGTTTACCGGGTAAGCCCATTGGTTTGGATAATAAAATCTTAACCGCAGGTTCCTGTTTTGCCGACCAGCTTGGGCAATGGCTTGCCAGCAATAAGTTTACAGTGTCAGGGAACCCGTTCGGAACCACCTATAACCCGGTTTCTATTCACAACCTGCTGCTGGATGCATTAAGTGAAACCCTTGATCCGAACCTGTTTACCGAACGGGCCGGGCTGTGGTTCCATCATGCCTGGCATTCACAGTTTGTTGCCTCATCGAAAGACGAGCTCGCAACTGCATTGCAGCAAACACAAAAGCAGGTACGCGCGTTTCTGAACGAGTTGGACATACTCATCCTTACATACGGTACGGCATGGGTATATGAGCTGAAATCATCCGGCCGGTTGGTAGCCAACTGCCATAAGGTACCCGGCACGCAGTTTAACAAACGGCTTTTGTCCGTACAGGAAATTGTGCAGTCATTCAGCACACTTATTCAAAAGCTTAAAGCATTAAGACCCGGCCTGCGCATAATTTTTACGGTAAGCCCGGTTAGGCATATTAAAGACACGTTTGAATTAAACAATGTAAGCAAATCGGTATTGCGGTTAGCCTGTCATGAGCTTCAGCAAAAAGATTTAGCTGAGTATTTTCCCGCTTATGAAATTATGATGGACGATTTGCGCGACTACCGGTTTTACGAACGCGACATGATTCATCCCTCAGCCGAAGCCCGTGATTACATTAGCCGGAAGTTCAGCGACCGCTATTTTACTGCCGATACGCTTAAGCTGATCCACACCCTGAACGAAATTCAAAAAGCGCTGGTGCACAAACCGTTTCAAATAGCCTCGGCTGCACATCAGCATTTTTTAAAAGACACCCTGCGCAAGCTGGAATCTGTTCAGCATCAGCTTCCGGTTGCAGCCGAAATAGAACAGGTACGCGCTCAACTCATTCATCATGCCTAACCGACTGATTCACGCTACTTCGCCTTATTTGTTGCAGCACGCCCACAACCCGGTTGACTGGTATGAATGGAGCAGCGAAGCTTTGCAAAAAGCCAAAGCGGAAGATAAACCGATATTGGTAAGCATCGGCTACTCCAGTTGCCACTGGTGCCATGTAATGGAGCGCGAAAGCTTTGAAAACAAAGACATTGCAGCTTTGATGAACGAACATTTTGTGTGCATCAAGGTAGATCGGGAAGAACGGCCCGACATCGACCAGGTGTATATGGAAGCCGTACAAGCCATGCAGCAAAACGGAGGCTGGCCTTTAAATGTATTTTTAACTCCCGATCAAAAACCTTTTTATGGCGGCACTTATTTTCCGCCAGCCAACTGGGCGCAGCTTCTCAGGCAAATACATCAGACCTTTCAGGTTAAACGTAAAGAAATAAATGAATCAGCCGATGACCTGGCGCGCCACCTGCAAACCAGCGATCTGAAACGGTTCGCACAGCAAAACGATCCTGATTTCAAGTCAGAACAGCTTGATGCGATGTTTCAGATTATCGCATCGCGATATGATAAGACATGGGGCGGAATAGAAAAAGCGCCCAAGTTTGTGATGCCTTCCATCTGGCTTTTCCTGCTGCGATACCATGCCGCTACTCAAAATGAGCAGGCGCTTGAAATGGTTACACATACCTTACGCCAGTTGACGTTGGGCGGTATTTACGATCAGCTTGGCGGAGGCTTTGCACGCTACTCGGTGGATGGCGAATGGTTTGCCCCGCACTTTGAAAAAATGCTGTACGACAATGCACAACTGATTTCGCTTTATGCGGAAGCATACAGCATCACACACGATGCTATCTTCAAGGAAACCGTGTATGATACGGTGGGCTGGTTAAATCGCGAAATGCTGCATTTGTCAGGAGGTTTTTATTCTGCCCTCGATGCCGACAGCGAAGGCATGGAAGGAAAGTTCTATACGTGGACGGGAGCCGAGCTGCACGCTGTGCCGGGCAATGATGCTGAAAAGCTGATACAACACTTCCAGGCTACAGCCGAAGGTAACTGGGAACGCGGCCGGAATATTTTACGCAGAGATCCGCAAACTGCCTCGGTTGAATCTGCTGACATCAAAACCTTAAAATCAAAATTACTAACCGAAAGAAGTAAGCGCATTCGTCCGGCATTGGATGATAAGATTTTAACAGGATGGAATGCCATGACCATTCAGGGGTTGACAGATTGTTATAAAGCATTTCAGGATGAACATTTCTTACAGCTTGCCCTTCGTGCAATTTCATTCCTGGAAGAAAGCCTGATCTCCGACAAAGTTTACCGGGCGTGGAAAGGTAAGCGGTCTGAAACCGAAGGCTTCCTCGAAGACTATGCTTTTCTCATTCAGGCTTATATTTCATTATACCAGGTAACGTTTAATGAAGGCTGGCTCTGCAAAGCCAAGACCTGGTGCGAATATGTGTTGCTTCATTTTGCAGATGCCGAAGAAGGTTTCTTCTTTTATTCATCCGATACCTCGGAGGCCTTGATTGCACGCAAGAAAGAAATTTTTGATAACGTAATTCCCGGCTCCAATTCCGTAATGGCGCGTAACCTGCACCAGCTTGGTATCCTGCTCGATCGTGAGGAGTGGAAAGCACAGGCCCGAACCATGACAACCAAGCTGCTTCACCTCATTACTTCCGAGCCGGTTTACACCTGCCACTGGGCAGTATTGTTAAGCGAGCTGATCCACGAACCTGCGGAAGTGATTATTGCCGGAAGCGATGCATTAACCCTGCGCGAAGAATTACACCGGCATTATCTTCCGTTTACGCTCACAGCCGGAAGCACGGTTGAAAGCATATTGCCTCTGCTGGAAAACCGGTTACCGGAAACCGGAACTCTGATTTATGTTTGCCGGAACAAAACCTGCCGGTTGCCGGTAACTACCGTACCCGAAGCGCTTGAACAAATTGGAAATTTTAAATCTTGAATTTTGAATCCAGCTTCCTAATTTTCACCATGAGATCAATTAATTTCTGCTTGCTTGTTGTATCTGTTGCTATTAGCTGCTCTCCCAAAGAAACTCCGCCACCAGCTCCGCTCCTTCCAGTACCGGCTGCAAATCAATTAGCCTGGCACCGGATGGAACTGAATGCCTTCGTTCACTTTACCACCAACACCTTTACGGGAAAAGAATGGGGTTATGGCGATGAAAGCCCGGCCATCTTTAACCCTGCCGATTACGATGCCGATCAGTGGGTGCTCACATTTAAAGAAGCCGGGTTTAAAGGCGTAATCCTCACCTGCAAGCACCACGATGGCTTTTGCCTGTGGCCCAGCAAATACACGGAGCACTCTGTAAAAAATAGTCCGTGGCGAAACGGGCAGGGCGATGTGGTGCGCGATGTAATGCGTGCCTGCAAAAAATACGAACTCAAATTTGGTATCTATCTCTCACCGTGGGATCGCAACCATGCTGATTATGGTACGCCTGCTTACCTTGACTATTATCGCGACCAGTTAAATGAGCTGTTCACTACCTACGGCCCTGTATTTGAAATGTGGTTTGATGGCGCCAATGGTGGCGATGGCTATTATGGCGGCAAACGTGAAAAGCGAAGCATACAAGGTTCCACTTATTACGATTGGCCCGCTACCTTAAACCTGGTGCGCGAGCTTGAACCTGAAATTCTTTTCTTCAGCGATGCCGGGCCCGGTGTGCGCTGGGTGGGTAACGAACGCGGCATAGCAGGCGAAACCAACTGGAACACCATTACGCCCGATACGCTTTACGCAGGCAAAGCCGGCATCGAACAACTATTGAATACCGGTTCAGAAAACGGCACACACTGGATACCGGCCGAGGTGGATGTTTCCATACGCAAGGGCTGGTTCTATCATGCCGAAGAAGATACGCTGGTAAAAAGTCCGCAGCAATTATTTGACATCTACCTCACTTCCGTGGGAAGGGGCTCTACCCTGTTACTCAACATTCCCCCAGACAGGCGTGGTCGTGTGCATGAAAAAGATTCCGCTTCGCTTATGGGTTTCAGGGCATTGCTGGATTCCGCTTTTAAAACCAACATTGCATGGAACAAACCTGTTAAATCAAGTTCATTCCGGGGAAAGGATAAAAAGTATAGCGGGGCAAATCTTACTGACAACAATGCTGAAACGTACTGGACAACCGATGATGAAATTACTACAGGCTCAATCGAAATTGAATTGGGTGCAGGGCAGCCTGTAAATTTCATTGTATTGCAGGAATACATTCCGTTGGGGCAACGTGTAAAATCATTTACAATAGAAGTACGAAATGGTAATGCATGGCAACCGATGGCCGAAGGTACCACCATAGGTTATAAAAGAATCTTAAAATTAAACGGAACAACTGCCGAAGCCATCCGCATTACAATTACCGATTCAAAAGCCTGCCCGGTCATTTCAAATATCTCGGTTTATTAATTCAAGATTTAAGCATCAAAACTGACTTACAATCAGCAAAATTGCATTGTTGGAAAGCGCTTCAAACTCCAGGTGCGAACAGGACGGAAGACTAAGCGCATCGCGTGCATGCAGCAACCTGTTCTGCACTTCAAATGCCCCCTCCAGCACAAAAATAAAATGACCGGCATTCGGTAAGCTCAGCTCACCCTCGCTGCGGCCATCAAACATACCGGCCCGAACCGCTATGCGCGAATCACCCACACTTCCCTTAAACAACCGCACGAGGTTATTTGCATTTGCTACCAGGTTAAACTCTTCCAGCGCCATCCCCTCACCGTTGCTTCCAGCCAGTTCCCACAGCAGAAAGCTGGTCCACTCCGTTTCGTACGGATTAACAATCTCAATATGAGTTCCCGCACGCACACGATTAAAATAAAGATTGCCTGCATCGCTCGTTCGTTTTGTTTCATGGATTACCTCGCTCATACCCACTACCGGCAACAGAAAGAAAAGACCATCCTGCGTAATGGTGTGCTTCAGTGAATGGCCCGGTTTCAGCAGCACTTCGTCAAACACATTTAAATATCCAAACGCCTCGTTTAAGCCATGCAGGCTTTGATGTACCGTGCTTTGCGTACGTACACGCTTATCTCCGAGATGAATCCTGATAACAGGTGCCGAAGTCATACTCAAATTATCCATTCACCACAATAGTATGCGTAAGCGCATAACCCGCATCCACACTTCCGGTTATTGCCGACATTTCTGTAGAAACTCCATCGCTAAATACATTATCGCTGGCGTTATAGGTATAACCGCTCATCCCTTTAGTGTATCCTTTTGAAGTTGCCGCATTCACCAGCACCACTGCGCTGTTGTTTCCTTCCGGGAAGGCAATTTGTGTTACCAGCAAAGAAGCGCCTGACGAACTATAAATATGCACGTGAATGTGTGTAGCGCGACCCTGGTACCAGCCCGGGAATATAGACGTAAACCTGACTTTACCTTCGCTATCGGTAACCTGCCGTCCGCGTAAAAAATGGACACTTGTAAAATCCTGCGTCTGCATCGAGGTGCCACCGTATTCTGAATAATAGCCATCTTTATCGCAATGCCAGATGTCTACAATTGCACCCTGCATAGCCGCGCAGTTGGCGTTCTTATTCTGAATGGTAATCTCAATGCTCAGATCTATCCCTGTTCTGTCGGAGCGGATATCCACGATCTGCAATGAGGACGGGTTTTTGGTTGGGAACGGGCCTTCGGTTTCTGAATTGGTTACGGTACAGCCATTTGTATCATCCAGCAGCTCCTCTCCGGCCGAATCGCAAGCCATGAGCACCGGTACCATCAATGTACCAAAACCAAGCTTTTTCAAAAATTCTTTGCGATGCATAAAATGTTGCTTTAGGGTTTATTTCCTTTATCAACGAATAGTAAGGCCTGATGGAGATTTCGTATAGCTATTTGAGGCCAACACCCGTTATTTAAAGGTAAATGTTGGCGATACCTTCATTTTTTGGTAACCTTGACCACCGATGAAAACATCCCGGATCATTTTGCTGGTTATATTAATCTGCCTCGCGCATACATTGCCCGTTCATGCCCAGGAACATACTACAGGCATTTTTGCAATCATCCAAATTGAAAAGAAAGGCAAAACAAAAGGTTACGGCCGCAGGGTTTTTAACCGCAGCCATCGCGAAAGATTTCTTATCCCGGAGCAGCCCCTGATTGCCAGCGCTGAATTTAAGGCCGTAAGCGAAATCACGCACGAGCTGCGCACCATGATCAGCTATTTCTCCATCACGGTCTCAACCGATGGACTTGCACGGCTTCGCAATACCATACAGGCGCTGACTGACACTGAACTCGTTTTGCTGATCGACAACACTGTGTTTGGCCGGATCAGCAGCAAAAGCGAAAATGATTTTCTCAACGATAAAATCACCATTGTTAGCCCCATTAAGGATGCCGACCTGCAATGGGCGCACGAAAAACTGGATGAACTACTGAAGGCGCGCCAACAGTAGTCCATGATACTCTATTCAGGAACCTGATAGAGCACAACATACGCGCCTGTCATATTTGTATATCCAATCACCATTCTGGCAGGCGTAAGCTCCAGTAAATCGAACTCAATCGTAGAACCATCGCTTCGGATGGAATGATATTGTGTCTCCCAATCGGCAAACTGCCAGCTGCCTTCCGTGGTTACACCACATGCCTCGTTGGTGTACCAGGTAGTAAGCGCGCCATTGGTGTAGTTGGTAAACCGCGCGCTACGCAGGCAATCTGTTAAGGCTATCTCTGTTTCATTTACCACACGCTTCTCATATTTCCAGGTTTTCTGGCTGGTGCCGGCAATCATTTCCGTACGATCGGGAAACGGTTCGTTGGCAACCAGGGTGTACGTTTCGTGCAGATCAATTCCCGGAGTTTTACTTTTCCATTCAAATGTGTTTTGGGTTAGCGTTAAAATCTCAAACTCAAAACCCATTATGTTCAGCATATTGCCATTCAACGTCCAGCTTAGGGTTCCGCCATCGCTGGAACTGGTGCCCGAATTACAGGGCGCAGTCATACAGGTATAGGTAGAAAAAATCAGCTCCTTATCTGTCGTAAATTTCATCTTGTGGTAATTCAGCTCGCACGTGCCCAGGCATTCTTCCACATTCATGAATTTGCGGCTCACAATCTTCCAGGTGCGCTCCGATGTTCCGGTAAGCAACGCAACATCAACGGAAGGATTTTCTTCATCTTCGCTACAGGCTGCAAAGCCCAGCAGCAGGGCCAGCAGCGAAAGGGTTACCAGGTATTTCATATCAGGGTAAGGTTTAATTCCCGGTTCGAAGAAAGCTCACGGGCAACGCCAAAACTTGTAAAAATCCGAACTGGTCCTGCAAAGGGATAAACCATCAATTCCGTTATTTTTACAACTATGGCCGCAGGCACACTCTTTGATTCCGAAACCAACACGCTGTTTGCAGAAATCGTACTGCCCGTGCCTATTGCCAGGCTGTTTACCTATCGCATTCCGGCCGTTCTTAACGATCGCGTAAAGCGGGGCCAGCGCGTAATTGTTCCGTTCGGCCAGAAAAAAATCCTTACCGGTATTATTGTGAATCTTCACGATCAGCCGCCTAAAGATTATGAAGCCAAACCGATACTGGAGCTGTTAGACGAAACCGAGATCATCTACGACCAGCAGTTTAACCTGTACGAGTGGATGGCCGGCTACTACATGTGCTCGCTGGGCGAAGTGATACAGGCTGCGCTGCCTTCGGGCCTGAAGCTCTCAAGCGAATCGATGATCCAGTTGCGGCCCGGCTTTTCATTGGATAATTCTGACTTCGATTTTTCCGAAAAAGAAAGGCTCCTGTTAGACCGGCTAAAAGCCGGTGTGCTTTCCTACACCGAAGCCGCCAGGCTGTTAGATGCCAAATCCATTTACCATATTCTCAAATCACTTTCATCCAAAGAAGCCATTATCCTGTTTGAAGAAGTAAAGGAAAAATTCAAGCCCAAAACCGAAAAGCACATTCGCCTGCATAGCGCCTTTACGGATAAAAAATCATTAGAAGAATTATTTGAAAAGCTGGCAGCCAAACCCAAGCAGGAAGCCGTAGTGCTGAAGTATTTGCAGGATGTGCCCGTTTTCACCAATCCGAAATTAAATGAGCAAGGTCTGCCCAAAGCGCAATTGCTGCAAGGCGATGTTTCCGAATCATCACTCGGCACATTAGTTAAACAAAACGTGCTGGAAGAGTTTGAAGTAATTGTACCGCGCTTCGGTTTCCCGGATGCCAGCCATCAGCCGCCTGTATTGTTAAGCGAAGCGCAGGAAACGGCACGCAACCAGGCGCTCGCTGCAATGGAAGAAAAAGGTGTAGCCCTGCTGCAAGGCGTAACCGGGAGCGGCAAAACGGAAATATACATAGACCTGACACGCAAGGCGCTGGATGGCGGCTCGCAGGTTTTATTGCTCCTTCCGGAGATTGCCCTTACCACGCAGATTGTACAGCGACTTAAAAAAATGTTTGGCAGTGAAATGGGTGTGTATCACTCTAAGTTTTCGGATAACGAGCGCGTGGAAGTATGGAACGGTGTGCTCACCGGCAGGTTTCGGTTTGTAGTGGGTGTGCGTTCAGCCATCTTTCTGCCCTTCGATAACCTCGGGCTGATCATTGCGGATGAGGAGCACGATGCTTCGTACAAGCAGCAAGACCCTGCCCCGCGCTATCACGCACGCGATGTGGCGTTGGTAATGGCGCAGATCCATCATGCCAAAGTATTGCTGGGCAGCGCTACACCCTCGGCCGAATCGATATACCATGCCGCACAAGGCCGGTACGGTTTAATAAAATTGAATGAACGTTTTGGCGATGCCCAACTGCCTGAAATTGTGTTTGCCGATTTAAGCGAGGAACGCAAACGCAAAACCACCAAAGGTGAGTTTACTGCTACCCTGCTGCGTGCGATTGGCGAAACCATTGAAAAGAACGAACAGGTGATCCTGTTTCAAAACCGGAGAGGCTACTCGCCTTTGGTACAATGCGAAGACTGCCAGTGGATACCCAAATGCATTAACTGTGCTGTTAGCCTGACGTATCACCAATATCGCCACGCATTGGTTTGCCATTACTGCGGCTACCGCGAAGACCTGCCCGCGCAATGTCCCGTGTGCTCATCCAAGCGCATACTCACATTGGGCTACGGTACCGAAAAATTGGAAGAAGAATTAAAATTTCATTTTCCGAATGCGCAGGTGCAGCGTATGGATTTGGATACCACCCGCTCGCGTTCCGGTTATGAAACTATTATTGATGCTTTTGAGCGGGGCGAAACACAAATATTAGTAGGCACACAAATGGTTACCAAGGGGCTGGACTTTGACCGCGTAAGCTTAGTAGGTGTGTTTGATACCGACCGCATGATGCACTTCCCCGACTTCCGTTCTTATGAACGCGCCTTTCAATTAATTATGCAGGTGAGCGGCCGCGCGGGCCGAAGGGAAAAACGCGGCACGGTAATACTGCAAACAGCCAACCCGAAGCATGAGCTGTTCCGTTATGTGGCTGCACACAATATAAGCGGCTTTATGGAAGACCAGCTCCGCGACCGCCACGCACATCTGTACCCACCCTACACGCGACTGATTGACATTACCCTGAAGCACACCGACAAAAAAGTGGTAAGCGCTGCTGCCATACAATTGGTAAATAGCTTACGCGAAAAATTACCCGCAGTAAAAATTATGGGGCCGGGCGAGCCGATGGTTTCTAAAATCCGCAACGAGTTTTTAATGATGGCCCTGCTCAAGATCAGGCGCGACCAGGGCAAGCTGCATGAAATCAAAAGCACACTGTTGCAAACCGCTGCCCGCCTGCAACAAGCTAAAGAATACCGCAGTGTAAAGGTGGTGTTTGATGTGGACCCGGTTTAGGTGTGTGTACCTAAATGCATGGTATAAGCGAAAAGCGGTGTGCCCGGTGTAAACACCTGACACTATAAGGAAATCACACAAAGCCGACCACTATAGGGGATATTTGTGTACATTTATTGCATATATAAACGAGTTAGCGGCAACTCTAACAGACACTCACAGACAACGAATAGATAAATAAATATGGCAAAGAAAAAACTCACAGACAAAGAAATTGAAGAACTTTATGAGTCAGGCATATTCAAACTGACACAAGAAAGAAATGACTTTTTATTACCCCAAATTCTTGACTTTGTTAATACTAAGAAATGGATAAATCTTCATCCTGAATATCAAAGAAGATTGGTTTGGGATAGACAAAAGAAATCATTGTTTATTGAATCTCTTATTATGAACATTCCAATCCCACCAATTTTTCTATATGAATGGGATTATAGTCGTTTTGAAGTAATGGACGGACAACAGCGGCTAAGTACTATTATTGAGTTTTACGAAAATAGGCTCAAACTCTCAGGACTTGAACAATGGGAATCCTTGAATGGAAAAACGTTTTCAGAACTTCCCCCGATTTTGAAAAAAGCATTTGATAGAAGAAGAATATCTGCGACTGTTCTGTTAGCAGAAAGCAAAGTAGGAGAAAGAACACCAAATGAACTTCGGAAATTTGTCTTTGAAAGATTAAATACGGGTGGACAGAAACTCAACGCTCAAGAATTAAGAAATTGTATTTATTCAGGTCATTTTAATGATATGCTTATTAGGTTAGCAGGCAACGACATCTTTGATGATTTATGGGAAATTCCAAGATATTCAGAAAATATTCGTAGTGGTCAAATCTCTAAGAATTTAGCAGAAAATGCACTGTTTAAAAGAATGACAGATTGTGAAATCGTATTAAGATATTTTGCATTTAAAGACAAAACCAAAGTCAAAGGTTCAGTCAAGAAAATATTAGATGACTGTATGGAAAGAGAACAAAACATAACCGCAACTAAAGCTAATGAATTAGAAAATATTTTTATTGACCGCTTGAGTGCTTGTCAAGCAATTTTTGAAACATATACTTTTAAATTACCAGAAGGGAAAAAGGGAGTGAAATTATCTCAACCACTTTTTGATGCTGTTATGATTGCTGTTGATAGGTTATATTCAAAAAAGGACGAGTTAATTAGCCATAAGAAGAAAATACAAACTGAATTTTTAAAATTATTGAATGATCCAAATAATTACGAATTAGTTGTAGGCAAACCGGGTACTGCCGATGCTATAAAGAAAAGAGCTGATTTCGTTTTCGATTTTTTAAAGGGTTATGTAAACTAATGGAGAAGTTCGCTAAAAACAAATTGGTTTTAGAAACTCACTTGGAAGAATTGACACATATTTTAGTACAAAGTGAATTTATTCCCAAAGTGAAAGCAAGTCTTCCTGCATTCATAAATTGGGACATAATGGATGCCGAGCAAAAAAAAATTGCCAATTCTATCTTCAATAAATACCTCAATACCGACAGAACACTTTATAACTCTTTATTTATTTCAGCAGTAGCAAGTTTTGAATCATTTTTAACTCAAACAATAGAATCAACAATTCAAATTCTAAACGAAAACTTTAAACGGTTTGACTCTTACAATGACGTTTTTCTAAATAGACAAATAGAGTTTTCAGGAAAAATGCTTTCAAGTGTTTATTCACCGCCACACCATATGAACATTGATTTCTACAAGCTTTGTAAAAATATTGGAACAATATCACCTGGCTCAACGACATTGACGTTAAATACAGAAATTGCAGGATACTTCAGAAATATTTTAGAGCTTGACACGTTTTCAAAATTTTTTGACGACTTAGGCATCAAAATTAATCTCGAAGAAATTTCTAAAGTACAAAATGTTCAAGCTGTTTTTGAAACGAGTGGCGTAAAAGAAACTCTTAAACGACTTGATGATTTTCTAAAAGAAACTATTAGATTTCGCAACAGAATAGCACATACAGGACAAAGCTCTTCTGACATTACAAAAGAGACAATAGACAATCTAATTAAAAAAATAATCTGTATTGCAGACGCAATAAACTCAATTTTGACAAAAGGACTTAACAACCTGATAAAAAAATAAAGCAGCCGCTAACATGAACTGTGCAAAAAACCGAACTTTTTAAGCCAAATTTTTGGGGTAGTTGTCCAAGTATAAAGTTTCATTTCTCTTTCCCAGCGGAGTGTCCCGTTTCGGGCACTCCGCGTATAAAGTTTTACGACTTTGAAATCACGAAGCTTGCCACCACACCCCCGAATACCAATACAACCTGAAAGACCATTTGGGTAATGTGCGGTTAACCTTTACATCTTCCAATTACTGTCAGGTCTTCCGACCTGACAGTTCAATCTCAAGTGGTGTCAGGTGGGAACACCTGACATCATAAGAATACCTCACCTACTTAACTACCTTCGTATTGCTGATAAAGGCAACCTTTTTACTGTCGGGCGACCAACTGGGCACATTGATGGTTCCCTGCCCACCGTATATGTAGGCGATTGTCTTTGGAATACCCCCTGATGCCGGCATGATCCTCAGATAGACGCGCTCATAGAAAGGATGGGAGACTGGATCAATTTCTTTGGGATACGCCAGGTAAACAATCCATTTGCCATCGGGAGAAATATGGGGAAACCAGTCGTTATACGCATCGAAGGTAACCTGCTCCTGCCCGCTTCCGTCAGGCTTCATTCTCCATATCTGCATAGTGCCGGTTCGCACGGAATTAAAATAAATGTATTTACCGTCAGGGGTATATTCAGGGCCGTCATCCAGCGTAGGGTTGTTGGTAAGCGGACGTTCCTTCTTTGTATTCACGTCCACCTCCCATATATTCCACACGCCATTTCGCTGGCCTGTGAAAATCAATTTTGTTCCATCGGGCGACCAGCTATGAAGGAAAGAATGTCCGTTTTCGGGGTTGGTGATCTGCTTGGGATTGTCAGACCCTTCTATCGGCAGGGTGTATAACGTTGAGATTCTCTCCTCGCCCACATGATGACTAATGGCCATCATTTTCCCGTCAAATGAAATCACATGATCGTTGTTATTGCTTTTCGCAAATCCCGTATTCAAATTTGATACTTTTCCATCACCAAGGCTGTACCGGTTCAGCAATCCTTCCTCGGCATAGATCAGGTATTTATTATCGGGCGTCCAGTTAGGCGCCTGGAGGGAGTTGGGGGCAGTATGTAAAATCTTTCGATGCCCTGTTTCAACATCCATCACCTCAAGGTGGCTGCCAATGTAATCCCGGTAAGGAACAAAATCTTTATCAGCCGGAATAATGATCCTCACGTTACTGAAAATCGCCTGCTCAATAACATCTTCGCGGTGGGAGCAAACGAACAACCCGGCATATACCTCCTCATTCAAATCCATCTGCTTAGATACCGACTTGTAATTTTCACCGAATACGGCTGCCGAGAATGTGAACGTATTTCCCTTACGGGAAAACTCAATCTCGGTGGGATGAAACACCGGCAGCTCTGTTTGCTCCGTCTGCGCACCGTCTTTGGAACGGTATTGCAGCGAAGTAAGGATGTCGCCATGCACACACGCATCAGCATAGCGGGAGTCGGTAGTAAGCTTATCCCGCGCAATGATCCCGATCTTCCTGTGTGCATCGGTTCCTTCCCCGATAAATTCAATCGTGGCCTGAATGATGAAATCTCCCTTTATCTTTTTCCAGAGGAAATGAAACTGATCCACGTTAGTCCACATATTTATGCCCGCGCCCGAAACGAGGTAGGTTTGATCGGCTTCATTGTAAACAGCCGCCCCTTTCAATTTGGGATTACCAACATCCTGGTGATGATCGAATACGCCAACCGGTTCCATCTTTTGAGCATAAGACAGCAAAATCGGGCAGAAAAATAAAACGGATAAGAACGGCCAGCCGAAAGGCTTTATCCATACCCATACATTAAAAATCTTATTCATGTAAAACAGCGTTTAGAGGGTTTACGAATATATTAAAAATTGCATCCTCAATCATACCTGCAATCGCCCCAATACCTGCACGCCCAGGCAATCCATGTGCTCCAGTTCGGCCCGGTGCTGTGCCCGCCTGCATGTTGCCGAAAGGCAATGTCGCCACTCACAAGGGGCGTGCCTATGATTGGAAATTCAGCAGCGCCCAAATCTTTTTTACCCAACAGCCTGTAAACAGGGCCGGCATGAACACCGGCTAAAAACATTCCCTTTGCATCCACCCACTGCCCTTCCACCTGTGGCGAACCCGAACTGATAAAGACCGGACGTGGCGCACATAACGCTACTAACTCATGCGCGTCAACCGGAAGATCATCAGGGGTGAGTGTGCTGGCATACTTGATAAAGTTTCCGCAGAACCAATGATACTCTGCGCCCGATGCAAGGTTCTCCACCTGTTCGCCAAAAACCCTCCTGAGAATTTTAGTGCCGCCCGCGCCTGCCGAGCCGATGAAGCCTAATGAAAAACGGGGCTCATAAGCCATAGCAACAACAGCCGCTTTGCCATACCGCGAAAGCCCTTCAATAGCCAGCCGTTTGGCATCTGCATCTTTATCTGTTTCCAAGTAATCAATCGCACGGCTTGCTCCCCACGCCCATGCCCGCAGCGCTCCCCAGTCATCGGGCTTGCGCGGCTGCCCTTTGTTTACAAGGCCGATAATTCCGTGCCTCAGCCCCGCGCCATGATCGGCCTGAATGCTGGCAGGATTTAAAACAGCAAAACCCCAGCCTCTTGATAGTAACTGCTCTTTCCATCCCGGTTCATTTGGAGAACCGAGGCGATTGCCTGTTTCGGCAGGTGGGTTTCCAAAAGGCCAGCGTATAAAGCCAAATTCCATCACAACAGGAACCGGTGCATTAGCGTTAGCAGGTGTGGTAAGTACAAGCTCGATCTTCACTTCTATATCAGGGCAGGATGAATTATCCACTATTCCTGATAATGTTTTTTCCTTTACCGGATAACTTCCCACTGTTGTGTCCTTGACCGACACGACTTTCCACGTAACAGAGGGAATATTACCGGGAAGACGGCCATACACTTCACGGTCAAAGTCTTCAACGATCTCCGGCCTTCGTTTCTCCCACCAGTCCTTTGCTGTTTTTACCGGCTTGCCGTTTTTTAATACAAGCGGATCGGGCAGCGTATAGGTGTTTACTTTTTCTTCATGGCGGTTCGCGGCATTTGGCGCCTGCGGATTGCCGGACGGCCCCGGCCTGTTGGGGGTTGTGATACCCAGTTGGCCCCTCATGTGCTCATGATCCTGCGCTGAAAGCCGCGCAAGGCTGTCGCGGGCTGCCGGGGAGAGTTGTGCCTGTACAGCAACACAAGTTGTCAATACTAATGACAGGAGAAGCGCTCTTTTCATGCTTATTTTTGTTTTTGTTTCAATTGCTGTCAGGTCTTCCGACCTGACAGTTCAATCTCAAGTGGTGTCAGGTGGGAACACCTGACATCATAAGAGTACGGTACGACCTGTTTTCTGGAGAGTATGTATGCCTTTAAACTCATTTGTTATGGAATTATTAACTTTAAAGGTGATGAAATTAACAAAACTCATATCAGTTCTTGCTCTTATTGGTACATTTATTAGTTGTTCCAGCGAGCTACGCGATTATAAAGCGCCAAAAATTGTTTCACCAGTAGATGGACATAATACGTATTATCCCGACCAGTTAGTATCCTTAAAATGGATCGTACCAGGAATGGGCAGTGGAAGGGCTAAATGCTTTTGGCTTATAAGCTATCAACAAATCGACCTTATACTCAACAGGTTGGTATTGAGCATGAAAATCAAAATGACACTAAATTTTGATTGTTACTTTGAAAAGTGACTTTTAGCTGTTCGAACATGGATATAATGAATTTATAAATTCAAAAAAAACACCCTGGACAGGTAAACAGAAGCTGACATTGGTCAAAGCGAAACACTTTTAAAAAACGAGCTTAAATAAGCTGTTGCGAGTCATATCTTCGAAAAGAGTTTTAAATGCCTGCTCCTTATCAAATAGTTAAGTACACCGATGCCCACCGGGAACAGCTACTGGATGTCTGGGAAAAATCCGTGCTGGCCACACACCATTTTCTGAAACCGGGAGACTTCACCGCGATTAAGGAAATAGTAAAGACCATTGATTTCCATGCCCTCGATGTATACTGTCTGGTGCAAGACAATACCGTATGTGGCTTTACAGGCGTAGCTGAACAGAAAGTAGAAATGCTGTTTTTGTCGCCCGGTTACTTTGGGAAGGGTTTGGGCAGAAAACTAATGAGCTTCGCCATACAGGAATTAAAAGCCGACCGGGTGGATGTTAATGAACAGAACATAGACGCAGTGGCTTTTTATAAGAAGCTTGGCTTTAATATATACGAACGTACCGATAAAGACGATCAGGGTAATGATTACCCCCTGCTCAGGATGAGCCTTAACAAGGACTAACAACCCGGTTAGGGGTTCCTTTACCAAGACGTGCGGTTGCTTTCTGGCGCCAGTACCATAGCCCGCAACCGATTTAACTCATAACAATCAGCAGGTTAAAAAAAACAGGGCTGACCAGAGAATAAAAACACTTAATTAATTGTTGAACAAGCAACTAATTCAGGCGCTTGTCGTAAGTTTGCATAGAATTGCAACAGAACAGCGTAAGCATCCCGGTCGAACTAAACTCCGTTTCAGACCCAACTTTCAAATGAAATTTTCGCAGTATCCGAATTACCTGAAAGCAGCCATAAGCATGGTGTTGCTATGGGGATTTCTGCATGCTGCCCTACCGGCCGCCTTTGCCAATAGTTCCGATCCGAATTCGTCTGAAACTCAGGCCGCTGACCCCGGTTCTTTTAAAGATGCTTCTGCGGTAAGCGGTGAGGATTTAAAGGGTTCCCACGTTCCTGCTCAAAACAAAAATGCGGAGCCGCAGACCGAAACAGAACCGAAGGCTGAAGAAGAAGACACAAACGAAAAGGATTCCGCTGATCTGCATGTTGGCTTGGTTTATCGCGCCAACCGTTCCTGGATCATAACATCTGCCTGTTCGGGCAATGTACTGGTTCGCATAGCCGGCACCACCCGATTGTACATCCTGTACCATTCCTGGAAACATTTCCTGCTTTAACATTTTTGGCGCTGCGCTCCAAATTCCCGGAGCGTGTGCATTTCCCAAAGTATCCTTGCCGATAAAGGGTGCTGATTCTCCTATACTTTTTAATGCAGATAGTTTCTGTCAAGAATGAAAAACATAATCTTAATCGCTTGCTTAGCTTCGCTATTGTTAAGCGGATGCAGGCACCGTGAACATCACAACCAGGAAGCAGCTATTTTTACCGTAACCAGCCCGGTACAAAACGATACGGTTATTTATCAAACCTATGTATCGCAGATACGTTCCATCCGGCACATTGAGCTAAGGGCGCTGGAGAAAGGATACCTGCAGCACATTTTTGTGGATGAAGGCAAATCGGTAAAGAAAGGCCAGCTCTTATTCCAGATACTGCCCGTGGTGTACCAGGCCGAAGCGCAAAAGGCGCATGCCGAAGTAACCTTTGCCGAAATTGAATACCAGAATACGAAAGCGCTTGCCGACAGCAATATCGTTTCAAAAAACGAGCTGGCATTGGCAAAGGCCAAGCTGGAAAAAGCGCAAGCCGATTTTCAGCTTGCCAGAGCGCACTTAAGCTTTACTGAAATCCGGGCTCCGTTTGATGGTATGGTGGGACGCTTTAACGATGTGCGTGAAGGCAGCCTGCTGGATGAAGGTGAGCTGCTCACCACCTTATCCGACAACAGTAAGATGTGGGTGTACTTTAACGTGCCCGAAGCCGAATACATTAACTATACCACGCAGCGAAGCAGTGAAGCACCGGCACGGGTTAAGCTCCAGATGGCCAACCACGAGCTGTTTGACCAGGAAGGTATAATTGAAACCATTGAAGCCGATTTCAACAACGAAACCGGGAACATTGCCTTCCGGGCAACTTTCGATAACCCTACCCGGATATTGCGCCACGGTGAAACCGGGAACATCTTTATGTTCACACCGGTTAAAAACGCCCTGCTCATTCCACAGGCAGCTACGTTTGAAGTGCTGGACAAAAAATATGTGTATGTAGTGGACGAAGAAAATATCGTACATGCAAAAGAAATCCGTGTTCAGCATGAGATGCCGCACATCTATAACGTATCGGCAGGGTTAAGTCCTTCCGATAAAATCCTGGCGGATGGTATAAGGAAAGTGAAGAATGGTGATAAGATCACAGTTGAGCAAAAACCATTCTATGCCATCCTGCGCGAGCTACAGAATTTAAGAGCCGAGTAGAACCATAAACTCAAAATCGTTATGTTTAGTAAATTCATTCAACGACCGGTTCTTGCTATTTCCATTTCGCTGGCGATCGTTTTTTTAGGCATACTCGCCATCAATACAAGACCGATATCACAGTTTCCGGATGTTGCCCCGCCCCGTGTTAACATATTTATTGCCTACCCGGGCGCAAGCGCGCAGGTTTTAGTAGAGTCAACTTTAATTCCGCTTGAGCGGGCCATCAACGGGGTGCAGGGTATGCTTTACCTTACATCGGATGCAACCAGTGCCGGTGAAGCTACGGTACAGATAATTTTTGAGCCGGGCACCGACCCCAATGCTGCGGTGGTAAATGTAAAAACGCGCGTGGATGCCATCATGAACAACCTGCCGCCCTTAGTGCAGCGCGAAGGCATCATCATCACACCTATTCAGCCCAGCATGCTGATGTATGTAAACCTTTTCAGCACCGATAAAAATGCGGATGAAAAGTTTTTGTATAACTATGCCAACGTACATATTATTCCAGAGCTGCAGCGGATAAAGGGAATGGGCCGCGCCCAGATATTAGGCAGCCGCACATTTGCCATGCGCATTTGGCTAAAGCCCGACCGCATGCGCGCCTATAATGTAGCTACCGAAGAAGTGATGAAGGCTATGGAAGAGCAAAGCCTTATCGGCCGGCCGGGCAGGTTGGGGCAGGCATCCGGTAAGCATGCACAATCGCTGGAATACACCCTTTCCTATAAAGGAAGATTTAACAAGCCCGAAGAGTATGAGAACATCATCATTCGCGCAAATGCCGAGGGCGAAATTCTGAAGCTGAAAGACATTGCCGAAGTTGAGTTAGGCAGCGAGTTTTTCGACATCTATTCCAACAAGGACGGATACGCTTCCGCATCCATCGTATTGAAGCAAAACTTTGGCACCAACGCCAGCGAAGTAATTTCCAAAACAAAAGAAAAGCTGGAAGAGCTAAAGAAAGATTTTCCGCCCGGCATGGATTACGAAATAAACTACGATGTATCCAAGTTTGTAAACGCCTCGATCGACAAAGTGATTCATACGCTGGCCGAGGCATTCGTGCTGGTGGCTTTGGTCGTGTTTGTTTTCCTGGGCGATTGGCGCTCTACCCTGATACCTATTATTGCGGTGCCCGTTTCACTGGTTGGCGCATTCGTGTTTATGCAGATGTTAGGATTAACTATTAACCTGATTACCCTGTTTGCCCTGGTGCTGGCCATTGGCATTGTGGTGGATAATGCCATTGTAGTGGTGGAAGCCGTTCATGCCAAAATGGAAGAGGAACCTGTTTCGCCATACAGCGCAGTTAAAAAAGTAATGGGCGAAATAAGCGGAGCCGTAATTGCCATTACCCTTATTATGACTGCGGTATTCGTGCCCATTGCATTTATGACGGGACCTGTGGGTGTTTTTTACCGGCAGTTTTCCATCACGATGGCAAGCTCCATTATCCTGTCGGGTATAGTAGCCCTTACGTTAACACCTGTGCTCTGCGCCATGATCCTGAAGAATCAACACGGCAGGCCAAAGAAGAAAACACCTGTTCAATTATTTATTGGTTGGTTCAACCGGGTTTTTGAAAAAGTAACCGGCCGCTACACCAATCTGCTGCAACGCATCGTTAATCGCAGGCTGATAACATTCGGTTTGTTTGCCATTTTCTCGCTTGGCATTATCGGCATTAACCGCCAGTTGCCATCTGGTTTCATTCCTAACGAAGACCAGGGACAAATCTATGCCATTATTCAAACACCCCCTGGCAGCACGCTGGAACGTACCAACGATGTTTCGCATCAGCTTCAAAAGATAGCGGAAGAAATAGAAGGCATTCAGTCGGTAACTTCGCTTGCCGGGTATGAAATTTTAACCGAAGGTCGCGGCTCCAATGCCGGCACCTGTCTGATAAACCTAAAAGACTGGGAACACCGCGAGCACTCCGTAAAAGAAATTATTGAAGAGCTGGAAGAAAAAACAAAAAACCTCGGAGCTGTGGTAGAATATTTTGAGCCACCGGCAGTTCCCGGGTATGGATCGTCTGATGGATTTTCATTGCGCCTGCTCGATAAGAACAGCACCATTGACTACCACGAATTTGACGCGATCAATACTGCGTTTATGGAGGCCCTGAAACAGCGTAAGGAATTAACCGGCTTATTTACATTTTATGCATCCAATTATCCGCAATATGAAATTGTGATTGATAATGAAAAAGCCATGCAGAAAGGAGTTTCGATCGGCAACGCTATGGAAAACCTGAACATTCTGATCGGCAGTACTTACGAGCAGGGTTTTACCCGGTTCAATACCTTCTTTAAAGTTTATACCCAGGCCGCACCGGAATACAGAAGGTTGCCTTCCGATATCCTGAACCTGTTTGTAAAAAATGATCGTAATGAAATGGTGCCTTACTCCTCGTTTGTAACGCTTATAAAAAAACAGGGGCCAAATGAAATTACCCGCTTTAACCTGTATACCTCTTCGGCCATTCGCGGATTGCCTGCACCGGGCTACACCACTGGTGATGCCATTGACGCCATAAAAGAAGTAGCGGAGCAGACATTACCCAATGGCTACGATATTGCCTGGGAAGGGTTATCGTACGATGAAGCCCACCGGGGAAATGAGGCGTTATACATCTTTGTGATCGTGCTGATCTTCGTGTACCTGATATTAGCCTCGCAATATGAAAGCTTCGTTATTCCGTTTGCCGTACTGCTGTCGCTGCCGGCCGGTATCTTCGGAGTTTTTCTCTTGTTAAAAGTAATGGGGCTGGCCAATGATATCTATGCCCAGATCGGTTTGATCATGCTGGTGGGATTGCTTGGAAAAAATGCCGTGCTGATTGTAGAGTTTGCCGTGCAAAAACAAAACCAGGGCGCCAGTGTAATGCTGGCGGCAATTGAAGGCGCGCGGGTTCGCTTCCGCCCTATCCTGATGACTTCATTCGCCTTTATTGCCGGATTAATTCCTTTGGTAAGAGCAACCGGTGCAGGCGCAGTGGGCAACAGAACCATTGGCGCTTCTGCATTGGGTGGTATGTTGCTGGGAACCTTGTTCGGTGTAATTGTTGTACCCGGCCTCTACTATGTATTTGCCAGGCTGGCTGAGGGTAAAAAGCTCATCCAGGATGAAGATATTGATCCGTTGACAGAAGATATGACAGGCCATAGCTCGGAAGCTTCCATGATGAAGAAAATCCAGAAACTAAGATTGTTAATTAAAGTAGCAAGACGTAAAAAAGAATCAAGATGAAAGCCAGTTCTGTAATTAAAATAACGGGCATCCTGTTTATCGCATCGGTAGTATGGAGCTGCAGCGCGCTTAAGCCTGCAACCAGAACTGAAAATAAATATACTCCACCGCGTTACAACAAGCAGCAGGATACGGTTAACGTAGCCAACCTGAAATGGAGAGCTTATTTCGATGACAAAAACCTGGTTGCATTGATTGATACTGCGCTGCACAACAACCAGGAGCTTCATATTTTTCTGCAGGAAGTTGAAATCTCCAAAAATGAAATACGTGCGCGAAAAGGAGAATACCTGCCCTTTGTAAACCTGGCGGGCGGTACCGGTATGGAAAAATCCGGCCGATACACAAGGATGGGTGCATTGGAACACCAGTTAGACATTAAACCCGGAACCCGTTTTCCTGAACCCATGCAGGACTACCTGCTGGGGGCCACAGCCTCATGGGAAGTTGACATCTGGAAAAAGCTAAGGAACTCGCGCAAGGCAGCGGTAATGAATTACTTAGCCAGCATAGAAGGTAAAAATTTCCTGGTTACCAACCTGATCGGTGAGATGGCCGATGCATATTATGAACTGATGGCATTGGACAACCTGCTGGAGATCATTTCACGAAATATTGAGATACAATCCAGCGCATTGCAGGTTGTAACACAGCAAAAAGAATCGGCCAAGGTTACACAACTGGCTGTAAGCCGGTTTGAGGCCCAGCTACTCAACACGCAAAACCTCCAGTACGAAGTCAGGCAGCGCATTGTAGAAACAGAAAACAGGATTCGCTTCCTTAGCGGGAAGTTTTCGCAACCCATTGCCCGAAGCTCCGGCAGCTTTCTTGAAATCCGGCTGGATTCTATTCAGTCGGGAATTCCATCGCAATTGTTAACCAACCGGCCGGATATCAGGCAGGCCGAATTTGAGCTGACGGCAAGCAAGCTGAATGTTAAGGTTGCAAGAGCCAGCTTCTATCCTTCATTGGGAATTCGTGCCGGCATTGGTTTCCAGGCGTTTAATCCATCCTTTCTGATCAACCCGGAATCTATGGTATATAACCTGGCCGGGGACCTGATGGCGCCATTGGTCAACCGGAATGCCATTAAGGCCGCCTACAACACCGCCAATGCCAAACAGGTGCAGGCCGTTTACAATTATGAACAAGCCATTTTAAATGCCCACCTCGATGTGCTGAACCAGCTTTCAAAAATTGATAACTACCATAACAGTTTTGAAACCAAGCACAGGGAAGTGGATATCCTGATGCGGTCTGTTACCATTGCCGGTAATTTGTTTAATTCTGCCCGGGCCGATTATGCAGAAGTGCTGCTTACACAACGTGAAGCGCTGGAATCGAAAATGGATCTTGTTGAGATCAAGATGAAACAACTCAATGCCAAAGTAAATATATACAGGGCTTTGGGCGGTGGCTGGAGATAAAAACGTTCATCCCAGAATATCCCATTCTTCATTAAGAACAGGAATGGCCGAGTGTGCCGTAAGATCAAACTGACAGGGAACTACTGACACGTAATTATTGGCGATCGCCCATTCATCGTTGTCTTCCCCTTTATCAAAGTTTACAAAGTTACCTGTCATCCAGAAGTAGCTTCTTCCATTGGGATCATGCCGTTGCAAAAACTCTTCTTCCCATTTGGCATTTGCCTGGCGACATACCCGCACACCCCTGATCGCTTCATTTCGCCTGGGCGGGATATTCACGTTTAATGCAACCCCTTTGGGCAGGCCTTTATCTAATACCTGCTGCGTAATGCGCTTAACAAATTCATGCGTATGCGAAAAGTCCGCCTTATGACTGTAATCGCATAACGAAAAGCCAATGGAAGGTGTCCCTTCAATAGCACCCTCAATAGCGGCTGACATAGTACCGGAATACAATACACTAATGGAGGTATTGCTCCCGTGGTTAATGCCGCTCACTACAATATCAGGCTGGCGGCTGTCCTTGCAAACAAAATGGCGGGCCATCTTTACACAATCCGCAGGCGTACCACTGCATTCATAGGCGCGAACACCTTCAAAAATGAAAGACTCGTTTAACCGCAGGGTATCTCCTACTGTAATGGCGTGCCCCATTCCGCTTTGCGGACTATCGGGCGCCACCACCAGCACATCGCCCAGCTCTTTCATTACGTTTACCAGATTTAAAATACCACGCGAGGTAATACCATCATCGTTGGTTACCAGGATAAAGGGTTTGCTCATAGTGCAGAATCAGCTTTTGCCGAAGAGTGAATTGTAATATTCGATAATCCGCGAAAGATCGTACTTATCATCAAATTTCAGGCGATTTTTCTTAGCAAATCGCTCTACTTCCTCCGCTTTGCCCGGCATAAATTCAAACCAGTCATTTTTCTTCCCCCTGAATTCTTCGATGTTCCCGTTTTCTTTCAGGATGTAGTATTTATTTACCAGCACCAACCGGGTATAGTTTCCGTAGAAATAATAAGGCGAGCTGGTGGTACGGTATTCCAGGCTTTCGCGGGTAAGCACCGTTAATTTTCCCTCCTGCAATAATTCAAAAAATACCGGGGCTTTGTATTGACCAGCGTGTGAATAGGGCAACGAATAAAAAGTACGATAGCGCCTTACCGTTTCATCAAAAATTTCGAACAATAAAACTTTACGGGCGGTGTAGCTCTCTAACCTGCTGCTGGCATTCAGCTGTATAATATCATTTTGCAGATCATATTTGATCAACCCGCGCAAGGTATCCCCGGTATCCAATATTACTTTACCGGTGTGCCACATTTCAAACGCCCATTGCTGCGCGCTGGCGCTTGTAGCCATAAGCAAACTAAAACATACCACTATTGTCCGTAACCCCTTCATTTATGCTTTAATATGGAATGCCCCAACTTATCGCGTTTGGTTTGCAGGTACTTTTCGTTATGCGGATTGGGTGTAATTTCAATCGGGATATTCTCCACAATCTCCAGGCCATAACCAATCAGCCCGACTCTTTTCTTAGGATTATTTGTAATCAGCTTCAGCTTGGTAATACCGAGGTCGTTCAAAATCTGCGCGCCTATTCCGTAATCCCGATTGTCCATATCAAACCCTAATTGCAGGTTAGCCTCTACCGTATCCAGCCCGTCTTCCTGCAGCTTATACGCTTTCAGCTTGTTGAGCAAACCAATACCTCTTCCCTCCTGCTTCATGTATAATACCACGCCCTTTCCTTCTTTTTCAACCATAGCCATAGCGTTATGCAATTGCGGTCCGCAGTCGCACCGGCACGATCCGAAAATATCGCCTGTTACGCAGCTTGAGTGTACCCGCACCAGCACAGGTTCATTTTTTGTCCATTCGCCCTTTATTAACGCCATGTGCACCTCGTTGGTATCTACCTGCTCGTATGCAACCAGCTTAAAATCGCCATAGGCCGTGGGCATGTTCACCGCTACCTGCCTGCGCACCTGGCTTTCGGCCTTCATGCGGTAAGCGATCAGGTCTTTGATGGTTACCAGCTTTAACCCGAACTTATCGGCCACTTTACGCAAATCGGGCAAACGCGCCATGCTGCCGTCTTCATTCATAATCTCCACCAGCACGCCTGCCGGCCTGAATCCCGCCAAACGGGCAAAATCTATTGCCGCTTCGGTATGGCCCGATCTCCGCAGCACGCCTTCTTTTTTGGCTTTGAGCGGAAAAATGTGCCCGGGTTTACCCAGCTCTTCGGGTTTTGTTTCAGGGTCGACCAGCGCTTTGATGGTTTTAAACCGGTCGTGCGCAGAAATACCGGTGGTGCAGCCGTGCCCGATCAGGTCTACCGAAACCGTGAAAGGCGTTTCAAATACGGCTGTATTCTTACCAACCATCATTTCAAGGCCCAGCTCTTCGCAACGGTCTTCCATAAGCGGTGCGCAGATAAGTCCACGCCCGTGTGTAGCCATAAAATTTACGATGGCCGGGGTGATGGTTTCGGCTGCGCATATAAAATCACCTTCATTTTCGCGGTCTTCATCATCTACCACCACGATCACCTTACCATTTTTGATGTCTTCAATGGCTTCTTCTATTGTATCAATCTTAATCGTACTCATGATTCGGCTAAATAAACAAAAAATACGGTACGGCTGGTTCCTACCGCGCAATTACAATACCCAGTAGTTTGGCCAGTTCCTGCTCGGCTTCTTTCAGGCCGGTTTGGGTGGTTAGCGCAGCATCCAGGTCGTCCCACGCACCTTCCGATTCGGCTTGTTTTACTTTTTGCAGATTATCTTCCAGCATTTTCTGAACCACGCGGAATTTTAACCGAAGCACATTGCTAAAAGCCAGTTGGTTAACAATGTCTTTCTCTTTCGGAAAGTAAATATGGTATTTGTCGCTCCAGTGGCGGCTGGTATCATACCGGTGTGTAACTAAACCGGTAACTGCATTTTTGATTTCTTCCGATCCCTGGTGTATAAAATAACTGCTATCGGGTATATTTCCCTCATCCACACCTTTTTTAAAAGCATCGTATATCTGCCGGTAAACCGGGTTGAGAAACTCCACATCATCCAGCTCGCGCAGCACAAAATCCGAAAGCGATTGCTCATCCACCGATTGATCGGCATAATTCAATAGCAATCGGATGGTTTCCTGCTCCTGCCGCTCTACCATAGTTTGCGGATCAACTTTGGTTGGCGCAACCTCCACAATGGGTTCGACCGGGATTTGTGTTTCATCGCTTTGCCGGAATTTGTCCTTCTCTGTTTTGCGTTTATCCTGAATCAGTATCTTGTTGAGCTCGATCAGCAAAACATTCTCCTGAATTTTAAGCAACGAGCTTGTTTCCTGGATATATACCGAGCGTTTTACCGGGTCGGGTATCTGCGCAATGCTGGTAACAATTTCTTTTATCGATTCTGCACGCTTAATCGGGTCGCTTGACTCCTTTGCATACAAGCCTGCTTTAAACGATACAAAATCCTGGGCGTTTTCCTTTAAAAATTTCTGAAACTCGCTCGTTCCTACTTTGCGCGAATAGCTGTCCGGGTCTTCATTATCCGGAAACAACAGCACGCGCACGTTCAGGCCGCCTTTCAGGATCATATCAATTCCACGAAGTGCCGCTTTTACACCTGCCGAATCGCCATCAAACAGCACGGTAATGTTTTCGGTAAACCTGCGAATGAGCTTGATTTGATTTTCGGTAAGCGCAGTACCGGAAGATGCTACTACATTCTGCACATCGGCCTGGTGCATGGAGATCACATCGGTATACCCTTCTACGAGGTAGCACACATCCTGCTGGCGGATGGCATTCTTACCCTGGTATAACCCGTACAACACATCGCCCTTGTGATAGATTTCCGTTTCGGGCGAGTTGATGTACTTGGGCTGGTTTTTATCCTTACCGAGCATGCGGGCGCCAAAGGCTATTACCTTGCCGGAAATATTATGTACCGGGAAGATTACCCTTCCGCGAAAGCGATCGTAAGTACTGCCATCTTCTTTCTTTACAACCAGCCCGGTTTTTTCCAACACCTCCTTATTATAACCGCTGGCCATCGCTTCTTTACTGAAGTTCTCCCAGCCTTCCAGCGCATAGCCCAGCTCAAATTTTTCGATGGTGCGATCGTTAAAGCCGCGCTCCCGGAAATAACTCAACCCGATGCTTATCCCTTCTTCGCTTCCGGTTAGCTGCTTGCGGTAAAACTCTTTGGCAAAGTTCATGAGAATATAAAGCCCTTCGCGCTCACTTTGTATGGCTTTACTTTCGTCCGACAGGCGGTCTTCCCTGATTTCCACGCCATACTTTTTGGCGAGATACCGAAGCGCCTCGGTGTAGCTGAATTTTTCGTGCTCCATTACAAACGTAATGGCATCACCCCCTTTGCCGCTGCTGAAATCTTTAAATATACCTTTGGCCGGAACTACAAAGAAAGAAGGTGTTTTTTCGTTGACGAACGGACTGAGGGCTTTGTAGTTCCCGCCCGACTTTTTAAGCGACACAAAATCGCTGATCACATCGACAATATCGAGGCGGTTGCGGATTTCTTCTATGGTATCGTGGGAGATCATAAAAAAGCGCTGAAATCAACCGGCAAGATAGTGCACCCAGACCCAAACTTATCCACCGTTAGTCCACAGTTTTAAGAACAGGTTACTCAAAAAAACCTACCGCCACCGTATTATTCGTAAACTCGTCAATCAGAATAAAGGTGCCGTTGGCGGGATTTTCGGCATAGGCATCAGCCGGTAATGGCTTTGCGGTTTTCAGCTTTACCTGCGCAATTTCATTCATTTTAACCGATGCTGCTTCAAGCTGCTGCTGTGTAGCCGTGTCCTGCACAAACTCTATGCGAATTACTTTTGCTTTGATGCGCTGTGTGCCGTGTTGTAACAGGTAAGACTTAACCGTATCCAGCGGCTGGCTATCCATCCAGCAGATGAAAGCGGTGTGCTCTGCCTTAAGCAATGGCTCCTCGCCTGTTCGCAGCAGCATATCGCCACGGCTTATGTCAATATCATCGGCAATGGTAATGATTACCGATTCACGATCAACAGCGGAAGCTTGTTCAATTCCGTTCTTATGAATACCGGTAACTTTAGAGCTACGCCCCGAAGGCAATACCGTTACGACATCGCCCACACTAATCTTACCGCTTGAGATTCTGCCTGCATACCCACGATAATCATGATGGCTTTCATTGCGCGGACGTATGGCCAACTGTACCGGCATCCGGAACGAACCGCGTGCAGCAGGCACAGGTAAAGACTCAAGCAGCGTAAGCAACGGCTCGTCCGTAAACCACGCCATGTTTTGTGAACGTGTGGTCAGGTTATCGCCATGCAAAGACGAAACCGGGATAACCACAATCTGCTGTTGTGTATTGGGCAAGCTTGCCGATAGCTCCAGAAAGTCGTTCTTGATTTTGACAAACACGTCCTCTGCATAGCTTACCAGATCCATTTTATTTACACATACAATCACATACGGTATGCGCAGCAGGTTGGCAATAAAATAATGCCGGTGCGTTTGTTCGATAATTCCCTTGCGTGCGTCTACCAGGATTACGGAAGTCTGCGCACGGGATGCACCGGTTATCATATTGCGTGTGTATTCTACATGCCCGGGCGAATCGGCAATAATAAATTTACGCCTGGGTGTGTTGAAGTAGATGTGCGCCACATCAATGGTAATACCCTGCTCACGTTCAGCCACCAGGCCATCGGTAAGCAACGACAGGTCCAGAAAGTCAATCCCCTTCCGCTGGCTGGCGCGTTCAATCGCTTCAAGCTTATCGGTGGTAATCGAATTGGTTTCGTAAAGCAGGCGACCGATCAATGTACTTTTACCATCATCTACGCTTCCTGCCGTTGCTATTCTGAATACATCCATCTCCTCAACAATTAAAAATACCCCACCGCCTTACGCGCTTCCATAGCCGCTTCGCTGCGCTGGTCGTCCAAACGGGTTCCACGTTCTGACACAGAAGTACCGATCACTTCTTCAATAATTTCTTCTATCGTAATGGCCGTTGAAGCCAGCGCGGCTGTGCAGCTCATGTCGCCCACCGTTCTGAAGCGAACTGTCTTGTTTTGAATCACTTCATCGGCATCTTTAAATATAAAATCCGAATACGGCCACAACACACCGTTGCGTTCAATTACCGGGCGCTCATGCGAATAATAAATGGATGGTATCTCTAATTTCTCTTCGCGGATGTAATTCCACACATCCAATTCCGTCCAGTTACTGATGGGAAACACACGCACATTTTCTCCCGGCCGAATGCGGCCATTCAGGTAATCGAATAATTCAGGTCGTTGATTCTTGGCATCCCACTGTCCGAAATCATCGCGCACGGAAAACACGCGCTCCTTTGCCCGTGCCTTTTCCTCATCGCGCCTTGCGCCACCCAAACAGGCATCCAGCTTGTGCGCTTCAATTGTTCTTAACAGCGTAGTAGTTTGCAGAATATTCCGGCTGGCAAACTTCCCGGTTTCTTCCACCACCCGTTTCGCGTCAATATCATCCTGAACCAATCCCACAATCAGCTCAAGTCCGGTTTCAGCTACCAGCTTATCGCGAAAGGCAATCGTCTCCGGAAAGTTATGCCCGGTATCGATATGCACCAGCGGAAACGGAACCTTGCCAGGATAAAACGCTTTTTGCGCCAGGCGAACCAATGTGATCGAATCTTTACCGCCACTAAATAAAATCGCGGGCCTGTCGAACTGGGCCGCTGCTTCGCGGATAATATAAATCGCTTCGTCTTCCAGCTCGCGCGGAAACTCCTTCAGGTAATCTTTCTTCATGCGTCTTGTTTGATTACAGTGGCGTGCAGTCCGCATTCTTTTGCAGAGCTCTCCCACCACCAGCGTCCGGCACGTGCATCTTCACCCGGCATAACGGCACGGGTACACGGTGCACACCCGATACTTGGATATCCCTTTCTGTGCAATGTGTTTACGGGTACTTTATTGGCGCCAATAAACTCATGCAACTGGTCATCACTCCAGTCAAAAACGGGATTGTATTTAACCAGCTTGTATGCATTATCCCACACCGCCCGCTGCATATTACCGCGGTTAGCCGATTGCGATTGCCGCAAGCCGGTAATCCAGACATCAGCGCCTTGTAATGCCCGCTTTAGCGGAGCAACTTTGCGGATATAGCAGCATTGTTTCCGGTTTTCCACCGAATCATAAAATCCATTTACACCATATTGCTGCACATATTCCTCTACTTGTATGCGTTCTGGAAAATAAACCTTGAGGGAAATGTTGTAATGCGATCGGGTAAGGTGCAGAAGATCGTATGTTTCCTGGAACATGCGGCCTGTATCCAAAGTAAAAATGGATACCGGCAGCTTCCGGGTGGCTATTAAATGCGTAATTGCCTGGTCTTCTTCACCCAAAGAGGAAGAAAACCGCACCTGCGTAAACCTGCGGCTTACCCATTCCAGGCCTTCAGAGGCACTGAGCGTATTCAAATGCGCAAGTACTTCTTCCATGGTGAATTGTGAGGTGCAAATATAGCACAAACTACTTTGCAGATAGACTTAGCGCGTTAAGCACGGGGCATTTTTCAGAAATTGCTATGAAAGCGCAGACTGCGTCTGTAATTTTGAAGCTTTCCGGCTAATTAAGCAGCTACCGAACTGTTGGTTGGCAAAATCTGTTTTTACGAAATTGATATAGAATGAAGGTTACTACTGAAGATATACTAAAAGCGCTGAGCTCGGTTAACGATCCTGACCTGAAAAAAGACCTGGTAACACTGGGCATGGTGAAGGATGTTATTGTAAAAAATAATACCATTGAATTTACAGTAGTGCTAACCACACCCGCCTGTCCGTTAAAAGAAAAAATCCGGCAAGATTGTGAAGATGCCGTTCGGGCAGTGGTTGGTGAAGAACCGGAACTGTTTATTCACATGACTTCCGCTGTTACTTCCGGTCGTGGTAACACGCCTACCCTTCCCAAAGTGAAGAACATTATTGCTATCGCCTCGGGAAAGGGCGGTGTGGGTAAATCAACTGTAACCAGCAACCTGGCTGTTGCCCTGGCGCAAGCCGGTGCACGGGTTGGCTTGATAGACGCGGATATCTATGGGCCTTCCATGCCGGTAATGTTTAACTGCGAACGCGAGCAGCCGGAAGTAAAGGTGGTTGATGGCAAAAACTACATTTTACCATTGGAGCAATACGGAGTAAAGCTGGTATCCATCGGGTTTCTTACACCGGCCGATAGCGCCATTGTGTGGCGTGGCCCGATGGCCTCTGCTGCGTTAAAGCAATTTATAGGTGATGTGATCTGGGGCGAGCTGGATTACCTGCTGATTGATTTACCCCCCGGAACCAGCGACATACACCTTACATTAGTTCAATCCGTGCCTGTAACCGGTGCGGTAATTGTAACCACCCCGCAAAAAGTGGCTTTGGCCGATGCCACCAAAGGGTTAGCCATGTTTAAACAACCGCAAATCAATGTGCCGGTATTGGGTATTGTAGAAAACATGGCGTACTTCACACCCGAAGAGTTGCCCGATAATAAATACTATATCTTTGGTAAGGATGGGGGAAAAAAGCTGGCCGAAAAATTCAATGTGCCGATGCTGGGCCAGGTGCCATTGGTGCAAAGCATCCGCGAAAGCGGGGACAGCGGCCTGCCGGCCGTATTGAAAGAAGGCATTATGGCCGAAACATTTAAAACCATAGCCGAAAACGTGGCGCGCCAGATTGCCATAAGAAATGCTACCTTTGAAGAAACCAGGCGTGTAGAGATAACTGTATAACTTCAACCGTATAACCGCGTGACAAAAGAAGAAATTACTCATCGTGTGGAAGCTGCCTTGGACAGCATTCGCCCTTACTTAGAAGCCGATGGCGGCAATGTGCGCATTTTAGAATTGAATGCTGATAATATCCTGAAACTGGAATTCGTTGGAGCATGCGGCAACTGCCCCATGAGCACCATGACGTTTAAAGCCGGTGTGGAAGAAGCTATCAAACGCGCTGTACCGGAAATACAAAACATCGAGGTGGTAAACCTGGCTACTGCCTGACGAGGGTTACTCACCGGCCGAAGCCCCGGATTAAAGCATAAATCTGAACAGTGAAGCGATGCACGCGAAGGGCCTTACTACAATTATTTTTTTATTAGTCTTAACGGTTTGTGGCTTTTCGCAAGCTCCTGAACGATGCGGCACCACCAGGTACGAAACGCTTCAACAGCAATTAAACCCCAATCGCGAACGCAGCCAGCAGTTTGAAAACTGGATGCTGCAAAAGCTCATTACAAGGCGATTTCAAAATCAGCGCACCACATCTGCCACGTATACCATACCGGTTGTAGTGCACATTATTCACAATGGCGAACCCATTGGCACCGGCACCAACATTTCCGACAACCAGGTGCTTTCGCAGATCAGCG
>JAHCHY010000026.1 GCA_026129485.1 Cyclobacteriaceae bacterium
TCGATAATGTCATCCTTTTGACAACTACCACCTAAAAACAATAAGCCAATAGAGACAATTTTGAAATAGTATAAGCATTTCATAACATAGTATTGTTTTAAATGTTTAGACATGTCTAATGGATATTTAGTTGTAAATCAAAGTTAACAAATTTTCATTTCCCAGCAGTCTCACGTCTCGTGAACTCTGCCATTTACTTCTTGTATGCTCGCGCTCATATTGAATTTTGTTTCAACTATACGCAGGGCCTCACTCTTCCTACTGCTCCCAGAATGCATCTTTCGCTTTTATCTTTACAAGAGCTAACTGGCCAAACGGGTCTTCCATGGCGAAATCATTTGGTGTATATACAGGGATTGGCTCACTTTCTTCCTCAAGAACTTCAAAAAAGTCAATTTTCCGCAGTTCATCAATTAAGTTTTTGGAATCAAATTGGCCTTCAATTCTGTAAAGTTGAGATAATCTTACACTTGCCTCATGCTTAAATTCTTTAGCAAGTGGAAATGCTTGAACAAAAGAAGTTATATCACGTGCTTCAAAAATTCGATCTACTTTTTCATTTGAAAACGATAATCTAAGCCTGTTCCCGGATTTAGTCACAAGATGAAACCAATAACATTAAAAGCAATAGAGCATTTACTAATATAATTTTAACCTGTTTCATGTTTTTTAGTTCTAAAGTGATAATATTGTTTTCTTTGGTATCGTAATAAGCTGATAGAAACCTTCATATATAAATGAACTTTAGCGTTGCAAAGCAACCTAAAAAGAATCCGCGTAACCCCGCTTATTAAAACCCATCGTCTTCATCTTTCTTTTTCTCCTCTTTCTTCTTCGTATCTGCATTTCCTGAGCTTAAATCGTAAGGGGCTTCCAGTCCGTAGTAATTCAACCGGAACTTGTTAATCCACGAAAGAGTTTCATCAATCGTGCCCGGTATATACACCAGCTCGCCTACCTTAGCTTTGCCGGCATTGCTTTTCTTGGACATAAAATCGTTGATGGTCTGCAACGAAGAGTGGATCATGACACGGTTGTCTTCCATACCAAAGTAAAACCACGATTCGGGCGAGGCTTTGATAAAAAGATGAAACACCGGTGCGCCATCCTCGTTCTTACCGATTTCCATAAACCCTTCAAATGCCCCGTTTATATCCGCACGCTGAATGTGGCTTAAGCCCAGCAAGCCTTCGCTGTAAAACGATTTATGCTCCTGCGACCACTTCAGGTTTACATTGGAAAGCACCAACGGCTTTTGCAACCCCTGCACGGTGGGCAACGGCACATAACCCTGTAACGACCGCTGCTCATAATCTTTAACCACTCGCTCGCCCACCAGGTCGGCAATCTTGTATAGCAGCTCGGTCTGATCTCCCAAACCATCTTCTTTTACCCCTTCGTTTTTTACCACATCTAAAATGCTGGCAGCCATGAGCTGGTAAACCGTAGCCGGTGTATTCATATCCAGCATGATAAACGAATTCATTTTTATCACATCGGTATCTAAGTTACCGGAGCCTAAAGCCGATGCAGTAACCTTAAAATCTTTGGCGCCTTTAAAAAAGTTAACGGGCCCCTCAAAGCGCACCTCCTGCTTGTCCTCGTTGTAGGCAAACACCTTACCCGATAATTTTTCGCCTGTTGACTTGGCGCGGTCTTCTATGCGAAATTCTTTTGTTTCCTCCTGGTAGAACAACGATCCGGACGGCAGGAAGAAATCATCATCGGCCGGGTCTTTCTTGTCAAACACAAAGGTGATGTACAAGTCATTATCTTCCGCAAAGTGCAGCCCGGCATCGGGCTTTTTACCTTCTTCGGTAATGGCATTGTTAAAGTCGAGGTAAATTTCTTTCTCATCACCGCTTTGCGTGTAGAGCAGCCACGTTTTGTAATCTTTTATTTTTTTCAGATCGAGCTTTACAAAACCTTTTAATTGCAAAGCGGGCTTGGTAGCATACATGGTCATATCACCTTTATAAAAAATACGGGGAGCCACGCGAATATTATTTTTTTCGGTTACGGCACCATTGCCTACGGTTTGCATGGTAGCGTTACCGCGATTGCGCCTGTTTTTGGTTTGCTCGGTTATCGGCTCAAGGTGGAAGTCAGTCATTTTAATGGCGAATGTATCGTTCACCGCATTTACATACTGGTAGGTAGCATAGCCGGTAAACTCTTTTCGCGAAACAATATCTACCACGCCATCGGTGAGCCGGTGGTAGCCGTTCAGCGTATCCATTACAATGGTGGTATTTTTCAACTGACCGATCTTTGCATTCTCCAGGATCAGCACTTCGTTGTTCTCGGGTGTAATGCGTGCATCGGCCACAGTTATGTAAGGAATACCACTTACTTTCAGTTGCTGCGTTTGAATATCGTACTCGGCTTTTTCTGCATTAAAACTCAGCGAGTCAAGATCTTTACGTGTGGTGTAGAAGTAAGAATCTTCCAGCGGCACATCGGGCGCTTTGCTCATTACAATCTTCTGCGTGTTTAAATCCCACCGTGCTTCCGGTATGGATGTTTTGAACTGCGCATACGGAAAATCAATCGCGGCTTCACCGGCAATCTCAGGACTTATCGTAGCAAAGTTTCGCTCAAGATTAAAGTTCAGCTTAACATTGCTGCCGGCCAGCGCGGGCTTGGCGGGGTTCCCGGTTTTAACTTCAAACCGCGCATGCCGTGCGCCAAATTCTTTTGCCGAAAACATCATTTCCTTTGAACGTACTTCAGAGCCTCTTGTGCTTAAGCGACCCGACCCGCCCACACCGGCTTTGGAAACGATCAAGCTACCATCCAGCGTGGCCGAATTCTGGTAAAGGCTAAAGGGTTCCTTCATGTTTTTGATGTTCATCTTATCCTGCTTGGGCAACCACTTTAACCGGTAGTCGTTCAGCTTTACCTGCGGAAAGTAAACCGAACCAAAAAGCATTTCCTTGATCTCGCCCACGCTGCCACGCCCTGCCACAGAATCCGGGTAGAAAATAAAGTCTTTCGATTCTACGGTAGCTGCGAGGTAATCTATCCGCCCGGCCGAACGAATACCGGCATTATCCAGCGTCATGCCACCGTACAGTTTTCCATCGCCCTGGTAGAGCTGGTAGCCCGATGCCGGCACCGTATGCGTAAAGCCCAATGATTTATCGGGCATGGTATGCAGCTTCTCTTTAAAGCTGGGGAACATACCGCTCGTAATAAACGTGCCTTCAAAGTTGATTGACCCCGGATCGGCATCGTTCAGGCTATCCAGCTTGAATGGCGGCACCACAAAAAACACCGATCGGTCATACGCCCCGTTCAGCACCTCGCTGCGATCGAAATAAATTACACCGCCTGCAGTGGCATCCAGGCGCGGGTAGTTGGGTATTCTTTCCTTACCCGATTTATTGTTGGGTCTGTTGATGAACAGCGTGCCCGAAGTCTTGTTGGACGAAGCCTGCATACCGCTCGCGGCCTGCGCGGTGGAATCGGCACCCACCATGGCGTTGTTTACCCTTCGCCTCGTTCCGTTCTTTTCAGTAACATAGAACCTGATCGAATCAATATGGTTCATGTTAATGAAGAAGCTGTCGTACTTCAATGTGAAATCGCGACCGGAGATTTCAAAATTACCCGCGTTGATCGTGCCGTTAAACTTGATGTCGCGATTTTGTAAAAAAGTAATGCGGCTGCTGTCCGGTTTAATTACCACGTTAAGCGAATCGCTCACATTAAACTCTTCCACACCATATACATTCATGCGGCCCTCTTTCAGGATGATAAAGGCATTGGCCACGGTATCGGTTAACGAATGAATTTTAAGGTTGTCGTAATCGGAAAAACCTTTTGCTGATTGTATAAAATTGACGGCTTTGTCTTTTACATGAATCCTTCCTGTGCGGGCATCATAATCAATCATGCCCCTCTGAAAAAGAAAATCGGCAGCCATGCGGGCTACGGCAAGGCTTCGTTCTCCCTGAACCAGGTCGAACACATAAAAATTATTGCTGCCAATCGTATTGGCATAGTTAACAATCAATGCGAGCGGGTGAAAGCTAAATCCCTGCCCGCGTAATTCGCGATAGCCTTCGGGATCGTAAAAATCGTTTGACTCGATAATCATGGGAGCCACCTTTCCGCTACCCTGCACCCACATTTTGATGCTGTCTGATTTCAGGTTCCAGTCGAGGCGATCGGCCGTAAACTCGATCTGAAAGAAAGAAGACGTAAAAGGTGCCTTGCGCTGCGAGCTCTTCTCTTTATTAAGTGTTAGCCGTTGCCGGGCATAGTCATACCGCACTTCCATAGCCGGGTGCACAATGGAATCGTTCTGCTGATACAACGTTATGCGGGCCTGGGGCGAAACAATAACGGAATCCAGGAAACCAAAAGAAGCGGCAACCGCTTTAAACCGCCTGTTGGCTTCTCCAAAAATTTCGATTGTGGCCAGGCTGTTGTTTACTGTGTTGGAATTAACAGCCGCACCCTGTAATCCAAAACCTCCTGTGTATTTCAGGTTAAGGTTTTCAAGCCCCGAAATATTTATGTTTGATTCGTACGATCTAAAACGCGGATAGGTAGCTGCTTGCGGTGATCTGTGATTAACGCTTCTGAATTCAAATATACCCGAAACAGTACCCGGCACCTTTCCCACATAAACCAGCCGGCTTTGCTCCGCTTTAAGATAAGGCTGGTTAGCTTTAAAATTATACTTGTTGAAATCGCAATACACCGAATCAGGCGAAAGCCCGGCTGTTGACCAATCAAATCTTCCGCCTTCGCCCACAAACAATTTATCGCGCAAAGAGAATGTTCCCTTTGTGTTGCTCAGGCTGGTGGAATCATAAGCGGTGATAAGTTGCAGCGAAACCCGATCGAACGTAATTACCGGCCCTAATATTTCAGGCTGAACAATTTCCTGCTGCCACGCTGGCGTATTGTAGGAAGATGTATCCACCGCATCATAGTTGTAATTGTAATCATACGTTTGCGTGGTATCGGGTGGCGGTGGCTCAAGATACTGAAAGCTGTAGCTGTCATCTTTTGCCAGCAGCTTAAATGCTTTTTCATAATTGAGCGCATGATGCTCAAAGAAATCGCGCGAAAGCTGAAAGTATATGTTGGCCTGCACCGCATTATCCCGCGCCAGTACCTTATCGGCCACCGTAAAAAAACCGCTTAATTTGGAAGGGTCTGCATTTTCGATGGTAACGGCTGCGGCAATAGCGCCATAATAATTAACCATGTGCGGCCGCAGCTTAAAGCCCTTCTTCTTCATGAGCTTAGCCTGCGCCCGGATAACCTGCTGCTGATCGGGCCCCAGCGAACCCCATGCCGTATTAAAGGCGGCCCCTACAATGATGGCATCGGCAGCTTTCGTATTTTCCAATACCAGCCTTATGCTGTCCTGAAAGCTGTACGAGCCACCCCCCGTTTGCGCAAACAGGCTTGTGGAAAGGCAGAGAACGGCTATGTAAGTTAAAACCTGCTTCACGGGGTCAAAAACCTTGAAATTCGCAAAAATCCGGCTAATGTACTAATTGGTTAGTTGCCCGTTGCCAGTTACTGGTTGCCAGCGGGTTTGATCTATCTAATAAGACCAATTTATAACTCAATCGTTTTTAAATTATTGCTTTTGCAAAAGCAGGCAAGCCCACGTTTCGCGCTCCTGACGGGCAGCTTCGGTTAAGCCATACTTTGCGGCTTCGGCTTTCAGATCGGGAATATCATGCACGTAAAAACCGCTCAGCAACAGCTCGCCACCGGGTTTTAAGAATGATGCATACTGCTGCATCTCGGCCAGCAATATATTTTTGTTGATGTTGGCCAGAATGATATCAAACGTTCCGGTAAGGGTTACTTCATTAATCTTGCCCTGCTGAATATGAATATTGGTGCAGTTGTTATTCGCTGCATTTTCGTTGCCGTTCTCCACGCTCCACTCGTCAATATCAAATGCCTCCACTTCAGTTGCGCCCAGCTTGCCGGCCATAACCGAAAGGATAGCCGTGCCGCATCCGGCATCCATTACGCGCTTGCCGCGATGATCCATCTTCATCTGCGCGCTTAGCATTAAATGGGTAGTCTGATGATGCCCCGTACCGAAGCTCATTTTCGGTGTAATGATGATTTCGTACGGATAGGTCTTATCAATTTTATGGAAGGCCGCCCGCACCAAACATGTATCATCTACAATAATGGGCGCTACATTTTTCTCCCATTCTTCGTTCCAGTTTTGCTTTTCTATTTCATCGTGCTGAAATACGAGCGGGTTTAGATGCGCATACTTTTCTTTGATTTCTACCAACAGATCTTTATCGAACGTATTACCTTCTGCGTAAGCTTCAAAACCGGTTTCGGTTTCCATAAAGGTATCGAACCCGGCCTCGGCTATCTCAGCCATGAGGATTTCAGAAAATTCGGGATTACAGGTTACAATTAACCGTGAATACATAAATTCAATTTGAAAATGAGCCAATTTGAAAACGTTACGTCCTCATTAATTAAGTTTTCACTAAACTATCATTTTCAAATTCTCAAATTATCACATTTTCAAATTAGCTACTTCTCAAATTGATTTTACAATTTCAGTAAACTCGCGGCTCTTAAGCGATGCTCCGCCTACCAAACCGCCATCTACATCAGGGTTGGCAAAAAGCTCTTTGGCATTGGCTGCATTCACACTGCCTCCGTACAGAATCGAAATTTCACCGGCCACAGCCTGACCGTATTTAGCGGCCAGATGTTTGCGGATTACGGCATGCATGTCCTGCGCCTGTTGCGCAGTGGCGGTCTTTCCTGTACCAATAGCCCACACGGGCTCATAGGCAATTACAACTTTCTGTATGGCATCGGCAGAAAGATGAAACAGCGCTTCTTCTACTTGTTGCTTTACCAATGTTTCGTGGCCGTTGCTTTCGCGTACTTCCAACGGCTCGCCACAACAGAAAATTGGAGTAAGTCCGTTGGCTAATGCGATGTCGGTTTTCTTTGCTAACAGCTTTGAATCTTCACCAAAATATTGCCTGCGTTCGCTATGGCCCAGTATTACATACGGTACACCCAGCGACTTAAGCATAGGAGCCGAGGTTTCTCCGGTATAAGGGCCCGAAGCATGTTCGCTGCAATTTTGCGCACCAACAGCAATGCGTGCATGGTTACCCAACTGTTGCTTTACCGGGTAGAGATACGGAAACGGGGTGCACAAAATCACCTTTACATCTCCTTTCACTTCATCGGCAATCATGCCGATTAATTCGGAAGTAAGCGTTTGAGCTTCTTCCAGGGCTTTGTTCATCTTCCAGTTACCGGCTACAATTTTTGAGCGCATATTATGATTAAGGTTAAATTTTATTTTGAATCAAAAGTAAATACATCAACAGGTTTATTGCGCACCAGGCGTGTGCTTTTTACAGGGCCTTTGTAAGTAACATGCACAATGTTTGACTGGTCATCGTACAACGCCATAATCACCTCGTTTTTCATTTCAATGGTTCTGAATTTCTTTACATTCTCAATCTCGATATAGCAGATCACAGCCGGATCTTCCTGTTCAAATCCTAAAAAATTCATCTTCTGGATTTTGCCATCCAGCTTTACGGTAAAATGTTTCAGCACATAATCGCTGATCAGTTGTTTTGTAGTTAATCCGGAGCCGGGCTCCAGCACATCGAGGCTCTGATCGTTCCGTTCCAGGCGAATACTTTCTTCCAGGTCGTCTAAAAAAATTCGTGAAGTGATCTGCAACGCCTTGTTCTTTTCGCTGTAGTTTATTTCCGACACCGACAGGTGAATCGGGTGCAGGAAAAACAGGCAGGAGTATAGTAGGGATATCATACAAAAATGCGGCATCAAAACCGTGCCGCCAAAATTAGTTCTAATTGCCCTAATTCAAAATTAAGGTTATACTTGCAGGCTTTAAAAAAGCAAGTAGTTATGAGCGAATTTGCGCTGTACTTCGGGCTGGGCAAAGATCATATCCTGGATACAAACGGTTACGATCATATCTTGTTTGTAATTGCCCTATGTGCGGTGTATGTGCTGCACGACTGGAAAAAGGTGCTGATCCTGGTAACCGCATTTACCATTGGCCACTCCGTTACACTTGCATTGGCTACCATGCGCGTGCTGGTTTTTCCGGGTGAGGTAATAGAGTTCCTGATACCGCTTACTATATTTATAACCGCAGCAGCCAATATTGTAAAGCGGGACGAGATGAATAGCAAAGCCACTATCCAGATCAACTATTTGTTTGCATTGTTTTTCGGATTGATTCATGGCCTGGGCTTCTCCAATTTTTTAAGAGAACTGTTAGGCCAAAGCCGGAATATTGTAACACCTTTACTGGCTTTTAATCTCGGTCTTGAATTAGGGCAATTGATTATCGTAGCCATCTTCCTGGTTGCCGGTTTTGTATTAGTGCAGCTTATCGGCATTGCACGAAGGGACTGGCGCATGGTTATCTCATCGGCTATTGCAGGCATTGCATTGGTGCTGATGAAAGATCGTATTTTCTGGTGAGCATGGACTTTAATTTTGAATATTGAACTTTAAAGTGATCATAAACTTAAAAATGTTACACATGAAACAGGTTTTGGCAGGATGTCTTTTATTGCTTGGCTTTACTGCGTTGGCGCAGGAGCCGCAATGGAAAGGAAAGTTTGAACAATTGGATCAGCTATTACCTACTCCGAACGAGTATCGCGCTGCATCAGGCGCGCCCGGCTCCAAATACTGGCAGCAGCAGGCCGACTATATAATTAATGCCGAGCTGAATGACAACAACCAAAGCATTACCGGTGCCGAAACCATCACCTACCACAACAACTCACCCGATGCGCTCAGCTATTTGTGGTTACAGTTAGATCAAAATATAAATGCAAAAGGAAACAACTCAGCCAAAATAACCAACAACAGCGTGCGTGATTCGGTAGATGCCGGCACGTTTGCCTCCTCTCTTGCCTTTACTGATTTTGATGGCGGCTTTAAGATCAAATCAGTAAAGGATGCTTCCGGCAAAGCATTGCCTTATATCATTAACCAAACCATGATGCGCATTGATCTGCCCAAAGCGCTTGGGCCCGGACAAAAAATGTCGTTCTCGGTAGAGTGGTCGTTTAACATAAACGATCGTGTGCAGAAGATGACCGTTAACGATGGCCGCAGCGGCATGGAATATTTTCCGGAAGACGGTAATTACCTGTATATTATTGCACAGTGGTTCCCGCGCATGTGTGTGTATGATGATGCGGTGGGCTGGCAGAACAAGCAGTTTCTCGGACAAGGCGAGTTTACTTTAAGCTTCGGTAATTACGAAGTGAACCTTACCGTTCCGGCCGATCACGTAGTGGCCGGCACCGGCATGGTTACCAACCTGAAAGAAGTATTAACAGCCGATCAGTACGCGCGATTTGAAAAAGCAAAAACATCGTTCGATAAGCCGGTAATCATCTGCACACAGGCCGAAGCCGTGCAACGTGAAAAAACCAAATCGAAAGAAAAGAAAACGTGGAAATTTACTGCCGAAAATGTACGTGATTTTGCTTTTGCTACTTCGCGCAAATTTATCTGGGATGCGCAGGCTGTAAAGGTGGGCGATAAAACCCCGTTGGCCATGTCGTACTATCCCAAAGAAGCTAATCCGTTGTGGGAAAAAGAGTCCACCAAAGCCGTAAGGAATACGCTGGTAACGTACTCCAAGTATTCCATTCATTATCCTTATCCGCAAGCCACCTCCGTTCATGGCGCTTCGCTGGGTATGGAGTACCCGATGATCTGTTTCAACTTTGGACGGCCGCTAAAAGACGGCACTGTACCTGATCGCACCAAGTGGGGCATGATTGGCGTGATCATTCACGAAGTGGGGCACAACTTCTTCCCGATGATTATCAACAGCGATGAACGCCAATGGACATGGATGGACGAAGGACTGAATACTTTTGTTCAGTACAGAACCGAAGTGGAAAACTATCCTGACAAGCCGGTGGGTCGCGGGCCGGCTGCCAATATTGTGCCGTACATGAAAGGCGACCCCGACCTGCAACGACCACTCATGGTAAATTCCGAATCAGTTGTGCGCTCAAATTTTGGTAACGAACAATACGCCAAGTGTGCTACCGCGCTAAATATTCTGCGTGAAACCGTAATGGGACCTGAGCTGTTCGATAAAGCGTTTAAAGAATATGCGGAGCGCTGGGCATTCAAACATCCCAAGCCGGCCGATTTTTTCCGTACGATGGAAGATGCCAGCGCAGTTGATTTAGATTGGTTCTGGAGAGGCTGGTTCTACACAACCGACAATTGCGATGTATCGCTCGATGACGTGAAGTGGTTTAAGGTGAAGAAAGACCAGGCCACTGTAGAAACCAAAGGAAAGAATGTAGCCAAAGGCGATCTTGCTGCAAAAGGCGATGGCAACAAGCCGGCAGACTTCAGCCGGGGGCCGCAGTATTTTAACGTAATCCCGACCGACAGTCGTTTTTATGGCGATTTCTTTAACCGCATTGACGACAAGGCGGTGATCTCGAAAATGGAAGCAAAAAATTTCTATGAGCTTACACTCTCTAACAAGGGCGGTTTGGTTATGCCTGTAATTATCGAATGGACGTACAAGGATGGCAGCAAAGAGATCGAGCGGCTGCCTGCCGAAATCTGGCGTATAAACGAAACCAAAATCACGAAAGTGTTTGCCAAAGACAAAGAAGTGGTAAATGTAGTGATTGACCCGTTGAAGGAAACCGCAGACATCAGCCTTGAAAACAATGTTTTCCCGAAAAAGAACCCGGGCAGCAAGTTTGATGAACTGAAGAAGGGCAAGTAAGCCGGTAAGAGAATTTGTATCTTTGAGTTTAAAAATAAAGATCACGAGTATGTCAACTTTAGCAGAAATTAAGTCCGCTATTCACCAGCAGGTCGCCAATACTGAAGACCGGAAACTCTTATTAAAAGTTCAGAACTACCTTCGTTCGCTTAATAAGGAGAAAAGACGAATTGTTGCTTATACCTCGGACTTAAAACCGCTCACTGTTGATCAATATCGATCGGAGATTCGGAAATCGATGGAACAATATCGTTCTGACCGTGTGGTTAGCCAAAAAGAAATGGAAAAATCCATTTGAAAAAAAGGAAAGTAATCTGGACTTTGAGAGCTGTAGATTCACTGAATAAATTTTGTGAACTTATTGCGCTGGATTCACCCTCTGCTTCTAAAAAGGTTCGGAAAGAAATTATCCTTTCGGCAGGGAAATTGGCAACACACGCAGAGATGTATCAATTAGATGAACTGTTTGAAGACCCGGGCCTGAATATCCGAAGGTTTTTCAGGTGGAATTATAAAATTGTTTATCAGGTTCACGCAAAGGAGGTGGTTATCCTCAACATATTTCACACCAGAACCAATTTATCGGATAAAGATTAATCTTATTTTATGAAGCAATTTGTTATAACCCTTTTAATAGTTGGCTCGTTTATTCCTGCTTTTGCCCAGCAAAAATGGCAGGGCAAGTTCGAGCAGCTTGATCAGACGCTGCCCACACCCAACAGCTATCGTACTGCTTCCGGTGCCCCGGGTGTAAATTACTGGCAGCAACGGGCCGATTATGATATTGATGTGGATTTAAATGAAGACACGCATGTAATCACCGGCAAGGAAACCATTACTTACTATAACAACGCGCCTGAAGCACTGCGTTACCTGTGGTTGCAGCTCGATCAGAACAACCTGTCTAACGGCAACATGACCGATAAAACAGAAAACAACCGTGTACGCGATTCTATTCCGGCCAAGTTTTTTCCGCTGGCTTCCGATACCTACGGCTACGATGGCGGCTTTAAAATCAAATCGGTAAAAGATGCCGCCACCGGTAAAGATTTACCTTACATCATCAATTTTACCATGATGCGCGTGGACATTCCCGCACCCCTGAAAGCTGGCGACAAGTATTCCTTCATCGTGGAGTGGAGCTATACCGAAAAAGACCGGATGAAGTTTGCCGAGCGAGGTGGTTATGAAATTTTTCCTGCGGATGGTAACGCACTTTATACCATTGCCCAGTGGTTTCCGCGCATGTGCGTGTTCGATGATTACGAAGGCTGGCAAAACAAACAGTTTATCGGGCAGGGCGAGTATGCATTGGTGTTTGGAAATTATCGTGTGCGCATTACCGTTCCGTCCGATCACATTGTAGGCGCTACCGGCTGGCTACAAAACCCGAAAGATGTGCTAACCAAAGAGCAGATCGAGCGCTTTGAAAAAGCACAGAAAACTTTCGATGCCCCGGTGTTTATTGTAACCGAAAGCGAAGCGCGTAAAAAAGAAAAAGAACGCTCGAAGAAAAAAAGCACGTGGGAATTTTATGCCGAAAACGTGCGCGATTTTTCTTTTGCCTCTTCACGCAAATTCATCTGGGATGCACAGGCTGTAAAAGTGGGCGATAAAACACCGTTGGCACAATCGCTTTATCCCAAAGAAGGCAACCCGCTGTGGGCAAAAGAATCTACCAAAGCGATCAAAAACACATTAGAGCTTTATTCCGAACGCACCTTCGATTATCCTTATCCTACTGCTTACTCGGTACACACGGCCGACCAAGGGATGGAGTACCCGATGATCTGCTACAATGGCGGCAGGCCCAAGCCCGATGGCACATACTCACAACGCACCTATGAAGGCATGGTGGGTGTAATCATCCACGAAGTGGGTCATAACTTTTTTCCGATGATTGTAAACTCCGATGAAAGACAATGGAGTTGGATGGACGAGGGCTTGAATTCATTTCTTGAAAGAGAAACCAAACGCGAGCGCTATCCCGATGTAAGCATTAGTTGGGGTTCGCCCAAAGGCATGGCCGGCTATATGCGTGGCGATAAAAACCTGATGCGCCCCATCATGTGGCAATCGGATAACATACCCGGTAGCGACTTTGGGCCAAATGCTTATGGCAAACCTGCGGCTGCATTAACGCTACTGCGCGAAACGATTATGGGCCCCGAACTTTTTGATAAAGCATTTAAAGAATATTCTGAACGTTGGATGTTTAAACATCCCAAGCCGGCCGATTTCTTCAGAACGATGGAAGATGCCAGCGCGGTTGACCTGGACTGGTTCTGGCGCGGATGGTTTTATACGGTGGATAATGTAGATGTAGAATTAGATGAAGTGAAATGGTTTAAAGTGAAATCTGAAACAAAAGATGTAGAGAATAAAGGTGTAAAAGCGCAGAAGGGCGATCTTGCTTCGGGCACAAAAGGTAAAGCAAACGACTTTAGCAATGGTCCGCAGGAATTTACTTTGCTGAACACACCTGACACTTACTATGGCGATTTTCGCAATCGCATAAATGATGGTGAAGTAAAACAACGGTTGGCTGATAAAAACATCTATGAAATAACGCTAAAGAATAAAGGCGGCCTGGTAACCCCGGTAATTATCGAGTGGACATTTAAAGATGGCAGCAAAGAAATAGAGCGCATCCCGGCTGAGATCTGGCGCCTGAATGAACAGGAAGTAAAAAAGGTTTTTGTAAAAGATAAGGAAGTAACCAACGTGGTGATCGATCCGGCCGGAGAAACGGGGGAAGTGTATCCGGCCGATAACGTGTTTCCGAAAAAAGCAACTGAAAGCAAGTTCGATCAGTTAAAGAAGAATTAAATAAAAAGTTGCTGGTTGCCGGTTACTGGTTAATAGTTGCCACTGACTTCACCAATACCAGTTGCGGCTACATTTTATATGTTAGTCTTTAGCAAGAATATCAATCAATTCAACTTCATAGACTAATGTGGAATCGGGATGCGGGAACGTTTGATTGCCCATTCGTTTACTTAGTGATGGCGGCACTATGAGCTTTCGTATTTCACCTCTTTTCATACCCCTTACCCCTTTATCAACACCGTCTATAACCTGATTTCCACCTACCAGGAATTTAATGGGGCTTGGCAGGTTATAAGATGAAAATAGCAAAGAGTCATTTTGGTAACTCATTTTTTCGTGTATCAAAACTTCGTTTCCTACTTTGGCAACTTCGCCTTTACCTTTTTTCAGAACCATATACTTCAGACCCGAATCCGAATGCACAATTTTTTTTGTCGCACAACTGGTAGCACAAAGAATTATTGCTGTAACAATTAATACTCTCGTCATATTTTGTCGCTTTAACTTTTGAGGGTTGTCTTGGTTGCACATAACTGGTTATTTCGAGCAGATTAAGAGTCAATAAATAGTTGCCACTGACTGCACGAATACAACCAATCTTAGCGGTTCGTTGCTTTTGTTCACTTTTGCCTATTGTTGCAAATTTGTTTGTTAGTTCGTTACAGGCTAATGTTTATATTCCGAATAAGTAATAAATGTTTTTCCATCGTAAAGGGAGAGACCTGTTTCTCTCGTACCTATCCAAATATTTCCAGTTTTATCTTCCAGAATTGACCAAATACTGTTATTGATAAGTCCATCTTTTGTTGTGAAACGAGTGAAAGATTTACCATCGTAAAAACTAAGTCCAGCACCAGCATCACCACCAAACCAAAGGTTTCCCTTTTTGTCTTCTATTATTCGAGTAACTCCACCGTGTAAGCCATCCTTTTTTGTAAAACTTGTAAACGATTTGCCATCATAGCGGTAGGCCCCGCCCCAATTGCTGAACCAAATATTCCCGTCTTTGTCCTGCATTTGCGGCCATGCCCAATTATGTGGGTTTGGCTTTGGCCCATCTTGAAATAGTTCCTCCAGCTTAAGGTTGGTTATAGATTTACCATCATATCGATACACACCTTCGTTTGTTCGTCCTCCAAACCAAACGTTACCCGCTTTATCTTCTAAAATACGTTCCATGTTATTGTTAGTGCTAAGAAAGCCACCTGAGGCCTCATTTAGTATAAACGGAGTAAAGCCTGCCTGTCCGGTAGGCAGGGATTTGCCATCGTAGATATAAACACCATCTATTGTTGCGAACCATAGTTTTCCGTTTTTTGCTTGCATGATACTGAATACCCAGTGCGAGTTGCGATAGAGGTCATTCTTGTTGGGAGGCAGGTTTTTTGGCAAAGGAATCTCAATTTTGGTAAATGTTTTACCATCGTAAAGACAAAGTCCCGCATAAGTCCCTATCCAAATTTTACCATCGTTATCTTCCAAAAGGGAATAAACATTATTACTGTTTAGCCCATCTGCCATTAAAAACTGGCTAAACGATTTACCGTCATATTTATAAAGTCCATTTTCTGTGGTTCCGAACCAAAGGTTACCGGCTTTGTCCTGCAGGCTACATTGAACATTACCATATCTGGGTGAGCCAATGTTTTTTATAAGTTTTGGATGATCTTTTGGTAAGTCCTGTTTAGCTGGTCCGTTGCAGGCAGTGCCAAAAATGAATATTGTCAGAAATGCAAAAGCTTGCGTTTGTGAGAAATATTTTTTCATTGTTAAAATTATCGTTGGATGTTTTTTACCTATTTGTCGGGTTGGGTGTCGCTTTGCGATGACCGTCCAACATCAGCACCCCACAAACTTCAGGTCAACTGTAATTTTTATCTCATCTGAAATAATGCCGTCCTTCAGGTTTGTAAAGATGGATTTGGATTGATAGATAATGTCCCACTTGGTGCGGTCGATGGTCAGCTCGGCTTTTACCTGGAACTCCCCTTTCTCCCGGATGATCGTGGCCGGAAAAGTTACCTGGTTGGTAATCCCTTTAATGGTAAGCAGGCCGGTAACTTTTGCTTTCTGTGTTGGTGTAAAACCGGCTTCAGGAATTACTTTCAGTATCGAAAAATTAGCACGCGGATATTTCGCCACCGAAAAAAAGTCGTCCGACTTCAAATGATCTTCGAGGTCTTTTGCGCTGCTCTCCGGTTTTATATCGGTGCTTTTGATCGTGTTCATATCCACAACAAGCTCGCCTTGCGTAATTAAACCGGTTGCCGAAACCGTAACTGAGCCCGAAATAAACTGAATGGTGCCTTCATGGCCACCGCCTGCAATGGGTTTGCCCATCCATTGCAGCTTGCTTTGATTCGGTGCCAGCGACCATTTCATTTCTTCCTGGCCGGTTTGCGGCTTCCATAATAATAAAAAAGCACCGGGCTCAGACGAAGCAAATATTTCAGGCTTAAGCTGGGCCTGGGCAAGACTTGCGCACATCAACAATGGGAGAAGGTATTTCATGATTTTCCTGATTTGGTTTCACGCAAACGTAACGACCGCCTTTTGCCGGCTACCTGTTTCAAGTGTAAAAAAGTGTTAAACAAGCGTAAATCATTGTTATCGCTACTTTTACCCGGCTAACTTTGGCGCATGAAGCAAAGCTTGTTGATTATTGCGGGACTGATTGCCATTAGTGTTTTTCTGCTTTCGGCAGGATCTATTATCACCCAACCCGAAAGCAAATTTCCCGAAAAGGAAATAGCCATTGCCTTGCGCAACGTGGGGCACCGGTTGCTGCTTCATGCAGGCGATTCCACTTCGCGTGTGCTGCCGGTCAGGCAATTTGACCAAAGCGCTTACCGGCTTGAGTTTCAAAGCTCTTTTGCATTTGTGCCCGATTCGTTAGTGAATATTGTGCAGCAAAGCCTGAAAGCCACGCCCGTTTCATTGAACTATACGGTAAATGTTTTGGAATGTGCTACTAACGAAATTGTGTACGGTTTCCGGATCGGAAACGATGAGCAAACCACATTAGTACCCTGCCTGAGGCGCGAGCAGCCGGAAGGTTGTTACATGATCCTCTTATCCTTTCTTCAAAATGACAGTTCGCTTTGGCAAAAGAAATCCCTGTTTGTGTTGGCTTTGGTTAGCCTGGTAGCAGTAGGTTTCGTTGGGCGGGCTTTTTCGCAAAAGAAAAATTTTAAGACAGGCGAAACACCCGTTATGCAGATTGGCAAATATGAATTTTATGAGGATAGCCGGGTATTGAGGTTCGGAAAAATCACAACCGATTTATCCGACAAGGAGTCGCAGTTGCTCAGGCTGTTTGCACAGCAGATCAACCAGCCGGTAGCACGCGAAGTGTTAATGAAAGAAGTATGGCAGGACAACGGGGCCTTGATCAGCCGCAGCCTCGATGTATTTGTATCGCGTTTGCGTAAGAAATTAAAAGACGACCCGGCTATTCAGTTGCTCAATGTGCATGGAATGGGTTATAAGCTGGTGATCAGCTCTTCGCAGCAATAAGTGCTTGGCCCGGCATCCTTTCATAAAAGATTTGTTCACATCGTAATTTATATGCGGTAATTCCGATACCTTAGGGTCTGACCTAAGCCTTACCTCATGAAAAAGTTCCTGAAATTTCTCGGCATCGGAGTTTTAGCGCTTGTGCTTTTTATCCTGATCAAAACATTTACGTTCACTTCTGAATCCATTGAGGTTGCTCAGGTTACCCCGATTGAAGTGCCAGACGAGGCATTGACACGACTTCAAAAAGCCATTCAGTTTAAAACCATTTCGCATTCTTATACAACCCCGCATGATTCAGTTGCCTTTACCGGACTGCACAACTTTCTGGCTTTCGCTTTTCCGTTAACGGATTCCTTGCTGGAAAGGAAAGTGATTCAATACAGCCTGCTGTATAAATGGGCCGGTACTGATAACTCGTTAAAACCTGTATTGCTGATGTCGCACCTCGATGTGGTTCCGGTGGATGAAGGCACATTAAAAGATTGGGAAGCTCCTCCGTTCTCCGGTGAAATTAAAAACGGGAATATCTATGGTCGCGGAACGATGGACGACAAGGTGAGCGTGCTGGCGATACTGGAAGCCGTGGAAGCATCCTTACAGTCGGGCTTAAAGCCGAAACGAACTATTTACTTAGCCTTTGGCCATGATGAAGAAATTGGCGGTGATCAGGGAGCCGCTTCTGTTGCAAAATATTTACAGGAGCAGGGCGTAACATTAGAATGTGTAATTGATGAAGGCGGTTATGTAGCGGAAGGTATGATCCCCGGTCTGGATAATCCCTTAGCGGTTATCAATGTGGCTGAGAAAGGTTATGTTTCGTTTGAGCTTACCATCACCACCAAAGGCGGTCATGCATCCACGCCCACACCCGACAATACAATCGGTTCGCTTGCAACAGCCATTACCAAACTTGAATCTAACCAGTTTCCTTATAAAACTATTCCGGTTATTGACCGGCAAGTTGATATTATCGGGCCGCACCTTCCTTTTGTGCAAAGGATGGCCTTTGCCAATACGTGGCTTTTCGGTTCTAAAATTAAGGAAGCATTAAACACGCACACGACCACCGCACCCACCATTATCAAAGGCGGTGTAAAAGATAACGTAATACCCACCAGCGCCAGCGTGGTTGTAAATTTTCGGGTAATGACTGGCGAAACCACAGAAGAAGTTTTACGACATATTATCAAAACAATAAATGATGAACGTATTACCGTGAAGTCGGTCAGCAACAGAAACGAGCCTTCTCCTGTTTCGGATTATGAGTCGGGCGGTTATAAAATTATTGAGAAAACTATTCTGCAATTGCTCCCTAATACAATTGTAACTCCGGGATTGGTAAGCGGTGGAACCGACACCAAGCATTATCAATCCATCAGCGAAAATGCTTACCGGTTTTTCCCGATTCGCGTAAACGCTACCAACCTAACTGGCTTTCACGGCATTAATGAGCATTTGGCGGTTAGCAACTACAAAGAGATTGTGCAGTTCTATTATCAGCTTATTCAGAATTTAAATGAGTGGTAATCTCAGCTAGTGATGCAATCCCTAAGGACTTGAGGGTACAGTGATAAAACACAGGAATCAAATCATGTTTTTAGAGTATATTTGTTGATTGAGCCTGTAATTCTATAGCACAATGACGAAACTCGTTGTTACCAAATCAAAAACTAAATCTTCAAAACTGATTGCTAGGTATATTCATAACGACACTAACAAGTACCTAGATAAACTGATTGCGCAGAAAAAAAAATTTAAACTTATCATGACATCTCCTCCTTATAATATGGATAAAGAGTATGAAAAAACAAATTCTTTGGAAAATTATAGGAGCGAGATTAGTGCTGTTATTGATAAATTGTCAAAGTTGCTTCTCAACAATGGAAGTATTTGTTGGCAAGTTGGTAATTACATCAATCCAAAAACTAAGGAGGTTGTCCCACTAGACATCTTCTATCATGAAATTTTTAAAAAAAATGGCTTTATTTTACGAAATAGAATAATATGGCATTTTGAGCATGGGTTGCACGCCTCACAAAGATTTTCCGGTAGATATGAAACAATCATGTGGTACACAAAATCAGATAAATATACCTTTAATTTAGACTCTGTTCGAGTTCCTGCTAAGTATCCAGGCAAAACATACTACAGAGGAGAAAAGAAAGGTCAGATTTCAGGAAATCCAAAAGGAAAAAATCCTTCCGATCTTTGGATAGTAAGAAATGATTGGGTAAAGGAGATATGGAACGTGCCTAATGTGAAAGCCAACCACAAAGAAAAGACCACTCACCCATGTCAGTATCCAATCGAATTGGTTGAACGTTGTGTACTTGCGTTGACAAAGAAGGGTGATTCGGTTTTGGATCCATATGCAGGAGTTGGATCAACCATGATTGCATCTTATAAAAATGGAAGAAATTCCGTTGGAATTGAGAAATCGAAAAAGTATATCAATATTGGCAAAAGGAGGATTAGTAACCTAAAAAATGGGCAACTCAGAATAAGAAAACTAGGAACTCCTGTACTCGTTCCTAGTCCTAATATGGCGGTGGTAAAGAAACCAAAGCATTTTAAATATTAGTGGCATCAAATACTGAAGATACCAATCACATAACTCTTGCCTTAAATGTAGAACAGCGAGGTGAGATAAAAGTCCATTCTCAAATAATAAATGATTTAAGTTCTGGAATATACAGCTCTCCGGCCAGTTGTATAAAAGAACTTGTTAACAACTCATTCGATGCGGATGCAAAAAGGGTAGTAATCAGGATGAAGCCTATTGAAGATACCATCACAATTTTTGATGATGGGTCCGGAATGAATGCGACTGACTTCGATGAAAATTTTGCATGGATAAGTAAGTCCAATAAGAGAAACAAGGGTGAGTTATCACCATCTGGTAGGCCATTGATCGGCAAAATAGGGATTGGTTTTATAGCTGTCAATGAAATCTGTGACGTCCTTGAAATTACCTCTTCAAAGAAAGGAGAAAAGATTAAGTTTACGGCTACAATTGATTTCTCTAAAATAATTTCGAAAGAAATTTCGAAAGGGTTAGATGATGATTCCTATCTGAAAGGCGAATTTACCTTGATCAATGATGTAGAAGAATCTACAGAACATTACACCTCTATAAAATTACTGGGCTTGAAGGAACCTGTTCTAAAAATTTTTAATGACGAAACCTATAAAGCACAGGTTGCTAAGGCAAAGAATAAATCCTTTGCAAAGATATCTTTCAAAAGTATGAAGGAGCTTTTGGAGTATCATACAACAAGGGATAAGTATTCTTGGGAAAACGATACAGAATATATTCAATTCATCATAGATTTAGCTTCGTATATACCTGTAGAGTATATAGAAAACGGCCCAGTGGTTGGTTTTTCAAATTCGGTTATTGAGGAAGTGATTCAACTTCATAAAGAATTTGATTTTAAAGTTGATTTTGATGGAATGTATCTAAAGAAGCCTATTTATTTTCCTAGAGATAGTAAAAAACGTGTTGAGGTTGTTTCCTTCAAAAAGGAAATGGATAATCTGAAGTTTAAAGGGTACTTCTACATTCAGAATACCCTTCTAATTCCAAGAGAGTTGAACGGTATTGCAATTCGGGTGAAAAATATTCCTATCGCAGAAAGATTCGGCTTCGATACTACATTAATGCGATATCCAAACTATAGTGAGCAGATATTCAGAAACTGGATTTCTGGTGAAATCTATGTGGAAAAAGGGTTAGAAGATGCAATGAATATTGATAGAAAATCTTTCAGGGTAACACACCCAGAGTATTTGATTTTGCAGGATTTTGTACATGAGTACTTAAAGGAAATTGTTTTTAAAAAGGCATTAAAAATTTATGATGAAGGAAAGGAAATTCGTGATGAAAATAAAGAAAAAGTTAAAACTGAAGAGACTAAGGAATTACTGAAGACCGGAAGGATTAAATTCGAAGAAAAGACTAAGAATGAACAATCTAAACTTATTAAAAATCCATCCCCAGTAAAGATTGTTAGAAATAAAAGTAATGAGGTAACAATTGAAATTGATCCAAAATTTAAAACTCGTTTTAAGAAGAGAGATTGGTCATACCTAGAAACAATTTTTATAATTTTTGAAAGTGCTCTTCAGGAGAGTAGGGGGGATACAACAAGACTTAAGAAACTATTTTATAAAAAAATAGAAGACTGGAAGTCTAAAAAATAATTATGACGTATACCCACAACTCTCCGCAAAAGGATTTTATCCGAAATAAATGGATTGAATTTGCGAAAGAGATATATGATGGTAAAGGACATACTTTTGGAATAATAACATTCCCAGCAGAAGCAATGCAGGATCTTTATCTTTTCAAGCAAGAAGGGTTAATTGATTGGCAGGAGGTTGAAACCACTTCAAAGGATGGTCAGCGTAATTACAAGATTGTAAAAGGAAACGTAAGGTGCTTTGAGAAGAAAACCTCTGTCTTTAACATCTTGACCGAGAAACTGATTGAAGCAAAGGTTAATAATGATGACTTCTGTGCATATGTGGTTTCTAACTACTCCCGAATAATGGGCGGAAGTGACAAAACCTTCCCTGTTGATGTTGTAAATCTGGACTTTGAGGCTAGATTATATCCTAATAATAAATATCCAATTGACTCAACAGTCAAGTGCATTTTTGAATTTCAAAAAAAGCATAAAAGAGATATATCTCTATTCCTTACTTGGCCTGTTGTTGAAAATGACGACATAGCCGAGTATAAAGATCTTTTGCATTCAGTGATTGAAACTAATTTAGATGATCCATCTGCATTAAGGTTTAAGGAATCGTTTGAAAATAAAATTGGTACAATTGACGCTTTGGAGTATGAAAGAAAATCTATAATAGGAGTTGCTAAAATCATTATAAAAAAGGCTTCACAAAACCTATACACATTAAGCAAAGCTGAATTTTATGTCTATGGAGGGGGGCGTCAACAACGGATGATCTCACTCCTTTACAATTTCAAATATTCTGACAAGACGGGGCAGGAGAATATAATTTATTCTAATGATGTGATTAATTCGTTGGTTGATGTTGTCGATGTTGACAAAATCATTTAAGGTTAAATCCTGTGCAAATTGAATTGGAGTGTTCGTCCAGCATATTATGGGAAACTCCCAAAATGTAACAGCATACAACTTACTGCGTCATCAACCCCAGCACCTTCTCCAAATCCACATTTCCGCCAGAAAGAATAATACCGATACGCTGCCCTTTAAATCTTTCTTTCTCCTTGATCAACGCGGCCAACGGAACCGCACAGGAAGGTTCTATCACAATTTTTACACGCTCCCAAACTAAGCGCATCGCGGCAATAATTTCTTCATCGGTAGCGGTAATCACTTCACTTACTAATTCTTTGATGATCGGGAAAGTTTTGTCGCCCAGCGTGGTGAGCAAACCATCGGCCACGGATTGTGATTGTGCGGGCTCAATCTTTCCGCTTTTAAGCGAACGATAGGCATCGTCCGAACCGGCCGGCTCGCCTGCTATTACTTTGGTATTGGGAGAAAAGTATTTTGCGGCCAATGCTGTTCCGCTTAGCAAGCCACCGCCCCCTACCGGGGCCATGATCACATCCAGCTCTCGTACATCGGCAAACAGCTCTTTGGCTGCCGTAGCCTGCCCGGCCATTACCTCATAATTATTGAACGGGTGTATTTCGGTAGCGCCTGTCTTTTTAATTACTTCGGCAAGCGTGGCTTCGCGCGAGGGCAGGTTGGGCTCACACTCAAAAATCTCCCCGCCATATCCGCGCACTCCGCGCTTCTTTATTTCGGGAGCGGTGCGCGGCATGACGATGTACGATTTGGCGTCCAGAATTTTTGCGGCCCGCGCCAATGCCTGTGCATGATTACCCGATGAGTGTGTGGCCAGCCCTTTGGCAAGATCTTCGGGTGTTAACGAAAGTGCAGCATTCATAGCGCCACGCGCCTTAAAAGCCCCGATCTTCTGAAAGTTTTCGCACTTTAAATAAACATGGCAACCGGTTGCTTCATCTATGCTTTTGGATGTGAGCACCGGTGTGCGGTGAATGTACGGCTTGATGCGCTCATGCGCCTGTTCAATGGTGTGGCGGTCTATATTCATCTGCATTAAAGTTAAACCTATGCGAATCTCTGCTGTAAAAATAAACCGCAGAGCGCGCGGAGGTTACAGAGTTAGTTTTCAAATTCAATTATATACTCCGATTTATATTCACTCTGAAACCCGGCTTCGTTAGTAAACATATCTTTAAAGAATAACCGCGCCCGTTTACCCAGTCGCACACAGGTATATTTATTCTCAATATCTTCGGGTGTGTTCATCGGTTGCAGCGATGGATACCATAACGTGTGTCCGGGAATATCCAGCACCTGCTGCGGTTTTGTCCATTGCTGTGAATTATCTCCTTCTGATAAATCTTCATTAAAGTTGAACGAAATATAAATCGCGCTTCCTTTCCAGGAAGAACTCTCTACACGCCCCATCATCATTACCCAGCAATTCAGATACGTGTTCCAGCTAACCGAAGGCCCCCAATGAAACATCTTGTCCGGGGCCGATGCCGGGCCTCCGCCTTCTTCCATCGGAATCTGCAACGACTTAACCGGTGTGCCCACACCATCCGGTAAAACCGTAAATGCTTTGCCATCCCACCGTCTTGCCTTCCCAACAGGGTTATCCAAATCAGACAATTTGATACGCGCCACGCTGATGCATTGGCCGCTCCATTCTTTGACAGGATCATAAGCGGCTGAATCATACATACCCGGATAACCATATTCGCCATAAAACAAATACAGGTATTCGCCATTAGCTACAGCCGATGGATCGCCCACACCGCCTGCAAAAGTATTGGATGTGTTGTGCGGCTTCAGGATCATGCGCGGCTGCAGGTCTTCAATAAAAATACCCCGGTTGTCCCAGCTATAGCCGCCATCGGTTGATTTCATGATACCAATACGGCACACGGCTGCAGGTGATGTAACACCGGTTAATCCCTGCGGCCAGTATTTATCAATGTATCCTTGCCCGGTTTGCCCGTTGTAAGGAAAATTTTGCGGGTAGTTTTCGTTATGATACACGGCATACAACGTTTTACCAGATGCATCCTTAGCATCCTGATAGATTGTTTCAAACCAAACCGCACCATGTAATCCCTCTTCCGTTGGCTTTACATTCTTCGGCATGTCAGGCATCACCAGGTCTTCAAACCTGTTGGCAAAGGCTTCATCGGCATGCGCGCCATTTCCAAACCGCAGGTTATCGGAATAGCCCCACAAGGTATCTTCGCCATACTTGCCCGGAAAAATGCGGAACGTATCGCCCACCCACACTTCGGCCATGTTGCAATCCACAAACGAGCTAAATAGAAACTTATCGGTTTTGGTGAGCTTAAATGCGGGAGCCCTGCTTTCTGTTTTGGAAGATGTGCAGGCTGCTAATGCAAACAGGAAAGTCAGGAGAAATGCAAGTTTGACCTTACCCCTGCCTGTCCGGCAGGCAGGCCCGGCCCCTCTCCTTTGGAGAGGGGAGGAGTTACCAATTGTATTTTTAGTTTTCATTTTTTAGTGTGAAGTCTCTCAAGGTACAAACTTAATCTTTCACCCAAATCACTTTATCGGCAACCGGCTTACGCCTGCCATCGGGCACTTGTCCCTTCGGCACCCCCACATGCAAAAAACCGCAGAGCTTATCTTCTGTTCCCAATCCAAAAAAAGGCTTGGCTTCTTCAAAGTTGGTAATGCCCCCGGTGCTCAGGTAGCAACCTGCTCCGTAAGCTGTAGCCGTGAGGTACATATTTTGAACCGCACAAAATACAGCGCCTAATTCCTCCCACTCGGGCAGGCGGTTGGCCGCATCGCGTTTCATGCCAATGGCAATAATATGTGATGATTCCATCGGTTTGGTTTGAAGGGAGAGGTAACGGTCTTGCTGGAAAGTACCGTTGGCTTCCGTTACCTGCCTGTAACATTCGCTTTGAAAGCTGGCCAGCTTCTTCAAGCCTTCACCGGTAAACACGGTAAACCGCCACGGTTCGGTAAGCTTGTGATTAGGCGCCCAGTTGGCATTCTCCAGCATTTGTGTAATAACCAGCTCAGGCACAACTGCGCCTGTGTAATCTTTAGGGTACACCGACCTGCGCGAGCGGATAAGCCGATTTATTTCTTCAACGTTAAAATTCATTTGAATAGTTTTTTGCTAATTTAACTTCCGAACCCCAAACACCCACATGCGTTTTTTCATTCTTTTGGGATTGCTCGCCACCGGCTGCTCTCCTCTTTATATTCCTAATACCCGCAACGTGCCGTTATTCCGCGAGCAAGGCGAAGTGCAGGGAACCATTTTGATCTCCAACGGAGCGGAAGCCCAGGCGGCAGTAGCTGTTACCGACAACATTGCCCTGATGGTCAACGGCTCTTTCCTTCGACAGAAAATTTCAGAACCGGATAACTACACACGCTCGCATGTTTTTGCTGAAGGCGGAATAGGGTATTACAAAGCAAACCGTAGATCGCGATTGGAGATTTTTGCCGGGTACGGACTGGGTAAGGGAACCAGCTTTGCCCAATACTATTTCTTTACCCCTACATTCGGGCAAAAGGACCTGGTAGCCACCGGAAAATACAGCCGCATATTTATACAGCCCAGCATCGGGCAGAACAACCGCAGGTTTAACCTGGCTTTTACTCCCCGTATTTCAATCGTGAATTTTTCAGAGTTTTCTTCCAACGATAATGACCCGGCCAACCCTACGGCCGTACACAAGCCAACTGAAAAGCCCGGGCTATTTATAGAGCCTGCCCTTACCGGAAGGTTTCCGTTGGCCGGAAACCTGCAGGGCATGTTTCAATTAGGGTTAAATGTGCCGCTTAAATCAGATAACTATTTTGATTACGTGCCGCTGCAGGTTGCTTTCGGCATTCAATTTAACTCAGGCAGTCTTCGAACGCGCGTGTACTAAGATGAGGAAATAAAAAGGCCTGGTCCCCCGACCAGGCCTAACCTAAACCCAACCCCTCGTATGCGTTTATACAAGATGACTGGGGTCCTATTAAGTACAAATAAACGGCCGCTTACCCCTTTTGTTTCATGAATACTGGGGAATGGAAAAATGGTTACAAGAACGGAAACCGTTCGTATGAAACACCTCAGGCGCTTACCTGCTCGCCAATGATACGCAATCCGTCAAGGGTAAGATTGGGTTCAATTGAATAAAAGAAGCTTGCCAATGGCGATATGACTGATGACAGCCCGCCTGTTGCCACCACAAGACAGGGTGCATTTAATTCGGTTTGAATCCTCGCCACAACACTCTTAACCAAACCTTCATACCCGATTAATATTCCAGACTGGATTGCCATGATTGTGTTTTTTCCAAGTGCTGAATCCGGCATCTCAAGCGGAACATCAAACAACTTGGCGGTGTTTTGCGATAATGACCGAATGGCTGTTTTAAGTCCGGGGGCGATAGAAACTCCCAATATTTTTCCTTCGGCTGATACGGTTGTGAAGGTAAGCGCTGTACCGAAGTCAACCACAATGCAGGTTTGCCTGTACTTGAAATAAGCCGCTGCTGCATTGGCAACAAGGTCTGAGCCAATTTCAAACGGGTTGAGAATATGCATGGGCAATGATGTGTATACTGTTGGCCCCAGCACGATGGGTTCCTTCTCAAACAATGTTCGCGATACGCTTTTCATCTTATCAGTCATGGCAGGCACCACACTGCTCAGTACAATTGTTTTTACCTGGTCAACCGCATTCCCTGACTCGAAAAAGTAATCACGGATTTTTACACCGTAGTAAAGCTCCGGCAAATCAGGACGCGAAGAAATTCGCCATACGTGTTTCCACTCATTGTCTTTCCACAACCCAACGGTTATGTCGCTGTTTCCAATATCCAAAGCTAAAAGCATGGCGCAAGATGGAAATATTCCTGTAAAGGATAAAAAAGAAAACCTGACCGTTAACAGGTCAGGTTTTGATTTTGAGAGCCTGTCGCTTAATCAATCTTTCTTCACCACGCTGGCCCCGGAAGTTTCAACCTGCAAGACGGGCTCGCCCCGGTACACCACCTCGCTTGCACCGGTAGCAACTACTTGTAATTGTTCCGATACGGATACACGACCCTGGCTCGCGCCTGAAACATGAAGCTTAGCCCTTTCAGTCTGGTACTCAAACGCTGTGAGCACCGATGCTCCTGATACGCTGCTGTCAATCAACCGGCCCGCTCCGCGAAGCCTCAGTTGTGATGCTCCCGTTACATTAGAATAGATTTCAGAGGCCTGAATATCCACCTGGCCAAGCGATGCTCCCGATAAGGTAATATCAAGACGATCTGCCGGATCGAAGCCGCTCACTTTTGCAATTACCGCACCTGAAAAATCCATTCCCGTAATCAGGGGCATTGTAATCGTAATAAACGTGGTGTATTGCCTGCGTTCAAACTCATCAAAGCGAAGTATCAATGCATTGCCCCTTTTAAAAACTTCGAGGTCGTTCAGGTTTCTGCGATCACCTTCGGCTTTAACAGAATAGTTAGCGCCATATACAATGGTTACATCTAATGCATCTCCTGCTTCCACCCGGTCGAAGTCAACAACCGAATACGTTCGGGTATCATTCTGGCGCGGGCCCGGATCTTCTTCGTCCAGACAAGCCGTTAACCAAACCGATGCCGATAAAAATAAAATAATGTTAAACCGCTTCATATTATTCGTTTTGATGCTAAGACAACTGTTGGAAAGGTTACCCCTATTCCTCGTCCTGATATTTTTTAAAATTCTACCTTATAGCTCAGCACAGGCAAAAGAGGCATCATATACCACTTTTCCAGCTTGCCGCTCTGGGGCTCAAAATACTGGCCCCCAAGATTTTTACGGTTGGTGGCGTTTTGCAAATCCAGCGAAAGCGTTGAAGTAGTCCGTTCCTTATTCCGTTTTATACTAAAGCGTATATCGGTACGGAAATAATCGGGAAGCTGTTCGGTATAGGCGAGATTTTCTATGTACCGGGTTTCGCCCAGCTCGATTGATTTGTTCACATCAATCGGTGTTGTCCAGAAGCCCCCGGCATAGATCGTACGAACATTCAACCCAAACACACGGCCTTTTTTCCAGTTGTATTCCTTACCGGCTGTAAAGCTCAACGCGTGCTTACCATTAAAGCGGGTGTTGCGCCACACGTTATCGAGGGCTTTGTATGTAGAGTTGTAGAGCGAGGCCGACAACAGGAAGTACAAATCATTATGAAGAAACTGCTCCAATGTAAATTCAGCACCGTAGTTGCGGCCTGTACCTTTGTTTACCATAGGCTCGGTTTCAAAACCCTGCTCCAATACCAGAGTTGAAACCGGGCTGGCAACATCATTGCGTACTGCAATGTTGTATAGATGCTGGTAATACGTTTCGGCCTTTACACGCAGGTACCGCGAAAGCGAACGATCATAACCCAGCACCACATGATGCGCCTTGTTAAAGCCCAGGTTTCGGTTGGGGAATGCTGCTGCCCCGTCTTCAAGCGCTACGCGGGCTTCGTAAACGGTTATGGGTTGCATCTGGCTATGCAAGCCATAACCCAGCGAGAAAGACTGCTGCTCATTCAACTCATACTTTACGGAAGCGCGCGGCTCCAGTGAGAAGGTATTGTTGTTGGTGAGGTAGAGCGAGTGCAATCCTGCATTAAAGCTGAATTGCTCGTTCACTTTATAATTCCATTGCGAAAAAGCCTGCACGGTATAGGCATGCAGCTTAGAATTCAGGGGCTCTGTAATTTCATCCGACTCTGCATCGCGGTAACGCAGGTTCAGGGTATAGGTATGGCGATTAAAGTAAACACCTGATCGTATGGCGCTTTTTGCACTGAGCTTATGATTCAGCACCGAGCTGAACGTAAGCTTACGGTTGGAATATTGCTGAATGTAATTGAATTGCGGAATGTAGTTGTTATCTAACCGGTCTTCTTCATAACCATTGCCCGTTCCGGAAAGCACAACAGTAGTTTGCAGGTAGGTGTTGGCATTAAGGGTGTAGGCATGTTTAAATCCTGCTGCGCCTGTATTGGAAAAGTAGTTTGAGTTGTACCGTTCAAAATCAAACTCCCACTTTGCAGAATCTTTTTGCGCCTGCTGGCGCTGATCGCTCAGTCCGCCAAATCCAAACAAAGAAAAATTCCCGAAATTACGGGTAGGCAGGTAAATGTTGTACGATAAATCCTGGAAGTTGGTAACGGCATCGCCCACATTAACGCCTATTTTGGAAAGCACGCTTAAGGTGGAGTATCGATAATTGACTAAGTACGAACCACGATAGTTTTTGGAGAATGGCCCTTCGGCCGCAATATCCATACCCAGTACACCGGCCTGAATGGTGTACTCCCGTCTTTCATTATTCCCTTTGCGGAGATTCAGATCAAACACACCGGCCAGCGCATTGCCATACTCGGCCGCAAATGCACCGGTAGAAAAATCGGAGTTGGCAAGCAACTGCGAGCTGAGAATGGAAATTCCTCCGCCAGACGAACCCACAACAGCAAAGTGATTCGGGTTGGGAATGTCCACACCTTCCATACGCCATAACAAGCCGTAAGGTGAGTTGCCCCGGATGGAGATGGAGTTGCCGCCATCATCGGCTGTAACTACGCCCGCGAATGAAATTGCCGCACGGGCCGGGTCGTTAACAGCAGCCGCAAACTTGCGCGTTTCTTCTACCGAAAATGTGCGCGTGCTTACTACTGCCATTTCGTTTAACGGCTTGTTCTTTTCTGCATCCGGTTTTATCACAATTTCCTGCAACTGTGTAATGTCTTCTTCAATAGGAACATGAAGCACCACTTCCTTGCCGGAGTTCACCACGAGGTTTGCCGTAACATCTTTATATCCTACAAATGAAATTTTTAACGTTTGCGTGCCGACCGGAACATGGTTGATGCGAAAGTTTCCATCTGCATCGGTAGTCGCGCCTAACAAAGGTTCTGAGTTAATGATAACAACCGAAGCCCCGGGCAAACCCATTTGCGAAATTTTATCTACAACAGTACCCCGAACTGTTTGCGTGAGGGATTGCGATTGACCGAAGAAAGGCAGCGTGAGTAAAGCCGCTAACAGCAGCGTGGGTTTGAGCTTTGTCATACAATTTTTTTGATTTCGGCTGTATGACAAGCGAGGCGGTGTTAACCCCTATCCGTAAAATTTATTCTTTACAAAAACCTTAAGCCCACCTTTGCGCCAAACCACATCGACAAATTGTTATCCGTTCCCACTTTTACAGAATGATTCGATGGGGTGTAGTAGGTAAACATTTTCGGGTAATCCGTAAACGTGCTGTGGGTTAGGTATGCATTGAACGTAACACCGGTTGAAACGGAAAATTTCTTCGCCAGTTGAAAATCAAAACCGAGGTAAGCTTTGTTGAGCAAGCTCAGCGCGTTGGTAAAGCTCCCTTTGTTCACATGCTGGCTTACGATGTCAAAATCCAGGTACCACCAGCGGGTTAGCTTACGCGAAGTTCCTAATCCGTAGCCAAACGTCCACACCGAGGTATCATTAGCAGCTATCGATCTTTCCGGCTTGAATCCTGCGGCCAGGATAGTATAAAATTTTCTTACACCGGTACGAAACGCCAGGTTAACCGGGAACACTTCATCGGCCGATAACTCAATTTTATGGTATCCTTTATTTACAATGCTGAACAACCCGATCGGAACACCGCCCACGCTATCGGCATAATTAATCAGCCCGATCTGTGTACCCTTCACCCTTCCGGCATAGTTGAACAGCCCGCTGATCTGCGAACCGGAAATTTTATCGGTAGCAATATTGGTAACTCCGGCAAACTGTGAGCCTCTGTAGGTACCGCGTTGCAGGTTCCCAAAGCCGGCCACCTGCACACCGTAAGAAGCGTAGTTATTGTAATTGCTGAACCCGGCTACCTGCACGCCATTCATCTCACCCAGGTTGGTATTTGAAAAGCCAGCCACCTGTACGCCATAGCCATCGCTGAGATTGGTATTGGCAAAGCCGGCCAGTTGTACTGCAGTAGCGCTGCCTCCATTCAAATTGAAAAAACCTGCTGCCTGTATCCCGTAAACATCGCCACCCACCATATTACCAAAGCCGGCAATCTGCAGCCACCGTACATCTCCCCGATCGAGGTTAAAAAAGAAACCCAATTCGATTTGTCGCATACCCATGGAGTAGCCGCCCAGAAAGTTTATCGAATAATCGTTAATTACATTTGCACTCAGCTTTCCATTTGTGCCCACAAAAGGAAGAATAGAAACCTGTGCCAGTGCGTATAACGTATCTGAAATGTTTTGCACGTTTGGCTCTGAAGAATAGGGATGAGCTAATTCTTCCTTTAACGCTGTTAACATGGCAGAGTCCGGCTTTATCTCCGGCAAATCGATTTGAACCGATGCGTGTACTACTGGCTTCATGGCAATAATGTAGTACTGGTTAGCCGATGCTGTAATCTGGATCAATGTATCGCGGTAATCTTTCTTGCTTACCGAAAGCTGTAACGAATCGGTACGCTTTTCAATTTTCATTCTGAAAAAACCGTACTGATCGGCAGTGACAGAAGTAATAGAGGGTTTATGATAAATGCTCACCTGCGGTAATTTATTGCCGGTATGGGCATCCTCTACATAACCGCTTACAATAATGGTTACGATATTGTTCTTAACCGGGGGTGCAGGCGCTTTTGTAAGAATCACGTAATTGCCTTTTGCCTTGTAGTTAAGTGCGCCTTGAAAAATCTCGTTCAGCACCTGCCGCACGGTAAGATTTTGTGCGTTTATACTGATCACCTGGTCGGGATCGATAAGTGAGCTGTTATAGGAAAACGAAAAGCCGGCCGACTGTGCAATCCTGTTTAATGCCAACGTGATCTTCTCGTTTTCAGCCGAAAGGGTAACGGGCCGCTCAAGCAAGGGCAGGTCTTTCGTTTGAGCTGCACAAAACGTAAACGCCAGCAGAAATAAAAAAGAGTAAAAAATTCTCATGCGTGCTATTGTGTGCTGGTGCATCCATCCCCATCCAGAATCAGCTCCTCTCCCCTTCGGGTTAAGGTCAGGTTCATGGTTTCGGCTATTACTTCTGCAATAATGGCGGCATTATCTTCTTTGTAATTAGCGGTAAGCCGGCAGTCAAAAAGTTTTTTATTGGCTAACACGATCTTTGAGTTATACACTTCATTCAGCAGCTCCACTACCGATTTCAGATCGGTATTATTAAAGCTGAACACTTTTGTTTTATACGCCAGCACGTTGGTGTCAGGCTTTTCGATGCGATAAAACATTTTGTTGCGCTTGCTGTAAATAGCACGTTGGCCGGCTTTCAGGTTAAGACCGCTATCGTATAACGTATAGAACTGAACCTCACCTTCGGTTACTAATATCTCGATGGTGTCTTTTTCAGGATACGCTTTCAGGTTAAACTCGGTACCGATGTCGCGCACCAGCACTTCGTCTGCTTCAATTACAAACGGTTTCTTTTCATCATGCTTTACGCTGAAATATGCTTCGCCTTTCAATTTCACTTTACGTGATTTCGCTTTGGCATCGTAGCTATAAGCCAGTTCGCTTTTCTTGTTGAGGAATGCTGTGCTTCCATCGGGCAACGTATCCTGCCGTGTAGTATCGGCACTTGCTATGGCCATCTGTTGCGTATGCGGAGCTATCGGGTTATTCAGGAAATAAACCACGCCAAAAAAGATGGCAACACCGGCAGCAATGCGCACCCAGATGGTGGTTGCTTCAGAGCGCTTCTCCATGGATATAACTTTGCTCTTCCCGATTTTGCCTTTCACTTTGCTCCAGGCCGCATCGGCATCGAATTCCATTTTCACCCCGGTGCCGGCCGCTTTATCAAAAATGGTTTTCAGATTTTCATAGTACGCACGATTGGTTTCACTTTGCGCAATCCATGCATCAACCTCCTGCTGCTCCTGCACAGTAGCTTCACCGGCTAATACCTTGCCAATCAATTCATCCATATCGTGGTGAAGCATTCCCATTAAGGCATCCAGCTATTCATAAAAATTAAAAATAAAGGCAAATATTCTTTTAACTGCTCGCGCATCAGCCGCAAGGCTTTGCCCATGTGGTTCTCTACCGTTTTTACAGAAATCTGTAATTGATCGGCTATTTCCTGGTATTTCAGCTCTTCAAAGCGACTGAGCTGAAACACCAACCTGCACTGTTCGGGCAGCGTTTGCATGGCTTCTGCTATTTTAGATTCCAGCTCGGTTGCCTGCACGTTATGCATAACCGAGTCGGTCGCTGTTTCGCTCACATATAGTTCATGTGCAGCATGTTGTTGCTTTACCTTTTCGTGCTTGAGCACGTTAAGGCAACTGTTGCGTACCATACGGTACAGGTAAGCCTTAAGCGAGGTTTCAATAGCAATAGCTGATCGCTTTTCCCAAACGGAAATAAAAGCTGACTGAACTACTTCCTCGGCTTCCTCTTTATCGTTCAGAAAAGAAAAGGCGTAGCGGCACAACGGCTGGTAACAGGCACGGAAAATCATCTCAAAAGTGCTTTGGTCGCCCTGCCGGAATTTTTCCAAGACCTGCTTTTCCGATAAATCCACCGCCTTTATTTAAAAGAGTTGGTGCAATTTACGGGATTTGGGCGCTGTGGTTATGACAACCAAAAGAACTTTTACCCCTAACGGGCAGGGAAAATGTTTAGAAAAGAGTTTCCTGCAGACCGGGCCGGAACTGCAGGAAAATCGGGAAGGGTTATTTTTTTAAACGTTCAAAGCGGTACACATCCGGCATTTCGGAGTCATCGTGCATGCTTACTTTCAGATCTTTGATCAACCCGTTACGCACGTCATACACCCAGCCGTGTATGTAAGGGAAGCCGCCCCTGCGCTGCCAGGCATTCTGAATGATGGAGGTTTTGCCCAGGTCGTACACCTGCTCCACTACATTTAATTCAATAAACCGGTCTTCGCGCTCCTTAAGATCCGAGATGGCCTCAAGCTCATCCTGATGAAAGCGGTACACATCTTTTATGTGCCGGATCCAGTTATCAATAAGACCAATTTGCTTGTGCCCCATTGCCGCACGTACACCTCCGCAACCATAATGACCACATACAATTACATGATTCACTTCCAACACATTTACGGCATAGTCCAGCACGCTAAGCATGTTCATATCGGTGTGCACAACCATGTTGGCGATGTTGCGATGCACAAATACTTCGCCCGGCTGGGTTCCGGTTATTTGATTGGCGGGCACCCGGCTGTCTGCACAGCCAATCCAAAGAAATTCCGGCTTTTGTGTATTTGCGAGCTTGCCGAAGAAGTCCTTATCCTCATGAAGCATTTGCTCTACCCAGGCACGATTTTGTAAAAGCAATTGATTATATTTTTCCATTGTCAGTTTCTTTTTTTAAAAAATTAAACAATAATTCTATACCAAGGCCTTATCCGGCAGCTTTAATCCCTTAATTTCAATTGATATGTTTTTCGATCTTGCTGTTTCCGTAAAATCTACTAAGGTTTCCACTATGTCGCCATCCACAAAGCCAGCCTGGGTAGCATCAATTACCAGGAGAGCGTTTTCGGGAATTGTGGCCAGCTCCTGGCGAAGTGCAGCCTTGTTCAGAAACGTAACATCTTTTGTAAACTTGATCAGGTACCTTTCTTCATCCGAAACCAGTATCATTGCCTTTTTGAAGTTGGTGATCAGGATAAATATAAGCGCTACTATAATACCGAGGAAAACACCCAGCAGCAGGTTGGTAAACAATACCGCTACTACCGTGGCCACAAAAGGCAGAAACTGCGCATAGCCTTTGCGAAACATTTCAACAAAGGCCGAAGGCTTAGTGAGCTTATAACCCGTAACCAGCAAAATGCCCGCAAGGCATGAGAGCGGAATCAGCTCCAGCAATTGCGGTATCAATGCTACCGATAGCAACAAAATAAATCCGTGTGAAATGGCTGAAGCCTTGGTGCGGGCTCCTGCATTTACGTTTGCCGAGCTGCGTACAATAACGGAAGTAACCGGTAATCCACCCAAAAGTCCGGATACGGCATTGCCGATTCCCTGCGCCTGCAGCTCACGGTTTAATGGCGTGCTTCTGCGTGCCGGATCCATCTTATCGCTTGCTTCAATGCTGAGTAGTGTTTCGAGGCTGGCCACTACAGCAAGCGTGATTGCCGTGGTGTAAACTTTAGGATTCTGCCACCCGGAAAAATCAGGGAACGTAAAAAATGCGCTTAGGCCTGACTCTGCATAAGATGGTAACGAAACGAGGTGCTGGGCACCGATCACCAGGTCGGGTGATATTATTTTGTAAATAGCGTTAAGTGCAATACCCACTACTACAACAATCAGCGGAGCTGGCACTATCCTGAAAAAACGGAATCGTAAAAGGAAATTTGAATTCCAGGATACCAGTATCAGCACAGATATTAAGCTGATTATTACCGCCCCGGGGCTTATATAATTCAAAGATTCTATAATTTCAGAAAAAGTGTTGCGGCCGTCTTGTTGAAAGAAGCTTTCATCTCCTTCAAAATCGGCATCGTAACCAACGGCATGCGGTATCTGTTTCAGAATAAGAATTAGTCCAATACCGGCAAGCATACCCTTTATAACGGCTACCGGGAAAAAATGCCCGATTGACCCGGCCCGGACAAGACCTAATATTACCTGGAGCGCCCCGGCAACCACCACGCTGAACAAAAAAATCTCGAACGTGCCCAGGTCTTTAATGGCAACCAATACAATGGATGTTAAGCCGGCTGCCGGGCCACTTACACTTAGCGAAGATCCGCTCAGCGATCCGATTACAATACCCCCCACAATACCGGCCATTAAACCGGAGAACAGGGGCGCACCGGATGCCAGTGCTATTCCCAAGCACAACGGCAAGGCTACCAGAAATACAACAACAGATGAAGGAAAGTCTGTTGACCAAAAATTTCTAAAATTCATATGAAAAGAAAAAAATGAAATCCAAACTGAATGTACCCGAAAAGGGGCGTCAGAACAAACAGCTTTATGCCTGGGGAGGTGGCGATATTATTTCCAGGAAATGGAAACTGGTAAGAAAGTGGCCTACACGTGTGAGCTTGCCTGACCAGGCGCAGGCAGCGCCATGCGTATGGTGCGGAATCAGCTTGGAGTTTTCGTCATCTTCTGATGTGTCCTCTTCAACCGGAGAAGGAACCTGTTGATCTTCAGCTTCCTCGGCAAGATCAGCGCATTCGGTTGCATTGGTTCTTTTTAACGAAGTCGTGATCGTGTTGGCCGACACCAGGATCAGCAAACAGAAAATAGCTACGTATGAAAAAACAATTTTAGTCATGAAGGATGGCAAATATAGTAAATAGTTGAAACGGCTTAAATGCGTTTCCTGATTAAGAATTTTTTAACAAGTTTATTCGCTTCGCAGGGAATCAACCGGGTTGGCAAGCGCCACTTTAAATGAGCGAAGCCCAACTGTTAGCGCAGCCACGCCCAGGCTAATAATACCGGCCAGCACAAACACGATAATCTCAGCCTCAACCCGGTAAGCAAAATTATCAAGCCACTTATTGCCCAGGTAGTACATAGCCGGTGCAGCTATCAGGAATGCAACCAGCACCAGCAAGATGAACTCACGCGTAAGCAACCAGGTAAGATGCCATGCAGACGCTCCCAGCACTTTACGAAGCGCAACTTCGCGCGCACGTTGCTCGGTAATAAACATGACCATGCCCAGCAGCCCCAGGCAACTGATAAACACCGACAGGGCCGAGAGGTAGCTGAACACCTGGCTGGTACGCTCTTCATTGCGATACGACTGGTCAATCTCTTCATCCAGGAACATATACTCGAACGGTGCACCGGGACTTATTTTCTTAAACACTCCTTTTACTGCCTCCGTATGCTCCACCAGGTTGCCTGCCCCAAGCCGAACCGCTACGCGGTAATACTCATCGGGGTCGATGAATATGAGCATCGGCTCTATCTTTTTGTGTGCCGATTTGAAATTAAAATCTTTTACAACGCCAATAATCGGGTTTCGCACCCGCGACCCCAAGCTGATGGTTTTGCCCAGCGGATCGGTAATACCCATTTGTTTTACCGCCTCTTCATTGACAATCATGGCGCCCGAATCAGAAATGATTTCAGGCGAGAAATCGCGGCCCGCCACAATTTCCATCGAGAATGTTTTTACAAAATCATGCTCAACCGGAAGCACATGAAACAACACCGAGGCGCTGGTATTTTTACCCTCCCACTCCACCATGTCAGACGACTCATTAATATTCGATAATCTTGAGCTTGTAGCTGTTACATTCAACACCCCCGGTAAGGCAAGCACCTCGGCCTTAAACGCATTGAACTGCTTGCGCAGGTTCCGGTTTGCTGTAAACGTAAGGATGTTCTCTTTTTCAAATCCAAGATCGCGCGCACGGATATATTCAAGCTGATCCTGCACAACCAATGTGCCTGCCAGGAAAGAAATAGCCAGCACAAACTGCAGCACCACCAGCGTTCTTCTGAAGATGATTGTGCCTTTACCATTTTTCAAATATCCTTTCAGAACAATAGCCGGGTTCAAAGCCGACAGCAGCAAAGCCGGGTAAGCTCCACCCAGGAAAGAACAAAAGATAACAGAAGCCAATAAAGGCAGGTAAATGGTTGGGTTAAAAATCTCAAACGCGATCAGCTTACCGCTGAGTGCGTTAAACGATGGCAGCATAAACCAGCTTACCGCCACGGCTACCAGGAAGGCAAGCACACTGTATAAAAAAGACTCTGAAAAGAAATGCAACATGAGCTGCAGCCTGTTAGCTCCTATTACTTTACGCACCCCTGCTTCCTTGGCCCGCTTAAGCGACCGTGCCGTTGCAAGATTGGCATAGTTGATACTGGCTATGATGAGTATAAAAATTCCCACAACTGAAAAGATATATACGTACATCATGTTACCCCGGCTACCGCTATCGTTGTTCAGGTGGCCGGAGTGAAGGTGTATAGCGCGGAGCGGCTGCAACAAAATATCCGTTTCAGTTTTGGGGTGATGCGCTTTAATCACATTCCTGATCTTATCCGCGAAAGCAGCCGGATCTGCCTGGGCCGACAACCTGGCATAGGTATAATAACCATTGATGTTCCATTTCTGGAGATCATCATAACCACCCGACCGCACAAACTCCATAGGGATCACAAAATCAAACTGCAGATGCGAGTTTCCGGGAACATTTTTGAATACAGCCGCCACCTGCAGCTCCTTGCCCAGTATGGTTAACGTCTTGCCAACCGGGTCTTCCGAATTAAAATATACCCCGGCCAACCGCTCCGATATCATCACTACATCAATCCCGCCAGCAAATGTTTTGAGCTCACCCCTTTCAACAGGAAAAGTAAACACATCGAAAAATTCAGGATCGGCCAGGATTCCTTTTTGCACGAACGCGGTTTCATCTCTGCGCACCGAGAACTCCGAGTTACCCACACGGCACGCAAATGCGACCTCGGCAAATGTTGATTTCAGGTAAGGGGCCAGGGGAGCCGGTGTTACGGCTACCGGGTACACCTCGTTGTTATCATTAAACTGGTTTTCTACCACGCGGTAGATATGGGCATTATCCTGATGGAAGCGATCATAGCTCCACTCTTCCTCTATCCATAAAAAAATCAGGATAAAAGCGCTTAGCCCCACAACCAGGCCCGAAAGATTGATGAGGGAATAGATGCTTCGCATCTGGCGCAGGATTATTTTAAAGTAACTGGAAAACAAATGATGCAGGGTTATTCAGGAGTTACTAAAAATAAGATGTGGCTGCTTGATTTTTAAGCGCGGTGTAAGAAATCTTGCTCTTTACTCTACTTCCACTATAATCTCTATTTCTACGGCAATGTTGCTGGGCAGCGCATTCATCCCCACGGCCGATCGGGCATGTTTGCCCTTCTCGCCAAATACCGCAACTATCAGGTCAGAAAAACCATTGACTACTTTAGGCTGATCGGTGAATGTATCGGTACAATTTACCATACCCAGCACCTTAACAATTCGCTTCACTTTATTGAGATCTCCAAGTTCCGCCTTCAGGGTAGAGAGTATGGAAATCCCGGTTTGCCGGGCAGCATCGTATCCTTGTTCCGTGGTGAGATCAGCGCCAACCTTGCCGGTAATGTTGCTGCCATCAGCGCGGGTCGGGCCATGACCCGCCAAAAACAACAGGTTGCCGGTGCGCACCGCCTTTACATAGTTGGCCATAGGTTTACTGGGTGTCGACAATTCAATACCCAGCTCTTTCAGCTTCTTGTCGTAATCTGTTTTTTGACCAAATGCAGAAAGCGCTCCGGCAAGAAAGAAAGCAAGCAATACGCGTCTCATAATCAGGGTTATTTTAGGAACCTTAAGGTATAAAACTTTGCATTAAACCCGGTAACTTCCGGTCAAATTGATATAATTTATATGGCAGATGTTTTTCGTTGCCCCTGGTGCCTGGGATTTGATCAGTATATAAAATACCACGATGAAGAATGGGGCGTCCCGGTGCATGACGATCGGAAGCATTTCGAGTTTTTAATTTTAGAGGGTGCGCAGGCCGGGCTGAGCTGGGCGACAATCCTGAAAAAGCGGGAAGGCTACCGGAAAAATTTTGCGGATTTCGATCCTGTTAAAGTAGCCCGTTTCACCGAAAAAAAGCTGGAGAAGATTCTACAAGACCCCAGCATTATCCGCAACAAGCTGAAAGTATATGCGGCTGTAAACAACGCCAAACGTTTCCTCGAAGTGCAAAAAGAGTTCGGGAGCTTTGATACATACATCTGGAGCTTTGTGGGCGGCAAGCCCATTGTTAACAAATGGAAATCATTAAAGGCAGTTGCCCCAACCACAAAAGAATCGGATGCATTGAGCAAAGATCTGATCAAGCGCGGTTTTAAATTTGTAGGCAGCACGGTAATCTATGCGCACATGCAGGCCTGCGGTTTGGTTAACGACCATCTGGTAGATTGTTTCCGGTATAAGCAAGTGGGCAATAGGCAGTAAGAAAAATTATATCAGCAATTTGCCTTACTGCGTTTTGCCTATTGCCTACTTGCTTTAAAACATACAAACTAAAATGAAACTATACCTCTGTACTTAACAGATGCAGCACATTCTTATAGCAGAAGATGACGTGAATATAGCTTCCGACCTGAAGCAGCAACTGCTCAACGAAGGGTTTTCAGCCGAAGTCGTGTTCGATGGCCTGCTGGCCGAAAAAATCATTGCACGCAAACCATTCGACTGCATTATCCTGGATATTAACATGCCCGGCAAGAACGGGCTGGAAGTATGCAAGTCGGTGCGCTCGCGAAAGATAACCACACCTATTCTTATGCTTACCGCTTTTGGCGAAGTGGAAGACAAATTGCAGGGTTTTGAAAACGGTGCCGATGATTACCTGACAAAACCCTTTTTCTTTAAAGAGCTGCTGGCACGTGTCAGGGCTTTGCTGAAACGGGGAGCAAAACAGCAGCAAGCCTTACAACTAATTACGATTAATGACCTGGTTATTGATCTTTCAGCCAAAACCGTAAACCGGGGCGATGCAGCCATTAAGCTCACCGCGCGCGAGTTTGAAATTCTTACCACACTGGCTGAAACCAAAGGAAGCGTGGTTTCCAAAAAAGAACTGATTAAAAAAATTTGGGGCACATCGGTGGAAGTAAACACCAACACGATTGAAGTGTTCATTAACTCGCTGCGTAATAAAATCGACAAGCAGCATGAGGTAAAGCTGATTCATACCCGGCCGGGCTTTGGTTATTTTTTAAGCGCTACCCCGCATGAAGCTTAGAAACCGGATCCTGCTCTTCTTTGCCGGCTCGTTTCCGGTAATACTGGGAATCGCTTTGCTTGCGGTTTACTTCAGCATGGCCGAATACCGCGAAGAAGAATTTTTGCAACGCCTGAAAGAAAAAACAACCACTACGTTGCGCCTGCTTATCGATGTGCAAAAGATCGATCATGCCTTGCTCCGGGCTTTGGACGAAACTACCATCAATAATTTATACGATGAAAAAATCCTCCTGTTTGATTCGGCCGGCCGTACCATATATGCCAGCGTAGACGATACTTCGGTTTTGTTTCCGTTGGAAGTATTGAAAGACCTGAAGGGAGGGCGCAACGAAATTTTTTACCGCGAAGGTCAATACGATGTGTATGCGCATGTGATTGAAAAAGACGGTGAGAAGTTTTACGCCATCGGCAAAGCAAATGATATTTACGGGAAAGAAAAGCTGCGTTTCCTGGTCTGGATACTGTTGGGCGTGTTTATCATCTCGGTTATCCTGGAGGCTTTGATCGCGCTTTACCTCTCGCGCCAGATATCGCAACCCATTGTTCGGCTTACCAATGAAGTAAGTGATAAATCGATCAACAACCTTACCCAGGTATATGTACCATCCTCACGCGATGAAATTGCTTCGCTGGCCAACGGCTTTAATACTATGCTTGCCCGTGTTGAGCAATCTTATTCATACCAGAAAAACCTGATCCATCATGTTTCGCATGAGCTGAAAACGCCCATTGCTGTGCTTATCTCCAACATCGAGCGGGTGTTGAATGAAAAAGACCCGCAACAGTGGCAGGAAAGCCTGGAGTTTCAGAAAAACGGGTTAATGCAAATGAGCACCGTGGTTACCACCCTGCTTGATATCTCTAAATATGAAACCGATCCGGCACAGGTGTTTACCGAATCGGTGCGGGTGGATGAGCTCCTGTTTTCGTGTATCGAAAGTTTACAAACGCTTTCGCCTGCTGCCCGGTTTGAGGTGGCTATTCATCAGAGTGTAAACGATGCGGCAGAGCTAACCTGCCCCGGCAATGAGCGGATGTTACACATTGCATTTATTAATGTGCTCAAAAACGCCATCGCCTATTCGGGCGATGAGCGTGTTACGGTTGAAGTTTCTGCCGAAAAAAATTTCCTGCAGGTTTTAATTGATAACAACGGGGCCACTTTATCGCAAAAAGAACAGTCCGGCTTGTTTACTTATTTCTTCCGGGGCCAGAACAGCTACAAAAAGATAGGGATCGGCCTGGGCCTGGTTATGGTTTCAAAAATTATCCGGCTCCATCGCGGAAGCATAGCTTACCACGTTACGGAAACCGGCAAAAACCGGTTTATCATCTCGCTGCCGCAGTCTTAAGCAAACCTTTATCCGTCTTAAGGTTTTCTTAAGCCGGTTGCCTGTTAGTGTTGCAGCATGAAATTCCTGCATACTGCTTTTATTGTTTTTCTCACGCTTCCCGGCCTGGCGCAAAAAGACGTACCCCTTACGCTTGATCAGGCCGATAGCATGTTCCTGAATAAAAACCTGCTACTGCTTGCAGCCCGGTACAACATCGATGCTAAAGATGCGCTGGTTATCCAAGCCCGCGCCTATCCGAATCCTACATTCACAGCCGACCTGAATGCATACGATCCGGAGAACAACAAAACTTTTCATGTGGATAAAACCGGGCAAAAGTTTTTTGCTTTGGAACAATTGATTGTGCTGGGGGGCAAACGCAAGGCAGAAATTGAAATTGCAAAGCAAAATAAAAAGCTGGCAACATTAGAGCTGGAAGACCTCTTGCGCAACCTGCGTTACCAGCTGCACATTGGGTTTTACATCGTAAACCAGCAACGCATTACGCTGAATAAATTCAATCGCCAGCTGGAAGTGCTGGATACGCTCATTACCTCGTACGAAAAACAAGCGGCACGGGGCAACCTTCCTTTAAAGGATGTTATT
>JAHCHY010000027.1 GCA_026129485.1 Cyclobacteriaceae bacterium
AAATTATGGCCAGCAACCCGCGTAAGATTGCCGAGATACAAATTACTTTTTCACACCCGGGCCTGGTGGCTACAGATGCTCAAAAGCAAAAATTAAAGCAGGCAGCGCTTACCTGCCCGGTTGCCCTTAGCCTGGCCGATAGCGTAAAGCAAACTGTTGTGTTTAATTTTTAGAAGCTCCATTGACAGGTAGCGCCTGTTTTATTTCGTTCAGGTCGATTCCGAAATGAGATTGTGCATAAACCGGTTTGCCCTGGCAGATTACAATGGCCTGTGGCGATTCGTGCTCAACATCAAATTCCGCAGCTACCTGGTTGGATACTGACCTGTAAGCAATCAAATCCAGGAAATAAGGCTTTACTGCTCCGGGCAACCCGGTGGTGTTCCAGTTGCGCTCCACGCGATCCAATACCGCGCGGCTAATGGAGCATCGGGTGCTATGCTTGAAAATCATTACAGGCTGTTGATGCGATTCGGCCCTGATGGCTTCGAGCTGACCGGCTTCTGTTAGTTCAAACCAATTCATTAGTCATACAGATCTTTCCACAATTCTTTTTCCTTCTTGTCGTAGCGGGGCTTGCGCACCTTGTCCTTAACCGCATCGGGTTGCGTGCTCTGGCGCTTGAATATTCCCGCCCAGAATAACTTGATATTGGTAAAAATGGTTCTCTCGCCTTTTACATTGTTATCGCGGTTGTGTGCAAACGTGGCATCCGGAAAATGCTTTTTATGGTTGAACTTATTCATGCGAATGTTACCCTGGTAATCGCCAATGCGGGCGTATGCTCTTCCGGGTGCGATTACTTTTAATGCATCCTTATCGGCATTAGGGGCGTGCCGGTAATTTTTGGTTAACCGCGCTTTGCCCGCGTATGAGGTAGCATCAGCAAATGATTTGGAGTACTTAATGGTTTTAAGCGAAGCATCGGCACTGCTCGGGTTGTGCTTGTATTCCCAATAGCGTTTCATAATGCCGGAGTATTCACTGGCTTTGATGGTTGCCCGCGCAGGCGGCAGGCCGGGTAAGGCCCCTTTTGCCGATAGCTTATTTTTACCGGTTTCGCGTTGTTTAACCCGCGTGGTAATGGAGTTTACGGTATACACATTTTCGTATGGGCTATGCTTTTTCAAAGCCTCTTCTGCGGCATTGGGGTTACGCACATATTCGCGTTTTAAAAGCGGCAGCCTGATCTTGCCCGAGTACCCCACCTCGCTGGCCTGTTTGCCGGTTGGCGTTCGCGGAGGTAAAGGCTGTTCCTTGTTGTTCCAGAGCTGGCCGCTTATGCTGCCTCCGCCTTTTTCAGGTTTGCGTGTACGATCATAGCCTGCCCAATCGTACCCTTCGCGGCTGAATGACTTGCGGGCGAAAGGTAAATTGCCCTGGAACCTGGCAGCCTTACTGGCGGAGTATTTGGCAGGCAAGGGCTGCTCCTTGTTATTCCATAGCTGCCCGCTTACACTGCCTCCGCCTTTCAGGGGCTTGCCTGCCCTGGCATAGCCGGACCAGTCATATCCTTCGCGGCTGAATGATTTTTTACGCCCGCGAATGTCGCCACTGTATCCGTAGCCTGCCTGGCTGAATTGTTTGGGGCCGCCTTTTATGTTGCCTGTATAGCTCAATCCTTCCTGGCTGAAATTCCGCGAGGCGCGATCCTGGCGGAAGAAACCTTTGTAGTTGCCCTGGAAGCGGGCAGCCCGCTGATCCAACGGCTGACGCACGGCTATGGGCATGTTGTTATTGTTTCTTCTGAATCCGCTAATGCTTCCGCCACCTTTAGGAGGCCTGGAAGTTCTGATGTTACCAGAATAGCTTAACCCGGCCTGGCTAAAGCTGCGTTCTATCCTGGGCGTAGTGCCCCGGTAATTGGCCTGCATGTTGGCCGATTTTGGATTGCCCGGCCCACGCACAGGTATGGGTGCATTACGGGTGCCTTTCATTTTGGCTGAAATACTACCGCCACCCTTAACCGGTTTTATTCCGCGCAGCTTGCCCAGATCCTTGCGCATAAAATTGGCATTTGCTCCCGGTGCTTTTGCCATCAGGGGTTGATTGGATCTGTATTTTCCGGTTACCGAGCCGCCCCCTTTTTCCGGTTTAATACCCTTTAGCCGGGCAAAGTCGCGCTTCATATAATTGCCGCCTATACCGGGTTGCCGGGGAGCCAGCGGCTTGTTCGATTTGTATAGCCCGGTTACCGAACCACCGCCTTTTTTTGTTTTAACTCCGCTTAAGCGGGAAACATCCTTCTGAAGCATTCGTGCACTGAAGCCCGGCTTAATCCTGGGGTTGTCGCCACGTTCGCCTGCCACCTGGTTCTGGCGGCCTGCGCTTCTGCGGATAGCATGACCGGAAATATCACCTTTCCAGGCACGCTCACCCCGCCTGGAGGCAGTGGCGTAACCTGATCTGAATGTGCCTTTGTAGGCACGATCGCCCCGGTCTTTTCGACCATAGTAAGGATCACCCGACCGGACGATCGGGTTTTCCGGTGATCGGAAATTTTTGGTGCGTAAAGGTCTTCCTGCAAGATCGGTAGTAACAGCACGTTCGCCTTTCGAGTATTTTCCCCAGTACACATTTTTGCGCCCGCGTGTTACATAGGCTTGTGAGTTGGAACGTGGCGTTATTCTTTTTTTACGACCGGGCGGATCGTTATGGGTTTGCAATCGCGCCAAACGCGAAAGCTCTTTGCGGTTATTATATGCTCTTTCTGGCGATTTGGATGAATGATTAACAAAGGGCCCTTTCTGCGGATAGATATTGGCGCGGCCCGCGTTGATGGACCGGGAACGGATACCTGCCGTCTTGCCGCCAATCGGTTTACCGGCCTGATCGCCCGATCGCCTCGAGGCTTTGTAAGGCGATGGCGCAGAATGTATTGCCCGTTGCGCTGAAGATTGGTTGAGTGTACGGAGCTTATACCCGGCAATATCTTTAGTGGTGGCTTTCTCTTTTCGCTTAACAGATTTAGCCCGTGTTTGCCGGATAGTTTTTTTGTTATTAATAGGCCGTTTGTCCTGGGCAAGACCATCTTCTGCCGTAAGGCAAAACAACGCAACTAATCCCGTAAGGATCAGCACATGCATGCGCCTAAATAAAGAAGTAGTCCGGCTCTTCAAAATATGGACAATAAACAGGCTAAGATAAGGAAAAAGCGGAAGCCGCTCTTTGCTCTCAGGTTAACGTTTCAATTCGCTCAGAATTTTAGAAGGGTTTCTATTCTGCTTTTTAACCGGCCTTTCGGCAAAAAATTCTGCTCAAGTGTAGCGGCAAACGGAATAGCGGTATCCAAGCTGGCCTCGCGCATTACAGGTGCATCGAGATATTGAAATGCGTGCTCACCAATCCATGCGGCAATCTCAGCTCCAATGCCCCCGGTAAGCGTATCTTCATGCAATACCAAAACGCGGTGGGTTTTCTTTGCGGTTTCCAGCACCGCTTCTTTATCCCATGGTAGTAATGTGCGCAGGTCAAGCACATCGGCCGAAACATCGGGTAATTGCCTGAGTATTTCCTGTGCCCAATGCACGCCCATGCCGTACGTAATAATGGAGAGATCGCTGCCTTCGCTTACCCGGTTTGCCTTGCCGACTTCTATGGTGTAATAATCATCCGGAATGGTTGCCTTGATAGAGCGATACAAGAGCTTATGCTCAAAATAGAGATACGGGTTCGGATCGTTAAACGCAGCACACAACAATCCTTTGGCATCGTACGGGTTGGATGGATACACAATTTTTAAACCGGGGGTGTGGAAGAACCACGCTTCGTTGCTCTGGCTGTGGAACGGCCCGGCAGCCGTGCCGGCACCGGTTGGCATACGTACTACCACATCGGCAGGCTGGCCCCAGCGCCAATGGGCTTTGGCCAGGTTATTGACAATCTGCGTCATCCCTTCCGATACAAAATCGGCAAACTGCATTTCAACCATAGCCTTCATGCCTTTTATGGACAGGCCCAGCCCGGCCCCGATAATGGCCGACTCGCACAGGGGCGTGTTGCGCACCCGGTCTTTGCCAAACTTTTCCACAAAACCTTCCGTGATTTTGAACACCCCGCCATAGTCGGCAATGTCCTGCCCCATCAGCACGAGGTTATCGTGGCGTTCCATGCTTTGGCGAAGGCCATCGCTTATGGCATCGATAAAACGTTTTTCAGATGACCTCACCCCTGCCTGTCCGGCAGGCAGGCCCGGCCCCTCTCCAGAGGAGAGGGGAGAGATGACGCTTTGATTAAACGGTGCATGCACATCATCCAGCTCCGTTAGTGTATCGGGTTGCGGAAGGGTTTCCTTGAACGCTTCTTCTAAACCGGCTTCAATTTCTTTTTTGATTTTTTTACGAAGCGCATCCCTGTACTTTGCATCGATTACACCTTCGGCAATTAAATATTGCTCGTAATTTTCTACCGGGTCTTTCTTGGCCCAGGCATCCATCAATTCTTTGGGAACATACCTGGTGCCGCTGGCTTCTTCATGTCCGCGCATGCGGAAGGTAAGGCACTCCAATAATACAGGGCGTGGTTTTTTACGCATTGATTCTGCGAGGTTCTTTGTGGTATGATAAACTTCAAGAATGTTGTTGCCGTCTGCCTGTATGCCCTCAATGCCATAACCAATCGCTTTATCAACAAATGCCTTGCAGCGAAATTGTTCCCGGCTTGGCGTTGATAACCCGTAGCCGTTGTTTTCAACCACAAAGATTACCGGTAAATCCCACACGGCTGCCACGTTGAGGGCTTCATGAAAATCGCCTTCGCTGGTTCCGCCATCGCCATTAAAAACTACGGTAACCTTCCCTGCCTGTCCGGCAGGCAGGTTTTCTTTTTTTAATATGGAAGCAAGCGCAATACCATCGGCTACTCCGTTTTGCGGGCCAAGGTGCGAGATCATGCCTACAATATGATGCTCGTTGCTGCCAAAGTGGAAAGACCTGTCGCGCCCCTTAGTAAAGCCCGAAGCCGTACCCTGCCATTGCGCAAACAGCCGGGCAAACGGAATACCGCGCCCCGTAAATACACCGAGGTTGCGATGCATGGGCAGGATGTATTCGTCTTTTTCCAATGCTTCGGTAATGCCTACGGCAATAGCTTCCTGCCCGATGCCGCTAAACCATTTGCTGATTTTGTTTTGCCGCAGCAAAACCAGCATTTTTTCTTCTATAAGTCTGGGGAACAGGATGGTTTTGTAGAGGTGTAGCAATATATCGTTTGGATAATGCTGGCGATTATACTTCATGCTTTTATTTTGAATAATGCAATATAAAGGGGAGAAAAATATTCGGTCAAATCGAAAACTCGTCAAAGATAAGTATTGTAACCTGTCTTTTATTTATCGGCATAGCCGAAACAGGATGCAGTGTAATTTTTAAAACAGGTGTATGTGATTTGATTACATTTACCCCGGTAGATTGTTAAGTGATTTAGTATGATAGAATTTTTCAAAGACTTAGTGCATGATTTTGAACTACCACTGGCAAATCCTGTACTTATTTTTTCATTGATTTTGCTAATCATATTGTTATCGCCCATGCTTCTTCGGAAAGTAAATATCCCGGGTATTATCGGGTTAATACTTTCCGGGGTGGTAGTTGGCCCGCACGGGTTTAACATTTTGGAAAAGAGCTCGGCCGTTGAACTGTTTTCTACCATCGGGCTACTGTATATCATGTTTATAGCCGGCCTGGAGCTGGATATGAACGAGTTTAAATCAAACCGAAATAAGAGCCTGGTTTTTGGCTTGTTTACATTCATTTTCCCATTATCGATCGGGTTCCCGGTTTGCTATTACTTTTTACAATATGATTTTAATGCAAGCCTTCTTACGGCCAGTATGTTTGCCACGCATACTTTGGTTGCGTACCCGATTGTGAGCAGGCTGGGGGTTTCCAAAAATCAGGCGGTTGCCATCTCTGTGGGCGGAACGATACTGACTGATACGGCTGTACTGATTATCCTGGCCGTAATTATGGGTAACCACCAGGGAAGTCTAACACAGGAATTCTGGATTCGCCTGGGAGGCTCATTGGCAATCTTTGCCGTTATTATCTTCTTTATAATTCCCCGCGTGGCCAAATGGTTTTTTAAAAAGCTGGAAAGCGAAAAACACTCGCATTACATTTTTGTTTTATCCATCGTTTTTTTTGCAGCCTTCCTGGCCGAGGTTGCCGGTGTTGAACCGATTATAGGAGCGTTTGCTGCAGGGCTGGCGTTGAACAAGCTCATTCCGCACTCATCGGCATTAATGAACCGGATTGAGTTTATCGGCAACTCGCTATTCATTCCTTTTTTCCTGATCAGTGTAGGTATGCTGGTGGATGTGCGTATAATTTTAAGCGGCCCCGCAGCGCTTATTGTAGCCGGAACACTTTCGGTAGTGGCGCTTGCCGGAAAATGGGTGGCCGCCTGGTTTACCCAACTGGTGTTCAGGTATTCGAAAGCGCAACGGCAATTAATATTTGGATTGAGCAGCGCACATGCGGCAGCCACACTGGCGGTAATCCTGGTTGGCTACAGGGCGCAGATACTGGATGAGAATATTTTAAACGGAACAATCATCCTGATTTTAATTACGTGTATCGTGGCATCGTTTGCTACAGAGAAGGCTGCCAAAAAAATTGTAGTTGAAACGGAACAGGATCCCACTGCTTTTGATAGCGCAAAACCGGTTCATAACGAACATATTTTACTCCCCATTGCCAATATGGAAAGCATCGAAAAGCTGCTGGAGTTTACCGTGCTTATTAAAGATAAAAAATCGGCTAACCCGATATCATTTCTTTCGGTGGTGTCTAATAATAACGAAGCGGAGGCCAATATTATACGAACCCGTAATAAGCTGGAAGATTTTGTTAAGCAGGCATCGGCATCTGAAAACAAGCTTAATATCATTGCCACCATAGATCATAACGCAGCCAGTGGCATAGCCCGAATTGCGCGCGAGATTATGGCTGATTTTATTGTGTTAGGCTGGCCCAGGCGGGCAGGCATTTTTGATAAGCTTTTGGGCGAGAAAATTGAAAACATATTAAACAATACCGACAAAACCGTATTCATTTGCCATTTGGAAAAACCTATGGTAGTTAACAGAAGAATTTTTGTTGCTGCCCCGCCCTTAACCGAGCACGAAGTTGGTTTTGAATTATGGGTTTCAAAAATTGCCAAGCTGGGGCAGGAGCTTAGCGTTTCCGTTCAGGTATATTGCAACGAAGCCACATCCAAAGCGCTGGAAAAGCTAATGAGGAAAGAAAAATTTTCAACCCCCATCACAATAGCATTGTTTAATGATTGGGAAGACTTCCTGATCTTATGCAGAGATGTAAGGGTAGATGACCTGTTTGTATTAATTTCTGCCAGGAAAGGAGCTACTTCATATTCAAGCTTGCTGGAAAGCATACCGCTGAAATTAGAGAAGTACTTCCCGTACAACAGCAAACTCTTAATTTATCCGCAGCAGTTTAACCAGAATTTTATGGATAACGGGTTTGAAGATTTTACAGCCGAGCCCTTAAACAAAGGAATAGAAACCCTTCAAAAAATAGGAAAAGGCATTGGCAACATCTTTAAGAAAGAAGCTGAGGATTAATTTACAGGTGTTGGCTGCAAGTATATAGTAAGGTATGATATCGTTTAGTGATTTTAAATTGGACAACGGCCTTCATGTAATTGTGCATGAAGACCCCACCGTGCAAATAGCTGTCATGAATATTTTGTACGATGTAGGCTCGCGCGATGAAAGACCCGATAAGACCGGCTTCGCTCATCTGTTTGAGCACCTGATGTTTGGAGGATCGGCAAACATTCCGTCTTACGATGAGCCTTTGCAGGTAGTAGGCGGTGAAAACAATGCGTTTACCAATACCGATATTACCAACTACTATCTTACGTTGCCGGCTTCCAACCTCGAAACCGGCTTTTGGCTGGAGAGTGATCGTATGCTGAGCCTGTCGTTCGACCCCCACGTGCTGGAAGTGCAGCGCAAGGTTGTAATAGAAGAATTCAAGCAACGCTATCTTAATCAACCTTACGGTGATGTTTGGCTAAAGCTTCGCCCGCTGGCTTACAAAAGCCATCCCTATCAATGGGCTACCATTGGTAAAGAGATCAGCCATATTGAGAATGCTACTATGGACGATGTAAAGAATTTTTTCTTTACCCATTACGTGCCCGGCAATGCCATACTGGTAGTGGCCGGTAACGTAACGGTGCCGCAGGTAAAAGCATTATCAGAAAAATGGTTCGGGCCGATTCCTGCCGGTAAAAAACCAACCCGCAACCTGCCTGCTGAACCCCGGCAGGAGAAAAAGCGACAGGAAAAAATTACGGCAAGAGTTCCATCGCACGCGTTATACAAAAGTTATCACATGCCGGGCCGGTTCGATGCCGGTTTTTATGCGGCTGATTTGTTAAGCGATATACTCGGTCGTGGTCATTCCAGCAGGCTGTATAATCAATTAGTAAAAGAGCGCGGGCTGTTTACATCCGTTTCGTCTTTTACTATGGGCACAATCGATCCGGGATTAATTGTAATAAACGGCCGGGTAAAGCCGGGTATTGAAATTGAACAGGCTGAAGCAGCGGTAGATGAAATTGTAAATGAAATGGTGGCGTATGGAGCTACCGAAGAAGAATTAGCCAAGACAAAGAATCAGGCGCTTACTACCCTTGAGTTCGAAAAAGTGGAGATCATGAACCGCGCCATGAACCTGGCCTTTGCTGCACTTTCCGGGGATGTGGGATCAGTCAATCGGGAAACCGAAAAAATTGCGCGTGTTACATTGAAAGACATTCAGGAGTCGGCTGCATCTATCCTGGTGCAGGAGAATTCCAGCGTGCTTTACTATTGTGCCGAAGACAGGGGCTTATAAGCTAAGCGGAAGGGTATGGTAATTCCGGCCTTCACCTACACAGGGCTGCACGCTTATAGCGTTTCTTTAACGATGTATATAAAATGTAATAATGGTGCTCCAACCATTATTTTTGAAGAAAAGTAACCGATATGAAATTAAGAGTTGGTTTGGGGTTTGACGTGCATCAACTGGAAGCCGGGCGTGAGTTCTTCCTGGGTGGTATAAAGCTACCGTCCACCAAAGGCGCTGTTGGTCATAGCGATGCAGATGTATTGATTCATGCTGTTTGCGATGCTTTGCTGGGAGCTGCCAACCTGCGCGATATAGGGTATCATTATTCGAATAAAGACCCGCGCTGGAGCGGCATGGACAGCAAATTCTTTTTGAAAGATGTTACCCGCATGCTGCGCGAACGCGGCTGGAAAATAGAAAACGTGGACTGCACGATTTGCTTGGAAGCGCCTAAAGTAAACCCGCACATTGATGCCATGAAAAAAGAGCTGGCCCCGCTTATGGATATTGCCGAAGATGATATTTCGATTAAAGCCACTACAAACGAAAAGCTGGGCTATGTGGGCCGCGAAGAAGGTGTAAATGCCATGGCCGTAGCATTAATCAGAAAGGAATAGGAAAGGACATGCCGGATATTCGCGTAATCGTAACAGGAGATGGCTCGCATTCCCTGCTTGATGCCGGGTTGGATGAGACCTATCATTCCCGGCACGGGGCTATGCAGGAGTCGGAGTATGTGTTTATCGAACAAGGTTTGCATTTCCGGCTCGAACGAAACAGGCCAAGCCGGTTGAATATTATGGAAGTTGGCCTGGGCACTGCCCTTAATGCCTGGCTTACCTTTCGGTGCCCCGCGATTCAATCATTACCCGTTCAATATTTCGCAGTAGAAAAATTTCCTTTACCTGCTGCGGTGTGGCAACAGCTAAACTATGCCGATGCTGATCGTAAATTGTTTGAAGATATTCACACGCTTCCGTGGAATAGCTGGCAGCCCGTAACAGATCGTATTTCGCTGTTTAAATGTGAAGACACGTTGCAGCATCTTCAAATGCCCGATCTGAAATTTGATGTGATCTATTACGATGCTTTTGCACCCGGCAAACAACCCGAAATGTGGACATTGAACATGCTTGAAAAAACCGTTCAAAACCTGCAGGCCGGGGGTGTGTTCGTTACCTATTGCGCCAAAGGTCAGCTTAAGCGCGATCTCAAAAGCCTCGGTTTAGCAGTAGAGTCTTTGCCCGGCCCGCCCGGTAAAAGAGAAATGGTGCGCGCCATCAGGCTTTAGTAATATTCTATAACGGAAGCTTTACCGAAAATTTACTTCCTCTGCCCGGTGCGGAATCCACATCAATAGCTCCACCGAGCTTTTGAACAGTTTCGCGCACAATGTACAACCCCAGGCCGGAGCCTTCACCCCGTGTGGTTGCACGATAAAACATGTCGAATACCCGCAACTGATGCTCCGGGCCAATGCCCATGCCGTTATCTTCAATCGTTAATACAAATTGATTGCTGCTGATCGTAGCATTGATTTTAATATATGGATCGCTTTTTTGTGAATCGTAATACTTGATGGCATTGGCTATAAGATTATTCAGGACAACATTAAACCTCGGCTCATCCGTATGAATAACCAGCCCGGGGTCAACCTGTACAAGCACATTGATTTTATTCCGCTCAGGTAAGAAACCAAGACCGGCTAACGATGCCTGAACGCAATCATAAACCTTCAGCGGATTTTTATCAACACCCGTACGCACATTACGCGAATAATCTGTAATTTCTTTCAGGAATCCCTCCATCACACCAATGCGCTGGCGCATCATACGCAGGCACATGGCGGTTTCCTGCGGTGTTTGAGTTTTTTCTGCAATGGTAATCAATCCCAGCAAAGAAGATAACGGGGCACGCATATCATGGCTGGCACTGTAAACAAACCGGTCCAGCTCTTCATTTATTTTGGTCAGCTCCTGGTGTTTTTTAATGAGCTTGTTTTCCACCCGGTAGTTTGCACGAATAATGGAGAACAGCACGTAAGAGCTGAAGAGCAGGCTAACCGCCAGGTTTACCAGGAAGATAGTCCGTTCAATCTGCGGTGTAATATTCCTCGGTACGGGCACGATCATAGTGGGAACCAGGTAAGCAAACACGCTTAATCCCAGTGTAAGCAACACCAGGATAACAATTAACCACTGATGCCGGTAACCCAGCAATACAATTGAAAGCGTATTGGTAATGAAGTAGAAGAAGAACATTCCGTCCTGCGGGCGATTTACGGACGTAAAAAGGTAAACGAAAGAATTGCATAGCATGAAAATGAGAAGGGTGGAAGCGAGGTGTTTGCCGATACGGTTCAGGTAAAAGGAGAGTGCGCTGCCTCCGACAAGCAAGATGTGCCAGGGTATGAAGTTGAACTCGCCCTGTACCATCACAATCGTGGCATAGGTTATGCCCACGGCCATAGCTACCAGTGCGAACTGGCCACGAAGCATTGTCATTTTGGAGCTGGAAAGCTCATCAGCTTCCTGCTGGTTGCCCAGTATCAGTTTTCTGAAAAATTTAGAAAAAGCATTTCTTTTTTCAGGGATGTCAGGAAATCCGGTGTTGACCATAGTACAGCCTAAACTTTTTCAATAATAACCTGCTTTACTGAAATTATCATTGTATTTCTCATCGCCACAAAGTTTTTACCTTTGCACCTTCAAAAAAGGAGAAACATTGAGCAAAAACGTTAAAATCGGTACTGTGCAGATGAGCTGCACAAAAGAACCTAAAGAAAACCTGGCGAAAGCTATTGAGCGCATCCGCGAAGCGGCCAAAAAAGGTGCGCAGATCGTTTGCCTTCAGGAACTGTTCACCTCGCTCTACTTCTGCGATGTGGAGGATTACGAAAACTTCAAGCTGGCCGAAGCTATTCCCGGCCCGTCAACCGATGCGCTTTCCAAAGTGGCGAAAGAGCTGGGCGTGGTGATCATTGCTTCGTTGTTTGAAAAACGTGCCGAAGGATTGTACCACAACACCACGGCCGTGATCGATGCCGATGGCAGCTATTTGGGCAAGTATCGCAAAATGCACATCCCGGACGACCCGGCTTACTACGAGAAATTTTATTTCACCCCGGGCGACCTCGGCTATAAAGTTTTCAAAACAAAGTTCGCTACCATCGGTATTTTAATTTGCTGGGATCAGTGGTATCCCGAAGCATCGCGCATCACGGCCCTGATGGGTGCCGAAGTTTTGTTTTATCCGACAGCCATCGGTTGGGCTACATCGCAGGACGAAGCAACGAACACCGAACAATACGGAGCGTGGCAAGCCATCCAGCGCAGCCATGCGGTAGCCAACGGCCTGCACGTGGTGAGCGTGAACCGCGTGGGTTTTGAACAAGATGGCGCGATGAAATTCTGGGGCGGATCGTTTATTGCCAATCCGCTTGGTACAATTTTATACCAGGCTTCGCACGAGAAAGAAGAAGTGAACGTGATTGAGCTTGACCTGAAAAAGACCGATAGCGTACGCACACATTGGCCTTTCCTCCGCGACAGAAGAATTGATTCATACCAGCCGATCACGAAGAGATTTATTGATGAAAACTAAATAGTTACCAGTTGCCAGTTACTGGTTACCGGTAACAGGCAACTGGTAACCTTACTTATGACCCCAAAAGAACTCGGATTTCATTTCCCCGCAGAGTTTTCCAAACACACCGCTACCTGGTTAAGCTGGCCGCACAAGGAAGCCTCATGGCCGGGCAAGATTGAAACGATTTATCCGCGCTATGCCGAGTTTATTAAACGTGTGGTTGAAGGCGAGCGTGTAAACATTAATGTAGCGAATGAGGCGATGATGCAGAAGGCTATACGCCATCTCAATGAAGCCGAAGCTGATTTAACAAATATTCAGTTTTTCTTTCACCCTACCAACGATGCCTGGTGCCGCGATCATGGCCCTGCGTTCCTGATCAACCCGGCAGAGAAAACGAAAATGATTGTGGACTGGGGATACAACGCCTGGGGAGGCAAATACCCTCCGTTTGATCTGGACGATGTAATTCCGACTTTAATCGCGAAGCATTACAACATTCCCGTAACAGAGCCGGGTATTGTAATGGAAGGCGGCTCGGTAGAATTTAACGGCAAAGGAACGTTGCTTACCACACGCGCCTGTTTGCTGAACCCGAACCGTAACCCGCACCTCAATCAGCAGCAGATTGAAAAATATCTGGTTGATTATTATGGTGTGGATCATATTCTGTGGTTAGGCGATGGAATTATTGGTGATGATACCGATGGTCATATCGATGACCTTACCCGCTTTGTGAATGAAGATACCGTAGTAACCATTGTAGAGGAAAACAAAAGCGATGAGAATTATGAAATCCTTCAGGACAACCTGAAAGAGCTGAAAACACTGCGGTTGGAAAACGGCAGGCAGATGAACATTGTAGAGCTGCCCATGCCTTCACCGGTTGTGTATGACGATCAACGGCTGCCGGCCTCGTATGCCAACTTTTACATTGCGAATAAGTATGTGGTTGTCCCCACCTTTCGCGATAAAAATGACGACCGTGCGATTGACATTTTACAATCGTGCTTCAACGACCGCAAGGTTATTGGCATAGACTCAACCGATATTATCTGGGGGCTTGGTTCTTTCCATTGCCTGAGCCAGCAGGAGCCGGAGGTATAGTATTTGACAAACATTTTTAACGAAGGTCAGAAACTTTTGTGAATGAGTATTTCACGGACTTGCCCAAAACATGAAACTATGTTTCTATGTGGTTTTAAAAATGCGTGAGATAGATAAGTAGAATTATGAATGGTATTTATAAACTATGGTTAGTGGTCGTTGTTTTGGGTTTAACCATTGCTGATGGATGGAGTCAGGTAACAAACCACAACCATGCACCGGTTAAGGCCGACACGCTCAACAAAAAGAGCATTCCCTTAGAAGAACACGCCCAGATTGGCGATACACACATCACTATTTTATACACCGCTCCTGCTGTACGCGGTCGGGTGATCTGGGGCGGACTGGTGCCGTATGATGAAGTGTGGGTAACAGGGGCACACCGGGCTACTTCGTTTGAGATTGACCGGGAGCTTACGATTGATAGTAAAAAGATCCCAGCCGGTAAGTATGCCGTGTTCACTATTCCCGGAAAGGAAAAATGGATTTTCATTTTGAACAGACGATGGGATCAGCACCTGACTGATGAATACAACCAGGCAGAAGATGTGCTGCGACTGGAAGTAGCACCGCGTATACTGCCCTCAGTACAGGAGCGGTTGAACTATACCATCACAGAACTTTCAGATAAAGAAGCCATCCTTTCCATTAGCTGGGAGAAGGTTAAAGTGAATGTATCACTGAAGTTAAATTAGCGTAAGCTGCGCACAAGACCGGCATCCTGAAATCAGTTGCTGAATTTGATTATACCTTCTGGTGTAACACACAAATCCATCCGCACATCAAGCTCGTTTATGCCTTCTATTTTTTTTTCGGCTTGAAAAAAGGAGAGCCCTGTTTTCAGACAATCCGGTCTGCAAAGCTTAAGAAACCGGTCGTAAAAACCTTTGCCATATCCAAGACGGTGCCCCGTTTGGTCGAAAGCGAGCAGGGGCACCAGCACCAGGTCAATCTTTTCAGGTTCTGTTGGAGTGCCCTGCCTGGGTTCCTGAATGCCCCAGGCAGTTGTAGTTAATTGATGCAGTCCTTCGAAGTAAAAATTTTCAAGTGTGTGATTACGGTTGTCAGTTCTGGGGATGGAAATGCGGATGTGAGGAAATTCTCTTCGTACCCGGTCAATAATTAACCACGTGTCGGGTTCACGTTTCGCAGTAACCGGGAGAAAGGTGTGAATGACGTTAATAAATGAAAGATCGATGCTGGCGAAGAATTGTTGATAGACCTGAAAATTAAGTTGTGTGTATTCCGCTTCGGAAAGGGCTTGTCTCTTTTGTAAGTAAAATTTACGCAGCTCAGCTTTATTCATAGATCAGCGTGTGAAAACGAAAATCAAATGGATCGAAGTGCGTAAGCAATTGATGAATAAATGTTGGATCGGCCGGATAGAAATTTAAAAGATTGTCGGTGCGTTCCTGCGGATTTCCGTTCGGGAATAACGCATCTTTAACAGCTTCTATCTGCTTAAGCTTTTCATCATGCTTTCTTTTTTCGGCCCGCAGCATTTTTTGCTCAATACGATTGAGCGCATTTTCCGTATGCTTGGCCTGTGCGCCTACAAATTGCGAAAGAGTTGCATCAATTGAGGTTGCCTTTATCTTTAGCTTTTCAAACAAAGCGCTTAGCTGTTGCATTTCCTTTCCGATCGTAAGCTCCCGCGTTGAATTTTGAAGCACCCAATGATTAAAAATAAAATTCTTCTGTGCAAAGAATAATTTTAATTCAAGGCCTGTCTTTTTCATTTTGCGATCGGTAGGTGCATCCACCACCAAAGCAAAATTGCGGGGCATTAATATGGGGAAAGGTTGCTGAAAGTGATCGAATACTTTTTTGAGCTCCAGCCAATACACCAGCTCGGCCGGGCCGCCTACATAAGCCAGGTTGGGTAAAATTAACTCCTGGTAAAGTGGCCGAAGAATTACATTCGGGCTAAATGCTTCAGGCCGCGTTTCGATTTGCGTCTCAATTTCGTCAGCAGTAAATGAAATTTTTGAATCGAGAACATGAAAAGCCTCTCCTTTTTTTTCAATTCGCCCGCGCAACGAATCCTCCAGGTAAAAAAAATTAATGTCGCGTGCATTTACCTGTGGGTGGTACCCCAGTTCTTCTAACTGTTGATTGGTCTGGTTAACTAAGTTGGCCGGTGTGTTTTCAAGAATGTCCGACTTGATCACCGGGATAAGCGCCTGCTTTAATTGCGGGTGATCGGCATCAATCACCACGAGCCCTTCGCTTCCAAACAAATCATTTACATATTGCCTGACTGCACCACTGAGTGTTGTGTTTTTTGAATAGGCATCTTTAAACACGGAAACATCACCGGGAACCTGCTCGAAAAGCTTTTCGATGGATTGTGGGTTGAAGCGACCCACTGCACCGGCTTGGTTCGTTTCCCAAACATACTTTTTCCCAAAGGCCCTGAAGTATTTTATCTCTTTGTAATCGTGATCTTCGGACGCCATCCAGTAAACCGGCACAAAATTGTTATCGGGATATTGCTGCTTAAGCTGTTTGCAGGTGTTGATTACGGTTACGATTTTATAAACGAAATAGAGCGGCCCGGTAAAAATGTTTAATTGATGACCGGTAGTAATCGTAAACGTATTTTTATTTTTCAGTAACGCAATATTGGTTTGGGTAGCATCAGAAACAGCTAACGCTTCATATTGTTTATGCAATACTTCGGCTAAGATAGTCCTGCTGCTTTGCGGAAATGATTGCGCTTTACTTTCAATCTGTGCTTTAAAATTTTCGATGCATGGAAAGAGAGAATAAAAAGGCTTTAAGGTTTCTTTTTCATGAATGTAATCGAGAAAGAAAGAAGAAAATGCCTGGGTATCGGCCAGTTCCAGCTTCTGAATGCGCATACTAATAACAGGTGTGTGAAAACATATTCCGAATAACGACTATTTTCCGGTAAAGTTCGGGATAAAATTACAGACGGACCGGCTTGTTAAAATCTTGTTAAACCGGTTCGGCAACCAAATCAAACTCACTTGCCGCTGTAACCTTAGCCGTAACAAAATCACCCAGGCGCAAATAGTTTTTACCCGCATCCAGGATCACTTCGTTATCAACTTCGGGCGAATCAAACTCCGTGCGACCATAAAAGTTTCCGCCTTCTTTACGATCAATCAAAACTTTATAGATTTTGCCAATTTTGTTCTGGTTCAATTCAAGTGAAATGCCTTGCTGTAAATCCATCAGGCTATCTACACGCTCTTGTTTGATTTCATCGGGCACATCATCGGCCATGGAGTAGGCGTGCGTATTTTCTTCGTGCGAGTAGGCGAACACACCCAGCCGGTCGAAGCGCGATGTTTCCACAAACTTCATCATCTCCTCAAACTCGGCTTCGGTTTCACCGGGGTGGCCCGCAATTAACGTAGTGCGTATGGCAATGCCCGGCACTTTCGTGCGAATGGTATTTAAAAGCGCTTCTGTTTTTTCGCGGGTGGTTCCGCGCCTCATCAGTTGTAACATACGCGAGCTTCCATGTTGCAGCGGTATGTCTAAGTAGTTGCAGATATTAGGCCGGTTAGCCATTACGTCCAGCACCTCTAACGGAAAGCCGGTGGGGAACGCATAGTGCAAGCGGATCCAGTCAATGCCCTCTACATCTGCAAGGCGATTTAACAGCTCAGCCAGGTTTCTCTTCTTATATAAATCAAGGCCGTAGTAAGTGGAATCCTGAGCGATCAGGAGTAATTCTTTGGTTCCTTTTTTGGCTAAGTTCTTTGCTTCCAGCACAAGCTCTTCTATGGGTTTTGAAATGTGCTTACCTCGCATCAGCGGAATGGCGCAAAAGGAACAGGGGCGGTCGCAGCCTTCCGAAATTTTCAGGTAGGCAAAGTGGCTGGGGTTGGTGAGGATACGCTCGCCAACCAGCTCATGCTTATAATTGGCATTGAGCTGCTTGAGCAGGCGCGAAAGATCGCGTGTGCCAAACCAGGCATCTACATCGGGAATTTCTTTTTGCAGATCGCCCTTATAGCGTTCCGATAAGCATCCGGTAACATAAACTTTTTCAACAATACCTTCTTCTTTGGCATCCACGTAGCGCAAAATCGTATCAATGGATTCCTGCTTGGCATTATCAATAAAGCCGCAGGTGTTGATCACCACAATATTGGCATCGTCTTTTTTCGATTCGTGTGTGCTATCGATCCCGTTTCCGCGAAGCTGGGTTAGCAACACTTCCGAATCCACCAGGTTTTTGGAGCATCCCAGCGTTACAATATTGACTTTGGTCTTTTTTGGGCCTCTTGTTTTCACGAATAATAATTAGCCTGCAAAAATACGAAATGCCCGAGGTAATTGAGTTTCCGGCAGGCAGGGTATATTTGCACCAAACCTAATGGAATTGAAACTCGTTCGGCTATTGTTGATTTTGCTGCTGGGGTTGTGGGGTTGCCTGACCGAACCCGATTGTTTTGACACTTCTACCAACCGGGTAACCTTTGCATTTTATAATGCGCAGGATAAAGCAACTCAGGTAGAAGTGGATTCGATAGCCATATCGGGTGTGGCTGGATTCCTTATCCCGGAGAATAATACCTTTAGCGCCATTTCGTTGCCATTAAACCCGGCCGAAACCGCAGCTACCGTTACCTTTTACTTTGGCGATGCGCCCGAAACGGTTTCGCTCAGCTACCGGCTGCAAACCGAAGTGGTTTCGGAAGATTGCGGTGCATTGGCTTACCTGACGGATTTAAGCCTGGCCGATTCGTCATTTGAAACGATAACGATACTGAATAAAAGACTTGCTACCAATGCCGGCACCAATGTTAAGATTTTTGTGGAGTAGTTTGCTGGTAGTGGTTAGCCTGCAGGTTGTTGCCCAAACGAGTGAGCGTGATTCTTTGCGTGCCATTCGCAAACCAACGGGCGTGCGCATTGGTACCGACCTGATTGCAATCGGCAAGACAATCGCGCAAAGTCCTTTACAGAGTTGGGAGATTACTGCCGATGTTGACCTGGGCCGCTATTACCCCACGCTTGAATTGGGTGGCTGGTCGCGCGAAGCAAAGCTGGTAAACGGGCTTTATAATAATGAAGGCAAATACTTTCGGGTTGGTGCAGATATTAATTTTTTATTGAAAGACCCTGACAGGAATATGTTTTTTATTGGCTTTCGGTATGGCCGTGCACAATACAGCGAGAGCGTGAACTATACCATTAGTCCCGATTTGTTTCCTGTCGTCCAGCAATCGGCTTCAAACCCTGTAGCCACTGCGGGCTGGGTTGAATTAACCACAGGCTTGCGCGTAAAAGTGTGGCGCGGGTTCTGGATGGGTTATACAGGCAGGATGAAATTTTTGCCCCATACAAAAGATACTCCCGGCTTTGATTCGTATGATATTCCGGGTTTTGGCTTGCCCTTTAAAAAGCTTTATTGGGGATTTAATTACCAGGTGTTTTGGAGAATGCCGTTTAAGAAAGTATCTTAGAGAAATTATTTGATATGGAGGTCCTGTTTATTTATGCGTTCATCTGTGCAATTTCGGCAGCAGTAGCGGCAAAAAACGGTTGGAGCCTGTGGGATAGTTTCTTTTTGGCTTTAATGCTCACTCCGCTTGTGCTTGTGAGAAAATTCTTTCTGAAAGCAGATTAGTTGATTCTTCTAAACAACGAATCCACAAATTCATTCTTGTTAAATACTTGTAGGTCGTCCACCTTTTCGCCTACGCCAATGTAGCGCACCGGTATTTTAAATTCATCGCTTATACCAATTACTACTCCGCCTTTGGCGGTGCCATCTAATTTGGTAATGGCTAAGCAGGTTACATCGGTTGCTTTGGTAAACTCACGCGCTTGTACTACGGCATTCTGGCCGGTGCTTCCGTCCAATACCAGCATGACATCGTGCGGTGCATCGTGTATTACTTTTTGCATTACGCGCTTGATCTTCGACAGCTCGGCCATCAGGTTAACCTTGGTGTGCAGGCGGCCGGCCGTATCAATAATAATTACATCTGCGTTTTCTTTGGCGCCATATTCCACAGCATCATACGCTACTGCAGAAGGATCGGTATTCATGCCTTTGGAAATTACCGGCACGCCCACACGTTCGCCCCAGAGCTTTAGCTGATCTACCGCTGCTGCACGAAACGTATCGGCTGCACCCAACACCACCGATTTCCCATTCTTCTTAAGCTGCGCGGATAGCTTTCCGATAGTAGTGGTTTTGCCTACCCCATTTACACCTACCACCATCAGCACATAAGGTTTTTTATCTTGTGGAATTTCAAAGTCAGTGTTGTCTGTATTGCTTTCGGCTAACAGGCCGGCAATTTCTTCCTTCAGGATTCTGTCTAACTCGGAAGTGCCTAAGTATTTATCGCGGGCCACGCGGGCCTGTATGCGTTCAATTATTTTCAGGGTAGTGTTAATGCCCACATCAGATGAAACGAGCGTTTCTTCGAGGCTGTCCAGCACCTCGTCATCTACAGTTGATTTACCGGCAATGGCTTTTCCCAGCTTTCCGAAAAAGCTTTCTTTCGATTTTTCAAGGCCCTTATCAAGGGTTTCTTTTTTTTCTTTTGAAAACAGGTCGGATAAAAAAGACATGCGGTGAAGTTAATAAGTAAATTATATAATCTACTAACCCTCCGGTCTGTTCCACAGACCGGAACAATTAACCCTATGGTTGTGTGGGACACAAGCCAAACAAAAAAGTCCCGCAAGGGGACTTTCGTAATGCAGAAAAAAGGAAAAACGAATTATCCTTTCTTAGCCAGCGTTTCCTTTACCAGGTCAGCCGATACAATTTCTTCTTTAAAGATATACGCACCTGTTTTTTCAGAGCGTACCGCGCGAATCACCTTAGCGTAATTCTTGCCGTCAGTTTTCTTTAAGGTCGCAACAACTTTCTTTGCCATGATTACTTAATTTCTTTGTGAAGAGTATACTTTTTCAATACCGGGTTGTATTTCTTTAATTCAATACGCTCGGTAGTGTTTTTACGGTTTTTAGTGGTAATGTAGCGGCTCATGCCGGGCTGACCGGTAGCCTTGTGTTCTGTGCACTCTAAAATTACCTGTATTCTGTTTCCTTTCTTTGCCATGGTGCAGCCTGATTAATCGTGATTAGATGGAAAGCGTTCCTTTAGCCCTGGCTTCCTTCAATACAGCCGAAACTCCCTTAAGATTGATTGTCTTAATAGCTTTGGCAGAAAGCTTTAATGTGATCCACTTGTTTTCTTCAGGAATGAAGAAACGCTTGGTCTGAAGATTGGGATAAAACCTGCGCTTGGTTTTGTTGTTCGCGTGCGAAACGTTATTTCCAACTTGGGGTCTTTTTCCGGTAATTTGACAAACTCGTGCCATACGTTAAGTAATTGAATTTACCCCTCTTTAAAAAGGGACTGCAAATATCGGAAAATCGACCCCAATTATCCAAAGCCGATTTTAAATTAATGGCAGAATTAGCCTTATGGAATTTAAATAGCTGATTTTTAGACGATTATTCCATTTTGATGAACGCCTTACCGGTACTTAACTTTAAGCCCATACACCCTAAACCTCTTACCGTATGAAAGCCTTTTGGCTTATTCCGTTTACCCTTTCCTGCTGTATAGGATATGCCCAACAATTTGATGCTGCCGGAAGCGAAGCCCGGATGCAGGGTATGACCGACCGGCAGCGGATTCAGTTCATAAACCAGAATATTTATGCCCTTTACAGTGCCGATTTTGCCAATGCAAAGTTGTTGGCAGCGTGGGCCACAACCATAGCAGCCGATAACGAATGGAAGCAGGATGAAGGTTATGCTCAAATGAACTGGGGCATTATCACATACCTGTCCGGTGATTATGAGCATGTGCTGGAAAAGTATTTCCGGGCGCTCTCCATATTTGAGGAGCTAAAAGACAAAAGCGGGATTGCCGCTGTGAATAACGAGCTGGCCGTTTTCTATCGAAAACAAAATGCTATTGATAAAGCGATGGCTTGCCTGGATATAGCGGAAAAAAATGCCCGCGAAGCCAATGACTTAACCCGGCTTGGCACATCATTGGCGCATCGCGGGGCCTTCCTTTCCAGGAGCGGTAAAATGGAAGAGGCGCGTCCTTATTATATGGAAGTTTATGAAATCAGGAAAAAGGCAGCCGATAGCGTGGGGTTGGGGTATGTGCTGCTCGACCTTTCGGAAATTGCGCTGCACCAGGGTAATATCGATCAATCGCTTAATTACTTAAACGAATCTACACGCATCAGGCAAAAGATAGGCGATAAGCAAGGTGTGGCTGTGAACATGGTTACAAGAGGTGAGGTATTTCTCCAGGCTAAACGTACCCGGGAAGCCATTGTATCGCTTCAGGAAGGATTGAAGCAAGGTGAAGCCATTGGTTATACCGATCTGGTGCGGTTTACATTGGGTGCATTGGCCGATGCGCATGTAGAACAAAATGACTACAAGACGGCATACCAATATCGCATGCGGCATCATGCATTGCAAGACAGCCTGTTCAACCTGGATAAAACCAAAGTGATCCAGGAAATGCAGACCCGGTACGAAACCGTTAAGAAAGAGAATGAAATTCTTCTATTGAAGCAGGAGAACGAGGTTAAAGACACAAAGCTTACCCAAAGCATGCAGGCCATTGTTATCCTGCTGGTTGTGCTTGGGCTTATCCTGGCGCTGGGCTATTTATGGAAGAATCGTTTGCAGTTGAAACAGCAAGCCGAGCTGCAATCCACGCGGGCGGCTTTGCGCGAAAGTCAGTTGAAAGCCGTTATCGCTTCGCAGGAAGAAGAACGGAAACGTTTTGCAGCCGATCTGCACGATGGTTTCGGGCAGATGATTTCGGCTTTGCGGCTTACGCTCTCCAAAGAAAAAATTGAGCGACCCACCGTTGAACATGCCCTAAGTGTATTAAACGAGATGAACCTGGAGATCCGGAATATTGCCTTTAACCTGATGCCCCAGGTATTGGTAAAGAGCGGCTTAGATGAAGCGCTGAAAGAGCTTGCAGCACGCATGAACAGGACCGGTTCTGTTTCTGTATCGGCACAGACCTTTGATCTTGAGGCTGACATGCCCGATGATTTGCGCATTGCCTTGTATCGCATCTGCCAGGAGTGGGTGAATAACATTTTAAAATACGGTCATGCAACTGCGATTACGATCCAGGTGGTGCAGCATCCGCGGGAGCTTGTGCTGACCATTGAAGATGATGGTAACGGGTTTGAGCTGAGCTCGCTTACAGCAGGCCGGGGTAACGGTTGGAAAAACATCCATTCGCGCCTGCACATGATAAAGGGAAGCATTGAGATAGACACTTCGCCCGGGCGTAAAGGAAATACTATGGTAGCTACCATACCCCGCACCGTTGCACAGGCTGCCTGACTCCGTACTGCTACGGATTTTAAATACCTGAACTCAGGTATTTAGCCCCGTCTGAAACAGGGGTACTTTGGCTGTGTGAAAGTTTCATCTGAGTACACGTATAAAAACAGTGCTGGCGATAAGCCCTGCACAGTACTGCTTACGGATTATAACCTGGTGTTGCAATCAGACGGGCGAGAGCGTTCCATACCCTACGCCAATATTGCATCTGTGCGCTTATGCCGGTCGCGCAACCGGTTTATGACCATTATCCAACCCGATGGCCAGCCCGCTATTACCATCAGTAACCAGTATTATTTGTCAGCCCGCGAGCGTGAAGATCGTTCAAGACAATACGCTACGTTTGTGCGCATTCTTCATTTTCATTTAAAAGATAAAAGCGCCCCGGAATATGTATGCGGCAAGCACCTGCACCGGTTGATTACAGGGGCTTGTGTGCTGGTGGTTTTGTCTTTTGCGGCTGCGTTTATATTGCAGTATTACAATCTTAACCCGGTTAGCACCTGGGGTATGGCATTGCTTATTTCCGGGGTTGCATTGCTTACACTGATTGCAGCAAACTGGGGGCGCTTTCCCAATATTTACAAACCCGATCAGATCCCTTTTCAGTTTTTACCGCAGTAACTCCGGCATAACAGGTGCGAATCAGGAGTATCTTTGAGATGAATTCTGCCCATACCTGCATTAGAGAATAAAAAAATCGCTTGTACCTTTAGGTGTTTAGCAAGCGCCATGAGCCTGAACCGTCCTATTAAACTTATGCTGGTTGATGACCACCGCATTGTGCTGGATGGATTGAAATCGATGTTTGAGCAGGATTCAACCTTTCAGATAGAAGCCGCTGCCGGAAGCGCTGAGGAAGCCATGAGCTTGTTGCAATCCAGACAGCCGGATGTCCTGGTTACGGATTATCGCCTGCCCGATGCCAGTGGCCTTGATTTGTGTGTTTGGGTGAAAGAGAAATTGCCATCGGTTAAAAGAGTCATTCTCAGCATGCACGATGAAGCCGCCATAGTACGGCAGATTTTAAAAGAAGGTGTGGATGGCTACATCCTGAAAAGTGTTCAGCAGCTTGAGCTGAAAAACGCACTGCACCAGGTTATGCGCGGTATGCCGTATGTGAGCCCGGAAATCACCCGCCTGCTGTTAACCGACATGGGGCAACAACCGGAAGGATTGCTTACTACCCGCGAACGTGAAGTGCTGAGCCTGATCGCGAAAGAATACTCCAACAAGCAAATAGCCGATAAGCTCTTCATCAGCGAACGTACGGTGGAAACCCATCGCAAAAATATTTTTCGCAAAACAAACACCACTACCCTGGTGGGGCTAATCAAGTATGCTTTCGCGAACAACCTGGTTCAGTAAGCTCAGGCTTTGAGAATTACAGCGAGGTTCTCCAACTCCAGTTGTATAAAATTGGGGATTACCAGGTCGCAATGCTTTAGCTCAGATGGCGTGTGTGTAGTGGTAACACCGGCTACGCGGGCTCCTGCCCGTTGGGCCGCTTCAATCCCCGAAAGAGAATCTTCAAATACGATTGTCCGGGCCGGGGGCAGGTTCAAAGCTTTTGCAGTTTTCAGGTAGATTTCCGGGTTGGGCTTGCCGTGCGCTACATGCGATTGATCGAGAATAACAGGAAAATATTTTCGCAGGCCCGTGTTATCCAACACAAAGTCAACATTGCTGCGTGGTGCCGAGGTACCGATGGCACAGGGTATTTCCTGGTGCGCAAGCTTCTTCAAAAAAGCTTCCAGCCCGGCCACGGGTTCAATCGCATCTTTATAGATGGCCCGAAACATTTCTTCTTTTTCCTCGCCAAGCTCAAGCAATCTTTCTTTTGGCAGCTTGCCAAACAGGTTGGTGATCCATTCATTGTTGGTGCGGCCGTAAATGTTTTTGATCAGCTCTTCATCGGTAAAATGATAGCCGTATTTTTCACAAAACTGCCTTAACGAAATTTTATGGTACGGATTGGTATCTGCAATAACCCCGTCCATATCAAACACTACACCAAAGCTCATGAAATCGAAAATCAGTTAACAACTACAAAACGTTTTCCTATGGTTTTATTCTGGTAGGAAAAGCGCGCAATATAAACACCGGGCAGCAACCCGGAAATCTGTATCGGATATTCCTGGCTGGCAGGAACAAAATAGCTGTTGGAAATCCGTTGCCCCACCAGGTTGTAAAACTGAACCAGCATGTTACGATCTGTTCGGATGCTGAACGTTTCATTTGCCCGAACGGGATTGGGAAAAATATCAACTACAGGCTCGTCCGGTAATGCAGCGCCTTCTTCGTTTTTTAGCAAGACCAATCCCCCGGTAATGGTTCCGCACACAATGGCAGGCTTATCGCTGTTAAAAAGATTAACCGCTACCGGCCAGATACGGCCACCCAGGTTTCGCGATTCATACGTTTCGGTAATGGAGTTGAAGATAATCTCGGAAACGCCCTGGATGTTGGAATTCTGCGCACGGAAATCTCCAAACAGCGTAAGCTCACCCCGTTGATTCCCCACCACCAGGTCGGCCCTGCCATCGGCATCCAGGTCGGCAGAAGCCAGCGCAGGATTTTGCCTGTCGGTGCTCGATGCAAGCCCCAGGAAGCTTTCGTTTACTAATGTGTAGGCAGGTAGCTGGGCAGAACCGGTATTTCTCCAGTATTGTACAGCACCGGTTGCCTTACCGATCAGGATGTCGGTTCGTCCGTCCTGGTCCACATCCACGATCAGGATATTTTCCTGCTGCCCGAATGTAAAGTTTACCGGTTGAACAGATTGTCCGCTGAAGTCGAGCAATGTGGGGGATCTGTTAGCGATAAATGACAAACGGGTTACACCGGTTTGGAAATTGGTTGCCGTGAAAACAAAATCCGGGGTGCCATCGGCATTCATATCGGCAAACTGAATTTTTACATTAAAGAATGCCGAGTTGGAAAATCCAAACAGGTCGGCATTACTAAGCTTGAAATACGCTTCGGTTGCTGAGCCTGTGTTTTCATAGAAGCGAACCGTACTGGCAAAACCCGGCCCGGCATAGTTACTGATAAACATATCGAGGTCGCCATCGCCATCGGCATCAATAAAAGCGGGAACGGCATAATCGCCCACATCTATCATTTCGTCCTGCAGGAAATTATTTTTCTGAAATGTGAATTGCGGTAGCTGCTCGGTGCCGGTGTTCTTGTAATACCACAGCGAGCTGCTGAAGTTGATGCTGCTGGTAAATGTGCGTGCATATAGGTTGGGCGAGGCCAGCAGGTCACGTTTTCCATCAAAATCAACGTCTTCATAATAACCTGCCGGGAAGAGCATAAAGTTGATGGGGTTGCCGGGCGGGAACAGCGAAACGCTATTCATGTTGGCCGTTTCGGCTGTGCCTTTGTTTTCAAGAAAAGAAAGCTCCGTACAGTTTTCTTCACTAAAGAACAGGTCAAGATCGCCATCGCCATCCACATCTATGGTTAACATAGCCTTACCACCGGCATGTTCAATGCGGCCGCCCGATGATGGATTGCAGGCTTCTCCCCCGAATGCGAAATGATTGCAGTCGCACTCTTCGAGGTTACCGAATGTTTGTGTTACACGTTCCATCTGCAGCGAATCGCACGTGCCGGTGCGTTCCATGCTCAAATTCTTGTGGTACTCAATGGTGCCAATGCCTACAAAGCGAACATTTAAAATATCCAGATCGCCATCGCCATCTATATCATCAATAACAGGTATATCGCTTGCATTTATCTGCAGGTTTACGTTGGTGGTAAAACCTTTTGTCAGTATGGGCCTTCCGGGATCGTAAGGCCGCCACGAAAGAGGCTGACCCGGTTGTGTGGTGTTTACAAATGCAACCATGCCGAAAGGATCGCTTGTAAACAGGTCTTTTTTACCATCGCAATTCAAATCGCGCAGCAGCATCCACTGAGTTATCTCTTTGGGGAAAAGCGATTCGTATTCCGGGGCATATACATAACGAGTGCCTGTATTCAGGTAGGTTAACACCTTGTCGGATGTGCGGTCAAAAATAACAAGGTCGTCTTTGGCATCGCCATTTAAATCCATGGTATTGATCTGTGCGGAATTAATACCGCCCGCCCAGGGCATGGATAAAACTTTGTCCTGTTCTTCAACCGGAATGCTCTGATCGATGGTGTAGGTGAACTGACCGTAAGCGCTGCACGACAGAAGCAACAAAAACACAAGCCGTCCGGTCTTCTTCATAAAAAATATTCTCTCTTCTTATAACGCTTACCCCAGTCACCTGTTATCTTGCTTGCAAGATAGTTTAGTTTCGCACAATCGCATGTATCTTACACAACTCTACCAGCGCTTTTCAGAAGCCGGAAAGGTATCAACCGATACCCGGCAGATTACACCCGGTTCCCTGTTTTTTGCCTTGCGTGGAGATAAGTTCAATGCCAATGAATTTGCCGCCCAGGCATTGGAGAAAGGTGCAACGTATGCTGTGGTGGATGATGCCCGGTATGCGGTTAATGAACGTTATATACTTGTAGAAGACGCATTAACGGCATTGCAGGCTTTGGCGAAGCATCATCGCAGCCGGTTAAAAATACCGGTGGTTGGCCTTACGGGATCGAATGGTAAAACCACCAGCAAGGAGCTGGTGCTGGCCGTGCTGGATAAAAAATTCAAAACGTATGCTACCAAAGGCAACCTGAATAATCATATCGGTGTGCCGCTTACTATTTTGTCCATCGATCATTCGTACGAAATGGCTGTAGTAGAAATGGGCGCTAATCACCTGGGCGAGATTGCACTGCTCTGTTCTATTGCCAACCCTACGCATGGGCTTATCACCAACATCGGTAAAGCGCATATCGGCACGTTTGGCGGGTTTGAAAATATTATTCGCGGAAAATCGGAGCTGTACCAGCACCTGTTAACTACTGATGGTATCGTGTTTATTAATTCTCAAAGCCCGGTGCTCGCCAATATGGCCAAACGGTTTAAGCACCCTTACTTTTATCCTGCTGCGGGCGATTATTACCAGGCTCAATTATTGAATGCCGATCCGTTTATCCGCTTCAAAGCGGAAGACGGTGAAGAGGTGCAAACCCAATTGATGGGCGCTTACAATTTTGAGAACATGGCGGCTGCGCTATGTATCGGAAAATTTTTTGGTGTGGATGCAAAGGAAGCCAACCGCGCAGTTGCCGAATATGTTCCCGGCAATATGCGTTCGCAGGTTATCACCAAAGGTTCAAACACTATTATATTAGATGCTTATAATGCTAACCCCAGCTCCATGGAAGCGGCTGTTGAAAATCTGGCGGCTATGAAAGCGAAAAAGAAAGTAGCGATTGTAGGCGATATGTTTGAGCTGGAAGAAGAAGCGGCCAAAGAACATGCGCGAATGGGTGAGTTACTGAAGGCTAAAAAATTTGATTCCGTTTACCTGTGTGGTTCGCTCATGCAATCCGCGAAAGCGAGTTTTGCTGATGCCGTTTATTGTGAGCAAAAAGCAGAGCTGATTGAGCTGCTGAAAAGAAACCCAATCAGAAATTCTACCGTATTAATAAAGGCTTCGCGTGGCATGGGGCTGGAAACAATAGTTGATTATTTGTAACTCAAAAACGTTTAGAATATGGCACCACACAGCACCGTACACATCGCACAGCAACCGGTAAAAATGAATGGCGTATTCGTGCGCTTATCGCCCGAAGATTTTCAAAGCCTGCTTAATCGTAATGAAGGTCTGGCGGTAATAACCACAAGTACATCATTTTTTGGAATAACCTTTACGTATGTAACATCCTACAAGGGCCTGGTTTTTTATTGCAAAACCAAATCGCAGCTTTCCGTGCCGGGCAGGCATGAAACTATCCAGGCGCAATCTGTATCGCTACCGGTTATGTAAAAGAATAATTAGCATCTGTTAACCATCAGAACTATGGATTTTAAAGTCATTTCAACCTTTCTTAAAGCCATTGCCAAAAGCAACAACCGCGAGTGGTTTGAGAAGAACAAACCCAAATACATAGAAGCCAAAACGTTGTTCGATGATTTTGTGGAGGCTTTTCATAAAGAGCTTTTAAAATTTGATGAAAGTCTTGCCGGCTTAAATCCACGTAAGCTGGCATTTCGCATTTACCGCGATGTGCGTTTCAGCAAAGACAAGCGACCCTACAAAGTGAATATGGGTGCCGGGCTTTCAGCGCATGGAAAGATGGAGCAGGAGCCGGGTTATTACATTCACATTGAGCCGGGAAAAAGCTTTATCGCGGGCGGTTTTTATATGCCTAACCCTGAGAACCTGGCCAAAATCCGGCAGGAGATAGATTACAACGCCAAAACGTTTTTGAAGATCCTCCACAATAAGAAATTCAAAAAATACTTCCCGGGCTTAGATGATTTCGATAAGCTTAAAACAGCGCCCAAGGGCTACCCTAAAGATCATCCGCACATCGATATACTAAAGAACAAAAGCTTTATCGTGTCGCATTACTTTACCGATAAGGAAGTGCTGGATAAAAAGTTTGTGAAAACCGCAGCCGAAATCGCGAAAGCGATAAAGCCGTTGAATGATTTTTTAAAATCAGCAACCGCATAGGGCTTACGGATCATAAACGGTTGCCGGTGCCGTTACGAGGCTGGTCGGGTATTTAATGCGCAGGTTTGCCCTGAACTCAAATCGCCAGGGTTCCAGCGTTTCTACTGTTTTAGGATAATAATATACGCGCGCTTCTACCGTATTGAAGATCAGGTTTTCGTTGCGTGCACGCAGGGCAGCAGAAAACCCGGAATAGAAATTTTGTTTCTGAAACAATACCCGGTTCTCTTTGGCAAGATAGGCAAGATCAATTCGCGCAACAGGTGCAAAATGAAAGCCGGCCAGCTTCCAGGGCGTAAACACAACTGTTTCAGTCCGGAATGTTAATCGCTGCGCACCCCATAGGCTGTCGGGCCTGAACCCCTGGAGCCCGTTGGTATCGCGTATATCCAGCAATCGTTTTTGCGACCGGTTTATCTGCGAGGCAAAATTGATTTCTGCCTGGTGCCTGATTTTTGTTTTGCCTGTAAAGTAAAGCCGGCTGTACCGGCTAATGCCGAATTGAGCCAATCCATCTTCTACCAGTTCTTCGCTCCAATAGTTGCCAAGCTTTACGGAGTAAGTATAAAATGTTCCGTTTTCATTTACCGTGCTCCAGTTCAGCTCAGCGCCTGTGTAGAGCCTTTCCTTATCAAGCTCTCGTTCCCAGCCCCCGGTAAACGAAACCCGGTACCCATAAGGCACGTCTTCGGTACGACCAAAGCCAAGCACATAATTGGTTTTATAAAAGTCTTGCCTGAAGAAAGTAAGCTGCCCTAAAAACGTTACCCGGTCGGAGTAAGTAAGCCGGTCGTTGCCGGAAATATTTTCGGGTCTTTTCAAAAAGCGTTCTTCAAAGGCGCGTGCTGCAACAAACCTGCGGTTCCGGTTTTCCGCAAGCGAGCTGGGCAGTTTTCTAAAGCCGAATGAATAACCCGCCCAGGCATCATGAACCAGGTATTCATAATCAGCAAAAGCTGAACCTTCTTTGCGTGTAATGTTGGTTGACCAGTTGCGGCTGACTTCAGCAGCGCCAGCCCACCGCACAAACGGATGAAACAGAGGCCTGTCTAACCGAAAAAAATATGCACTCTCGTTTTCGTTGCCAACACTGCGGCCGGTATTGATTTCGGTATAGCCCGCAGTGGCATTTACAAAGCTTCCGAATAAGTTGGTCTTGCGATACAGGTATTCATAACCTGTGGTTGGATTTCGTCCGGCATCATAAACACCGGCAACCTGCAAGCGTTGTCCCATGCCCCCCAGGTTGGCTTCCTGTATACGAAAGCGATGCTCGGTAATTCCGCGAGGCGAAAAGGATGCCCCGAGGCTGAACACATCGCGTGTCATTACTAATAAATCAATAGAGTCGCTGTCTTCCGAAACCGGGGCTACAAATATTTTTGAATCAAGGATAAAATCAAGATCGCGCAGGTAACGCTCATTATCGGCCGCACGGTAGGGATTGAAGGGCTTGCCTTCACGCAGGAAAATGTTTTCGCGCACCACCCATTCCTTTGTATCGTTGTGCAGGCGGTTGGCGAGCCGCGCAACAGACGATTTGAACCTGCGCGTGGTATCTTGTACAGTACGATCGAAGCCAACCCGGTTTACGATGATGTTCCGGATTATTTTTCCCTCGTATGGTAAAAAGGCATCTTCACTTTTTATGGTGATAACGGTATCCGCGGGCGGTGTGCGGCTGATGGCTCCCACCACCTGTTTGGTTACCTTGCTTTGCTTGAGCTGATCGATTTTTTTTAAGCGGGTGGTATCCTGGCCGGTCAGCGCTACGGGCAGAAATAGAACACATACCAAACCTATCAACACACCGCTTTTCATAAACTACAGACCGGAAATCCGGGGGTAATTTACGGCAATAATTTTTCGGGAGGCATTTTGGTCTGTGGGACACAGGCCAATAATGTTTCCTGTATTTACCGGCTTGCCTCGGGGCTCACCATCTGGCCCCAGAAGATGGCATTCATCAGCATTTTATTGGTGCCAAACCAGAATGCACGAAAGGCCATGTTTTCGGTAAAACCGATTACACGGCCGCGGCCCAAAGCCACCGTACCCAATGCAGATGAGCTTTTGAGCTTATCTAAGTTGGGTTTAGTGATGTAGCCGCTTATCAATGGATTGTTCACATACACTAATGGATTGGAATAAGCGCCCGCAGCTTTTTGAATAAATATATTGTTTCCCTTAAACAACGGAATTTTAGAAGACGTATACCCGTAAAGCAGCGGGTGTGTAAGATCAGCTTCGGCTTCAAAGATGGCGCCACTGGTAGCCTGTGCACGTTGAATCTCATCCATATCGGCATACGGTTTGGCCTTAGCCGGATCTTTCTTATCGTCATCTTTCCTGACATCGAACTTACCCAACCCGGCCGAGGTAAAGAAATTAAGCGCTCGTTCAAAGCCAATCAGCACACCGCCATTCTGCACCCAGGTTTTTAGCTTTTCCTTACCGCCTTCGCTTATTGCGCTGTAATTGCCTTCGGGTATAATAATGGTGTTATAGCGGGCAATAGAAGTGGAATTGAAAACCGAAACAGGGATAAGCGTTACCGGTACCTGGTAGCGGGTATCCAGCAAGTGCCAGAGCTCCCCGGCATCGGTAGCCGATATGCCGCCTTCAATCAATATGGCAATTTCCGGTTTACGCAAAACATAGAACGAGCTGCTGCCTAAGCTTACACCGCGGTAATCCAGCCCCGTGCTTAATGCATAAACATCAATGCCATCTTTCTCGGTAATTTCTTTTATGATTACAGCAATTTGATCGGGAATTCTGTCCTGTCCGTCAACGGGAACCAGGATGGAGCCACGATCGAACTTCTTTCCATCGGCATAAAAAATTTCGTTAGCCACTTTAATGCGTACGCCTTTGCTGAGCAGCCGGTACATGGCCCGCGGGGTGTAATACCCCAGCGGCTCAAACACATAGGCATAATCACCTTTGCCAATCACTTTACCCACCGGCATTTTAGCTTCGGTAAGCTTTTCGCCCAGCGCGGGCGCGGTTTTTACCTCTTCGTATTCTAACCCGAATGCAAGCGGCAGCACCCAACTGGAAATGTCGTAGAAAATGCTGTCTTTAAATTTCAGTTGCTTATCAAACATACCCCGAATCAGCTTGTATTGATTCTGATTCATTGGAATGATGTAGCTTGATTCGGCATCAAAGGTTTTTCCGTTTACGGTTTGTGCGGAGGGCAGCCTGTACACATCCACCTTCTGGCGCAGGGCCATTTCGGCAAAATGGAATAACCGGGCTTTGTCGCGCGAACCGATTACATAGGCTTTAACAGGATCTTTGGCCGCTTCCGCAGAAGCGTTCTTATAGAAATCGCGCTGAAAGGTGAGCAGCTCTTCGCGCATCTCGTTAATCGCTTTAAGCGAGCTGAGCATGGTTACAAAATGATTGCGGATGGTGAATGGAAAACGGAGAATGCCGTTTACGCTTTCCTGCGCATGCCCGCGCGAGCTGGCCTGCTCAAATAAAATACCGATTGAGCCCTGCGCATCCGGGTAGGTGGAGCCTTTGCCGTAATAAAAATCATCGTACCCTTCCTGTGTGAAATACAGGGAGCCGATCTGGTCTAATGCCTTGGCGTGGTACTCACCCATCTTTTTAGTCAGCTCCTGGTTTTTTTCGGGCGTGATGGGATTAACGCGCGAAGGAACACCGGGCATAAAAAAGAAGGTGGCGTTGGTGCCCTGTTCGTGATGATCGGTAAGCACGTTGGGCCGCCACTCCTGAAATTTTTTAACCCGTGCCTGCGATTCCGGATGCTGCGCCACCAGCCAGTCGCGGTTCAGGTCAAACCAGTAATGATTAAAGCGCCCACCGGGCCAGGCCTCGTTATGCTCGGTATCATTCGGGTCGGCCGAAATGTTCATGCTCTTGCGGCTGTTTACCCACGAGGAAAAGCGTTGCAGGCCATCGGGGTTAAAGCTGGGGTCGAACAGGATTACCGTGTTTTCGAGGTAGTTTTCAATTTCAGGGCCTTGTGCGGCTGCCAGGTGGTAAGCCATAATTAACCCGGCATTGGTTCCGCTTTGCTCATTGCCATGTATGCTGCAGCCGAGGTAAAAAACAGCAGGCATATCTTTAATATTGAGCTGGGCCGATTTTGAAGCATCGGTAAGCTGCAGGTGCTGCTGGCGGATGGTTTCAATGTTCCGGTGGTTTTTGGGCGAGGTTATGGTTAGCAGCAGGATGGGGCGGCCTTCATAGGTGTGCCCCGTTTCTTCCAGGGTAATGCGGTCCGAGGCCTTATCCAGCTCCTTCATGTAATACACTAATTTATCATGGGTTACGTGCCAATCGCCCACTTCGTGGCCGATCACACTTTTGGGTGTTGGTATGGCCGGATTATACTGTACCTGCGGGGGCAGGTAGTAGGTCAGGTCGGTTTGGGCAAAGAGGCAGGCCGGCATAACAGCCGCCAGCAGGAGGGTTAAAAGTTTCTTCATAGGTTGTATTGGCATTAAGAGGCTTCAAATAATTGGTTTTTTGATTCAATCTGCAAACGTTAAAGTACAAGCGGTTTAAGGGTTTATGAAATTGTTAATAAAATGTGTGGAAGATTTAAAACGGGGGCTTCGTTTTTTCAGAGGTAAAAGGGATATTTTTGCTGCCGAAAATCCAATCACTTAAACCCAATTTTATGAGGAAAATTTTACTGCTAATGGCCTTTGCATTCGGGTTGACACTTTCAATGAATGCCCAGGTTACTACAGCAACACTAACCGGTGCGGCTAAAGACGAGGCAGGCGCTGGTATTCCGGGCGCCAATGTCGTTGCCGTACATGAGCCATCAGGTACAACTTACGGTACAGTTTCTAATTTAGATGGAAAGTTTACCATCCAAAACATGCGTGTAGGCGGGCCTTACAAGGTTACCATCAGTTTTGTTGGTTATCAAACGCAATCGTATGGTGATATTTACCTGAAACTGGGTGAACCTTATGTGCTTAACCACCTGATGAAGGAAGAAGGCACACAACTGGATGAGATTGTGGTGATTGCTACAGAAGATGCCATCATGAACAGCAGCCGCAACGGAACACTGACTAATATTGGTTCCCGACAGATCATGAACATGCCTACGATCTCCCGTAGCATGAACGACATGATCAGGATGACCCCCCAGGCTTCGTCAAGCAGTACGGGTGCCATTGGAGGAGGAAACTACCGCCAGAATTACATAACAGTTGATGGTTCGGATTTTAACAACACATTTGGTATCGGTGGAAATCTACCCGCAAACGGATCACCTATTTCATTGGATGCCCTTGAAGAAATTTCGATAAACATTACGCCTTATGATGTTCGCCAGGCAAACTTCATCGGCAGTTCGATCAATGCTGTAACCCGTTCCGGTACAAACAACTTTTCAGGATCGGCTTATACATTCTGGAGAAATGAAAAACAACAAGGAAATAAAGTGGGCTATAACGATGAATTGACACGTGCACCGCTTGATATAAAGACGTATGGTATCCGGTTGGGCGGCCCGATTATTAAAAACAAGTTATTCTTTTTTGTTAACTATGAACAAACCAACGAAACACGCCCAGGTCAGTTGCAGGTAGCTGCTACACCAGGAAAACCATTTGGGTCTTCTCCCGAAGTGTCGCGTCCCGAAGCGAGTGTGTTGGATGGCATCAGTCAATATTTGAAAGACAACTATGGTTACGAAACCGGTCCCTATCAAGGATATGACAATGAGAGCAACTCGAACAAATTTACAGCGAGATTAGACTGGAATATCAATAGCAATCATCGTATCAACGTGCGTTATAGTCAGGTGGAGAGCAAGTCACCTTCATTTCCAAGCACTTCTGTTTCGGGTGTTTCCGGTGCCGGTTTTAATGTCAGTCAGAATCGTCAAAGCAATCAGGCTTTGTTCTTCAAGAATGCAGGATATTTTCAGGAAGCCAATTTTTATTCATTGGCTGTAGAAGCTAACTCCTTGTTCGGTCAGATTGCCAACACATTCCGAGCATCTTATACACACCAAAATGACCCTCGCAGTTCAGGCAGTAGTGAGTTCCCGTTTGTTGATATAATGGATGGTATTCTTACCGGGCCTACCAACTACTCAACCTATACTTCTTTTGGCTATGAGCCGTTTACTTACGGAAATTTACGTGATGTAACAAGCTATTCAATTGTTGATTATGCCACGTTAACCAAAGGAATCCATACCATCACAGCCGGTATTCAGGCTGACTTTCAGTTGACTAAAAATGGGTTCCAGCGTTTTGGAACGGGTTACTATGCATTTGCCTCATGGGATGATTTTGCAAATGGCGCTAATCCTGTTGCCTATGCCATCACCTATTCATTGTTGCCCAATTTTGAACAAGCTTTCCCCAGCATTGGCTACAACCAATACTCAGTGTATGGGCAAGATGAAATTGCTGTCAATGATAATTTCAAATTAATGGCGGGTATTCGTTTTGATTTGCCTACGTTCCCTAAGGTTGATGGAATTAGAACGCATCCGCTGGTGGCTCCGCTTACTTTTGTGGACGGCAAAAAAATGGATTCAGGCGTGTTGCCCAAAACCTCTGTGCTTATATCGCCCCGTGTCGGGTTCAACTGGGACGTAAAAGGTGACCGCTCTCTGCAGGTGCGTGGCGGTACGGGTATCTTCGCGGGTCGTGTGCCTACGGTATGGTTAGTGGCTCAATCAGGCGATGCCGGGTTGCTCCAGTTCACTGAAGCTTACGCAGGGCAAGCGAATACGCCTGGGCCATTCAGAGTGGAGCCTTATCGCCCTGACACTCCTCCTGCAGCAGGTACTGCTATCCCTTCTACATTTAGCGCTATTGACCCTGATTTCAAATTCCCTAAGGCATGGAAAACCAGCTTGGCGATTGACAAAAAACTGCCATGGGGTTTAGTGGGTTCATTGGAAGGAATCTATACCAAAGACCTGAATATTGCCAAAGGCATTAACCCCAATCTTGAAGATGCATCTGCTGTGGCATTGAATGTATCAGGTTATCCTGACAACCGCCCTATCTATCCTACTGCTAACGTGGATAAATACGTTTACCTGTTGAATGCCGGACAGGCCAGCACAACAACAGGTGGTGCATGGAACCCCGTTATGTTGAGCAATGGTTCTGAAGGTCACTACTGGTCAGTATCGACTAAACTGGAAAAGCAGTTCGATAAAGGGTTTTCAGCTTTTATCGCTTATACAAAAAGTGGTGCAAAAGCATTGTATGATGGCGTTGGCGACCAGCTTTTCAATACCTGGTCAATCACCCAGGTTTCAAATACCGCTGCCAACAACCCTCAATTGAGCTATGCAAATTATGTTGTGCCAGATCGTATTGTGGCATCTGTATCGTACCGTAAAGAATATTTGAAAAGATTCGCTTCTCAAATCTCTTTGTTTTGGGAAGGTTCGATTGCCGGAAGATACTCTTATACCTATGCTTCTGACTTTAACCGCGATGGACAGAATAACGATTTGATTTATATACCTAAGAACCCTGACGAAATTGACTTTGCTGACCAGACCTATGGTGGCGTAGTTTGGACTGCGGCTCAACAAGAAGCACTCTTCTTCCGGTTGATAGAACAAGATAAATATCTGAGCAAACGCAAGGGACAGTATGCCGAAAGAAACGGTGCTACCATGCCGTGGAGGAACCAGATTGATTTACGGTTTACACAAGATTTGTTTACCAATATTGCCGACAGGAAAAACACACTGCAATTTACCCTTGATATAATGAACTTTGGAAACCTACTGAATCCTAATTGGGGTATCTATAAGTCGGTGAACGCAGCAGGTATTCTTGTGCCCCGAAATGTAAGTTCATTGGTGCCAGGCGGAACAGTGAGGCCCACCTTCAGTTTGCAAAACGATAGAAACCAACCCGTAAGCACTACGTTTAGAGAGAACAACTCTATCTCATCTACCTATTATATGCAATTTGGTCTGCGTTACATATTCAACTGATGTTAGATTGCTAATCTTTAAAAAAAGGCCTCGAAAGAGGCCTTTTTTTATTTGCCGCTTAGCCGTATCTTCCCTTTCTATGTTTTGGCGGCAAACCTTGTTTTTACTGCTTTTCCTGTCCTTTTACAGTTGTAATCCACCTGGCCATGAGACCGGGTTTGCCACCGAACCTCAGGTTAGGTTCGATCTTGATACGATCCGCGAGCGGGGTTCTTTGATTGCCCTGCTGGATAACAACTCTATCAGCTATTTTATTTACAAAGGTCAGCCCATGGGGTATGAGTATGAGCTGCTTAAGCAATTAGCCAAATACCTGAAGGTTGACCTGAAAATTAAGTTAGTTACCGGGATTGAGCAGGCAATAGACCTGCTGAACAAAGGTGAAGGTGATGTATTGGCCTTTCCGCTTACCATAACCCCGGAACGTATGCAGTACGTAATGTTTACCAATCCGCATTTTGATACGCACCAGGTTTTGGTACAAAAGAAACCGGCCAACTGGCGTATGCAGGCACCGGAAGCACTGGAAAAAAAGCTGGTAAGGCAACCGGAACAGCTAAGCGAACAGGATGTATACGTGATGAAGGGCTCGGCTTTCCGCGATCGGCTACAGGAGCTAAATACACAATTACCGAAGCCCATCCGGATTAAAGAGGACAGCGCCACGGCCGAAACCGAATCCCTTATTCAAAAAGTGGCCACAGGCGAAATCAAATTTACCGTAACGGATGAAGTAATCGCAAATGTAAACTCGCTGTATTACTCCAACCTGGATATAAGTACCATACTCAGCGAGCCCCAGCAAATCGCATGGGCTGTACGGACAAATTCTACCGGGCTGCATGCAGAGATTAATACCTGGCTAACCAAGGTGAAAAAATCGGGCGTGTTTAGGGTTATTTATAACAAGTACTTCAAAAGCAACCGTCTTGCATTGGCGCGTATCAAAAACGACTACTCATCTTTGGCAGGCGGCCAGCTTTCGCCTTTTGATGAACAATTGAAAAAGGGAGCTGAGCAAATCGGCTGGGATTGGCGGCTGGTTGCTTCCGTGGTTTACCAGGAGTCAAATTTTAATCCGCGTGTAAAATCATGGGCAGGCGCTATCGGGCTGATGCAGATCATGCCGGAAACGGGTCAATACTTTGGCGCGAAAAATTTATGGGATCCTTCCCAGAATATCAATGTAGGTATTAAGTTCTTAAAATTCTTAGATAAGCATTGGGCTAAAACAGTAGATGACCCCGGGGAGCGGATGAAGTTTGTGCTGGCATCTTATAACGTGGGACTATCGCATGTAATGGATGCGCAGAAGCTGGCCATCAAGTATGGCAAAGAACCGGCTTTGTGGGAAAACAATGTAGAGTATTACCTGCTGCAAAAACGCGACCCGAAATATTTTCGCGACCCGGTAACGGTAGTGGGGTATTGCCGTTGCGATGGCCCCGTTCGTTATGTGAAAGAAGTTTTGCAGCGGTACGATGAGTATAAGTTGAGGATTGCTGCCTGACTTTTTATTTTTGAGAGTCGATGTTGGGTAGTTTAAACTTTTGCAACGGGCTGGGTTGCTTCATCATAGCCTCAATATCAGCCACCGTGCGTGGTGCATAACCTGATAACAGCTCACAGCCATCTTTATTTACCAGGTAGTCATCTTCAATTCGAACGGCAATACCCCACCATTTGGGGTCACAGGAGCTATTGTCAGGTATGTATATGCCGGGTTCTATGGTGATAGCCATATTGGGTTCAAGTATACGATTTCCCTTATCGTGCACATCTAACCCAATGTGATGCGATACGCCATGTGGAAAATACAAGTGTTTTTCGGTTTCGGTTTTGATAATCCCCAGCTCAACCAATCCCTTATTTACCACGTCCCGCGAAACCGTAGTAAGATAAGAAAGTTCAACACCTGGTTTGCAGGCTTTCATAGAGGCTTCCTGTGCACTTAACACCAATTCATAGATTAACTTTTGTTCGGGAGAGAATTTTCCGTTTACCGGAATGGTGCGTGTAATGTCGGCAGTATAACCATGAAATTCTGCTCCAAGATCCATCAGGATTAACTCCTTGTTATTGAGTGAGGGTTTATAATTATCAGTATAGTGCAAAATACAACCGTTGTGCCCACCTCCAACTATGGAAGGATAGCCAAGGTCTTCAGCCTGGTATTTTTTGAAGATAAACTCATGAATACCCTGTATTTCCCGTTCGCTCATGCCGGGCTCAATGGCTTTCATTACTTCAACCTGCCCCACACACGAAATCATAACCGCCTTGCGGATCAGCTCAATTTCTTCAGCCATTTTTACTCCGCGTAAGTTCACCATTAATGGATTTAACCCACGGGTGTTCAGGTTATTCTTAGGTTGCTCTTTGGAAACAATCAGGCTATTGTCCTTTTTAGGATAGTTTACCTTTTCTTTGAATTGCTCGATCAGGCTATATAAATCTGCTGAATCCCTTGGGTTATCCCTCACATCATTGAAAAAATCATAAAAAAGTACTTCTGAAAATTTTGAGAAATCGACATTGTATTTTTTGAACTGATTCCCGTTAAAGGCTTGTTCAAACCCAAGTTGGCTTTTCGTTCCTTCAGCTCCTAACCTGCGACCCGTCCACATTTCGCGCATGGCATTGCGTTCCTGCACAAAAATTATTTCATCGTAGCCGACTCCATTGGCAGCGATCTGCTTGTCTTTAAAAATGAGCAATACTGCTTCGGGTTCGCGATACCCGGTAAGATAGAAGAAGTTGGGATCCTGGTGATAGACGTAATCAACATCATTAGACCTGTTGCGTACAGCGTTGGCAAAAAAGACAGCCACAGAGTTTGCCGGCATACTTTCACGTAATTTTTGCCTGCGTCCTTTGTGCCACTCTTTACTTAGAAAATCATCAGGTAAATCAGCAGATTGACTATATAGGGCAGTGAATCCTGCCAACGCAATTATAATTTGAATGAAGATTTTCATGTTTGGGATATTTGAAAGAACAAGGTAATACGAGGATCAACCTTCAGGTTGAAGGAAGTGATGAGCGGTTTCTTTTGATTGTTTATCAGCAGGGTTTCCTTTCAGAAAGTTTTTTTAACGAAAGAATCACACCTGGCTTATGAGCCCGGCAAAATCCAATTCCGGCCAGTTGCTTTCAATACCCGGCCGCTTCATTACCTCATCCATAATTTGCTTTTGCTTTTGACCCATGCGCAG
>JAHCHY010000028.1 GCA_026129485.1 Cyclobacteriaceae bacterium
ACATACGATAACTGGGGCGCATTGGTGAACCCCATATTCGACAGCCGGACAATTGTGAATGAGCTGCAAAGTGTGTATGGCTTTAAAACCGAGTTAATAGAAAACGCCACCCAAGACCAGGTGCTTGTAAAATTGCGGGAGTATGCGGAAAAGCAATATGGAGAGCTGGACCAGTTGTTTGTTTTCTTTGCAGGTCATGGCTTTTACGATGAAACGTTCAAGGAAGGTTTTGTGGTAACAAAAGAATCCCTTCCGTCCGATCCCGGCAGAGGCTCCTACCTGGCGCACAGCCGCATCCGGTCGGCTATTGTAAACAACCCGTGCAAGCACGTGTTCCTGGCGATGGACGTTTGCTTTGGCGGAACGATTGACCAGGAAGCAGCCCACCGGAACATAGAAGATGAAGTTTATGGCGAGCCTTCTCAATCAGAAATTATCATCCGCAAGCTCCAGTTCAAAACCCGCAAGTACCTGACCAGCGGTGGCAAAGAATACGTATCGGACGGTATTCCGGGCAAGCACTCTCCTTTTGCAAAGCAATTTATTGCCGCGCTGAAATCGAGAGGCGGAAATGACGGCATACTTACCCTGAGCGAGCTGACTACGTTTGTAGAAACCTTAAAAACAGCGCCCCAGTTTGGGAAGTTCGGATCCGACCAGACAGGAAGTGATTTCCTGTTTATTGTGAAATGATCGTTTGCTAATAAACCTATAAGGTTTTAAAAATCTTATAGGTTTATTAAACCCTTGCTGCCAGCAGCAGCTCGATATTCTTAAACTTCATTCCGAATTTACGCGCCACCGACTCGTTGGTAAGCGAACCTTTGTAGGTATAAACTCCTTTCATAAACCATTTGTGCATAAAAATCATTTCTTCTATCCCGCCTTCTTCGGCAGCACGCAGGATAGTCGGTGTAAAAATATTGCTCAATGCGGTTGTAGCCGTAGTAGCCACACGCGATGCCACATTCGGCACACAATAATGAATAATATCATGCTTGCGGAATACCGGGCGATTAAGCGTAGTGGTTTCCGATGTTTCAATGCATCCGCCCTGGTCAATGCTCAAATCAATAATTAATGAATCAGGCTTCATTTGCTTCACCATCTCTTCTGAAACCACATGACGCACTTTGCCTTTCTCGGCCCGCAACGCGCCAATCACCACATCGGCATTCTGTAAGCTTTCACCCAGCGTAACGGTATCTATGGTCGAGGTATAAAACTGGTGGCCCAGCGTGTGCTTGATCCTGCGCAGCTTATATAAATGGTTGTCGAACACCTGTATCTCTGCACCCAGGCTCAACGCTGCACGCGCTGCATACTCGGCCACAGTTCCGGCACCAATAATCACCACTTTGGTTGGCGGCACTCCGGTAATACCTCCCAGTATAATTCCTTTTCCTTTGTTAACTGTGCTGAGGTACTCCGCTGCAATCAGCATAACGGTGCTTCCGGCAATTTCACTCATGGCCCGTACAATGGGCATGCCGCCTACTTTATCCTCAATAAACTCGTAGGCCATAGCTGTAACACGTTTTTTCAATAGTGTATGGATACACTCCTGCTTCAGATTTCCCATCTGCAATGCTGATATCAGCGTCTGCCCGGGCCGGAAGTACTCCAGCTCATCCAGGGTGGGTGGCTCAATCTTCAGAATAAAATCGGCTTTGTAAACTTCCTCTACGGAATAAACAATTTTAGCACCGGCTTCGCTGTATTGTTTGTCCGAAAATTTTGAACCCTCACCGGCCATGGTTTCTACCCAAACTTCATGGCCGTTGTTTACCAGTAACGCTACTGCATCCGGTGTCAGGCTAATCCGGTTCTCCTGTAAGGAAACTTCACGCGGCAAACCAATAAAGAACGAACGCTTTGATTTTTTCACCGGCATTAATTCTTCCTGCGGATACAACCCGGACTTGACAAGAGCCTCAAAACCGGTTTTCTTTTTTTCACTCATGGTTGCGTGCGAAAGTAAATCTCTCTTGTATGTTCATTAACCGTTTCAATCCGGACTTCAAAACGCGCTGGCGGTAAAAACGCACTTGCTTTTTCGGCCCATTCAATCAAACACAAATTACCGGAAGCCAGGTACTCTTCAAATCCCAGGTCAAGCGCTTCGGTGTCTTGCTTTAACCTGTAAAAATCGAAGTGGTACACAATCTTTTTTCCCCGCCCGTATTCATTCACAATGGAAAACGTAGGGCTGGTAACCACATCATCAAGCCCCAACTGCTTTACCAGGGTTTTTACCAAAGTAGTTTTTCCACTGCCCATTTCGCCCTGCAACAGCCAAACCTTATGTTCTTTTGCCTGCCGCAGCAATTCACCGGCTATCCCAGGCAAACCTGAAAGCGTTACCGGCCCATTGCACTTTACCCAATCGTCAGGCATTTTTCGAAGTTAGCAAAATATATGGAATGATGATTTCTTCGAGGCTTACCCCACCATGCTGAAAGGTATCCTTATAAAAATTAACGTAGTAGTTATAGTTGTTCGGGTAGGCAAAGAACTGGTCTTCTATAGCAAACACGTAAGCGGTAGAAACGTTGGTTTTGGGAAGAAAGAACCGCTCGGGCCTGGCTGCCTCAAATACCTTATCACCTTCAAAGCCCAGGTTCTTGCCCTGCTTGTAGCGCAGGTTGGTATTCACACTTCTGTCGCCTACAATTTTGAAAGGCCGTTTTACACGCACAGTTCCATGATCAGTGGTAATGATCAGTTTGGCTTTCTTCTCCGAGATCTTTCTTAAAATCTCGAACAAAGGCGAGTGCATAAACCACGACTTTGTAATAGACCGGTAGGCAGCCTCATCGGGTGCAAGCTCCCGGATCATGGCCATATCGGTACGCGCATGCGAAAGCATATCCACGAAATTATAAACGATCACATTCAGGTCGTTATGAAAAAGGTTGTTGACAGAATCAGCCAGGTCGCGGCCTTCTTCTAATTTTTTAATCTTGTTGTATGAGAATTTAATATTGAGGTTATTCTTGCGAACCTGCTTGGCCAGGAAGTCATCCTCAAAATTGTTTTTGGATTCATCCTCATCTTCGCCTACCCAAAGATCGGGATGGGTCTTGGCCATTTCGGAAGGCATGAGGCCGGAGAAAATGGCATTACGGGCATAGGCAGTGGTGGTTGGAAGAATAGAATAATACGATTCTTCCTGCTCGATATTAAAATATTCATTTAACAGGGGTTCAATGGTTTTCCATTGATCCCATCGCAGGTTATCAATCAACACAAAGAAACAAGGCGTGCCACTCTTCAGCTCCGGGAATACCTTCTTCTTCATGAGCTGATGCGAAAGCAATGGCTTATCAACATTCGGGTTGTTGAGCCAGTTCTCATAATTGCGTTTTATAAACCTGCAAAAATTTACATTGGCCTCTACCTTCTGCATCTCCAGCACTTCGGCCATATCCCGGTTGTCCGCCTCTTCCATCTGTAATTCCCAAAACACAAGCTTCTTATAGATGTCGGCCCACTGCTCATGGTTCATGTCATCCAGGAAAGCCATGCTTATTTTTCTGAACTCCTGCTGGTAATTAAGATTGGTCTTTTCAATAACCAGCCGCTTGTTATCCAGGATTTTTTTAATAGCCAGCAGTATCTGGCTGGGGTTTATCGGCTTGATCAGGTAATCATCAATCTTGGCTCCAATTGCCTCTTCCATAATCTGCTCTTCTTCGTTTTTGGTGATCATGACCACCGGCAGGTTGGGTTTGTTATTTTTGATTTGAGTAAGCGCTTCCAGGCCCGACATGCCCGGCATGTGCTCATCCAGGAAAACCACATCAAAATGCCGCTCTTCGCTCAGCTCAATCGCTTCGGCTCCATTGTTTACCGGGGTAATATCGTAACCGCGCTGCTGCAGAAACAAAATATGCGGTTTGAGTAAATCAATCTCATCGTCTGCCCACAAAATGCTATATCTTTGCATGAGTCAATTTTAGAAACTTCTAAGTTAAAGGATATAAATCAATCTAAGGCTGCTACTTGAACAAAAAGAAAATCATTAACGATCCCGTTTACGGTTTTATCGCTATACCGGGCGATTTGATTTATGATCTGATTCAACACCCGTACTTTCAGCGACTTCGTTATATTAAACAATTAGGGCTAAGCGATCTGGTTTACCCGGGAGCTTTACACACGCGGTTCCATCACGCACTGGGCGCCATGCACCTGATGGGCCGGGTAATAAAAGCCCTGCAACAGAAAGGTGTTGAGATTTCGGAGGCTGAAGCCGAGGCTGCACAGATTGCCATTTTGCTGCACGACATCGGGCACGGACCTTTTTCGCATGCGCTGGAAGAAACGTTACTGAAAGAAGTGAAGCACGAAAGCATCTCGTACCTGTTTATGCGGGAATTAAACACCCGCTTCAACGGGGCGCTTGATCTTGCTCTCCAGCTTTTCCGAAACAGCTATCCCCGAAAATTTTTTCACCAGCTCATCAGCAGCCAGTTGGATATTGACCGGTTGGATTACCTGGCCCGCGACAGTTTTTTTACCGGGGTAATGGAAGGTACGATTGGTGTAGACCGTATTGTGGCTATGCTGCATGTGCATAACGACCAGCTGGTGGTGGAAGAAAAGGGGATTTACAGCATCGAAAATTTTTTGCATGCACGCAGACTGATGTACTGGCAGGTTTACCTGCACAAAACTGCCTTAAGTGCCGAGCGCATGCTGGTGAATATTATCAGGAGAGCGCAATACCTGCTGCAGGCAGGCGAAAGTCTGCCGGCCAGCGATGCGCTTACCTCTCTGCTCCGGAAAGATTATCGCATGGAAGACTTTACACAGGATAAGGAATTACTGGATCTGTTTGGCCAGTTAGACGATCACGATATATGGGGTGCAATCAAATTATGGCGTAATCATCCTGATGCCATACTTTCCGGTCTGTGTAACCGGTTATTGCAGCGCGAGCTGTTCCAGATTGTGCTTTCCAGCGAACCTATCCGTAAAAGCGAGGTAGAGAAAGTGCGCCAGGAGATCAGGCAGGTATATGGTATTCTCCAAAAAGATACGCAATACCTGTATTCGTATGGAACGGTAAGTAACGAAGCGTATGTTTCCGGTGGCAAGTCGATAAACATTCTTACGCGCAATGGCGAAGTGCTGGACATTGCCCATGCTTCTGATTTACCCAGCATTAAGGCAATCAGCAAAATCGTGGAAAAAAGCTATTTATGCTGGCCTAAAAACATATCTTTGTAGAGGGCTTACATCCTGATGTGATGCAAAACGGTTAGGATAGTTGTCAGTCTGAGCCTGTCGAAGACTATCTCTGTACGGAAAACAGGTTTCGACAGGCTCAACCCGGCACCTTGGTTATTAGTTTTGCATCACATCAGTTACATCTTCAAACATAGAACTGTTCGTAACAAGCAAATCAATTTATGGAGTTTAGCATAGCGCAAATCGCAACCATGCTGGGCGGAGAAGTGAAGGGTGATGCATCGGGTAAAATTTCGATGCTCGCAAAAATTCAGGATGCCAAACAAGGACAGGTTGCCTTTCTCTCCAATCCGAAATACGAGCAATTTATTTATACCACGCAGGCCAGTGCCGTTATCGTAAAAAAAGATTTCCAGCCCAGGAAGAAGCTTAATACTGCACTTATTCTCGTGGATGATCCCTACTCCAGCTTTACTACTTTACTGGAAGAGTATCATAAGCTGGTTTCGTTTCAAAAGAGTGGCATCGAGCAACCATCCTACCAAAGCGAGTCTGCATCGGTCGGAAAAAACATTTACCGGGGCGCCTTCTCCTACATCGGCAACCAGGTTAAGGTTGGAGATAATGTAAAAATTTACCCGCATGTATTTATTGGCGATAACACGATTATCGGCAACAATACCATCCTGCATCCCAACGTAAAAATCTATGCCGACACACACATTGGACATAATTGTGTGATTCATGCAGGCACTGTAATTGGCAGCGATGGCTTTGGGTTCGCTCCGCAAGGCGATGGAACATACAAAACCATTCCGCAATTAGGCAATGTGTTGATCGAAGATAACGTAACTATCGGGGCCAACACGGTAATTGATTGCGCCACCATGTTTGGCGATTCCACCATCATCCGCTCCGGGGTTAAGCTGGACAATCTTATCCAGGTTGCGCATAATGTAGAGGTAGGAAAAAACACCGTAATAGCCGCGCAGGCAGGCATCTCGGGCTCTACCAAAGTAGGTGAAAACGCCATGATTGCCGGCCAGGTAGGCATTGCAGGCCACCTCGTAATCGCTAACCGTACGCAAATCGGGGCGCAGGCAGGCATCTCGAAATCAGTAAAAGACGAAGGACAGCAGATCCTGGGCTACCCGGCCTTTGATATTAAGGACTATTTCCGCTCATACGCGGTTTTTAAGCGATTACCAGAGCTTAACGACCGCTTGAGGGAACTGGAAAAGAAAATAGGTGCGCTTACGCCAACGGAAGCCGCTTCCGGCAACGACCAATGAACCCGGCCTTAGTTTGGTTATGGGTGCCTAACGCTTTAAATTTGCGCACTTTTAGGCTATGAGGTTAAATCACAAGCAGCAGACTATCAGGAAGTCCGTAACCCTTTCCGGGGTAGGCTTACACACAGGGGTGCAAACCAACATGACTTTCCTGCCGGCAAAACCCAATCACGGAATAAAATTCCAGCGGATTGATTTACCCGGCATGCCCATAATTGACGCGGACTGCGACCGGGTGGTGGATGTATCGCGCGGAACAACCATTGAACAAAGTGGCGCACGGGTAAGCACCATCGAACATACGCTTGCTGCTTTGGTAGGGCTTGAAATTGACAACGTCCTGATCCAACTGGATGGCCCCGAAGCTCCCATTATGGACGGCAGCTCCATCCAGTTTGTAAATGTTTTAAAGGAAGCAGAAACCGAAGAACAAAATGCGCTGCGCGATTTTTACGAAGTACAGGATAGTATCTTCTACCGCGAAACGGCCCGCAATGTAGAGATTGCAGCGCTGCCTTTGGATGATTACCGGGTAACGGTAATGATCGACTATAACTCACCGGTATTGGGAAGCCAGCACGCTTCAATAACGAATATCCGGCAGTTTGAAAAAGAAATTGCTTCATGCCGCACGTTCTGTTTTTTGCACGAGCTGGAGATGTTGTATAAAAACAACCTGATCCGCGGTGGCGACCTGAACAATGCTATCGTAATTGTGGATCGTGTAGTTGAAAATCATGAGCTGGAAAACATTGCTAAAATGCTGGGTAAACCCCGTGTTGAGGTAAAGAAAGAAGGTATTCTCAATAACATCGAGCTTCGTTACAACAACGAACCCGCACGCCACAAGCTGCTGGACATAATCGGGGACCTGGCTTTAGCCGGAAGGCCATTAAAAGCGCAGATCCTGGCTGCGCGCCCGGGCCATGCCGCTAACGTAGCGTTTGCCCGTAAGCTTAAAAAGCTCATGCAGGAAGACGATAAGAAAGGCCGTCCTAAATACAACCCAAGTCTTCCCCCGGTAATGGATATCAATAAAATTACCAGCACGCTTCCACACCGGTACCCGTTTTTGCTTATTGATAAAGTAATCTACTTGGATAGCGAAACTGTGGCTTGTGTAAAGAACGTAACCTTTAATGAGCCCTTCTTTCAAGGACACTTTCCCGGTAACCCGGTTATGCCCGGTGTTTTACAGGTAGAAGCTATGGTGCAAACCGGTGGCATCCTGGTGCTCAATACCGTACCCGATCCTGAAAATTACTGGACGTATTTTCTGGGCATTGAAAACTTCCGTTTCAGGAAAATGGTGTTGCCCGGAGATACCCTTGTTATCCAGTGCGATTTGATTGCACCCATTAAAAGAGGCATTGCCAAAATGTACGGACGGGGCTACGTAGGCAACAGTTTGGTTTGTGAAGGCTCCATGACAGCCAGCATTGTTAGAAAAGATTCATGAGTAAATACCCGCTAAGCAATGTCCATCCTGAGGCGCAGATCGGCAACCATGTTGTGATTGAGCCTTTCGCTACTATCCAAAAAAACACGGTTATCGGAGATGGCACCTGGATAGGGCCGAACGTTACCATTATGGAAGGTGCGCGGATCGGAAAAAACTGCAAGATTTTTCCTGGCGCAGTTATTTCGGGCGAACCGCAGGATCTCAAATTCAAAGGCGAGGTTACCACTACCGAAATTGGTGATAACACGACCATTCGCGAATGTGTAACGATTAACCGGGGCACGGTTGATAAGTACAAAACCGTGATTGGCAGCAACTGCCTGATTATGGCGTATGCGCACATTGGCCACGATTGTATTGTGGGCAATTATTGCATCCTGGGAAATACCGTTCAATTGGCCGGCCATGTTATAATTGATGATTACGCCATTTTTGGCGGAGCTTGTGCCGTGCAGCAGTTTTCTAAAATTGGCGCACACGCTTACATTGGTGGCGGCTCCCTGGTGCGCAAAGATGTGCCGCCCTATACCAAGGCCGCCCGCGAACCATTGTCTTATGCGGGTGTAAACACCGTAGGCTTGCGCAGGCGCGGATTCACCACAGAACAAATCAACGATATACAGGAAGCATACCGGATCGTCTTTTTAAAAGGCCTCAATAACTCACGCGCCCTCGACCTGGTGGAAAAAGAGCTGCCGCCAAGCCCGGAGCGTGATTATATCATTGATTTTATCCGCAGCAGCGAACGCGGAGTAATGAAAGGTTTTTCAACCAATGCTTCACTGGATGAAGATTGAGGTCAGCAACCTGGGCAAGCGATTTAACCGCGAGTGGATTTTTAAAAACCTCAATTTTCAGTTTACAAAAAATACCTATGCCGTAATAGGGCCAAATGGTTCCGGCAAATCAACGTTGTTACAGATACTATGGGGACAAATGCTCCCCAGCAAAGGCGAGATAACCTATTGGTACGGGCAACAGATTATACCGGCCGATGAAGTTTACCCGCACGTATCCATAGCCACGCCTTATCTTGAATTAATTGATGAATTTACCTTAACCGAGATGGTTGACTTTCATTTCCATTTCAAGAAGCCCGGCCAAGGCAAAAGCACGGCAGAGCTGATTGAGCTTTTTGAGCTGACCCATGCCCGCGATAAAGTCATTTCCAATTTTTCATCAGGCATGCGGCAACGGTTGAAGCTTGGGCTTGCTTTTTATTCTGACGTGTCTGCGATTTTCCTCGATGAGCCCACTACCAACTTAGATAAAAAAGCAATTGACTGGTACCGGCAGCACCTGGCGGCAATACCCGCTGAAACAATGGTGATCATTGCCAGTAACCAGGAGCATGAATACCCGGGCACAGCCATTAAGCTGGATATTTTAAATTATAAGTAGGTTACAAACCGGAATAACCCGTCATTAACCGCAGAAATAGCGTTTTTAATGCAGGTTGTGTTTTTTTAAACTAACCCTTTTTACTATGTTTAAGGTTGATTTTAATATCCAAAGCATGAAAATTCTGAGAATAGTTTCTTTTTTGGCAGTGGCTGCTGTGCTGAGTACGTATATGGGTTGTAAGCCAAAGGGCTCAGATCCGGAACCTCTTGAAAATGTACAGTTTGATAAGCTCGCAAAAACCTGGAAGATAAATACTGTTACTTTTAATGATACTGACAGAACCGCAGAGTACACCGGGTTTCAACTCGCGTTGGGCGGCACAAAAGGAGCACCTCCGTTTTCTTATACTACAACGAGCCGCCCTGCCCAAAGCCCATGGAAAGCCAGTGGAACGTGGGAATTTGGTTCATCTGTTGGGGATCAGATCATACGCGATAAGGGAGTATCGGCAGATGAACTTGCGATTGAATATTCAGTAACTGAATCAACTCTTCAGTTGAAATTCACTTTTCTTCGTGAACCATACGATGCTCGCACCGAAGATGTAAAAGGCCCATGGATTTTTAACTTCACACTTTAAGACTCTGATAACATAAATCAAAGCCCCGATTCTCGGGGCTTTTTTATTTCAATACCACTACTGTAATTCCATCGCCACCTCTATCCACATGCTCATCGGCAAAGGATGCTACACCTTTTGTTGCCTTCAGACGATCGCGTACCACCTTACGCAACACCCCTTCGCCTTTGCCATGCAAAATCTTCACTTCGGCTTGGCCTAATAGCATGGCATCATCCAGGAACTGATCCAGCAATGCATTTGTTTCTTCTACGCGCCTGCCGCGTATATCTAACGTGCTTACAAACTGTGATTGTTTTTTCATTACATCCACACCCAAGGCACGCGCTTTTGCAACCGTGGGATGCTGCGGGGCCTGGTCGCTTCGAATCAGTTGCTTTAATTTTACCGAGCTGCGCAAGCTGCCGAATTCAACCAGCGCCACATCTTCCTTAATTGAAATAACCTTGCCGCTTACCTCCTGCCCGATTAACCGCACACTATCACCCGTTTCAATCTTATCCTGCGATTGAGCCTGCTTAGCAGGAAGCTTAACTTTCTCAACCAGACCCTGTAATCCTTCGCGCACTTTCTTCGTTTCCTTCTTCTCCGCTTTATTTTCTTTTATGTGGCGGATGGTTTTCTCAATCTCGCGATTGGTTTCCTTTAAAAGATTGGCTGCCTCCAGCTTCGCCTTCTCCAATATCGCTTTCTTCTTTTCATGCAGCTCATCCGAAAGCGATTCGTACTTTTCAACCGCTTCATTCAGTTGCTTTTCGCGCTGTGTGATCTCGCGTTGCCGTTTTTCAATGGCAGCTTTTTCATCGGCTACGGTTTTCATCAGGGTTTCCAAACCGGTAAGCTCCTTACCGATTATTTCCTCCGCCTTCAGAATGGTTTTCGCGGGCAAGCCCGTTTTACGGGCAATCTCCAAAGCAAACGAGCTTCCGGGCTTACCTATCTCCAATTGAAACAACGGGCCGAGTTGTTTGGTATCGAACAACATGGCGCCATTGCGAATGTGCGGATGGGTTTCAGCAAACAGCTTCAAATTGTAATAATGGGTAGTGGCTACACCCCACGCGCCATTGCCCAGCAGGCCATCCAGAACAGCTTCTGCAATTCCACCTCCAAAATTCGGATCAGTTCCGGCACCCAATTCATCTAACAGTACCAACGTTTGTGCATTGGTATTTTGCAGGAAGAACGCCATGTTCTGCAAATGCGAGCTATACGTGCTCAGATCATTTTCAAGGCTCTGCTGATCGCCAATGTCCAGAAATATCTTTCTGAAGATTCCTACTGTAGATTTATCGTGCACCGGTACCAGCAACCCGCATTGCGCCATGTATTGAACTAAGCCAACGGTTTTCAGACAGACTGATTTACCACCGGCATTGGGCCCGGATACCAACAGGAAAGGTTGTTCTTCAGGCAGGTCTATTGTAAGCGGCACAACATCGCGCTTTCCGCGCAAGCTTAAAAACAAAAGCGGATGCCGTGCCTGAATCCAGTTCAGGTAAGGATAGGGTTTCATCTGTGGTAATTCGGCCCGGATATCTAATGCAAATTTGGCTTTGGCACGTGCAAAATCCAGCTCGCCCAAAAACCGGTAAGCATACGCCAACGCAGGTAAGTGCTGGCGCAACAAGGAAGTAAGTTCCCTCAGAATACGAATTACCTCGCGCCTGTCGGCATGAAGCAAATCGCGGATCTCATTATTGGCATCCAGCACTTCGGCCGGTTCCATAAAAACAGTTTGCCCCGTGGCAGATTCATCCAGGATAAACCCCTGCAGCTTTCTTTTGTGTTCGGCCTGTATGGGAATGGCTGGCCGGCCGTTACGAATGGTAAGGATGGCTCCTTCCGGAACCCAGCCTTGTTCCACTGCTTTCCTGAAAATCTGGTCCGCCAGTCGCTTTACGCGACTTTGCTCTTCGCGCAGGCGTTTGCGTATCTGCGCCAGCTCTGCACTGGCATTATCGCGCACCTGGCCCCGATCGTCAAACTTAGATTCGATGCTACTGACCAACGAAACAGGAATGGACACCGGCTCCGCCAGCTTAAAAAGCTGGGGTAATGTTTGCTGATTGGCCGTGAGATATTTTTTACAAGCCAGTATGGTCTGTAATGAAAGTAATATCTCATGAAAGGACTCTTCCTCCAGAAAGCTGCCGTCAATGGCTGCCGTTTTAAAGTAGGCCGCAGTATCGTAATAATGCGAAGCCGGGAACTCATCTGCTTTTTCCAGAATTTGCTTGAACTCGGCATTTTGCTCAAGCCGCGACTTCACTTCTGAAAAATCAGAGCTGAAAGCCATCGCATCTACCTGTTGCATCCCTAACGGGCCGAGGCAGTATTGCTGTAAACGTTCCCGTACCTGGTCAAACCCAAGCTTGCGTTCAAACTCTTCAGGAAAAATCATAACTTATTGATCAGGCTTGCGCGTTCGCTTTTCTTTCTCCGGTGATTTATCGGAGGATTTGGTGCGCATTTTCTGTTCGCGCAAACTCAACGTATCAATTACAGAATCGTAAATCTTTTCGAGCTGCTCAGGGTTATCCAGGTAGTACTGATAGGTTTTCTGAACCACGCTATCAGGCAGCTCAAATTTTCTGAACAGCTTTTCTTCAAACGGAACAAAAAGCTTGATGGCCGAGTCCCGCTGAAAAGCCGAATTACTCATACGTGCCTCTGCCAGGTAAACCTCCACCAATACTTTCGAAAACTCGGCCGGTGAAAGCACACCGGGCGGACGGCTCTCCCTATTGCAGGCCACTGTTAGCGTGGCAACTGCACAAATCAAAGCGATATAACATTTTACAGATCTCATCGTATCATCAAAAGGTTGACAGCCTGCATAAGCTACCGATGACAGGGGTTGTCGACCTTACACCATGAACAGGCTGCGAAATTAGTCATAATTCTTATTTTTGGGCCTCCAATAATGTGCCGGAGTGAAAGCGCTGCTGAAAAAACTACGCAAGTATGAAATTCAAATCCGTAAGGCCATCAACAGCCAGATGCAGGGCGACTTCCGCTCTATATTCAAAGGCACCGGGCTGGAGTTTGATGACGTGCGGCCCTACCAGTACGGAGATGACATTCGTACCATTGACTGGAATGTTTCGGCCAAGGGTCATGGTACATTTGTAAAAACCTTCCGCGAAGAAAAAGAACAAACTATTTATTTTATCCTGGATGTAAGCGCTTCGCAGTTTATCGGTACACCGGGCCGCACCAAGTTTGATATTGCCCGTGAGATTTGCGGGGTACTTGCTTTATCCGGAACAAAGGAGAGCAGCCAGGTAGGACTGATCTGCTACTCGGATACACGCGAAAAATTTCTGAAGCCCAGGAAGGGCATGGCACAGGCTTATGAAATTGTTTCAAGCCTTGAAAAGCTAACCCCGGTTTCGCCTAAAACCAACCTGAACCGGGCTATCACCTTTGCGCTCAACTCCATCAAACGCAGAAGTGTAATTATTCTTATCTCTGATTTTATTGATGAAGGTTACGAGCATCACCTGAAATCCCTGGCCCGCAGGCACGACCTGGTGATGATCCAGATCAGCGATAAGCGCGAAACACAATTGCCCCGCCTCGGCACTATTCCCGTGCTGGATAAGGAATCTCAAAAAACCATTTGGGTAAATTCTTCTTTCGGTGATTTCCGCGCCAAGATGGTGGACCATCATTTCGAACGGCAACAGGCATTGATCAGCTTCAGTAAAAAACACCAGGTTAATTTTCTTTCTGTTTCCACGGAAGAAGACTACGTGCCCAAGCTCCTTCGTTTATTTAAGGTGAGAAACAAATCGGTAAAGAGTGCATAGGGTCTTATTCATACTGTTCTTGTTTGCCGTGTATGCTGCCCCCGGACAGGAAGTAAAAGTGCGGGGAGGCTTTGAAGGTGATACCGTTCGGCTTGGGTTACCCATTCGCTACACGGTAACCGCTCAATACCCCAGCCGGTACCAGGTCTTGTTTCCTGACTCTACCTTCAACTTTGCCCCCTTCGAGTTTAAATCCAAAAAGTATGTACCGACTAAAACACTAAACAACCTGAGCTATGACAGCGTGGTGTACACGTTGGTAAGCTTTGAGATTGATTCGTTGCAGATATTAAGCCTGCCGGTATTCCAGGTTCAAAAACGCGATTCGCTGGTTTACCACACCGATGCCGATACGGTGTTCTTTAGCGCTATGGTGGAAAACATTCCGGACTCGCTGGCGATTAATCAATTGCCTTTAAAGACCAACACAGCCTATAACAAAGTAAGCTGGATATTAAACTATCCTGTCCTGCTGATTATTGGCGGTATTTTGCTGGTTGTGGCTATCCTGGTCTGGATCGTGTTTGGCAAACGAATACGAAAGCATTTTGTCTTAAAACGGTTAATGAAAAAGCACAATACGTTCATTACCTTGTTCGATCAGGCCGTTGAAAAGTTAAGTCAAACTTTTAGCCCCGATATGGCTGAACGTTCCATAACCCTCTGGAAAAAATACATGGAAGAACTTTCTGACCGGCCCTACACCAAGTACACTTCCAAAGAAATACGCGAACTTGAAAAAGGCGAACTTACCCAGGCGCTGCAAGCGGTGGACAGGATGATCTACGCACGGCTACAGCCCGAAAGCCTTTCTGCATTTGAGCAATTAAAAATATTTACGGTGAACCGGTTCAATCAAAAATTACAGGAAGTAAAACATGGATGAATTAACAACTTCCTGGTATTCGGTTGACTGGTTTTTGCCCGAAACGTGGAATGGATTTACCTGGGAGAACCCGGTTTTTCTCTATTTAATAGCAGGGGTACCCTTTCTGTTTGTGGGGCGTTGGCTGATACGCTTTTACTTCAACCAGAAGCTTCCGGTTGCCCTTGTAAAAAGTGATTTAAAAACATCGCCTGTTACTTGGTTCCGGTTTATACCGGAAACCATTTTTGCTATTGCTTTGATCTTGGTATTGGTGGCATTGGCGCGCCCGCAACGCACAAACGAAAAAGTTATTCAAAACTCGGAAGGTATTGACATCATGCTGGCGATCGACATATCGCAATCCATGCAGATTGGAGATCTTCTGCCGAACCGGTTAGAGGCAGCCCGGAACGTAGCCCGCGATTTTATTGGCGGCCGCATCCAGGATCGTATCGGTATCGTGGTGTTTTCGGGCGATGCGTTTTCACTGGCGCCCCTGACTACCGATTATGATTTGCTGAATGCTTACCTCAACGATATTTCGTTCGATATGATTGAATCACGCGGAACGGCAATCGGTTCTGCGCTGGCTGTGGTAACCAATCGCATGCGCGAGTCAGAATCCAAATCGAAAGTTTGTATTCTGCTTAGCGATGGCGATAGTAATGCGGGCAATATTGACCCGATAACCGCTGCCGAGCTTGCGGCTGCTTACAGCATTAAAATTTATACCATTATTGTGGGTAGGGAAGGCATGGTTCCGTTTGGTAAAGATTATTTCGGCAGGCCCAACATGGTTGAAAATACCATTGACGAAACCACCATGCGTAAAATCGCTAACATCGGCTCGGGCCAGTTTTTCAGGGTAACCGATAACAAGGCCCTGCAGGTTGTATTTGATCGTATTGACCAGTATGAAAAAGCGGAGATTAAGGAAACACGGTTTAAAGACACTTCTGATTTCTATTACATTTACCTGCGCTGGGCGCTGCTCTTTTTTACACTCTGGATCTTTTTGAAATCCAGCTTTATGTCGAACCTGCTTCAGGATTGAAGAAAGCTTTCGGCCATCAGCCACAGCTTGATCCCGAAAGCAAACAGGCAAATACCTACTACAATGTTAAGGATCATCATCAGGCGCTGTGTAACCAGCCGTCTTAGCTTACCGGCCAGGTAAGCCTTGAGTAAATCTGTGGCCAGCACCGTAGCCAGAACGACAGAAAAGAAAAAAAGAAATTCGTATCCGTGGGCGTAGCCAAAGTCAAGCGAAGCTACGCTGATAGCGCCAATCCAGAACACAGGTACCATCGGGCTCAGCACATTAATCACAAAGCCTTTGAAAAAATACCGGTAGCCTCGCTTTTCGGTAGCTGCATGCATAACCTGTAAGGGCCTGCGGCTTTTAACCAGCACATGGTACAATCCAAACAAAACCAGGATGGCGCCACCCACATAGGCCAGGTACAGTTTAAAGTCCGGATCGTTTATAAACTGTACCAGCCCAAAGTAGCAAATGGCAACGTAGAGGATATCGCTGACTGAAACGCCAAGCGAAACCAGCACGCCACTCCAGAACCCACGCTCAACGCTGGTTTGAATAATGGTAAAAAAAACCGGCCCGATCAATACAGCCAGTACCAGCCCCATTTTCAACCCGTTAAAGAGAATGTCCATTGCGTCAGGCAATGAATTTTGTCCATTCCTCCAACTGACCGCTCTTCATTACACGCGGAAATTTATTCTGCCCGCCTACTTTACCTTTCATCTCCATCCATTGATAGAATTTGTCAACCGGTAAAACGGTAACCAGCACCTCTTTCAAAGCAGCGCTTCGCTCAACAGCGTAATCATCATTCAGCTCTTTGAGGTGATGATCAATTCGCTCCTTCAGCTTTTCTTCTTCCACTTTATCATCGGTGCCAATAAACCAATGATGGGCAAATAAAGACTGGTGCGGAATGCCTGCCACCGCAAACTCCGGAATTTCAATATTCATTTCATTTGAAACCAGCTCAATCGCCTTGTTCATGTTATCCACCGAAAGGTGCTCGCCACATAAGCTGAGGAAATGCTTGGTTCGCCCGGTAATCACAATTTCCGATTCTTCGAGGGAAACAAACCTGATTATATCGCCTATCAGGTACCGCCAGGCACCGGCACACGTAGAAAGCAGGATAGCATATTCTTTCCCCTCTTCTACTTCATCAATCAGCAGGGTCTGCGCATCGGGTTTTATTTCGCCTGTAGGCAGGAAATTCTTTTCTTCAAAAGGAACAAACTCGTAGAAGATTCCATTATTCAGCACCAGCCGCATGGACTTACGCTTCGGCATGGCCTGGTAGGCAATAAATCCTTCCGAAGCCAGGTAGGTTTCGATATAATAAATCGGGCGGCCCAGCAATTTTTCAAAACCTTTCCGGTAAGGATCCATCGATACGCCACCGTGCACATAAATGAGCAGGTTTGGCCAGATGTCATGAATGTGATCAACCTCGTAATATTCAATGATCTTTTCCAGCAAAATCTGGATCCAGGCCGGCACGCCCACAATTATCCCGATGTCCCAGTCGCGGGCCTTGCGTACAATTTCGTTCAGCTTATCATCCCACACCCGGTTGGAAGCAATCTTCTTTCCGGGTTTGTAAAAATGCTGAAACCAGAACGGCAGGCGTGCAGCCTGGATACCGCTCAGGTCTCCTTCAAAGTAGCTGCCTTTTTTATTGAGATGCGTGCTTCCCCCGATCATCAGGATACCGGCCGCAAAAACTTCAGAAGGCAAATCGTACTTTGAAAGACTTAGTATTTGCCGGATGCTGGTTCGCTGAATGGCCTTGGTCATCTCTTTTGTAACCGGGATGTGCTTGCTCGATGCCTCGGATGTGCCCGAGCTTAACGCGAAATATTTAATACGGCCGGGCCAGCAGATATTCTTGGCGCCCTTTAGCGAAAGGTGCCACCAGTCTTTATAAATCTTGTTGTAATCGTGGATGGGCACCGTGCTTTTAAAGGCCTGGTAAAATGTGTTGTGCCCTCTCCTGAACTGGCTGAGGATTACCGGGAAGTTATAGTACTTTCCGAACTCGGTCTGGCTTGCCGTTATCATCAGATCTTTTAGCTCCTGTTTCTGCAGCTCGAAGGGCGAGGTATATTCCTGCTCAAGGTTTTCTCTAAGTTTTATGCCCTTTTTGAGCAACGTTCCAAGTATGGCCATACCTTTGTGTAAAGTGAAAAGTTACGCGATAGAACGCGCGAAATTATCAAATGGTTGTTAAAAAAAATATTGACAAGGTACTTGCCGAACTGGCGGGAACAAGCTGCCGGTTAATTGCCGTAAGTAAAACCCAGCCGGTTGATAAAATTCGGGAAGCTTACCAGGCCGGGCAGCGGCTGTTTGGCGAAAATAAGGCCCAGGAGATGGCCTCCAAACAAAAGGAATTACCGGCCGATATTGAGTGGCATATGATCGGCCACCTGCAAACCAATAAGGTAAAGTACATTGCACCATTTGTCGCGCTCATTCATTCAATCGATTCGGTAAAATTGCTGGAAGAGGTAAACCGCCAGGCACTGAAAAATAACCGGGTTATAAAATGCCTGCTGCAAGTGTACATCGCTAAAGAAGAGACCAAATTCGGGCTGGACGAATCAGAAGTATCCGCGCTGTTAAAGCCGGAACTGGCTACGAACTACCCGGGGATAGAAATTGTGGGGCTGATGGGCATGGCCACTTTTACCGATAACCGAAATCAGATCCGCCAGGAGTTTGACCGGCTCAAAAACCTCTTTGATAAGCTGAAGCAAAGCAGCCTGCCAGCCAATGTGCGTATAACGGAACTCTCGATGGGTATGAGCTCGGATTATAAAATTGCCTTGCAGGCCGGAAGCACGCTGGTGCGCATTGGCACAGCTATCTTTGGTGAACGTAATTACTCTAAACCTTAAGCGCATGAATGCAAAACAAACATTAATTGCTGCAGGGCTATTGGGTTTCCTGGCTGTTGCTTTGGGAGCTTTCGGTGCTCATGCGCTTAAACCTTCCCTGCTTGCCAATAACCGCCTGGATATATTTAACTTGGCCGTGCATTATCAATTTTACCATACGCTGGCTTTATTAGCCATTGCATTGCTGCTGCACCAGGAAGAAAAACGCCTGCTTAAAGCCGCAGGCGTATTCATGGTTGTTGGTATAATTTTCTTCAGCGGCAGCCTTTACGTGATGGCGATTGCCAACATCTCCTCGCTCGGAATGATTACGCCATTAGGCGGAATATGTTTCCTGGCCGGCTGGGCATGCCTTGTCGGTTCAGCCTTTAAAAAGTAGGGCAACGTTAAAATTTCTTTTCCAGCACGTTGGCCACAATCATTACCTGGTTGGTTTTACCAACCGAATTGGAAGTAATGGTTACGACTTTATTCTGACGGCCGATTTTCCCGGAACTGTTAAAGGCAACTGTTATCTCACCTTTGCCGCCCGGCATAATCGGATCGCGCGGCCAGCCTTTGGGCACCGTACAGCCACATGTAACTTCAACATTGGTAATTACCAAAGCAGCCGTGCCCGTGTTGGTAAATTTAAATGTGTGTTCGATTTTTTCACCTTGCGTAATATCGCCAAACTCATGGCTGAACTTTTCCCAGGTTATTATCGGTCCGTTTAAGGGTTCTTGCGCAAACGTAACCGTTGCCATTAAACTCAGAACCAGCGGAAGCAATCTCTTCATCATACCTTCAGCATTTACTTCATAAAATATAAATCGAAAACAAGACAGGTTTATTTTACAAAAACCCAATAATTTTAACCTCGCCTTTAATTGTTTAGCCCTGTACTATTTCAGCATACGAATTTATGGCAACCCCGGTTCAGCAAATCTTTGGAAATAAGTTAAGACTACGGGTGTGTGGTGTGTGCTTTCAGGATAACCGGGTACTGCTGGTAAACCATGCAGGGCTGGGGCATACCCATTTCTGGGCGCCACCCGGTGGTGGTGTAGAGCTGGGGGAGCCGGCCGAGCAGGCTTTGATAAGAGAATTCCGGGAAGAAACCGGGTTAGCCATAGAAGTTTGTGACTTTTTGTTTGCGTGCGAATTAATCCGGTTGCCGTTGCATGCAATCGAGCTGTTCTTTCGGGTCAAGATAACAGGCGGAAAGCTGGTTACCGGGCATGATCCTGAAATGGCAGGCAGGCAGATCATCCAGGAAGTGCGTTTTTTTACAGAAAATGAAGTGCGGAGCTTACCTGCAGCACACCTGCACGGCATTTTTCAAAAGACACCCAATATGGCTCAAATTGAGCAGTTAAGGGGATATTATAAGTTATAATTGGTTGTTTTAAACGGCATAAAATATTTATAATTGCAAGCTAAACCTGTAACCAATGAACTTAACTAAAATCCTGACCGGAGTACTCCTTATTCTCAGTGTATTATTGGCCTGGCGCCTGTATCGCAGTGTGCAGGGCACCATTGAAGAGCGTGAATCCATTTCGGTAACCGAAGCTGCGGTAATTGAAAGACTGAAATTTATACGTGAAGCTGAAATTGTATTTCAAAGTGTAAACAAACGCTACACTTCTAACTGGGACTCGCTGGCGGATTTTATCAGGAATGGCCGTGTGCCGATTATTCAGCGCAGGGAAGAAATCAAGCAATTAGCCTATGGCCAGGAACAGGTAACCATACACATCGATACCCTTGGCTTTGAATCCGCGAAAGACAAAATCTTTAAAAAGACCCACGCGGTAAATGCTCCTGAAAATGCAACATTCCTTGGGTTTAAGATCAAGGAAGGCGACCAGGTTCTAAAGAATCAGAAGGTTTATTCGATTCGGGTAGATAATCAAACCAAAGAGCCGCCTTTGTCTGAGAAAGGTATTGTTACCAAGCTGGAAGCTGTAAAAAGTGGCGACCAGGTAACAAAAGGTCAGTTGTTACTGACCATTACGGATAACATCTTCGACCCTAATATCGATCTGACTACTTTGGGCAATGTACCCGGTACCGAAAATCTTAAGTTCGATATTTTTGTAGGTACCGTTGAAAGAAGCGGGCTTAAGGTTCAGGTAATTGAGGTGAAAGATCCCAAGCCGGTTAACCCGATCCGCAAGGAAAGCAATGAAGCCAAAAACCGTAAACCGCTTCACTTTGGTTCGCGATTAGATGTTTCTACTTCGGGTAACTGGGAATAACCAATTGCTTTGCAAGCGACTGCACAAGGCTTTAAGCTGATCAAGAAGATCAAAGATGATCGTTTCGATGAGGAGAAACTTCATCAGTACTCGCTCTTGGTTCAGTTTGGCGTGCGCGATTTGCAGGTAGCGATAGTTGATTCAGAAGACTCAAGGCTCCTTTTTTTTGAAGACTACGTATTGGGTGATTCCAGTTCGCACAGCGAATTGATTACCCAGTATCAGCAATTATTCGATTCGCACCCGGTTTTACATGCAGGTTTCTGGAACGAAGTTCGGATATCGGTTAAGAACACCAAGTTTGCACAGGTTCCTGCTTCCCTGTTTATTCCCGAAGCAGCGGCAGAATATCTTCGGTTCAATGCCCAGCTCGATCCGGAAAAAGAAGATATTCTAATGTGCCGTAATCACCGCAGTGATGCCGTAACGGTATTTGCCATTCAAAAAGAGTTGAATGATTGGTTAAAGGGCATTTATAAAAACACCCGGCTTAACCTCGTACACCAATCGGCTGCGCTTATAGAAGGCGTACTGGAGTATGCCAAAGCCGGTCAACATCCGCTATACATTTACGTAGATCGTTTTAAGCTGCACATACTGGCCGTAAGTGGCGATAAGCTTTTGTACTACAACCAGTTTCTGATCAAGCAGTTTTCAGATTATGTAAAATACATCATGCTGGTAATGAAAGGGCTGGGTATGGATCAGAATACCAGCGAGGTGATACTGTGGGGATACATTGGTAAAAACTCGCCCCACTACCAGGAGTTTGTGAAGTATGTACGCAATGTGGGCTTTGGCGGCCGGCCGACTTACCTTAAATTCGGGTATTTGTTTGACGAAGTGCAGGAGCATCATTTCTTTGATCTCTTCTCCGTTTACCTGCTTGAGCCATGAAGCGCATAGCCATTTTTCCCGGGTCGTTCGATCCGTTTACCAAGGGACATCAGGATATTGTGCTGCGCGGGTTAGGTGTGTTTGATCAAATCATCGTAGCCATTGGGTATAACAGCACGAAAAGTCAGCGCTACTTCCCGATCGAGTTCATGGTTGATAAAATCAAGGAAACTTTTAAGAATGAGCCCCGTATTTCGGTTCAGACGTTTTCGGAGCTAACTGCCGAGTTTGCGAAACGTAATGGCGCCCGCTACCTGCTTCGGGGGCTACGCAACACCACCGACTTTGAATATGAAAACAGCATTGCCCAGGTAAACCGGCAACTGAACCCGGAGCTGGAATCTGTGTTCCTGATTACTTCACCTGCCTTTGCGGCCATCAGCTCCAGCATTATACGCGAGGTGCACCGCTACAATGGCGATGTTTCTTCGTTGTTGCCGTATAAAATCTGATCAGGAGATTTCCTCTTTCTTACGGTAATATTCTTCAAAAACGAAGCGTATAGACTTGTATGAATTTTCAAGGGCATGATACACTTCCTTTTGTGTCATCCACCGCAATTCTTCAATATCCTCTTCAAGATTAGGCTTGCTTCGGGAGTCGTCCGTTACATCCATTACAAACCAACTGGTTTTCTTAAGCATACTGCTTTTATTCATAGTATAGGTATGCCACGTGGTGCAAATCCGTTTACCCAGCTTTACGCTAATATTACACTCCTCCTCCACTTCGCGCACCGCAGTCTGCTTGCTTCGTTCACCCGATTCTTTTTTACCCTTCGGTAAATCCCACTTTTTCATACGATAAATCATCAGGGACTTATCCTTCCTACGCACCAGCCCACCGGCAGCTTTAATTACTTTAAACTTCTGTTTTAGCGAAAGCTTCAGTGCCTTGTAGTCGTTGGGCGAAACGTAGAGCGAAAAGAGATTGGTGGGAACTTTGGAGTTTATCAGGTCCAGTATCAGGCTGAAATCGAGATGGCTCACATTCCTGATCCATACATGATGAAACAGCCTGGCCTTGGTTATTTCTTCTGCCGTGGCATCCAGCTCAGAATTTACGTGCCCGGACGGAGGCGCCTCACCTGAACGCAGAATGCGGATAGGAATGTCGTTTACAAATAAATTCATGCACTCCGTAATTCGGGTTTCGATTTGCAAAAACATAAATTATTCGCAATCAATCAACCCCTCTGCATAAATTCACCTATTCTCGATACCTTGCGGCTATGGTAAAAATAGAATCCGAAACAGCCGGGCCGGTGGCCGCGCGCCTGTTACAGATTGGCGCTATCAAAATCAATTATAAGCAACCGTTTACATGGAGTTCAGGATGGAAATCACCGATCTATTGTGATAACCGTTTGGCGCTTTCGTACCCGCTAATACGCACTTACATAAAAGAAAAGCTGGCTGAAGCAATCAGCCATAATTTTGAAAAGGTGGAATGCATTGCCGGGGTAGCTACGGCTGGTATTCCGCAAGGGGCGCTGGTGGCCGACCTGCTCGGGTTACCCTTTGTTTACGTTCGACCCAAGCCCAAAGAACACGGTATGGGCAACCTCATTGAAGGAAAGATTGATAAAGGCACCCGTGTTGTTTTAATCGAAGATCTTATTTCTACAGGCGGTAGTTCGCTTAAGGCCGCCCAGGCCATGCAGGAAGCCGGTGGCAAAGTGGTAGGTATGGCGGCTATCTTTACGTATGGATTTGATACAGCCGAAAAGAATTTTACGGAAGCAAAAATTCCGCTGGTATGCCTGAGTGATTTCAATCATTTACTTACTGAGGCGGTAAAAAATCAGTATCTTGATGAGAACCAGTTGATCTATGTAAAGTCCTGGCGGCTTGACCCGGCCAACTGGAAGTAACCTAATTCTACCTTTGCATGAATGCCCGTCAATACACGTTGCTGAACTCTGTAGTGGCCGCTATGGCCGGTTTTCTTTTTGGATTTGATACTGTTGTCATTTCAGGTGCCAATCAACCTATAAAGCTTCTGTGGGATACTTCGCCCTGGTTTCACGGATTTTTCATTATGTCTATGGCATTGTGGGGAACGGTGCTGGGCGCTTTGTTTGGAGGCGGGCCGACAGAAAAATACGGACGGAAAAAAGTGCTGTTCTGGATTGGCGTGCTCTACTTCGTAAGCGCAGTGGGTTCTGCCCTTGCTCCCGATCCTTATTCTTTCTCATTTTTCCGGTTTATCGGGGGCATTGGTGTGGGTGTATCATCAGTAGTAGCGCCAACCTACATTGCTGAAATTTCGACTGCGGCAATCCGGGGAAAGCTGGTGGCCATGTACCAGTTCAATATTGTTTTCGGAATATTAATCGCCTTCCTTTCCAACTACTTCCTGATTGGCTTTGGCGGAAGCAATGACTGGCGCTGGATGCTGGGTGTAGAAGCAATTCCTGCATTTGCCTATACCTTACTGGTGTTAAGAATACCGGAAAGCCCACGCTGGCTTATCTCCAGAAAAAATGATCCGGCCACAGCCAAAAAAGTATTAACAGCTTTAGGCACGCCTGATGCAGATTCTGCTATTCGTGAAATTACGGAATCAAACAAGGCAGATGCTGGTGGCGATAAGCTGAAAGAATTTTTTAGCAAACGCCTGCTTAAGCCCATTACGCTGGCATTTTTTATTGCCTGCTTCAACCAGCTTTCGGGCATCAATTTCATTCTTTACTACGCACCCGAAATCCTGGAGCGCGCAGGGCTTGCCGCCAAAGATTCGCTTTTCAACTCTATTGCCATCGGGGGAATCAATCTCGTTTTCACTTTCGTGGGATTATACCTGATTGACCGCACCGGAAGAAAGAACCTGATGCTGTTGGGATCTTTCGGTTACATCATCAGCTTATCTATGGTAGCGTATGCTTTTTACTTTAACGCTGGCGAGCTGTTTTTGATGACATTCCTGTTGCTCTTCATAGCCGCGCATGCCGTAGGCCAGGGAGCCGTAATCTGGGTATTTATAGCCGAAATTTTTCCCAACAAATCGCGTGCGCTTGGCCAATCGTTTGGCGCCAGTGTGCATTGGGTATTCGCAGCCCTTATTACGCTAATCATGCCGGTATTTCTGGATGCGCAGCAAGGTTTACTCAAGGATGACCCCTGGATCATCTTTGCCTTTTTCGCCTTTATGATGGTGATGCAATTAATCTGGGTGCTTACACGTTTCCCTGAAACCAAAGGTGTTTCGCTGGAAGAAATTCAGAAACGCCTGGGTATTCAATAAGCTTAGAAATTGAGTAACCTATGCGATTAATCCCGTTGATGTTTTGCCTGCTTTTTGTAACCGGTACCGGGCAGGCGCAGGATCAGGAACAGGAAGTTTTAAACCTGCTGAATGAAGTACGGACCAATCCAAAACGGTTTATTAAAACGCGCGTTACTCCTTATCTCGAAAGCAAGAGCCTTACCGGCAACCGGTTTGCCAAATCACTGATCCAGGATCTCAACAAAGCCAAACCTGTTCGTGCTCTCCAATCATCGCCTGCGTTGGTTGATGCAGCGCGTTTTCATGCAAAAGATATGGGTACTACAGGGAGCACCGGGCATGAAAGTTCGGATGGTACTCCCTTTCATATTCGGGTGCGCAACCAATCGAAGGCCGGAGGCATGATTGCCGAGAACTGCGCTTACGGGCAAACCAGCGCGCTGGAAATCGTAATGGAACTGTTGATTGATGATGGCATCGAATCATTGGGACATCGAAAAAATATTCTTGAACCCAAATACCAATGGATTGGTATTGCCATTGAGCTGCACAAAACCTACCGCACCAATTGTGTGATGGATTTTGCCGAACGCTTTTAGCGATCTTTTGTCCGGTAGACAAACTTAAGCCCCGACCAGGTATCATCCACAGCGCACACTTTTACGTCCACTAATCCATTGGCCAGCCCGAAATCCCTGATTTTATTTTCGTCAAGATCGGTTGCTACTCCGGAAGCTTTTTTGGGCCATGAAACCCACAGCATACCATCTTTATCAAGCGTTGATTTCAGTGTGAGGAAAAGCGATTCAAACTCAGATCTTGTCTTTACAAAAGCATGAATAAAATCAATGGGTTGGGTGGTTAACCGCTTTACAACCCGTACAGATGGAGGCAATGGAGCCAGCCAATCCCAATATTCATGGGGTTCAGCAATAACACGCATGGAAATACTGTCCTTTATTCCCAGCTTTTTAGCCAACGGAGTCTGCGAGTAACCGGTCATATGTTTCGTTCTATCGATTCTTGCCAAAAGAAAATCCCGGGTGATGCTGCCCGGGATTTTTTATTGAGGATGGCTGCAATTAATTGCCCAGCTTAGCCATTTCTTTTTCAAAAGTTTCTTTGAATTTTTCGTAGTCGTAGTCGATTTTCAAACGTTCATCCTTGGTTAAGCGCTCGTTGTATTTGGATACCAGTTCATCAGCAGAAAGCTCAATCGCTACATAAGTCTTGTAAGTGCCTTGTTCGGTCTTCATCAACTTTTCGCAAAGGGTTCTTATACCTGAAAGGGTCTGGTCTACTACTTCGCGGTTCAGGCTCTCAAAGCGTTCTTCTACCTCTTCCTTGTTATTAAACTCGCGCGAGTTCACGTAGTTATCCGTCACGGTTTTAACGGTAGTGTTGATGGCCTGAGCCAGCTCGTTACGCGCATTGGTTAATGCTTTCTTTTTAGAAGTTACCTGGTCCTGGCTTTCCCCGATTGAATTAGCCCGGAAAAATTTAGCCGTAGTAAAGTAGTCGGGGCCTGAGCAGGGAACCACCACTTCTTTTTCACCGGCAGGGATTTTCTCTTTGCCCTTACAACCGGCAATTATAGCTGCCGCAGCCAATACGGCAATTGAAACATAGTTTAACTTTTTCATATCAATTTGGAATTTGGTTATGCAATTTACAATAATGCAATTAACAGGCCACACCTTCATATCAATTTGATTTTTATCTTGTTAAGGGCTCTAATCCTATCAAAATCAATCATTTACTGCAAAATTGCGTTCAGTAGCTCAGGCAATTTTTCGGTATTCAGTGTTTCCAGCGATTTGTTATAAGCCTCCTGGCTGGAGCGTTCAAAATCCAGGCTAAAACCTTTTATCCTGTCTAAGGTAGTGGCATAAATCTCTTTGTTATCGCGTGCTGTGGATACTTTTATTACAGCCGTAACATAGGTAATAAAAATACTCCCCGATTGTGCACCGCGCTCTGAATTGGCATCTACTGCCAGCCAGAGCTCGGCCTTGCCCCTGTCATCGGTAAACTCAAAACCCGCATTGGCTAAGTAGTTTTTAATCCTGTTCGTGATCTGTTGATTTTGCTTTGTTACGCCCAGGCTTTTTTCAATGGCCGTTACATAAACTAATGGCCGTTGCACTTTCATTAAAACCACTGCTTTGGGGACTACCATTTTTTGGGCTACCAGCGAGTAGATCTCGTCCTGCACCTGGCCCACAAAATTCATCATATCCACTTTTACGCCTACCGTTTGCTCCATATCGCGTGAGCTGATCTTGGTAAGCAGGATTTTTACCTGGCCGTTCGCATCTGTTTTGTAAGTAGGGAAAACATCTCCCGCACCTTTTTCAAAGGCGGCCGCCAGGGGCAGATCGGCAACCGGCTTCCCGGATGCTTTATCAGTTGCACGTGCTGTTACAGCAAGGTCGCTCTGGGCCAGCCTGCGGTTCAGCATCATTTCTTTCGGATCAACAGCGAGCGAAATTTTGTCTAACAGCAATTGCATGCCGGCCACAATTTCGTTGGTAAGCAAAATTTCTTTGCCCTGGTACTCTAACCGGATAGGCTCATCCAGGTATTTTTCTATTGCGCGAAAGCCCTGGTAATAAAACCCGAGGGAAACCACCGGCTCCCCGTTTCGTTCTGCTTCTTTCGCCTTGGTAAAAAAATCCAGCCCGAGCGTAATCGCATTTCGTTTTTGCTGATCTTTAATTTCCTTGTACCGTTGCTTGCTCAGGCGATAGTAAACCCAATAGTTCAATTCGTCTTCCCAAGCACCGGCTTGTTCAAACTCCTGAATTTCATCAGCCGCTGTGGTTTGAATAATCTGCTCGTACTTCTCCTGAAACTCCTTGTTGTTATCGATCTGCGTAAGCAGCGAAGTGGATGACACATTTACTTTGATTTGCGATACCAGGTCTTCCAGCGCGCTTTTTTTGGCTGACTGAATGTAGTTGTTGCTCCCCATTTTAGCGCTGTGCCCCACCCCGGTGTAGTATCCTGCCAGCTCGGGCTTTGCCGAAAGCCAATCGGGTTTGGGGTTTTGCAGGTTCGACTTCAGGCTGGTGTTTACCGAGGGGCTGCAGCCGGCCAATAAAAGTGTGATAAATAGTAGCCGTTTCACAAAATTAAAATACGCTTGATTTCGTTAGGCCGAATATACCATATCTATGCCAATTGCAGGATTTCCAGCGTTGACATCAGGTAAAATCGAGGCAAGAAACGAGATTTCTTCTAAAATTTTCTATTTTTAAACCATATAAACCGACAGCGATGAAACGAGTTACCTGGGTAGTTTGGATTGGTTTGATTGTGGCAGCCTGCCAGGAAAACGAAAACATTTCTGATTTTACGGGTAATGAAATAACCTACGCGCTCAGGCCGGGTTCTGACTACGATGTTACCGGAACGGTGATTTTCAAAGAACGCAGGGATGGTACTACCAGCGTGTGGATTACATTAACCGGAACAGATGGCAACGACAAGCTACCGGTGCATTTGCATTTAGGTGATGTGAGCGAAGCCGATGCGGATGTAGCTGCGCTGCTAAGCCCGGTTGACGCAAAAAGCGGAAAAAGTGAAACCGTACTTACACGGCTGGCCGATGAAAGCGAAGTAACCTATACCAGCCTTTTGAAGCTCGAAGCTTGTATCAAAATTCACCTGGCCGATACCGGCCCGGGACGCGATGTGGTTTTGGCAGCCGGTAACATTGGCGAATCGTTTAGCAAGGCAATAGCAAACGGACGTACCGGAATCGGGGTTTGCAAAAGTGAATGATGCTGATTCCAAGGCAATGATTTTATGAAATCATTCGTCCTTTTTCGGGCTTCAGCAATAGAAACGCCTTGCTCCCATTCGTTTTCAAAATCAAAAAGACCAGTATCTTTTTTTTTAATCCATTTGATTTGTTTGATAACGACAGGATTGTCTAATGAGTTTATCCATTGGATGATTTCCTTTTTTTCACTTGCTATATCCATTTCGCCTCCTCTTTAGTCTATCAAATCTAAGGATATTTCAGAGTATTCAAACACATAGCAATCAATGTAAGGTACTAATCACCGCCTTTTGTTTCAACCTGGTATGAGCTGAGCATGGCGGTAAAATACTCGCGGTTCATGCGGGCAATATTGGTGATCTTGATTCCTTTGGGACACTCCGCTTCGCAGGCATAGGTGTTGGTACACGATCCAAAACCTTCTGCATCCATCTGCGCTACCATTTTCTCGGCACGTTCCATCCGTTCGGGCTGGCCTTGCGGAAGAAGCGCCAGTTGGGAAATTTTTGCGCTGGTAAACAACATGGCCGAGGCGTTTTTACAGGCTGCCACACATGCGCCACAGCCGATGCAAGCCGCAGCATCCATAGCTTCATCCGCTATTTTCTTAGCTATCGGGATTACGTTGGCATCGGGCACGCCCCCGGTATTTACCGATACATAGCCACCGGCTTGCTGAATTCTGTCGAACGCAGAACGATCCACCACCAGGTCCTTTACAACCGGAAACGCTTTTGCCCTCCAGGGCTCAATGGTAATCGTTTCGCCATCGTGAAACGAGCGCATGTGCAACTGGCAGGTGGTGGTTTGAAGCGGCCCATGAGGATGACCGTTAATATACAAGCTGCACATGCCACAAATACCTTCCCGGCAATCGTGGTCGAAGTGCACGGGCTCTTCATTTTTTTTGATCAGCTCGGTGTTAAGCACATCGAGCATCTCCAGGAAAGACATATCGGGCGATACATGGTTGTGCACGTATGTTTTAAAAGCGCCCTTGTCGTCTTTGCTTTTTTGTCTCCAGATCTTTAGTGTAAGCTTCATGATTACTTATAGCTACGTTGTGTCAACTTAACATTCTCAAATTTCAATTCTTCCTTGTGCAACTGCTCGGCCTGGTTATCGCCTTTATATTCCCACGCTGAGGCATAGGCAAATTCATCGTCTTTGCGTTGGGCTTCGCCATCGGCTGTAGCCGATTCTTCACGGAAGTGCCCACCGCACGATTCGCCCCGGTTCAGGGCATCATCTACCATCAGCTCACCTAATTCCAGGAAATCCGCTACCCGTCCTGCTTTTTCCAATTCCATGTTCAGCTCGTTTGAGCTGCCCAGCACATTTACATTCTTCCAAAACTCTGCCCGTAATTCCTGAATTTTTCCTTTGGCTTTCTTCAATCCCGCCTCATTGCGCGACATGCCGCAGTACTCCCACATAATGTGGCCCAGCTCGCGGTGGAACTCATCTACCGCTTTGGCTCCTTTGATCGATAGCAGCTTATCCATGCGCTCCTGCACACCTTTCTCAGCTTCTTTAAACTCAGGGCTGTCGGTACTTACTTTTTCATACGGCATTCCGGCCAGGTAATCGCCAATGGTGTAGGGTATTACAAAATAGCCATCGGCAAGGCCTTGCATCAGCGCGCTGGCGCCAAGCCTGTTGGCGCCATGGTCTGAGAAGTTGGCTTCGCCCAAAGCATATAAACCGGGTACGGTCGTCATCAGGTTATAATCTACCCAAAGGCCGCCCATTGTATAATGCACGGCCGGGTATATCATCATGGGTACTTCGTACGGATTATCGCCTGTGATCTGCATATACATATCAAACAGGTTTCCGTACTTCGCTTCAATTACAGCTTTTCCATCGCGTTTGATGGCATCGGCAAAATCCAGGAACACCGCCAGGCCAGTCGCCCCTACACCACGTCCTTCATCGCACACGTATTTGGCATTACGAGAAGCCACATCGCGTGGCACAAGATTACCGAACGAAGGATATCTTCTTTCCAGGAAGTAATCCCGGTCCTCTTCTTTAATATTAGCTGCATCGCTGGCTTTCAATCCTTTTACCGCTACTTTGGGCACCCACACCCGGCCATCATTACGCAAAGACTCTGACATCAGCGTAAGCTTTGACTGGTGATCGCCCGACACCGGGATACAGGTAGGGTGAATCTGCGTAAAGCATGGGTTGCCAAAGTATGCTCCCTTTTTATGCGCACGCCAGGCAGCCGTTACGTTAGAGCCTTTCGCATTGGTGGAAAGGTAAAATACGTTTCCATATCCACCGGTACAAAGCAGCACAGCATGCGCACCGTGCGATTCAATCTTACCGGTAATGAGATCGCGCACTACAATACCGCGCGCCTTTCCATCTACAATTACCACATCGAGCAGCTCGGTACGGTTATACATTTTTATTTTTCCGTTTGCAATCTGGCGGTTCAGCGCTGAGTACGCACCCAGCAACAGTTGCTGCCCGGTTTGACCACGCGCATAAAACGTACGCGACACCTGCGAGCCCCCGAAGGAACGGTTGGCCAGCAACCCGCCATACTCGCGGGCAAAGGGAACGCCTTGTGCCACGCATTGATCGATGATATTTACACTTACTTCTGCCAAACGGTGCACGTTGGCTTCGCGTGCGCGGTAATCACCACCTTTTACGGTATCGTAGAAAAGACGATAAACACTATCGCCATCGTTCTGATAATTCTTGGCTGCATTTATACCTCCCTGTGCCGCAATACTGTGCGCCCTGCGCGGGCTGTCCTGGAAACAAAATGCCTTTACATTATAGCCGAGCTCGCCCAGCGAAGCAGCGGCCGAAGCGCCTGCCAGGCCGGTGCCCACTACGATAACATCATACTTTCGTTTGTTGGCCGGGTTAACAAGCTTCATGTTGAATTTATGCCTGCTCCATTTTTCGGCCAATGGCCCTTCCGGTACTTTAGAATTTAAGCTCATATAAATACGATTGCGACTAAGATCATTAAGAATTAAAAAAGTACATAGCAATGGGTATCCATGCAAAGGCAGCCGGAACTACAATGGCAAATGTTTTTCCAACCACATTAATCAGGCCGTTGTATTTTAAGTGATTAAGGCCCAGCGTTTGAAATACACTGGCGAAGCCGTGCCACAGGTGGAAGCCTAAAGCCGCCATACAAACTACATAAAGGGCAACATACCAGTCTTTCTTAAACCAAAAGGCAACTTGCGCATATAAATCCTGTACCTCTTTTCCATCATACACCTGTGTGGCCAGGTTGCCAAAATGCGCTTCGGCATAGAAATGACGAAGGTGAACCACCAAAAAAATAAATATCAATGTTCCTAAAATGCCCATGTTGCGCGAAGCCCATACAGATCTTTTGTTAGGCTTGGCATAGCCCACCGGGCCGCGCGCCTTCCTGTTTTTAATAGTTAGCGCAATACCCCAGATCACATGAAGAATTATAAAAGCAAAGTTGCCCTTGGAAACAAACTGGATGAGCGGGTTGTGGCCCATAAAGTCTGCGTAAATATTGAATGATTTACCCCCGTCATCTTTTAGTAGCTGAAGGTTACCTGCAAGGTGCACGGCCAAAAAGAGAATAAGGAACAAACCGGTTAAGGCCATCAGCACTTTTCTTCCAAGCGAGCTTGAGAAGAGATCTAAAAACCATTTCATGCGTGTATAATTGTTTTTTTAAGGTTACATGGAATAACCATAACCTGGATTGCCGGTTGGTGAAACACTTGCATCATGGCTATTTCATAGGTATAGGTTGAGCGTAATTTTGAACCGAATCAAAATTACTTCCCAGCGCCATACCAAACAATTGATTGGTTTATTTTGAAAAATTCTAAATAGTTTTGTTTAACTGCTCTTGAGTTAAAACTCAAAGTAAACTGGACAGATATAATATAAGCGATATGGTGGCCAGCATGAATAACAAAAACCACTCCTTACGAATTATGCTCAACAAAGCATTCAGCAAGCGTTTCATTTTACATTTTCTTTTGTACTGCTTGGTACAAAAAACCGGCTTCAGATTAAATACATTGAAAATCAATAAGTTAAGACGATTGTAATACGCCATTTCTTCTCAAAAACAACACAAATTCCCACTGTGGGATAAATTGGTCAAAAGGTCAAATCGGGCTAATTTTACATCACCACTACGATTTGATTTAGATGTATCTGATTTTCGACACGGAAACCACAGGTATTCCGCATAATAAGACTGCACCCTTAACCGATCTTGATAACTGGCCCCGGCTGGTACAGCTTGCCTGGCAGCTTCATGACCATACCGGTAAGCTGCTTTCGCGAAACAATTCCATTATTAAGCCTGACGGTTTTGATATCCCGTTCAAGGCGGAACAGGTACACGGCATTTCAACTCAACGGGCACTTGAAGAAGGTCGCGACCTGGAAGCTGTGCTGGCCGAATTCCGGAAGGACCTGGAGCAAACACGATTATTGATAGGGCACAACATTGAGTTCGATATAAATATTATCGGGGCTGAGTTTATCCGAAAGAATC
>JAHCHY010000029.1 GCA_026129485.1 Cyclobacteriaceae bacterium
ATACCGGTTATCGTTTCAGCGCGAAATTTTTAAAGGCTATTCACAACGGGTGTCATTCAGGCATTGGACGTTCGAGCCCACGTATGATTTTGGTTACTTCAAACCTCCTGCCGATGGAGGTTCACCGGTGTTCGATCAGTTCAGGACTTCAGAAGTCAGCATAGAATCACGCTATGCGCGCGATGAAGTTTTTCTGCAGGATGATAATGACCGCATCAGCCTGGGCACCAACAAATGGCCGGTGATCACGCTCCGGTACACGCGCGGGTTCAGTGGCGTGTTCGGCAGCGACTTTGATTACGACAAGCTTCGTTTCAACCTGACCAAGCGAATAAAAACAGGGCCGCTGGGTGTAGGATATGTTACGCTAACCGGTGAGTATGTATTTAATGCGCTACCTTACCCGTTGCTTACGTTGCATTTAGGCAATCAGTCGCCCATCTACTCATCCATTACTTATAACCTGATGAACTTTGGCGAGTTTGTGAGCGACCGGTATGCTTCCATCCAGTACCGGCAATACCTCGAAGGTTTTTTGCTGAATCGCATTCCGTTGCTGAACAAATTGAAGTGGCGCCTGCTGGCGACTTCAAATGTAATTGTAGGAGGGATGCGGCAATCCAACCGCAACCTGATAGCTCAGTACTCACCTTCAGGGGCCGAAACCTTAACAGCCGGTTATTTCAGGAACAGCAAACCGTATATCGAGCTGGGTTATGGTGTGGAGAATATCTTCAAAGTGTTGCGTGTGGATTTCATTCATCGCGTTTCCTACCTCGAAAACGAAAATGCACGCAAATTCGGAATCCTGTTGTCAGCCCAATTCCAACTTTAGTCATACTCCAGCTTCTAAATTCCAACCTCTAATTTCTAACCTCCAGCTTCTAATTTCTAACTTCTAACTTCTAAATTTGCACCTCCTAAAAAATACAGTTTAATGAGCGTAGTGAATATTACCCTGCCCGATGGTTCTTCCCGTCAATACCCGGCAGGCGTTAAAGGCATTGAAATCGCGCAAAGCATTAGCGAAGGGTTAGCCCGCAATGCACTTTCTATTGAAGTAAATGCCTGCCTGCCGGACAGGCAGGGTGAAATCTGGGATTTAAGCAGACCGATTAACACCGATGCAGCTATAAAAATATTTACATGGAACGATAAAGGAGGCAAGTATGCATTCTGGCACTCATCGGCCCACTTGTTTGCCGAGGCATTGGAAGCATTGTATCCGGGCGTTAAGTTTGGAATTGGTCCGCCCATCGAAAATGGTTTTTATTATGACGTAGACTTAGGCGATCGCCCTTTCGGGGATGAAGAGCTGGCTGCTGTTGAAAAGAAAATGGTTGAGCTCGCGAAAGCAAACAGCACATTTGTAAGACGCGATGTTTCCAAGAAAGAAGCCATAGACTATTTCACTAAAAAAGGTGATGAATATAAGCTTGAATTAATTGACGGACTGGCAGATGGTTCAATAACCTTTTATCAGCAAGGCAACTTCGTTGACTTATGTCGCGGGCCGCATATTCCGTCTACCGGACCAATCAAAGCCATAAAGCTGCTGAGCGTTGCCGGTGCGTACTGGCGTGGCGATGAAAAGAACAAAATGCTGAAACGCATTTACGGCATCACCTTTCCCAAACAGAAAGAGCTGGACGAATATCTTCACATGTTGGAGGAAGCCAAAAAGCGCGACCATCGTAAGCTGGGTAAGGAGTTAGAGCTGTTTGCCTTTTCTGAAAAAGTAGGGATGGGCCTGCCGCTTTGGCTGCCGAAAGGAACTATCCTGCGCGAACGCCTGGAGCAGTTCATGCGCAGGGCACAGATCCGGGCCGGGTATGATCCGGTGGTTACACCGCACATTGGCAGCAAGCAGTTGTATGTTACTTCCGGCCATTACGAGAAATACGGTAAGGATTCGTTTCAACCCATCCATACGCCTGATGAAAGCGAGGAGTTCCTGCTCAAGCCCATGAACTGCCCGCACCATTGCGAGATTTATAAAGTAAAGCCACGTTCATACAAAGACCTGCCCATCCGGCTGGCTGAGTTCGGCACCGTATATCGTTACGAGCAAAGCGGTGAGCTTCACGGGCTAACCCGTGTGCGCGGATTTACGCAGGACGATGCGCATATTTTCTGCCGCCCCGACCAGGTGAAGGACGAGTTTATCAAAGTAATTGACCTGGTGTTATTCACCTTTAAGTCGTTAGGCTTTGAAGATTATACCGCCCAGGTTTCGCTTCGCGACCCGGAAAACAAAACCAAATACATTGGTGAGGATGCCTTGTGGGAACGTGCCGAGCGCGAGATACAGGAAGCGGCTGACGAGCGCGGTTTAAAAACAATTGCTGTGTTTGGCGAGGCTGCTTTCTACGGGCCCAAGCTGGACTTTATGGTGAAGGATGCCCTCGGCCGGAGCTGGCAGTTGGGTACCATCCAGGTGGACTACCAGTTGCCGCAGCGTTTTGAGCTGGAATACATCGGTTCGGATAATCAAAAGCATACCCCGGTAATGATTCACCGTGCGCCTTTTGGCTCGATGGAGCGTTTTGTGGCCGTGTTGATCGAACATTGTGCCGGTAACTTCCCGCTGTGGCTGGCGCCTGAGCAGATAGCGGTGCTGCCTATTTCAGAGCGGTTTAACGAGTATGGTCAGCAGGTTTTGGATACTCTGAAAAACAGCGATATCAGGGGCTTTTTAGACGATCGGAACGAAAAAATAGGCCGGAAAATCCGCGATGCCGAGGTAAACAAAGTGCCTTTTATGCTGCTGGTAGGTGAAAAAGAAGTAGCCGAAGGTAAAGTAGCTGTGCGCAAACATGGTCAGGGCGACCAGGGGGTAATGGATCTGAAAGAGTTTGTTGAGCGGTTTTCCCGTGAATTTGCCTTACCGGCCTGATTTCAGGATTTTGATAAACGGAAAAAAGGGCGATATTTGCAGCCTGTTTTTTAAAAGTAAGAATTTAAACCCAACGAGTGGCAGGATTTCCAGGCAATGACCGCCCAAGGCCTTTTATCAGGGGCCCGCGGAGAGTAGTAGAAGAACCGTATCGTGTTAACGAACGAATTCTTGCCCAACGGGTAAGAGTGGTAGGCGAGAACATTAAAGTTGATGTGTATCCTACTTCGGTTGCCATCAGGATGGCGCAGGAGCAGGGACTTGACCTGGTGGAGATTTCACCTAATGCAGATCCCCCGGTATGCAAGATCATCGATTACTCCAAGTTTAAGTACGAGCAAAAGAAAAAACAGAAAGAGATCAAGGCTAATGCCCAGAAGACAATCCTGAAAGAGATTCGATTCGGGCCCAATACCGATGATCATGATTTTAACTTTAAAGTAAAGCATGCCGAGAACTTCCTGAAAGAAGGTGCCAAGGTGAAAGCCTATGTGCACTTTGCCGGTCGTTCGATTGTATATAAGGAGCGTGGAGAAATCCTGTTGCTCAAGTTTGCGCAGGCGCTGGAAGAGCTGGGTAAGGTAGAGCAGATGCCTAAGCTGGAAGGCAAGCGCATGTATATGATGGTGGCGCCAAAAGGAAAGAAGTAAGTTTTAAATAATAAGGAGATGCCTAAGTTAAAGACCAAGTCAGGGGCGAAGAAGCGCTTTAAAGTTACCGGTACCGGTAAGATCAAGCGTAAGAAAGCGTACAAGCGCCACATCCTGACGAAGAAAGAGACTAAACAGAAAAGAAGATTGGGCCATGCTGCCACCGTTAAAAAAGTTGACGAAGGCAATGTTAAGCCGATGCTTCCTTACCTGCTTTAATCCGTATAGTCGGATACCGTTTCCCTGCGGTAACACAGGGGTGTTTAATCTGCCTGCAAGGTGCAGGCAGTATGTTTAACCCGGCTACTGGCTTACAAGTTCATCTGTAATGGTATGACGCCAACGCCAAAAAATTAAAGTTTATGCCACGTTCAGTAAACAATGTAGCATCAAGAGCCAGGCGCAAGCGCGTGCTGGAGCTGGCCAAGGGATACTTTGGTCGCAGAAAAAATGTGTGGACTGTAGCCAAGAATGCAGTTGAAAAAGGTTTGGTGTATGCCTACCGCGATCGCAAAGCCAAGAAACGCGACTTTCGCACATTATGGATTGCCCGTATTAATGCCGGTGCCCGTTTGCACGGTATGTCTTACTCCGAGTTTATGGGTAAAATCAAAAAAGCAGGTATCGACCTGAACCGTAAAGTTCTGGCTGACCTGGCGATGAACCACCCTGCAGCCTTTGAAGCTGTGGTGAAGAAGCTGAAGTAAAATTTGGGATACCCCATGATGAAAAGCCTCCGACTTGTCGGGGGCTTTTTTAATTTTGAGCATGTCGAGATCAAAGAAGGTTTTTGCAGGACTTGCTATCGTATTTTTTGTACTGCTTCTGTACGCCAGTTATGATATCAGCAGGCGTACAACCTTTCCGGGCTCCAAACCACAATTAAAAGAACGGATTGAAGAACAGTTCCTGAAAAAGGATACGATCAGAAAGGATTCAGCAAATGCCATTCAACGGTAAATCCGGCAATTAGTCAGATTTATTAACATCCAATCGGTTGTCAATTTGGTAGGCAAAAGCCCCGCTGTACTTTAGCATCAGATTAAAGCCAACTATAGACAAGATTATCCCCCGGGGTCCAGGACTTTGGGGGATTTTCTTTTTATGCCCGCCCGGAAAAATTCTTTGTACCTTCGTTAAGGTGAGGCAACTCTTTTTAATCTCTGTCCGTAAGGGGTTCAATTTTTAGGACCAAACTCTTTAAGTATTTCTTATGCACCTGCTGATACAGGGTTGCAAGCGGAATGATCGCGATAGCCAGCGTTTGCTCTATCAGCATTACTATTCGTATGCCCTGGCTGTATGCATGCGTTACTCGCGCAGCACGGCAGAAGCAAAAGAAGTGGTTAATGACGGATTCCTGAAAGTGTTTGATAAGATCGGGCAGTATAATTCCGATTTCCCTTTTAAAGGATGGTTGCGCAAGATTATGATTAATGCTTCAATAGATCAGTATCGTAAAGAAATAAAGCATGCTCGTCAGGCTTCGGTAGAGCAGGTGCGTGTCGTGCATACCCAGCCTGATGCTGTAAGTAACCTTTCGCATGAGGAGTTGATTGCGTTGGTTCAAAAGCTATCACCGGCCTATCGTGCTGTATTTAACCTGTACGTGATGGATGGATATAATCACCGTGAGATAGGCAAGATGTTGGGCATATCGGAAGGAACATCAAAATCAAACCTGTTGAAAGCGCGTGAAAACCTGCGAAGTATGTTGGATGGAATGAACAAGATGCCCTATGAAAAAGCTAACTGACGAAGAGCTGGATTCGGTGTTCAAAGCTGCTGCGGAAAATAATACTCCGCCCTACGACCCGGCTGCATGGGAGGCGATGGCGAAGCTTCTGGATGCTCCTGAACCCGTTCCGTTTTGGAAGAAATTTACTTCAGTTCTCTTGATAGGTTCAGTTGTCTTCATTGCAGGGGTTTGGGTAGGCCGTACTACCAATAGTAAACCGCAGCAACCCATACCTGAAACTGAAAAGGTATTTGGTGGGATAGCAACCGTAAATGGGAATGATATCGAGGCTGTTTCTGTGCGACAGGATGGAAATTTGACAGGCGCTGATGAAACATCGGGTAACCGGGAGTCAATAAAAATATCGGATCAAAAATCCGGCCCTTCAATTTTTGCTGACCGTTCCGGGTACAAGCCGGTTTCGTTGCATCAAACCCGAAGCAATGCTTCAGAAGAAACAAGGAAGGATATTGAAGAATTGCAGGTGATCACACTAACGGGCGATCCGGGTAAACAAAGCGCTGTATTAAATGCAGATACCACCGGGTTTTTGGAAGATTTGATTAAACCGGGTAACCCTCGGGAAGATTCTCTTGAAATAAGCAGGGAGCCACAGGATAAAACAGGTAGAGGGCATTATGGGGTGTTTATCAGGCTCCTTGCTTCTCCCGATTTGTCGTCCGTCAGATTCGGGCCGGCACAATTGGGCAGTAACTTTGGTGTAACGGGAGAATTTGCTTTCTCCGAAAGGTTCTCGGTTTCGACCGGTGTAATCCTGGCGAGAAAAAATTATGAATCTTACCAGGAAGCTGCCTATGGTAGCAGTGCCCGTCATCTTGTGGGCAGTTGCAACATCTTAGATGTTCCGCTTAACCTGACGTATTATTTTCCATTAGGCAAGCGGTTTTCTGCGTATGTAACAGCCGGGGCCTCATCCTACCTTATGCTTCGCGAGGATTATGTATACACAGTTAGTTCCAGCGCGGGCGACCGTGTGTATCCATACCAGGCAATCCGAAAAAACAACGAATGGTTTAAAGTGCTGAATCTGGCTGCGGGTATGCAATACCAGGTTGCTCCCCGCTGGCAGGTGCTGGTTGAACCTTTTGTTAAAGCTCCGCTGGCGGATCTGGGTGAACGCAATGTACGGTTATCCAGCATGGGTGCCTTTGCGGGAGCTCGCTATCAACTTAATCCGAAAATCAAAAATCACTGATCATGAAGTTAACGTTACCCATTTATCGACTTGCCGGTGTTGTTTTGCTGGTATCGCTGCTGGCCTATGCAGGCTGTTCAAGTAATGATGAACCCGAGCCTGTGGATTGCAGTACCACCGATCTTGCCATCGCTCTTACCTCCAAGAGCGACCCCGCGGATTGTAGCACCAACAACGGAACAATTGTGGTTTCGGCAACGGGTGGCGCTGCTCCGTATCAGTTCAGCATTAACGCGGGTACCTTTGGCAGCTCCGGCACATTTAATAACCTGGGGCCCGGCTCTTTTAGCGTAGCAGTAAAAGATGCCAACAACTGCGAGAAAACACTTTCGGCCATTGTGCTGCTGGCACCGGCTTCACCGGTTGCGGGCGCTTCTGTTATTGCCGCACATACCGATTGTCTTACACCGAATGGCTCAATCACCATAAATGTTACAGGCGGAACACCGCCTTACGAGTACAAGATCGGAACGGGAGCATTTGCGTCAACCAATGTATTTTCAAACCTGAAGGCAGGCAACTATACCATTACCGTGCAGGACGATGCGAATTGCAGCATCACCATCAATGAGGCCGTAGCCAGCAACACCACCATAAGCTACACAACGGATATTGCCCCTATTATCCAGGTCAATTGTATAAAGTCGGGGTGCCACAATGGCGATAATGGCGCAGATAAAAACTGGAGCGTATTTTCCAATGTGAAAGAAAAGGCTTTAGCCATTAAAGCAAGGACGGGCGACCGATCCATGCCCCAGGATAGTCCCAATGCGCTTACGCAGGCACAGATTGATATGATTGCATGCTGGGTAGATAGCGGTGCTCAGAATAATTAGAAGCCATCTCAAAATATTTTTTGTCATTGGGGCGTGTTAAAAATATAATGCAGGAGCGAAATGAAGCGTCAGACGGCTGTTTGTTTCAGCCTTCAAGCTGCCAGACGCCTTTGCAGCCGGTTTTTGAGATAGCTTCTATCACGCGCATCTGGCTGCTTTTTATCCTGGCGCTTTCCGTACATGATACATGGGCGCAAAAGTTTGTGCTCGAAAAATCGAAGGTAACCTTCTTTTCGCGTGCAGCCATTGAAGACATTAAAGCAGAGAATGTTAAAGCTGCGGGCATTTATGATTATACCACAGGAGATGTAGCCTTCGTAATACCCAGTAACGGCTTTGAGTTTGAGAATGCAACCATGCAGGAGCATTTCAATGAAAAGTACATGGAGTCGGATAAATTTCCGAAGGCCACTTTCCAGGGGAAGTTCAGTTCTTTTCAGCCAGATCGCCCGGAGACACAGCCGGTACAGGCGACCGGCAAGCTTACCATTCATGGTGTTACCCGCGAAGTAGCAATTCCGGGAACGATTCAGGCCACATCGCAAAGGTTATTGGCTAAAGCTACATTTATGATAAAGCTGGCTGATTATAACATTAAAATTCCGCAATTGCTCTGGCAGAAAATTGCCGAGCAGGTGGAGGTAACGGTCGAATTTTCCTACAAGCCCCAATGAGTAAAATTATTGCCTTTGTCCTGGTGGCTCACGTCAGTTTCGCGCAAGGCGATTTGCTGAAAGAGCTGGAGCAGCGTGCTGAAGCTGAACCGGAAATTGTTACCGCTACGTTCAAGGGCAGCCGGTTAGTGAACGGTCAGTCAGTGGAAACCCGCCATAAAGGCGAGCTCGAATTTATTTTTGCACACCGGTTTGGCCGCATGAATGGGGGCATCTACGAATTATTCGGTCTTGACCAGGCTTTTGTGCGCATAGGATTGGAGTACGGAATAACCGACAAGCTAAGTACAGGCTTTGGAAGGAACTCGGTAGATAAAACCATGGATGGTTATTTTCGATACAAGCTGATCAGGCAGAAACAAAGCGGTATGCCGGTAACTATTACAACATTTGCCAATGCAGCAGTCCGCACTTCACCCCGCAAAGCTGATGCGCCAGGTATTACCCTCAATGACCGTATTTCCTATACCGGTCAGCTCCTGATTGCGCGAAAATTTACACCGGCTTTGTCGCTGCAGGTTATGCCCACGCTGGTTCACCGGAATACGGTTAATCAGAATGAAGAAAACAACGATCAATTCTTGCTGGGAGCAGGCGGCAGGCTGAAGATGACGCGCAGCGTATCGCTTAATGCCGAGTACTATTACCGGTTTGATGTTCCGGCAGCTAACCAATACTACAATGCGCTTGGTTTTGGCATTGATATTGAAACAGGCGGCCATGTGTTTCAACTGGTGCTCACCAATACCCGCGGTCTTACTGAACGGGCCTTCCTGACCGAAACTACCGGAAATTTTTTTGATGGTGATATTCACCTCGGCTTTAACGTTACAAGATCGTTCCAGGTCAGGAAGCAGAAATAACGCCCGGCTATACGAGCGGTTGAATTCCTTACTACCTGGGTATTTGTATTGGCTACCTGCTGACACCTTCCTGAGATATTGATTTACCACCTTGCTTTTTTAGCTTTGCGGTTTGATTAAACCGATAGCTTCCAGTTGCTGCTTGCTTCCATCATTGTTTACCTGCTGCTTACCGTTCTGATCGGCTATTGGGCATCGCGCAAGGTTCGCACATCTGGCGATTTTATGTTAGCGGGTCGCAGCTTGCCGCTGCTGTTAAGTTCCTCCGCACTGTTTGCTACATGGTTCGGTTCCGAAACCGTGTTCGGAGCTTCATCCGAATTTCTGAAGGGAGGTCTTTATGCTGTAATTGAGGATCCGTTTGGAGCCGCATTGTGCCTGGTGCTTTTCGGTTTGTTTTTCGCCCGTAAGCTCTATAACATGAGCCTGCTTACACTGGGCGACTTCTTTAAAGTCCGGTTTGGCACTCGTGTAGAATTAGTGGCCGGATTATTTATTGTACCCTCGTATGTGGGGTATATCGCAGCGCAGTTAGTGGCTATGGGCTTAATACTTAATGTGGTTACGGGAATGGTTGTCTGGCAGGGCGTAGTGGTGTCAGCCGTTGTAGTTACATTCTATACATATATAGGGGGGATGTGGGCCATTTCAGTTACTGATTTTGTTCAAAGCATTATCATCATTGGAGGATTGCTGGTAGTGGCTATCCTGCTTTCAGGAAAAGCCGGTGGTGTTGCAAACGTTCTGGGCGAAGTGCAGCCCGGCACTTTCCGTTTTTTACCAAAGGCCACCGGTACAGAGATTATTACTTACCTCGCTGCATGGTCGGTGCTGGGTTTGGGTTCTATTCCCTCACAAGATGTTTTTCAGCGGGTAATGTCATCCAACTCGGTAAATACTGCCGTGCGTTCATGCTTTATTGCCGCGGGCCTGTATTTAACCGTTGCCATGTTGCCGCTTTTTATAAGCCTGTGCGTGCGTCATTTGTACCCGGAGTTTACACAGGGGGATACACAATTGGCTTTGCCTTCCATGGTGCTGGCACATGCTGCTATGCCGGTTCAGGTGCTGTTCTTCGGTTCATTGCTATCGGCCATCATGAGCACAACCAGCTCGGCAATCCTGGCACCGGCCGCTATCTTTTCTGAAAACCTGGTGAAGCCTTTGACAAAGCACCGGTTTACCGACAAGCACTTTCTGGCCATTACCCGGTTTGCCGTATTAGGCTTTGCCGGGGTGGCCACCATCATGGCCTGTATGCGCTCAAATATTTACGAGCTTGTTGGTGATTCATCCATTCTCAGCTTGGTATCTTTGTTCGCGCCTATGGCGCTGGGCTTATATTGGAAACGCGCTTCGGCTACCGGGGCGTTGCTGGCCATGATAGCCGGTATTGTTACGTGGCTGTTTGCATCCCGGCTTGAGCTCGCGTGGCCCGCGCTGGTACCCGCCTTGCTGGTAAGTGTAGCGAGCATGATAGCCGGGAGCTTGATTTGGAAGGATAAATTAATTTATAATGGTAAAGATTGAAATAAACAGGCTGGATGATGCTTTTCTGCTGGAAGCGGTAAATGACGCGGGTAATACGATAAGAATGGATGCAGCAGCCGATACAGGCGGTGGTAACCAGGGAATGCGACCGATGCAGTTGTTGTTAGCCGCTTTAGGCGCGTGTGGTTCGTTTGATGTGATCTCCATTCTTAAAAAGCAAAAGCAGGAGCTGAAGGATATTAAAATAACCGTTACCGGTGAGCGCGAAAACAAAGTTCCGGCAGTATATACCGAAGCGCATATTCATTTTAAGCTTTACGGAAAGCTGGATGCTGATAAGGTAAAACGGGCAGTAGAGCTGGCAGTTGAAAAGTATTGCTCCGTTGGCGAAACCATGAAGCCGCTGACTAAGATTACCCACGACTTTGAAATAATTGACCAGGATTGATGGAGAACAGGAATTTTGAAACCAACGCCATAAGGGCGCAGGCCGAACGCACCCCTAACCGCGAACACTCCGTTCCGTTATACCTTACTTCCAGCTTTGTCTTTGAAGATGCTGAGCAGGCGCGTGCGTTGTTTGCCGATGAAATTCCCGGTAACATCTACACGCGCTTCTCTAACCCGAATAATAACGAGCTGGTTGAAAAGCTATGCTTACTGGAAGGCACCGAAGATGGCATTGCTACGGCATCGGGTATGGCTGCGATGTACAGCAGTATGGCCGCTTTGCTGAAGGCCGGAGATCATGTGCTGGCTTCGCGCTCGGTATTTGGTTCTACCCACCAGATTCTGAATAACCTGTTTCCGCGATTTAACATCAGCTATACCTATGCCGATATAGCTGACCCCGCTTCATGGGAGAACAAGATTCAGCCCAACACAAAAATGATTTTCGTGGAAACCCCATCCAACCCGGCATTGGATATTATTGACCTGGAATGGCTGGGCAAGCTGGCTGATAAGCACAACCTGATCCTGAACGTTGACAATTGTTTTGCAACCCCGTATTTGCAAAACCCGGCACAGTGGGGTGCTCACTTAGTAACGCATTCAGCTACCAAGTTTATTGATGGACAGGGAAGAGTGATAGCCGGAGCTGTGCTGGGAAAGAAAGAGCTGATCAAAGAAGTGCGTTTCTTCGCACGGCATACCGGGCCAGCGCTTTCGCCCTTCAATGCATGGGTCTTATCTAAAAGTCTTGAAACACTGGCCGTAAGAATGGACAGGCATTGTGCGCAGGCCTATGAGCTGGCGAAGTTCCTGGAGCAACACCCGGATGTGGAGCGCGTGAAGTATCCGTTTCTCCCATCGCACCCGCAGCATGCGTTAGCTAAAAAGCAAATGCGATTGGGCGGGGGTGTGGTTACATTTGAGATAAAGGGTGGGCTTGAACGGGGCCGTAGATTTTTAAACTCGCTGAAGATGTTATCGCACTCCGCCAACCTGGGCGATACACGAACCATTGCCACGCATCCGGCATCAACCACGCATTCCAAGCTTACCGATGCCGAACGATTGGCAGTAGGTATTACGCCCGGACTGGTGCGTATATCAGTCGGGCTTGAAACTTATACCGATATCCAGGCGGATGTAGCGCAGGCGATTGAGGCGAGCAGGTAGGTTGATTGGCGATTATTGATTGGTGAGTTGTGATTTTAGATTTTAAGAGCTACAATCACAAATCAATCATCACAAGACACGGATCGCTGATCAGATAATTCCCACATCAATAGGTCGGTACGCTCGGATCAATCTCTTTCGCCCATGCCAATATCCCGCCCTTGAGGTTATACAGGTTGGTAAAACCATGATTCTTTTCTAACCATTGCACCATGTTCCCGCTGCGTGCACCGCTGCGGCAATGAATTACCACTTGCTTGTCTTTCGCAATCTTATCTACCGATGCCGGTATATCGCCTTGCGGAATCAGCTCACCATTCAGGTTGCAGATGTCGAACTCGTGTGGCTCACGCACATCAATTAATTGAAAATCTGCCTGGCTGTCCAACAATGCTTTCAGCTCCTGTACGGTTACTTCTTTCATGATTGCTTTGGTTTTAGTTCCGCAAAATTCATCATAATCGATCAGACTTTGAATACTTTGCCTCGAATTTCGTTGCGGTATTTTCAGGCGCTGAAATTCGAGTGTAGCAGAATCCACCAGCAGCACTTCTCCGGCCAACGGTGCAGCAAATCCGGTTATGATCTTTACTGCTTCATTGGCCTGCAGGCAACCGATAATACCCGTAAGTACGCCCAGCACACCACCGGTTTCGCAGTCGGGCACAGAGCCGGCAACAGGCGGAGTAGGATAGAGGTCGCGGTAATTTGGCCCCTGCCGGTAATTAAAAACTGCTACCTGGCCCTCGTACCGGAATACAGAGCCAAAGACATACGGTATGTTCAATAGCACGCAGGCATCATTCAGCAAATAGCGTGTGGGGAAATTATCGGTACAATCCACCACTACGTGGGTATGCTTCAGGAGTTCAAGCGCATTGGCAGCGGTAATTTTTTCCTGAATGGATTTAATCTTCAGCGTGGGATTAAGAGCCGTTAAGCGTTCGGCAGCTACCTGCGCCTTTGGTTTATTCAGGTCGGCAGTTTGGAAAAGCACCTGCCTTTGTAGGTTGGAAATACTGACTATATCAAAATCGATAACCTGGATTTGCCCTGCACCTGCAGCGGCTAAGTATTGCAGCACCGGGCTTCCAAGCCCACCGGCACCCACTACGGTTACACAAGCCGCTTTCAGTTTTTGCTGAGCGGGTTTTCCAAAATCAGGCAATACGAAATGCCGGCTGTACCGGTTCGCTTCTTCTGCTGAAAAATCTTCCTGTTGTAACATACTTCGTTAAATTTACTACCATAATTCAAACCAAACCCCATGCGAATCAACTATTCAACAGGAGCGAAGTGGGAAGATATTGTGGGCTATTGCCGGGCCGTACAGATTGGAAATACCATCGAGATTTCCGGAACCGTGGCATCGGACGGTAACCAGGTAATAGCAAAGGGAAATTTCTACGAGCAAACCCGCTATATCATCGAAAAGATTGAAGGCGTGCTAAGGCAGGCGGGTTTCGATTTGAAAGATGTGGTTCGTACCCGGATTTTTGTTACCGATATTTCCAATTGGGAAGCAGTAGGAAAAGCGCATGGCGAATTTTTTAAGGATATTAAACCGGTAACGTCTATGGTAGAGGTAAGCGCGCTTATTGCACCGGAATACCTGGTTGAAATTGAAGCAACAGCGATTAAACCCTGAGTTCAGAACCGGGCCAGCGCAAGCTTTGAAACGGTTTCGCCAATGGCCAGTGATGAGGTGGCTGCCGGTGAAGGAGCATTGCACACATTAATCACACCGGTATTTTCGAGGATCAGAAAATCATCCACCAGGCCGCCATTGCGGTCGCATGCCTGGGCACGCACACCGGCACCGCCTTCTGCCAGGTCGCTCTCTTGGATTTCGGGTAAGAGTTTTTGCAGAGCTTTGGTAAAAGCTGCTTTGGAGAATGAACGATACATTTCGCCCATGCCTGTGCGCCAGTATTTGGCAGCCACTTTCCGGAACCCGGGCCATGCTAAGCTTTCGGTCAGCTCGCCCACACGGATGTCGGATTTTTTATACCCTTCGCGGCTGAATGCCAGCACGGCATTCGGGCCGGCCTCCACGCCACCTTTGGCCATGCGGGTAAAATGAACACCCAGGAACGGGAAGTTAGGATCGGGTACGGGGTAAATGAGATTTTTAACTAAGTGCTCTTTATCTTTTTTCAGCTTGTAATACTCTCCGCGGAAGGGGATGATCTTTACATTGAGATCGGGCACCGTCATCCGGGCAACCTTGTCGGAATACAAGCCCGCGCAATTGATGACGAGCTTTGAGGTATAACTCGTCTTTCGCGTAATAACCACACTTTTTGAACTGCTGTGTTGAATATCCAGGACCTTTTCACCGAGGTGAACAGTGCCGCCATTTTTTTGAAAGACTTCGCCATACTTGTTTGCCACACGTGTGTAATCCACAATACCGGTTTGGGGAACAAACATCCCGGCAAGGCCGGTTACGTGCGGTTCGTATTCTTTCAGTTCTTCGCCTTTAAGCTTCTTCAGGTTTCCGAGGCCGTTTTGCCGGCCACGGATAAAAAGATTTTCGAGCAGGGGTAGCTCCTGCTGTTCGGTGGCCACTACAATTTTGCCGCACAGGTCGAACGGAATTTCATGGGTTGTACAAAAGTCAAGCAACAGGTTATAGCCTCTTATGCAGTTTGTCGCTTTCAGGCTGCCCGGCTTGTAATACAAACCACTGTGAATCACTCCGCTGTTGTTACCGGTTTGGTGCCGGGCCAGCGATGACTCTTTTTCCAGCAGAACGATTGTAAGACCGGGACTGGCGTTTTGAATCTGAAGTGCGGTGGCAAGCCCTACAATTCCTCCACCGATTATAACAATGTCGTACACAGCAATTTTTTCTGCGAAGCTACTGTATTTCGGGATAGAAATTTTTGGTTCATACAAAACAACCAGAACCTATCAGCATCGGTGTCCACTCAGGCATAAAACACAAAAGCCCCTTCCGTCTGAAGGGGCTTTTGTTACCTAAACCTAAACCTATGAGAAGATTTTATCTGCTCTTTGGTATTAAAACGGCAGGTACCTTAGAATGTTACATTTGTTAAAAAGAATTAACATTTTTTTACTCCTATTTTTTCAGCTTCGAAGCGTACTGCTTGTTGAACTTTTCAATTTTTGGCCGGATAACATACTGACAATAACCCTGATTAGGGTTTAAGGCATAGTAATTCTGGTGGTAATCTTCGGCCGGGTAAAACTCTTTAAAGGCAGTAATTTCAGTAACGATCGGTTTTTTATAAACACCGGACTTATCCAATTGCGACTTATACGCTTCGGCTGTCTTTTTTTGCTCTTCATTGTGATAAAATACCACTGACCGGTATTGCGTGCCCTCATCATTACCTTGCCGGTTCAGGGTAGTCGGGTCGTGTGTATTCCAGAAAATCTCCAGCACCTCGGCATAGGAAATCTCCTGCGGATCGAACTTTACCTGGACTACTTCTGCATGGCCGGTCAGGCCCGTAGTAACTTCGCGGTAGGTAGGATTCTTCACTTTGCCTCCTGAGTAACCGGATACAACCGATTCAATTCCTTTTACCCGTAAGAAGAATGCTTCGGTACACCAGAAACATCCGGAGCCTAATGTGGCCGTTTCCAATTCGTTCATTTTTTTGGGCGGATTATTTTGCGCAATTACACCCGTAATGAAGAGCGTAAGAACAGCGGTTATACTTATTAACTTCATCATACAACAACCCGGTTTCATCGAAAATAGTTTTGAATAACCAACAGTACTAAATCAATAGCCGCTATAAAAGGCTGATAGCGCGTTGGCCAATTTATTATCCAGTTCGCGCTTGGTTCGGGTAACCAGGAAATCGCGGTTCATGTTGGGTTCCCTGGTTCCGCATAATTTGCGGGTAGCTTCCGGTATAGCCCGTAAATCGCCCGAGCAGGTGGCCCAACGATCGCTCCAGCGCTCTTCTGTTACAATATCGGAATTACGCAGGTCAGCTCCGCTGTTGGCATCCCGAATGTAAAGTGTAATAGAACCGCGAGAAGTAATAACTTTCTCGTACGTGATCATCTTGGCTGTTATCTTTTCGTAAACGGGTATCTTCTGGTTGTTAACGGTCTTTTCGCTTACCTTAACGCTGTCTGTAAAGTTATCGGTACGATTGCTGGTTGAAGGACGATTTTCGTTGTACCCGTTAACCGATACCTTAACGATGTGATCTACACGGGTAAGCCCGGCATCTTCCGCTTCGCGCGGAGTATAAAACTTCACAAACTGACTGGGGTTAACACCGAATACCACGGGTTCAAAATTCCAGTTCTGGTAATTGGAAAAGGTGGGCTCAACCACAACTTTTATGGTAGCATTGAATTTTGCCTGTTCCATCATCTCAATCGATTCGCGATAGCCGGGGGATAGCGCATTGGCGTCTGTGAACAGGAAGTAAGCGCGCTTGGCATCATCACGGGTATTTTTGAGCATAGCTTGTATGCCGGCCTCGTACGATTCCTCAGCGGCTTTGCCCTTTACCTCGTTCAGCTCCTTGTATTTGTTAACCGGGTTGGGAATAATTTTTAATGCTCCTGGTGAAGTACGGATCTGTTCATACAGCGAGTTAATCTGCTCATAGCTCTGTACGGCATTCTTCCATTTGAAGTTGGCGTTGGATGTAATCTGGTTCCGGGCGCTTTGTTCCAGGTAATCAATTGCAAGCTGATAACCGGCTTTCAATACCTCGCGCGACTTTTTATGATCCGGGTTTTGCCTGAGCCGGTTAGCCGCAAGGGAAACAGCCTGGTAATAATCGCCTTGCTTTAAGGCATTTTTTCCCGATGTGCAGGACTGAATAATTGCCATAAGGCCGGCAAGCAACAGAATTATTATAAGGGTGCGTTTCATGGGGTAAGCCAACTACTTTTTTAAAACTTTAAGGGGCTGAATTTAGCTAATAAAGCCTTAGGCAACAATAGTGCCGTTTGTCTTATCTTCCGAACAGGTCGATCAGGATATCGTCAATAAGCCTGCGCCAGTTACCCCACGAGTGGCCTTCATTTACTTCGCGGTACTGGTACTCACAACTGCTGGCTTTCAGAATTTCACTCATCTTCCTGCTATCAGTACTCGTGTCGTTGATCAAGCCGGAAGTCATCGATATTTTTAATTGCAGTTCGCTGTTGTCATCGCACAATTTGTAAATCTGCGGACGGGTATAAAATGCAGGGGATTGAATGCCGGCCAGGCCGAACAAGTCGGGCCGTGTGAAAGCAAAATATGTTGCCGTTAATCCACCCATCGAAGTTCCTATTATCGCGCGGTTTTTAGCATCTGTTCGGGCCGGGTATTGCGCCTGGATAGCAGGTATAAGTTCGCTGCTAAAGAAATCGAGGTACTTGCTGTTCATGGCCAGCTCGTTCATGCGCCTGTTGTTTGCCCGGTTAACCGGCTCGCGGTTATCAACGAATACAACTATTACAGGTTGAATTTTCTTTTGATAGACCAGGTTATCCAACGTGGTAATCATGTTACCCAGTTGCGGATGCATATACTCATAGCCATCGGTAACATAAGCTACCGGCAGTTGACCATACTGTTTGTAATGGTTTGGCAGGTACACTGTATAGGTAACCTGGTAGCCTAACGATTTGCTGTTGATGAGCACATCGCGGGTTAATTCACCCTTAGGTGCATCAGGATTTGTTACTGTAATAAAATCTTCTTTCCATTGCGGCATACGCAATTCAGAGTTGGGGCTTCCGCCACCCACACCTGACCATTGCTGAAACTCGTTAGCCGGATCAATAATCCAGTTGGTGCCATCCACCAGGATTTTGTAATCAAGACGTGCATCTTGCGGAAATCTGCATTTCAAGTACCAAATATCTGTGCCGGTAATCTTCTTGCCTTTGTTGGGAAAATCTTTCACATAGCCCCAACCGTTAAAGTCGCCCATCCATTCTACGGAAGTTGCGTTACCGCGATAGAGGAAGAGCACGGAGTCATCGTGTACAAGGGGCACGCTGCTGTTATACTGCAGATCACTCCACCAGGTGTCAATTTGTTCCGGCTGTGTAGTGGTTTGATGAACCAACTGATTTGCCCTCGTCCACATGGATTGCGAAACGGCAAAGCAGGGAACAAAGATTATGGCAAGAATTGATATTTGTTTCATTTCAGAGAATTAACCGGGTCATCCTGATCATTCACAAACCGAACACAAAACGCAGCCAGAATCAAAAAGATTCCAGCCATTACGATAGCATAAATGGCCTGGGAATTATAAAAGTACTTCACAATCGGCCCACCGATAATACCGTTAATAATTTGCGGAAGTGTGATGAAGAAGTTAAACACACCCATGTATATACCCATTTTATGAGCAGGAATGGAGCCGGCCAGGATCGCATACGGCATGGCCAGGATGCTGGCCCAGGCCATACCCACACCAATCATCGAGTAAATCAGAAGGGCAGGGTCATGAATAAAGTAGATGGATATAAGCCCGAGGCCGCCTGCCGTAAGTGAAATAGCGTGTGTTGTTTTGCGTCCGACTTTTGCGGCAATTACCGGAAGCGCTAACGCATAGATTGCCGATACACCGTTATACACTCCGAAAATTATTCCAACCCAGTTTGCCGCATCATTGAACATTTCCGAAGAACGATCATCCTGGGGCAAGCCATAAACATGTGTGGCTACTGCCGATGTGGTGAACACCCACATGGAGAACAAGGCGAACCAGGAAAAGAATTGCACTAACCCAAGCTGCTTCATGGTAGCCGGCATTCCGGCAAAGTCGGCCATAACCTGGCTGATGCCTTTTTTGCCTGTGCTCTCTTTTTTGTACTCCTCATCGGGTGGAAATTCTTTGGTTGTAACAACTGTCCAGAGTATTGCAATTAAGAAAACAAATGCACCTACATAAAATGAAAGCGTAACGCTAAAAGGAACGCTCCCGTCAGCAGCAGATTTTTCTATGCCGAAGTATTCAGCAAAAACATAAGGTAACCACGAACCGATTACGGCACCGATTCCGATCAGGCAGGTTTGAATCGAGAAGCCCAATGTTCTTTGATCAGCCGGAAGCAGGTCTGCTACCAATGCACGAAAAGGTTCCATAGCAATGTTGAACGATGCATCCATAATCATTAAAATACCGGCTCCTATGTAAAGCGGTGGAAGAATGGCGGCCATGATTTGTGCATTGGGCATAAAGATGAGCGCAGTGGCTGCCAGGATCGACCCGGCCAGGAAGTATGGTCTTCGTCTTCCCAGCGATGTCCAGGTGTGATCGCTGTAATAACCGATAATCGGTTGAACGATCATACCTGTTAGTGGTGCCGCAAGCCAGAACCAGGACAAATGTTCAACATCGGCTCCAAACGTAGTTAGGATCCGGGACGCATTTCCGTTCTGCAAGGCAAACCCAAACTGGATTCCCAAAAATCCAAAGCTCATGTTGCAGATTTGCCAGAAGGATAGACGGGGTTTCTGTGTCATGTGTGTGAAGTTTTACCAACGTATTTCTATTCGTTCATCCGTATAAGCTGTTTCCATCCAACATACAGGTTCTTCACCCATCGAATCCGGATCGTTGATCGGATCGTATTTTTCCAAAGGAGTAAAGAAGGAATGATTTTCCTGTTTCAGGGGTAGTATTTTTCCGTTTATGGTTACCTGGGCAGCCTGTGTGCCATGCCATACAACCTTCAGCTTTTGATACGATGTTTTGAAAGCTCCTTCCGCTTCTCCTACTACAACACGGTTTTGCGAACCGAAGTGTTGAATCAGCCTGGTTGCATATTGTCCCTGCTGATAATGGAACGTTTCACCATCATCTGCATAAAGCAGGAATTCACTTGACTCTTGCCCGGCATAAATATGCAGGGCAAGCTCGGTGGTTGTAATACCCGCGTGCGCCTGTGCCGGCCGCATGGGTAAAACGCTGCCGGCTTTTATGAATACGGGTAAACGGTGGATAGGCGATTCAATTATGGCTTCCCGGTTGCCCTGCCATTGTTTTCCTGTGTACAGATCATACCACGTGCCTTCCGGGAAATAGATTTTCAGCAATTCCTTGTTGCTTTCAACCGGTGCTACCAATATGGATGGCCCGAATAAATACTGGTTGTGATACAACCCGCTGTAAACAAGCGGATCGTGGGTATAGTTAATGGCAAGCGATCGCTGTACGGGCATACCGGTTTTGGAAGCATCGTAAAACAGCGAGTAGATGTAAGGCATTAGCTGGTACCGGAACCTGATGTAATTGCGGCAAATCTGTTCCACCTCTTCACCATAACTCCAGGGCTCGCTGTCGCGGGTGTTGATCATGGTGTGTGCGCGGAAGAAAGGAGAGAAGGAGGCGATGGAAATCCAACGGGCAAACAATTTGGTATTGGCATCGCCTACAAAACCCCCGGCATCATATCCTGCAAAGGCAATACCGGTAAGGCCCATGCTGTTTACCAGCCTAACGCCCAGCAACATGTGCTCATCATAACTTACATTATCGCCCGTCCACACTGCGGCATAGCGCTGCACACCTGAAAAGCCGGAGCGTGTAAGATTAAAGGGGCGTTTACCTTTTAACAATTTTTTGGTGCCCTCATACGTGCTGCGGGCCATCTGAAAGCCGTACAGGTTCCTTCCCCTTCGGGTAGTTGCTTTAGCGCCTTCAAAATCGAACTCAAGATTTTCAGGAAGCGAATGGCCCCAGGTAGCGATCTCGTTCATGTCGTTCCAGAATCCATCTACGCCCAGCGCCACATAATCCCTGAACTGTTCGGCCCACCATGCGCGGGCTGCAGGGTTGGTGAAGTCGGGGAAATGACACCATCCCGGCCACACCTGGCCCTGGTAGTTTTCTCCATCCGGGTATTTGATAAACACATTTTCTTTAACGCCTTCATAATAAGCCTTGTAACCGGCTTCAACCTTTATTCCGGGGTCGCACATTACTACTACATGAAAGCCTTGCTGCTTTAGGAAGCCGATCAATCCTTTCGGGTCTGAAAAATTTTTCTCATCCCAGGTAAAGATTTTGTATTTGTCCATGTAGTGAATGTCAAACACAATGGCATCGGCCGGTATGTCTTTGTCGCGAAAGGTCTTGGCTAACGTGATTACTTCCTTATCGGGATAATAGCTGTACCGGCATTGCTGGTACCCGATGCTCCAGACGGGCGGAAGCTCCATGCGTCCCGTAAGGAAAGTATAGTGTGTAATGATTTCTGAAACCGACTGCGCATGAATAAGGTAGTATGTCATCTCCCCGGCATCGGCCGAGAAAGATGCAAACCGGTTATTGGATGCACCGAAGTTGAAAAAGGTCTTATAGCTGTTATCGAAGAATACGCCATAGACAAGATGCTGATGAATGCCGATGTAAAACGGGGTAGAGCAATAAAGCGGATCGGCACCGGAATGATACCCGTAGGCATCCGAATTCCAGTTTTGGTAGGCGTGGCCTTTTCGATCAAGGCCACCGGTTTTTTCTCCTAACCCGATGAAGCGTTCACCGGGTTGTAGTTTTTTATAGGTTGTAACCTGCTCACCATTCCAGGCGGTGCCGAAGGTATCGTCTTCGTTTATGACTCCTCCATCCGGAGTTTGTAAAGAGAAACGAACGGGATTTTTGGTAATGACCAGCTTTGCGGCTGATGTAACCAGCGTCAGAACAGAATCATGATCTTCGGTTTTAACTTCGCAAGGTTCAGGCTTACCGACAACAGCATAGGAAAAATCCTCGAACCTGTTTTTTGAAATGCTGATCTTAAAGACAGACGGGTTGTAGACGGATACTAAGAAATTTCCGTTAGTGGTTTGCCCGGAAATGCCGTGTGCTGTGCGCTCAACCGAAACCAGCGTTCCAAGGCTTTGGCTTGTAGCCGAATAAAGGGTAGGTGTCATTAAAAAGAAAAAGTAAGCGTTAAAAACCTCAAATTAAATCGAATAGCTTTTAACTCTTACTTTCCTTTCGCAAAAAAGGCTATTTTTTCTTAGCCTGCTTTTTTAATGATGAATTGCGGATAACCAGCCTGGTCTTGAGGATTTTGGTTTCCGGCTGGGGTTCGAAATCTTCTTTATCCTTCATTTCGATCTGGCGGATAAGCAGCCGGGCAGCCTCCTGGCCCATTTCAAAACCAGGCTGATCGATTGAGGTTAGTGAAGGTTCCATCAGCTCTCCAAAGAACCAGTTGCTAAAGCCAACCAGGGCGATGTCTTGTGGAATTTTTAACCCCTTTTCCTTGATGGCCATCATGGCGCCCATTGCCATGGGATCATTTCCGGCAAACACTGCATCGGGTAACTGGTTTCCTGAAAGTAGTTTATTCATGCCGCGTTTCCCTTCTTCAAAAGTTCCGGAAGGCACACTTATCACCAGGCTTTCATCGTACTTTAAACCGTTTTCTTCCAACGCATCTTTATATCCGCGCAGGCGGTCGATGCTGATGATCAGGTTAGGTGATCCGTTGAGGTGGGCAATACGTTTACAACCTTGCTCGATCAGGTGAGTTACACCCTCTTTAGCCCCTGCATAATCATCCACAATTACCTTGCTGCTGGTGGGGCTGTTGTACATCCGGTCGTAGAATACAATGGGAACGCCTTTGGAGATGATGCTCTCGATATGATCGAAGTTGGTGGTTTCGCGCGATATGGAAATAAGCATACCATCCACCCGGCTGTTGAACAAGGCTTTCATATCCGTAAGCTCGCGTTGATAAGATTCATTGGATTGGGCCAGGATAACATTGTACCCGGCTGTATAGGCAACGTCTTCAATTCCACTGATTACAGTTGAAAAGAAGAAGTGAACGATTTCAGGAATAACTACTCCGATGGTATTGGTTTTTTTCTGACGGAGGTTGAGCGCAACGATATTGGGCTGGTAGTTTAGCTTATCCGCCAGCTCGTTTACGGCCTTTTTGGTTTGCACGCTGATGTCCGGGTGATCTTTAAGCGCCCTTGAAACAGTGGAGGGGGAGATGCCCAGCTCGCGGGCGATGTCTTTAATGGTTACCTGGTTAAATTTCATAGAACATCTTCGTTTTTAGTAAAATTTGAATAGAATAGTGCTCCGCAAACGTTTGTGCATTCGTTTTCGCAAAATTCTTTGCGGTTTTTGGAGATTGCGCCTTGAATACTGTTAAAAACACGGTAATATTGAATGAAAATCGAGTTTTTTAATTGTATGCAATTAACAAATTAGATTTTTAAAAAGAACTCTATAAACAACAATTAAAACCCTAAAACAATTAATCATGACTAAATTGTATCTGTTAGTTCGCAGGTGCCTTACGGTTGTGCTGATTTTCGGAACTTTGGCAAGTTTCGCCCAGCAAACTGTAACCGGTAAGGTAACCGCTGCCGATGACGGCTCAGGTATTCCGGGGGTCAACATCCTGGAAAAAGGTACGACCAACGGTACCGTAACCGATTCGGACGGAAATTACACTATCAATGTGGGGGCCAACGCAACCCTTGTTTTTTCTTTCGTTGGGTATTCCTCCCAGGATGTAGCCGTTGGCGGACAGAGTGTGGTTAACGTAGCCTTGCAATCCGATGTAACATCGTTGAGCGAGGTTGTGGTAGTAGGTTACGGTAGCCAGGATAAAAAGGAGATTACCGGGTCTGTTGTGGCACTTACCGCTGAGCAGTTTAACCGGGGAAACGTTAATGACCCTCGTCAGTTGCTTCAGGGAAAAGTCCCCGGGCTAAGCATTTATAACAGGGGAGGAAACCCGAATTCTCCGGCAACATTCCGCCTGCGTGGTATATCTACCATTGGCTCAAACTCCCAGCCCCTGATCGTAATTGATGGAGTACTGGGCGCCTCCCTTGACAATGTTGACCCTAATGATATTGAATCCATTAACGTACTAAAGGATGGTTCCGCTGCCGCTATTTATGGTAGCCGCGGTTCTGCCGGTGTTATCCTGGTAACAACAAAAAGAGGTGCTAAGGGTAAAGCGACTGTAGACTATAACGGCTATGTGGCCGCTGACCAGGTTTCCAGGAGACAGCCGGTAATGACAGCGAGCGAATATATAGCTGCCGGGGGAAATGACCTTGGATCGGTTACAGACTGGCAGGATGAGGTTACCCAAACCGGGATATCGAATGTGCACAACATTGCTATCGCAGCAGGCTCACAAAACACAACTTTCCGATCATCTATAAATTACAGGAATGTAAACGGTGTTTTACGCAAGTCAGGATTTGACCAGGTTAATGTTCGGGCAAACCTTTCGCATTCGGCCATTAATAATAAGCTGAAGTTTGATCTTGGCTTTTCGTCAACGGACAGGCGCAGTGATTTTTCATTTAATGAAGCGCTCAGGTATGCCGTACTGTTTAACCCGACAGCGCCTGTAAAGTTCCCTAACGGAGATTTCTACCAGGCTATTCTGTTCGACAACTATAACCCGGTTGCGATCCTGGAGCAAAATATAAATGAGGGCAAACGTAAGACGATCAACTATAATGCAAGGGTAGATTACAGTATGCTGGAGAATTTGACACTGACGGTAAATTTTGCCCGCCAGTTTGAGAATAACTTCAATGGTACTTACTTCTCCCGCAATTCGTTCTGGATGGGCTTAAACCGAAAAGGACTTGCCCGGAGATTTGTATCGGATTTTGATTTCACGCTTTTTGAAGGATGGGGTACATATCAAAAGTCTTTCGGTAAAGTAAACCTGGATGTTACGGCTGGGTATTCTTTCCAGCAGGATAATTATGAAGATATTTACATTGAGGCTGGTGGATTTCAGAATGACGATTTAGGGTACAATCAGTTAGAGCAGGCGGCTGATTTTAGCCTTGGAGGCGGCCGGCCAAATGTGAGCAGCAGCCAAAGCCCGAATAACAGGATAATTGCATTTTTTGGACGGGCTAACCTGACTTTTGATAAAGGTATCTATTTCAATGCCTCAGTAAGACGTGAAGGATCGTCCAAACTTGGTGTTAACAATCAATGGGGTATTTTTCCTGCGTTTGGCTTAGGTGTTGACCTTGCCAAGTATGTTGACCTTGCCAATGTTAATGTGTTGAAATTTCGCGCTGGTTTTGGTGTAACGGGCTCGTTACCTAATCAATCTGGCTTAACGCAGGATTTGTACACCTTTGATCGAAACAACTACACGGTTAGATTTGCCAGGAACGGCAACCCGGATTTGCGCTGGGAACAAAAGGAAGAAACCAATATAGGAGTTGACTTTGGAATAGGAAGCAAACTGACGGGATCGGTTGATTTCTTTGTCCGGAACATCAAGGATTTTATCCTGGAGCGTGACGTAGAGCAAGCTGTTTTTGTTTCAGGTAGACGTACTGAGAATGTTGGTGCGTTACGGACAAAAGGTATAGAAGTTGCATTAAACTATAATTCAGTTAATATTGGTCAGGTGAAATGGAATCCTGGCATAGTATTGAGTTCAAATTCAACTGAACTGACAGAATTCTTTAATACCAGATTTGTAACAGGAGAATTTGGATCACCAGGCCAAAACGGTACTCCACTTAACTTAGTTGAAGTAGGTAAAAAGTTAGGAACTATTTGGGGCCCTGTGTTTGATCGTGTACAAATTGATGGTATAAATGGTAATGTTGTTTTGAAGGATTTGAATGGCGATGGTGTTATTAAAGGAGATGCCGGTCAGGCGCTGTTAGAGGATGCTGACTTTATGGAATTGGGTAAAGCCTTCCCTACGTTGGAAATGGGATGGACTAACCAGTTAACCTACAAGAATTGGGATGTGAATGTTTTCTTCCGCGGTGCGTTTGGGCATAGCCTGATCAACCAGTTCCGTGGTTTTTATGAGCCGATTGACCCGGGTGCGATCAACTCCTATAACCGTATAAAAACGGATAAAGCGGTAGCGGGCTTAACCGAAGCCAAGTTTAGTTCATTGTATGTGGAGAAAGCTGATTTCTTAAAGCTTGATAATATAACCCTGGGGTACAGGGTAAACCTTCCGAATTCAAACAGCTTCAGGAATATCCGTTTCTACACCACGGTGCAGAATGCGTTCGTACTCACGAAATATACGGGTATTGATCCTGAGCCGGTATTTGGCGACACGGAGGATAATAACAATCCGCTGGTTACAGGTATTGACAGGAGAAATACTTATTTCTTTGCCAGGACCTTTACGCTGGGTGTGAATGTTGGATTTTAACCAGTAAAGAAAAGAGCATATGAAAAATATATGGAAATTAGTTAGTGTAATGGCCGCAACGTTTACAGTTGTGGCGTGTACCGACCTGGATGAGGAGCTTAAGGGAGATTTTACCTCAACATTCCCGACCACACAGTTTGGCAGCAATAATGTCAATAAGCCTACACCAAATGATGGATTAGGGGGTGCCTTTTCAAGGGTGCTAAATGGAACTGCCAACCACGGCAGTTGGTTTTCAGTTCAGGAAGTTTCGACAGATGAAGCGGTTATTACACAGAAAGGTGGCGACTGGTTTGACGGGGGTATCTGGCTTCGCATGCACCGACACCAGTTTGACCCGCAGGTGGGTGGGATTAACGGAGCCTGGGGAGACAGCTACGGTGGTATTACGCAATGCAATGCGCTTCTTGCCAGCACTGATCCTCAGGTGTCAACGCCTGCTGCCAAGGCCCAGCTAAGGTTTTTAAGGGCTTATTTCTACTGGAGGCTTTTAGATGTTTTTGGCCGCGTAAAAATTACAACACAGCCTCTTGTTGATGTAGCTCAATCTCCTCGTATTGATGTGTATAATTTCGTTAGAACCGAATTATTGGCGGCTATTCCTGATCTTCCTTCCGGTAAGCAGGAATATGGCAGGGCAAACAGATATGCAGCCTATGCGCTTCTTTCGCGCCTATACCTGAATGCCAAAGTGTATAAAGGCCTGGCTAATCATGATCCGGCCGATTTGGATTTAGCAATAGCTGCCGCGGATGAGGTGATTAATTCCGGTCTTTATTCATTGGATACTGAGTATAAGGATGTTTTTGACCCCGACAACGTAGAAGCTTTAGAGCATATTTTTGTGGCTCCTTTTGACGAAAATACCGGTGGTGGAATGAATTTTGCCCAAATGACGCTGCATTATCCAAGTCAGTTGACTTATGATTTAAGAGATCAGCCATGGAATGGTTATTCAACACTTGAAGAGTTTTACAATTCTTATGATGCTAACGATAAGAGAAAGGTGCAGAATTTTATTGTAGGCCCTCAGTACGATCTGAACGGTACACCCATCCTGGATTTAGCATTTGATCCGGATGATCCGGATGGAGCTCCCATCAACTACACACCTGCGATCAATCAGTTAGCACCAAGCGGTTCACGTCAGGCCGGTGCCCGGCTTGGAAAATTCAACTTTAAAATCGGACAGATACCCGACCAGGATAATGACTTTCCCTTGCTGAGATTGGGTGAAGTGCTTCTAAATAAAGCTGAGGCCCAGTTCAGGAAGGATGGTTCGGGTTTGACGGAGATTAACCAACTGCGGACACGTGCAGGTGTTTCGGCACTTGGAACACTTACCGAAGGTGTGATCCTGGCTGAGCGTGGACGAGAGCTTTTCCAGGAAGGCTTAAGAAGAACCGATTTAATCCGGTTTGGCGTATGGGGTAACGCCTGGTGGGAAAAAGCGGCACATGCGGATGCCCATAAGATTTTAATGCCCATTCCGATCGAACAGATAAATGCAACTGCAGGAACTCCATTTCCGCTATCGCAGAACCCCGGTTATTAAGCTTTGCTTTAATAAATAAAAAAGCGCCTGATTTTATCAGGCGCTTTTTTTATGTTTGAAGATATGAGGTGCTTGGCCTGCTTCGTTGCGGTTTTAATAATGGGTTGCTCACCAGGCGAAAATGAAACATTGTTTTCTGATGTAACTTATGAATCGGGAATAGATTTTATTAACACACTAAATTTTACTCAGGAGCTAAACCCATATACCTATCGCAATTTTTATAATGGAGCCGGGGTAGCCATTGGTGATATTAATAATGATGGTTTGCCCGATATCTATTTAACCGGCAACCAGGCGGGTAATAAATTGTTTCTCAATGAAGGTAATTTGAGGTTTAAGGACATCACTTCCTTGGCGGGTGTCGGTTGCGAAGGGGCATGGTCAACCGGTGTAACGCTGGTAGATATAAACGCTGACGGCTTTTTGGACATTTATGTATGCAAATCCGGGGCGCCTGATTCTCCACATCGCCATAACCAGTTGTTTGTTAATAATGGCGACTTAACGTTTACCGATAGAGCTGCCGAATACGGATTAGACATAAAAGGCTTGTCCGTTCAGGCGGCATTTTTTGATTACGACAAAGACGGAGATCTGGATTGTTACCTTTTAACAAACTCATTCAAATCCATCGGGCATTTTGACCTGGTTAAAGATCAGCGTGAAATTCCCGATCCTACAAATAGTGGAAATAAATTTTTTCTAAATCAGGGTGGCAGGTTTGTTGATTTTACGGAAGAAGCAGGTATTTACAGGAGCACTATAGGCTTTGGCCTGGGCATAACGCTGGGAGATTTTAATGAAGATTCGTGGGTGGATATTTTCATCTCCAATGATTTTTTTGAGCGCGATTATCTTTACATTAATAATAAACGGGGAGGTTTCGAGGAATCGTTACCAACGTATTTCGGGTCGATAAGCGCGGGCTCCATGGGGGCGGATTTTGCTGATTTAGACAATGACGGGATTAATGAACTGTTTGTTACCGAGATGCTTCCTGACTCTTTAGAACGAAGAAAGACAAAAATATTGTTTGATAGCTGGGATCGGTACCAGGAGTCGGTTAAACAAGGTTACCACTATCAATTTACACGCAACACCTTACAAAAAAAGGAATCATCAACTCACTATAGTGAGCTTGGCAGGATGGCAGGGATAGCTGCATCCGAGTGGAGCTGGGGAGCGTTGCTTTTCGATATGGATAATGATGGAAGGCGGGATGTATTTATTGCTAATGGAATTTATAAGGATTTGCTGGATCGCGATTACCTGAGCTATTCAGGCAGCGATCAAAATGTAAGAAAAATACTCCAGGACAAGCAGCATGGAATACTACGTTTGATTGAGCTGATGCCCTCTTCGAGTTATATAAATTATGCATTCCGTAACGATGGCCAGATGGAATTTACAGACGTCAGCGCCCAATGGGGTCTGAACGCTTCCATGTTTTCCAGTGGCGCTGCTTATGGCGATTTAGATGGAGATGGCGATCTTGATTTTATTGTAAGCAATATTAACTCCCCGGTAGTGGTTTACCGAAATAATACGGATACTTCCACCCACAAAAGCATCCGGGTTTCGCTTACTTCGGAAGGGAAAAACCGTTTTATGGTTGGGGCGCAGGTGTATGCGTATGTAAACGGGCAGGTAATTTCGGGCGATAATTTTACAGTCCGTGGATACCAAAGCTCGGTTGATCCCTTAATTACTTTGGGCATAGGTTCTGCATCAAAAGTGGATTCCCTGGTAATTTACTGGCCGGATGGAAAACGTTCTGAAGCCTATAACCTGCCGGCAAACCGGGTTTATAAATACAGCTATGAGGCGTTGGATAAGCGTGTGGCTGAAACACCGGTAAAGGTAAAGAATAGCACTTTAAGATTACAAAAGATCGATTCTGCAACGAGACATTTCGGTTCAGGCATGTCAGACTTTAACAGGGAACGGTTGGTGCCAATGATGTATAGTAATGAAACACCTGCTTTGCTAAAAGCGGATATCAATAACGATGGTATAAGTGAGATATATTTAACAGGCGGCAAAGACCAGCCGGGAACGTTTATTCATTTTGACAAAGGAAGCATCGTGAAACGTCAGTCAATGACTCTCCGCGATCTTTCGTTACCGGAAGAAACACGCGGAGTGTTTTTTGATGCAGATGGTGATGGCGATTCGGATTATTATTTCGCAACAGGAGGAAGGTTCTTTCCCAAGATTTCACCGGCCCAAAAAGACAGGATTTTTCTGAATGCAGGCAATGGAGAATTTGTTGAGTCTGATTTTGCGTTACCCATTCCTGATTTTTCAACAAGCTTTGTGCGTGAATTTGACTTTGACCGGGATGGGGATATTGATCTGATTGTGGCCGAACGATTTGACCCGTTTGTATACGGTAAGGGTGGAAGGGGATACTTATTGCAAAATAACGGAAGCGGTGAGTTTAGAGATGTTACCGCTCAATATGCACCCGCTCTTCTTACAGAAATGATGTTGACCGATGGTACCGTTGTTGACTTTGATAATGATGGCTGGTTAGACCTGGTTCTTATAGGAGATTGGATGCCGATTTTGATGTTGAAAAACAATTCCGGAAAATTTGACGATGTTTCTGCAACGGTAAAGCTTTCAAATACCAGCGGCTGGTGGAACTCTATAGAATCCTGTGATATAAATGCTGACAATATACCTGACTTTATTCTTGGTAATCATGGTAAAAATACATTCTTTAAGCCTGGCGATAGAATGTATATAGCTGACTTTGACGGAAACGGCTCTATAGAGCAGATTTATTGTACCTTAATCCGGAGAAAATATTACCCGGTGCTGGATAAGGACGAATTAATTTCCCAGGTTCCTTCCCTGAAGAAGAACCTGGTTTATTATAAAGATTACCGGGATAAGTCGATAGACGATATTTTTCCGGAATCTGTACTTTCGCAGGCAAAAATTTTAGAAGTAGACATGTTATCTTCTGTCATGTTGGTTTCCGGCCCTGCCGGTTATTCGGTTGTAGAATTACCGGTTCAGGCGCAGTATTCTCCTGTGTACGCAACACTCATGCAGGATTTGGATGGAGATGGCGTGGCGGATTTGCTTGTCGGTGGAAACCAATACCAGGTAAAGCCTCAATTTGGCCGTTATGATGCTTCACAGGTTTTTTTCTTTAAAGGGATTCGTACCGGGGAAGCTATTGCGTTCAGCAAGGGCGAGTCGTTGGGGATAAAAGGCCAGGTAAGAGATATTGAATTTATTAAGGTTAACAACAAGAAATACTTATTATTTGCTAAATATGATGATGCGCTCGAAATATTTCAAATCCTGGATTAATCTCCTTTTGCTATTGGGAATAATTCAGTCGTGTACTCAATCCGAGTATACCAGGCTTGTTAAAAATGAATTGGCTCGTGGGGTTAGGGCAGATTCATTGTTGTTCGGAATAAACCTGGGCGATTCAAGAGATGAATTTTATGGTAAATGCTTTGACTTGAATAAGAAAGAGCTGGTTACGCAGGGGCCTGGCGGGGCAACGGTTCAATATTTATTTACCGACTCGTTGTTTCATGATTCGCCAATCCCCATGCGATTACTTTTTATACCGGCCTTTGATGAGAAGGATAAAATTGCTGAAATGAATCTTGAGTTTAGCTATATGGGCTGGGCGCCTTGGAGTAAAGAGCTTCAATCAGACGCTTTGATAGAAAAGGTGCTTAAGTTGATTTCAAGCTGGTATAAAGGCAACCCTTTTATTTTTGTAGAAATGGATGGTAAAAATATGCCCGTAAAACTTGATGCCAACAGGAGGATGGTTGTGTATATTAAAGATGAGCAAAATGTGGTGGTTAAAATCCAGGATATCCTTCACCCTAAGCACCAGCATTCAATTACGTCTAACGCTCAGCGCAAATAATGTCGAACAGTAGAGTACCTGTTTTTATTCTTTTAGCGAGTATGGGCATAGCCGGTTGTGTTCGCAATGATGCGGATCAGGGCCATGCTTCAGGATTATTTGAGAAGGTGCCAGCGTCCTCATCCGGCATTAGCTTCAACAATCAGCTGTCGTTTGATAAGAAATTTAACATCTATACATACCGTAATTTTTATAACGGAGCCGGGGTGGGGTTAGGCGATTTTAACAATGATGGTTTGCTCGATATTTTTTTTACAGCCAATATGGGTCCTAACCGGCTGTATCTTAATAAGGGCAATTTTCAATTTGAAGATATTACCGGGCAGGCCGGAGTGTCAGGCACTAAAGCATGGTCGAC
>JAHCHY010000003.1 GCA_026129485.1 Cyclobacteriaceae bacterium
AGCCCGGCCGTTGAGGCCGAGGCCGGATCCCACTGTTCATACGCAGCAAAATTTTCGGGTTCAAGATGGTGGTCGATCAACACTTTGGCAGCGGATGATTTCCGGATCATATCGCCCAGGTTGTTGATCCGTGAAAGGCTGGAAAAATCGAGGCAAAAAATAATTTCAGCTTTAGCAATAAGAGCCGCAGCCTGCGTTTCGGGGGCCGGGTTTTCTTTTGAAAGCGCCAGTACGGTTTCATTCCCCGGCATCCAGGTCAGAAAATCAGGATAGTCGCTGGGCGTAATAACCGAAACCCGGTGGCCGGATTTTTTAAGAAAGGCCGCCAGGCCAAGTGAAGAACCCAGCGCATCGGCATCGGGCTTAAAGTGGGTTACAATAACCACCTCAGCCGGTTTGCTGATCAGCGACTTAAATGCACTTAAATTCTTCATTGAAGCGGCAAAAATGGCAATTTTAATCGGGAGTGCATAACCCTGATTTTATAGCAAAAACCATAGCGCCTAAAACCTTCAAAAATCTATTTCGGACTACCCTTCTACCTATTGCCGAAAAAGCTATTTTTGCGGCCAAATTGTTGAACGGACTTTAATATAATACCACGAAGGCACTAAGGCACCCGGTAAGCTACCAGCCAGATTAATTTTGTGCCTTAGTCGCTATAACTGAAACTAAATAAATACTTAATAAAATGGCAGAAAACAGAACATTTACCATGATCAAGCCCGATGCAACAGCAGCCGGAAATACAGGTGCAATTACCAAAATGATAGAAGAAGCCGGCTTTCGCATTGTAGCGATGAAAAAGGTACAGCTGAGTGCTGAGCTGGCCGGTAAGTTTTATGAAATCCACAAGGCCCGTCCTTTCTATGGCGAGCTGTGCGCCTATATGAGCAGCGGCCCTATCGTGCCCATGATCTTGGAGAAAGAAAATGCCGTGGAAGATTTCCGCAAGCTGATTGGCGCTACCGATCCCAAGAAGGCCGCCCCGGGTACCATCCGTGCGCTGTTTGCCAAGTCGATTGATGCCAACGCCATTCACGGATCAGACTCAGATGAGAACGCAGCCCTTGAAGGCAATTTCTTCTTCTCGCAGTTTGAACGTTTTTAGTTGCCGGTTGTTAGTTACTGGTTGCTGGTAAAGTCGGTAGCCAGTAGCCAGGAACAAGCAACAATCAGGTACACTTTTTTATCTCCGGTCATCCAACAACTATCAACTAACATCCGCTATGATCAACCCCTCCTACTCCGAAAAATTTGAAACCCGCCACAACGCTCCCAACGAAAAGCAGATCGCAGAAATGCTGAACGTGGTAAAGGCAAAATCGGTAGACGAGGTGATTGACCAGACCATACCGGCCAACATAAGGCTGAAGAAAAAATTAAACCTTCCTGCTGCACAGTCTGAGTTCGAGTTCCTGAACAGCTTTAAAAAGCTCATCTCTAAAAACAAGATCTATAAATCATATATCGGCACGGGTTATTACAACTGTATCACGCCTGGTGTGATTCTGCGTAATGTTTTAGAGAACCCGGGCTGGTACACCGCCTACACGCCTTACCAGGCCGAGATTGCGCAAGGCCGTATGGAAGCGCTGATCAATTATCAAACTATGGTAATTGACCTTACGGGAATGCAGATTGCCAACGCTTCGCTTTTAGATGAAGCCACGGCTGCAGCCGAAGCCATGCACTTGCTATATGCCTCGCGAAAAGGCAGCAAGCAAAACGCTACCACCTTTTTTGTAGATGAAAACACTTTTCCGCAGGTAATTGATTTATTAAAAACACGCTCCACACCTATCGGGGTTAAATTAGAAATAGGCAGCCTGGACAAGCTCGATCTTACCAACCCCGACCTGTTTGCCGTTTACCTGCAAAATCCCGATAACAATGGCGAGGTAAAAGATTACACCAACCTGATCGCATCGGCCCATGAAAAAGATGTGTTTACTGTGATCGGTGCCGACTTAATGAGTTTGGTACTCACAAAATCGCCCGGGGAAATGGGTGCCGATGTGGTAGTAGGCAACTCGCAACGCTTTGGTGTGCCGATGGGCTTTGGCGGCCCGCATGCCGCCTTCTTTGCTACCAAAGATGAATTTAAACGCCAGATACCCGGCCGCATTATCGGCATATCGGTAGATGCAGCAGGTAATCCTGCCTATCGCATGGCCCTGCAAACCCGCGAGCAGCACATCCGCAGGGAGAAAGCAACCTCTAATATCTGTACTGCACAGGTATTGCTTTCGGTAATGGCCAGCATGTATGTCGTATATCATGGCCCCGAAGGATTGAAAAAAATTGCCGGAAGAATTCACGGACTGGCACAACTGTTAGAAAGCGGGCTAACAAAGCTTGGTGTTAAGCAAGTTAATACACACTACTTCGATACGTTAAAGTTAGCTGTGGCCGATACCGATGCCATCAGGCAAAAAGCCGAAGCAGCCGGACTTAACTTTAAATATTTTGGAGATAATCATGTAGGTATTTCCGTAGATGAAACTACATCCATCAAAGATCTTCAATCTATTTTCAATGTCTTCGCTAAAGACACCAATCATAATATTACAGGTGAGCATGGTTCTGGCATATCGATTGAATTAAATTCTGCTGAAACCGCTAAGCTACCCGCATCACTCATCCGCACTTCACCGTTCCTTACTCATCCTGTTTTCCATTCGCACCACTCCGAACACGAGATGCTGCGCTACATTAAAAAATTAGAGAACAAAGATTTAAGCATGGTTCATTCCATGATCTCGCTGGGATCATGCACCATGAAGCTGAACGCCACCACCGAAATGATCCCGGTAACATGGCCTGAGTTAGGCCAGATACATCCGTTCGCCCCGGCTGATCAGACTCTTGGCTACCAGGAAATGATCACCAACCTCGAAAGCTGGCTGAAAGAGATTACCGGCTTTACCGGTGTATCGTTACAACCCAACAGTGGCGCGCAAGGTGAGTATGCCGGGTTAATGGTAATTCGTGCTTATCACGAAAGCAGAAACGAAGCACACAGGAATATTTCACTTATACCTGCATCGGCACACGGTACTAACCCGGCCAGCGCAGTAATGGCGGGCATGCAGGTAGTAGTTGTAAAATCCGATGCCGAAGGAAAAATTGATGTAGCCGACCTGAAAGCCAAAGCCGAACAATATAAAAACAGCTTATCGTGCTTAATGGTTACATACCCTTCCACGCATGGCGTGTTTGAAGAATCGATCATAGAAATCTGCGAAACCATTCACGCCAATGGCGGATTGGTTTACATGGATGGCGCCAACATGAATGCACAGGTAGGGTTAACCTCGCCTGCTACCATTGGTGCCGATGTGTGCCACTTAAACCTGCATAAAACGTTTTGCATTCCGCACGGTGGTGGTGGGCCTGGCATGGGCCCCATCTGTGTGAATGATAAGCTGAAACCATTTTTACCGGGACATGCGGTTGTAAAAACCGCCCGCCTGCCGGACGGGCAGGGTGGAGAAAAAGCCATCACAGCCGTATCGGCAGCGCCTTATGGCAGCGCCAGCATTTTGATTATCTCTTACGCTTACATTGCCATGATGGGTGGTGAAGGATTAACCAATGCTACGAAGATGGCCATCTTTAATGCCAACTACATCAAAGAACGTTTAAGCCAGCACTACAAAATTTTATATACCGGTGCCAACGGCCGTTGTGCGCACGAAATGATCGTGGACTGCCGCGACTTTAAGAAAGCCGGTATTGAAGTGGAAGACATTGCCAAGCGTTTGATGGATTATGGATTCCATGCGCCCACGGTTTCATTTCCGGTAGCCGGAACGTTAATGATCGAGCCAACGGAAAGCGAACCGAAAGCCGAGATGGATCGCTTTGTAGATGCGCTTATTGAAATCCGCAATGAAATTAAAGAAGTAGAAGAAGGAAAAGCCGATAAAGCCAGCAATGTGTTGAAGCACGCCCCGCATACAGCAGCTTTAATTACAGCCGATGAATGGACAAGACCTTACTCCCGTCAGAAAGCCGCCTACCCGCTTTTGTTTGTAAAAGAAGCCAAGTTCTGGCCGAGCGCAAGCCGGGTGGATAATGCCTATGGCGATCGTAACCTGGTTTGCAGTTGTTTGCCGATTGCGGAGTACGAAAAAGCAGAAGCGTAAGTATCTGGCACGGATACCGGTTTTTACTTTATTTTAAAATGAGTTATCTTGTGGTAACTCATTTTTTTATGATTCGCATCCTGCTCCTGATCTTATTAACATTTCCTGTTCTTGCACAAGAAAACAAAAAACCATTTCGGATTGGCGTAGCCGGTTTAACACATGGTCATGTCCATTGGGTGTTGAACCGGGCACACGATGGTGATTTTGAAATTGTTGGTGTTGCCGAAAGTAACCGCGCATTGGCAGAAAAACTGTTGAATCAATACAAGCTTCCGTTAAGCCTGCTGTATACCTCTCTTGATGAAATGCTCGACAAAGCTAAACCGGAGGCGGTTACCGCTTTTGGCAATACATTCGATCATCTCGCTGTGGTACGGGCATGCGCCCCACGTAAAATCCATGTAATGGTAGAAAAGCCGCTGGCTTTCAGCCTGGAGCATGCAAAGCAAATACAACAGTTGGCCAAAGCACATTCCATACTGGTGCTTACCAATTACGAAACCACCTGGTATGGCAGCAATCAGAAAATTGAAGAGCTCTTTCGTGCGAATAAACCGATGGGCAATGTGCGCAAAGTGGTTGTGCATGACGGGCACGAAGGGCCAAAAGAGATTGGTGTAGGGCCTGAATTTTTAGAGTGGCTGACTGATCCTGTTAAAAATGGCGGTGGCGCATTAATGGACTTCGGTTGTTACGGTGCCAACCAGGTTACCTGGCTGCTGAAAGGAGAGCGGCCATTGTCTGTGCTCGCGGTTACGCAACAGATCAAGCCGCATATTTATCCTAAAGTTGATGACGAAGCTACGATTGTATTAACCTATCCTGCTGCACAGGGAATCATTCAGGCTTCGTGGAACTGGCCATTCGGTCGTAAAGACATGGAAGTATATGGCGAAAGGGGGTACCTGATTGCTGACCGGCAGGGATCAAAAATTAAAGCAGCGCACGATAAGCCGGAAGAGTTTGTAGCTGCTTCTGATTTACCGCAACCCAATCATGATCCTTTTGCCTACCTCGCAGCAGCAGTCAGAGGCGAAATAGAAATACACCCATACGATTTGTCTGCATTGGAAAACAACATGCTGGTAATGGAAATTCTGGAAGCGGCTAAAACATCTGCCAAAACAGGCAAGGCCGTATCGTTATCCCGAAAACAATAAGCAGGTAAATAGTATAGCTGACCCTGAAAATTTTTGAACAGTTTACCGTGCACCAGGTAAGGTAAGCGGTTCCTGTAACGGTTTGTATATTGCACGCAAATAAGATCGGAGTCCGTATGAAATACCTGCTATTTGCGTTTGCCTTTCTCATACTATCACACAGCCGGGCGCAAAGCACCTATACCGGGTTCCCATCGTTGGTATGGCCTAAGCTGTATGCAATCACTTATCAGAAAGACCCGAAAGGCGAGTTTGACAAACCGATATTCACCAAAGAAGTAAAAGCATTGGCCGGCAAGGAAATTGTGCTGCCGGGTTACATTATTCCTTTCCAGGGTGTAACTAAAGAATCGCACTTTATGCTTTCATCTCTACCCATCAATGCCTGCTTTTTCTGTGGTGTTGGCGGCCCCGAAGGCGTGGTTGAAGTGTTTCTGCGCAAGCCCATTCCCTATACCGATAGACCTGTTGAAGTAAAAGGTAAGCTGGTTTTGAACGACAGCAATCCTGATCAGATGATTTATATCCTGACTGACGCGGAATTCCTTGGAGAAATCGACTTTTGAAGCCCGGCTAAGTCGGCTTTCTGCCAGCAAAATTCACTTACTCATCCAGGCCTGCCACCTGCTCATTTGCGATGCAGGCTCTTTCCTGCAAACAATACTTTTGTGATCACAACAAGATTGTATTGCAAAACGGTATGAAAAAGACTTTACTCCTACTGGCGCTGGTTGCTATCCTGGCATCCTGCACTTTCGAAACCTATCAGTGCCCGGCTTACTCGCAGGTCAACAAAATCACCAAACAGGGTGAAAAGGCACAAGCTAAATATGGCAAAAGAAAAATCTGATTTTCATTCAGATTTACCGGCACTTCCATCTCGCTGTTTTTGATTTCTTCTTTTTTAAAACCCACCTCGGCCAGCACATGCCGGAAATTGATTTCCTGGACGGTCAAGCTCAAACCTGACATGAACTAAAAAAGCAACGCAAAGGTTTGAAAAGCAGGATTAAGCATCGAACTTCGTTATTTATTAAATATTCAGGCTTGTCCGCCTGAAACCTGACAGATTCCAAAACAACTACCGTATGGCATTTTTATTCGATTCGTTTGAAGGCTGGAAGGTATACTGCACCGATAAAAAGAAATCGATTATCGAGGTAGTGCTGGAATATGAGCTGGAGCAAAAAGGTCGTACCGAAAAACAAATATGGGAAGGCCTCGGTAAAGCCTGGGAAGTAATGAAAGATGCCGTGCAAACCGGCCTTACGGAAGATATGACTTCGCGCTCGGGCATGATTAACAACGGGGCGAAAAAAGTATACCGGCACGATCAAACCGTACTCTCCAAAGAATTTCAAAACCTAATAGCGCGCGCGCTTGCTGCGAAAGAGGTAAACTCATGCATGGGGCGTATTGTAGCTGCACCCACAGCAGGCGCCAGCGGCATTATGCCGGGGGTGTTGTACACGCTACAGGAGATTCACCACATCGAAGACAAGAAAATACTGGAAGCCATGTTGCTGGCTGCCGGCATCGCACTCATCATGGAACAGAAAGCGAGCATTGCAGGAGCCGTAGGCGGATGCCAGGCCGAAACCGGAACAGCCGCAGCGATGGGTGCCGGTGCTATTGTGTATTGTTTGGGTGGCGATATTGACCAGATCTTTAATGCTGTGGCGATTACCGTGCAATGTATGTTAGGGTTGGTGTGCGACCCTGTTGCCGGATTGGTAGAAGTACCATGCGTAGTGCGTAATGCCAGCGCAGCCGCTATTGCCAACAGCTCGGCACAAATTGCATTGGCCAATGTGAGCAGCGTGATACCGGTGGATGAAGTGATTGATGCGATGGGCGAGATTGGCGCCAGCATGGAAACCCGTTACAAAGAAACTGCGCTTGGCGGATTAGCCGCCACCAAAACCGGACAGGCTATTTCTAAAAAAGTGCTGATCCGGGATATTGAGATATTGCCGGATGAAGCGCAGGGCTGATGTTTTATTTTTTTAACCACATAATAAGTAAACATTAGCTTTGAGTGCATTTCTATGTGCCCTATATGTCTATGTGGGTTTGTCTTTTAGCATGATGATATATGTCAGCATCGTTTACTGTCCGGCATTGAAGGAATTGTTCTTGCACTACGGCAACATCTCCTCCGGCTGCACCCGGTTTACCCACTCCATTACCGCATCATAGCCAAAATAAACTGCACAGGTTATAATAACAGACCACACGCAGGCGCTGATCAGCATATACAACAAAATCTTCTCGCGGTTGGCGCTTACGCTTACCGCAAGAATAGTTCCGCCAATGGGTGTTAATATTATCGGTGTCAAAAAAGCAACACCCGCCAAACCATATCGCTTAAAAATACCCTGTTTATTTTTCGCTTTTTCTGGTTTTGGTTTACGAAAACGTTCAATAATGCGCTTACGAATAAAATCGCCAAAGTAAGTAAAAGCCACTACCATCGTCATCATCCCGGCCACGGTAACAATCATGGTGGTAACCAGGTGCAAGCCGGCCGCCTTTCCGCCAATCGGGCCGAAAATAAATTTTACCATGCTCCACAAATACACTGTTATCGCTTTCAGTATTTCTTCCCACATATTCATTCAAGATTAAAAATTCAAATTTCAGGGTTCAGGGTTTCATATTCAATATTCATAGGAGTAACCATTTTAAATTTTGATCCTGAATTTTAAACATCAAAGCTTTTCTCCAAAGCTTAAATCGCCTGCATCGCCTAATCCCGGAACAATGTAAAACCTGCTGTCTAACTTTTCATCGATCGCGAACGTCCAGATAGTGGCACTGTGTTTTAAATTATCCTGAACATAACGAATACCTTCCGGTGCGGCAATCAAAGCCGCTACATGAATGTGCTTCGGTTTTCCATGTCGTTCCAATTCATGCGCAGCCCTGATAATTGATTTACCGGTTGCCAGCATCGGGTCAACCAGGATTACAGTCTGATCCGTTAAATCCGGAGTGGCGAGGTATTCAAGGTTTATTTTAATCTCCGCGCCTTCTTTGCGGTAAGCCCCGATAAAACCGGCAGGCGCGGCATCAAAAAAATTCTGAAAGCCCTGGAAGTACGGTAACCCCGCACGTAATACAGTTATCAAAACCGGTTGTTCATTGATCAGATTAACGGAAGATGTACCCAATGGTGTTTGTATTACCTGCGCCTGATAAGGCAGCCGTTTGGAAATTTCATACGCCATAATGGTACCCAGTCTTTCCAGGTTGGTTCTGAACCGCAACCGGTCAGTTTGCACATTCACATCGCGCAGGCCAGCTACAAACTGGTTGGCTATAGAATTTTGTTCGCCCAGGTTAATTACTTGCATGTTTCGTTTTAAGATGGATTTACCGGCTTATTTTTGCACCGCGTATCCATCGGAAAATTTACAAAAAGGTTGAACACTATGGCAGCAGTTAAAAATAAAAAAGAAAAACAGCTAAAAAGCGATTACAGCCTGCTGCATCAGCTTTGCCAGGTACACGCACCTTCCGGTGAAGAAAGCCCGTTGCAACAGTTCCTGATTCAGCATGTACGCAAAGAAAGCAAGCATTGGAAAGCAAAGCCCGAACTGATTTTTGGAGAAGAATTCCAGGACTGCCTGATCTTAAAATTCGGCAAACCCCGCACAGCCATTTTTGCACACATGGATACCGTTGGCTTTACCGTCCGGTATTTTAACCAACTGCTTTCCATCGGCAGCCCGGATGCCGAAGCGGGAACCAGGCTGGTAGGGCAAGATGCGCACGGCCCCATCGAATGCGAGCTGGAGTTCGACAAAGAAAATCATGCGTTCTACAAATTCGGCAGAGCGATTGAACGCGGCACTTCGCTTACCTACAAGATCAGCTTCCGCGAAAGCAAAGATTATATCGAATCTCCTTATCTCGATAACCGGTTGGGCATTTACAGTGCGTTGAAAGTTGCCGAAACATTAAAAGACGGCTTGATCATTTTCAGTTGCTGGGAAGAGCATGGTGGCGGAGCCGTGGGTTACTTAGCCGATTACATTTACAGGAAATTTAAAGTACGCCAGGCGCTGATCTCTGATATTACGTGGGTAACCGAAGGCGTGCATCATGGCAAGGGTGTGGCTGTTTCGTTGCGCGATCGTAACCTGCCGCGCAAAAAGTTTGTCGATAAAATTGTAAAGCTGGCCGTTAAGCACAAGATCGATCATCAATTGGAAGTAGAGGGCATGGGATCGAGCGATGGCGGTGAATTGCAACGCAGCCCTGTCCCCTTCGATTGGTGCTTTGTAGGTGCGCCCGAACACGCGGCCCACACACCGCACGAAAAAGTACACAAGTACGACATCGCAACCATGATTGCCTTGTACAAAGTATTGATGAACGAACTCTAATGCATCAGCACGTTAAGCCCAATTTTTTATTAGCCTACCCGGTCATGCTAAGCATGCTGGGCCAGGTAATGACGGGCGTAGCCGATAGTGTAATGGTAGGCTGGACAGGCGCTGTTCCCCTGGCGGCATCTTCATTTGCCAATGTATTTTACAACATACCCATGTTTTTTGGAGTGGGGGTTTCGTATGCCATTACACCGCTGGTGGCCCAAGCCGAAGGCGCAAAAGATTTTTCAAAGATTATTGCCGTACTCAAAAATGGTTCGCTCATTAACCTGGTTACCGGGTTTGCACTGGTGGCGCTCATCTTCTGTATTGAGCCCTTTATGCAATACATGGGACAGCCCGAAGAAGTGGTTACGCGGGCCATCCCCTACCTCAGCATTATAGCCGTGTCCATCGTTCCCACCATGATCTTTCAGACTTATCGTCAGCTTGCAGAAGGGTTGCAAAGAACACGAGTGGCCATGATTATTGTGGTTGGAAGTAACCTGTTAAACATCGTCCTCAATTATTTACTCATCTTTGGCAAACATGGTTTCCCTGAGCTTGGATTGAATGGCGCAGGCTGGGCTACCCTGGTCGCGCGCGTTGCCATGGCTGTCAGTATGATGGCGTATGTTTATTTCGGCAAACGCTTTCAACCTTACCGCAAAGGGTTTGCCTGGGGCAACTATTCGCGATCGCTTATATTAAAAATGCTGCACATCGGGGTTCCTGCAGGGTCGCAGTTTATTTTTGAAGCGGGCGCCTTTGGTTTCTCTGCTATTATGATGGGCTGGTTAGGCACTACGGCTTTGGCCGCGCATCAGATTGCTATTAACCTGGCTACTATCAGCTATATGACCACCTCCGGCTTAGGCGCGGCTGCCACCATTCGTGTAGGTAATTTTTTTGGCCGGCATGATCAGAAAAACCTGAGAGGCTCCGCCTTTGCCATGATCTGGATGTCGGTTGCTTTCATGACCGGCTGGGCATTGCTTTTCATCTTCGGCAGATACTGGTTACCGGGGCTTTACATTGATGACTATGCCGTAATTGAGCTCACGGCTTCATTGCTGATCATTGCGGCATTCTTTCAGCTATCCGATGGCATACAGGTGGTAACGGCTGGCGCTTTGCGCGGATTACAGGATGTAAAGATACCTTCGTTGCTGATTTTTGTTGCTTACTGGATTATTGCGCTGCCGCTCGGTTATGTATTGGCTTTCAAGTTTCAAACTGGCGCGTACGGAATATGGATCGGCTTGCTGATCGGGCTAACCGTAACCGCTACAGCTATGGTAACCCGGTTTCATTGGTTATCGCGAGCTGTGCTGAAAGATTAACCGCAAGGCACTGGGCAAAGACTTTTACCGGGAGCATAAAAATCTTAACTTTCTCCATCAACGCCTTGCCTATGGAATCAGCCCGCCCGGTACGATACTCACAAACCACCATTACCGAATTGATGATTCCCAGCTATGCCAACTTTGGCGGCAAAATTCATGGCGGCACTTTGCTTTCGCTGATGGATAAAGTAGCCTACGCAACAGCCAGCAAACATGCCGGCACGTATTGCGTAACCGTTACGGTTGATAAGGTTGAGTTTCTGCAACCGGTAGAAGTAGGTGAGCTGGTTTCCATGCATGCTTCCGTAAATTATGTAGGCCGCACCTCGCTTGTGGTAGGCATTCGCGTGGAATCTCAAAATGTAAAAACGGGTGAGATAAAGCACACCAACTCATCTTTTTTTACGATGGTAGCCAAAGGCGATGATGATAAGCCTGCCGTTGTGCCTGAGCTGATCCTCGAAACCAAAGAAGATGTAAAGCGGTTTATTGAAGCTCTGCGCATGAAGGAAATCAAAAATGCCGTGCGCGGGCAGATGGACGATGCTGTATCACATATTGAGGTAGAGCGGGCCGGGGAAATTCTGAAAGGCCAACGGTGTAAAACTCAGCTTGCATAATCATTAATCTAAATTGTTATAAAAAATTTTCCCGCACATGAAATCAATTCTGTTTGCTGCATTCCTGGCGTTCGTTTCTTCTCTATCATTCAGCCAACCGGTAATTTTATCGCAACGCGACCAGGCCCGTGTAATTGATGAGCTGCTGGAAGATCGCTTACGAAACACGCTGCCCGCGCTCATGCGCAGGGAAGGATTTGATATGTGGGTCATTATCTCGCGCGAGTATAATGAAGACCCGGTAATCCGCACCCTGTTACCGGCCACCTGGCACGCTGCCCGCAGAACCACTATGCTTGTCGTGTACGATAACGGAAAAGAAACAGAGTACCTGGCAGTGGCCCGTTATGATGTTGGAAAAATTTTTAAACGCGCATGGGATCCGGATGCCAACCCCGACCAGTGGGCGCAGCTCGGAAAAATTATTGCCGAACGTAACCCTAAAAAAATCGGGGTGAACAAAGCCCCGCATTATGGCCATGCCGATGGGCTTACCTCCAACGATCATGATAACCTGCTGAAAGCGCTTCCTAAAAGCCTGCAAGGCAAAGTTGCATCTGCCGAAAAGCTGGCCGTTAGCTGGCTGGAAACCCGCACCGAAAAAGAGATGGTGCTCTACCAGCAAATTTGCCGTATAGCACACGATATTATCCTCGAAGGTTTTTCCGATAAAGTCATTCAGCCGGGTGTAACCACTACCGAAGATGTGGTGTGGTGGTATCGTGAGCGCATCAAGGAATTGAAATTAGATACGTGGTTTCATACTTCGGTTTCCATACAGCGCAACGAGCCGGAAGCCATCATGTCCAAGCGACCACAGCCTTTGGTTATTCTTCCGGGCGATTTGCTGCATGTGGATTTTGGAATTACTTATTTAAGATTAAATACCGACACGCAACAACATGCCTACATACTGAAAGCAGGAGAAACCGAAGCGCCCAAATACCTGCGCGATGCTTTTGCCAAAGGCAACCGCCTGCAGGATATACTTACCGGTAATTTTAAAGAAGGTCGTACGGGCAACGATATTCTGAAAGCCACGCGCGAGCAGGCTATTGCCGAAGGGATCACACCTTCTATCTATACGCACCCCATCGGGTTTCATGGTCATGCAGCCGGAACCACTATCGGTATGTGGGATATGCAGGGCGGTGTTCCGTTTACAGGAGATTATCCCATGCATTATAAAACTGCTTATTCGATAGAGCTGAACTGTACCGTAAACATCCCCGAATGGAAAAAAGACATCCGCATTCAGTTAGAAGAAGACGGGTATTTTGACGAGACCGGCTTCCGCTATATTGATGGCCGGCAAAAAGAATTGATTATCATCCCCAAAGCCTCGTCTGTCAACCGGCAATAACAGGTTTTAGTTATCTTTACACACTTTGTTGTTACCTACAGTCAGGTGCAACAAAGTGTGTTTCATGATGAAGTTAATCCGGACTATCCATACTGCTTACGGGTTTATTGTATTTTCAATCCTGTTCCTGATCTTCTTTTTCCTGTTCCTTTTTCCTATTGCTTTCCCCAGCCAATTTAAATGGGTAGGCATTTTTAACCGGTGGTGGGCCAGGGTGCTTTTCCCGCTGTGTCTTTTACCCTACAAAGTGGAATGCCGGGCATCGCTCAGCAGGAAAAGTCAATACATCTTTTGCCCCAATCATTTCTCATACCTCGATATCCCGGTCATGGGCCTCAACCCGGTTAACACTGTTTTCGTAGGCAAGAACGACATGGAGCATATTCCGCTGTTCGGTTTCATGTACCGCAAGCTGCACATTACGGTTAATCGCTCCAGCCTGAAGAGCAGGATGAACACAATTATCCGGTCTATGCAAGCCATAGATGAAGGCAAGAGCCTGGTTATTTTTCCGGAAGGAGGCGTTCTGACGGAGAACCCTCCACAAATGATTCAGTTCAAAGACGGTGCCTTTCGTATTTCCATCGAAAAACAAATTCCCATTGTGCCGGTAACCATTCCTTTTAATTGGATAATTTTGTCCGATCGTACCCCGTTAAGGTTGCATGCCGGACGTGTATACGTGATATTCCATGCTCCTGTAAGCCCGGCAGGCTATACGCTTGACACCATCGAAGAGTACAAGAAAGAAGTTTATATGGTAATTGACACTGAGCTGAAACGCTATGCAACTCGATAAGGAAACACTACATAAAATTGCACACCTGGCCCGGCTGGAGCTTAACGAGAATGATGCTGAAACCATGCTGAAAGACATGTCAAACATCTTGTCGTTTGTAGAAAAGCTGGATGAGGTAAATACCGATGGCGTTGAACCGTTAACCACCATGAGCCATGAGCTGAATGCCTTACGGGAAGACAAAACCCATACGCATTTAAACCGGGCCGCTGCGCTGGAAAACGCACCACAAAAAGATGACGCTTACTTCCGCGTACCGAAAGTGCTGGAGTAACCTTACTGAATAATATCCTCATGCATACACTCGCATTCTGGAAACGTTGGCCAAAGGCTGAGCAGGTTTTTTTAATCGTACCGGGCGTTATTTTTCTGATCGCTATTGCGAGTTCCTGGTATAGCTACACGCAAAACCCTGCACCGGCCATTACATGGAAGCACTATGAAGAAATTCAAACGGAAGAAGTAACCCTTCGAACATTTCCGGTGGGACTGTTTGATATGCCCGTTAAAGCCGACAATTTTTTTGTCTTCGAAACGCAGTCGGGCAGCGAGTTGAATGTGGCTACCACGTGGGCATACGTGAACCTTGCGCTGTTTATGTTCAGCGCCTGTATATTACTTGCCATCATTACCACACTAAAACGGTTCTGGTTTTTAGCGGGCATGACAATCTTTTCCTTGTTCTGCGTTTCGCTTAACCTGGAAACAACCCGGATGCTGGAGCACACTAACAGGTACCCGACATTTGTTATTCTTTTCGCCCTGATAGCGCTATGCTATTACTTCCATGCCTTTGGCGCACACATCTCTTTCTTTAAGCGATTGATTTCCATACTGGTTGTATTTGCTTTGGCGGGCACCGGTATTGCTTTCCTGGCGCAGGCGCCCGTTCCGTTTTTACACCTGTCGGCCAATACCTACACGGCCGGTGTAGCGCTCACCATTGTGTTCATATTAATGATCGGCCATGAAATACCCGCTTTGTTCGTTAACCTGATTACACGCGGCAATCGTCAATCCAAAAGCCTGCAACACTTTTCCGTCATCTCTGCATTTTATGTGTTGAACCTGCTGCTGGCCTATGCAAAGGAGATCGGGTACCTCACCTGGAACATCTGGACAATCAATGGTTACCTGCTGTTAACCGCATCGGCTATACTTGGTATCTGGGGGTTTATTCAACGCAGTCATCAATACGAAAATATTCTTGGCTCTGAAGCACTTGCCGCATACCTGGTGCTTGCGTTGGGCATAATCGCCTTTTCAACTCTTACTACCTTAATGGTATCGGCCAACGACAATGCTGTGGATGTGCTGCATGATATCATTTTATACAGTCACCTGGGCTTCGGCATCATATTCCTGTTTTATGTAATTGCCAACTTCGGCCCCATGCTCATGCAAAACCTGCAGGTGTATAAAGTGCTTTACAAACCCAACATTATGCACTTTGTTACTTTCCGGATTATGGGCTTCATAACCTGTATTGCTTTTATGTTTTTCGATACCAGCTATGGAACTCTTGTTGACCAGTTGTATTCTTCCTATTACAATGCGCAAGGCGATGTGTATTACCATACCGGGATTGACCAGGCAGCGGAGAGCTACTACAATAAATCCGTTCTTTATCGCAATCAGAATCACCATGCCCATTATGCTTTGGCTTCCATACAGCAAAACCGGCTGGAGCTACGGGCCCGAAAAGCTGAACTGGCCTCCATTTGCTTTTCAAGTCCTTCGGAATATGCCTATGTAAACCTGAGCGATGCTTTCCACGAAACAGGCGAACCTTATGAAGCGCTTTTTCTATTGAATCAGGCAAAGAAAAAATTCCCGGAAAGCGGTGTTATCAATAACGCTTTAGGTATTGCCTTCTCCCGGTTAAAGGTTGCAGACTCTGCCCTGCTTTCGTTTCAGGCAGCCCGCAAGGACAAGGCATTCAAATCTGCTGCCGAAACCAACCTGCTTGCCGCAAGCGCAAAGTTCAAGGTAAGCTATCCGGCAGATTCATTGCTGCAATTGGTTGGAGCAACTAAAGAAGGCGCAATGGCTAATGCGCTTGCGCTGGCCAATACGCAGAACATTCCCATCAACAAAGAATTTGTTGCCGGTAACGATACCACCTGGACGCCTACACGTGTTACTTACCTGTGCAATTACCTGGTTAACCAGGCTTCATCTGCCGACACTGCATTAATCAGGAACATCATTGAAGTTGCCCGTAAGCCGGTTAATGAATATTACACCGAAGCGGTTATCGTGGCCGCGGCACAGGCGCTTTATGCGCAGGGAAAAGTAAAAGCTGCTTTTGATCTAACGCGCGAGATGGCTTTTGGCTCCGGTCGCGGCCGCTATTATGCTTTGCTGGGCTACTGGGCGCTTGAACAAAATAATCCCGTCATTGCCGCCAGCTATTTCGAGATAGCGAAAGAAAAAAGGATTCCACGTGCCATGCTCTACCAGGCGCTTGCACTTACTGAAGCAGACAGTGTTTTGCCGGCCAAACCTCTTTGGGATAGTCTTACCCGGGTATCCGATAAACCCGACAGTACTTTTGCCCGCACCATGATCAAGGTATTGAACGCCAGCATCAGCTCAGTAACATCATTGAGCAACACAGAGAAATATTGGTTTTGCCGTTACCGCCTTACCGTAACCGATAGTATTCAATTGTATTCTGTTATTAAATCTATTACTGACAGTGATCTGCAAAGCAAAGCATGGCTTGATGCTGCAAAAAAATGGTACCAGGCGGATGAGCTTGAAGTAGCAGCCACCTGTCTCAACAAAATCAATACCCCGCCTGCTGATGCGTACACTAATAATGAGCTGCTTATTTACAAATTATTATTGCTGGCGCAACTGGATAGCGATACGTTCCGGCAACAAAAGCTGGTGTTTGACCCGCACGTGGTAAATACTTTTCCGAACGAGGTTATTTTGTTAAAAACATGGCAGGCTGAATTAAACGGTCATGCAGAGCAGATTAGAAGCAACTACGGACACCTGGGCCACGCAAGCATTCATTTTGAAGACGGGCTGGTAGCCGCAGCTCAATTCTTTGCTTCCGATACTACCGACAGGCTAAAGCCTTACAGCATACTGGTTAGCGGCTTAATTGCCAGGCCCAATTCCATTAAGCTCTTAAAAGCACATACGCTTTATACAGCACAAATCGGGTTTGATGATGAAGCTACACAAAGCCTGGAAAAACTCAGAGGGCTTTTATCGCCTCGCGCTTTTAACCGGTTTGTATCAGAAAACTCTGACATTTTTACTATTCAGGATTAATTCGATTACCGACATCATTTTCTTACTTTTGCTCACCTTTAAATTACTTCCATGGAAAAGAACATTCCTTTAAATGATCTGCATATAAAATCAGGCGGTAAGATGGTGCCCTTTGCCGGCTTTAACATGCCGGTGCGGTATTCGTCTGATATTGAAGAGCACATGACGGTACGCAATGGCGTGGGCGTGTTTGATGTATCGCACATGGGCGAGTTTAAGGTGGAAGGCCCGAATGCGCTTGATCTGATTCAACGCATTACCAGCAACGATGCGTCTAAATTAGTTGATGGCCAGGCGCAGTACACCTGCCTGCCTAACGATACCGGTGGTATTGTGGACGACCTGATCGTGTATCGCATTAAAGAGAACGACTATTTTATTGTAGTGAATGCCGGCAACATTGAAAAAGACTGGAACTGGTTCGTAAAGCACAACACCAACGGGGCCGTGCTTAAAAATCTTTCGGATGAATATTGCCTGTTTGCCGTACAGGGCCCCAAAGCTGTTTCCGTATTGCAGAAGCTAACGGCAACAGATTTAAGCGCCATTAAATACTATCACTTTACCATTGGCGAATTTGCCGGAGTGGCCGATGTGATCATGAGCAACACGGGCTACACCGGTGCCGGTGGCTTCGAGATTTATGTAAAGAATGCCGATGCCGAAAAAGTATGGCATGCCATTTTTGAAGCCGGTAAAGATGCAGGCATAAAACCCATTGGTTTGGGCGCCCGCGATACCTTACGCCTGGAAATGGGCTTCTGCCTTTACGGAAACGATATTGATGATACTACTTCTCCGCTTGAAGCGGGGTTGGGCTGGATAACCAAGTTCACCAAAGAGTTTACCAACAGCGCCAACCTGAAAAAACAAAAAGAGGAAGGTGTAAAGAAAAAATTAGTAGGCTTTAAGATGATCGATCGCGGCATTCCGCGCCACGATTACCCGTTAAAAGATGCTGCCGGGAATGTAATAGGTAAAGTTACTTCGGGCACACAATCGCCTTTACTCAACATTGGCATTGGTTTGGGCTATGTAGCTGCTGAATTTGCTGCCGTGGGTTCTGAAATTTTTGTTGATGTGCGCGGGCGCAGCCTTAAAGCGATCGTATCCAAACTTCCGCTTATTAATTAGCTAATTTGATGATTTGATGATGACCGGAAGTCATTTTCAAATCATCTCATCTTCAAATCAGGTAATGAAAACAATAGATGTTTGCTTAAGCCCGGAGCTGTTACATTTATACAAGCTGGAAGACCGTACGGTTGTCGTGGTGGATATTCTGCGGGCTACTTCGTGCATGGTTACCGCTTTTGCACATGGTGCCGAACGTATTGTCCCATTCGCCAGCCAGGAGGAATGCCTGCAAATGAAAACACGGGGCTACATTACATCTGGCGAGCGCGATGGTAAAAAAGTAGAGGGTTTTGATAAAGGGAATTCGCCATTTGAATACATGGGCTTTGAAGTAGCCGGAAAGAAAATAGCTTTTACCACTACCAATGGCACACAAGCCATTGAAAAGTCAAAATCCGCCAGAGAGATTATTATCGGCAGCTTTCTGAATCTTTCTTCCATTACCAAGTATTTACTGTTTAGTCATAACAACATATTAGTTGTTTGTGCCGGCTGGAAAGGAAAAGTTAACCTCGAAGACACCTTGTTTGCCGGTGCGTTAGTGGAACGATTAAAGAATCACATCGAGCCGGATTGCGATGCTCCCCTTGCTGCACAGCGTTTGTATAATCTGGCCAAAGACAACATGGTGGAGTTTCTCAGCACATCCTCGCACGTAAAGCGATTACAACGCCTCAACATTCAGAAAGACATTGAGTTTTGCTTAACTCCGGATCAATATACCGTAATCCCTAAATTAGTGCGAGGCGAATTGGTGTGTTAAGCTATTCGGTTGAGTAAACTGTTTTCCCTCCTGCTACAGTTTTCAAAACCTGCACATCCCGGATTTCAACCGGATCAATCGTAGTAATATCCCGTTGTAAAATTACAAAGTCTGCCAGCTTGCCCGGTTCAATAGAGCCTTTTATGTTCTCTTCAAAAGAAGCATAAGCCGCCCTGATGGTATAAGACTTCAATGCTTCTTCTACGGATATTTTTTGTTCCGGCACCCAGCCATCGGGATTTTTACCATCAATGGTCTGGCGTGTAACGGCTGCATAAATTCCCTCCAATGGTGTGGGCGGGGCCACAAACCAATCACTACCAAAAGCTAACATAGCCCCCGCATCAACAAAAGATCGAAAGGCATACGTGGTCTTGCTTCGTTCGGAACCAATAACCTTATCCGCCCAACGGCCATCATCAATGGCATGATAGGGTTGCATACTGGGTATTACTTTTAATTCCGTAAATCGTACAAAGTCAGCAGGCAAAACATGTTGCGCATGTTCCATGCGAAACCGCCTGTCGCGCACACCATTCTCTTTGGCCACACGTTCGTAAATATCAAGCAAAGTATGAATAGCCCTGTCGCCAATCGCGTGCGTCATTACATGCAGCCCCGCACTGTCTGCCGATTTTATTCTTTTGTATAATTCCGCTTCGGCTATAACAAAGAAACCGGAATCGGCCGGTGTATCTTCAAATGGCTTATAGAAAGCTGCTGTATGCGAACCCAACGAGCCATCCACAAAAGCTTTCAGGTTTCCGATGCGCAACCACTTATCGCCCCGGCCCTGCTGCTTCATTTTTTCATTCAGCTCGCGCCAGTCGCGCAAAGGCATACCGGCATAAATGCGTGTAATCAATGCGTTGTTCTTCCTGGCGCGTTCAAACACTTCCATGTAACCGCTCATGTTATGCGCAGAGGTTACGCCACGCTCAGCCACATACAGCATGGCTGCCTGAAGCGCCCGGTCCTCCTGTTCGGGCGATGCTGCCGGCACTGCCGGGTAAATCAATCGCCTGGCATTATCTTTAAAAACCCCGGTTATACGTCCGCGCTTATCGCGCACAATGGTTCCGCCATCTATTGGTTTTACACGATCATCTACATTCGCCAGTTTTAACGTTGCAGAGTTAGCCAGATGCATGTGCCCGTCCAATCGATTTATCCAAACCGGGTTATCGCGCGTAACGGAATCAATCCAATCGCGCGAAGGTAATTCGCCACCCCAGTTTTCATGATCCCAGTCGCCATTGGTTATCCATGCGCCTTTGGGCTGGGTAGCGGCAAACTCTTTTATACGATTGATAAACTCTTCTTTGGTTCTCGCATCGCGCAACTGAACAGAAGACAATGCAAAGCCGCCATCCATAAAGTGCGTATGGCAATCGATAAAGCCGGGAACGATCAGGCTCGCTGTACCTGTTTCGGTGATCTGTGTTTGGGGGCCAATCCAGTCTTCAATTTCCGAACGTGTTCCCACCGCTACGATCGAATCTCCCACAATGGCAAAGGCTTCGGCCCAGGGCGATTGATCATTGCCTGTCCAGGTTTTACCAAACACAACCTGGTCTGCTTCCGGTTTTGATGTACAGGACGTAAGCAATACAGCAGCTAAAACAGCAGTAACAAAATGTTTCATTTCAACTTCGGGTTTTGGTGGTGGCGGTCTTTATCACGAATGGTTTTCTTTTCGAGGTTTTTTTGAAAGGCTTCGGTAAGGTTTACACCGGTTTGATTCGCTAAACAAATCAGCACCCACAGCACATCAGCCATTTCATCACCCAGGTCTTTGCTTTTATCCGATTCCTTTTCGGACTGATCGCCATACCTGCGGGCCATAATGCGGGCCACCTCACCCACTTCTTCAGTAAGTATAGCCATGTTGGTAAGCTCGCTGAAGTAACGCACACCGTGTGTTTTAATCCATTCATCAACCTGTTGCTGCGCTTGCTCTAACGTCATAATCTGATTTTATATTGGAATATTCTCATGCTTCTTCTTCGGCAATTTTATTTTCCGGCATCGCAAATGCCCGAATCAGCTTTTCACGGGTTGATTTTTCGTTTGGTCATAGCTCATCGTACTTCACTCAAAGATAGAAATTGTTACTACCCGATTTGTATCTTGGCCGCACGAAATACCGGCCATGAATAAAGTCGCGATTATCGATATGGGCACCAACACATTCCACTTGCTGATAGCCGGGGTGGAGGCCGGTGGGTTCAACATCATCCACCGTGAAAAAGTACCAGTAAAACTTGGTGTGGGCGGAATTAACCGCAACCTGGTTACTGATGAAGCCATAAGCCGGGCGTTAACCACCATGAAGGCGTTTAAAAAAACGCTTGACGAAGCGGGTGTAAGCCAGGTGCTGGCTTTTGGCACCAGCGCCCTGCGCAATGCCGTTAACGGAGCGGAAGTAACCCAACGCATTGAATCCGAAACCGGCATTAAAACCAATATTATTTCAGGGTTACAGGAAGCAGAATATATCTGCTTCGGTGCCCGTGCCGCCATTGCTATGGGCGATCAAAAACATTTGGTTATGGATATTGGCGGGGGAAGTGTTGAGTTTATCATTGCCAATCAAACCGAAATATTCTGGAGCCACAGCTTTGAAATTGGGGGGCAGCGTTTAGTAGAACGTTTTCAAAAGCACGATCCTATTCACCCGGAAGAGATTGAAGCATTGTTTGCTTACTTTGATACAGCGCTTCAACCCCTGCTCGGTCAGTTAAAGCTTCATGAGCCCAAAACGCTGGTAGGATCGAGCGGAACGTTTGATACGCTCAGCGATATTTACTGCTTTCGCAACGACATCCCGGTAACGGAAGCCCCCGAAACGCCTTTCTCTATACAGGCATTTGATGAAATCTATGAAGAGCTGCTCGTGAAAGACCGTGCCGCACGGATGCAGATTCCGGGTATGATCGAAATGCGCGTGGATATGATTGTGGTGGCCTGCTGCCTGATCAACTATCTTTTACAGGCTTATCCGTTTGATTCCATCCGGGTTTCGTCCTATTCGTTGAAGGAAGGAGTCCTTTCTAAGTTAACTGTTAATAGTTAAAGGGTGATTTTCACCCAGCAACGGCCTGTTATACCTGATTTTCACTCATTTCCTGTCAGCCTTTCGCTGATAAAGTCTGGTAGTGTCTTTACCGCTATTGCTAACTTGTCGTTATTTTCTTTCTTCGTAGTTTCGTCCTTAATGTAGTGATTATAGTTACGGAATAGAAAATAAAATAATAGTCTGTTATAAGTGTCCAATTCGTTGTCAGAAATTATGTATAACATACCCTGTTCAATTTCACTTCGGTTTTGGGTTTCTGATAATGCTCTGCCAACTCGTCCTATGCTTCCAAAATAATGATTACTGGCAGGGTTTTCAATGCGGAATGATGTGCCAAATATAAGATCAGGAACATTTATATTTAGTTCTTCGAGTTCCTTAATGTAGGTATTTCTTTGCCCCCAGGCATAGCTGCCATCTGACATTCTTTCAAAGCGGTCGTTCATTATATCTAAGTGCGCTTTTAGGAAAACTTCCCACTTATATGTTTCTGCTGACAGTAAGGCAATGTGCATAGCGTGTTCTCTTGGTCTGCTGTCCTGACTACAAAAGCCTACAACCCTTGTGCTTCTCATTTCGTCAAGAAGCTTAGCTTTCGTTTTTTCAGTCAACGCAGTCCAATCTTCAGGAAGTTCTACCCAACCTTCTTTTAAATTGTCTTTAAACTTTGCAGTTGTCGTGTCTATTAAACAATCAGAATATCCTATCATTTGAGAATATTTTTGAGGTATAGGGGCTGCGCTGAAGTTTTCAGGGAAATAAAATGCTGATAGAGATTCGTCAGAGTATCTTGATTTTTTAATGTACTCAAATAACCATTTGTTGGTAAAGTCTCTTTCATAAAGCGAAATGTCTTCAGATCTAATGCTAAATCCATAGTCGCTTTTCAAATCAAAATGTTTAAATTCTACTATGTTTTGTTTTTTGTAGTCCTCGTATTTGTTCTTAGTAATCAAAACATTTCTTTCAATAGTCGTTTTCGGATATTTTTTAAGAAAGTCGTCTATGGAAATTTGGTTTTCCATATCTTTCATTGCTTCAATAATGTTATCCTTTTCTACTTTTACGATGTGCCCGATTGCCTGGCTTTTAGAATAGAATACTGTATTGAAATTACAAGTTTTATATTTCAAATTTAATGAGTCCACAATATGGCTCAATTTACTCATCGTTTGCTCATTATAAATTAAGCCGTTGGGATAAACTTTAAATTCTCCATTCTGACAGTAAGCTGAAATTGTGCAGAACAACCCAACTATTATTGTTGCGGTATTTTTCATTATCGTTGTCTTTTTTTCTTGTGTATAATGTTTAACTATAAGCCATATCAAAAATCAGTTCTCATGCCAGCCTGATCCCGAAACTTCTATATTTTGAGATGGCTCTATTAACCTTACAACCCCGAAACCTGCTTATCCTTCGGGTACTTCACCTCAAACTTATACACCAGTTTACGGGTTTCGCTCGGTTTCAGTTCCAGCTCCCATGTAAGCTTGCCGGTGTCTTTGTTATATTTCGCACCGCCCAAATCGACAGTGGTTACTTCTATTTGTGTGTTCTGCGATACCGGTACCTGATCTTCCACAATAATTTTAGCTGCATCTGTTTTGGTATTCCGAACAGAAATCTCCCACGTATAGCTTTCCTTGCGGGATGAGCCGGTAAAGTTCTTCGATGTTAAGTCCTTCAGCTTCTCGCGCTTCATCACAATCCGCTTATCGCGGCCCAGCGAAACAGCAAGCGTATCTTTAATATTGTTCGGATCGATAAACGATTTGCCTACAAAGGTTCCTTCAAAGAAAATGTTGGCTTCGCCCGGCAGCAGGTTAAACTCTTCCCAGCCGGTGGCACGCGCCAGCAAAAATGCATCGGCATCCAGCTTGGGTGCAACCGAGTAAATGTAATCCGCTTTCATATCGTAACTACGAATATCCACAACCACAGGCTTGGCCGAAGATGCCACCGTATAAGGCAAGGCAATATCAAACTCGGTGTTCAGTGAAGTTTGAATAGTGGTAACATAATCCGCAACAGACTCAGCTTCAATATTTATATCTTCCTCAGCCATTTTCATTTCAGCTTTATAGGCAGCAGCCGGTGCACCCGCTACTGATCTACGCTTCGCCATATCATACACTTGTGGATAATAAAAATTCAGGTACCACGAATACAGCTCAGGCTTTTGTCCGCTCAGGTTTGGATTTGCTGTTGATAATTTCAGCTTCACATTATTCCACTCCTCGCCTGTACTTTGAAACACGTTTGCCTTGTAGCTTAGCTGCACCGGGTTTTTGGTATCCACCGCGCGTAAGTCATACATCGGGCTCCAGCCGGCATTAGCCACTACATAACGTACCTGCAATTCCACATTAGTAGCCGCTTCTGCAGAAACGCTCACCACCAGCTCGCTTGTATTTCTGCGGTACAGTTCGTTCTGGCTGTTGATCTGCGCATTCAGCTTAGCAATACGTTCGTTCAGCTTTTTGATTTTCTCGTCCTGCTTCATGCGCGATGAAACAATATCGCTTAAGCGTGTACGATAAAAATCGGCCATAGCTTTTAGCTCAGCCACCGTTAAGTTCTGGTTGGTGCCGCCAATTTTCTGGTTGCTCAGTAACATCTGCTCTTCCTTATTCAGGATTTCTTTCTGACTTTGCTCTAACACTACCTGACGTTGCAGCGTTTCTACCGAATCTTTGAGCGTACGAATGGGCTTGGGTAAATTAAAATCGCTCAAATAATTCTGCCGGTGCGAAGTGCCTAATATGACAACTCCGCCTTTACCGGAAACCTGCACGCTTTGCGCATCGAGCTGAGAAGAAAGCCCCGTAACGATCAAATTGGTTTTACCTGCCTCCACCTTTGTTTTAACCACGCGCGAAACCTGGGCCTTGTTGAGAAATACCGTAACATCTGTGATCTTCGAGTCCACCGGCTTGTCGGGCTGGGCCGCTGCTACCAGCGAGCTAACCATCAAAGCCGATGTTAAAAGTTGATTTGTCATGATTTTTAGAATTTTGACAACAGGATGAAGGGTGAAGCAGTTTTCCATAACAACCGTTATAATTTTTAACAATATCTTGAAATTCGGCCTGAATCAGGCAACTTTTGCGCCATGAGTGATATAACGATAGCCTACCCCAAATTACGGCAGTTTGCCGTTGAAATTTTCAGAAAAATAAATTGCCCGGAGGCTGATGCCCAGCTTGCCGCAGATGTTTTGCTGAGCGCGGATTTACGCGGCATCGATTCGCACGGGGTAGCCCGGCTTTCGGGTTATGTACGCCTGTGGGAAGCCAAACGCATTAACAGCAAGCCCGACATTAAGGTAGTGCACGAAACACCAAGTACGGCTGTGGTGGATGGTGATAGCGGGCTTGGGCTTGTGGTAGCGCCCAAAGCGATGGAAATAGCCATGCAAAAAGCGGCTGTGGCCGGAACGGGCTGGGTGGCTGTAAAAAACTCCAACCACTTTGGTATTGCCGGCCACCATGCCATGATGGCCCTTCAAAAAGATATGATCGGCATGGCCATGACCAATGCCAGCCCGTTGGTAGCGCCTACTTTTTCGGTTGAGCGTTTGTTGGGCACCAACCCGATTTGTGTGGCGATACCGGCCGGTAAACAGCCTCCGTTTGTGGCCGACTTTGCTACTACTACAGCCGCCAATGGCAAGCTGGAAATCCTGCAACGCAAAAATAAAGAAGCGCCAGAAGGCTGGATCCAGAAAAAAGACGGAAGCCCGTCCACCAACCCGCACGAGCTAAAAGATGGCGGAGCGCTTATTCCGTTAGGCAGCGACCGCGAGCATGGCAGCCATAAAGGTTTTTGTTTGGGTGCGTGGGTAGATATTTTTTCTGCCGTGCTGAGCGGAGCGAATTACGGCCCGTGGGTTCCGCCCTTTGTAAGCTTTCTTGCTCCACCAGCCGACCCGGTGGGCGAAGGCATCGGTCATTTCTTTGGCGCCATGCGGGTGGATGCTTTCCGCCCTGCCGATGAGTTTAAAAGCCACATGGACAACTGGATAACACGATTTCGCCATGCCAAAACTGCCGAAGGATACGATCACTTAGTTATTCCGGGCGACCCGGAAAGAGAGTTTGAAGCAGTTCGGTTAAAGGAAGGAATACCGTTGGTGGAGAAGGTGGTTGAGGATTTGAAAAAGCTGGGGGAGGGTTTTGGGGTTAATCTATAGGTCAAGTTATAGTTTGTTTTCAATAGGACAATAAATTCTCTTCAATGGGATTAAAGTTCTTGTATCAAGGAGGGTGGTAAATTATGACAACTGAAAATTTTGTAAGGGCTCTAAAAGAGTTGACGCTCAATAAAAATGCCTTATTGAACAAGGGGTTAAGTGAGAAGTATGTGAACGAACTGTTAGATAGTTTTGATTGTGTGTGGATAAGAAAATCGGCCTATAAAGACCCCTTATTAATACTTATTGATTCTTACAAGGCTTCCATAATAAGAATTGGAAACATTGACTTCGGCCAAAAAGTTGGAGAAACTGATTCTTACTTTATTATTGGCGAGGTAGAAGTTGACTTATTGGTTATAGACAAGCACACAGGGATTGTAAAAATTGTTGAAAAGGAAATTTATACAGACATGTGGGAATGTGCTGCAAATGGTTCTAAATTTTTAACTGCCATATTGGAAGCTCAAAGATTTTTGTTAAACGTAGTTCAGATGATAATCTATATAAGGATAGAGAAATAACTCATGCTGTTGTTGAAGTATGTGCTGAACTTGCAGGGGGTGATAGATACTTAGATTTTTACAGAATGTTTCTTGGGAGTTGGTGAATTACAGCAACAAACTCTCTCCTCAATCAGACGCAAGCACTCCTAACGACCAGGTTCGTGTTTGCAAATCCTTGGAAAACGAAACTCTACGGGTACACAAAAATCATCTTTAAATCTTCAATTTCACCGGCTGTCAGCGTCTTAAAGTTCTGATATAATTTATTGTTTATAATTTCATTATCCGGGTGAAGCAATAGTATCTTTTCAGGAATGATAAATATGTGTATTTTCCCTTTGTATCGGTCATTTATTATTCTCTGAATTGAAACTGCGTCTATAAAAATGCCGGCAGATTCAGAAGACAGAATTGTTACAAGACTATCTCGCTCAATTCTATTTCTATACAAACTCTCTTTAATCATTTCCGCAGTTTCACGATCCTTAAAGTAGGCTATATCCATCAAAGAATCTGGTGCCGAGGTTTTAGGTCTTATGCTTGCCATCTCGTCTGGATTTGATAAGATTTCGTTTTCAGAAATAAGAAAATAAACGTTACCTAATGATAAGTTTTTGATGGCTATTTCCTGATGAATCCCCTTCCGGCAACTCAACAGAATTATCGAAATAAAAACAAAGATTAGTAACCGCGTCATACAAATCTATTTATACAATTTCCGGATTAAGGTGTTTTCTTTCAAAAAATCATTACCCCCAAATGAGTTCACCCATTCCCATATTCGATGTGCGCTTAGGGTAAATTGCATTTTTATCCATAGTTAAACATAGAGATTTCCGAGTTCGTGTCTTCACAAACCCGGGCATGGGGAATCTCAAAAATCAGTTCCCCTGTCAACCTGTTACTTCAAATTAGCTTTAAAAAATTCCACTGTACGCGCCCACGCTAATTCGGCTGCGGCTTTATCAAAACGCGGTGTGCTGTCGTTATGAAAGCCGTGGTTTACATCGGGGTACAGGTGTGCTGTATAGGTTTTGTTATTTTCCTTCAATGCTTTTTCATAGGCAGGCCAGCCTTCATTTACGCGGGTATCCAAGCTGGCAAAGTGCAGCAATAAAGGCGCTTCGATTTTTGGTACATCTTCGGCTGGCGCTTGCCCGCCATAAAACGGAACAGCCGCTGCCAGCTCAGGTACACGCACGGCCATCATATTGGAAATCCAGCCGCCAAAACAAAAACCCACCACGCCTACTTTTCCATTGCAATCAGGGTGCGATTTCAGATGATAAAAGGCTGCTATAAAATCTTCGAGCATCTCGTTCCGGTCGCGCTTGCTTTGTAATGTTCTTCCTTCATCATCATTACCGGGATAACCGCCCAGCGGAGTAAGGGCATCTGGCGCTAATGAAATAAATCCGGCCAGCGCGGCACGCCTGCCTACATCTTCAATATACGGATTCAGTCCGCGGTTCTCATGCACCACCACGATACCCGGCAGTTTTCCCTTCGCATCAACCGGCCGGGATAACAACCCTTTAATGGAGCCGCCACCTTTGGGCGAATCGTAATGGATGTACTCCGATTTAAGACGCGGGTCGTTTGCCTCTACCTGTGTAACGCCATAGTTGGGGCTGATGAAGCTCAGCAGGGCAGCGACTGTAACACCACCTACGGCATACACCGAAAGCTTTTCCATAAACTCCCTGCGATCGATCCGGTTGTGCGCGTAATCATCATACAGATCAAATACTTCCTGTTTAATGTCTTCTTTGCGGAGTGGTTTCATCGTTTAAAAGTTTAGACAAAGAAATGTACGCTTTTCAAAGAAAAAAGCGAATGCATTTTTGACAGGCGTAAAAGGCCGGTTAACGCTGCCTGCTAACTGTAACTGTCGCCTTTTTGCAAACTCCGCCAATCGGGGGGTTGAACTTGGATATCAGAACCTCCACACGCTGCGCTTCGCGAAAAGTTTCCAGGGTTTTGCCGGCAATGGCGTAAGCGACTGTTTCCAGCAGCTTGGAGGGCCTGGCCATTTCCGCTTTTACAATCGCATAAAGATCTTCGTAATTGATGGTCCCGTTAAGATCATCCCGGAAAGCTGAATCAGAAAAAGCTGTTTCCACTATTACATCCACTTCAAACTTGTTTCCGGAAGAACGCTCGTGCGGATATACTCCGTGATAAGCGTGAAACTCCAGTCCTTCCAGCGCAACTTTACCGGTCATTGAATATCGTCAAAAAAAGAGCGTTGGGTTTGCTGTACCGATGTGCTCTCCACAGTAATGGTCTTTACGGTTTCGGTTACTACTGGCTGCTGCAACGATTTTTTGATCTCGTTTTCCAGTTCCGCATTCGGGAACAAGGTTTTCTTGCTCTCGCGCTTGGCCAATGCCAGGTGCTGGTCGGGATCGAAATCGCGCGTGGACGATCTCGCCCGTTCAACACGATCAATGGTATCAGCGGCCAAGCGTTTTAAATCCGAAAGCAGGTTGTCGCGATGCAGCTCTAAAGTCTTGTAATGCTGGCCCATCGTTTTTAACCGCTCCTCCATTTCATCGAGCATCTGCCGCGAAAGCATTTCGGCTTCCTCAATAGTATTTTTTGCCTTGGTTTTGGCTTCGTTTAAAATGGCATCGGCCTTCAGTTGGTTTTCTTTCAGGATTAGCTCGGCTGTTTTATTGGCCTGCCCGATTACATTGGCCCCGGTATCTTCCGCAGTCTTTAAGGTTTTGAACAACGAGTTTTCCACTTCGCGCAGCTTGGATACTTCCCGTTCGGTGGCTTCCAGCTTAATGCGCATCTCCTTGGTTTCGTCCAGCACGCGTTCCCACTCTTGCGAAAGGGTAAGCAGGAAGGCATTCACTTCATCTTTGTCGTAACCGCGAAGTACTTTTTCAAAAGCTTTCTGACGGATTTCCAGCGGTGTGATTTTCATACGGGTGTGGTTTAATTACAAGTTTAAAAAATGGTATCAGTCTAAAAAATGGGCTGCCGGCATCTAATGTCCTGACAGCTATAACGTTAATCCACGTTCAAATGTATAAATTTTTATCAGAAATACCCTAACCGGCAACATTTGCCTGCGGAAACCGGATTCCCCAAACCGAAACAGAGCGGTCATCGCTTGCGCTGATGAGCTGATTATGGTGCGATGTCCACAGCAGCTTATTGACCGAAGTTCCGTGCCCGGCATGGCGGGCCTTATCAATCACCTTCAGCAGCTTCAGCTCATCGGCCTTCCATACTTTAATGGATTTGTCCATGCTGCCGGTAGCAAAGTATTCCCCGGAAGGGCTGAACACAAGATGATTGATTGCAAACAGGTGTGCCACTACCTCGCCTGCCTGCCGGTAACCTGCACGCACATCCCAGGCTTTAAGTCGGGCATCGCGCGAGCCGCTGATCAGAAAATTATGATCGGGTGTATAGGCGAGTGCGAACACCGAATTAGCATGCGCCTGAAATTCGTGCTTCAGCTTATAATCCCGTAAGGAAAACACACGAATAAAATTGTCGCTGAATCCAACGGCTACATCACCGGTTTCGGGATTTATCGCAAACACCCGCGCACTCTTTTCGGATGGAGCCAACTTTGTTTTGATGCGAAGGTTATTCCGGTCAATCACCACCAGCATGCCCTCACCGGTAGCTACCAGAATATCATCTTCAAAGGTGGTGATGTCGAATACAGCGGCCGATGTGAATTTTAGCGAGGCCACTTCTTTTTTCTGCTGCCAGTCTAACAGATGAATGCCTTCATAATTATGGCCGGCTATCAGCAGGTCGGATTTTGTATCGTAACGAATGGCATAGACCGAGTTGGGCAGGCGGGCAACCAGATCACCTTCGTTGGGTTGATCCAGATCCCATTTTACGATCATGCCATCGCCTCCACCGGAAAAGAAAACAGCATCGGTACCGGCAGGCGCCAATGTGTACACACAATCGCGGTGGCCTGTAAACGCATGCAGCTTGCTAACCTGGGGCGACATGGAGAGTTAATCCGATTTTTTTACCAAAATTGTACGATTAACGGAGAGAAACCAATGCCCCTGATGAAAATACACAAGGATAATGCACAAAGCGGCTGGGCGCTTTGGTTTATTACTGAAGCTGAAAAAGAACTTCAGGAGGCAAGCGGAGCCTTAATTGACGAAACCATTGCCAGCTACACCAAACGATTGGAGTGGCTGGCCGGCCGGGCTTTGCTGAAAGAACTGGTGGAGCAGTGCGGCCTTGAGTTTTACGGACTGGAAAAGAATGCGTTTGGCAAACCCTCCCTGAAAAAACATCTGCACCATATTTCGTTATCGCACTCCTACCCGTATGTAGCCGCCCAAATTGATTTGCATACTGAAGTAGGTATTGACCTGGAGCAACCCAAAGCCAAGCTGCTGAGCGTTGCACCGCGTATTTTGGCTTCTGGCGAGCTGACCGATGCCGGGCAGGATGTTATTAAACACTGTGTATATTGGTGTGCGAAGGAGGCGCTTTATAAATCGTACGGAAAACGTGGCCTTCATTTTGCAGATCACCTGAATATAAAACCATTTGAACTTGCTCGAATGGGCGATTTGCACGGAACTATTGAAATTAACGGCTTCAGGCGCGAGTTACCGTTGCACTATCTCGTTCAGCCGGATTATGTATTGGTTTGCACTAAAATTTAACTGAAATGAAAAAGTTATTATTCCCGCTTCTGCTCGCACCTGTCCTGGTTGCACAGGATGTAAAAGATTTTTCACTTACCAATACCAAAGATGGTAAAGCGGTAAAGCTTTCCGGTTTTGGTTCCGTAACCGGAATTGCCGTTGTGTTTACCAGCCACGAGTGCCCGTTTGATAATTATTACAAGGAAAGGTTGAAAGAGCTGGTAACGCAATATGCGGGGAAAGTCCAGTTTGTGCTGATCAACTCAAACCAGGAGCCACAGGAAAGTGTAGAACAAATGGCCATTCATTATAAAGACATTAACGTGCCTTACCTGGCCGACAAAGACCAGGTGGCGATGGAGGCTTTGGGCGCACGTAAAAGCACGGAAGTATTCCTGCTTTCAACAGCGGGTGGAAAACTTAATGTGGTTTACAACGGTGCAATTGACGATAACCCGCAGGTTGCCAAAGATGTGAAACAACACTTTTTAAAAGATGCCATGGATAAGCTGCTGGCCGGCCAAAAAACAGAGGTTGCCAGTCAGCGGGCTTCGGGTTGTACCATCAGGAGGAAGTAAGCTATTTTTTGAAAACGAAAGGCTCAAAGTTTTCCCTGCTGATTACGGTAAATTTAGCATCCGGGTAAGCTTCTTTCCATGCTTTTGGAGGTTTAGCCTTGTTTTGGGTTAACTTAAATTCATATCCGTAGAGTTTTCCTTCCCGCTCTTCAACCCAGTCAATCTCCTGCCTGTCGTGCGTGCGCCAAAAATAATTATTAGCATGTATGTGCTGATAGTGCTGTACTTTCAACCGCTCTGCTGCCAGGTAGCTCTCCCACAACAAGCCGGTATCTTCACGCTGTGAAAACGATGTAAAATTTGCTACTACTGCATTCCGTATTCCATTGTCGTGAAAATACCAGCGTTTTGTTTTAACTATTTCCTTTCTAAGGTTGCGGCTAAAGCCTTCTACCTTAAACAGGATAAAGACTTTGGTGAGCAAATCTAAGTAACGCTCTACTGTGTTCTTGCTCATCTGGAGGTTGCGGCCCAGTTCTTCCAATGAAACCTCATGCCCGATTTGCCAGGCGATTAGCCGGAGCAGGTTAAAAATCTTATCTGCGTTTCGCAGGTTCTCAAGCGCCAGGATATCTTTGTATAAATATGCACTGGTTAGCTCGCGCAGGTAATCCTGTTTTTGCTTTACCGTACGCATATTGGCCACTTCGGGGTAACAACCAAACACCAATTTGTCATCCAGCAATTTTTGGCGGGTTATACCATCCTCAAATTGGGCATACTCCAGTTGCGATAGCGGAAATAACCTGAACTCAGTCTTTCTTCCCGTAAGCGGTTCGCCCAGTTTATTGTTCAAATCAAACATGGAAGAACCTGTAGCCAGAATCCGGATACCTTTAATTTCATCTACCATTAATTTAAGGATCAAGCCTGCATCCGGCAGTTTTTGAGCTTCATCGATAATCACGTATTTGTAACCGGAAACAAGCTGCTTGTAATTCGAAACAGACCGCTGGCTCAGTTGCTGCTGAACTACCATATCCTCTCCATTTAAGAGAAGGCATTTTGCTTCTCCCACTGATTCAATCAACTGATTGACCAGAAAGGTTTTTCCCGAACGCCTTGCGCCCAACAGGACTACTACCTTACCGGGAACCAGGGCTTTCTGCACCCGTTTTGTTAAAATGCGCTCAAAATCCATATCCAAAGGTATATAAATTCCGTCACTAAACTGACGCAATTTATATAAATTCCGTCACTAAACTGACGCAATTTATAATTCCCCCTATGAAGCGTTTTTAAAAAATTACAGTCGCTTTACCACCGTAGCGCTGGCCTGGGCCGTGGGCAGCACCACCAGGTCGGCCACTACTACGTGTGCCGGGCGTGTAATGATGAATAAAACGAGGTCAGCAATATCTGCTCCGTGCAAAGGCTCCAAACCTTTATATACATTGCCGGCTTTTTCGGCATCGCCCTTAAAGCGCACCAGCGAAAACTCGGTTTCCACCAGGCCCGGATGGATACCGGTAACTTTAATTCCATGCGCATTTAAGTCAATGCGCATGCCCTTGGTTAAGGCGTCTACGGCAAACTTGCTGGCGCAATACACATTGCCATTGGCATATACTTCTTTGCCGGCAATGGAGCCAATATTTACAATATGTCCTGTGTTACGCTGAACCATTACCGGAAGCACGGCTTTCGTAACGTACAGCAAGCCCTTCACATTAATGTCCATCATCGCATCCCAGTCCTCCACATTGCCGGTTTGTATGGGGTCCAGCCCGTGCGCATTACCTGCATTGTTGATCAATACATCCATATTTTTCCATTCCTCCGGCAAAGAAGCAATCTGTGCTGCGGTTTCCTGCTGATTACGTACATCAAATGAGAGCGTATGAACACGGGTAAGCGCGGCCAGCTCGGCTGATAACTTTTGCAACCGGTCTTCTCTCCGTCCGCACAAGATCAGGTCAAAATTGTTTGATGCCAGCAACCGGGCAGTTGCCTCGCCTATACCGGAAGTAGCCCCGGTAATCAATGCTATTCGCTTAGCCATAATAATAGATTAGGATGCGTAAAGGTAAGCCTGAAAATGGCTTACTGAAACACAAAGTAAACCGCAATGGTATTGGTATTCAACCGCTGAATCGGGTCGCTGTAAATGCTGGGGTCGTTGCCCAGCATATTCACAATACCTCGCGCAAAGCGTATCTCCTGCGAAAACTTGAACAGCGGGAAATAAAAATCGAACCCGATGCCACCTTCTAATTGCAGGTTGCTTTTGCGGATATCCAGCACAGCCGAAGATGCCTGGACGTCATTCTTCCCCGATAGCTCAACGCCCGGTGTAATGCCCCCAATCATATACATGCGTACATTACCCCTGCGCATGGATTTATACTTTAATAAAAGCGGCATTTCCACGTGGGTAGTTTCTACAAATTGTTGTCGTGTGGTTTCATCCGTATAGTTATACTGAAGCCTGTGTGTATAAAAACCGGCCTTGGGCATAATGCGCAAATCCACGAATTCGTTAACCCTGTAGTTTACAAGAAACCCTAACGAAAACCCGGGAGAAAATTCGGGCATTACAGAATGAACGGTATCAAACTGGGGAGTAACAAAGCGGGGGGCATAGTTTACCTGGTAAGCGGTGGTATGCAGCCCGATCATAAACCCATAGCTGATCAGGCGTTCGTCATAATTCGGATTGTTTTGGCGTGCCCATTTGAATGCCTGTGCCTGTGCCTGTGTTATGGCCGGCAGCGAAACCAGCAAGGCAAGCGCAATTACTTGGTAGCAGAGTAAAGCGAACTTATTCCGAACGTGAGTGATTTGCATGCCGTTTGTTTAAATCCTAATCGGCCGAGTATGTTAACGAACTCAGGCCCATCGGGGAAAGCTTGCACGGATTCAGGCAAATAAGTGTAGGCAGCCTTATCCCGTGAAATCAATCGCCCGATTTTAGGTAAAATGAATTTAAAATAAAAGTTATACAATTGCTTGAACGGAAACACGCGGGGTTTTGAAAACTCCAGCACAATCATTCGCCCTCCGGGTTTCAACACTCGTTTCATTTCAGAAAGTCCACGCTCCAGGTTCTCGAAATTGCGTACACCAAATGCAACGATTACCGCATCAAACTTATTTTCCTCAAAAGGCAGATTTTCAGAATCACCCGGCCTTAAGTCGATAACCCGGTCGTATCCGCGTGCTTTCATTTTCTGGCGCCCCACTTCCAGCATACCTTCCGAGATATCCACGCCAATAACCTGCGCAGGCGAAAGCTTTAAGGTTTCTATGGCAAAATCGCCCGTGCCGGTAGCTACATCCAGAATTACTTGGGGACTTCCTTCCGCCAGCATCTTTACGGCCTTCCTGCGCCAGCGGATGTCAATGCCCAGGCTCAGGAAATGATTCAGAAAATCATACCTGCCGCTGATGGAATCGAACATACGGGCAACCTGCTGCTTTTTGCCCGCATCGTCTTCTTTATAAGGTACTACTGTCAAGATCAGGATAAATTAAAGAAAACAAAAGTACTGAATTTCGGACGGTAAGGTGCAGGTTAAGGTAGTTAGAAAAAAGTTATTCCAACTTACCATTCTGTTGCTGCTTTTTGACAGTTAGTCCAAACAGGGGACGTATCAAACGCCAGCGTCTGATTGCAAATTCGTAAATCAGCCACGAGCCAGCAAACGTACCGAATACCATCAGCAAAAGTTTAGGCCAAAAGTTCCAATTAAGATCCATAAGATAATAACCGATAGCTATGATAATAGTCTGATGCAGAATATAAAACGGATACACGGCCTCATTGGCATAAGCCAGCGGGGCGCTTGGTTTATTCAGGTAAACGGCCGTATAACCCATCAGGGACAAAATCCACGACCAAAGGTTAAATACTTTGAAGAGCGCTTCAATAAAATGAACCGGTATAGAATCTTCAAACAACGCACGTATGCCCAGCAGCAGACCGAATCCAACTAACCCACAGTACAAATATTTTCTGCGATGTTTCTGTATTGTCCTCCAAAAATCATCACCTGTTGAAATCAACAGAAATCCATAAAAGAAAAAAGTTGCAAAGTTGACGAGGTTAAACCAATCACCCATTAAAGCATGTGTAGAAGGAAAAAATGGTTCCAATAGTGCCTCCCAAAAATAAAGCGGAACGATAAACCAGAACAGTCCAAAAGGGGTGGCTGTAAATTTTCTGAGCCTGTTAAGCCATGCAGCCTGCGGAAGCTTGCGCAGATAAAGAAATACCGGCAAAAGCGTAAGCGAAAACACCAGCAGGTAAGGCAAGAACCAGAGATGGTGCCAGCTCAGGTTTCCATGCGGATAAACTCCGGCAAATGCATGTGTGGGCCAGTAATCCATAAAACTGCCTTCAAATCGGCCGTTGGCCATTCGCTCGAAGTAAACCTGGGGAGGCACAATAAAAAGTATTCCCACTATTAGTGGAATAAATAACCGGATTGTACGCTCGCGTATAAACTGCCAGCCACTTCGTTTTGAAAGCGCAAACCAGGTACCCATACCTGATATTACAAACAACAGGGGCAACCGCCACTGATTAAGAAACAGCATGGGCCACCGGATGTCGGGGTAAATTATATTGTTTTTGATATGAAATCCCCACGGCACAAAGAACATACCCACATGGTAGAAGATGAGTAACCCAAAAACAATAACCCTTAGCCAGTCGATGTTGTGTCTGCGCATACCATCAAAATTTTACTTATTTGATACAGATTACCTTCGGCTAAAAAAGTTGCATCAGGTGATTACTTTGCAATCACCTTAAACTCAACCCTGCGGTTGATCTCGCGGCCACCGGATTCGTCATCGTTGGATACGATCGGGCGTTCTTCGCCATATCCGATGGATCTGATTCTTCTGCCGTTAATGCTATTATCCGTAAGATATTTCTTAACCGCATCGGCCCGTTGCTGCGAAAGCTTTTTGTTAAACACATCACTGCCCACATCATCGGTATGACCGCCAATTTCCACCTGCATGGATTCATTCTGCTTCATCATCGTTACCATCATATTCAGCTCATCGAATGAAGCTTCCTGCAAGGTTGCCTTTCCAAAATCAAAGAACACGTGGCGCAATGCGGAAACTTCGCCAATGGCTACTTTGCGTAACATTACCCTGCGGTTAACGGTTTGCGGCTCTTCGGTAGCACGCCCCAGCATTACCTTGATATTCTCAAATATATAACCCTCCAGCTCAATGGATAGCGTGTATTCTTTCGGAATCGTGGACATGATTCCAAACTCGTGCACGCCTGTGCCCATGCTGGCCGAACCAATAGCCGTGTTATCCACTCCGCGCATGCGCGCCCGCGCATCAATTGGCTGCCTGGTTTCGGCATCTACAATCTCCAATATAAATTTGATGGGTTGAATACCTTTTTTCTCAGGTATTGCGGTAGTTTCCGGGGCATCCTCCTTTTCGGAGATCATGTAAATATCAGAGTATCCCACACCACCGTTGCGCACCGATGAATAATAAAAGCGGTTAGGTGTTGCCGTACCCACTATAAAGATATCATCATCGGGTGTGTTGATCGGGTAACCCAGGTTTTCAGGTTCGGTCCACTCTCTTTTTTCAAGATTCATTAAGGTAGCCTTGAAAATATCGTAGCCGCCCATACCCTTTCTTCCTTTCGAGCTGAAATAAAGTGTTTTACCATCGTAATCGATAAACGGTCCGTCATCATCAAACTCGGTGTTTATGCCCGGCCCGAGGTTGCGCACAATAGTCCACTGCCCCCTTTTATCTTTTGTGCAGGAGTAAATATCAACACCTCCCAAACCACCGGGACGTTCGCTGGCAAAGAAGAGCATGGTTTCATCTTTGTTGATGGTAACGGACGATTCGCGAAAGGAGGAGTTAATAGCCCCGGGAAGCGGCACGGGTTTGGCCCACGTTCCATCGGGCTGGCGCGTGCTGGTAAAAATATCGCCCTCGCCAATTCCATCGCGGTAAATAAACAGTGTATTTCCATTGGGCGACAGCGCAATGTTCGACTCGTTGAAACGGGTGTTTACCACGTTGCCGATGTTCTGTGCAGGCTGCCAGCTTCCGGCTTCGCGTTTGCTAACGAAAATATCTTCGAAAGGGCGGTTATCATCACTTACGTTTTCGTTCAGGTTGCCATCGCGCCTGCGCGAAGTAAAGATCATTTCGGTTTCATCGGCATTTACAACCGGTGCATAGTCGTCAAACTCGGAGTTTATCTGCGGGCCTATATTGGTTATGGCAACGGGTTTTGCCGCTGCCACAAACTCTTTCCCATTGGCGCACTCTTCCAGCCTGCGCGTAACTTCTTTTATTTCTACACGGTCTTTACCCCTGTAGTTGGCATTGTAGTTTGCTTTAACCCTATACTTATTGTAAAACTCAATAGCCTTATCAAAGCTCAGTCCATGCTGGTAGCTTAAGCCGATCTGGTACTCCAGGTCGAACCGGAAATTCGGACTTTGACGGTACACCCGCAGCAAATACTTCACCCCCTCTTCTTTCTGAATGGTGCGGATGTGCATGATGCCTGCTTCGGTGTTGGCCTTCAGGTTAGTTGTATCAAAGTTGGCTGCAATTACCATAAGCTCGCGGGCATCGTCTACCGCGCGGGTGCTGGTCATAATTTCGGTGGCCATCTCGTAATACTGGCGTGCCTGCTCTTTATCCTGCTCCTGTGCGTGCACAACAAAGCCTGTAAGCAGTATCAGAAAAAATAATGCCTTATGCAGCATGAGCGGGTGTTTGATAGCAGTCAACTTAACGAGACTAAAATTTTTTGCAAAATACCTAAATCCAGCCGCAACAAAATTTACAAATCGAGCTAATAAAGCACCCATAAATTACATTTTAGTACTTTGCCAAACAATAGTAAATGATATGGAGATTCGCCAGGCCGAGTTTGTGGTTAGTAACAGTGATGCGGACAAATGCCCGCAGACCGACAGACCGGAGTTTGCTTTCATCGGGCGATCAAATGTGGGCAAATCATCGCTCATCAACATGCTGACAGCTCGCAAAGATTTGGCCAAAACTTCGTCTACACCCGGAAAAACCCAAACGATCAATCATTTTCTTATCAACAAAGCCTGGTACCTGGTGGATTTACCCGGTTATGGCTATGCGCAGGTAAGCAAAACCAACCGTGCGGGCTGGAGCCACATGATTGAGCAATACTTTTTGAGCCGCGACAACCTGTATTGCACGTTTATCCTGGTTGATTCGCGGCTGGAGCCCCAGGCCAGCGATGTAAGCTTTATTAACCAGCTGGGCCGGATGGGTATTCCCATGGCGCTGGCGCTTACCAAAACGGATAAGCTGAAGCAACATGAGCTGGCCAAAACGCGAAACCTGCTGGAGCAGGAATTGTTGAAAACATGGGAAACGTTACCGCCCGTTTTTGTTACCTCGGCCGAGAAAAAAACAGGACGTAAGCCCATGCTTGATTTTATTGAAACTGCCCTGAAGGCAAGAAGGTAAAATCGATTAGTTTTGCGCCCATTAAAGAAAATCTACACATGGAGTTGACTGAAATTGCATCGATAAGCGGTAAAGGCGGTTTGTTTAAAGTTTTAAAGCCCGGAAAATCAGGTGTCCTGCTGGAATCGCTTGATGCGGCCAAAACCCGGATCGTAGCCAACGCCACACAGCGGCTTTCGTTGCTTAGCGAAATTTCAATTTACACCACTACCAAAGAAGGTACCGTTGCGCTGGAAGAAGTGCTGAAAAAAATCTACCAGGAGTATAAGAACGACCCGGGTGTGGATGGCAATTCTGAAAGCAACGAGCTGAAAGCATTCCTGAAATCGGTATTGCCTGCGTTTGATGAAGACCGGGTTTATGTTTCGGATATCAGGAAGCTGATCAAATGGTACGCCATTCTGCTGGAGCAGGCCCCTGAGGTGTTTACCGAACAGAAGAAGGAAGAGGCTAACTAAAGCTCACCGCTTTTTCAACCATATTCTTTGAGCCTACATAGAAAGGCGTGCGCTCATGCAGGTCTTTGGGTCTGATCTCCAGTATTCGCCTGTGCCCGTCCGATGCGTGGCCCCCGGCCTGCTCTGCTAAAAACGCCAGCGCATTGCACTCGTACATCAGGCGCAGCTTGCCCTTATTATCTTTACCGGTTGCCGGGTAAATGTAAATTCCTCCCTTTAACAGGTTACGATGGAAGTCAGCCACCAGCGAGCCGATGTAGCGGGCTGTGTATTGCTGATCTTTACAATACTGAATGTAATCCAGAACTGGTTTTGTAAAAGAATTGGCAAAGCCTTCATTCACAGAGTAAATCTTTCCGTCAACAGGCATTTTCATGTTGGGGTGCGAAAGCACGTATTCGCCCAGCGTGCTTTCGTAGGTAAAACCATTTACGCCATGCCCGGTAGTATACACCAGCATGGTAGACGAGCCGTACAAAATATAGCCGGCCGCTACCTGCTCAGCGCCTGGCTGTAAAATATCCTCTTTCTGGATGGGTTTCCCGGTCGGGCTCTTTCTCCGGTAGATGGAAAAGATGGTACCAATGGAAACATTCACGTCAATGTTAGAGGAGCCATCCAGCGGATCAATGGCAATTACATAACGGCCATCGTTGTTCAGATCCACATACGATTCGGTTTCTTCCGATATGAGCGCACAGGCTTCACCGCCTTTGGTAAGGGCACGTGTAAACCGGATGTTGGCCAGCACATCCAGCTTCTGCTGCTGTTCGCCACCCGTGTTTTGCGAACCCATCGGCCCCATAATGTCAATCAAACCGGCTTTATTTACTTCACGGTTTACCACCTTTGAAGCAAGCGCAATATCACGCAACAATTGCGAAAGCTCCCCGCTGGCATACTGAAACTGATCCTGGTTGTTTTTGATAAAGCGGTCGAGAGCTGTTCCGATAGGTAAAGCTATGCGCGATGATTCCATAAAACTGGACATGGGTAAGGTAGTTTAAGCCGGTTTATTAACTTCGGCCCGGTTTGTAAATCAGGGTCAAATATAGGTTTGCAAACGTTTGAAATCAATTATTTAAGCGATGAAGGTTTTTAAGTTTGGAGGAGCCTCGGTAAAAAATGCGGTTGCGATAAAAAACGTTGCCCATATTATTAAGCAGCACCAGGCAGAAGGGCTTTTGGTTGTAGTTTCTGCAATTGGCAAAACCACCGATGCGCTGGAACGTGTGGTGGCCCTGGCCCGCAGCCGGCAAAGTATCGACCCGATTTTAAATGAGATCAGCATTTACCACAACGAGGTAATTGAGCAGCTAAACATAGCCCGCCCGGATTTCCTGGCCCGCTTCCAGGCACACATCCATAGCTTGAAAACAGCCACATACCAGGGCGGTGAATATGATTTTGTGTACGACCAGGTGGTATCGCAGGGCGAAGTTCTTTCATCCCTGATATTGAATGAATACCTCGTGCAGCAGGGATTAAACGCGGTGTGGGCAGATGCCCGCGAGTACATTCAAACCGATAGCACCTGGCGCGAAGGCAAAGTGGACTGGGTGCAATCCAAAACCAATATGAAAGGGCTGGCAAAAATACTTCAAAGCCATACGGTAATAACGCAGGGTTTTATTGGCAGCACGTCCGACAAACATACAGCCACACTGGGCCGTGAAGGTTCGGATTACAGCGCAGCTATTTTTGCGGCCTGCCTTCCGGCAGAATCGGTAACCATCTGGAAAGACGTGCCCGGTGTAATGAGTGCCGACCCCAAACGCCTGCCCCATGCCTTTGTGTTCGATGAGTTACCCTACCAGGAAGCCGCTGAAATGACCTACTACGGTGCTTCCGTTATTCATCCCAAAACGATCAAGCCCCTTGCCAATGCGGGCATACCGTTGCTGGTAAAAAACTTTGACGACCCAACGCTGCCCGGTACGCGCATTCATGAATGCACCGTATACCGGCTGCCACCCCTGATCGTATTCAAGGAAAATCAATGTCTTATTTCGTGTAAGGTTACGGATTACTCTTTTGTAAACGAAGACCAGATCGGCTACATCTTCCGGATGCTCTCGCAATATGATGTTCGTATTAACGTGATGCAGAACTCCGCTATTTCGTTTTCATTCTGTGTTGATTTCAGGGAACCGAAAACATTACTGCTTATTGAAGGGCTCAGCAAAAAGCTGGAGGTGTATTACAACACCGGGCTAACCTTAATTACGGTTAAGAATTACGATGCGCAAACGTTTACCGAGTATCGCAACAAGCCGGGCGTATTGCTTGAGCAATCTTCACGTTCTACTTTACAGGTGCTGGTACGGCTATAGTTTCACTTCCGAATTTATAAATGCATCAAGCGTACGATCAAGCATGTCGTACACGTATTGAAAATCCTGCAATGTTCCGTAATAAGGATCGGGCACATCGCCAGGCCCCTGAGGGTCAAATTCACGCATCCGTTTTATTTTGTGCGCATGCCGGTCAGCGCCCGGCAATCGCAAAATGCCTTTCAGGTTATTCTGATCCATGGCAAACAGGTGGTCGAATGTTGATAAATCTGCCGCAGAAAGCTGGCGGGCCTCGTGCCGGATCTCAACCCCGTTTTTTGAGGCAATCTTAATTGTGCGCGGGTCGGGCTGATCGCCAATGTGATAATTTCCCGTTCCGCACGAATCAGCCGAAATCCGGTGCTGCAAATTCAATTTCTGGATTTTATGCTTAAAAACTGCTTCGGCCAGGGGCGAGCGGCAAATATTACCGAGGCAAACAAAAAGTACTTTCATCCTTCGTATTTATCCATTTAAAGAGCGGTTTGACAGATTCACCTACAAATCGCAAAATTAAACTTCGTGCGGGGTTACTAAGCAAATCCCTGTAGGTATATAAAATCGCATAGCACATTTTTTTTATCCGCCTTTTGGTTAGACAAGACCGCTTCAAACGTGAGGCGGTCTTTCTTTTTTATCGCTACCGGAAAGTTTAGTTTTGTTTCGCTATCGATTGAAACAACTAACCTATGGAACTGATTAAAGTAACGGAACAGAAAGAACCACACGTAGCCCTGATTGAGCTAAACCGTCCCAAAGAGCTGAATGCGTTAAACCCGCAACTGATGCAGGAGGTACGCGATGCGCTGGCAGCGCTTGATAAAAATGATGCTGTTCGGGTAATTATTATAACCGGCAACGAACAGGCTTTTGCAGCCGGGGCCGACATCAAACAAATGGCTGATAAATCTGCCATCGACATGCTGCTGCTGGATCAGTTCAGCACGTGGGATCAGATCCGCAAAACCAAGAAGCCCATAATCGCTGCCGTTTCGGGTTTTGCTTTGGGTGGCGGCTGTGAGTTTGTAATGACCTGCGATATGGTGATCGCATCTGAAACCGCAAAGTTTGGCCAGCCTGAAATAAAAATCGGAACGATACCCGGTGCCGGTGGAACACAACGGCTTACCAAAGCTGTAGGCAAGGCCAAAGCGATGGAGCTGATCTTAACGGGAAGGTTTATGTCGGCCGAGGAAGCGCACTTTTACGGTTTGGTGAACAAAGTTGTTCCGAAAGAATTGTATTTGCAGGAAGCCTTTACATTAGCTAAAGAAATTGCCCAGCTATCACCGGTGGCTGTGCAACTGGCAAAAGAATCCATTAACCGGTCGTTCGAAACACATTTGGACGAGGGGCTTACACTGGAACGCAAAAACTTTTACCTCACGTTTGCCTCAGCCGATCAGAAAGAAGGCATGAAAGCTTTTATTGAAAAACGGAAAGCGGAATTTAAAGGGCAATAAAATGGTGTATATAAAAAAGTCCTGGCTAAAGCAGGACTTTTTTACATTCAGTGAATACAAAAATTCTGTTATCTCACATTAATGCCAAATCCCACGGTTAACGTGTTATACTTTTGCACCGTGTAGTCTCCGTGGAAAGTAATTACGGCCAATTTCAACCGCATACCTACGGTGGTGCGAAGTCCGTTTGCATCCGCCTTAAGCGAAATAGGATCGGTTACATCTGTATAACCGTCTTCATCAATATCGTAATCGCCCAGCATGGCAATTTTAGTGTTGGCAATGTTATACCCTACTCCTCCATAAAAGGTAAGAACCGATATCTTCTTTGAAATCAAACCCTGCACGGTTGTGGCGGAAGATTCAAATGTAGCACGCTGGTTGTTGCCTGATTGCACATCCAAATCAACATTCATTTTCATCTTGGTATACCCCACAAAACCCGACAGGTCGAACGGAAGATTTTTTATACCGGGTATGTACTGCTTTACATCGTGCATCACACCCACGCCAAACAAATTAAACTCAGCATCATCGCCTAACTGAAGGGTGGGCACAAAGCGAAACTTCAGGTCAAACCCCTTTGGTAAACCTATACCCAGGTTGGCTATGGGAACGGGCATGGACTGAATGCCTATTTCTTTTTTCAAATCAATACCACCCGGGCCCTCAAATTCAGTGTTTGTACTGGGAACCCGATATACAGGAGTAACATCAGGGCCAAAAATAGTCGGCACATCACCTGTTCCGTTGTTACTAACCGGGACACCCCCTACGCTTACAAGCTGAAGATCATTGAACTGGCTGTTGTCGACTTTATAAAACAAATCGGAGTTGGGTATTGAAACCGCTGAAACCGATATGGTTAAATCAACTCCTAAAGTTTTATGTGGTTTGGCCGTATTGTACCAACCCTGGTTAAGTCCGTAGCCAAAGGCCTTTAATGCCGGTGTAGTATAGCCTTCAACGAGCTTATTGGCATCGGAAAGACTTCCTTTAATTAAATCATTAAGGCCATCCTGTGCCCAGGAACCAAAAGAAACAGTTGAAACCAGAAACAGAACAAGAATTTTTCTCATAGATTTTAATTTATGGGTTGTGCAAGTTATTTAATTTATCGCAACCTGCAGGCATTGATTAAACATTTCTGGTTTAGAAGTAATTTAGCGCCCCGAATGCAGATTCTATATTTTTTGTCTATCAGCATTTTACGCCTGACATACCAGCTGGCTGCATGGTTTCATCCAAAAGCGAAGCTATTTGTAAACGGCCGCAGTAAAATTTTTACAAAATTACAGGAAGCATTTGCCCGTAACACGCACCCGGTGATATGGGTGCATTGCGCCTCGCTGGGCGAATTTGAGCAGGGACGCCCGGTAATTGAACGGATACGCAAGGAGTTTCCTGGTTATAAAATTCTGTTAACCTTCTTTTCACCGTCAGGATTTGAAGTGCGCAAGAACTACACCGGGGCCGATTATATCTTTTATCTTCCGTGGGACAGCCGCAGCAATGCACGCAGGTTTTTGGAAATTACCAATCCTTCGCTCGCCATTTTTGTAAAGTATGAATTCTGGTATTACTACACCGCAGCCCTGAAACAAAGGTCTGTTCCCACGCTATCCGTATCCAGCATCTTCCGGAACGATCAAAGCTTCTTTCAATGGTATGGCGGTTTCTTTCGGGGAATCCTGAAAAGATTCGATCATTTTTTTGTTCAGAATCAACAATCGGCCGAGCTGCTGAAAAGTATTGGTATTATGCAGGTAACCCCGGCAGGGGATACAAGGTTTGATCGCGTTTATGCCATCACAGCACAAAACACGATTATTGATGTGGCCGAAAGATTTAAGGGAACCGATCGCGTATTTGTAATCGGGAGCTTATGGCCGGAAGACCTTGAAGTTGTTGTCCCTTTCATCAATGAACATAAAAAATCGCTCAAGTTCATAGTTGCTCCACATGAAATAACCGAATCCATCCTGAAGGGAATAGAAGAAAGTGTGGAGGCAACCTGTATCCGGTTCTCGCAGGCGAAAGACGCGGCCGATAATGCCAGCGTACTGATCATTGATAACATCGGCATGCTGTCCGCACTTTATCGTTATGGCGAGTTTGCGTATGTAGGTGGCGCTTTCGGAAAAGGGTTACATAATATCCTGGAGGCAGCCTGTTACGGGGTACCGGTTTTTTTCGGGAACAAAAGCTACGAGAAGTTTAAGGAAGCGACCGAACTGATTATGCGTGGCGGGGCCTTTGCGGTATCAGGATATTCCGAGCTTGAATCGAACTATGAGCTGATGGTGAGCCGGCCCGAAAATTTTCTGCTGGCCTGTGAAGTAACCAAAGCCTATGTGCAGGAAAACCTGGGCGCTACCGAAAAAATTATGAGCTATTGTCGTAACCTGCTTGCGAAATGACAGGGCGTGTTTTAAAATCTACCGGTTCGTGGTACGAGGTAGCTGGCGAGGATACCCTGCAGTATGCCTGCCGGGTGCGTGGTAAGCTGCGACTGGAAGGCTTTAAAGAAAGTAATCCCATTGCTGTGGGCGACCGGGTTGCGTTTGAGGCAATCGGTAAGGAAGGCATCATCACTGAAATTTTGCCTCGCGACAACCACATGCTGCGCCAATCGGTAAAGCGAACCGGCCACGCCAGCGTATTAGCGGCCAACATCGATCAAGTGTTAATTCTGGCCACGCTCAGACAACCGCGCACCTCGTTGGGATTTATAGATCGCGTACTGGTATCAGCCGAATCGTTTCGGATTCCCCAGCTTATTGTATTCAATAAAAAAGATTTATTGAATGAGGATGAACTCCGGGAGCTGAACCAGTTAAGCATTGCGTACCAGGAAACCGGCACAGCTGTATTGCTGATCTCAGCCGCGCATGATCCCGATCTTACCCCAATCAAAGACCGGTTACAAAACAAAGTAACACTGATTGCCGGGCACTCCGGTGTAGGTAAATCCACTTTGTTAAACCGGTTATTCCCGCAGCTTGAGCTGGCTACGGGAGCCATTTCCGGTTACTCCGAAAAAGGTACCCACACCACCACGTTTGCCGAAATGTTCCGGCTCAACGAAACCACTTTTATTATTGATACCCCGGGCATTAAAGAATGGGGGCTGATGGATATGGACAAGCAGGAAATTTCAGATTATTTTCCTGAAATGCGGGAGCTTAGACTGGACTGCAAGTTTGGCTCGCGTTGCCTGCATCTGAATGAGCCCAAATGCGCCATACTCCACGCAGTTGAAACCGGGAGCATAGCGGCCAGCCGTTACCAAAGCTATGTAAGTATGGTAACCGGGGAAGATAACCGGAAATAAAACTGGTCAGTTAACCGGCAATACTATTCTGAAGGTTGTTCCACGTCCCACTGCGCTTTCGCACTCAATGGTGCCATCGTGCTTATCAATTATCTTTTTCACAATGGAAAGCCCGAGCCCGGTACCTTCGCCCGGAGCCTTGGTGGTAAAGAAGGGATCAAAAACTTTTGCCAGATTTTCCGATGCAATGCCTTTGCCATAATCGGTAACCTCAATTACAGCCCCGCCACTTATATGCGCCCGAATCTTAAACTCCATCTTCCCTTTTCCATCCATTGCCTGGAGTGAATTATGGATGAGGTTGGTCCACACCTGGTTCAGCTCATCCGGATACCCGTTAATTTTATTTACCGGCTCAAAATCTTTTACCACTTCAATCTGCTTCAGGTTATTGGAGTAAATCGCCATTACCGTTTCCAGGTTGTCGGCCACGTCAAATTCGGTAGCCGCTTCTTCGTGCCCCTGGTGCGAATACTTTTTAAGCGCGAACAAAATCTTGGCTGCCTTACTAACCGCTACACCAATGTTCTGGTTTTGCTCTTTTACTGAAACGATATCATAAACCAGCCCGAGTATTTCATGCACGTGCGGTAAAACGAGGATTGATCTCCATGCCATTACATTCTCCGAGATGCCCAGCAATACGACAAATTCCGCTACCGCTTCCAACTGTTCCAATTGCAGCTCCTGGAGCTGACCTGCAACCTCACGCCTGGCGGCCCTGCGTTGTGCCGATGTAAGTATATTCCTGGATTCACCGGCTTGCTTTACCAATTCAAACAATAGCGTTACCTGTTCGCGCGGTATAAACTCCAGTACCTGTTGTGTTTTTTTCAAAATGCCTTCCATGGCAACCTGCACGTTTTCGCTGGAGGCTTTTATTGCTCCCAGCGGGGTATTGATTTCATGCGCAACTCCCGATGTTAACCTTCCCAGGAAAGCCATCTTTTCGGTTTGCACAATTTGTTCCTGCGCTACCTGCAGCTCCTGAAACGACTGGTTAAGCTTTTCATGGGCCTGTGTAATCAACTGGTTCTGCAGGTTCATCTCATCTTCCCGTTCTTTTTTATCGTTGATTACGAAACGCTGCGCGATGTACTCCTTGGGCTTGCCGTTTTCATCCAGCACGGGTGCGATAATGGCATCTACCCAATAGAAGCTTCCGTCTTTTGCCTTGTTCTTGATCTCGCCACGCCACGTATTGCCCTTACTGATGGTACGCCACAAATCCGTAAATATGGAATCATGCTGATCGCCCGATTTAAGCAGGCGGTGGTTTTTACCGATCACCTCCTCGCGCGAATATTTTGACCACCGTACAAACTCATCGTTCACGTAGGTGATATCGCCCCGCACATCAGCCTTTGAAACAATGGCAATGCTATTGATGATGTTGGTCTGGGCTTCGGTTTCCTTCATCAACTGGCTCAAGCGTGCCTGTGTTTCTTCCAGCGCTATCATGTTGTTGCGCAGCACTTCTTCTTTGGCCTGGCTTTCAGCCAGAAGTAAATTTACTTTGGCTTCACGGTCTTTTTTGTCGTTAATCACAAAACGCTGCGCGATGTATTCCTTGGGCTTTCCATCTGCACCCAGCACGGGAGCAATAATGGCATCTACCCAATAATAGCTTCCGTCTTTTGCCTTGTTCTTGATCTCACCCCGCCAGGTCTTACCCCTGCTGATTGTTTTCCACAAGTCGGCAAAAATAGCGTCATCCTGATCGCCTGATTTTAACAACCGGTGGTTTTTACCCATCACCTCCTCGCGTGTGTATTTCGACCACTTCACGAACTCATCATTCACATAGGTGATGTCGCCCCGCACATCGGCCCTGGATACAATGGCCAGGCTGTTAATGATTTTAGTCTGCGCTTCGGTTTCGTTCATCAGCATCTGCATCTTACCCTGGATGGATTGACTTTCCGTTAGCAATGCATTTACTTCCGCCTCGCGCGCTTTCTTATCGTTAATTACAAATCGCTGCGCAATGTATTCCTTCGGTTTTCCGTTCGGCCCCAACACCGGTGCGATAATGGCGTCTACCCAATAGTAACTTCCGTCTTTCGCCTTATTCTTAATTTCGCCACGCCAAACCCTGCCGCTGCTGATTGTCTTCCACAGGTCTACAAAAATGCTGTCGTCCTGATCGCCCGATTTCAAAAACCGGTGGTTCTTACCCATTACTTCCTCACGTGTGTACTTCGACCATTTTACAAACTCATCGTTCACGTAAGTAATATCCCCCCGTATATCTGCCTTGGATACAATGGCCAGACTGTTGATGATTTTGGTTTGCGCTTCCGTTTCAAGCTGAATCTTCAATATCTCCTCGCGACTCGCAAAAAGCTGGTTCATGTTTTTGCGCAATTCCGCTTCCTGCTCTTTCAACTGCAGCTCTTTCTCCTGGCTTTCTGCAAGCAGCATTCGGGTGCGCTCGTTGATGCGCATATTGAAGTATGCCGAAGCGATCGCCTCACCAATCTTCTTAACAAACTCTATTTCGTAAGGTTGCAGCTTTTTGAAAAGCGCCAGCTCTATCACGCCCATTGCCTCGGTATCCAGCAACAAGGGCATTACCAGGGCGGATGCGGGGGCCGACTTACCCAAAGAAGATGCGATGGTGAGATACCCTTTCGGGATTTCTTCGAGGTAAATTTCTTTTCGGGTAACCATTACCTGCCCGGCCAGTCCCTCACCTATTTCAAATCGCTGCTTGTCTTTTAATTTTTTCTTTGAGGCATAATGGCTGATGGATTCCAGGTATTGCCTGCCGTTATCTTCTTTCAGCACAGAAAGCACTCCCTGGCTGGCCCCGATATATTCTATTAACTGGATGAGCACTTCGTTCAGCAAGGTAGCCAGCGATTCCTGTTGTCGCTTACGTAAAATCTCTGCGAACCGCGCTATACCTTCATTAGACCAATTGCGCTGCTGCTCCTGCGTAAGCAGGCTGGCCATTTGATTGCGAAGCAGCAGCAGTGATTTTCCGAGTGGATGCCGCCCCAGCAAACTTTCGTAGGTAGCCGCCAGGTTGCCGCTTTTAATTTCCTGCACAAATTCTGCTGCGCGGTCTAACTCTTCGCGTAAACGCGTGTTTTCTTTTTCCAACGAAAGATCAGTAGTGGCGGCAGATTTAGGTTTTGTACTGGCTTTCATCCGGTTTGACTTTAACAGAAATTATTCCCCGGGGTAATTGCTCATGTCATAATTACCTTCTTCCAATGCACGGCTCATGTTGCGAATAATCCTGTCCAGGTCTTCAATCTCCGCTTTGAGCATGCCAAACAATACATCTATGGTGAGCCCTTCATCGTTCATCCGCGCAAGCTCAAGCAATCCCAGCACACGGGCTAACGGTGCGCGCAGCTGGTGAGCATTGAAGTTTGCGTACTCAACAAGCTTTTTAGTCTGCACTTCGATTTTGCGGGTACGCTCTTCCACAATTTTTTCCAGGTTGGTGTTCAGGTTCCGGATCTCAAGGTTTTGCCTCATGATCTCTTCGTTCTGCTCTACTATCTCTGCGGTGCGCTCCTGTACTTTGCGTTCCAGGCTTTCGTTTAGCTGGGTCAGGATTTCGTTTTGCTCTTCCAGCGTTTTGTCTTGCTGGTAAGAGCGCAACGCCTCGCGAATGGTGAGCGTGAGGTCAGTTTCATCCCAGGGCTTGGAGATGTAACGAAACAGGGAAGATTGATTGATAATATTCCCAACCGATGCTGCATCGGCCTGGCCCGTTAGCAGCACACTTAATGTTTTCGGGTTCTTTTTGTAAGTCTCGATAATAACCCGATCGCCCTTCATGCCGGGCATTATCTGGTCGCAGATGATTACCGGCACTTCCATCTGTTGCTCTTCCAGATCCTGGATTAAGGTAAGGGCTTCCTCTCCGCTTTCAGCCACCTCAACGATCAGCTCGTTTCCAAAGTTGGCGCGCAATTGCTGCCTGATGGAAGACAAAACCATTTTTTCATCATCAACACATAATATCACATACTTGTTCATCATTGTTGCTTATCCAGTTGATTCAACCCTTCCCGGATAGTTCGCACAAGCTCTTCACTTTCCCAGGGCTTACGCAGGCATTTAAACAGATTGGCTTCTTTATAAGCCCTCGCTACCGATGCTTCATCCACAAAACCGCTGAGCATGATTTTCACAATGCCCGGAAATCTCTTGTGAACTTTAATCAGGAACTCATCGCCTTTCATCCCCGGCATGAGCCAATCGGTAACAATCACAATTACTTTCACACCGGAATCGGTCAGCTCTTCCATCAGCGCCAATCCATCCTCAGCATTTTCGGCCAATTCCAAACCATACTGATAGCCCAGCTCCCTGCGCAACTGTATCCGTAAGCTATCCAGTATGATCTTCTCATCATCGATACATAAAATCACCTTTTCCATACCTCAACACTTTATTTATGACTTCGCTTTAAAAACACTTTAAATGTTGTTCCTACCCCTACGGTACTTTCAAGCTCGATCCTTCCCATGTGCTTCTCCACTATCCTGGATATAATCTCAAGACCGAGGCCGCTGCCTTCACCTACCGGCTTGGTGGTGAAAAACGGGTTAAAGATTTTGTCTTTTATTTCATCCGGAATGCCCGGCCCGTTATCGGTTACATTAACCTGCACTTCTTCCGGGTGGCTGTCTATAATTTCAATGGTCAGCTTTCCCTTGTTCTGCATCGCATACAGGCTGTTGTGAATGAGGTTAGTCCACACCTGCGATAGCTCGTCTGCATATCCATCCAGCTGCACAACGGATGCAGGATATTTTTTAATCACTTCTACACCTTGCTTTACCTGGTTGTGATAAAGAATCAATACCGTTTCGATATTACGCGCCAGGTCTATGCGCCCGATACTGTCCGTTTGGTCCATACGCGAATGCGACTTGAGCGCAAAAATTATTTTATCGGCCTTATCGGCTGCAAGCTTAATATGGCCGGCATTTTTCTCGTGCATGGTAATGCTGTGCGCAGCCTTAATGATAAACTCCGCCCGCTCATGCCTGAATAAGGGCAGGAATTTTTCCAGGTTGGCTGGCAGGTTCATCTCTACGAGGCAATCAGCGGAAATCTTGGAAAGATGCAGACCGTTCTCGGCAAACCACCCGAAATATTTTTGCCTTAAGTCACGTTCTTCTTTCGTTGTCAGGAACTCTTTATTTACCAATTCAATCATCCGCAAAAACAAAACCATCTCACGTGCCTTAAGGACCCGGAGAATACGGGTGAAATCGCGCAGAATATGGTCGTAAGATTTGATCATGTAACCAATGCTGGATTTGATTACACCCAGCGGAGTATTTACTTCGTGCGCCACACCTGCTACAAGTTGCCCCAATGCAGCCATTTTTTCTGACTGGATGAGCTTACGCTGCGTACTTACCGTTACAGCAATTGATTCTTCAAGGGCTTCATTTTTCTGAAGCAATTCGCGGGTTCTTTCCCGAACCTTTTGCTCCAGCTCATGATTCAGGGTTTTAAGCGTTTCATTCTGCTCTGCGATCAGCTTTTCGCGCCAGTACACGTTGATGGCTTCGCGCACGGTTATCCCAAGGTCGTCTTCCTGCCAGGGTTTACCAATAAACCGATACAGATTGGCATGGTTAATCGCGTTGCCTACTGATTCTAAGCTGGCATACCCGGTTAACAGGATTTTCAGAGACCGGGGAGCGCGTTCGTGAGAAAGGGTAAGAAATTCATCGCCTTTAATGCCGGGCATCAGCTGATCCGAAACAATTACCTCCACATCCCGGCCTTCACTTAAAAGCTCATCGAGTATTTCTATACCTTCCTCCCCGCTGCTGGCTGTTTCAATGGTCAAATGATTATTGAAGTATCTGCGCAACTGGTTATTGAGCGCAGATAATATTACAGGCTCGTCATCTACACATAATACCAGCGGCTTGGAGGAAGTCATATTTATAAAGATAAGAATGCCCAACCCCAATAACCGTCAAATCGCTTTATTTTTAACTCAATAAAACTTACACTGTTCTTACATGATAGCTTAAAACACCAGCATCTTCAGATAGGCAGTGATCTTTGATTCCTGATCCAGAGAATCAGGTAGCTGATACCAAGACGTACATTCAAAACCCGGAAGTTCGCCCATGCCTCATATACGATGCGCTTATCTAAAGCTTTTTGTTCTTCACGGGTTTGATTGAGCGCCATTATTTTTTTGCAGACCATAAATGTGCTGCGGGATTGTTCTGAACCAAACGTGTATTGCCGGTGCGACATGGAACCGGGTAGCCTCCGCTTCTTTACCAATACCCGTGGTACATATACATAGCTGAACTTACGTGCCGAACGAATCCAGAAGTCAAAATCTTCATAGGCTAAAGATTCATCATATCCTTCAAGATATTCAATAACTTCTCGCGTAAACATAAGGGTAGCCGAACAAATGAAGTACCACGAAACTACTTCTTTGTAAACATTGCCAGACGGAACAAGGTGATGCGGAAACCGGGCTGAATGAAGGCTCAACCTTTGTCCATTTCGATCTATGTGTTCGGCATCGGAAAAAGTAACGCCTGCATTTGCATTTGTTTGCAAGGCTGTTACGCCTTCCTGAACTCTTTCCGGGAGAAGCACATCATCTGCCGCCAGGTCTATAATGTATTTCCCATGTGTCAGCGCTAAAGCCTTGTTAAAAGTTTTACAATACCCCAGGTTACCTTCATTGAGCAGCACCTGCACTTCAGGATGTGTCATGGCCCATTGTCTTATCACCCCCTGGCTGTTATCTGAACTGCCATCATCAATCACAATTAACTCTACCGGCTTATACGTTTGAGCTATAACAGAATCCAACGCCTGCACTACGTACTGTGCATGATTGTAACACACACATATTACCGAAACCAAAGGTTGCTGCATTACCATACTTTAGTATAGGTGTACTTCGCATTTGTGGCTGCTCCTATGCCGGACTTAAAATGAAGCAGGGACTTATTCACTTTTTCACCCAGCATGGATGTTCCCAAATCAATCCGTTTTACTTTTTGTGCCTGAGCCGACCGATAAATACCGGCAAGCAAATGCACAACCGGGCTGATCTTATTGAATTTTGATGCATGGGCATAATAAAATGTGTACCACGTAGTATGGCTTACCTGGATTACAATTGCGGCAGCGGCACGTTCTGCATCATTCGCCACTTCAAACAACATGAATTTTCCGGGCAATGCTGCCGATGTTTTTCTGAGCTGACCAAGCGACATAGACAAAGCGTGTCCTTTTTCTCTTCTGCATCCGGCAATAAATCTATAAACCCGGGACAAAGACTGAATATCGAGTTGACGAAACACAAAGCTGCGTTGGGCTTTAACAAGCTTTTGCCGCTCCGAGATTTTCATGCGCTTGCTCAAGGGTTGCCTGTTCACTTCAATCACGCTCGAAACTTCTTCAATCCGGGTAAAATCCCGGCTTCGTAAGACTGCATCCAGCATATTGGAAAACGCGGGATGATATTTTACCGGGTACGACTTAATAGTAATTTGTTTAACACCGCGCTGCCGGAGCGTTGCTTCTATGTAAAGAAAAAAATGTTTAATCCGTGTCTGGCTGATCCGGGCGTAAACCTCGCATGAGCCAAAAGGCGCCTTCAGCGGGCTGGCTGCTGCATGAGCACGAATATAAAAGCTGATCCTGGCCTGTACCTGCTCACTTTTTTCGTCCAGCAATTCAAATGTAGTCCATCCGCGCGATGCCTGTAGCTGAAGGTGTGCAGGAGAATTGTACAGGTAAGTTGCCGCTGGTTTAAAATCCCAATTATCGATACGGTTTCTGTAAAGTCTGTCCGTCATCAGGCCCTGGTTCTAACCTTGTTCCAATCTTTAAACTGCCAGTACACCAACCCGGTAGTCAGGTGATTACCCTTTACATCATGAATCTTTATTTCGCAGGGCACTACCACTGCATCCTGGTTTTGCAGTGGCTTTTCAATTTTCTCTTCAATCCAATCTTTGGAGATCGTAAACTCAGCCGTTGCGGCCATCTTCCCCTGGTAGTGGTAATTCATTTCCAGGCGCTGCATAATAATGCGGTATTTCTTCATCCCCATCGCGCTCAGCAACAAAAAGCCTGTGGTAAACTCCGACAAGGTTGCAAGCCCACAGGCATGAAGCCCCCGGATATGGTTAAAGTTTCTGCGCTTATACGGTATGCCTGTCTTTAGCCGGTATTCTTCCAGTTCCAGTATACGAAATCCGTGTGGCTTGTTAAAGGGTATCATCCGGTCTAACACCACATTCAATAACCAAAGGTAAAACCCGGAGTGGCGGGCCTTGCTCAGAATCCTGTCGGCTTGCAGCATAACTTGCGTTTTATTTTCTATTTACGATTTTTTAGAGATATACAGGCAACTGCATTATTATTATCTTACAGGCTTTTAACTGCGATCAATGCCAGAACCTAAGAAACCCTCCTTCCTTCAGGCGCTTATTCCGATTGTTGTACTGATTGCCCTGCTTACTGTAAATGTGATCATACTCGGCAGCGATGCCATTGCCGGGGCCAACCAGATTGCATTGTTACTGGCCGCAGGCATTGCCGGTATTATTGCCTTCCGGTGCGGCCATACGTGGCATCATATTGAAAGCAGCATTGTCAAGAGCATCAGCTCGGCTATGGCTGCCATGCTTATTTTGCTTACCATAGGTTCGTTGTCGGGCACATGGTTGCTGAGCGGCATTGTACCCTCCATGATTTACTACGGGTTAAAGATCCTTAACCCCACCATTTTTCTGTTTGCCGCCTGCGTAGTGTGCTGTGTGGTTTCGTTGGCTACGGGTAGCTCGTGGAGTACGGTGGCTACTGTAGGCATTGCCCTGCTGGGTATTGGTAAGGCTATGGATATACACGAAGGTGTAATTGCCGGGGCCATTATTTCGGGCGCATACTTTGGCGATAAAATGTCGCCTCTTTCTGATACCACCAATCTTGCACCGGCTATGGCCGGAACGGATTTGTTTACGCACATCCGGTATATGATGTACACCACGTTTCCCACGCTGGCTATTACGCTGATCATTTTTTTTGTTTGGGGCTTTACATTAGACACCTCAGCCGCAGCAACAGACAGCTCTGCTGTTCTGAAAGCCATTGAATCCCGCTTCAACCTGAGCCCTTTCCTGTTTATCGTGCCGGTATTGGTTATTGTAATGATCGTGAAAAAAGTACCGGCTCTTCCTGCCCTCCTGGTTGGCGCGCTTTTGGGTGGCATTGCGGCCATCATCTTTCAGCCCGGTATTGTAGAGGAGATCTCGAAGGTGGAAGGAAATTTTGCGAAAGCTTCCTTCATCGCGGTTATGAATGCCATGACCACCACGATCCACATTGAGACTGCCGACCCGATGATCAGTGAGTTGCTTACCGCAAACGGTATGAGTGGTATGCTAAATACCATCTGGCTGATTTTATGCGCCATGATTTTTGGTGGCGTAATGGAATCGGCAGGCTTACTGAAAATTATTGCTGAAAAAATCATTCAGTCCGCACACTCTACCGGGTCGTTGGTCGCCTCCACAACCGCTACCTGTATCTTCTTTAATTTCACAGCATCCGATCAGTACATGGCCATAGCCGTACCCGGACGCATGTATGCCGATACGTTTCGCAAGCGTGGACTAAAGCCGGAGGTGCTGAGCAGAACACTGGAGGATTCCGGAACGGTAACATCCGTTTTAATCCCGTGGAATACCTGTGGCGCTACCCAGGCCAATGTGCTGGGTGTGGCTACCGTTGCGTATGCGCCTTTCTGTTTCTTCTGCATCATCAGCCCGGTTATGACGGTACTGCAGGCTTACCTCAATTACAAAATCCGCAGACTGGATGCCACCGAAGAATAACCTGTCCGTTACCATTTCGCATGAAGAAATAAATGAGCTTCCGCTTGGCGCGTTTGCGGGTAAGGTGCTGGTGGTATCGGATGAAAAACTGATACCCCGGGTAATGGATGAAGTACGCGAGCATAAAGTGGTTGGGTTTGATACGGAAACCAAGCCCGTTTTTGTGCGCGGCCAGCAAAACAAAGTATCGCTTATTCAGATTGCCTTGCCCGATAAAGTTTTCCTGGTACGTGTGAAGTTTACAGGCATGCCTGCGTCCCTTGTCCGGTTCCTGGAAAGTGACGAAACGCAAAAAGCGGGTGTAGCCCTGCGCGATGACATTAAGGCGCTGCAACGATTAAAGCTCTATCAGCCGGATGGTTTTATAGAGCTGGCCGATATGAGCAAGCAAGCCGGCTTGCAGGTTGAAAGTGTGAAGAAGCTGACAGCCTTATTGCTCGGCTTCCGGATTTCCAAAAGCGCACAAACCAGTAATTGGGAAGCAGAAGTATTGAATGAAAAGCAGATCAGTTACGCGGCTACCGATGCATGGGTTTGCTTAGAGATTTACCATAAGCTAAGGACGCTGGTTAAATAAGTGGTCGAAAAGTCTTAACCTGTAAAAGGCATCTCTGCTATCTGCCGCATGTAAAATCCTGCCTGTTGCTTTATTTAGTCCCAATCCCTTCATCGAACGCTATGGGATGCCCCAGGGCGCGCAACAGCTCCAATCGTTTTACAAAGTCATCGCGATTTCGAAGTGAAAGTATCACCTGCATAAACCCGGCATCCGAAAAATCCTGGTGCTGAATTTTTAAATCGAATTCTTTTACCAGGCTCATCACTTCGGGTGTGCTGGTATAGGCATAACGAATGCTGCATGAGCAGGTAACTTCACGTTCCACAATTACGGCATTGGCCAGCACGGCTGCGCTGGCGGCCTTGTATGCCTGCGCCAGTCCGCCCACACCCAGCTTTGTACCTCCGAAATAACGCACCACCACAATCAACACATGGGTAAGATTATGCGCCCGTATCTGGCCGAGAATCGGATCACCGGCTGTGTGGTTAGGCTCTCCATCATCGTTGGCCCGGTACCTTGATTTATCGGCACCCAGCACCCAGGCGTAACAATGGTGTGTGGCATCGTAATATTTTTTGCGCAACGCTGCCAGGTGCGTTTTAATGTCCGGTTCTGAACTTACCGGAAAGGCAAAGGCCAGAAACCGGCTTCCCTGCTCTTTAAACAGGGCCTCGGCCGGGACGCTTAAGGTTTGAAAAGAAAATACGGGTGGCTGCAACGTAATCCCTGCTTTTTGCGTCCTAAAGAAAGAAAATTCAAAATCTGAACAAAAAAGATTCTCTTGCAGGCAACCTGAACAAAACCGGGTTGTCTTTAACCCGTAAAATCAAAATATATGAAATGGCCATGTAAATGCTTTGCACCAATCGCATATGATAATCAAGCCATTCCATGCCTGCGTGCCGAAAATGCCCTATGGCATGCAGGCATGTGATCATTTAAAAAAACAAAAAATTAACACATGAAACGTATTGCCACCACCCTCATTTTTGTATTTGCCTTTGCGCTGGTTTGGGCTCAAACCAAAGAAACCCGAAACGTTGACACCTTTACACGACTAAACTTCCGCGTGCCCGGCAAGCTGTACCTGCGCCAGGGTAATGAACAAAAAGTGGTTCTGGAAGGACCGAAAGAAATTTTAAAAGAAATTGAAACCGAAGTTTCCGGTGGCCGGCTAAGCATTGGCCGCGAGAACAAATGGCGTTCCTGGAACTGGGACAGCAACGATCGCATTATTGCCTATGTAACCGTAAAGGATATTGAGGGCATAAGCGTAAGTGGCTCCGGAAACCTGGTTGGTGAAGGCCTGATAAAAGCGGGCGACCTGAGCCTGGCTGTGAGCGGTTCCGGTTCGATGGAGATTGAGGTAAATGCCTCGGGCTATATGGAGGCTAACGTGAGCGGCTCGGGCGATATTCGCGTAAAAGGAAATTGCCGTGCGCTGGAAAGTAAAGTGAGCGGCTCGGGTAAGGTGGTTTTAGCCGGTACGATTGCCGAACGTGCCGATGTGAATGTTTCCGGCTCGGGAAAAATTATTGCCAGCGGCACCGCAAAAGAAATTCGCACTACTATCAGCGGTTCGGGCGAAGTACGGGCCGCTGATCTTGAAGTTGAAAAATGTGAAGTACGCATTTCCGGTTCAGGCGATGTAGAGATTAATGTGAAGAAGGCCCTTGATGCGACCATATCCGGTAGCGGCAGTGTTTCCTATCGGGGTAATCCCAGCCAGGTAAACAGCCATTCATCGGGAAGTGGGAAGGTGCGGAGGATGTAATTAAACCCGCATTACTACTGAAAAGCTTCGTTGGAAACTGACTTTTCAATGAAGCTTTTTTATTCTCTTTACTCCATTTCATGCTTCAATGTACCTTCCACAATCAGGTATTGTGCAAGAATATAGGTAAGCATAACCGATAGCCCGGCAAGCGGAAGCGGCTGCATAAATTTATTGATAGCCAGCAACGAATCGGAAATCATAAAGCTGATTGCCCCGATAAACACCAGCGTAAAGCTTTTTGAGCTTGTATAGCCGAAGCGGAACAAAGCCTGCAAAGCCATAACCGTTATAACCAGCGCATAAATCATAACCGGAATCTGAAGCGCTCCGAGATACGGAAAAAGAATGGTTACCAGGCCCGTCCCGGCTAATACAATCGGCAAGGCAAAACGAATACGTTGCGGACCGGTTAAGCCGACCCCGGCTCTTCTGAATTTGCGGTAACAGATAATATACAGCACATGACCTGCAAGAAAAGATACCAACCCCGCTATGAAGAAGGTTTCATCACGTTGAAACATCAGCAGCACATCGCCCAACCAGCAGAAGAACAGCGCACCCATAAACAATAAGCTCTTTTTGGGAGATACTATCCCATAATAAGCAGCCAGTACAATAACCAGCAAAGGTTTGGTAATCATCCCGGCTAAAGCCATGTTGAACGTAACCGAAACCAGGTGAGCAAGGGCAACAGCCGCAAAAACAAATATCATTATTCTCTTCATGCCTGCGTTTTTAATCTGCGTCTTGAAAGTAGGTAGAAGAATGCCATAGCTGCAAGCGAAGCGCTTACTGAAAATACCGGGAAGAACAAATCAGGATCATTCGCATAGAGCCAACCGGAAATTAATGCGCCTAATCCAATCCCGAGTTCCATAAAAATGTAAAGCGAGGCAATGCCCCGGCCTTTAAAACGATTGTCGCTTAAATCGGTAGCCCATGCCAGCAGCGTGGGCGAAGTTGAACCCTGTGCAAATCCGTAAAGTACTACGCCTACCATTAACTGTAGCCTGGTGTTTGCCTGTCCAATTACCAGCATGGATACGACAATCATCAATGTGCTTACCATTAATACCGGCTCGCGACCATACCGATCGGAAGCTTTGCCGGCTACTAATCTTACGATCAGAGATGCCACCGTGAGATAAGTGAACAACAAACCTTTATTACGTACGCCTACATGCTGCCCGAAGTCAGGGATTAAGGTGAACACCGCCCCATAGGCGAAAGCGGACAAAACCATTACGAGGCAAGGAGCTAAAACAAGAGGCTCAAAAAAATCGGTTCGCTTTACTTTAAGATGAGCGAATGAAAAAGGTTGTTTGGTCTTAAGTGTTTCGCGGGTACGGGCAAGTATAAGAATAGATATCAGCGCAAGCAGGGATGAAGCATAGAACATGATATTCAATCCAAACTGGTTGCCCAGCATTCCGCCCAGCGCAGGCCCGCCCGACATGCCGATTGCACCGGCCGTTCCGAGCAAGCCCATGGCTTCGCCTCTTTTTTCGGCAGGAATTATGTCGGCTAAGTAGGCAGTGTTACCGGTAGGCGTAAACCCTGTTGAGAAGCCATGAAAGAAACGCAAAAAGAAAAATGGCAGAAGTGATGAGATCAACGGATAGAGCGCACTGCACACTACACAAACTGCTGCACCAAAAATCATAACCGGCACACGCCCGATGGTATCGGCCAGCTTACCGCTGAACGGTCTTGATAACATGGCTGTAACCGTGAAGAGCGAAATGATAAGACCTTTATAGTCCGCACCACCAAGCAACGAAAGATATTCCGGTAATTCCGGGATGATCATATTAAAGCTGGCAAAGAAAAGCAACGAGCTGAGGCAGAGTAGCCAGAAGGATGTGTTGTAGGTTTGGGTCAAGTGGGTAGGTCGGTAAGTGGTAATCAGTGATCACTGCTTAGCAGAAGAAGCTTCCTGATCTTCCAGTAAATAAGCCTTGATAAAATCATCCAGGTCGCCATCCAATACATTCTGGGCATCATGCCGTTCAACACCGGTACGCGCGTCTTTCACCAATTTGTAGGGATGCAGCACATAGTTCCTGATCTGCGAACCAAAATCAATTTTCATTTTTCCGGCTTCAATCTTATCGCGGGCAGCATTGCGCTTTTCCATCTCCAATTGGTAGAGCTTTGATTTCAACATTTGCATAGCCCGCTCGCGGTTGGCGTGTTGCGAGCGTTCTACCTGGCAAACAATAACAATACCCGTAGGCTTGTGTGTTAGCTGCACCTTGGTTTCTACCTTGTTTACATTCTGACCACCGGCACCACCTGAGCGCGAGGTCTGAATTTCCACATCGGCCGGGTTTACTTCAATTTCAATGGAGTCATCCACTTTCGGATAAACAAACACAGAAGCAAATGAGGTATGCCTGCGCTGGTTGCTATCGAAAGGAGAAATGCGCACCAATCGATGCACACCAATTTCCGATTTCAGTTTTCCATATGCGAACGGACCCTCTAATTCCAGCGTAGCCGATTTAATCCCGGCCACTTCACCAGACTGGTAATCTATCTGCGATACTTTGTAGCCATTCTTCTCGCCCCACATAATATACATGCGGTTCAGCATGTCGGCCCAGTCGTTACTTTCCGTTCCCCCGGCTCCCGGGTTAATTTCCATCACCGCGCTGAGCTGGTCTTCTTCCCGGCTAAGCATCTTCTTGAACTCAAGCTCTTCAATGGCTTTGGCCGTTTTCATGTATTCCACATCTAATTCCTCTTCACTGGCATCGCCTGCCTCGTGAAATTCATTCAACACATCAAGGTCTTCCAGCAGCTTGCTTACTTCGGCAAACGCATCGGTCCAAACCTTTTTGGTGCGAATGTTTTTGAGAATAACCTCGGCCTCTTTGGGCTTGCTCCAGAAATCGGCCTGGTGCGTAATACGTTCTTCGTCTTGTATTTCTACGATTTTACGATCGTAGTCAAAGATACCGCCTGAGGGCGGCAACACGGACTTTCAAATCCTTTAATTGTTCTGTAGTCATTCCAATCAAATTGATAAAGCGCAAATATACATAAACAAATTTTCTAACTTCCCGGATGAAAACCCCGCACAGCCATAAGAACCGCACGAAGGAGGAGGCTTTTCTTGACATCATCAACGGGCTGCAGGTTGTTCACGACAGGGATAAGTACCTGTGCTCCATTTTTCTTTTCAAAGGCGACCGGTGGTATTTTGAAATAGCAGAAAACACCCTGTGGGTGAGGATCGGGCATGTGTGGTCAGGTTTTGAAGCCGAATTCGGGCTTAAGCCTGAAGAAACCAAAACGTGCATTATGGATTTGGTGAACGTACATTTTGAAAGGCAAAAATTCACAACTGAAAATCTCATCGTTAAGCCTGTTCTAATGGCCGATGCTGATTTTTTTAATGCGGGCACGCTTACCTACTTCATGCCTTCCGTCCGGTACCAGCCCACAACAGTGGATTTTCATTTTAACATGCGCGGCCTGGCTCCTGCCTGCACAGAACAGAAAGAACGTACAAAGGAAGATGCCTTTTTCGACATCATCAACGGGCTGCAGGTTGTTTACAACAGGATTAAGCGCCATTCCCTTTTCTTTTTTAAAGATAGTAACCTGTACTTCGAAATAGAAAAAGATACACTGTGGGTGAGCAGCCTGTATGTATGTTCGGTTCTTGAAGCCGGGTTTGGGCTTAAGCCCGATGAGGTGATGGAGTTTATTGCAGACAGGATGCAAACACACTTTAACATTAGCGGACTTGCGCTGATGGCGGCCGATGCCAGCCGGGAAACGGGAGAACTTGTAGCACCTAAAAATCGCACGAAAGAAGAAGCTTTTCAAAGCATCATCAACGGGCTGGTAATCCGGCACGACCGGATCTTGTATCCAAACTCCATCTTTTTCTTCAAGAACAACCGCTGGTGCTTTGAAATAGAAAAAAGCTCGCTATGGGTAGAAGCCCGGAATGTGTGGTCGGTCTTTGAAAAAGAATTCGGGCGCGGTAACGCTTATAAGGTGGGGGAATTTATTACCGGTATGCTGGCCACGCATTTTAAAATGCACAAGCTCAGGCCTGTTAAAGGAGGACATGGTATCGTGGGGCAGGTGAACGAGCATTTTAAAACCCACGCGCTCACGCCTGCCGCTGCATTAGCCGAAAAACAAAAGCAGTGGACAAAGGAAGAAGTCTTTTTCAACATCATCAACGGGCTGGTGATTGTTCACGACAAGGCTAAGTACCCGCATTCCATTTTCCTTTTCAAGGATGACCGCTGGTATTTTGAAATAACGGGAAACACCTTGCGGGTGAATGCACATCATGTGTGGTCTGCTTTCGAAACCAAGTTTGGACTTATGCCTGATGAGGTAACAGCGCTTATCGCGCATGGGATGAAAACGCATCTGTGCATGAGCGGACTTGAGCCGGTGAGCGCCTCTGAAAACGAAAACCCCGAAGTGGACGAGCATTTTAAAATGCACGGACTTGCATACTTTTACTCAGAGCTGCCTGCGTTAAAGAAAAAGAAGCCCAACCGCACAAAGGAAGAAGCATTTCTGAATATCATCCAACGGCTGAAAATTGTCCATAAAGCAGGTCTACCCGGCATAATGATTCTTTCAAACTGCGATCACCGGTATTTTGAAATAGAAGGGAAAGGAAACCGGATGTGGGTGGATAAAGATGTATGGTCAGGCCTTGAAGACGGGTTCGGGCTGACCAAAGATGAAACCGAAAAATTTATTGCGTACATGATGGAAGCACACTTAAAAATCAGCGGGCTTAGGCCAGTCAATCTTTACGATCAGGCATTTTGGGATGAGCTGGATCAGTATTTATAATTTTCTCTGCCTTAAACGAAAATCAAAATTGTGTAGCGTTATTCATACCGGTAATACCTTGAATCAGGCGCTATAGTACGGATAGAAAGACCCCGCGTTTTTACATACGGGCTTCTTATAAACCGCAATGCTGCGCCAGTGGCAACCAGGCTGGCCGATGTAATAGCCACACCCTCGTCAATACCACTTTGCCCTTCTACAAAAAACAAAGTATTCACCTGATCAATGGTAAAGTATCCCACTCCGCCAATCATTAAAATGGTTCCTAACTTATAACGTAAGTCCGGCTTGCGTTTACCTTTTACATGAATCTTGTAAACGGAAAAAAACGGAATAGTATCCCCACGCAGAATAATGGCCGTATCGGTATAACGAAGCGCCATACCTTCCTTTACTTCGTTATTACGAAGCTTACACTTTACATAATCGCCTACCTGGAAACGCGCCACCACATCTCCTCGCTTTAGCAAAACAAGCTGGTGCTGGCTGTTGGCCTCTCGCGCAAGCAGCAAAATAATAACGCATAAAATATACCGGTGCATCTAAAAGCAAGAACGTAAAAACGGGCTGGTAAAAAAATCTCAGCTATCAGATTTTATAAATCCAGTCGAACGGAGGCTGGATTTTTCCGCGCTTGATGTTCTCCAGCTCATTCAGTACACGGTTTGAAAAAGTACGGCTTTCAACAGGCGGTAACATGAATTTTTCATTTTCATACCCAACCAGCTCAATATGTGCAATAGTAGCGGCTGTACCGGCTCCGAATGCTTCCTGCACGCGGCCCTGCTTAAGCGCAGCCACTAATTCAATAACGGATATTTTTCGTTCTTCCACATGCATGCCCCAATGGCGTGCAAGATCGAGTACGCTCTGGCGTGTAATACCGGCCAGGATAGAATCGCTGAGCGCAGGTGTTAATAATGTATTGTTGATCACAAACATCAGGTTCATGGTACCGCTTTCTTCCACATACTCATGGTTTTTGCCATCCGTCCAGATCAGTTGATGAAAGCCCTGGTCTTGTGCAAGTTTTGCAGGATAGATAGCGCCACCATAATTGCCGCCCGCTTTCGCGAAGCCTGTTCCGCCTTCTGTTGCGCGTGTGTAATGCGTTTCAATTTTTACCTTAACGGGAGTTGAGTAATACGGCCCGACCGGACTAAGCAAGATCATGAAGGTAAAATCCAGCGAAGGCCGGATGCCGATAAACTCATCGGCCGAAAACATGAAAGGACGGATATAAAGCGAGCTGCCTTCCTGTTCAGGGATCCATTCGCGATCCAGATCTACCAACGTGGAAAGCGCATCCATAAAGATATCTTCCGGTAACGCAGGCATACACATGCGTTCGGCCGAAATGTTCATACGCTTCAGGTTATCTGCCGCACGAAACACCAATGCACCACCATCTTCTGCACGGTAGGCCTTCATTCCTTCAAATATCGACTGACCATAATGCAGGGCAGGCGTGGCCGGGCTTATCTGAATATTACCGTACGGCACAATGCGCAGATTTTTCCACTGACCATCGCGATAATCGGCCATAAACATGTGATCAGTAAAAACCTGTCCGAAAGAAAGATTATCGAAGTCTGTTTTGCTTAACCTTGACTTTGCCGTGCGTGTAATTGAAATGCTTTCTGTATCTACCATTGTCGCTTCTTTTTTGTGAAAAAATTAAACTCCTGCAAGATACGGTTTTTCCTGCCGGGGCACTAACAGATGTTAGGTGAATCCGGTTAAATTCACATACGAGGCTTCCAGGGCGTTTCAATGGTTTTGAGCTCGAAGCTCATGGCCCGGCACACCACAAAAAGATAGTCGGAAAGCCGGTTCAGGTATTTAATAACAAGCTCATTAATGGGTTCAGCCTGGTTAAGGGCAATTACTAATCGTTCGGCCCTGCGGCAAACGGTGCGGGTAACATGGCCAAACGAAACAGCCTGGTGGCCGCCCGGCAAAACAAAAAACTTCATGGGCGGAAGCATAGCATCCATTGTATCAATTTCTTTTTCAAGAAATAGGATGTCGGCATCAAGCAGCTCCGGAATCTTCACTTTAGCATTGCCCGGTTCAGTAGCCAGAATAGAGCCAATGGTAAAAAGGCGATCCTGAATTTCGGTCAGTGCCTGGTTGCGCTTTTGATTTACATCCTGATCCCGCAACACACCGATCCATGAATTCAGCTCATCCACAGTTCCATAGGTATCAATGCGCAAATCTGATTTTAACACCCGCTTACCTCCGAATAAGGAAGTAGAGCCCTGGTCGCCTGTCTTGGTATAGATCTTCATGGGGTCAAATTGAAAATTTAAAACTCAAAATTCAACCCGGTGCTGAAGCAAGAGATTATGCCGTTACCGGCTGGCTGCGGCTAACATTCTCGTTCTTCCTGTCCCACTCAATCAAGCCATCTTTTAAACGAATAATGCGATGCGCATAATGGGCAATATCATCTTCGTGTGTTACCATAATGATGGTGTTGCCTTTATCATGCAATTCCTGGAACAGGTTCATGATATCGTAAGAGGTTTTGGAATCGAGGTTACCGGTAGGTTCATCGGCAAGAATAATAGATGGGTTATTAACCAAAGCCCGTGCAATGGCCACACGCTGGCGCTGCCCGCCCGAAAGCTCGTTGGGCTTGTGATGATGTCGATCGCCCAGACTTACATTTTCCAATGCAGCCATAGCCATGTCTTCCCGTTCATCTTTACTGTAGCCGGCATAAATCAGCGGAAGCGCTACGTTCTCCAGCGCAGAAGCGCGGGGCAGCAGGTTAAAAGTCTGGAACACGAAACCGATTTCTTTGTTACGCACAACAGCCAGCTCGTTTTCCGTCATGTCGCTCACCAACTGATTGTTAAGCCAATACTCACCGGCAGAAGGTGTATCCAGGCATCCCACAATGTTCATAAGAGTTGATTTACCAGAACCCGAAGGCCCCATAAATGCCACGTATTCGCCTTTATCAATCGAAATTGATATGTCCTGCAACGCATTTACAATATTGTTTCCCATTTTGTACACACGGGAGATGTGGGTGGTCTTGATAATGTTCGGCATGGTAATATGTTAACAGAAGATGTTCAGATCGGTTAATTAGTTGAGCAACCTTAGTCTTTTACTGGATATTTTGGTTTTAGTTTCAAAAAACGTTCAAAAAGCCGGATTAGTTTTTGTGAACGGTTCTTTTATCATTCGCATTTCAGACGGGTTTAAGGCCGGTAAGTTACACCAATCGGCTAATTTCTGATAAAATCGATGCAGGCCCTGATCACCAATTCATCCTTGAGGATACGATTGTGCCCCAGGCCGGAGGTTCTCAATAACCGGGCAGACGGATATTTTTCAATAAGCTTTTCAGCCTGGAAAACAGGAACATCCCTGTCATCTTCATCGTGCACCAGCATCAGGTCAAGACCCTTTATGTGCTCAATAAAATACATGGCCGTAAATTCTTCGAACTCTTTGCCGTATTTTCTTTTGATCAGCTTCTTAAACGCTTCACCTGTTTTCCACGATCCGTTAATAGCTCTTAGGTAAGACCTGATGATCTCATCGGCCATAGTAGGCGATGCAATGTTGATTAATTTTTTTACCGGCAATCCGTTCATAATGGCATACAAAGCGGCCCCGCCTCCGAAGGAATGTGCGATTATACCTACCGGCTCACCCCATCTTTGAAAGACCATTTTAAAAGCGGTTTCAAATTCCATGATGTTGGTTCTTTTACCGGAAGAGTGGCCGTGTGCCGGGCCGTCAAAACCTACCACCCGGTAGCCTGCGGCAATGAGCTCCGGAATAAACTTTTGAAATTGCGTAGCCCTGCCGGCCCAGCCATGCATCACCAAAACATAAGGTTTATCGGAATGGCCCCAGGTATAAGTCTGAATTTTTAACTCATTCGCAACAATTTTCTCGAAAATCGCCTCTTGCTCACATTCGCGCTCCTTCCCGGGAGGTGTATATCGCAACGGTGTGAAAAATATCTTTTCAAAATATTCTACTGCCAGCTTGCCCGACAGCCATTCCAGCTTCGGGAAAAACCACCTGACAAACCAAAGGGCTAATGGAATTTGCTTCTTCAAATGATAAAAAAGTTAACCAAGCTCCTAAAAAAGTACATGTTACAGTATGCAACCAAAGCGTATAAAAGCATAATTTTGAAGGATTACCCCTGCCCTTTATATGAATAAATCTTTACTTTCTTACCTAACCGTTTTTGTCCTTGTTCTAAGCTCGCAAATATCTTTCGGGCAACGCTTTTGGGTTGCATCCGGGGCATCCAACTGGAACAACTCAGCCAATTGGTCCACTACATCGGGCGGGCCGGGAGGCGCTTCTGTTCCGGGGCCGTCTGATGCTGTAACCTTTAATGCTAATGGCTCAGGTAATTGCACGCTTGATGTTGCCCCAAATGTAGCCGGAATAACGGTGAACGGATACACGGGAACCATCGATTTGAACGGATTTGATTTAACTACGACAGGCACTAACAACTTTGTAACCGGAACAATCAATAACAGCGGAGGCACAGCAGCCGTAACCCTTAATACCACAGGCACAAGCACTTTTGCAGGAACAACATTTGGCGCGAATGTAAACGGCTCTACCGGCAGAGTATTTTTTAACGGCTCGGTATTTAACGGTTCGGTAACGGTTAACAAAACAGCTAACAATAACGATTTAAGCGCGGGAGGCAACACGTTTTCGGGAAGCGTGTCGCTTACCAACAGCTCAGCCAGCCAGTTTCGTTTGGGCGGAACCAACCCGGATGTATTCAATGGCACGCTGGCGCTGGTAAGCGGTAACACCGGCCCCCTCGAAGTAGCCTACAACTCAGCGGCCAACCAATTCAACAACAACGTAACCGTTACCTACAATGCTACCGGCCTGATCTCTATTGGCGCTGGCGGAGGTGCAGGTACATTGGCAGCAAGCCGCACCTTAACGGTAGCCGGGTTTGGCGCATCAGGGTGCGGTAACCTTACGATAGCCCGGCTTACACAGGCAGGAGGCACTGCGCAAAACATTTCATTAGGCGGAAATGATACCGCTACACTAACACTTGGGCCTGCATCATCATTCAGCGGTGCATTAACGGTTACAACCCCATCTATCATTTTTAATTCAAGCTCGTTCGAGGCTGTTACGGTTACCAAAACCGGATCGCAGGTAAGCAACTCGCGGGGCGGCAACACTTTTAATGGCGTGATGACGGTGAACAACCAGGGTGGCGATTTTGCTATGGGCACCAATGCTGCCGATGCGGGAGATACCTGGAATGCTGCGGCTATATTTAACAACACGGGCGGTAACCGGATTCGTATTGGTGAAGACAATGCCGGCAATGTATTTCATGGTAATGCAACATTTAACAATACCAGCGCAACCGATATTCAGAGCAGAATTCAAATCAGTCGTTTCGGAACAGCCAGCACAACGTTTAACGGTACTACTACATTCACCAACCATGCCGTTGCCGGGGATATTCATATCAGCTATGATGCGGGCTCATCTACGATATTCAATGGCCCGGTAATTATCAACTCAAATGCGGGTGTTACAAACGTAGAAAACTGGATTGGCCAGGATGGCGATGTAACCTTTAACGGAACATTAACCATTACCAGCTCGGATGATGTGCTGATCGGGCGCGGTAACAGCACCATAAGCATGACAGCCGGAAATACCATTGCCATTGGTGGCGGAGGCTTTACAGGCAATGAGCTTCGCATCCGTAATTTTACCCAGGCAGGTTCGGCAGCCATGAACATTGCGCTGACCGGGGCCACTTCGCTGTTGCGTGTTATAAACTCTGCTATTGGCGGCAATGTTACATTTTCTGCACCGCAGTTTATTCTTACTGCAAGCACGTTCAACGGAACAGCTTCCATAGAAAAAACAGGCGCTACGGATAACTCAAGCTCAGGCAATACCTTTAACGGGGCTACTACTATTACACATAACGGATCCAACGAAATCTATTTCGGAAATGGAGCAGCCGATACTTTCAACGGCCCTGCTGTTTTTAATAATACCGGGAGCTTCAGAATCCGGATAGCCCATAACCATAATGGAGCAACCACCACGTTTGCCAACAACCTTACTCTTAATTCAAATAAATCGGGCGGTACCGATCAATGGTCGTTCCTGGTGGGTGAAAATACAAACACAAATATTTCAATTGACGGTGATCTGGTTATCAATTGTGCGGGCTCTTTGCGGAGCGATCACCGTTTTTTGAATGGTGTGGGCTCAACTTTAACGCTTGGAGGAAATCTTCTGATCAATAATACCAATGCACACGCCTCTACCATTATTACGATGGGTGTCAACGGCACTGCTACTTATAACGGAAACATTACTTTAACCAATACCGGTGGATCAAATGGCGTAACTTTTAATAGCACAGCCTCAGCTTCAGCTACTCAGGCCGCAGGCGGATCTTTTACCATTGCCGGTGGATTTACTTCCGGCAGCCTGAACATTCAACGTTTTACACAAGCCGGTACATCGCCTTTAAATCTTAACCTGGGCGGTACCACTACATTGCTGAGAGTGGGCCCCGATGCTTCATTTGGTGGTAATGCAGATTTACGGGCACCACAAATTTACCTCGATGGAATTACCCTTGGCGGAACGGCCTACGTGGAAAAAACCGGGGACACAAACAATACTGGGCTTGGCAATAATGTGTTTGGCTCCACAACAACTATTGTAAACAACGGAAGCGGAGTTTTACGCACTAATGGTAACAACACCTTCAACGGGGCCACTTCTATTACGAATAACAGTAATGGCGATGTATTGCTTGAACTGGTAACAGGCAGCACCTACAATGGCAGCCTTACTTTGCTTAATGCCGGAACATCAAATATCCGCATGGCCTATAACGGCACAAATACCTTCAATGGAAATATTATTGTGAATAGCACCTCCGGTACTGGTGTTCTGTTTTGCGAATCGGCTGCAGCCACCGCTACTTTGTCTGCCGGTAATACTATTACGATCGGTGGTCCGGGCTTTTCCAGCGGCAATCTTTCATTGCCCCGATTCACCCAGTTGGGGAGCACACCTCAAACTATTGCAGGATTTTCCGGCACCAACCAGCTTATCGTTGGCCCTGCTTCGGCTTTTGAAGGCAATGTAAATTTCAATGCGCCCAGGATCTATCTTAACGGATGCACATACAGCGGAACTGCCACCATCGAAAAGACTGGTGCTGGTGATGATGCCGGTGCTGGCGGAAATATATTTAACGGGGTAACTATCATTACAAATTCAGGAAGTGGTTACCTGTTAACCGGAAATACCAACCGCGACCAGTTTATGAGCGCCACCACATTTCATAATACGGGAAGCTATCGGATTTACTTTGCACACAATCATAACGGGCAGGTAACCACTTTCGGATCAGACCTTACTATAAACAGCAATAAAACCGGTGGTACTGATGCATGGTCATTTTTAGTAGCAGAAGGAACCAATGCAGGATTATCCGTTGCCGGAACCTTAACCATCAACTGCGCTGGATCAATTCAGAGTAATCACCGCTTTCTTCAGGGCGCTGGATCAACAGCTTTGTTCCAGGGGCCTGTTAACATTAATATAACCAATACCGCACCCGGCACAGTCATTCAAATGGGAGAAAATGGCACCACAACATACGGTGGAAATATTCATGTAGTTAATTCCGGAGGAGCTTCCGGTGTTACCTTTAACGGACAAGCGCCCGCCAGCTCAACACTCAACGGAATAATTACCACCGGAACCTTTTCAAGCGGTTCGCTTAATCTTTATCGCTTTACCCAGGTTGGCGCCCTGGCCGAAAACATAACCTTAACGGGATCATCCATTATGCGCGTGGGGCCTAACTCGTCTTTTGATGGCGATGTAAACTTTATTGCCCCGAGGTTATTGCTGCATGGCGCCACCTATAATGGAAGCGCTTCGCTTGAAAAGAATGGTGCCGTAGATGATGCCAGCAATGGCGGAAACATTTTTAATGGCGCTACCACGCTGGTTAACTCAGGCAGTGGCGCCTGGTATATGGCCAACACTACTGCCGATATTTTCAATGGCCCGCTCACCATAACCAACTCCGGCTCTAACTGGATCTTTATGGCGCACAATGTTGCCGGAAACCAGTTTAACCATAACATAACCGTAAACAGCACAGGCAGCGCTAACGGGATTATTTTTTCCAACAATGCTACAGGCGCGTCTACGTTTACAAACGGAACCATTACAGCCGGGGGAACCGGCTTCTCTGTTGGCGATCTTCGCTTAAGGCGCTTTACACAAGTTGGCGCCATAGCACAAAACCTTTCTTTAACCGGGACGGCAAGACTTTGGATTGGCCCGAATTCTTCTTTTGACGGAGATGTAAACTTTGTTTCCCCACAGCTACTATTAAGTGGCGCAACCTACAACGGAGTAACCTACCTGGAAAAGACAGGCGCAACAAACAATGATGGAGAAGGCGGAAATGTGTTCAATCAACCCACCACAATTGTTAATTCCGGCAGTTCATACCTGTTAAGCGGAAGCACGCAACCCGATGTATTCAATAGCAACCTGGTTGTAACCAACTCCGGTTCATCAACCATTCGCTTATCCGATAATGCTGCAGGAAATCAATATAATGGCAACATTCAACTGAATTCGACCTTTGGAGGAGGAATCTATTTTGGCAATAGCGCAAATGGAACTTCCACGCTGACAGCAACCCGTACCATCGGTGTGGGCTCTTCCGGTGTGATCAGTGGCGATATCCGTTTGATCCGGTTTACACAAGTTGGCGCAACGCCACAAAATCTTGATTTAACGGGCATTGCCATTCTTACGCTTGGCCCCAATTCAACCTTTGATGGTGATGTCGATTTTCGCTCGCCACAATTATTGCTTAACGGAACCACATTTAATGGCGCTTCTTATTTAGAAAAGAGGGGAGCCGGAAACAATACTGGTAACGGAGGTAATGCTTTTAATGGATTATCCACAATAGTAAACTCCGGAAGCGGACACCTCGTTACGGCAAACTCCTCTCCCGATATTTTTAACGGTGCGCTCATTGTTACCAATACCGGCTCCAACATCATTTACCTGGCTCATAATGTAACCGGTAATGAGTTTAACGGGAACATTACATTCAACTCCACGCTGGGCAGTGGCGGTATCTATTTTTCCAATAATGCAACCGGCAGCGCAACCCTTGGAAATGGCGCAAGCTTGTCGGTAGGCGGATTGGGCTTTAGCAGTGGCGAGCTGCGCTTCCGCAGATTTACACAAATAGGCTCTGCACCTCAAACCTTGCTATTGACAGGGACTGCCTTGTTACGCATTGGCCCATCTTCCACATTTAATGGCAATCTTGATTTCAGGGCTCCGCAGTTTGCATTGGATGGCGCCATTTACAATGGTGTAACTTATTTAGAAAAAACAGGAGCAACCAACAACGACAGCAATGGCGGCAACACTTTTAATGGCACTACAACCATTGCCAACTCAGGCAGCGGATGGTTCAGGTTTGCATTAAATGCCCTGGATACATTTAATGGTGATCTGACTTTAACCAATACCGGCTCGTCCACCATACGCATGGCCGATAACATCCCGGGCACAATTTTCAATGGCAACATTACGGTAAACTCAACCTTTGGCGGTGGAATTTATTTCAGCGAAAGCGGAGGCGGAACGGCCACACTGGCCGCTGGCAGAACAATTTCTGTAGGCGGACTTGGTTTTAGCCTCGGTGAATTGAGGCTTCGCAGGTTTACACAAACCGGAGCTACGCCTCAAACTCTTTTGTTGACCGGTACGGCAGCATTGGTGCTTGGCCCCATAATTGAGTTTAACGGTGCTGCCGACTTCAGAGCACCTCAGCTCTTAATTAACGGTGGTGTTTTTAACGGTGCTGCATTCCTTGAAAAAACAGGAGCTACCAGCAACACCGGGAGTGGAAATACAACTTTTCACGGAGCCACCACTATTCAGAACAGCGGTTCGGGATTTTTGAGAACCAATGGCGGAAATACTTTTAACGGGGTAACTAACCTCATCAACAACGGATCGAACGACCTGCTGCTGGAGCTCACCACTGCCAGCGTGTATAACAATGATGTAATCATGACGAACACGGGAAGCTCATATATCCGCGCTGCCTATATCGGTGCCAATACATTCAATGGCAATATTGTAGTGAATAGTACAGCCGGTTCGGGCATTTACTTCTGCGAAAATGCAGCAGGATCGGCTACGCTTGCCAGCGGCAGAACCATCAGCGTTGGGGGTACGGGTTTCACAGCCGGTGAATTACGCCTGCAACGGTTTACCCAATTCGGGGCTACCGCCCAGAGCTTAATATTAACCGGTGCGGCTGTTTTCCGAACTGGCCCTGCCGCTACCTGGAACGGGGCCGCATCCATCACTGCGCCTTCGTTATTTTTAGATGGCGCCATTTTTAACGGTATCAATTCCTTTATTAAAACAGGCGCCTCTACGGACGGGAGCGCTGGCGGTAACGTATTTGTCGGGGCATCCACTTTTTCTAATTCAGGAACAGGGATTTTCAGGTTAGGCATTACTGCCGCAGATGAATTTATCGGCAACAGCACGTTTAATCAGGCCAGCGGAACCATTCAGCCCGCATACAACTCAAGCAGCAATTTTTACAACAACATAACGGTGGATGGTCCTGCTGCCATAACCTTCGGGGCAAATAATGGAACAGCCGTATTAGCCGGGGGCGCTATCCAAAGCATTATAAAATCAGGCGCTGCCTCACCTGTATTCCGGAGATTTACCATAAATAAATCAGGAGGGCTTGCGGTATTGGGCACGGATGTAACCATTACTACCAACGGAACATTTACAAATGGAGTACTGTTTACGTCTGCCGCTAACTACCTCAACTTTGCTGATAACGCCACATCAACGGGCGGTTCAAACGCAAGCCACGTAGATGGCCCTGTACGTAAAACCGGAAACGATGCCTTCAACTTTCCAACCGGTGATGACGGATTCTTCAGACCCATCGGTATTTCAGCCCCCGGTAATACCGCTCACTTCTTTACTGCCGAATATTTTAAAGCAGGCCATGCTTTTGGCGGGCCATCCACCTATCCTGCGGATATCGTTACGGTAAGCGGTTGTGAATATTGGATGTTGGATCGCAACCCTGCCGTGGGCGGATCGAACGTAAGTGTAACCCTTAGCTGGAATACCCCGGATTGTATCGGACCTTACATCACTAATCCCGCTAACCTTCGCGTGGTGCGCTGGAACGGCTCAGCCTGGGTGAACCACGGCAATGGCGGTACCACAGGCAACGCTACCACAGGCACGGTTATTTCAGCAGGTGTAATTACAAGCTTTAGTCCTATTACGCTTGGTTCATCGGGCCTGGACAATCCATTACCAATAGAGCTTATAAGCTTTGATGCCATTGCTGAGAATGAAAAAGTAAGCTTACGGTGGGTTACTGCTTCCGAGCTGAACAACGACTTCTTTACCGTTCAGCGATCAGCCGATGGCGTGGAGTTTACGAGCCTCGGAATTGTGGATGGGCAGGGAACTACACAGAAAGCCACTACATACAACTTTGTAGATGATACGCCTGTAGCAGGAATCAATTACTACCGGTTAAAGCAAACTGATTTTGATGGTACATCCGGTTTCTCCGGCATTGTTGCTGTTAATCTCAACCTCGAGTGGTCAGTTTACCCTAACCCGGTAAGCTATGGCACAACCGTAACCATCAACAAGAAGGGGGATTATGCCGTGTACAATAACCTGGGTGTTATGGTTATGAGAATTTCTGACAATAACAAGCTGGATGTTACCGCGCTTGCCCCGGGAGTTTACACCATACGCAGCTCAGATGGCTCTATCAGGAGGCTCGTGGTGAAGTAATCACATTAAACCGAAAGCCCCTTGCGCTATACGAAAAAGTTTCAATATTAAATGATCGTTCATAGAACTGTACCCTGTTTTCCCTGTCAATCAATAAAACGGTAGAGCACCGGGTACCATAACCTTTTGTTTTAATGAACATGGAAGACAAAGCCCGCTCCCACTCTATACCAATGCCGGTATCCGGCAGGGTATGGTCTTCGGCCCGCTGCTCGTCATAAAGAATTCCAAAAAGATCTTCCGGCCATATCCTTAATTCCAGCAGCTTCGAAAATTTTTCCTTACCCTGAATCACTTTGGGCCAGGGTGTATCCAGAAGATGATTGCTTATACCATAAACACCTGCCTCCAGCTTTTGAATACCCGTCTGGTAGTTCGACAGGTACCACCACTCATCCAGCTGACCCGCCAAAAGGTTAAATCCGTTATATAATTTTGCCTGTGGCTCAAGTTCGCGCAGGTAAGCTTCGGGTAATTTATCGCTCATCAAAAAATCCGAAACAAGCTTTCCGCGTGAAGACGCCTTTGTATTAATATGAGCCGGGTCGCGATAATTTGTAACTAACGAGATTTTACCCGTTGTGTTCATCGCCATCCAGGTTCCGGCAGCTTCCAGATCACGCCCGCCCAAAATTTCGGGTTGATCTTTCCAGAATGCAGCCGGTGCGGTTTTACGATCGTAAAACTCATCGCGGTTAGCAGCAACAATTACCTTGTACTGCACATGACTATTTAATGCTATAAAAACCAGGCACACAACTTCCCCTTTTTGATTGCGGCCCTTAGATAGTCCAAACTGTAATATAAAACAACATCTTTCTATACAACTGAATGGTTTCAGTAAACAAATAAAACAGAATGATTGCCTTGGGGATGGCCCAATACCACTTCTGTTTGTAAAAAGTCAGCTGGGCCCTGATCAGAAAGTATAAGATCAATCCATAAACCGGTATAGAAAACACGCTATCCTGTAAAAGGTTGTTCCAGTCCCATCCCCATGTCGCAACAGCTTTTACCAAAAGCAGGATGATAGCCGGTAATATAAGCATATTAACCAGCAGGTGAAAACTGTAAAACTCAAGCGAAATGAGCAGGTGGTCAAAAAAATAATTCTCCTTCGAATAGTTAAGTGCCATGTGTGTAACCGTCATAACCAAAACCAATATTACCAATAGAAGCTTAGACAGGTTGGTGGACTGCGCCCGGTACTTTTCCTTAAATTCTTCCATCGTTACCTGTCGCTTCACCAGTTCTTTGTCTACAATAGCCTTTGCTCTTATGCTATGCTCGCCCATTAAAGTAGTTTGAGAGTATAACGAAGAATTAAAGGAATCGAAAAACGGGACCAGGAAATAAAAGAAGTTGGCCACAAAAAACAGCGACACCATTTTCATGTATGGAATCCTGCTGCCATCCGCTATGTTGCGCGAAAGCCGGCCGGGCCGGGTAATCAGCAGCTTTACGCTTTTCAGAAATTTTCCATCTAAAAAAGTAAATGCATTGAGCAGGTTATCCAGGAAAGCAAGAAAAGTACGTTCGTTGGGTTCTACCACCTTCTCTCCGCAGATGTTGCAATAGCGGCCTTTAAAAGCATGGTGGCAGCATTTACAAATACGCGACTCTTCGTAGTCGAACGTATCTGGTTTTCTCCTGAAGAACTCAAAGGCCATACGCTGCTTTACTCATTCAAATAACTCAAGCTGTGAGGGCAATAGCTGAAAAGATTTGCGATGATAAGGTGTTATCCCCATTGCCCGGATACCTTCCCGATGCTCACCGGTAGGATAGCCCACGTTGGTGTGCCAGCCATAGCCCGGGTATTGTTCAGAGAGCTTATTCATCAGGTCATCCCGGTAGTTTTTAGCCAGCACCGATGCAGCCGCTATCGACAAATAAGCCCCATCACCTTTTATAACACACTCAAAGGGAATATCACCGTAAGGCTTAAACCGGTTACCATCTATCAAAAGCAGCTGAGGCTTAATGGTCAGCTTTTCAATTGCCAGGTGCATCGCCTTGAACGAAGCATTCAGAATGTTTATCGCATCAATTTCTTCGTTGCTCACTTCGGCCACAGCCCAGGCCAGCGCATCGCGCACAATGTCTTCCTGCAGGCTGATCCGCTCATCTTTGGAGAGCTGCTTGGAATCGTTAAGCAATTCGTGCTTATAATGCTTGGGTAAAACAACAGCAGCGGCAACCACCGGACCGGCCAGGCAGCCGCGCCCTACTTCATCGCAACCGGCTTCAACCAGATCGGGAGTAAAAGAGGAGAATAGCATTAATTTCAAAATTCGAGATTCAAAATTCAAAATTCAATTGTAATCAGCCTTATTCTGAAATTAATTTTGAATCTTGAACTTTGAATTTCAATTTATGAGCCCCTGGCAAACACTTTCTGCTGCTGAAAAATATGACAACCGGTGGATAAACGTAACCGAATACCAGGTCATAAACCCGGGAGGCGGCAAAGGCATATACGGTAAAGTACATTTTAAAAACAAGGCCATTGGCGTTGTGCCGATTGATGCTGATGGCAACACCTGGCTGGTTGGGCAGTGGCGTTACACATTAAACGAATGGGGCTGGGAGATACCGGAAGGTGGTGGCCCGTTGGATAACGATCCGCTTGAATCAGCCAAACGCGAGCTGCAGGAAGAAACCGGGCTTATAGCCGCAAGCTGGCTTATGATTCAACGCACGCACTTATCCAATTCGGTAAGTGATGAAGAGGGATTTATATTTTTAGCGGAAGGGCTTACACAGGAAAAAAGCAACCTGGAAGAAACGGAAGCCGATCTTAAAGTATGGAAGCTTCCTTTTACGGAAGCCTATCAAATGGTAATGGATGGAAAAATTACCGATAGCCTGAGCGTAATGGGTATATTAAAAGTGTTTCAGTTACGTAAATTTTAAATTTGATTATGGCAACACGCAGAAACTTTATTAAAACTTCGGCTGTAGCCGGATTAGGATTTTCGATACTACCGTCAAACGTACTGTTGGCAAAAGACAAAGCGCCCAAGGTGAGATTAGGTTTTATCGGTGTTGGCTTACGTGGACAAGGCCACCTGGATCTTGCATTAAAACGTAACGATACCGAAGTAATAGCCATCTGCGATGTGCAGCAGCGTATGATTGACATGAGCCTTTCGCTGGTAACCAAATCGGGCAAGCCCAAACCGCAGGTAATCCTGAACGGACCTTATGGCTATAAAAAGCTTTTAGAAAATAAAGACATCGATGCCGTTATTATTTCCACGCCCTGGGAATGGCATACCGTTATGTGCCTGGATGCCATGAATGCCAAAAAATACGTGGGCTGCGAAGTAATAACCGGCATGACCCTTGAAGAGTGCTGGCAACTGGTGCACACCAGCGAACGCACCGGCATGCCGCTGATGATGCTGGAGAATGTATGCTACAGGCGCGATGTAATGGCCGTGTTAAACATGGTTCGCCAGGATGTTTTTGGAGAATTGGTTCACCTGCAGGGTGGCTACCAGCATGATTTGCGCGAAGTAAAGTTTAATGATGGGAAAAATCCATACGGTGGCGGGGCAGAGTTTGGTGAGAAAGGGTTTTCAGAAGCGCAATGGCGCACGCAGCATTCTGTATATCGCGATGGCGATCTGTATCCCACACACGGCATCGGGCCGGTAGCTGTGATGATTGATATTAACCGCGGCAACCGGTTTACTCAATTGGTTTCCTATTCAACAAAGGCAAGAGGCTTGCATGATTACGTGGTGAAGTCAGACGGGACAGATCATCCCAATGCGAAAGTAAATTTCAAGCTGGGCGATGTAGTTACCACCATGATCAGCACCACCAACAAAGAAACCATTTTATTGCAGCATGATACGAACTTGCCAAGGCCTTATTCATTGGGCTTCCGGGTACAGGGTACCAAGGGTATATGGATGGATGTAAACAAGTCCATTTACATTGAAGGGCAGAGCGCCAAACCTCACCAATGGGAAGATGCCAAGGCGTGGCTGGAGAAGTATGACCACCCCCTCTGGAAAAAGTATGGCAATGATGCCAGCGGTGCAGGCCATGGCGGCATGGATTGGTTTGTACTGAATGCCTTTATCGAATCGGTAAAACGTAAAGCCAACACACCGCAGGATGTATATGATGCCGTAACCTGGAGCGCCATTACGCCCCTTTCAGAGTCATCCATTCAGTTGGGTGGCGAGAGTGTGGAGTTCCCGGATTTTACGCAAGGCAAATGGATGTACCGAAAGAATGAGTTTGCCCTGGATGATTCTTATTAACCGGGCTACGTGTTCTTTGATATTTCACGCAAAGGACGCCAAGGAAAAACGCAAACATGCCTGCGGCAGGGCAGGGATTCAAAGGTTTGTGTAAATCCGGTTTGATAGCTGATGCAGAACAGAAAATCAGCAAACGATTGAACCCCTTTCGGAATCGGATAATCTTACACGCTCTCCAATCAATACAAGGCACGGCTGTATCTTTGCTTCGAAAAATAAATTTTATGAATATTATTCAATTACTTGGTTTGGCTGCGGGATCGTGCACGACCATCGCTTTTTTGCCACAGGTGATTAAAACCTGGAAAAGCGGCTCGGCCAAAGATCTTTCACTGGGCATGTTTTCCTTTTTCTGCTTCGGTGTATTGCTATGGCTTATTTACGGAATCATCATTCGTGATATTCCGGTAATTGTTGCCAACCTGCTTACATTGGTATTGGCTTCATCGCTGTTGTATTTTAAGCTGCGTTTTAAAGAGTAAGTCAATTCCGGATTAACGTTAATACCACTCTTCGGTTTTCCGCCCGGTCGGATTCTGTAAGATTTTCATTAAGCGGTTCGTGCAACCCTTTGCCTTCGCTTTTTATACGCTCCGGGTTTATGCCCATCTTCATCAATTGATGCTTTACCGCATCGGCCCGTCTTTGCGAAAGGCGCAGGTTAAACTTATCGCTGCCAATGTTATCGGTGTGCCCTTCCACAACAAGGCTCAGGCTTTGGTCTTGCTGAAGTGTTTTCGCAAGACGATTTACATAATCTTCCGATTCATCATCTAACTCAGCCGAATTAAATTCGAAGTTGAAATGTAATACGGTTTTTTCAACCACCACAGGAAGTTGCGCAAAAGGGCCAACATTTACCCGGGGTTGCGGCCTGGCGTTACGGATAGAATCTGCAACCGTAACCGCTTGTTGAGTTGAATCAATGGCTATTATTGACGTAAGCGAATCTTTATTAACGATATTGGATTTAGCTACCGGCTTTTTTTGATCAGCTTTTTTCTTTACAGCTTCTTCCTGTTTTCGTTCACGCATTTTCTGGTATCGTGTCTTTACCGGATTACGGAGCTGTAATCCGATTTCTACTGCACCCACGTTAGCCGGGTTTCCTGCCACCGGAAAATCATAAGAAACACCAAGCGAAAGCGCTGTACGATGGAATTGCACAGCTACAATACCGGAACGTCCCGGAACAAATTGCGTTATTAAGTCCACCCTGTCACCCACAACACGTGTATCCGGGCGCAGCTCCCATTGAAAACGTGAGCCTATATTCGTAACCACATTACCGGCAGACAGTGTAACGAGGGCTTCCGGAACGATACTTAAATTGTTAGCTGAATAAATCTGAATACCGGCATTGGCAACTGCCGTTAACGGGGTTTGGTATTGAATGTCAGAAAAAGAACTTGTTGGCCTGTTGATGTCAAAAACCGAAAATCCGAAATGATGAACTACCCTGTTCTTCCGGTCAAGCTGCTGCCACTGCAAACCCATATTAAATGTAATATGACTTCCCCTGAACTGCGAAAAATTTTCTCCCGAAAATGCAAACCGGTCAAAACCCCGATCGGGTACATATTGCGATCCGGTTGTAAACCCATCCAGCTTTACAGACCGGCTTTGAAACAAAGCCGATGTTCCAAATGAGAGTGTCTGCAGGTGTGCCAGTGAAAGGTGAACCGCATAGCTTAACGCTGCTTCCTGAACCTGAAACACGCCTGCCGTGCGGTCGCTGTGGAATAAAACACCCAGCCCCGACCACGGCTTGCCGGTGCTGGGGTTGAGCAGTGGGTACGAAGCAGAAAGAAAATCACTTTGAATTCTAAAATCACCACCCGTGCTTTGATTCCGGTGGATAAAAGTCGCTTCTGCATTCCGGGTATTGCCAGCCATAGCCGGATTTACCCGCAAGCCGGTAAAGTTGTATTGTGAATACTGAAAATACTGGGCTACAACTCTTTTAGCCGGTAGAGTAAGCAACAGCAAAATAGCCAGGCGAACCACTACTGCTATCGCATTAGGAATACGGAACCCGTGCGGGTACCGTTCAGTAAAACATCATCACCATCCGGAAGCTGGCCTTCAACCCGCCAGTAATACATTCCGGTTGGCTGATCGTTACCGTTCGTGCTTCCATCCCACCCCATGGAAAGCGCATCGGCAATATTACTGGTTTGATATACAACTGATCCTTCGCGGTTAAAAATCCTGAAATGAAATGATGTTACCTGGCTTAATCCATAAATCATCAGCACATCATTATTGCCGTCTGCATTGGGAGTAAACAAATCGGGGATAAAACCGATTTGCCGGACTTCCACAAGTACTTGGCCCGTATGGGTGCACCCGACCGAGTCCGTAACCACCAACGTGTACTGCGTTGTCTGGGCAGGGCTGGCAACGGGATTCAATACAGTCGCATCCGTTAACCCAATGGACGGAGTCCAGCGAAAACGTTCTGCATTACTTGTGGCTTCCAGCTGAACAGCGCTGCCTTTTTGAATTCTGAATTGTTCGGTTGCAATATTCAGCTCCGGCTTACTCAATTTAAGTATGTAAGTATTATTGAGGCTGCAGCCAAATGCATGGGCTTCAACTTTAATGGTATCGGGCCCGGTAACCACAATCGAAACGGTATCCTGATCGGTAATAACCGGATCGGTTAACCATGTAATCGAATTCCATCCGGGCGGAATACCCAGGTCAACTGAATCTTCCACGCAGGCATATATTGTTTTGCTTTCCGATACATGGCCATCATTTACATGAATTAACCATGCCTTGTTTTTAGAGCAATCATTCAGCTGAGGTATAAACGAGAAAACGGTATCGGCTTTTGTGGCGATAAAAGAATACGTTTCGGATACACCTAAAAATCCACCCGAGATTGAAAACCAGAATGCCATTCCTTCACTTTGCAACTCAACTTCGCTTCCCAAACACGCCTGAACAGCTTTTCTTTCGAGATCAAAACAGGGTAATACTCCGCCCGAGCAAACCGAATAACTTCCATTGTAGGCGTTATCCACAGTTTGTATCTCGTAATAGTACCGGTCGTCTGTAAGGCCTTCAAAAATTTTAAAATTATTCGTGCCTGTATTTCCATGTTCAACCACAAATCTTCTTCCGTTGATCCGGCTGAAGGAAGGCAGAACGATAGATTCCTCATCTCTACCTAACCACACATCGTAGGTTAATGAAGCCGATGCTGTACTATCATCTGTAGCCGGGGACCAGTAGAGGAATGTGCGATCGAAAGTCGAGATCGCGAATGCGCCTGAAGCTGGGCCCGGACGTTGATTTTTCGTTTCAACTTCATTGCGGAACAGCTTTAACCAGGTACAGGAAGCTGAATCTATGACCTGCACAAAATCAAGATCACCATCGCGATCAAAATCACCGGGCTCAATCAGCACAACACCCGCAGTATCCAACTGTGTAATACCTCCTTCGCTTATGATTTGGTTCACCTTATCCGAACCTGCTTTCCCAAAAATCCATTGATCGGCCAGGCCATCCGAATCGCTATCACCACAAAATAACTGCTGGGGTATAATGCCCGGCTTCTTTGAATCAAACTTCAACTCACCCGATTCATTCGTCCACCTGGCGCTGATTGCGCTACCCGTTTCGTCTGACCCTACCGCCCACAGGTCGAAGTAACCATCTTCATTAAAATCATGCAATGCCACCTTACCGTTTACCGGTTCGGCAATTGTATTCTTTGTGAATTGAAACTTCCCCTTATTGATCCATTGCTGCAAAACCGGCTCACCTGCGGCATTGCTCCCCGATACAACAATGTCCGGGAGGTTATCCCTATTCAAGTCAAACAGCTTGAAGTCTGTTATCGTAATACCGGCAGTATCAAAACGAAGGGTGTATTCATTATTTATTTTCTCGTAGATCCGAATGTGAGCGGTGCCGGAAACATCTTCTGCCGTAATCAATTCAACAGTTCCGTTACGATTCATATCTCCTGCCATTAAGGCCTGCACATTTGCCTGCAATAAAACTTCCGGGGCAGCCAGTGAAAAATCACCAAGGTTCATCATCACGTTAACTGTTCCATTACTCCCCTCGCTTCCAAACCACACTACATCCGCCCGGTTATCCTTATTTTCATCTGTTAATACAAATCGGGCATCCGCCATGCCGGTAGGTGCCTGTGTGCGCTCAAAAAGATTTAATCCCGAAAGATTCTCCAGCGTAAAAATCCTGGTTTCGCCCAGTTGCGTTTTACCAGCAAGCACTACATCCAACAGTGTGTCCTTGTTCAGATCTACCCAGGCAACCTGTTTCACATCAACATATTCACTTAGTTTAATCCTGGCAATTTGCCTGAACTGCTGCGCGTTGATGTCCAGGCTCAAGCCCAGCAGAATTATAACCGTTAATATCCTCATACGTTACTTAGGTTGAACAATCTGAAATGTAAGGGGTACAGATACTCTTGCTGACACCGGCCTGCCATTCAGAACTGCGGGGGACCACGGTGCCATATTTTCAATTACGCGAACTGCTTCTTTATCGCAATCGGCACGAAGCGATTGCTGAATCTGAACCTGTTCGGGCTTGCCGGATTCGTTTATAACAAAATCAACCACAACCACACCCTGAACAGAATCACGAACGGCTTCTTCCGGGTAGTGAAGTTCTGCACTGAAATAATGGTACAACTTTTCATAACCACCGTTTGGCTCTGCTTGCTTATAACCTGTAAACTCCGGCTGTGCGGCCGCCTTGTTTTCGACCGGCCGTTCTTCGGGTTTGGGTTTCGCTATTGCTTTTTCCGGTTGTGCCGATGTATAATTAACTGAATCAAGCGCCAAACTCTTACCCGGGGTGATTGGTTCTGATTCCGGCCCTGCAATAAGTTCCCTTGATGGTAATGTGCTTTCACCTCTTGCATCAACTTCCTGGCTCTTCCACCAGATCCATGCCCCCGTTAAAACAACCAGGGCAATACCAGCCGTATAATAAGGCCATTTAGCCCGGGCTGCCCCGGATTGTTTCTTGTTAACCAGCGAATCAAAGTCCATGAAGGCTTCTATCTCCGCATCGTTTAATGTTGATTTTTTCATAATCGCTATCTTCCTTTTCATCGCTCCAGGAATAATTTTTTCATTTTATCAAGAACCCGGTAGGTACGTACCTTGGCGTTGGTTTCGGTTATATCCAGTATTACTGCTACTTCCTTAAAAGGTTTGGCTTCAAAAAAACGCAATTCAATGAGCTGTAACTCGCTCTCCGATAGCTTTTCCAGAATAACGGGCAGGCGCTGATGCCATTCTTCCATAGTCTGATCGGATGTAAGCTCATCTACCAGGCTTTCCAGCGAGGCCTCTTCAATCACTACATGCCTTACACGTTTGCTTTTCCGGAAGAAGTCCATACACAAATTGGAAGCAATGCGATACAACCACGATACAAAAGGTGCGCCTTTGAACTGATACTTTCCCAGGTGCTGCAGGGCATTCAGAAAAACCTGCTGGGTCAGATCGGCTGTAAGTTCTTTATCGCCTACGCGCTTGTATATGAACCTGAAAATTTCCTTAAAATAGGTATTGTAGACAGGTCTGAATTCCGCTGGGTCAGCCACAGCCTTGCGGATTTGTTCTGCTTCCTGCGCAATACCCGGTTTGATGTAAGATTTTCCTGTTTCAACCATTCTCTTCGCCTTCCTGTTACCAAAATGCAGATCTGGTAAAAAGATACATGAATCCTCAATAAAAAATATTTGGAAATCATCTCAAAAATCATTGCATAGGCGTCAGACGGCTGTTTACCTCCGCGATCAAGCCCTCAGACGCCTCATTTCGCTACTACAGTTTTGATTTAAGACTGGCTTCTAAATAAAGGTACGATCGCAAACCAGTCAACAGCTCCTTTCGAACTACAGCACAATCTGGACAAATTCTTTTTTGAATGGTGAAAAAGGATTTGCGGAATTACAGCCTGACAATAAAACGCCAGAAATACCGGTTGACGGTGAAGAAGGAACCGCTCATTCAAATCAATATATCCTGTTCCTGCTTATGATTTTACTTCCAGTTGCTGCCAGCAACGTTCCAGCAGCTGGTGTGTTGCCCTGATGCCATCCGGCTCGGCCATATCAAATCCTTCAAACTCAATTCCCACATAACCATCAAAACCGGAATCTTTCACCAGCCTGAGCAAGCGCAGGTAATCAATGCGGGTTTCGTTTCCGTTTTCATCAAAGGCGTACGATTTCGCGCTTACACCTTTGGCAAACGGCAACAGATCGGCCACGCCCTCGTAACGGTCATACGCTTCGGCACATTCAATTTGCGTAGTACCCCATTTGGCGCTTAAGCACCAGTTGCCAAAGTCGGGAAGTGTGCCGCAATTTGTTCTACCGCTTTGCCGAATTACTTCAGCCACCCACTTGCCATCGCTGCTAAACAGCCCGTGATTTTCTATCAACACGTTAAGATTAAGTGGAGCCGCATACTCACCCAGACGTTGCATTGAGTCAATCATAGCTTTCTGAACGTCCTCGCTGCTGCCTTCGCCAAAAGCATTTACCCGAACAGAATGACAACCTAACAGGTTAGCGGCATTCAGCCACTTATAATGATTTTCAATGGCGGTATTTCTTGCTGCAGCAGTCGGGTTTCCCAAATCTCCCTCTTCATCAATCATCATCAGCAGGTTTCTCACACCTTCGTTGTCGGCCGTTCGTTTCAGCTCATTCCAGAATTTTTCATCCGATCCTTTATCCCGGTAAAAACCATTTACATATTCAACTGCGCTGATGCCGTACTGCCGGGCTATAGCAGCGAAGTCTGAAGCCTGTAATTCTCCTTTCTCGAACGCGCGATGTAAGGACCACTGCGCCAGCGATATTTTAATGCCTGTATTTGTGCCTGCCTGCTTTTGCGGGTTACAGGAGATGAGGTTAAATGCAGGCAGCGTTAACGCGCCCGCGGCAATTGTTTTTACGAATCTTCTTCTTGAATACATAACAGGTAGCGGTGATTACCCGAATGTAAGAATTTTATTCGTATAGAATAAACTGCAACAATGATTAATCATTTGTAAAAAACCCCCTGAGGTTATCAGAGGGTTTGTCGGGATGGCGGGATTCGAACCCACGGCCTCTTCGTCCCGAACGAAGCGCGCTACCGGGCTGCGCTACATCCCGAATCATTTTCCGGTTATGAAACAATCACCATATGCTTTTAGGATGTAGTTTTTGTTTCTAAGTTTCTTCAACAAAAGCTCAAATTTATTGGCTTCCTGTTTCGATTCAAATTCTCTTATAAAAATTAACTTCCACGGGCCTTTGTTTTTTGTTGATTTATTCTGTCCGGTATTATGCTCATTAAGTCTTCTTTCCAAGTCTTCGCTATGACCATAGTACCACGTCTGGCTTTTTAATGATTCTATAATATAAGTATAGTATCTCATCTCGAACCAACGGCCTCCCCGACCTGTCGGGGCGCGCTACCGACCCCGATCACATCGGGGTACATCCCGATGGCACAAAAATAACAGGATTTAAAAAATGCAACAATCAGTTGCTTCTGAATTGAGAAAGTAGGTTGATTTTTAGCATCTTACCTTCAAAAAAATACCATGACCAAATCCACCCGCAGAAAATTTCTCGCCAGCGCTTCTTTAGTATCTTTAGCTCCAGCGTTAAATGCTTTACCGATGGAACAAGAAAATAATGTGCTGGTACACCATGTGTTTTTCTGGTTAAAGAATCCCAACTCAAAAGAAGACCTGGCAAGGCTGATTGCCGGTGTCAAGTCGCTTTCAAAAATTGAAACCATTCAATACATCCACGTAGGTGTTCCCGCCAGCACCGAAAAACGCGATGTGGTGGATAACAGTTACGCTGTATCGGAACTCATGTTCTTTAAAGACCTGGCCGGGCAGAAAACCTATCAGGATCATCCCATTCACCTGAAGTTTATTGCCGATTGCGCGCACCTGTGGGAAAAGGTGGTGGTGTACGATACCATTAGCGCCTGATTAACCAAGCCACTGTTTAAAGGCTGTAACCTTTTCGCGGCTTAAATCAAGCTCTGTTGTATAAGGCGCCCTTAGCTGTACACGCAATCCTTTGTGCGTGGTTTTTACGCGGGCTACACTTTGAATGTGAACCAAGTGTTGCCGGTTTACGCGAAAGAACAAAGCCGGGTCAAGCAATTGCTCCAGCTCTTCCATCGTGTGGTGGTCACTCAGTAATTTCTCGCCTTCAACTGTGTTAATAAAAATCAATTCTTCCTTGCTGAAGAAGGCAATCTGCGAAACAGCTACCGGAACAAACGTGTTTCGTTGCAGGGAAAGAAAACGTTCTTTGTGCTTCCTGGGCTCAGCGTCAAAGTGCTGAAGCAAGCTCAGAAACGATTCGGCAAACGGACCAGTTGAAACCGACCTGAATTTGTGCAGCGCCCGCGCCAGCTCGTTCTCATCAATCGGCTTTAGCAGGTAGTCGATGCTATTCAGCTTAAAAGCCCTGATCGCGAAAGCATTATAAGCTGTTGTGAAGATAATCGGGCACTGAATCTTTTGTCCTTCAAAAATTTCAAAGCTTACGCCATCCGTTAACTGAATATCGGAAAGTATAAGATGGGGCGCAGGGTTTTGTGCAAACCAGGCTTTAGCAGCTGCAACACTATTCATAACACCCACAATCCGGGCCGAAGCTTCCAGCTTTTCGATCAGGTTACACAGGTCTTTGGCAACCAACGGTTCATCCTCTATAATCAGCACGTTCATAACAAGGGTACTTTTACCGTAAAATGACTTTCAGTTGACTCTATTGCCACAGGGTTACCTGTAAGATACTGGTATAGCTTGTTCAGATTCTCCAAACCCTGCCCGTTCGAATCTTCCACCAGCCTGCGCACCTGCAGGTTATTCCGTATAACCAAAAAATCATTTTCTGTAAGCACCTCTATGTGCAACGGGCGGACTTCTTCTATTATATTATGCTTGAATGCATTCTCCAGCAAAATTTGAATGGTAACCGGAACAATTGCTTGTCGCGTCTTCCGGCTTTACCGTTACCTGTATGGATAAGGCTTTACTGAATCTTGTTTCGGCCAGAAAGATATAGTTCCTGATAAAGTCCAGCTCGGTTTGCAGCGAAACCAGGTTTTGTTCTTTGTGCTGCAATACGTATCGGTAAACTTTGGAGAGGTGCTGTAAAAACCGGGATGCCAGGTGCTGGTCTTCCAGGATTAAGCTGTTGAGCGAGGCCAGCGCATTAAAAAGAAAATGCGGGTTAAGCTGATTTTTCAGGTTATCAAACTGTACCTGTGCTTTTTCTTTTTCCAGGCGTTCTACGCGCACCAGGCTTTCCTTCCAGCGGCTAATAAAATAGGCCGTAAAGAAACCCAGGTTTACTACACCGGGCAGTGCGACATAAACTACCCACGTTACTTTCAAAAACAATTCATCGACATAAAAAGGCAACCGGGGCTCGCCAAAATGATATATGATAATACGGGTTACAATACCATAAACCGTACCCAGGCTTAGCTGAAGTATAATGCGTATGGTAACATTCCTGCTGTACGGATATGCACGATCCAATAAGGAGTTAACATTGCGCAGAAATTCCCAGCCGATAACAGAAACCAGTATGGTTAGCAGGAACAGGTTAAACTGAAACGCCACTGAAAATTTATCTACCGCTAACACACGTACAGCAAAACCCAGCAGGCATACTCCTACTATAATGGCATACGCGCGGCCAAGCGTACGCCAGCTCCTGTAACCCAATAAATTCGGTAAGCTGATCACGCTCTTTTTATGCGCCTGTTTTTCTTTTTCTGTTCTAATTGCCACAGGTACCAGTTATTCAATGCTACCTGGAAATGATTGAGATAGGAAATAGCCATTTGCGCCTCCGGTTGATTTTTTGCTGGTGTAATCATAATCCTTTTTTTAAAGTAACGACACCTTACTTTCGTTATACCCCCATTTCCGGGCTAATGACTTATTATTTTCCCATCACTCATTTCTACTATGCGATCGGTTTGCCGGGCAAACTCTTCATCGTGCGTTACCGCGATGATGGTTTGTTTGTAAACCGATGTTAATTCACGAAAAATATCAAATACCACCCGCGAGTTGTGCGAATCCAGGTTGCCGGTAGGTTCATCGCCCATCAGGATATCCGGGTCGTTAATCAGGGCACGCGCAATAGCCACACGCTGTTGCTGCCCACCCGAAAGCTTGCTGGTCTTCTTCCGCGCATGCTCGTCCATGCCCAGCAACTTCAGCTTTTCAATTGCGCGATGCTCAATTTCATCCGGCTTAAGCTTGCCCAGCTTAAGTGCCGGGATCATCACGTTCTGTAAAACGGTAAACTCCGGCAACAAGTAATGAAACTGAAATACAAAACCAATGTGGTGGTTACGAAAATCGGCCAGGTAATTTTGCGTTCGGTGGGTAAGCTTTTCCCCGGCTATTTCCAGCTCGCCTTCAAAATCAGTATCCATGGTGGAAAGCACATACATCAGGGTCGATTTTCCACAACCCGATTTGCCAATCAAGGAGAGAAACTCACCACGCTGTACTTCCAGGTCTATATTCTTTAACACCTGGAACTTCTCAGGGTCGTAGAAATATTTGGTAATACCCGTGGTGCGTAAAACAGGTGTTGTCATTGGCCGCGTAAAATTTCAATGGGGTCTACTTTTGCCGCTTTGCGCGAAGGCATGTAACCGGCAATGGCGGTAGTAGCTACGCCAAACACAATCCCAATAATGTAGTACTTCATCTTAAAGTTTACCGGAAAATGATCCAGGCTGATCACATCACCGCCATCAAAAGGCGCTTTCGATATGGCATACGAGAGCAGGAAGCCGACCGTAATACCCAGCAAAGCGCCAAACAGCCCGATTACCAGCGACTGAATCATGAAAATACTACGCACATCAATGCCTGAAAAGCCCATTGCTTTCAGAATGGCAATGTCTTTCATTTTGTTGATGATCGTCATGTTGAGAATGTTGTAAATGCCAAAGCCGGCTACGACCAGCAACGTAAAGCTTACGGCATAGGTAATAATATTGCGAATGGTAACACCGGTTAAAAAGGTTGCATTGGCTGTTTCCCAGTCTTCCGATTTGTATGTAAATTTTTGTTGCAGCTCGGGAGCTATCGCTTTGGCCGTGTGCCGGTCATTCAGCTTTATATTGATGTCCGTAACGTACGATTGATCCTGCTGAAGGATAGTTTGCACCATGCCCAGGTTTGCGTAGCTCCGCACATTATCCACCGTCCCGATTCCGATCTGGAAAATACCTACTACCTTAAGCGTACGGGTAAATCCCTGGGGTGTTGTAATCACCACGCGGTCGCCTTTTCGCAGGTTAAGTTTGCGCGCCAGCCCGCTGCCCATAATAATACCTTCATGAAAGGCAAGCAGATCTTCAAGCTTTCCGTCTTTCATCTTCGACTTCAGGTCGAACAGCTTATCTTCTTCCAGGATTTCAACACCCTGAATTTGTCCGTTTAGCTGAGCCGGGCCATAATTATAAAACACCTGGCTCGTAAGCATGGGCGCTACTCCGTAAATACGGTTGTCCTGGCGCAACACTTCTACTATACGCGATGCATTGTGCAGCCTGGCCGTTTCATTTTTCGGCTTTTGATGGTGCACCCGGTTAAGCCCATCGGGGTTAACCGTTTCAATTATGCTGGCACGCTCCTGTGTTACATCATGGTAAATATGTATGTCGGGCGAGGAAGTCATGGTAATTTCCTCCGTGAAATCATTAAGCCCTGTCATCAGCCCGATTAAGGCAATGAACATACCAATGCCAAACGTTACTCCCAGCATGGCAATAAGGGTTTGCTTCGGCTTGCTGAACAGGTGCACACGGGCAATGGTTAAAGCCAGCTTGAATGAAGCAAATGAGCTCATGGCTTTTGAATCAGCATGCTTTCTGCAGAAAGTCCCGATGTAATCTCCACTTCATCCAGCGTTTCTATCCCGCGTATAACTTTCACTTTGCGCCTGGAGCCATCCTGAAGTACCCATAGCGAATCGCCCGGCAGCAGAAACTGCTTGGGTATTACCAGGGTCTTTTCTTTTTGTTGAATGACCAGGTTCACTTCGGCTGCCAGGCCGGAAACCAAACCGGCAGGCTTTGCATCAAAGGCTACATCCACACGTAAGGATTGCTGACGCGTGTCAACCAACGGATACACTTTGATTACTTTTCCTTTCAGCACATCGCCCGAAAGGGCGTCAATTTTTATTAAAGCGGTTTGCCCGGCTTTTACCCGTTGCACATCCAGCTCGTCAACGGTAAGCTTCAGGTAAAAATTTCCAGGTTTGCCTACTACGGCTATCACTTCACTTCTGCGAATAAGCTCTCCCGGTTCTTTTGTAATGTTTAATACCACGCCATCAATATCGCTGCGAACTATATAGTTGCCTGATTCTTCTTCCGCTATCAGCAACTGGTTGTATGCGTTTTGAATCGCAGCTTCCAAATCGGTGCGGGTCTTGGCCAACCGATTTTGAATGGCCGCATAATCGTTTTGTGAATTTTTGTATTGCAGCTCCGCTTTATCGTACTCGATGCGCGATGTTGCGTTTGACTTCAGCAGGCTGGTATAGCGCACCAGGTTAGTAGAATCAAACTGAGCTTTTGTCCTGGCCGACCGTAAGGTGGCGGTTAGCTCGGCCAGCACAGGCTCTTTGTTTTTTAATGCTTGCCGGTACGTTTCCCGCGCCTGTGCATAACGTGCGGAGGTTTGTACGCTCCGCACCTTTAAGATAGGCGCACCTTTTTTAATAACCTCTCCTGCCGGTACAACTATTTCGGCCAGTGTACCATCTGCTTGCGAAAATACCTGGTACTCTTGTTCTGAAACTACAAATCCGGATGCGTAAACTGCCTCCATAAGCGGCTTAACTTGCGGAGTGATCGTACCGGGATTACGATTACAGCTCCATAAAAGAATAACCGGAAACAAAACCCGCCACATGGTGTTCATATTTTATACTGCAAAGTACGCCCTTAGCCCGTAATAAGTTCTGGGATTTTAAGTAAAGTGTAGTAAACAGCTACCCGGGTGCGGCTAAACTTAGGCAAAGCCGGTGTTGCTTTCGCAGAAGCCGGTTATAGCTTAACCTCCATCACCTGCGCCTGTTTGATGTAGGCATCGCGATCGGCCCAGCTTACCTTCAGCCAGACATCTTTTGTTCCCGTGATCTGAACCTTGCTTCCTTCATTCAGCAATCCCACTACGGAAGCTCCCGCAGATGGACCATTCATCACGAAAGTGTTGTTACCGGTTATAATAGCTGTACGCCCGGGCGAGGAGAAGTTTACAAGCACACCCAGGAATACCAAACCCAACAGGGTTAGAATACCGGCCACCACAGGCCTGGTACCTGCGCGACTTTGATACACACTAACAGCCACCAGCAAGAGAATAACGGATGCAATGGCAAGTGCGGCATGAGGCCGGTAGCGGGTTATTAATTCACGGGCATGCGCAACTTGCGAATACTCATACCCGGGCAGATTATTTTTGGCAGCCAGTTCTTCCATCTTGACCAATGTTTGTGCATCGCCATTAGCCAGGTAGTACAGGTTTAAATAATAGAGTGCAAGTCCGGGCTTATTCAACCCTTCCTGGATGAAGGCCATTTTCAATAACATAGCAGAAGAGTACTGACCGGAGCTATGTATCCGCTGGTAGATTTCGAAGGATTGTGTGAATTGTTTTTTGGCGTATAGGGAATCTGCTTTTTGAAGAAGCTCAAAGGGTGTTTGGGTATATCCGTTTGTTACTCCAAATACCAGCACCAATACCTTAAGAATTTTTAAAATGCCGGTTTGTATATTTTTCATATCCTGTTACCTTTGTGCCCTCAATTACGGATTTGCCTCAAAAATAGGCAAAAAACGTAAGGTTAGATCTAGTAGCTCAGTCGGTAGAGCAATACACTTTTAATGTATGGGTCCTGGGTTCGAGTCCCAGCTGGATCACATCAAAGACACTTACGGGTGTCTTTTTTTATTTAAGCCCTTTCAACGCAAATGTTTGAAGAACTCCCCTATGAAATGTAATCTCCGGAAACTGCTTTACTTTATCAGTGGTTAATCAGCGGCAAGTACTTCTGCCTGTTATCGTAAATAGCCCAGATCAAAAATGCCCAGATAACAAGCGCAATGGGTAAACCATCTTTTGCAACTGTCAGATGTGTTAACAGCACACCCACCATTACCGGAAACACGACCAGCACACCTAAAGCCCTGGTTCTGGGCACCAGGATGAGTAGCCCGCCCAGCACCTCGGCAAAGCCAATCAGCGGCATCAGCCATGAAATCTCCATGATAGCCGTATTATCTTTTATCAGCTCTTCCGGTAATCCTTCCGGCACCGGCATATAATTCAGGAATTTGTTGAGTCCTCCATTTACAAGCAGGAGTCCGAAAAGTGAGAACAAAATTGTTTTTACGATCTTCATAAGAATTGTCTGTTTGTGGTGTATTTTTTTACTTCAGTCTTACCAGCTTTCCTTTTCGTTTCACGATGTTTTTGTAATCCCATTGAATATCCCGTGCTTTTGCAAGCCAGCGTTTTAAATCTGTGGTGTCGACCTGGTTAACCGAAGTATATACGATGGAAGCGTCTTTAAATTTTTCGCCTCTGCGGTTCAACGCATCTTCTTCAAAATCGGCCCCGCTCCAGAACATCAGCCGCACACCGACTTTCAGTTTATCGTAGCCGGTAACCGGGTTGCCATCCAGAAACCAAACGGGGTGCCTGTGCCAGATCTTGTTCTCCGCTTCAGGCAGGTGCTTGGTAATCTCACGCGCCAGCAGTTCGCAAATGGCTTTGTCCCGGGGTTCTTTGGAATGATTGTAGTCCAGTATCGCCTGCGCAATCTTGTTTTCCATACAAAATTATTTTTTTAACGTTGCCAGCAATGCATCCAATTGGTTCAAGCCCATTGTAAAGCCTTCCCTGAATCCCATTTCAATAATCTTTTCGAGCGTTTCAAGTGTATCAACCGTGATGGTGATGCTTACCACCGTACTGTTTGCCCTGTTACTAAAAACGTTTTGCCAATGCATTCTCGAAAAATCGGTATTGAGGTTTCCGGCTTCATCGCAGAAGGCGTCCAGGCCGGTGTAACTTTTTTCGACATCAATTTTCTCGTAATCGAACCGGCACCAGTGTGTTTGATTTTCGGGACTGATCATAGCATACAGCCACGCGCCACCTTCCCGAAAGTCCAGTACTTTGGTTTGGTTGCGATAAGGTAGTGGCGCCCACCATTGGTCAAGAATTTCAGGGTTTGTCCACGCTTCCCAAACCAATTCGAGGTTGGCGGCAAATTCACGCTTTACAATAATCGTGTTGTTTTCCTTGTTGACCGTGAAGTCGAATAATAGATTACTTTTCATTTTTCTGTTATTTTAATTATTGCCACTAAGGCACAAAGGCTTTAAGTTTTTTTACTTTTTGAAATTAATATTATTCCGTTTTCCCTTTGAATACTGCGTAAATCGCCATTGCGTGTCCGTGGCCAAGTTCAAATTCTTCCTTCAACCAATTGGTAATTTGGGTTGCTTTTACGCTTGGTACAAGTTTTCCATCTTTCAGAAAACCCTTCTTTTCAGCCAGTTTTTTGAAGTCATCAGGTGCTTTGCCTGTCTTCTTTTTAATATTGTCTATGTATGCATGAAATGACATGATTTAATTTTTTATAGAGTTAAATAAATTTTTGCAATCAGCATCAGCCAACCAATATAGCAGACAATTAAAAGCCTGTTGGCATAACCGCCCACTGCGATTACACCTTTCGGAACTTCCTTAGGCGGTTCGGCATCTTTGTCCATCACAACGCCCGCTTTTTTAAAACCTGAAAACATCAACCCCATTGAAACACCCATTAATACCAAACTTATCCAAATAGAGTGTGCGGATAATATTACGTAAGGTTGAAAATCTGACCAGCCTTTAGTAGCAGCTAAATAATAACTGATGAGCAAGGCTCCGATTGGTAAAGTAGGAATGCCCAACATAAATGACAAACCGTGAAGTTTGTGCTTTATGTCAAACAACGTGCCCATTAGTGCACCTATGCCTGAAACGAAAACAAGCACCACCCCGAAAATTGCCCATCTTGTTGTTACCAAATTCCATAAGAGGTAAGCTGCAAACAATGAACATGCACTCCAAAAAATGAACATCAATGTAAGCAACCATTTATGTTTTCCGTTAGCATATTCGTTTACCATGCGCCAGTTCGGTTTAAATTCAGGGCTTACGAAATGTAATACTAGCAAACACAGCAGCGATAATGTTCCACTTGCAATTGTTAGCATTGCTATGATTGGTAGATTTTCCATTTGTATCAGATTTTAATTTCTTTTTTCCTGAACTTTAAAAGACGTACTATAAAGTCTAACGGCAATGGTTTGTCGTGCGGGAATTGTATAGCTGACTTTGAAACTTTCAGTCCTTTCAATTCTGTTGCAAATTCCTTTAACAACGCTTCACTCCACGGATTGGAAAGCGTAAGATGCTTGGCAAAAGCACAATAATAAATCAGGAATTTGTTGTCAATTTTAAAAGCAGGAATTTGGTAGCTGATTACTTCTTCTGCTTCGGGTGCGATTTTATGCACCATTTCACGAATGGTTTGCATTCGTTTAAGAATATCGCCCGTAAATGTTTTGTGATATTCGTCAATGGTTTTGAAATCTGTTTTAGCCATTGTTTTTAATTTTTTGATTATAGAAATAAGATACTGCAAGTATGCCCAAGAAAGCCAAAGGCATAATCATATAGCCAATGTTTTTATCTACAAAGGCGTGGCTTATGAAAGCAAATATTAGCGTAAACGAAAGCCCTGCATAAGCCCATTCTTTTAACTTTACAGGTGCTTTAGGGTATGTAATGGCGATGACGCCCAAAACTTTCGCTATCGCCAATGAATAAGCAAAGTAGTCGGGATAGCCTAATGCTTTTGTTCCAAAAGTCATGTACTCGGATGCAAAAATCCAAGTAGCCATCGGCATTACTGCTTCCCAAAGTGCAATGATGATGGTCGCTGTCCAAAAAATGATTTTGTTCTTTTTCATTGTTTTATTTTTTTAATTATAGACACTATGTTTTTTCTCTTTGTGGTCTATTTTAACGTTAATAATAATTCGTCCAATTTTTCAAGTGTGGACATCAGCCCCTCCTTCATTCCCATATTGATAACGGTTTCGAGGTCGCTTAGTGAGTTATAATAAACAATGGTTTCAACAACTGCATTTTCTCCTTTGTCGCTAAAAGTTACTTCCCATTTTGCAGTAGGTAAATCTTTATTTATTTCACCTGCTTCATTGCAGAAAGCATCCAAAGTTTCATAAGAGTCAATAGGATGAATGTTGTTGTATTCTGTGTAGCCCCAATAATGATTTCCGTCCGGGTCAACCATTGCGTAATGCCAATGACCACCGTTTCTGAAATCCATTGACTTTGTTTTGGTAGTAAATGGCTTGGGCGCAAACCATTGGTCGAGCAATTCCTGCTTGGTGTAGCAATCCCAAACTAACTGCCGCTCTGCTGCAAATTCACGTCTGATGGTGAGTGTGTTGTTTTCCTTGTCTGCAAGGAAATCGAATTGTAATCTGTTCATTTTTTCTACTTTATTTATTTTGAAAATTTATCATCCAGTTAATTCCGTATTTGTCGGAAAACTCTCCGAAGTACGCACCGAAAAACATATCTGCCATCGGCATTGTAACATTTCCGCCTGCCGAAAGTTCATTAAATAATCTGTCTGCTTCTGTTCTTGTTTCGGGTTCAATGCAGATGTGCATATTGTTTCCTTTGGTAAGCGTGAAGCCCATTTCTTTTGGTGCGTCTGTTCCCATTAAAATATGATTGCCTGTTATCGGCAATTCAACGTGCAAAACCATTTTCTTTACACTATCGGCAACAGGTGGCCAGTTCTCCGTACTTGCAGGAATGTCTTCAAAACGTTCAATTCCTTTTCCTATAAATTCTGTTCTGAAAACTGATTTATAAAACAAAAATGCTTCTTCTGTTTTTCCGTCAAAATTCAGATAGGTACAAACTCTTGCCGCGTTACTTGTTTTGTTCTGCATGCGAAGCTTGAATTGTGCTTCAAGATATTGGTCGAGATTTCCAAGAGCCATGGTAAGGCCTTCTTTAAAGCCCATCTCAATCATCTTTTCGATGTCTTCCAGTTTGTCATGTTTTAAGGTGATATTGACGGTTGTAATGCCGTTGGTTTCGGTAAAATTATTTGTCCATAAAGAACGTGGCTTAATGGTGTTCTCGTTTCCGTTTTCATCACAAAAAGCATCTAACCATGACAGTAATTTGTTGGTTTCAATCGTTTTGTAATCCGCTTTACACCACATTTTTTCGTCCTGCGGACTGACCATTGCATAGAGCCACATTCCGCCTTCTTTGAGATCCAATGATTTAGTTTCAATATGATAAGGTTTCGGGGCCCACCATTGGTCAAGCAATTCGGCTGTTGTCCACGCCTGCCAAACCAATTCGAGGTTGGCATCAAATTCACGTTTTATAACAATCGTGTTGTTCTCTTTGTTGACTGTGAAGTCGAATAATAATGCCGGTTTCATGTTTTCTGGTTTAGTAATAAAATTATTTCGCGTTTTGTCCTGTCTGCTCAAGCCCATACCGTATTGCCGCTTCAAGTATGTCCACATTTATATCTTTCAGTGTTTTGAATTTAATGCAATACCCTGTTACACTCGCCTTGCCTATTTTTTTTCCATACGTTTTGGCTAAGAATGTCTTGTCTTCAAGACCCATGATATAGACTGAAATTCCGGTTGTGTTGGCGCTCAAACCAATCTGGTAGAACTCTCTGGCTGCTCCATTAGCATATTGTATGGTGTACAATCCGTATCCTATATTCGGATTAGAAACAGTCTTACCTTTATCATCTTTTCCGTCCAAGAACCATAATTTACCTTTTGGCAATACTTTAAGTATGTGCCGGTGCAACGCTTGCATATCTGCACGTTTTGGTTCAGGCTGGCTGTTGATATACGCTTTGATTTGTTCTTCTACTTTCATAGTACCTGTTTTTTTGGCGACAGACGTTTTGTTAAGTTGCCTTTAGTTCAATTCTTCGCAATTGAACTGATGCGTTTTCAGCAAGCGTGTTATTTCTGAAACAATATTTTCGTTACTGTCAATACGCAAAATTTTATCGCAATCATCAAGGTCAAAACTCCATTTTGCTATTGGCAATATTTTGTCAAGATGCGGCTTAAGTTTCTTTGCCTGAACTCTTGTTTTGACGGATGTTTTGAAAACGTAAATCATTTTTGCGATAGGGTTGCCAACAGGTTTTCCAGATTCTTCAATGTTACTGCAAATCCTTCTTTGAAGCCCATTGCAATCATCCTTTCCATTCGTTCAAGCGATTCGTTGTAAATCGTGATGCTTACTTTTGTTATACCGTTTTGTTCGCTGAAACTATAATCCCATTCAGAACCGGTCAATTCAGGATTTCCGTCTTTGTCTGCAAAGGCATTATGCAGCTTGAAATTGGTTTTCGGGCTGATGGAAGTATATCGCTGAAGTACCCAGCCCTCCTGTCCATCGGGGCCCACCATAGCATAAAATCTTTTACCGCCCACTTCAAAGTTCATATACTTTGTTTTTGATACATGGGGTGCAGGCGCAGTCCATTGGTCAAGTAATTCCGGCCTTGTAAAAGCGTCCCAAACCAGATCAAGCGGTGCATCAAACTCACGCTTTATATGAACGGTTTTGTTTTCCTTATCTACAGTAAAGTCGAATAATAAATTCCTGTTCATTTTTTCTGCTTTTTAATTGTTGCTAATAAGTTGTCAAGCTGATTGAAACGAGTTTCCCAAATCTTGCGGAACTGCTCCAGCCATTTGTCTATTTCTTTCATTTTATTGATTTCAAGCTGGTAATAAATCTCCCGGCCCCTCTGTTCCGGTTTTACAAGCTCGCACTCAGTTAGAATACGAAGATGCTTGGAAACAGCTTGCCTCGAAGTATCGAAATGCTCAGCTATGGCGTTGGGCGTCATCGCCTGCAGGGCAATCAGGGCTATAATAGCTCGCCTGGAAGGGTCGGCAATAGCCTGGAAAATATCTCTTCTCATTTTCGTTAATTCTTTTTAAGAAACCATTCGGTTGCAAATATATATGCAACCAATCGATTTCGCAATATTTCCTGGTTGTTTTTTCAATTCCGGGATCGTCCAACCAGTACCCGGCAAAACAAAAAGTATTTGAGTACTTCTGGTACATTTGCTTATGATCTCATTCTATCCCGGTCCGTCCCAAGTGCACAATGGCATAGCGCAGTACGTAAAAGACGCACAGGGTTCAGGGATTCTGAGCATGAACCACCGCAGTACACAGTTTATGGCCCTGCTGAAAAAAACAGTGGCCGAACTGAAAAAGAAACTTCGCATTCCAAAATCGTATTCGGTTTTATTCCTGTCATCGGCAACGGAATGCTGGGAGGTTATCGCGCAATCGCTGGTGGATCAAACCAGCACACACATTTATAACGGAGCCTTTGGTAAAAAGTGGTTTACCCACACACAGGCGCTTAAACCGAATGCCACCGGAATAGCATTTGACCGGGAACAGGAACTGCCGGTTGATGTTTACCAAGGAGAAGTGTTGTGCATAACCCAAAATGAAACCAGCAACGGTACACAGGTTAGCATGGATACCCTGCAGTTACTTCGGCAAAAAAACCCGAACGGTTTGCTGGCTATTGATGCCACATCATCCATGGGCGGCCAGGCGCTTGATTTTTCATTGGGCGATGTATGGTTTGCTTCGGTACAAAAATGTTTTGGATTACCGGCCGGCCTTGCCGTAATGGTGTGTTCGCCACATGCGGTTACCCGTGTGGAGAAATTAAATGAACATTTTCACTACAACAGCCTGGTGCATCAGCTCCGGTTTGCTCAAAAATTTCAAACCACACACACACCCAATGTGCTGGCCATTTATTTATTGTTGCGCACTTTGCAAGACACTCCTGCAATTGGCGCTACCCATAAAAGATTGCAACAGCAGGCAACAGCATGGTATAACCTGCTTGCACAAACAACATCTGTCAAACCGCTTGTTTCAAGCTCAACTGTACGCTCCCAAACGGTAATTGCCGTTGCGGCATCCGAATCCCAGGTCAGGCGTACGAAGCTGCGGGCACGTAAAGCCGGTTTTTTATTGGGCGAAGGTTATGGCGAGCTGAATGCTACTACTTTTCGCATTGCCAACTTTCCGGCTATGCCCCCTGCCCGCATTAAAAGCCTGGCGAAATTGTTGCGCACCCTATGCTGATGGGTCGGAAGCTTATGCTTCCCGTGTTCTGAAAAACCGGTTAAGCAAACCTGAGAAGGTTCCAATTATAATAAACAGCAATGCAATACCTACAATGGTAAATTTGATACCGGCCATCCAGAAAGCAAGCTCCATTAGCCCGGCATGCATTTCCTGAATCGCCATCAAAAGCGAAACGTTTTCAATAAAGTCGCAGGCTGCGGCAACCCAAATTACCCGCGCCAGCAGCGCCCCCGTTTTAGCAAGGCGTGGTATATTTACATATTGCGCCACCACTTTGCAACCCAGGCTTATAGCCCAACTGTAAAGGACCAGGAAAACAAAGTCAAAGTACAAACTCATTTTAGCCTTCTCTACCCCGCTTATGCCCCACTGCATAAAAATAGTAATGGCGTTATCCACCGTTCGGGCAAATTCAAATGCCACAATGTTGGGCGGGGTAATGGGTCGCATTACAAACATCCAGCACACGGTAATAACCGTTACGACCAGGAACAACCCGGTTTGCTTCTTCATGCAGGAAAGGTAAGCAATCGGGTGCATTTTGATTTTATATTACCTTTGCGCATCATTTCGGTTATGGACTTCAAAGAAATTTTTTCGGTATCGCTTATCCTGTTTTCGGTAATTGATATTATCGGCTCTGTTCCCTTTATCATTCTCATTAAAAAAAGAGAAGGCCGCATTTATGCGGAAAAGGCCACCCTTATTTCGGCTGCGCTGATGGTTGCGTTTCTCTACCTCGGACAATCCATTTTAAATCTTTTCGGCCTGGATGTGGCTTCCTTTGCGGTGGCCGGGGCGATTGTCATTTTTATTGTTGCGATGGAAATGATCCTCGGCATTACGCTCATCAAAGACGATCCTGATACAAAAGGCTCAGGTTCGGTAGTGCCGCTTGCCTTTCCGCTGATTGCCGGGGCAGGAACGTTAACAACCATTCTTTCATTGCGGGCGGTATACCAGGAAACCAATGTGCTGATGGGCATTCTGGTAAACCTGGTCTTTGTTTATATTGTGCTGCGCTCCTCTTCGTGGCTGGAGCGTGTGATCGGGAAGTCGGGCTTTGCTGTACTGCGCAGGGTGTTCGGTGTAATCCTGCTGGCTATTGCCGTAAAGATTTTTAAAGGGAACGTGTTTCCGGCTTGAAGGCGGGCTCATCAAAACATGGCGTCTTTTTACTACACGCGAAACTTAAACACCAGTAGAAATAGCCAGACCAAGAATCCTGCAATGCCCGATGAAATTATAAGAACAATTATTCTTTTAATATCATCCTTTCTGTTACTATCCCAGATCGCCTGAATATGTTTAATTCGTTCCTGCTCAGAAAGCTTTTTGTCGTTGTTTAAAAGGTTTTCACTGACCTTAGCACGCAAAGCCGATTTTTCGAAAGCACCCTTCTTACCGGCTTTGAGCATTTCACGATTTTGCTTAATCGTGTCATTCATAGCTTTCAGAGAACCAAAACCGCCCATCATCATAATTATGGATTTTCATTTTATTCCATGAGAAACTGATTTGTAAGCGATTAACGAATCAAAAAAGCGCCCGAAGGCGCTTGTTGTCTTTTATCTCTTAGCTACCGCTACACATCGTGCTGCTTTTCAGCCAACTGACTATCGCGTGTATTTTTCTGCACGGCAATAGCGCCAAACATACTTAGCGTAAACGACATCGCATAAAATCCTTTTTCGCTTCGGATCAAGTCTGCATTCCATAAACCTACCACCAGCAACACAACTGCCAGCACGGTAGAAAACCACGCCAGGCTGTAATAAATGTTGGTAACCGGAATGTTTTCCAGTTGATCGCGCACAGCTTTCTGCAACGATATTGCTGCAAACAAGCCAAACATTAACACCGTAAAGTAATATCCCTTTTCATTCAACTCCATTTCGGCATTCCACAAGCCTATGATATAGGCCAGCATACCCGTTAACAAGGCCACCCACGATGCCGCAATAAAGGCATTGGAAGGTTTTTGAATCGATTTGTTTTCCATTTTTGATTTTGGTTTAACCGATTCAAAAGTATTGTGCTGCGCTACTGCTCACTTTGACATATGTCAAAAAAAAAAAGCAAATACTATGCTTTACTGCGAATGCGGCTGAGGGTTTCCTGTGTAATACCCAGGTAAGAAGCCACATAACCGAGCGGCACCCGTTGTAAAATATGCGGACTGTTTGCCAAAAGATTTTCGTACCGTTCGCGGGCTTCTTTAAAATGATTGGCCACAAACCGTTCTTCCAGCATCACATAATATCGTTCGTGCATAATGCGCCCGAGGCGCTCCACATCGGGGTGTTTTGCATACAGTTGCTGCAATTCATCATAGCTTATAGACCATAGTGTACAGTCCTCCAGCAACTGAACATTCTCTACACCCGGCTTGCGGCTGATAAAACTAAAGAATGATGTAACAAAACTGTTTTCAAAAGCAAACCAATAGGTAATTTCCTTTCCGTCCAGGTTATAGAAGCCACGCAGGCACCCCGTTTCCAGGAAATAGACATGATTACAAATCTTGCCTTCGGTTGTCAGAAAAGAGCCTTTCGGCAATTCAACTTTTTGAAGTGCTTCTGAAAGATTGCGAAGCGCCACTTTGCGTAACGGACAAAACTGGTTGATGTGGTCGAGAACTGATTTCAAAGCTATAGCAGCTTAAGATTGAAGTTTCATTTAAAAATATTATACTTTGCCACCATCTGCTTATACTCGGGCATAATCTTTTCGTACAATGCTTCGTCTGCTTTTCTTAACATATTCATTAAAGCGCCAATACCGGAGTCTTTCAAACTTACTTTTTGATTTTTAATATCCTCCATCTTCAAACGAATGGCGGCTTCCAGCTTTCTAAGCTCACGTTCGGTCATAGTTACGATAGGTTGATCTTCAGCAAAACAAAGGTACTTATTAAACCCTTGAACTTAAACTGCTGCCCAAACAAGGCACATAAAATTTAACCATTATGGGTTGCTTGCCATAGTTTATAATCTCAAGTTAACGTCATTGGCGATGGGAAATTTGAAGGGAATACAGTTGGATTAGATATGTGTTGCCTGGTTTATTTGATGACCACGCGAATAACCGCATTGTTCGTGTCGGCAATGTAGAGGTTACCCCTGCTATCCGTTGCAATACCCCAGGGACTGTTAATTGTGGCCTGGGCGGCAGGGCCACCATCTCCGGTATATCCGTATGCCCCGGTTCCGACATACGTTGTAATGATACCCTGGCTGTTCACTCTACGAATAACATTATTGTTCCTATCAAAAAAATAAACATTACCACTATCATCCACTGCAATGGCCTGGGGGGCATCAAGCTTCGCGCTTGTTGCGTTTGCTCCATCGCCACTGTATCCCGGAGATCCACTACCGGCAATCGTGGTAATGTTTCCATTGCTGATTTTTCGGATCACATTATTTCCCGTATCGGAGATGTAAATATTTCCATCACTGTCTATCGCTACCGACCTGGGCGCATTCAACATGGCTGAAGTTGCAGGTCCATTGTCTCCGCTATAACCCTGCTGGCCGGGACCTTTTCCGGCTATCGTAGTAATAATTCCTGTCGCCCGGCTAATCATCCGTATCGCGTGGTTGTACTGATCGGCCACATAAATGTTGCCTGCTGCATCAGTTGCCAGGCCATACGGGTTATTAAAAGAAGCTGATGTGGCCGGGCCACCATCTCCGGCAAAATCGGTCCAGGAATTTCCCCCGGCTATTTTGCGAATCGTACTGTCGCTTTTCAGGATTTCACGTATCAACTTATTTCCGGCATCAAGCAGGATTATATTTCCATTCATATCGGCATAAAGCGCCTGCGGAAAATTCAGATGCGCATTTGCTGCCGGTCCGTTATCTCCATGCAATGGAGTTTGATCAGCTATATTCCATCCCAGGAAAACGCCCGCATACTTTTCAATAACACCCGTGGATACATATATCTTCCGAATAGTGTTGGATGCGCCACACGATACATACACGTTGCCTGGTATATCAACCGAAACACCTGTAACGAAATCAAGCTCTGCCTTGCTCGCCACTTCCCCGTTGCCTGAGTATCCTGATGCTGAAGGCCCTTTTCCGGCTATTGTCAGAATTGTTCCCGGTGCTCCTGTAAAGTCCAAGGGGTTAGTAATTGTGTCGTCCTCATCCCGGGGATTATCAACAACCGGGTCCTCATCCTCCAACGGCTCCGGGTCGCTGTTGCAGGATTGTATTACTAACAATGCTGCCACCAGCACGATAAATTTCGATTTCATGTTGTTCTGTATTTAAACTCAAAACGCTATGAAACGAAAAAGATACAGGCGAGATTTATACCACTATCTCCTTATAAAGCTCCAGTCAAAGCATTGGAATTAAAATTTTTAAAAGAATGATGGATTTAAAGATTCATAAATCAAAGTCTGTTTCTGAAACAGAAGGTTAATTGAATTTAATTTTCTCAAAGAAACTTTTGTTCTGCTTTCCCGAAAGATTAAACCCTATTGAGAAGAATCCACCAAGTTTAAACTTGTCAGCCGCTATGGGCACATTGTTTGGTAAAGTGGTGTGAGGAAATTTTACAACTTCATTGAGTGTGAACTCATCAGCAAGTCTCTCCACAAGGCCCATGGCCACACCAGCAGTAAATACCAGCCGTTCTTGCCTTCCAACAATAAGAGAAGGCCCCAGGTAAAGTCTGAATCTCAACTTGTTACTGAGCCCAAAACCCATTGAACCTCCAAACTTAAAGTTAGTGCTGCTACGCTTGTACGCGTTTAGGATTGTTCCAATAGAGGGTGAAACATTTCCCGCAGAGCCGTTTCTTCTGATTGCCACAAACTCATCGCCATTTACATCCACTGTTTTATCAAAAAAATAAGCCGGGTCAACTAAACCAAAATCCATAATAATAGCCGGGCTAACATCGATCTTTAGTCCTTCTAAAATGGTCAGGCTTACATCCATATTAAAGTTTCCTACACTGCGTGGAAGATCAAAAGAATTATCTGCTTTAAATTCAATTTTGTACCGTAAGTTATCAACGTTTTCTGAGATGGATTGCGTTTCATATACGAGAGTAAAATTCGATTCATTTACCAGTTTATAAAGGGTAATCATGTTCCCTATTAGTTGCTGATGATTAAACTTGTCTATTTCCTTTGAAAGCTCTTCTATCCGAAGTCGTATTTTTTCGTAGGAGATGTTATTAGAATTAAGATCAATTAACTCATCACAATTTCGGAGGATAAGTTTTAGGGAACTTTCGAACAATTGCAGCTCCCTGAAATAATTTCCTGCAACCTGATCAATATCATAACCTAATCCAAAGCTCTGAAAAAGTTTGTCTCTTGACTTGGCTATTGAGCTATAATTGTTTTCTGGAACATTTACTACGTACAAAAGTTGATTGTAGAAATTTATATAATTATTAATGGATGTAACTCTTATATCAAGAAAATCGAGATTAAAACTTAATGTGCCTTCCAGTTGCTTTATCTTACGTTCTTTAAGTTTAGCATCATCCTCTTTAGTTATTTTCTTTACTGTTTGAGTTGTATCTAAGGATTTTTGTAGAACGGTAAATTTTGATTGTTCAATATTAAATATTTGATCAGCCAATTGCTGCCATTTTGTACTATCTTTTTCTTTCAAAATAGTGTCTTGTATTGCTTCGATAGACTTGTCTTTCTTTTGTAAATTTCGGATCAAATCCTCTGATGTGCTAAGTTTTTCACGTTTCAGCCTAAAACTTGAAAGAGGTGATATCGCTATCTTTAGACTAACTTTCTGTGATGCCTCGCTCAATTTTTCATTATTTATTCGATCATTTTGAAGTTCAAAAAGGTCAACCGAATAAATAAATGGATTAACGTTTTTGATGATGATTCTAACACCATCCAGTTCATGAATTTCGTAAGGAGGGTTACCAGTCGCAGAATCAAATTTTTTTTGATTGAAGTCATAGACAATCTCCTTAATTGCCCTACCTTCAGTTCTTTGATAATATTTCTGAATTGATTTGTCCTTTCGGGTATTCGTCCGTTGTATTCGACCTAGTTTTCTTTTATGGCGCAAAGATGTTCTCACTTCACTTCTGGCACCGATTAGTTTCTCCGTTTCCGTGATTGTATCCGGTTGGCCCCAGACTGATGTAAACATAAGGACAAAAACAGTTAGCGGTGTAATCAATTTCATATGCAGTTTCTATTTCAACCTACTCTTCTTCGGATTTTCGGCTTGCTCCGGTTTAAACATTTCTTTTAATAAATTCAACCGCATTCTCACCGATCACCTGCTTCATTAATTGTTGCAGGTCAGCCGGGGGAATATCTACCCCGGCATGTACAGCCATCCGCGGCAACCATTCTACAAGGCCTCCAAATAAATATTTGAACGCTCCTGCATGGGTCGTGTAATTGATCGGGTCAATCAGTCCATCGAAGTCGGAACCAATAGCGATTTGTTTCCACACCCGATCACCTACTATGGGGCGCCCTACTTTTACGATATGCAGAATATGGTTACACAAGTGGCGCAGGTGCCAGGCTTTTACTTCTTCCGCTTCGTCATACTCTTCCATGCGCAACTGGTGCATGCCCGGCTCAGGTATAGGTTTAAAGTCTGCATCTTTAAATTCATCGGGGCTTACCAATTCTTTGGCGGGGGTGCCACACCCCAGGATGCGTTGATCCAATGATAAACCGATTAACCCGTTCGATAACAAAATCTCTTTTATGTCTTCATCATACAGGTTAATGCTCCACGGGTTAAAGTAAGTATCCAACACACCCGGTTGGCGGTAGTAGCTAACTTCGTAACAGGCTTCTTTCTTATCATACCTATACTTGCGTACGGGCTTGCGTTGCCACGAGCAGCCGGTAAGGCCCATGTGCGAGGCCATGATGGGCGCATCGGGAAACTCCACTGCCCGCAGCGCATAAAATTGCTGGCGCGTAAGCACGCTCATGTGTTTTACATCAATCAGAATGCATTTGCCATTGATGGTGCTTAAGGCCTCGCGGATAAAGCGTTTGCCCAAATTGCTCAAGCCTTTGCCTTTGGGATTAAAGGCATTGCTCTTCAGCATTTTCATACCGAAGGCATGCGTACAAAATTCGGAATGCGACAGGTGGGTGATGGTGATATAAACCAACCGCGGACTTTGTGGCAGTTTAAAATAAAGTAGCTGATCGATTACTTTTTGGGTCTGGTTAAAGTGCTGGCCGTTGTCGTAAAAGTTATGGCCGCCTTCCGCGCAAAGCATAATTTGTAAGTGCTGACTGTTTGGATCGAACTGGTTGCCGGAGGTAAGCAGCTTAAATTGCTTATCGGATGATACATTTGCCGAATTCAACAAGTGATTCAGGTCGGCCAGCATCAGATCGAAATAACCATACTCTTCGCGCTCGATCTTTTGAAGGAACCTTTTTTTGGCATGCTGCGACAAACCGGCTGCCAGTTGAATCAGCTTGGCTTTTGCAAAAACATTTTCCAAGGCATACAACGGGACTACTGCCAGCTTTACCTGTCCGCTCACTAATTGACTTAAGCTGGATTGTGAATCGAGAATACCTAAACCGACATCAAAGTTGAGGTTAGTCCAGCAATTTTTTCGCTCGGCCTGGTGTTCGCTGCCGATAAAGGTTTTGAATTGCGGATGACAATGAATATCTACATACATGATTAGCGGGCTTTACCGGTTAGGCGGAAGATATTTTTGTGCTGCAAATACTCGCGCCCTTTGATGTGCTCGGTATGGATACCGGAAAATACCTGCCGGATGTCGTGGGCAACCGTTTCGCTGTATTTATAGTACCAGTGGTTGATCAGCTTTTCCTTTACCCCGCGCGAATCTTTTATTTCAGAAGCCTCCACCACGTTTACATTCATACGCATTTCCAATGGACGCGTGGGACCGGTAAGCCCGAGGCGATTGGTTTTGTTTTTAGTCTTGTCTGAGATTTTTAGCGCATCATCGCTCTTATGAAAGTAGATATGCACCCGGTCGCAGAAATCGGTGATGTGGTATAATGCCTTGCCGGGTTCAAGTGCATCATTATCTATATCGGCTGCAGCCAATATTACTTGTTTAAAAATGGGCGCTGCCGGAATACGGGAGTTAAGAATTTCTTTCACCATGCGTTCGAACACCTGATTGCCCATAGAATGACAGAGTACATGGATATTGTTCTCACAGTGCTCGTCCTGTACAAACTCGCTGAAAAATTTGATCAGCTTATAATAACCACGTGCAAGAGCGATGCCCGCATATCCGGCATCGGCCTGGTCTTTCCGGTACTCGGTGATCATGTTGTTGGAAGGCCACGAGAACGCGACTATACGCGCGATGGGGTTGGAACGGTTCTTTACAAACAGTTTATCCAGATCAACCAGGTTTTCAATCAAACATTGGTATCCGCAATTGAATCCATGTATAAAGAAAAGCGTGTCGTTGTTTTTCTTACCATCGGCCATGTCATCGTAAAGGGACTTGAACCATTGTGCGGAGCCGGGCGGGTTTTTCTCCGTTTCTACATTTTCGTAATTGAGTTCATCGAATTTGTTGTTGTGCACCGGCACATCGGGTATCATCTCAACCTTTGCTTTGGGTTTACCATCGCGGCCCTTTACAATTTCGGCTGTACCAAAGCGCAGGTTGTAGGTGGTGGCGGCCTGGTTGCTTTCGTCAATTTGTTCGCGCCCGTTTTTTACGCGAACAGGACGATTAGTGATGATGTAGTGTTTGGCCATGGCACAAGGATTTGAGGTATGAATAATTAAAGCGCGGGAAGGATTTGCATAGCTATGCCTCTGCACTTTGCTTTCGTGCCTGCCCGCTTGGTTTACGCTAATGAAGTTGTGTGATCAGCAGATTAAATCCGAGCGAGAGTTTGCCGGTGAAGATTCCGGTTTAGAATCTGGTTGGTAAAGAGAAGAAACCGGTAATCGCTCACACCTGCTGCCGCACACGCCAGAAGCCAACAGTGTAAATCAGGTAAGCGAGCATATTAATAATAGCATGCGCATACCACACCCCTGGCATTCGGCTATCCAATACGCCCATTAAAAAAATGGTGCCAAAACAATAGAAAAAAACACCCAGCCACAACCAGAATATGGGCCTTTGTGTAGCAAAGGCATCGCTTTCCAGTAATTTTAGAATACAGAATGCCAGTCCAAAAGCCTCCATCACCTGCGTGCCGGTTTTAAATACTGCCAGCGAACTAAACCAGAAACGGGTGGCCCAAAAAATGAACAACGGCACCAAAGCCCACCTGGAAAACTTTTTCAGGTGTGAAGAAGTTGAGGTATAGCCAATGAACCAGAACAGAAATACGGCTTCAAATAAATCGTAGGCATGGCGAACGTACATGTTGGCCTCTCCATTTTGAGTTACATAGAGATACCAGCCTGTCAAATCGGTCATGAAGCCGATGATAAGATATCCTAAAAAAATACGAATGGGCGACAGGCTTTGCTTAAAAACATAAAAGCCCATAACTAATGGAATAAGCGTAGTAAGTGTACCCGCTACCTGCCAGTAGTAAAGTGTTTCACGAGACATATTAATTCAAAGATACTTGAAAATTATACCTTGCAGGTATGTAGTTGCCAAAGACCTACGGAATAAAATCCATATGTAATGATGTTGAAAATGTTATTCAAAACCCAGATGCGTTCTGAAAGCAGGGTGTTGAGCAAACCCATAATGAAGAATGTACAAAAACAGTAAAAGAACATGCCCAAGAGTATCCAGAAAATCGCACGGGAAACCGGGTCTTCGCGCTCAATTATTTCTAAAACCGTAAATCCTGCCAGAAAGGAAACACTGATGGTGTAAAACGGATCAAATATCTGACCCGGGGAAGCCTTCAAAATCAGAAATCGTACAACCATTAATGTAGTCCAAAGGAGGGGTGTAATCCAAAACAGGATTGTAGATAATCGTACAGCAAGTTTATGTCTTGCACTTTTACTGATGAACCAAAAAAAAATACAGGCTTCGATGAGCGAGTATAGGGTAATAACATGGGTTATGTAATGTCGATACTCACTATAGTAAATAATCGACATGGATACATCGGTAATAAATCCTACTACCAGAAAACCGATAAACAACCGCAGGTTAAACTCCGCATTTTTGTAATACAGCAACCCAATACCGAGTGGAACTACTATACCCCAAACGGAAATCAGTTGAATAGCTCCTTGCATTGGCGTGAACTTCACTAAAAATTACAAAAAGAAACTGTCCAATTGTCAATTTTCTCTGGTCCTTTTTTATCAGTCTAGGGCGGTGGAGGCCAACCATTTTGTATGCCTTGCCCGCCCGGTTCTTTAAATCCCTGCGCACCTGTAACCGTATTACCATCCTTATCGGTGGCAATCAACACGATCCGAACCCGGTTAGGTTTATCTTTATCGTTAAAAGCGAGATCGTACCGAATGTAACCATCGGCACCAGCCCAGCTTATAAAAGTTTTGTAATCTGCACCCCAGATAAAATAATTAAACGGATATTCCTGGTAACGTTGGCCACTTGCGTCCACCATAGTATTCATCAGCGAATCAAAACTTTTTACATATCGGGTTGCCGTAGCATTATCGATATCAGCAGATGTACCGATTAATTTCTGGTTCAACAAAAAATCTTTTACATCCTTTTCAGTAGGCGAAGCACCGTTGTATAAATACGTGTTTACCGGCCTGCGCAAGATGAGTTGTATCGGGTACCGGGGCAATTTTTCAGCATCGTAATGTAGGTACGGCTCAATCGCCATAAATAATTGTTTGGCTGCAGCATCAAAACAGTACCACATCAGTAAACCCTCATTTTTTGCATCAGGTGTAAAATCAGAAACCGGAAATACACCGCCAAGGGCACGTTGGCTTAAATCGATTCTCGGATTTGTAAGGTAATCTGAAATGATCTGACTGGCCGTATCTATAGAGATTAAAGCCGGTGGTGCTGCAGGCACAGACAATTGCAAAACTTCGGTTGTAGTCTTTTTAGCCTGACAGGCCATTGCCACTACTACAATCAGCCATAATCTTTTCATAAGTATTGGTTTGGGGTTAACATGAAAAACGAAATGAGCCAAAATCCTTCTTCGCCTTTGGAATAGCCCGTGTAAGTTGAAACTGGGCCTCTTTGGGTGATGATATGGTAATGGAGAAAGTATTACCGGCATCACCCCTTACAAACCAGTGCAGAATATACTCCTGGCCGGGGTCAAGCTCTACCGTTACGGAATCGCTGTTTTGCATAATCAGCTGATTGTCGAGATATACGGACAGCATGCCGTGCGACATAAAGGTTGAGGCTACCAGTTTTATCATTCGTATTGGTTTAACTGAAACTTTCAAGGAACAGGAATGCCCGCTTCAGGTCAATACAGCAACAGAATACGGAGTTATTGGATTAGTAAATGGCATGATTGATAAAGTGTGCGGCTACTTCAGCCGCTTCAAAAACTCATCTTTACGCCTGCGCGAAACGTCTACATGGCTGCCATCGGTCATTTTAACAATACCACCTTCGCCCTTGACGTATTCGGTTATATAATCGAGGTTAACCAGGTGCGAGTTGTGAACTCGAAAAAACCGGTAGTCGCCCAGCATTTGTTCACATTCCTTCAGCGTGCGCGAAACAATGATATTTTGTTTGTCCAACGTGTAAAACGTGGTGTAGGTATTATCAGACTCGCACCGCACAATATCTTTGATGGCTACGAACAAAAAGCCGGTAAGCGTAGGTAAAGCAATACGCGCTTCGGCTACAGGTCGTTGCAAGTTAGCCAGCAGGTGCTGTATGTGGTGGGCACTTTCGTGAGCTTGTTTACGTTGCCTGAATCTATCCAGCGCTGTTATAAGGTCGGTTGCCGCAACCGGCTTCAGCAAATAATCAACCGCAGCCAGGCGAAACGCCTTAATAGCAAACTCCTCAAACGAAGTGATGAAGATAATTTCAAACGGAATGTGATCAAGCGTATGCAACAGGTCGAAGGAAGTATGCGGGGGAAGGATCACATCGCTGAGCAACAGGTCGGGCTTTAGCCTGGGTAACAAGATGCGTGCAGCTTCAATATCAGCAGCATGGCCCACTACTTCCATATCGCTAACGGCATGCAGGTACATGCGCAGGGTTTCAAGAGCCTGTGCATCATCCTCCAGTATGAAAACCCGGTAAGCCATTACATTAAGGGTATTAACAAAGTAACCTGTTTGCCGGCCACACCATCGTCCCGATCGGCCAACGTAAAGCCGGCCTGCGCCTGGTGTAACTGATTGATCCGCTCAAAACGTTCCCGCATCAGCGTCATACCCATCGAAGATTTTTTCACAGCCCCCGACAGGTTAGTGGAAACCGGGGCATACACATTTCCTTTACCCTCATCTTTGATAACACACTGAATGTGCCGGTTGGACGCAAGCGAAAAGTGTAATTCAATAATGCCGCCACCAGTCAGGCCGTGCCAGATGGCATTTTCAACAAAGGGCTGAATCATCATGGGTGGGATTTCCTGCTGCGCGGCATTTACATCAGCAGCTATGTGAATGTGGTAGGCCAACTCGTAGTTCATACGCAGTTGTTCCATTTCAATGTAGATACGATTGGCTTCAATTTCATCGGCCAGCGATACGCTGCGCAAAGCAGAGCTCTCCAGCACGTGACGGATAAGGCGTGAGAATTTGATCAGGTATTCACCAGCCTTCGGCCCATCGTTGGCGAACATAAAGTGATGTATGGAGTTAAGGCAATTAAAAATGAAATGGGGGTGGATTTGTGCCCGCAGCGCTTTCAGCTCGCCTTCCGCCAGGCTGAGCTTCAGCTCCGTTTCCTTTTGCCGGAAGTGAGCCTCGCGCCTGGCGCGATAAAACACAAACACAATAAATGAAAATGCCACCACCACCGGTATAAGGGCAAGCAGTACGGTACGTTGAATCAGGTCCTGCTCGGCCTGTTGCTGCAAGAGCAGCTGCGCATCGGCCTGCACCTGCAACAGGTATCCATACGTGGTGTGCATAGCCCTGCCCGACTCCAACCTGTTAAACCATTCCATAGACCTTTAAAAGGTATGAAAGATTTTGATACTGAAAGGGGGGCATGCAAGATTGAAGTAGGTTTACTGTTAATCCTACTGCTGATTGCCGCTTGTTTGAACTTTCAAACGTTACCGGGAAATACTTTAGACTACCTTGGCGCCCAACGCACCCCAGGTTTGCGGGCCGGCAATGCCATCAGCAATAAGCTTGCTCTTCTTTTGAAAGACCTTCAGCGCCTCGTTGGTATCGGGATCAAACACACCATCTTCGCTCAGCATCGGGTGGGCGCCACGCTTGTTCAATGCACGCTGCAAAGCGACCACAGCCGGGCCGCAATCGCCTTTGCGCAAAAAAGCTCCGTTAATAATACGCTTATCAGCCACCCTGGGCCGGGTAAGCTTCGCTTCCATTACACCAAGCAACTCCTGGCTAACAATACCTGTTGCCATCAATCCCTGCTCCTTCTGAAAATTTTTAACGGTGCGTTCGGTTTTTATACCATAATCGCCATCTACAGTAATGGAATACCCGAGGTCGTACAACATTTTTTGCAGACGTACCACATCAGCTCCACGGCTGCCACGCTTATATATCATAATGGGCGATTGTGGTCGAAACGCATCATTGCTGAATACACCCGGGTTAACAAATGCCTTTACACTGCCTGTATGACGTGTACGTAACATTACACGGCCACCATTATCATCATTACCCAGGGCGGTATTGCCTTCCCAGCACATAAATGTTTTTCCGGCATCCACCCACTTCACAAAAATGCCCGTATGATCGCACGTGCCATCACCATTCCAATCGAAAATAACAATGTCGGCCGGTTGAGGGGCCTCGGTGAGGCAGTTATTCGCTTTCCAGTAGTTGTATGCGGAATGGCAATACTGAAATCCACGACTGGTATCAATATGGTTCAGCGGGTACCCAGCCCGATCAAATACCCAGCTTACAAAAATGGCACACCAGGGAACACCATTAAGGCCATACCAGGCTCCGTATTTGGTTTTGTTGGAATGGGTCGGAGTTTCGCAGGTCCCGTTTTCTGCTTCGGCAATGGTAAGAACTGTTAGTCGCGACATAATGCTTATCGTGTGATTAAGAAGTGGGTTATAAATAATCCGGTACTAATACATTCTCAGGGCTTTGGAAGTGTCAATAAAGTTGTTGGCTGTTTCTTCCAGCAAATGCAACTGGGCCAGGTCTACTCCTTCATCGGTAATAAGCGTACGCAGTATTTCAAGACGCTGCAGCCTAAGAAAGGACTGCGAAGCAATCCTTGCATGTTCTTCGCGGGCCAGCACAGCCAGCTTAAAGTAGAGCTCTTCGCTTAGTAGCTCTGCATGTTCTCCTGATGTGGGTATGCGGCCTTCGGCCAGGTCGCTGCAGGTTTCTTTCATTACATACCCGATATGCTCCAGCAGGTTAGCCAGGCGCACGCGTTCATATGCGTTGGAGCGCGGCATCCGGTACACCATCTCCTTTACTTCGTTGCCGATACGCCAAATGTCCATAATTGTGCTCATGCCCATAACGTTTTTGCAGTGGTCAGAAAATGACTGGCTGCTTCATCCAGCAGCACAAGCTCGCGCGGGTCGATTATACCCGCTATAAATTCCCGATGCAGTAATTCAACGCGGTGAGTTTGCTTCAGCTTATCAACCAAAGCCCGGGCATGATCGGGGCCCAAAGCCACTTCAAGCTGGAAGTAAAGCTGGTGGCTGAGCAGGTCGAGCTTTTCGCAATTGCCAACGGGGAAAAAACCCGCGGTCAGCTTGTCGAACATATCTTTTATCGTTTCGCCAGCTTCATCCAGGCTTGCCGCCAGGCTATCCCGGTCGGCCGGGCTTTGCTTTTTAAGCAGGTTAACGAAGTAAAAAATTTCGCGACTTACCCGTAAAACATCGATTACGAGGGCCATGAACACCCCGTGAGGAGTAAAGTTGTCGTCTGTAAGAGCAGGGTTGAATTGTATAGTTTGCATGCCGGGAAATTCGACAGGCGGATTTTTCGAATCAACGGGTTTTTTCACGTATTAAATACGTGAAAAAACCCGTTGACAAAGTGGATATTAATTCATATAAGGCCGAACCCATGAATTTGTTCTCATCACTCCAATTTTAATTTATACACATGGAGGCTGCTGGCATTTAAGTTTTGTATAAAGCTGACGATACAAGGTGCCTACCAGGTACCGGAGTATATTTTTAGCATTCCACCATTATTACTAAAATCTTCAATACGGAACATTATAATCTCGAAAACAGACAAATACTTACCTCCCTGCGGGGACTTCATAATGTTCTCTTATTTTTAGGAAGCTTGTTAACCGGGGCGGTGTGTTATGTATAATTTATTATCGCAAGAAGTTTCCATCATCGTAATCGGTTGCACCTTCTTTCTGTTAGTGGCAGGGCACATCAGCGTAAAACAAACCATGCCGGCACCGGGGTACACATTGATGCATCTTATAAATACGAACTGATCTATGCATATCAATATCGGAATTGTTGATGATCATGTGTTATTCGGTAAATCGCTTGCCACATTACTGCATACATTTGAGGGGTTCCAGGTTGTGGTAGATGCCCGCAACGGTGCTGAGCTGCTGGATAAATGCAGTAAACTAAAACAACTGCCCGATATTATGCTGATTGATGTTGAGATGCCGGTAATGAACGGGCAGGAAACTGCACAGGCACTCAAAAACAACTATCCGGCTATACGATTGGTTGCCTTGTCGGTGAATAAAAGTGATAACAGCGTGATCAGCATGATGCGGGCGGGTTGTTGTTCGTATTTGCTTAAAGACAGCCCGCCCCGGGTCCTGGAACAAGCATTACGCGAAGTATATGTAAATAGTTACTACAACTCCGAAATTCATAACAACTCGTTAGGCAAGCTGTTGGTAACCTACAAGGATGCCCCACCCTTTACCGAAGCAGAGATGGAATTTCTGAGATTGGCCTGCTCTGAAATTACCTATAAACAAATTGCTGAAGCCATGAATGTAAGCGCACGCACAGTGGATGGTTATCGCTCAAACCTGTTTGAAAAGCTGAATGTACAAACCCGCACCGGCATGATACTGGAGGCTATGCGCAGAGGTCTTTTGAAATTATAAAGGTAGTTCCAGCAGCATCTGTACTGGATATGTGCATGGCAAACAGATGAGATTCCGTTTCCGGTAATCTTGTATCTTTGCAGCCCTTATTTTGACCTATGAAGGTACAAGACCTTGATTTTAAAAAGTTTATAAGCGCCCCGGCATTGTCCGAAAAGGTGCGCGCGCTGGCACAGAAAATCAACCAGGACTATAAAGATAAAACCCCGGTATTTCTTCCCATCCTTAACGGATCGTTCATGTTTGCATCCGATCTGTTAAAAGAAGTGAAAGTACCTTGCCGCGTATCGTTTGTAAAAACATCATCCTACTCGGGCACATCCAGCACCGGCCAGCTCAAAACACTTATCGGGCATGATGAAAGCCTGTTCAATCAGCACATCATTATTGTAGAAGATATTGTTGACACCGGGCTTACGCTCGAAAAAATAATTGAGGAGCTGCGTGGCCTGGGAGCCAAATCGGTAGAGGCTGTTACCCTGCTGCGGAAGAAACCCGCTCGTGAAAAAAAGATTGATGTAAAGTATGTGGGTTTTGAGCTGGACGAAGAGTTTGTGCTGGGCTATGGATTGGATTACGATGGCCTGGGCCGTAATCATAAAGATTTGTACAAGCTGGCCGAAAAAGCTCCTGCGTAACAGCCCGAAAATTAGTTTAGCGAATTGCCGCAAGGGTACTTATCTTGCGCTCCCCATATAGTAACAAATATTTAATACAGGCATGATCAATCTCGTTCTCTTCGGCCCGCCAGGTGCAGGCAAAGGCACACAAAGCGAAAAGCTGATTCAACAGTATGGCTTTGTGCACATCAGCACAGGCGACTTGTTCCGGTGGCACACCAAAAACGACACACCGCTGGGTAAACGTGTAAAAGAGATCATGAACAGTGGCGCATTAGTGCCCGATGAAATTACCATTGCCATGCTGAAGGAAGAGCTGGACAAAAATCCGCAGGCAAAGGGCTTTTTATTTGATGGCTTTCCGCGAACCGTGCCGCAGGCCGAAGCGCTGGATGTTTTCATGAAGTCGAACGGCTCTGCTATACATCATGTAATTGCATTGGATGTTACCGAAGCCGAAGTGCGTGCACGCATTGCCAAGCGCAGAACCATCGAGAACCGGGCCGATGATGAAGAAGAAAAGCTGAACAAACGCATTACGGAGTACTTTACCAAAACCATTCATGTGCTGCCTTATTATGAAAAGCAAGGCCGCCTGAAAACCGTGCAGGGTATTGGCGAGATTGAAACCATCTTTAGCAACATTACAGCCATTATCGATCAGAAATAATTCGTTACCAGTTGCCGGTTGCCGGTAACTGGTAACCGGCAACCGAAAATGTCTTCTCCCAACTTCATCGATTATGTAAAGTTCAACTCGCGATCGGGTAATGGCGGTGCGGGATGCCTGCATTTTCATCGCGAAAAGTTTATTGAAAAAGGCGGACCCGATGGTGGTGATGGCGGTCGCGGTGGTCATGTGATTTTGCGGGGCAATGCACAGTTGTGGACGTTACTCCACTTAAAGTATCGCAAGCACATTATTGCCGAAAACGGTAACCCTGGCGAAGGTCAGAACCGTACCGGTGCATTTGGTAAAGACGAAATCATTGAAGTGCCGTTGGGCACGGTAGCCCGTAATGCCGACACAAACGAAATTGTTTGTGAAATCAATGAAGACGGTAAAGAAGTTATTCTTACACCCGGTGGCCGGGGTGGTAAGGGAAATGCCTTCTTTGCAACCTCCACCAACCAGGCGCCTCAACATGCACAACCCGGTGAGCCCGGCCGCGAAGAGTGGATCATACTGGAGTTAAAATTATTGGCCGATGTGGGGCTGGTGGGTCTTCCGAATGCCGGCAAGTCTACCCTGCTCTCGGTGGTATCGGCAGCAAAACCCAAAATTGCCGACTATGCATTCACCACACTTACACCCAACCTGGGTGTTGTAAAATACCGCGATGACCGGTCGTTTGTAATGGCCGATATACCCGGCATTATCGAAGGCGCTGCCGAAGGAAAAGGTTTGGGAATCCGCTTTCTCAAACACATTGAACGCAACTCACTGCTCCTGTTTCTCATTCCGGCCGATTCGAAGAACATTGCGGAAGAGTATGCGGTTTTGCTGAACGAGCTCCGCAAGTATAATCCCGAGCTGCTCGATAAAAAGAGAATCCTGGCCATCTCCAAAAGCGACATGCTGGATGATGAGCTGAAGACCGAGCTGCAGAAAGAAATCCCTACAGAGCTTCCGTCCGTTTTTATCTCATCCGTTATCAGCCAGGGTATTACCGAGCTGAAAGACCTGATCTGGCGAACCCTGCACTAAGCAGACATCTTGTCAACATTTCTGTTATTGGCAAAATTCTTGTCATTTTTGCTGCGCATTAAAGCGAATCAATGGAAAATCATACTCAACCCGGGCAGGAACTGGAAAAGCACGATGAATTGAACACCGAAATCCCAAAGGGACAATCGGAAGAACCCGTGGAAACTGCAACACAGGAAGAAATTGCTCCGCTTAAGAAATTACAGGACGATTTGGCAGAAGCTAAAGACAAGTACGTTCGGCTTTATGCCGAGTTCGACAACTTCAGGAGAAGATCGGCCAAAGAAAAACTCGAGCTGATTCAATCGGCCAACGAGCAGCTGCTGAAAGCCCTGCTGCCTGTAGCGGATGACTTTGAACGGGCCGAAAAATCGTATAAAGATCGTAGCGATAAGGAAGCCGAAGGATTTCTGCTGATCCAGAACAAGTTCAGAAAAACGCTGGATCAGTATGGTGTAAAGGCAATGGAAACAGCAGCCGGTTCGGAATTCAATGCCGACCTGCACGAAGCTATCACGCAAGTGCCTGCACCAGACGAAAAACTGAAAGGAAAAATTATAGATACAGTAGAAAAAGGTTACCTGCTTCATGACAAGGTAATCCGATTTGCTAAAGTGGTTGTTGGAAGCTAATTCTCCTTCAACTTCTATCTTCTAACTTCTATCTTCTGATTTAACGATGTCAACAAAACGCGATTATTACGAAATACTGGGTGTAGGTAAAAACGCCACTCCGGAAGAAATTAAAAAAGCTTACCGGAAGGTTGCTATTCAATATCACCCGGACAAAAACCCGGGCAATAAAGAAGCTGAAGAAAAATTTAAAGAAGCAGCAGAAGCGTATGAAGTACTGAGCGATAACGAAAAGCGCGCACAGTACGACCGTTTTGGTCATCAGCGCCCCGGTGCCGGTGGTTTCCGCGGGCAGGATATGAACATGGAAGACATCTTCAGCCAGTTCGGAGATATTTTTGGAGGTGGAAGCCCGTTCGATAGCTTCTTTGGAGGTGGCGGTGGCAGCAGAACACGCCAGCGCAAAGGTTCAAACCTGCGCATCAAGCTTAAGCTTTCGCTGGAAGAGATTGCCAATGGTGTTGAAAAGAAGATAAAAGTAAACCGCCTGATCCGGGCCGAAGGTGTAACATTCAAGAACTGCACAAACTGCGGAGGTACCGGCCAGGTGCGCAAAGTAGTAAACACCATGCTGGGCCAGATGGTATCAACCACCACGTGCCCTGCCTGTAACGGTGCCGGGCAACTAATCGATAAAAGACCGCCCGGTGTGGATAGTTCCGGCCTCGTTTCCAAAGAAGATGTGATTACCGTAAAAATCCCGGCCGGTGTAAGCGAAGGCATGCAGCTTTCCATGTCAGGTAAAGGAAATGAAGCACCCGGTGGCGGAATTCCGGGTGATCTCCTGATCCTGGTTGAAGAAACAGAAGACAAAGAGCTGAAACGTAACGGCAACGACCTGATCTACGATCTGCACATCAGCTTCATTGATGCAGCCCTCGGCACTACGGTAGAAGTACCTGCCGTAGGTGGCAAGGCCCGCATTAAAGTAGAACCCGGAACCCAAAGCGGTAAAATTTTACGCTTACGCGGAAAAGGCCTGAAAGACATTAACGGGTACGGTTCTGGCGATCAGCTCATCTATATTAATGTGTGGACACCCAAAAAGCTTACAGCCGAAGAGAAAGCCAAGCTGGAGTCCTTGCGTAGCTCAACCAACTTCCAGCCGCATCCGGATAGCACAGACAAAGGCTTTTTTGACCGTATGAAAGAATATTTCGGGTAAATCGTAACTTTTTTATCCGAATCCATAACCCTTTGCAGAGTAACCCGTATAACCACCATTACGGGTTATTTTTTGGTCTTTCACATTGAAAACCAACATTCTCACCCGGAATAAACATTAACCTGGACTAACACGTATTTACGTACATGTGGCGATTGATTGCATTAGCGTTTGTGGGCAGCAGTGTGGTGGTTAACGCTCAGATCAAAAAGCAGTTTTCTGTCGAAAATTCCTCTCAGTGTGGGGAGGTATACCTGAAATTGCGCGCCAAAACCGGTAATTGTTTTATCCGCCCCAGCCAGAACCAGGACATTCTCAACATCTACAGCAATCAGAACCTGGAAGAGTACACCCACTCGTTCAGCAACGAAATAAAAGGCAATACCTGCACCGTTAAGCTTTCCCTTCAACAAGACAGTAACCACGGGGTCGGGCAGAAAATTTCCTATAAAATGTTCGGCTCGGAAGGAGTTCCTTCCGATAAGTTCTGGAAAGTGTATCTTACCGAAACCACTCCTTATACCCTCGATTTGGATTATGGTCTGGGCAATGCCAATATTGATCTATCAGGACTTTCCGTTAAAAAGCTTCGCATCAATACGGCCAGTGCCGATGTAAACATCAGCTACAGCACCGGTATTGAAAACAAGATTGATATGGACACCTTCTTTGTGAAGGTAGACATGGGTTCGCTGAATGCGCGCCAGCTTAACCTCGCCAAGTCCAAAGTAGTGGTAGCTGATGTTGGCTTTGGTAATATGTTCCTGGATTTCAGCGCCAGGCCCACCGTACGAAACCGTGTAGTGGGTAGTGTTGGCGCAGGCAACCTGGTAATCCAATTACCCGATGCCGATGTTCCGGTGGTGGTTACCATTAACGAATCCTGGTTGTGCAGCATCAGCCTTTCCAACAGCCTGAAGAAAATTGCGCCCAATAAATACGCCAACGCTGCCTATACCAAAGACGGCAAAGATGCCCTTGTCTTCGACCTGGATGTATCGATGGGCAAAATCGTGTTCCGCGAAAAGGTTAACTAATCATACCCATTTTTAAACAAACTGAATAACGATTCCGGTTTTTACTGGTTCGGTGTAATTCTATCTCTATTTTTGTTACTAACATTAACAAGAATAAAATCCTATTTCGCGTGAATGCACTTGAAGCCCGGAATGTTACCAAACGATACGCTACACACACAGCCCTCGACTCGGTAAGCATTACCATCCCAGAAAAAACCATTTATGGATTACTTGGCCCCAACGGAGCCGGGAAGACCACACTCATCCGCATCATTAACCAGATCATCAATTCCGATGGCGGCAGCATTGAAATTTTTGGCGAGCCTTTGCAGGAGAAGCATGTGGGTATAATCGGCTATCTGCCGGAAGAGCGCGGACTTTACAAGAAAATGAAAGTAGGCGACCAGCTGCTGTACTTAGCCCAGCTGAAAGGGCTTAGCCGCAAAGATGCCCTTGCCCGCATTAAAGTGTGGCTCGAAAAATTTGAAGTAAAAGACTGGTGGAATAAAAAGGTAGAGGACCTCTCGAAAGGAATGGCGCAGAAGGTGCAGTTTATCAGTACCGTAATGCACGAGCCACGCCTGATCATCCTCGATGAACCTTTCTCCGGCTTCGACCCGGTTAATGCACAATTGATAACCGAAAAAATCCTGGAGCTGAAAGAAAAAGGCAGCACCATAATTTTTTCCACGCACCGCATGGAAACGGTAGAATCTTTGTGCGATCATATTGCCCTGATCAACAAATCCAAAAAAATCCTGGAGGGACCGAAGAAGCAGGTAAAGGCACAATACAAAACCAACACATTTGTTGTGGAACATAAAGGCACTTTCATACTGCCCGGTAACCGCTACGAGTTAGTGGGCCAGGCTGTAATGGAAGATGAACTTTATTCCACTACCATCAGGGCGAAAGAAGGAGTTACCGGTAATGAAGTGATTCGCGACCTGATTGACCTTACCGAGGTACACGGCTTCCAGGAAAAATTACCCACCATGGCCGATATCTTTATCGGGCTGGTAAAAGGCGAAGGCGATGAAGCATTAAAAAAACATTTGTTAGAAGTTTAAGCAACCCCGAGTATGAAATGTCCATCAACGAAATATAAAGCCAACGGGATAATCCTTGCATGGGCATTACATATGACCTTAAAAAAATAAAATTAGCATATGAATAAAGTCTGGTTAATAATACAACGTGAGTTTTTGAACCGTGTGCAAAAAAAATCGTTCCTGATTGCCACCATTTTAGTGCCGCTGATCTTTCCGGCTATTATCGGGGGGCTGGTTTACGTAGCCATCAAAGAATCGGAATCGGCTAAAGCCGAAAACATTCAGGTGTTGGATGAAAGCAAGCTGCTCAAATTTGAAAGCAACCGCCAGTTTACTTTCGTACCGATTGATATGCCGTTGGAACAGGCCAAGAAAGCTTACAACGAAACCAAGGATTTTGGTTTGCTCTACATACCTGCGTTCGACATTAACAAACCAGAAGGTATTGCGCTCTATACCAAAGAAAATCCGAGCATTGAAAAAGTCAGTAACCTGCAAGCCAATATTGAAAGGCAGATTCACGATCTGAAGCTAAAGGAACATAACATTGACGAGGCTATCCTGAAAAGCCTTAGGCCCAAGGTAAGCATGAAGCAATTTAACCTGACCGAAACCGGTGAGGAGAAATCGAGCAACTCAGGCTTGTTATATGGACTTGGCTTTGTACTGGGTATTCTGATCTACATGTTTGTGCTGATCTATGGCATCCAGATCATGCAGGGTGTAATTGATGAAAAGACTTCCCGGGTAGTGGAAGTGATTGTTTCATCGGTTAAACCATTTCAGCTCATGCTGGGAAAGATCCTGGGCATTGCATCAGTCGGGCTGCTGCAATTTACCATCTGGATTGTGCTCATATCTGTACTTTCATCGGTAACGATGGGGTACTTCGGCACCAAGCTGCCCCAACAGCAAGCTATGGAACAAGTAAGCAAGCAACTGGCAACCGACCCGGAAGTTAAGGAAGCTATGAGTCAGCAGAACGGTGCGGTTAGCGAGTTCCTGGCTAATGCAAGCGAAATTCCGTTTGGCAAAATCGCTTTTGTATTTGTATTCTATTTCTTAGGTGGCTATTTGCTATATGGAGCATTGTTTGCAGCAGTGGGGTCTGCGGTAGATTCGCAACAAGAAGCACAGCAATTTCAGTTTCCGGTAACCATTCCTTTACTGATCGGGTATATGGGTTTGTTTATGTTCATTCTGCGCGATCCGCACGGCCCGATCAGTTTCTGGTTATCGGTTATACCTTTTACCTCACCGGTAGCTATGGTGGGCCGTATTGCCTTTGGCGTTCCCGATTGGCAACTGGCGCTTTCCATCGCATTGCTGGTAGGCGGGTTCTTATTAACCACCTGGATAGCCGGAAGGATTTATCGGGTAGGTATCTTAATGACAGGCACCAAAGTAAGCTACAAGGTACTGGCCAAGTGGTTTATGCAAAAAGGGTAACACATCTAAAGTAGGCAAATAGCGCACAGGGTTGCCTATCAAGAATCAACACATTATACCTGCCTATAATACCACAAGCACATGCCTCAACGTTTGTTGAGGCATGTGGCTTTTCGGGTCATCCGCTTTTTTTAACTAATTTCCAAGCCTGATATGGCCAAGAAAGCTCCCCTGCCTGCTTCGATGGATTTTTACCGCGATAACACCAAGCTGAAATGGGTTATCCTGGTGGTGTCGGTATTAATCAGCGTTGGCTCCATATTTTACACCAAACGTTTGGTTGATCAATTAAAGGAACGTGAAAAGCAACAGGTAGAACTTTTCGCAAAAGCCTTAGAATATACCTTGAATCATGATGACGATGCAATTTTGTTCATTACTGATGAGATTCTCTTCAAGAACAAATCTATCCCGGTAATCTGGATTAATAACCAAGGTATTTATCAATACGCCAATATAGAAATTGACCCCAGACTTAGTCCCGTTGAACGGGATCAATTACTTCAGCTTGAGGTTGATAAGATGACCGAAACCTTTCCTCCATTTCAGATGAGTTATGTAAATGACGAAGGTCAGATTGAAAATTATGGCTATGTCTATTACAAAAACTCATTCCTGCTTTCACAGCTCATCGCCTTCCCTTACATTCAGCTTTCCGTGCTGGCCATTTTTGGATTTATCTCCTACCTCGCCTTCAACTATTCGCGCACAGCCGAACAGAACCAGGTTTGGGTAGGGCTGGCCAAAGAAACCGCTCACCAGTTAGGCACTCCGCTATCTTCATTAATGGCATGGATTGAGGTATTACGTGAAGACCCGGACATCAAAAACAAAGGCATTGTAGATGAACTGGATAAGGACATCCGCAAGCTGCGTGTGGTAACCGAGCGTTTCTCCAGCATTGGCTCAACACCGGTATTGAAAGACGAAAACGTGTATCAATTAGTAAACAATGTGGTAGGCTACCTGCAGCCCCGCGTTTCTTCCAAAATCAACTTCGAGGTATATACACTTTCCGAAACCATCCAGGCGCGTGTGCATGCTCCCCTGTTTGAGTGGGTGGTTGAAAACCTGTGCAAGAATGCTGTTGATGCGATGGGTAGTTCCGGCACCATTGCCATCAAAATATTGAGAGGCAGCGATTACAAAGTGTTTATTGATATCTCCGATACCGGCAAGGGCATTCCCAAAACCATGTTGAGCAACGTATTCAGACCCGGTTTTACAACCAAAAAGCGGGGTTGGGGATTGGGGCTGGCGCTGGCCAAGCGCATTATCGAAATGTACCACGAAGGCAAAATTTTCGTGAAATCGTCTGATGAAAACTTGGGTACCACATTCCGGATTGAGCTGATGAGCGCCTGATCGTTTCCTTATTATATAACCTATTGATAATCATAGTTATAATTAAGAGATAGGCGCTTTTTTACCCCTTAATAAAACATCCGGCCTTGTTTGCATTAACCCTGCAAAAAACTACTTTTGCGTCCGGATTTTTAGCGCCCTGCGGCACTAACAGATCTGCAATCCTAGTAACAATCTAAAATTCTGATAATCAATGGCCAATAGCGGTAGAATAACCCAGGTAATCGGTCCGGTAGTCGATGTAGCGTTCGATGAGCCCGGCAGCAAGCTCCCCAACATCCTCGACTCACTTGAAGTAACCAAAGCCGATGGCACCCGTGTGGTACTGGAATGCCAGCAACACCTGGGTGAAGACCGCGTGCGCACCATTGCGATGGATGGTACCGAGGGTCTTGTACGCGGCATGAAAGTGATCGATACCGGCTCACCTATTACCATGCCTATTGGCGAAGATATTAAAGGCCGTTTGTTCAATGTGGTAGGCGAAGCCATTGACGGTATTAAGCAACCCGCAGGCAAAGAATCCTTACCCATTCACCGCTCTGCACCCAGCTACGAAAACCTTTCTACTTCTACGGAAGTATTATTTACGGGTATTAAAGTTATCGACCTGATCGAGCCTTACTCAAAAGGCGGTAAGATCGGTTTGTTTGGCGGTGCCGGTGTAGGTAAAACCGTATTGATCCAGGAACTGATCAACAACATCGCGAAAGCATACGCGGGCTTGTCGGTGTTTGCTGGTGTGGGTGAGCGTACCCGCGAAGGAAACGATTTGTTGCGCGAAATGATTGAAGCCGGCATCGTGGATTATGGACCGGAATTTTTGAAGTCGCTGCACGAAGGCGGTTGGGATCTATCCAAAGTAGATCATGAAAAGCTGAAAGATTCAAAAGCAACTTTCGTGTTTGGCCAGATGAACGAACCGCCCGGTGCGCGTGCGCGTGTAGCCCTTTCGGGATTGACTGTAGCGGAATACTACCGCGATGGTGATGGCCAGGGCAAAGGAAAAGACATCCTGTTCTTTATTGATAATATCTTCCGCTTTACACAGGCAGGTTCCGAAGTATCGGCCCTGTTAGGCCGTATGCCTTCGGCAGTAGGTTACCAGCCTACACTGGCTTCTGAAATGGGCGCTATGCAGGAGCGCATTACCTCAACCAAGAACGGCTCCATTACTTCGGTACAGGCTGTATATGTACCTGCCGATGACTTGACTGACCCTGCCCCGGCCACTACGTTTGCTCACCTGGATGCCACTACCGTATTAAGCCGTAAGATTGCTGAATTGGGTATTTACCCTGCGGTAGATCCGCTGGATTCTACTTCGAGGATTTTGCGTGCCGATATTATTGGAGAAGAGCACTATAACTGTGCACAACGTGTAAAAAACATTCTTCAACGCTACAAAGAGCTTCAGGACATCATCGCCATTTTGGGTATGGACGAATTATCTGACGAAGATAAGCTGACCGTATCACGCGCAAGACGTGTGCAGCGTTTCTTGTCCCAGCCTTTCCACGTGGCTGAAGCGTTTACCGGTTTGAAGGGCGCGCTGGTTGATATTAAAGATACCATCAAGGGCTTTAACATGATTATGGATGGTGAAGTAGATCACCTGCCTGAGATGGCCTTCAACCTGGTGGGTACCATTGAAGATGCCATTGCCAAAGGAGAAAAAATGCTGGCTGACGTTAAATAATTTGAGAATTGAAAATGAAGGTCAACTTTTGATTGAGTTTCATTTTCAGGTTTTCGAATTGGTTAATTTTCAAATCGACTAATTTTCAAATTGATTGTATGCATTTAGAAATAATTACACCGGAGAAAAAAATTTTTGAAGGCGAAGTAACGGTAGCCACGTTTCCGGGTGCCGATGGCTCTTTCCAGGTACTGAATAACCATGCTCCCCTGGTAGGCTTGCTGAAAGATGGCGTGGTAGAATACAAATCCAAAGAATTATCGGAACAGGTTCATATTACCGGGGGTGTAGTAGAAGTTTTAAAAAACAAAGTGATCCTGCTGGCCGATGGTGTACAGGATTAAAAACTAAAAAACCCGGTTAAGCACCGGGTTTTTTAGTATATCTCAACCTCTTTTGTTTGGCTTATTGCCTTACCAGCCACTTCACAAAGAATATGACACCTATAATAAGTGCAATACCGCCAATAATATAGAATACATTGCCGCTGATGATAAGCGCCACAACACCTACTGCGCCAAAAATAGCGGCCAGCTTCAAGTCTTTATCCAGAGCCTTGGTTGCTGAGGCCGACTCCACACCCATTTTCTTATTCACTTTCTGGGCTTTTATAAAGGACTTGATTTCAGCACGCAATTCCTTACGCTCTTCTTTTGTCATCTGCGCATAAGTTTTGCGCACAGCCTCTTTGGCATTTTGCTCAACAACCGGGGCTTCAGAAGCCAATAATATAACCGGTGCTACGGAGGTGCTGGCTATCAGTTGTTCCGGGTTAACGGGTGCGGGAACCTCAACCGGTTTAGCCGCATAATACGGCACTGTAGAATTTACATGATTGAAACTTGCTGTGTACTTAGGGCTGGAGCAAGCAACAGCGCCCAATGCAACTAATGAGTAGATAAGCTTCTTCATAAAGTCAGGTTTTATTTTTTAAAGTTTGAAAATAGTCGTCCAAAGAATCGTTTCTCAAAATCCCAAAAAAAGCGGAACTGGCCAAAGATGAATCCATAAAACAACAGGAAAACGTTATAAACAGGAAAAATCAATATCCAATAGGCTATGCTGGCCCATACCGGCTTATCCCCGTCCGGAAACCAATATTCAAACAATGGTCTCTTTATCAAGAGAACCGTAAAACCTGTGCAGGCAAAAACCACCAGGATTACCACCACCTGAAATACACTCTTTACTTTCCATCGCTCCTGTAACCGGGCTATCCAACTCATGGGTGGAAGTTCGGCCTAATTTTGAAATTGCCAAACAGGTTTTTTGTAATTAAATAATTAATAAAAAAGGCTGCACCAATGAGCAGCCTTTCAGGTAATAATTCCGTGCTGAAAATCAGAATTTAAATGCCACACCCAAACGTGCATTGCCCGATCCCCCGGCACCCAGTTCAAGGAATGCGCCCAGGTTAGGCTTGAAATAATAGCGCGCCCCGGCATGTATTCCAAAGAACAGCCCGCTATCATAGGTATCGCCTGCCGATCCGCTAAAATTATCCTTCCAGGTAAAACTTCTGTAGCCTAACTGAGCGCCACCATAAATATCAAGCTCTTCAACATTCAGGTTAAATAAGCGGTTGAAGTGATAGGACCCTCTTAAGCCGAGGTATAGAATATTAAAGCCATATCGGTTGGCGCCAAAATTATAGCGGTATGATAAATAATCTATACCGGCACCTACGCTAATATCATCTGTTATACCATGTTCAAAAGATGCACCAATCGGAATACCTCCGTTGTAGTAGGAGTTTACCCCGATACCGATATTCAGCAGATTGTCGCCCTTTTCATACTGAGCCGAAGCCTGGTATGAAACAAGCGAAACCAATCCTGCTACTAACACTAAAACCAGTTTCTTCATATTCATGTGAATTTAATATGCCACAAAAAAATTAATACATCTTTAGAATACCAACTTATCCCGTTAAAATAACTTTAAAAAAAGTGATCAAACCCTGCAACCTTTTACATATCCCGAAAGGGATGCCACCATTTTGCATCGGGTAAGGGTGCCTGTATGAGCAACGATTTTTTTTGAACGGGATGAATAAACGCCAAGCTGTGGGCATGCAAGCCAATGCTGGCACCTGGCAACGCTTGATCGCTGCCATACTTAACATCGCCCGCTATCGGGCAACCCATGCTGGCAAGCTGTACGCGAATCTGGTGCGGCCTGCCTGTTACCGGGTTCACCTCCAGCAAATGAAAGCCTCCCTTTGATGCAATCAGCCGGTAGCTTAACTCTGATTTTAATCCGCTTGTATGAGATCTTTCGTATGCAGTGGTTTTATTTTTTTGCTCATCCTTAACCAGCCAGTGTATCAGCGTACCCGCAGGTTGTGCCGGCCTTGTTTGTACCAAAGCCCAATAGGTTTTCCGGGTTTCCTTTTCACGAAAGAGCTCGTTCATACGTGCCAATGCCTTGGATGTGCGCGCAAAAACTACTACTCCGCTTACAGGTCGGTCAAGCCGGTGCACTACCCCCAGGAATACTGCGCCTGGCTTGCCGTACTTCTGTTTGATATAATCTTTACCCAGCTCCACCAACGGCACATCACCCGTTGAATCGCCCTGCACCAGGACACCAGCCAGCTTGTTAATGGCCAGCAGGTGATTGTCTTCGTATAAAATATGTATGCTATTCGTCATAAACCTTGTAATTTAGGTGCGGTATGTTTATCATCAAAGCTTAGTGTTATGCGTTGTCTTGTTGCCGTTGTATGTGTCCTGCTGTTAACCGGTTGTTCCGGCAAATCCGGTCGCGAAGAAGTAATGCAGCAAATCCGGGAAGTGCTTGCCAAACCCGATGGCACCTTTGCCGTTGCTTATAAAAACCTGGTTACCGGTGAAGAAATCCTGATTAACGAGCATAAGCTCTTTCATGCAGCCAGCACCATGAAAACACCAGTTATGGTTGAGGTGTACCGGCAAGCTGCAGCGGGTAAATTTTCATTGAAGGATTCTATTCAAATCCGGAATGAGTTCGTCAGCATTGTGGACGGCAGCAGGTACTCTATCACGCGCGAATCGGACAGCGACACGTTGATTTATGATCACATCGGGGAAAAACGTACCGTTTACTCCTTAATGTACGATATGATTATTGTGAGCAGCAATCTTGCCACCAACCTGATCGTTGACCTGGTGGATGCTAAAAATGTAACACAAACCATGCGCTCAATCGGGGCAAATGACATCCAGGTTTTGCGCGGAGTAGAAGATTTAAAAGCTTACGAAGCCGGGTTAAACAACCAGGTTACTGCATATGACCTGATGCTACTGTTTGAAAAAATTGATCAGGAAGAAATAGTAAATGCAGAAGCCAGCATGGCTATGATGGATATTTTACTCGATCAGCAGTTTAATGATATTATTCCCGCCAGGCTTCCGAAAAAAGTAAAAGTTGCCCATAAGACAGGTTCGATTACCGGGGTGAGGCATGATTCCGGCATTGTATTTCTGCCAAACGGTAAAAAATATGTGCTGGTGCTTTTATCGAAAGATTTGAAAGACGCTGACGCAGGTGTGCGTGCTATGGCCGATGTTTCGGAATTACTGTATCAATACACTACCCGGAAGTAACATCAATCCTTAAACTCCGAGGTAAAGTGGAAATTGATCTCCGGGAAATTATCCTGCACCATTTGCAGCCACGCGCGTGATTCAGCCATAAACACCAGCTTATCATCCTTATCGCGTGCAATGTGGCGCTGCTTCGAATCAATAAACTCCTGTAGCTTTCTCGGATCTTTGCTGCTGATCCAGCATGCTTTATAAATATTCTGCCCCGCAAACTCCACCGAAGCGCTGTATTCATTCTTTAACCGGAACTGGATTACCTCAAACTGGAGCGCCCCTACCACGCCTACTACTTTTCGTTTGCCCAGCTCGTAGGTAAATAATTGTGCCACGCCTTCCTCCATTAACTGTAGCAGACCCTTTTCCAGCTGCTTGGTCTTCATGGCATCCTTGTTGATCACCTCCTTGAATATCTCAGGCGAAAAGCTGGGAATACCGGTGTACAATAACTTTTCTCCATCGGTTAATGTATCTCCAATTTTAAGATTGCCGGTATCATACAACCCTACAATATCGCCCGGCCAGGCTTCATCAACCGTTTCACGGTCTTGCGCCATAAAGGCCGTGGCATTGCTAAACCTTATACCCTTCTCCTGTCTTACATGATAATAATTGTTGCCGCGCTCAAATCTGCCGGAACATATACGCAAAAACGCAATGCGGTTACGATGCTTCGGATCCATGTTGGCATGAATCTTAAACACAAAGCCCGAGAACTTGCTTTCTTCCGGGCTGATTTCACGTACGGTAGTTTCGCGCGGAACAGGTGGCGGTGCAATGCGGATAAACGTATCCAGCAATTCTTTTACACCAAAATTATTTACGGCACTCCCAAAAAATACAGGCGCGACTTTTCCGGCTAAGTAATCCTGCACATCAAACTCAGGATACACGCCTTCAATCAGCTCTACATCGGCACGCAATTGCCTGGCATAGCTTTCGCCTACCAAGGCATCTAACTGCTCGCTGTGAATGTCTGCTATTTCAATTCCTTCTTCAACCGTTACTTTGCTGGCCGTAAACAGTTGCAATGTTTTTTCATACAGGTTGTAAACACCTTTAAAGGTTTTACCCATGCTGATGGGCCAGCTTAACGGGCGTACTTTTATGCCGAGCTTCTCCTCCACTTCATCCAGCAGCTCAAACGGGTCGCGACCTTCACGGTCAAGCTTGTTAATGAAACACAAAACCGGGGTGCTGCGCATGCGGCACACTTCCATCAGCTTTTCTGTTTGCGTTTCCACACCCTTCACGCAGTCAATTACCATGATTACACTATCCACCGCGGTAAGGGTACGGTAGGTATCTTCTGCAAAATCCTGGTGACCGGGCGTATCGAGCAGGTTTATCTTAATGTCTTTATAATTAAAGCCCATTACCGAGGTAGCCACCGAAATACCGCGTTGCTTTTCAATCTCCATCCAGTCGCTGCGGGCATGGTCTTTTATTTTACTGGACTTAACTGCGCCAGCCTTTTGAATAGCGCCTCCGAAAAGCAGTAGCTTTTCGGTGAGCGTGGTTTTACCGGCATCGGGGTGGCTGATGATGCCGAATGTTCTGCGCTTGGCGATTTCCTGTTCGAGTGTCATAATTAAGGGCGCAAAAGTAAATAAAACTGACTTTTTACCCTTCCATTTCTGCTGGTTTGAATGAAAAACCAAATCTGTAACTTTAACATGAACATTAGAATTTCGCTTACCTATTCCTTTTTAAACTATGACAAATCGACTATTGTTTGCGATTGTAATTCAATGCAGCTTATACGGGCTTTCTTACAACACTTCTCTTGCACAAACCTTTGGGTTCAGGTTAGGGCCAAACTTAGCCACTCAACAAATGAAACAGGGGCGTTTGATGTTAAAACCTGGTTATATTGTACGCCTTCATGCAGGGGCGTTTGTCAATTCTGATATAGGTGAGAATTTCTGCTTCCAGGTTGAAGTCGGATATAGCGGTCTGGGCCACCAGGGCGTCTATGCCAACAACCTCAATAGTAGCAACTACCATTATGGTACAGCAGGAGTTATTTTCAAGTACTATCCGAATAAAAAAGTAAGTTTTCTGGCAGGACCACAACTGGGATACCTGCTTGGCGGAAAAACATCAGCAGGTCAAAATGTTTCTGATCTGCCTCCCGACCGCGAAGACCTAAATGCGGTAATCGGAGCAGAGTTTTATCCCACACAATTGATTGGAGTTGGATTGAGGTACAATTATGGAATAACCAGCCTTGATGTACTCTCAGATAACACTAAGATATACAACAGGGCAATACAACTTTCGCTAATATTCAGGATACCTGGCTACCAACTGAAAGAATCGGGCTATTGAATAATCAATCTCAAGCAAGAACTGCCACTCTGTCACGTTTTCGCCCCTCCAGCCCCCTTGGCATAACCCTTGTTCAAAGGATTTTGCTAATTAATAAACTATAATCTAAAAACTGAACATAATCATGGGAAAAATTATTGGAATAGACTTAGGAACCACCAACTCGTGCGTAGCCGTAATGGAGGGTAACGAGCCCGTGGTAATAGCCAACAGCGAAGGCCGCAGAACCACACCTTCTATTGTTGGTTTCCTGGATAACGGTAAAGGCGAGCGCAAAGTAGGCGATCCTGCCAAGCGCCAGGCGATTACCAATCCAAAAAATACGGTTTCATCCATCAAGCGCTTCATGGGCAAGAAATTTGCCGAAGTTGATAACGAAAAGAAATTAGTAAGCTACCAGGTAGAAAGCGGCAACAACGACACCGTGCGCGTGCGCATTGGCGACCGCCTGTACACCCCGCAGGAAATCTCCGCTATGATTCTTCAGAAAATGAAGAGCACGGCAGAAGATTACTTAGGTACTACCGTTACAGAAGCTATTGTTACCGTGCCCGCTTACTTTAACGATGCCGAACGCCAGGCTACCAAAGAAGCCGGCCAGATTGCCGGGCTGGATGTAAAACGCATCATCAACGAGCCTACCGCTGCCGCGCTGGCTTACGGCTTAGACAAGAAAAACAAAGACATGAAGATCGCGGTGTACGACTTAGGCGGTGGTACCTTCGATGTATCTATACTTGAATTGGGCGATGGCGTGTTCGAAGTAAAATCGACCAACGGTGATGTGCACCTGGGTGGTGATGACTTTGACATGCGTATTATGAACTGGCTGGCAGATGAATTTAAAGCCGATAAGAACATAGACTTGCGCAAAGACCCGATGGCTTTGCAACGCTTAAAAGAAGCTGCTGAAAAAGCGAAGATCGAACTCTCCAGCTCAAACGAAACAGAAATCAATCTTCCCTACATCACTTCTGTAGATGGCGTACCCGAACACTTGGTGAAGAAGCTGACACGCGCCAAGTTCGAGCAATTGAGCGATGACCTGATTCGCAGAACACTGGAGCCTTGCCGCAAGGCTATTCAGGATTCTGGCTATTCCGTTAGCCAGATCGATGAAGTGATCCTGGTGGGTGGTTCAACCCGTATCCCCCGCATCCAGGAAGAAGTAGAAAAATTCTTCGGTAAAAAACCTTCCAAAGGTGTAAACCCCGATGAAGTGGTGGCCATTGGCGCTGCTATCCAGGGCGGTGTGTTAACCGGTGAGGTGAAGGATGTATTGTTGCTGGACGTTACCCCGCTTTCATTGGGTATCGAAACCATGGGCGGTGTGTTTACCAAGCTGATTGAAGCAAACACTACTATTCCTTCCAAGAAATCAGAAGTGTTCTCGACAGCCTCCGATAACCAGCCATCGGTAGAAATACACGTATTGCAGGGCGAACGTGAAATGGCGCAATATAACCGTACTATCGGCAGGTTCCATTTGGATGGAATACCACCTGCACCACGCGGAGTGCCCCAGATTGAAGTAACCTTCGATATTGATGCCAACGGTATTCTGCATGTATCGGCAAAAGACAAAGGCACCGGTAAAGAGCAGAAGATTCGCATTGAAGCTTCCAGCGGTTTAACGGATGCCGAAATCCAGAAGATGAAGCAGGAGGCGCAGGCTAATGCCGAGAATGATAAGAAAGAGAAAGAGCGCGTGGATAAGCTCAACCAGGCAGACTCGATGATCTTCCAGACTGAAAAGCAACTGAAAGAGTTTGGCGATAAGCTCTCTGAAGGAAACAAGTCTGCTATTGCTGCTGCGCTGGATAAGCTGAAAGAAGCGCACAAGAGCCAGGATCTGGCAGCCATTGATCAGGCTACAACAGCTTTGAACAATGCATGGCAGGCTGCTTCGCAGGAAATGTATGCAGGAGGCAGCGCCCAGCAGGGAGCTAATGCAGAGGCCAATGCAGGAAATGCTACTGGCGGAGGGGATGCTACTGATGTGGAATATGAAGAGGTGAGCGACAAGAAATAAGTCCCGGTTCAGAAACATCTGAGGCTGCTCCTGCACAAGGGGCAGCCTCATTTATTTTACAGGAACCTCAATCTTTTTGATAGAGCAGATCCACCGGCACATCCAGCAGTTGCGCGTATACCTCCAGCCGGTCAGCAGGTATCTCATCAGAATCTTCTTCTCGCAGAAACCGGTCCTGGTCAAAAGTATCATGGGGAATGTTGTGATCCCGCAGCAATATCCTGGCAACAGTACCAATGTGTACAGGGCGCGGCTGTATACTCAAATAGTGGTTAATCGCATATTTGAATTTTCGCTTCACCATGGTACAGAACTTCCGGTTCTATCATATATGATCAAAAATATCACATGCGCATTAGAAATGCAAAATACAGGAATTAATAGTTCCTCGTTCGAAATGATTTATTGGAAGAATTCGCTCTAAAATTGCTACATGGAAGTTCACATTGGGCGCGAAATTGAAAGGAAATACCAGGCTTCGGGAATGAAGCTTTCCGAATTTGCAAAACGTATCAACACCAGCTCCCGGAATGTGTATTCCATTTTTGCGCGTAAAGAAATTAAAACCGACCAGCTCATTAAAATCTGCGAGGTGCTGAATTTTGACTTTTTTTCACTTTACATATCCGGCCCCACGGGTGTTCAGGAGCCCCGGCAGGTTTACTCAAAGAAAAACAAAGTAATGGTAACGGTAGAATTAGATGGCAACCCGGATTCCTTAGAGCTGCACATCAAAAGGCTTACCGCTATTAACGAGCTCCTCTAAATACCCCCGAAAAGGAGAAATTCAAAGCTGTTTTTGACTCAACGGTGAAAGCCGTGATTTGATAATATCAAATCCTGCATCTATTATTGCCTCCCGATTTAAAAAATCTGAGTTATGCTGGTAGTAAAATTTGGCGGTACCTCGGTAGGTAAGCCCGGGCGGATGAAAAAGATTGCAACCCTGGTATTGGGCATGCCCGGGAAAAAGATCGTGGTGCTTTCCGCGCTAAGCGGCACCACCAATGCACTGGTACGCATTGGCGATAGCTTGCTGGCCCAGCAACAGACTACAGCGCACAATGAAATTGCCGAACTGGAAAAGCACTACCTGCAATTCATAAAAGAACTATACGACAGTGAATCTTATCGGGCCATCGGGCAGGAGATTGTAAGCCGGTACTTCAGCTTGTTCCGGTTGTTGGCGGCTGGCCGGTTTGACGACCGCAGCTACCGCGAGCTGTTGGCACAAGGCGAGCTGATTTCTACAGAGCTTTTTTATCATCACCTGCAGGAAAAGAAAATATCCTCGCGATTGTTACCGGCCCTGCACTTCATGTCTATAGATGAAAACCAGGAACCCGAGCTGGAGAAAATCAGCGAACGCCTGAAGCCGATACTGGAAACGATGAGCAATGTGGACATACTGGTAACACAAGGATACATCTGCCGTAATCACCGTAACGAAATTGACAACCTGAAACGTGGCGGAAGCGATTACACCGCCTCCTTAATCGGTGCAGCTATCCAGTCCGAAGAAATCCAGATATGGACAGACATTGACGGCATGCACAACAACGATCCGCGCGTGGTGAAAAAGACCATACCGATTGCCGAGCTTACTTTCGATGAAGCTTCGGAGCTGGCTTACTTCGGAGCCAAGATTCTTCATCCTTCTACTATTGTACCGGCACAGAAGTATCATGTACCGGTGCGCCTGAAAAACACCATGGATGAGAAAGCTCCGGGTACGCTTATCAGCGACAAGGGCAGCAGCGGACAATTTAAAGCCATTGCTGCCAAAGATGGTATTACAGCCATCAAGATCAGGTCATTGCGCATGCTGCTGGCTTATGGCTTTTTAAGAAAAGTGTTTGAAGTGTTTGAGCGCTACAAAACACCTATTGATATGATCTCCACTTCGGAGGTAGCAGTTTCCGTAACGATTGACGATAACAAAAACCTGGATGCCATTCTCGAAGAGCTGAAAAGCTTCGGATCCATTGAGGTGGATACCGACCAATCCATTATCTGTATTGTGGGCAATCATCTTTCGGATAAGGAAGGCGTTTTAAAAGATGTGTTTCAATCGTTGGCGGATGTGCCCATTCGTATGGTATCGTATGGCGGAAGCCCGAATAACATCTCCATCCTGGTAAGCACTTCTTACAAGGAGAAAACACTTACCTTGTTAAACGCAGGGTTGTTTAACCTGTAAGCACGAATCAACATTAAGTTAACGCTACCCGCACCAGTTGTGGGTAGCTTTGTTTATTATTGTTGGTTCGTGAAAAACAGCACCCCATACATCTTAACCGGTCTTGCCTTTTCTGTGCTGTGGTCTTCGGCCTCCATTGCCGGTAAGTTTGGGCTAAACTCGGCTGAGCCGCTTTTGTTTTTCACTATACGTTTCCTGGTTGCCGGAGCCCTCTTGCTAACCTACGCGCACCTGCTAAAACAATACCGGCTGCCTGCCGGTAAAGAATGGCTGCAGCTAACCGTGTTTGGCGCTTTCAACACAGCATTGTACCTGGGCATTTTCATTGTAGCGCTTCAATATATTACGGCAGGCATTACCGCACTCGCCATTGCGCTCAATCCTTTGTTCATCAGCTTATTTTCATCACTGCTTAACAAACGAAAAGTAAAATGGATGGAATGGGGAAGCATTACGCTGGGGCTGGCCGGAGTGCTGATCGCATCTTTTCCGTTGCTGCAGCTGGAATCATTTTCAGCAGCCGGGTTACTGTTGCTTGGCCTCAGCATGATCACGTACTCGATAGGGGCCGTTTATTATGCCGGGCGAAAGTGGACGCTGGAACGCGTAAGCATTAATGGCTGGCAGGTATTGTTTGGCGGAGTGATGACTGCTCCCTTTGCGTTTCTTATACACAAACCCGGCTCTACTCAGTTTGACATTTCTTTCTGGCTTTCGTTATTGTGGCTTGTGGTACCGGTTTCCATTATTGCTGTTAACCTTTGGTTAATATTGCTAAAGGCCGATGCGGTAAAAGCATCGCTCTGGTTGTTCCTGTGTCCTATTTTCGGACTCATTCTATCGGCAATCCTGTTGGGTGAACCGCTTTCTTTTTATACCTGGCTGGGTACAATGCTGGTGTTGGGGGCTTTATTTATCGGCCAGCAAAAAAGCTATGCGTCCAAACCCTCATGAAAATTTTGGCCGGTATTATTCATTGCCGCTTATCAGTTTTCTAACCCTTAATTAATATCTGCGCTGGCTTACAATAATTATCCTGCTTCCTTCGCAGGGACTTAAGTTTTATTTTATATTTACCCACACCAACCTTTCTGCCTATGGAAGCTATTGTAATTACCCTCTTCGTAGTGGGTTACCTGGCTATCGCACTTGAACATCCTATTAAAATAAACAAGACGGCATCCGCACTCCTTACCGGGGTACTGTGCTGGACTATTTATGCAGTAGTTTCACCTGGTCATATTGAACACATTGGCCATCAGCTGGGCGAGCACCTGGGCGAGATTGCCGCCATCCTGTTCTTCCTGATGGGCGCTATGACTATCGTAGAGCTGGTTGACGCCTACCAGGGCTTCAAGATCATCACAGACCGGATCAACACCCGGAACCCCAAGAAGCTGTTATGGATTATCTGTTTTGTAACATTCTTCCTGTCAGCAATACTCGATAACCTTACAACTTCAATTGTAATGATATCACTCATTCGCAAGCTGGTGCCCAACAAAGACATGCGGTTATTTTTTGCCGGCATGATCGTAATTGCAGCCAATGCCGGTGGCGCGTGGTCGCCTATTGGCGATGTTACCACTACCATGCTTTGGATTGGAGGACAGATTTCATCGGGTAACATTATGATTACCCTTTTCCTACCCAGCGTTGTTTGTATGGTTATCCCGCTTATCTATCTGCAATTCACTTTAAAGGGAGAACTTGGGCACCATGCCGAAAGCCATACACAAGAATATAGTTCCGGTGCACATGGTGGCCATGGAACAGGCAAACCGGTAAAGGGTTCACTCACTATGCTTATCCTGGGAGTAGGCGGCTTGATCTCCGTACCAATTTTTAAAACCGTTACGCATCTTCCACCCTATTTAGGTATGTTGTTAGCGCTTGGCGTGCTGTGGGTCGCATCTGAATTGATCAACCCCGATATGGACGAAGCAGAAAAAAGACCTTACACTGCTGCCGGTGCGCTTACGCGGATTGATGTGCCCAGTGTGCTTTTCTTCCTCGGGATTTTGCTGGCAGTAAGTGCATTACAATCCATGAACATCCTGAGCGCTTTCTCCGCATGGCTGGATTCAACGCTGGGCGATCAGAGAATCATTATCACGCTAATCGGCATACTCTCAGCTATTGTAGATAACGTGCCGCTGGTAGCAGCCAGCATGGGTATGTACGATATGACTATCTATTATCAGGATCACCTGATCTGGGAATACTTAGCCTACTGTGCAGGTACCGGTGGAAGCATTTTGATTATCGGCTCTGCGGCAGGTGTAGCTGTTATGGGTATGGAAAAAATCGATTTTATCTGGTACCTGAAGCGCATCTCGCTGCTGGCCATGTTAGGCTATTTTGCCGGAGCCGTTGTGTACCTCATCATTCAGCCTTACGTGGCCGTTCATCCACCGGCTTAATCAACCAACTGAGCTAATGCAATTTCAAACGAGGCTTGCGCAAGCCTCGTTTTTTTATGGTTGCGGGCATGTGTTTTCTTCAACGCATTCAGAATCGTATTGGAAATATCAGTAAAGATCGCATCATCCGTCATGCTCACTTCTTTCTCCATAAAGAAAGCAAACACACGCGCCATACCGCAGTTGGCAATAAAGTCGGGAATGATGGAGATTTTCTCATCGGCATATAAGCCGGTTGGGCCGAAAAATATCTCCGGATCGGCAAACGGCACATTGGCTCCGCACGAAAATACTTCAACACCGGATTCAATCATGCGATCCACCTGGTCTTTTGTAATCAGCCGCGATGCCGCTGCCGGAACAAACACTTCGAATTCCAGATCCCATATTTTCCGGTTAGCTATATCAAAGGGCAGCAGCTCATCCGTTACCAGCTTATTGCCATCGCGATTTAAAACCAGCTTGCAGATCTCTTCATGTGTAAAGCCTTTCTGGTTGATCAGGCCGCCTTCGCGCGTAAGAATGCCCACGATCATTACCCCCATCTGCGAAAGATAAAAGCCTGCTGCCGCGCCTACATTTCCCCAGCCCTGCACCATGGCGCGTTTGCCTTTCAGCTCACCACCCCACAGGTAATAATAATGCCGCACGGCTTCCGCCACGCCAAAACCGGTGCACATATCGGCTATGGTATATTTTTTTAAGAGAGATGGTGTGTAGGCTTCATTCTCTATCAGCTTAACTACTCCCTGGCGTAGCTGGCCGATGCGATTTACCTTTTGCGGCTCGGTTGGCTTGTAATGCCCGGTAAACACACCTTCCTGCGGATGCCATACACCTACATCTTCGGTATGCGGAATCACTTCATGTATTTCATCTATATTCAGATCTCCCCCGGTGCCATAATAATGTTTTAACAAAGGCATTACGGCTGCATACCAGCGATGCAGCACGCCTTCTTTACGCGGATCGTTCGGATCGAAATTGATACCTGACTTGGCCCCGCCAATAGGCGGACCGGAAACCGTAAACTTTACTTCCATGGTTTTGGCCAACGACTCCACTTCCCGCTTGTCCAGTCCCACACGCATCCGTGTACCTCCACCGGCTGCACCACCCCGTAATGAGTTTATCACGACCCAACCTTCGGCCGGTGTTTCAGCGTCCTTCCATTCAAACACAATCTCCGGAGGTTTACTTTCAAACTTTTTCAGCAGTTCTTTCATCTTGTAAAGCTTTAGGCCAAAGGTATTCAAAAACACAAATGGCGCTGCTTTGCTTATTTTTGATGTTTGCAAAATTTCAGCAAATGAACCTGGTAATTGATTGTGGCAATACCCGCATCAAAGCGGCCCTGTTTTCATCGGCAGGGCTGGTGCAGAAAAAATCGTTTGAAGGCATGGATGCGTTAAGCGCATTTATAGGCAGCTCCTCCTTCGATCATCTGCTGGTGAGCTCGGTAAGCTACAACCCTTACGAAATTATCAGCCAAAGCAGAATTGCCGGCAAGAAACTTATTCTTACGCATGAGCTTCCGTTACCAATAAAAGTAAGCTATGCATCACCGCATACGCTCGGTATGGATCGCATTGCTTCCGTATGCGGAGCATTTGAAATGTTTCCCGGCAAAAACTGCCTGGTGGTAGATGCCGGCACCTGCATCAATACCGAATTTATTGATGCTTCGGGTACATATCGCGGAGGCTCAATTGCCCCCGGGATAGCGATGCGTTTTCAGGCTATGCATACGTTCACCAAAGCATTGCCGTTATTAGCTCCGGCCACACAGGCAACGCTTACAGGCAACAGCACCGAGGCATGCATGCAAAGCGGGGTATTGAATGGAGCGCTGGCAGAAGCAGATGGCATTATCGGGAAATACCATCAACAACATGAAAATCTGCAGGTTATTTTATGTGGGGGAGATTACCCGCTTTTTGAAAACAAGCTTAAACACCCCATATTTGTGGCCCCCGATCTCGTTTTGACCGGTTTGAACAGGATTTTACGCTATCATGCAGCACTTTAAGAGGAACTTCACACTTACATTCGGATTGTTTTTACTGGTTTGCGGGGCAGCTCATGCACAAATAGCCAATACACCTTTTAGCTATCGCGGGCTGGGCGATTTCTACGGCAATGCGCTGGCGCATAACCAGGGCATGGCTGGTGTAGGGGTAAGTAATCCGCAATACTTTTATCTCAACAATCAAAACCCGGCTTTATTAGTATTCAACCGATTTACAGTTTTTGAAGGTGGTTTTATCGGGCAATACAATACCATTAGGGGAGACAGCGCTTCAGAAAACAGCGGCAATGGCAACCTGAATTACCTGATGATGGGCTTTCCTGTTAAGATGGGCAAATGGTCTACATCAGTCGGCCTTGCTCCTTATTCAGGTGTTAACTACCGCACCAATTATACCGATGTTATTGAAGGCAGCACCAGCACCGTGAATGTAGAAGAAACCGGCAGCGGGGGTATAAACCAGGTATTCTGGGCCAATGGTGTGGCGTTAACCAAAACGCTTTCGGTAGGTGTGCGGGCTACTTACCTGTTCAGCTCGATCGTAAACCAGTACACCAATACATTACCAGCCGATGTAACACCGGTAACCTATTCGCCTTCAATTTATGAGCGCACCTACATAAAGGATTTTAATTTTTCACTTGGTGTATCTTATCATAAAGATTCCCTCTTCAATAAAAACTACCGGTTTAATGTAGGCGGGGTTTACAATTTTAAATCTGATCTGAATACAGAATACTATACACGCATTGAGCGAAGAAGCTTATCAGGAAGCGTATTTGATTCTACCACGCTTATCAACAACATGCCCGGCATTGTTACATTACCGCAATCGTTTACAGTCGGCATGTCGTTTGGGCGGGGTGAAAAATGGATGATTGGCGCTGATTATTCTTATCTGGAAAACAGCATGTTTCGCGATTACTTCGGAAATTCGCAACAGGCTACGAATAGCTGGCGCATAGCATTGGGTGGTGAGTTTACGCCAGACCCTATGGCGCTGAGCGGGTATTTTAAACGCATGACATACCGAACAGGTGTGAGTCTTGAAAAATATCCGTATTTTATTAACGGTAAGCCTGTCGATGATTTTGGCATTAATTTTGGGTTTACTATGCCTGTAAGCCGGATTTCAAGTCTCGACTTCGCTTTTAAAGTGGGCAGACGCGGAACGGTGCAGAATCATACCATTGAAGAAAACTATTTTAAGGTTTACTTTGGGGTTACGATTAATGATCAATTTTGGTTTATTAAACGCAGATTTGATTAATTATTTAGACTTAAACCATAGAACAAATGAAAACGAACATGCGATCATCGGTATTGTTGTTGGCTCTTTCCTTTGGTGCATTTGCAGGTTTTGGCCAGTGTAAGGAATTTAAATGGCCGGAAGACAAAGCTACTGCAGAAGAAAAAGTTGCGCTTTATGACGATGCAAAAACCCAGAAAAACTATAAAGCTGCGGTAGCCCCGCTGCAATGGATGTTAAAAGCCGCACCCCAGTGGAACACCAAGCTATACATTGATGCTACTGACATCTACAACAACCTGGCGACAGCCGAAAAAGACCCGGCCAGGAAGCAGGTGCTTGTAGATTCATTAATGATGCTATACGATATGCGCATTACCAACTGTGGTGATGAGGTGAATGTGCTTAACCGCAAGGCGCTGTATGCGGCTGTTTACAACAGCCAGAATAAAGCAAAAGCTGCCGAGGTGCTTGCCCTGTTTGATAAGGTGTATGAAATAAGCGGTAATGATGTAATGGATAACAACCTGCTTACCTACATGCAGGTAATTCAGTTGAATGTGGCCTTATTAAAGAATCTTACTGACGACCAGATTCTGCAACGTTACGATAAGCTTTCGGCTGTAATTGATTCCAAAATCAAAAAAGCCCAGCAGGAAAACAAGCAAGCCGATGTGGAGCGCCTGAAGAAAGTGAAGAGCGCAGTGGATGATATCCTGATCAAGCTGGTAAAAGTTGATTGCGAGTTTGTAAAGAAAAACTTGGAGCCTAAGTTCAAAGCCAATCCGGCAGACATTGTATTGGCAAAACGTATCTTCCAGTTTATGACCACCGGTGGTTGCATTGAGGACCCACTTTGGTTACAGGCTGCAGAAGTATTGCATAACGATAACAAGGATTATGGATTAGCCATTAATATGGCACGTATCTATGCCAAGAAAGGAGAAACAGGCAAAGCAGAATCATTTGCTAACGAAGCAACCGAATTAGCGCCAACCTCTGAAAACAAGGAAACAGCAAACATTCTGGTGGGCGACCTGCTTGCACAAAAAGGAAGTAAAGCTGCTGCCCGCGAAGCGTATCGTAAGGCATTGGCGGCTAACCCGAGCAGCAAGGAAGGCTACGAAAAAATTGGCGACCTGTATTTGGGTGCATTTAAAGATTGCCAGAAGAGCCAAAGCCTGGCAGAAGATCGCCTCGTTTACCTGGCTGCCTACGATATGTATGCAAAAGCCGGCAACCAGCAAAAAATGAACCTCGCACGTGCGCAGTTCCCTTCTGTAGGAGAAATTTTTGAGCTGAACTGGAAAGAAGGCGAATCAAAAACCATTTCATGCTGGGTAGGCGAAACCGTAGTGTTGCGCACCCGCGGAAAAGATTAATCGTAATGTGTTTTCATAGTGAAGGCTGGTCGCTAAGGCCAGCCTTCTTCATTTCAAAACCAATAGCGTGAACAGGCTTCTACCGGGCATCATGATTTTGGGTTTGCTTTTACCGGCAGCCTGTAACACTTCGGATACGACCGTGCCCGTTCAGTATGAAGGCCCCCTTAGTGAAGCGGAAGACGTGGTGATGCACTATGCTGAAAAAGATCGTGTAAAAGTGATTTTAAGGGCTGCTAAAATCCTGGAGTTCCAAAATGGCGACCAGGAATTTCCCGAAGGCATTTACATGGAATTTTATGACGAATGGGGCAACATCTCCTCTACCCTGCGGGCCAACGATGCGTACTATTTTAAGAATGAGAACAAATGGCGCGGACGCGGAAATGTGGAGGTGGTAAATGCCCAGAAAGAAGAGCAGCTCAATACCGAAGAGCTTTTCTGGAAGCCGAACGATAAGAAGATCTTCACCGATAAGTTCGTTACCATTAAGCTTCAGAGCGAAGTGCTTTACGGAACCGGGCTGGAAGCCAATGAAGATTTATCGAACTACCAGATTAAAAACCCGGAGGGCGAATTTGTAGTAGATGAATAAGCCCGCTTACTTACAGCCCTTAATTTACTCGTTATGAAATTACTGGATGTTATCCTGCTGTCGCTTGCCGCCTTTTTTGTGATCATAGGCATTTACGAAACCATGACGGTGGGTATCGGGCAGGCCTATACCTGGGTAATGATTTCGGCCGGGCTTTTCCTGCTTTACACCTATCGCAAAAGAGGGCGCTAAATGCCCGCCTTAGCTAATCCTAAAATACTGATAATCAGTACACATAATTATTATTCGCGTCTTTGGCGAATTGATATAACAGGTTAAATTTGCGGTTCTTTAAACAAAGGCGCTGGTTTTACCGGCTTACTCGTAAACTTTATAATTTTTAGTTATGGCATTGATTGGAACGTTAAGGAATAAGATGACCAAGTGGGTGGTGGGATTTGTTGCGGTGGCCATCTCAGCCTTTGTCTTGAATGACTTATTTGGTAATGGGCCTGCGGCAGTATTCGGAAACGAGAATAACGTGGGCGAAATAGGAGGTTCCACCATTTCGCTTAAAGAATACCAGGATGCTATCCAGGAGCGCGAAAACAATTACATCATGAACTTTGGCCGCCAGCCGGGCGATCGCGAAAAACCGTTGCTACAGCAACAGGCATGGGAATACCTGATTGCACAAAAAGCCATCAAGCCGCAGTTTGAAAAAGTAGGCATTCGCGTTACCACAGACGAAGTGTGGGATATGATCCAGGGAAAGAATATCGATGAAAGCGTAAAGAACTCTTTCTTAGACGAGGTTGGTAATTTCGACCGCACCCGTTTGATGCAATTCATTCGCGAATCGGAAGAAGTTCCTACCGATCCGCAACTGTTTGCGATGTGGCAACAAGGCAACTACCGCTGGAGTGTCTTCAAAAGAGATCTTGAGCTTGGCCGCGAGCGTATCAAGTACGAGAACCTGCTGATCAAAACCAACTATGTAACCAAAGCTGAAGCGGAGCGCGATTACCATACCCAGAATGATGTAGCGGAAGTGAAATACCTGTACGTACCTTTCTTTGCTGTAAGCGACTCAGCTATTCAGGTTACCGATAACGATCTGCGCGCTTATTATACCCGCAATAAAGCCAAATACAAGGCTGATGAAATGCGCAGCCTGAATTATGTTGCATTCCCGATCAAGGCTTCTGCCGAAGATTCATTGCAAATTCGCGAAGACCTTAAAGCACTGGCCGAAGGCTTTAAAACCACTCCGGATGATTCACTTTATGCATCTACCAATACAGAAGGCCACGAACCCTTTGTGAAATACAATGTGTCTAACCTTCCTGAGCTGCTGGCCGACCAGAAAGATAACCTTGTTGCGGGAACCGTTTACGGCCCCCTTCTGGATGGTGATTCGTACAAAGTAATCAAGCTTGTAAAAATCGGCCGCGATACAACCGGCACGGCCAAAGCCAGTCATATTCTTATCCGTTGGGATGATGAATCGGATGCAGCCAGGAAAACCGCTAAAGAAAACGCAAGAAAAATTCTGGCTGAGATAAAGGGCGGTGCAAGTTTTGCCGCTAAAGCCCGCGAGCACGGAACAGATGGAACCGCCAGCCAGGGTGGCGATTTAGGCTGGTTCTCGTCAGGCGGAATGGTTAAGCCTTTTGAAGATGCCGTGTTTGGCGCTAAGAAGACTGGTGTATTGGCCGATGTAGTGGAAACACAATATGGTTACCACCTGATTGATGTAACCGGTGTGGTAGATTACACTTCATACTCCGTTGCTACCATCGAAATTCCGATCGCACCAAGCGATGAAACCCAGAACGAGGCATTTTTGAAAGCGCAGGCATTTGCTGCCGGTCTTTCCGGTGCAAAAGAATTTGCCGATCGCGCAAAAGAAAACAACCTGTCGGTTAACCAGGCCAACAGCATTCGCACTACCGACAGGCGTTTAAATGATTTGGGCGATGCCCGCCAGGTAATTACATGGTTATTCCGCGATGGTAAAGTGGGTAAAGTTTCCGAAGTGTTTGAACTGCCCGCTGATTATGTGGTAGCCGTAATGACAAGCGAAACGGAAGATGGCGCCCGTGCTTTCGAAGATGTGAAAGAAGAAATCAGGCCTGCCGTTCGCAACGAGCTGAAAGGCAAAAAGATTATCGAAACCCTGAAAGGCAAAACGGAAAGCCTGGACGAGCTGGCCAAATTGTTTGGCAACGATGCCCAGGTTGCATCTTCCAGCGATCTTAAATTCAACTCCAACACTTTACCAAGCGTTGGTCTTGACCCGGTTGCTGTAGGTAAAATCTTCTCGCTGGAGAACGGAAAACGCTCTGAACCTTTTGCCGGGGAAAACGGGGTGCTGGTTGCCGAGCTTCAGAACAAAACCATAGCGCCTTCCCTTGGTGATTATACCATGTTTAAAACACAGTTACAGCAAGGGTTGGATGGCCGCGCGAGTTTTGGCATAGCCGAAGCCATTAAAAATGCCGCCAACATTGAAGACAAGCGTTACAAGTTCTTTTAACAGGTACATCGGAAAAATTAAAAAGGCTGTATCAGAAGTTAACCCCATTGTCAGCCTGAGCTTGTCGAAGGCTATTTAGAATCCTGAAAAACAGGTTTCGACAGGCTCAACCTGACAGAAGGCATGCTTTTGATACAGCCTTTTTTTATTTATGGATCAGCATCGGTTAGATAAATTTAAAGAGCAACTCGATCAGCACCATGCATGGCCATCGGTCTATACATTCAAATTTATCGTACCTGCGGGCAAAGTGTCTGCCCTGAAAGAATTGTTCCGGCAGCATACTCCGCAGGAAAAGGCTTCCAAAAACGGGAATTACACCAGCTTTACTTATCAGATGATGATGCCTTCCAGCCAGGCCGTGATTGATATTTACATAGCTGCATCTAAAATCGAAGGGCTTATTGCATTGTAGCCGGCAAGAGTGGCACAAAGCCGCATTTGTAGCTACCTTTAACCTACTTTCAAGCTCTTATGTGGGTAGCAGAAAACAATCGCCTGAAGCGTACTTTCCAGTTTAAGGATTTTACCGAAGCATTCGCCTTTATGACTAAAGTTGCGCTTGTAGCAGAAAAGATGGATCACCACCCCTATTGGACAAATGTGTACAATACGGTTACCATTGAGCTTTCCACGCACGATGCCGGTGATGTGGTAACTGAAAAAGATCATGCGCTGGCAAAGGCTATAGACCAACTCATCTGAAAATTGGAAACCGCAAAAACTTCACTATATCTGGTACCCACTCCCATTGGCAATCTTGCCGACATTACATTACGGGCACTGGATATCCTGAAATCGGTGGATACCATCCTGGCAGAAGATACACGCACATCCGGGTTCCTGCTCAGGCACTACCAGGTTTCAAAGCCCCTGCAAAGCTTTCACATCTTTAATGAGCATAAAGCCCTTGCCGGGTTAATCCAACGCATGCAGCAAGGCGAAGTAATGGCGCTGATCAGCGATGCCGGTACACCGGGAATTTCTGATCCGGGCTTTTTGCTGGTGCGCGAAGTGCTGCGTGCCGGCTTGCAGGTTGATTGTTTGCCCGGTGCAACCGCTTTGATCCCGGCCCTTATCAAATCCGGGTTTCCTACCGACCGGTTTGTATTTGAGGGTTTTTTGCCGCATAAAAAAGGAAGGCAAACCTTATTAAAAAAATTAGCCGGAGAAGCGCGTACCATTGTGCTGTATGAATCGCCACACCGGCTAATAAAGCTGTTAGAGCAGGTAATTGAATTTTTTGATGCGGAAAGACCAGTATCCGTTTCGCGGGAGCTTACCAAGCTGCACGAAGAAACTTTTACAGGCACGGCAGCCGAAGCGCTGGCGCATTTTCAAAAGAAAGAGGTTAAGGGAGAAATTGTGGTAGTGATACATGGCAAAAAAGAATAGCGGAAGCATAGGCGTGTGGATCTTGTTCGGGATTGCCGTGCTGTTGCTTTCTGCTGCATGGCTCATGAAATCTTTTCCCGTCCTGATTTTTGCGGCATTGGCCCCGTTATTTGCCATCAGCGATCAGGCTAAAGATCATAGCTCGCCCTGGAACAGGTTTGAATTAATCCTGCTGGCTTTAGGTATTGCCCTGCTGGCTGCACATGCGTTCGATTTTTCGTTTGTCGTATTCGCAGCCATACAAGCCATTGCGCTTACGCTTGCCTTTGTGGGTTATGCGTTTGCCTATCAAAGCCTGGGGCCGCGCTTAGGTAAGTTTACCATCATTTTTTTCTGGTTAGGACTGGAATACCTTTTCCTGAAGCTCCCGTGGAATACGGATGTTACCTATCTCGCCAATGCATTGCAATTACAACCCGGCTGGCACAACTGGACTACTTATACCGGCTATCTTGGAGTAACGTTATGGATACTTGTGGTTAACCTGCTTTTTTATCAGGCCGTTTTCAAACCATCGGGTTTTAATGTTTACTACTTTATAGCTGCGCTCATATTTATAGTCATACCCGTTGTTTATTCCATACAAATGAAGGAAGAAGGCATTGGTTACTCACACATGATGCAGCTCTATGCTTTTACCGTTACCGGGGCGCTGCCTGGTAAATATAGCCAGCAGGGAGAAGTGGTTGCGCGAACCGCAGCGTGGGTTTCGGTGTTAATAATCTTGTTATCTTTTGTAAAAAATTATACCCGTAAAAAATGAACCTGGCCAGGCTGGAAAAAGACACGATCGACTTATGTACGGAAGTAAGTGAGTTTATGCGGAAAGAGCTGGAGGGGTTCGATCTTTCGCGCATTGAGCAAAAAGGAAGCTCCAGCAACCTCGTTTCGTATGTAGATAAGGAATCGGAAAAACGATTGGTTAATCGCTTAAGCGAATTGTTGCCCGGTTCCGGTTTCCTGGCCGAAGAAGGCACGGATGTAAAAGCAGCTAATGAATACACCTGGATTATTGATCCGCTTGACGGCACCACGAACTACCTGCATGGTTTGCCCATCTTTGCCATCAGCATCGGGCTGCAGCAAAAAGACAAAACTGTTTTAGGTATTGTATATGATGTAAGCCACCGCGATTGCTATCATGCTATTGAAGGCAGCCCCGCTTATTGTAATGAAAAAGAAATCCGCATTTCTTCCGTATCCACTTTAGAAGAAAGCCTGCTGGCCACGGGGTTCCCGTACTATCACACCGATAAAAAAGAAACCTATCTTGAGATCATTAAGCTGTTTTTGGAAAAAACGCATGGCATCCGCAGGCTGGGAAGCGCTGCTATGGACCTGGCTTACGTGGCCAGCGGCAAGCTGGAAGGTTTTTTTGAATACAACCTTAAGCCTTGGGATGTTGCCGGTGGCGCTTTCTTAGTGCAGCAAGCCGGTGGAACAGTTACCGATTTTTCGGGAGGCAACAATTTTTTACACGGTGGCGAATTATGTGCCGCAGGGAAAATACATCCGCAAATGTTAGCCGAAATTCACAAACGCTGGTTTGCCTGATTTATTCCGACCGAAGCGATTGCACAGGATTGGCAATCGCAGCTTTAACCGACCGGTACGCTACCGTTACAAGGGCAATCAAAAATGTAATTCCCAACCCGGTAAGAAAAACAGCCGGCCCTATGGTGATCTTATAGGCAAACTGATCGAGGTATTGATTGGCTGCATACCAGGCTAACGGAGCAGCCATGCAGAACCCGATAAGAATAAGCTTTATAAATTCTTTCGAGAATAATATTAAAATACTTTCTACCGAAGCGCCTAAAACTTTCCGTACGCCAATCTCTTTGGTTTTTTGATTCGCCATAAATACGGTTAATCCAAACAAACCAAGACAACCAATAAAGATGGCCAGCGAAGTGAATACCGATAGCATAACAGACATGCGTTGCTCGCTTTCATAGAATTCTTTGATCTGTTCGTCTAAAAACCGGTAGGAATAAATGTACTCCGGGTAAGCGTGTTCCCACTTTTGCTGTATTTGTTTGAGGGCATCCGGCATGGATTGCGGGTTAAGCCTGACGGAAAGTGTTCTATAACCGCGAATGCGGTTAAGCATAATGGTTGCCTCCAATGGATTCTGCAATGATACCGTGTGAAAATTCTTCACCACACCGCTAACCGGCAATACCTTTCCCCACATGCGTACATTTTTGCCAATTATATCTTCGGCATTGGCAAAACCCGCCACCTGGGCAAAGCGTTCGTTCACTACAAAAGTCCGGGCCGTATCATAATCGGCTGCACCGGTACCTGCAATCAGCTCCAGGCCATACAGGTCCAGGTAGTTCCCGTCTATTTGCTTTACCTGCGCACCATAATGTTTATCATCCCCTTCGATCGTGAAATCGGTTGATGACACACTACCCGAAGATGGCGCAGTACTGCTCAGGCTCGCTGCCTCCACTCCTGCAATGGTCAGCATTTCATCGCGCAGAGTGCGCATTTTACTTACTCCGCCTTCGGCTGTGGGTTGCTCGCCTTCCGGGATATGAACGGTTACAATGGCATCTTTGCGGAATCCGAGGTCTTTGTTCCTAAGGTAATTCATCTGGCTGATCAGCACAACCGTTCCGATAATCAGTAATTGTGAGATCACAAACTGAAGCACAACTAAGCTTCTGCGTAGGTTAAGCCCCGATGATTGAGTAATACGGATTTGATTCTTTAATGCGCTTACCGGGTTAAAAGCGCTAACCACCAATGCCGGGTAAAAACCGGATAATACCGATACCGCTACCAATGTGGTAACGAGGAACAACCCTATTGCAACATCAGAAGCAAAGTCGAGGCTGAGGCTTAAATCCAAAAACGGGTTGAGAAAGCTCAACCCTACTTCTGCCAGCACAATGGCCATTATAATGGACACCAACGTTACCAAAAATGTTTCGCCTAAAAACTGAATCACTAACTGCGGCCTGGAGCTTCCCAATGATTTACGAATGCCTACTTCCTTCGAGCGTTTAACCGCCTCGGCTGTGGTTAAGTTTATAAAGTTGATGCAGGCTGTAAGCAGCAGGAATATGCCGATAATGCCAAGCGCAAGCAGCATTGAGCTACCGACCGTATTGTAGTTATAATTACCAAACCGGTCGTCAACGTGAATTTCACTGAACGGCTGAAGCACAAAAGCCACGTTATCAGGATTGCGGGTTGCATCGCCTAAGTATTTGGTTACAAAGGCCGGCATGCGGGCTTCGATGTCGGCAATGATGCTGCCTTCTTTCAAGGTGAAATAGCAATGGTCATCGCTCCATATCCCGGTCCATGCGCTTTCGTCCCTCTCCTTCTTTACCGTGATGTAGGAAGCGAGGATATCGAAAGGCAGATCCGTATTGTTGGGATAATCTTCCATAATAGCGGTTACTCTGAAATCCTTGTTATCATATTGCAGCACCTGGCCGATGGCATCTTCCTTACCAAAATATTTAACGGCCGAACGCTTCGATAAAATCACTTCATTAGGCTCGTCCAATCCCTTCTCCCCATCGCCCATCAGGATTTTCCTGTCGAATACTTTAAAGAAATTCGGCTGCGCATAAGCTACCCCGCGTTCTTCATTGTATTTTTTGGGTTCACCCGCTTCCTGCGGAATTACAATAAAGCTTCCGTGTCTGTAAGAAATAAAGGTAACTTCTTCGGCTTCGGGAAAGTCGTTTCGGAATACTTCCGGAAAACCGGGATAAACCCCGGATGTATAATTCTTGCCATGGTTACCATCCGATTGTACATTGGCCCTGTAAATGCGGTGGTAGTTGCTATGAAATGTATCAAAGCTTTTGTGGTGGCGTACCATCAAAAAAAGAATAAGGCTTGTGGCCAGCCCCAGCGTAAGCCCGCCAATATTTAACAAGGTAGTGGCACGCTGACGAAGTAAGTTTCGGAGGGCGGTTTTAAAATAGTTTTTTAACATGGCTCATCCTGGTTTGAGGTTTAGATGCGCTGACGGCACCGGAAAGTTGAAATGCCTGCCAAGATTTATGCCACCTGCTTTTTATAATAGAAATGAAGCTTTTACGCGGCCGGCTGTACAAAAACGCTGACTTTCGTCCGATTACGGACGGGACAAGGAACCCTTGCATGTGCGAAATTTTCAAATCGGTTGATTAGCTTTACAGCATGGTGCAACAACTGCTTATTGCCGCATTATTCTTAGCCGCGCTTTTCTATCTCAGCCGTATGGCCTGGCGCACCTGGCGTGCTAAAAATACCTGCGAAGCCGGATGCGGCAAATGCAGCGCAGCCAATCCGGATGTTGGGCGCAAGCCGTTTGGGGCGAAATGACTACTGAATGAGCGAAATGGAATTTGGACATCATACATACAATTGAATCAGATATGAATTTCACCAAGTTAGTTCCCAATGTGTTTTATGTAGACATTATGGACGGGCTAAGACTATTTGTCGATTGCCTTGAATTTAAGATTGTACACGGTTCGTCCATGGAAAGCAAAAGAGTTTGCGCTCATGGACAAGCAATTGGGTGTAATTATTCAGCAATGGGGCTAAGTTTCCAAGCAGGGTCAGCGGATTTCGCGCCCACACTTTTGTCCCTTCCGTACAATTTTTTCACATCTCTATCTCATTTATCCTGGCCGCGCTTTTCTATCTCGGCCGTATGGCTGGCGCGCTTGACGTGCAAAAAATAGCTGCGAAGCCGGATGCGGCAAATACAGTGCAGCCAATCCGGATGATGTAGCGAGGCGTATGAAAGAAGTAGGTAAAGCGAAGGCTCTTGCTGAGAACTGGGTAAAGGCGGTTATTCTCTCTTTACTCTGAACGTAAACTTTTCACTGGGTCTGTCAGCGATGTCTTTATTGATTGAAAACTTATAGTTATTAATGTTATCAACAGAATTGTTATTAATGGGATGGCAAATATCCGCCAGTCCAAATCTGTCTTGAAAGCAAAATCGTCTAACCAATTTGTCATGATGAAATAACCAATCGGAGCGGCTATGATAAATGAAACTAATACAAGTTTTACATAGTAACTTGATAAAAGTCTTAAAATGTCAATTAGTGTTGCTCCCAATATCTTTCTAATTCCAATTTCTTTAGTCCGTTGCATGAGCATGTGAGAAGAAATTCCAAAAAGTCCGATGCAAGCGATGAAAATACTCAACGAAGTGAACAACGTAAATAACTCTCCGAATTTCTGGTCTTGTTTGTAATGCTCATTAAAGAAATCGTCCAGGAAAAAATATTCAAATGGATTATCTTCAAATGTTTTAGTCCACTGTTCTTTGATAACCGAAATTGATTGTTGCAGATTACCAGAAGGAATGCTGACCGCAAAATAATCCAACGCTCTTGGTAATAATTGATAGAAAGTTGGTTTGATTGTTTGTTTTAAAGATTCCTGATGATAATTTTTAACAACACCAATAATTTCTTTCTTGCTGTTATCGTAGAATACAAGATTTTTCCCAATGGCATGTTCTGGTTTTTCAAATCCCAATTGTTTACACGCTTCTTCATTAAGAATAACAGCATTAAGCTGGTCGGTTCTGTGTTCTTCTGAAAAATTCCGTCCTACCAAAAATTGTACTTTAAATACAGGGAAATATTCGTAATCAATTCCTGCCATATAAAGTGCATGAACTTTGTTAGATTCAGCGTCTTCTCTTCTAAATCCTTCTGTTCCCCAAATCAATTCTTTTCCGGGAATGTGCGATATGGATGCAACATTGAAAGACTGATAAGACGATAATAAACTACTGAAAGTTTTTACTTTGTTATAATATCCTGAGTCAATCACATAAGTTACTAATTCGTCAGACCAGTTCTCTTTTGGTATGTTTGGAGATTTGACAACGACAATTCCGTTAATGTCAATGCCCAAATTACTGTTTCTCATGAAGTTCATTTGTTTGTAAATCACCAATGTTCCTATGATGAGAAACACAGTTATTGAAAACTGAAAAATCATGAGCGCTTTATTGAACGAAGTTCTACTCGTTGCTGAATTACTTAATATTCCTTTCAGTGCGTTGACTGGTTTGAATTTGGAATAAACAAGTGCTGGATAAAGTCCAGTTACAATTGTGCCAATGATTATTATTGTCGACAGCCCAAGCCAAAAATTTAAGTCAATCAACAAATCATCGAAAAACAATTGTTTTCCTGACAACTCACTGATGTATGGAGTTAATAATTTGGCTAAGCAAACAGCAATTGTAACACTTAGAATATTGTACAAAGAAGATTCAAGTAAAAATTGTTTGATTAAGCTAAACGTATCTGAACCAATCACTTTTCTAATTCCAATCTCTTTTAATCGTTCGGTTGATTTTGCCAACGAAAGATTTACATAATTAATCCATGCAATCACCAAAATGAAACAACCAATTAAAATCAAAAATAATAATGAATTATAGTTTCCATTTGGACTTAATTCTTCGTTCAAATCAGAATAAAGATGTATATCTCTCAAAGACTGTGCAGTCAAAATAACTTTGACATTAAAATCCTTCTTTGTGTTTGCTTGAGTCAATTCATTTATTTTTCGAGTAAACTCTGATACTGAAGTATTCTCTTTCAACTTTACATACGTGTAAGACCCAGTAAATTCCCAACTCGTGTCATCGTTATGAATATCATTATCAATGATTAAAATATCGTAAGTCATGTGAGAATTGACAGGTGTATCTTTAAATACACCCATAATTTTCTTTTCATACTTGTCGTCTCCAAGACTTATTGAAACAATATTATTTATCGGGTGAACTTTGTTAAAATGCTTTTCTGCAATTGATTCAGAAATCAAAACTCCGTCTCCAGTTGATGAACCTCTCAAAATAATCGGAGTAAATATTTTTGTAAATGAAGTATCAATTGCAAAAACTTTGTCTGAATTAAACTTGACTGCATTCTCTGAACTTATCGTTACCTTGTCAATTGGGTAAAATGCTGTAACAATTTCAACTTCGGGAATTTCTGTTTTCAGAACATCATGCAATGCGGCTGGCGATTTGGCAATATTATCTGTTCGTTTGCCGTCAAGAAATTTTTGAAAACTGATTCTGTAAATCCTATCAGCGTCTTTATGGAAATTATCGTAGCTTAATTCTAAAGACGAATACTGGTAAATGAAAATACATGCGACTAATCCTAATGATAGACCAAGTATGTTTATGACTGAAAAGATTTTATTCCTAAAAAAATTCCTGAGTACGATTTTTGGATAAATAGTCAACATTTTGTTAAATCTTTTCTATCAAAATCTATTTGTTAACTTAATCTTAGTTGTCGGTCCATTGCTTACAACGTTAGCTATAAGCCACTCCGTGGCTTATAGCCTCAATTGGATTCCAAGATACAACCCAGATTCACGTAATCCAACGAACTGACTTAGCTTGCTTCCAAAGCAGGGTCTGCGGAGCGACCCTGCGCTAATCCATATACACTTTATGCAACGCCTCCCGGGTTGGCTTTTTTATTAAGCCCACACCTTTGTCCCTTCCGTACAATTCCTGCACATTTCAATTTCATCGCGCGAGCGAAGCAACGTAGCGCGAAAATCATTATACTTTTGGCTTTGCCAGATCTCTTTAAACGATTGCGTTTGCAGATCGCCCATCACATAGTGCGCGTCTTTATCAAAGCAGCAGGGCACCACTTTGCCATCCCAGGTAATTACACAGCTTTGCCACATCTTCCAGCAATGGCTGGCCAATTCATTTTTTATAGAGTAGATGTTGTTTCCATTTTTTTGATAGCGGGAGTATTTATCGATAGCAGGTATCAGGTCTGAGCCGTTTTTGTAATCGTAAATCTGCGCGGTCTTTAATGCCACATGATCTACACCAATTTCTTTGGCCAGTTTATGTACTTCTTCTATTTGATGTTCATTTGGTTTTACCACCAGGAACTGGAACACTACAAACGGAGTTACCGATTTTAGTTCTTTCTTCCAGCGTATAATGTTCCGCGCACCTTCAATTACTTTATCCAGCTTTCCTCCTACCCGGTATGCCTCGTAGGTTTCCTGCGTGGTGCCATCTATTGAGATGATCAGCCGGTCTAACCCTGATTCAATGGTTTTTTTAGCCATTGAATCATTTAAATAATGTGCGTTGGTGGATGTAGCCGTATAAATATTTTTACCGGAAGCATATTTTACCAGCTCCAGGAACTGCGGATGCAAATACGGCTCGCCCTGAAAATAAAAAGTGAGATAAGAAAGCGAAGGCGCCAATTCGTCAATCACTTTTTTAAACAAGTCGGCTTTTAACATGCCGGTAGGCCGTGTAAATGAACGCAATCCCGAAGGGCATTCCGGGCAGCGTAAATTGCATGAAGTAGTAGGCTCAATGGAAATGCTGGTGGGTAATGCCCAATGACCGGGCCTTTTGCTGATGCGCGAATAATGATAGCTGGATAACACTTTGGCAGCATTGTAGGCGCGGGTTGCAGTAGTTTTTCGCAACAGGTTCAGGGTATCGTTAAGATTTCCGCGCAACGCATCCATTGCTCAAAATTACTTTTTGAAAACCGATTGTCTATCTTTCGGGACACTTAATTTAACCATGCAGCGAATAGTTCCGGTTATTGTCTTATTTCTGTTATCCTTTAGCCTGCGGGGGCAGGAGCTTTCGCTATCCGGTCAGGCCGAAATATCCATCATAACCTGCGGGCCCGATCCCAACGAAGTTTACAGCGCATTCGGGCATAGCGCTGTGCGCATAATTGATCCGGCAAACGGTATTGATTATGCCTTTAATTACGGGGTATTTGATTTCGACCAGCCCAATTTCTATCTCAACTTTGCACGCGGCCGGAATTATTACATGCTGGCCGTTTACAAGTACGAAAACTTTGAGTGGGCCTATAAGCGCGATGGCCGTTTTATTCATGAGCAGGTTTTGCAGCTAACACCCGCACAGCGTGATAGGATTTATAATTTCCTAATGTGGAATGCGCAGCCCGAAAACCGTACCTACCGCTACGATTATTATCATGATAACTGCGCTACGCGCATTCGCGATGTAGTGATCAGCCAGCTTGGCGAAGATTTAATTATTGACAGTACATTTCTAAAGCCGGAACATTCCTTCCGGCAAAAAACAGGTGAATACTTGGAGCATTTACCCTGGGGCGATTTGGGAATTGATATTTGTTTGGGTCTGCCGATTGATCGTACCATGTATGCTTCCGAGTATATGTTTCTGCCCGACTACCTTGAAAGTTTTGTTGACCACATGAAAATAAAATCGGATAGCAGCATTGTTCCATTGGTAAAAGAAAAGAGAGCAGGGAACACCCAAACCGCTGAAGCCCGGGACTCGCTCATTCACCCCTGGGTTGCTTTTGGCGCATTGCTTATCCTGACTTTACTAATCAGCTTTTACGATTGGAAAAGAAAAAACCTGAGCCGCTGGTTTGATGTTGTACTGTTTGGCATAGTTGGCCTGATCGGGATATTACTGTTTACACTCTGGCTGTTTACCGATCATCATGATGCCGCAAAAAACTTTAACCTGCTGTGGGCAATGCCGCTCCATTTCTTTGCTGCTTTGTTTCTATTCAAAAAGCAACCGCCACAATGGCTACAGAAATATTTTTTGTTTACAGCAGCATTAAACGTTATGGTTATCCTCTTCTGGTGGTTCCTGCCCCAAACCATCAATCCGTTTTTACTTCCCGTAATGCTGGCATTGGCCATACGAGGGTGGATGCTGGCAAAACGCGCCAGTTAAAACAGCTTACCGGCTTTTAAGGAAAACATCAGTACACCCACAGGCTTTTCATCATTTGCGTTAGCCTCTGCCTTTAAGCCCAGCGCAAAATATTTCGAGAGCCTCCACGTGGTTTCAAACTCCACCAACCAACCGAGGCCTGTTCTTTTCCCGGGCCTTCTTCCCGCACCCGGGTTTAGAATTACACCGTTGCCGCCCCCCGGCACAGCCGGGCTATACACCACATACCCGATTCCTGTGCCTGCCGAAACAACGAACTTGTTTGAAGCGGGCGAAAGAAACGCGCCTACAACCGGGCCGTAAGAATAGACCCGGTTGCCATTAAAAAAATGATCCTGCCAAAACAAGTAATCAAATCCATAATACAATTTATTACGGCTGACTGCTGCCTGTATATTGAGGCCTGATCCTAATGCACAAGTTAACCAGGCATTTGTGCCTGAATTTTTTTTCTGATCCTGTGCAAACACAGCATGGTTTAAGCACAGGTAACAAACAGATAGAGCGGTTAGCCTCATTGTTAGTTAAAGTCAGTTGGTTCGAGCGCGCGCACAAACTTTCCGGGAATCGGGTTGCCGTTATCATATCCCAGGATAATGTGGTGCAGTTTTTTGCGCGAATATTTAATCCTGTAACCGGTTCCTATTACGGATGCCACTACAAACATGGTAGAGCTCGTGTATGAAATTATCTGCGCTCCCTTGCCGGGGGTGCTTTCGCCTACGGTAGCTGAGCTCAGAACTGATCCAAACCCGGAAATCATACCTATCCCAAGTGAAACCCCGGCAATCGTAAAGCTGGTGTCGCTCTCTTTACGTTTTCTGTAAAACAGGTTTATAACTGCTGCTAAACTATCATTCCCATCGGCCAACTTCAAAAACTCTGCCTTGGTTAATGGCATTTTTGCAACTTGCTTTGAGGGTTGAGCCGCCAGATCGGCCGAAAGAATTACGACCAGGCAAAAAGAAACAAATACTTTCATCCCTATTCAATTATTTTCAAGACAAGTTCACGCTCAAAATCACGAAATACCTGGCGCAAGGCTGTGTTACCATCCGTTCCGTAGTTCACAAAAAAGATCATAAGCCTGTTGTTTCGGGTTGGAAACAGGAACAGGTCGGCACTATAGCCTAAATCACGACCGGAGTGCCCCATGCCGAGGTGCTCAGAAAAATTTTTAAACTTCTGCACCATGCCTACCCCGAGGTTATTCTCTTCGCTGTCATTTTCAGGAACCCATTCCTGCATGATGGCCAGGCTCGCTTCGCTTATCAGTGTTTTATCGTAGTAAAGCGCTTTGATGAACTTATGTAAATCCGTAACGGTACTGAAAATGCCACCATACCCATTGCCGCTTCCGGTAATTAAGTTCGATACATTTACGATTGTATTGTTGTTATATAAATCATAATAGCCCTGCGCTGTATTTTCGGGCAGCTTTTCGCGCGATTGCAAATACGTTTGCTCCATACCCAGCGGCTCAAAGAGCATTTGCCGTAAAGCCTTGCTGTGATGATAACCCAACACCTTGTCTAAGCACATACCCACTAAAGCGGTATTGGTATTACTGTACGATACCCCCTGGTTGGTAGCAAAAAGCGCTTTTTTACCATAGGCAAACTTCAGCAGGTCTTCCGCTTCCCATTGCCGGTTAGGGTTATTCAAAACCGCCAGGTAAAATTCAGAATCATCAATAATATCGTATATGCCGGTTGTGTGCTGTAAACAATTTTTAATTGTAACATGTTCCGCATTTTCAATCTTCGCTAAAATTTTTCCATCTATGTATTTACCGATGGGGTCATTGATGTTCAGCAATCCGTCTTCCTGCAGCATAAATGTGAGTGTTGCTACCATTAGTTTTGTAATACTGGCAGCTTTGGACGGATTACAGGGAAGAAAAGGTATGTTACGTGCAATGTCTGCTTTGCCGGCCTGTCCTATCCATACACCATCTTCGTCTTCTACCAAAGCTGAAATACCGGGAAGCCCATTCTTTACATAGCGTGTAAGAATAGCATTAAAATCAGCTTGCTTCGGATGATTTGTATTAATGGCAACCGGTGATACAAACGAACAGGAAGCCGTTGGCCGGATGTCCGCTTCTTTGCAGGAAAGCAACCCGATTATTAAAGCTAAGAAGAGTGTTCTCGTTTTCGATTTCATGGATCAGAAAGATTTAGCTACTCCTAACTGAAGTGTGTTGTAAGGCAACAAAGGCACATAGGATTTTACAAACGGAGTTTGAATCAAAACTCCGTAATTCGCTGTCAAGCTGGTATCCGTTGTAATCCTGTATGCCCCCGAAAATGAAATCTTGACCATGCCTTGTGCACGGCCTATATTTTTTATCTGCTCATACTCACCGTTTCCATTCAGCTCAAAACGATCTGCAGCCGGCACACTGTGCAGGTAACCCAAACCAAGATGCCCGCGCAACTGCCAGGCTTTCCCGGTGTTATGCCTGTAGATGATTTCGGAAAATACCGGTACACTATGTTGTACGAACCGGTGATACAGATAGCCTACCTGGACAGATTGTTCCCACGCATGCTTTCCCTTTTTATTCCAGGCAAACCTTACGCCTGCAGTAGTGAAGGAATGGTAGCTGGAAAACAGTTGCGTGGCGCCTGTAAAAGGCATGGCCGAAACCGCATTACCTGTTTCAAATATTATTTCCCGTCCAAGTTTTTCATGCTGCGCCTTAACCGGAAAACAAAGGGAAATTAATCCTGCCGGCAAAACACATAAGATGAGTTTAGTTCTGCATAAAAGCGAATACATAACTATGTTCTTTTATAAAGTTAAAGGTCAAATAAATACAGGTTGGGCTTTCGATTATGTGAAATAAAGGAAACATCACTTTTTTAAATTGTAAAAAACCGAACTAAAGCCATGGCGTGAAAACCAGCAAAAACCGGTTTGATTGAAATATGTTCTCTACTGACTATCAGTTCGCAAGAATTTATCGATTATATAAAAATTAAATTCCGACCGTTAGCTATCATAGTATCAAGCACTAACAGCACTATTTAGCGGGCCAAAAGCCTGCACATGACATTTGTCATAGCACGGGTTAATCTCTAAACCGACTTTAGGGCATCGTTTCACTTTTTAAACTTCTCCGTTATGGTAATAGCCGAAGAACAACCCATCGTATCCTTACCTGCCTGTCCGGTAGGCAGGCTCCAACTCAACCAGCAAATTTTAAGCGACCTGATCGTATATATGAAGTATGCCCGTTACCTGCCTGAATTAAAACGCAGGGAATCGTGGGATGAGATCTGTACGCGTTATGAAAATATGATGATCGAAAAATACCCGGCCATCCGGGATGATATCCGTTACTGGATGCAATATGTACGAGTAAAAAAAGTATTGCCCTCCATGCGTGCCATGCAGTTTGCCGGAACGGCTATTACCCGCAATAACAGTCGCATTTATAACTGTGCTTACCTGCCGGTAGATGACTTGCGTGCATTCTCCGAAACGCTGTTTCTGCTATTAGGAGGAACAGGAGTAGGCTACTCCGTACAACAACATCATGTTGAAAAGCTACCCGCTATCAAAAAAGCTGCCAAGCATAAAAAGTTTTTGATAGGCGATAGCCTGGAAGGCTGGGCCGATGCCATTAAAGTTCTGATGAAAGCCTACTTTGGCTTAAGCAAATACATGCCCGTGTTCGATTATTCTGATATTCGCCCGAAAGGTGCACGATTAGTAACGGCAGGCGGTAAAGCGCCCGGGCCTGAGCCACTGAAGCTGTGTGTGGCGCACGTGCAGTCTGTTTTAGATCGCAAAGCTGACGGTGATAAACTTACTCCGCTTGAATGCCACGATATTATGTGTTATTTGGCTAATGCAGTATTGGCGGGTGGCATTCGCAGGTCGGCTATGATTTCACTTTTCTCGGCCAGCGATGAAGAAATGCTTACCTGCAAATTCGGAAACTGGTGGGAGCTAAACGAGCAACGCGGTCGCGCCAACAATTCTGTTGTTCTGCCGCGTGATACAACCACGCGCGAACAATTCTTTGCCCTCTGGAAAAAAATTGAGCTGAGCGGCAGTGGCGAACCCGGCTTTTATTTTACCAACGATGTAAACTGGGGAACAAACCCCTGCTGTGAAATTGCACTACGGCCTTTCCAGTTTTGTAACCTGTGTGAAATAAACGTATCGGATATTGAAAGCCAGGAAGACTTGAATAACCGGGCAAAGGCTGCAGCTTTCCTCGGTACATTACAGGCTGGCTTCACCGATTTCCACTACTTACGCGAAGCATGGAGCACTACCACAGCCGAAGATGCACTGATCGGTGTAGGCATGACAGGCATTGCCAGCGGTGAAATTTTAAAATACGATTTAAAGGAAGCAGCCGATGAAGTGAAGCACATGAACCTGGAAACTTCCGGACGTATTAACATCGAGTTTGCCGCACGGTGCACTACCATTAAACCATCGGGTACGACTTCGTTGGTGCTGGGAACTTCTTCCGGTATACACGCCTGGCATAACGATTATTATTTAAGACGTGTACGTATTGGCAAGAATGAAGCGCTCTACACCTACTTAAGCATTCACCATCCGGAATTGCTGGAGGACGATCTGCTCAACAGCAAACAAGCTATTATCTGCATTCCTCAAAAAGCACCGGAAGGCAGCATTGTACGAACCGAAGATGTAATGAGCTTGCTGGAGCGAATAAAAAAATTCAATACCGAATGGGTACAGGATGGCTCGCGCAGGGGTAACAATGCCAACAATGTTTCGGCCACAGTTTCTGTTGCCGATGGCGAATGGCAACGCGTGGGTGAATGGATGTGGGAAAACAAAGCCTCTTACAACGGGCTAAGCGTACTGCCTTTTGATAACGGTAACTACAAGCAAGCGCCTTTTGAAGATATACCGGCAGAGCGTTTCTACGAACTGGAGCAAAGTCTTAAAGCGATTGACCTGACGCAGGTATTTGAAGATGATGACGAAACCGATCACAAAGCTGAAGCGGCTTGTGCCGGAGGCGCGTGTGCAATTGTTTAAGCAGATTCCTGTTAAAGAATTTCCTTTGCCACAGATACCCAGATTGGCACAAATTAAAAGGTGTGTATATCTGTGGCTTACATGTGGATCGGCCTGTTAGCCGTGGCTGCCAGACACGCTTCCTTAACCGCTTCCATGTACGTAGGGTGCGCATGTGAGGTACGGGAGATGTCTTCGGCTGATGCGCGGAACTCCATCGCGGTAACACCGGCAGCAATCATATCGGCAGCACGTGCACCAATAATGTGTACGCCCAGAATTTCATCGGTATTCTTATCGGCCAGGATTTTCACAAAGCCATCCAGGTCCATCGAAGCACGGGCACGACCCAATGCCTTGTAGGGGAAGCTCCCGGTTTTATAAGCACGGCCTTCTGCTTTCAGTTGTTCTTCGGTAAAGCCGACACTTGCTACTTCCGGCCAGGTGTAAACAACTCCCGGAATCAAGTTGTAGTTGATGTGCGGTTTTTGCCCGGCTAATTGTTCAGCCACCAATACTCCTTCTTCTTCGGCCTTGTGCGCCAGCATAGCGCCACGCACCACATCGCCAATCGCGTAAATGTTATCTACTTTGGTTTTCAGGTGATCATCGACCGGAATCCTTCCCTTATCAAGCTCAATGCCCACATTCTCCAACCCAAGTCCATCGGTATAAGGTCTGCGCCCCACACTTACTAAGCAATAATCACCTTTCAGCTCAATGGCAGCGCCACCGTTTTTAGGTTCAGCTTTTACAATCACTTCCTTTCCTTTGCTTTCAACCGAAGTTACTTTATGGCCGAGGTAAAACTCCATGCCTAATTTTTTGGTTGATTTCTGCAATTCTTTGCCCAGCGATAAATCCATAGTCGGGATCAGGCTATCCAAAAACTCAACAACGGAAACTTTCGCACCGATACGCGCATACACCGAACCTAATTCCATACCGATCACACCTCCGCCAATCACGATCAGGTGTTTGGGGATTTCTTTTAGCTCCAACGCTTCGGTGCTGGATATAATCCTTTTCTTATCAAACGGGGCAAACGGTAATGGCGTAGGCTTTGAACCTGTTGCAATAATTACCTTCTCGGTTGTAATCCGGTTTTCCTTACCGTCTTTACCGGTAATCTTTATCGTATTTTTATCAACAAGCGAACCTACCCCTGTATGTACCTCAATTTTATTTTTCTTCATCAGGTAGGCAATACCATCTACATTGGCTTTCACGACTCCGGCTTTGCGTTTGATCATCTGTCCGATGTTGGCTTTCGGCTCGTTTATTTCAATGCCGTGCTCTTTAAAGTTATGAGCAGCATTGTGAAAATGCTCGGTTGAATCGAGCAAGGCCTTGGAAGGGATACAGCCTACATTCAGGCAGGTACCACCCAATGTATCATACTTTTCAATGAGGGCAACTTTAAAACCAAGCTGAGCGCAGCGAATGGCTGCTACATATCCCCCGGGCCCTGAGCCGATAACGGTAACGTTGTATTGCATAAAAACCAATTTCGAATTTATAATTTCAAATTATTTAAACACCAAGTATCAATCTTCCCGGGTCTTCCAACAATTCTTTCACACGCACCAGGAAGCTTACCGATTCGCGGCCATCTACAATACGGTGATCGTATGATAGCGCGAGGTACATCATCGGGCGGATTACTACTTCGCCATTAACCGCTACCGGGCGCTGCACAATATTGTGCATACCTAAAATTGCGGACTGCGGTGGATTGAGAATCGGTGTGGACATCATCGAACCAAACACACCGCCATTCGTGATGGAGAAGGTTCCGCCCTGCATCTCATCAATGGAAAGCTTGCCATCGCGACCGCGTGTAGCCAAACGGATCACCTCCGCCTCGATCTGATCGAACGATAACGATTCGGCATTACGAATTACAGGCACCACAAGCCCGCGAGGTGTAGACACTGCTATCGAAACATCGCAGTAATTATGATAGATAATTTCATCACCATTGATCTGCGCATTTACTGCCGGCCATTCTTTCAGCGCTACGCAAACCGCTTTGGTAAAAAATGACATAAAGCCCAGGCCTACACCGTATTTTTCTTTGAACTTGTCCTTGTACTTCGCACGCAAGTCCATTACAGGTTTCATGTCCACCTCGTTAAACGTAGTGAGCATGGCTGTTTCATTTTTCACCGACACCAACCGTTTCGCAATGGTTTTACGAAGTGAGGTCATTTTCTCCGTGCGCTTATCGCGTGCACCACCCGATGCAATTACCGGGGGCGTTGCAGCTGTTTTAGTCGGTTCAGTTTTCGCTGATGATTTCTGCGCATGGGTTGCGTCTTCCTTGGTGATGCGGCCACCTACACCAGAACCAGATACTTCCGATGATTTAATTCCTTTCTCATCCAGGATTTTGGCAGCCGCGGGTGACGGATGACCTGCTGCATAGTTTTTATCGCCAGTTGATGTTGTTGCAGCAGGCGTAGATGTTGTAGCTGTTACAGGCGCCCCGCCTTCGGTTATTTCAATTTTGCAAATCAATCCGCCAATCGGCAATGCCTGGCCTTCTTTCGCTACAATGCGTAAAATGCCATTTGCTTCGGCTGGTAATTCAAATGTGGCTTTGTCTGATTCTACCTCGGCAATAATTTCATCCAGCGCTACCAGGTCGCCATCTTTCTTCAGCCAGGTCGAAATAGTTACTTCCGTGATGGATTCGCCCACAGCGGGCACTTTCATTTCTTTCACACCACCGGTTGCTTTTGCTTCCAATTTCGTTTCGGTTTTCGCAGCAGCTTTGCTATCGTCTTTCTTCTCTTCTTTTTTAGGTGTACTGCCCGATGCCGATTCGTCAATCTCGCAGATCAGCTCACCGATGGCAGCTGTTTCGCCAGCTTGCTTTTTTATTTTGAGAACACCCGCCTGCGGAGCGGTGAGCTCGAACGTTGCCTTATCGGATTCCAGCTCGGCAATTACTTCATCCATCTTCACCACATCACCGTCTTTCTTAAGCCAATTGGCAATGGTAACTTCGGTAATCGATTCGCCAACGGTTGGTACTTTTACTTGTGCCATGTAGTTTATGTTTTTATTGACTGTTTCTATTTTATTGTTCCTTCATATAAATCGGCAACTGGAAAAATCAATTCGTAGTCGTTCCAATTCAGGTTGCCGTTATCTATCTTAAATTGCTTAATTAAGCGTTCATCCAAATATTTTGCTATAGACGGATGAGTTGCTTTTTTCAGAAAAGGCTTTAAATCAACCGCGTTTTCGTGCCCGTCTGTAAAAAGAATACGAAATACATAATCGCCCAAATAAGCAGCCTTCTTAATTTTCATAACCTGAGTTTCAGGTGTTGTCAAATCAACTATCTTCATTTCAGTCGTTTGTTTATTTTTTCACAAGAAACTTCTTTTTGATAAACAAAAAAGTCAATCCACTTTTGAACAATCTGGTCAGCATAATGCTGAAGGAACAGATCAAAATTCCGCTTATCCTTACCAGCCAGTGGTTTTGCTCCTCTTACGTTTTTCAGGCTAATAGAAACAACTTTCCCATCCTTCAATTCGAATTCAGCCTTGGTCTCAAATTTCCATAACGCCCATGAACGTGTATCGGTTCATGCTCATGGGCATAAAAGAAAATTACAATCCCCAGGTATTCAAAAATTTTTGGCATGATCAAATCTCAAAGGCCTGAGTGATAATTTTCTCCTGCTCTGCTTTATGAACTTTTGAATAGCCGGTAGCCGGTGATGCGCTTGACTTGCGGGCCACAACCTTCCACTTTTCATCCGGCATAAAGCGCTGGATGTACGACCAGTAACCCATGTTATACGGCTCTTCCTGCGCCCAGATCAGCTCAGCGTCTTTATACTTTTTCAAAATGGCTTGAACCTGCTGTTTCGGGAAAGGATATAATTGCTCCAGCCGAACTACTGCGGTATTCTTGATTTTCTTCTTTTGCTGGTAGTCCTGCAGGTCGTAAAATACTTTACCGGAACAGAACACGATGCGGTTCACATCTTTTGTTTTCACATTTGCATCATCGAACACTTCAATAAACGAGCCGGCAGTAAACTGACCAAGCGGTGAAACAACACCCGGATGACGCAACAATGATTTGGGAGAGAACACTACGCAAGGCTTACGGAACTCCCACTTGATCTGCCTGCGCAGCAGGTGGAAATAGTTAGCCGATGACGTGATGTTTGCCACGATCATATTAAACTCCGATGCCTGCTGCAGAAAACGCTCTGGTCTTGCGCTGGAATGCTCCGGGCCCTGGCCTTCATAGCCGTGTGGTAACAATAATACTAACCCGTTTTGCCGTTGCCATTTCGATTCTGCCGAAGTGATAAACTGGTCGATGATAACCTGCGCACCATTTACGAAGTCCCCAAACTGTGCTTCCCATACAACCAACGCACGCGGTGTAGCCAAAGCATAACCATATTCAAAGCCCATTACTCCAAACTCAGAGAGCAGGGAGTTATACATGTGCAATTTAGCCTGATCGTTACTGATATGATTCAGTCCGCAGTAGGACTGGTTGGTGTTCGAATCCCAAAAGTAAGCATGGCGGTGTGAGAACGTGCCACGTTTCACATCCTGGCCGGACATGCGTACAATGTGCTTCTCGGCCAGTAATGATCCGAACGCCAGCAATTCAGCCTCGGCCCAGCCTAATTCTTTTTTATCAAAGAAAGCTTCCTTGCGGTCTTTCAATAATTTTTCAATCTGCTTGATGGGTTTAAAACCATCCGGAATAGTAGTAAGCGCTGTTCCTACTTTTTCAACAATTTCTTTTGAAACAGAAGTGTCTGGCGACTGATCGAAATCTTCCGGTTTGGATTTACGCAGCGACTGCCACTCCTCTTCCATCTCCTGCAGCTTGTATGGAAGCGCTTTTTGCTTTACTTCATTCAGTCGATCCTGCAACTGGTTACGAAACTTCGCATCCATTTCATCGGCCAGGGCTGCATCCACACCCGACTCCACCAGCTTCTTCACATACACTTCGCGCGGGTTGGGGTGCTTGGCTATAATATTATAGAGTTTAGGCTGCGTAAACTTGGGCTCATCACTTTCGTTGTGGCCGTGCCTGCGGTAACACAATAAATCAATAAAGATATCCTTGCCGAACTTCTGGCGATATTCTGCTGCGAGCTTGGCACACCACGTTACCGCTTCGGCATCATCGCCATTTACGTGCAGCACCGGTGCATCTACAATCTTGGAAACATCGGTACAATAAATAGCGGTGCGGGCATCGTCATAATCGGTAGTAAAGCCAACCTGGTTATTAATTACAAAGTGAATGGTTCCCCCGGTGGTATAGCCCGGCAAACCCGACATCTGCACAACTTCATACACAATACCCTGGCCTGCCACCGCAGCATCACCATGAATGAGAATGGCCATGCCTTTTCTCAGATCGCCATTATATTCATCATCAATCTGGCCACGGGTATAACCCACCACCAGCGGATCAACCGCTTCGAGGTGCGAAGGGTTAGGCGTTAACTTTACATAAATCTTTTTACCTGACGGTGTGTTGATGTGGCTGGCATATCCCAGGTGATACTTCACATCCCCATCGCCCATAGTAAGGTCAGGATTTACATTGCCTTCAAATTCGGTAAATATCTGTTCGTAGGTTTTTCCAAGAATGTTTGAAAGTACATTCAACCGGCCGCGGTGCGCCATCCCAATCACCACTTCTTTCACATCTAACTCAGCAGCTTTATTAATAATGGCATCTAAGGCCGGAATGGTGTTTTCCCCGCCTTCTAACGAGAAACGTTTCTGACCCAGGAACTTGGTATGCAAAAAGTTTTCGAATACAACCGCTTCGTTCAGCTTGGATAAGATACGTTTTTTCTCATCTAAGTTGGGATTGTATTCGTAATACTCCTTCTCAATTTTATTGTGGAACCATGCCCGGATGTCATCGTTACGGATAAAGTTATACTCAAACCCGATCGGGCCGAGGTAAAGCGTTTTTAGCTTCTCAATGATTTTGCGCAACGAAGATTTTGGCATACCGATTTCAGCAGCCACATCAAACTCCGTGTCCAGGTCGGCATCAGTTAAACCAACACTTTTATGGTCAAGGTTTACGTTGTGATCCCTGCGCTCGCGCACCGGGTTGGTTTTCGACCTCAGATGACCGAACGAGCGGTACTGAAAAATAAGGTTACGAACCTGTGTTTCTTTAATAGAGATAGGATCACCTCCTGAAGTGGTTTGTCCGTTCCCTCCCTGCGACTGTGAAAAGTCAAAGCCTTCGAAGAATTTTTGCCAGGTAGCATCTACCGAAGAGGGATCCTTTTTATAGGTTTGATAGAGTTGATCGATGTAGCCGACATCAGCGTTGGAGATGTAAGAAAACTTGTCCATGATTTTTGAATTGGGAACCAAATGTAAAAATCGGTTGTAAGATATAAAAACCTAATAATCGCTTAAGCAAATATTAAAGAAAATCAATCGTTTAGGATTTTCTAAAACCCCGGTATTGGTAAACTGGTGAAAACGGCTATCTTTGCAGTCCTTTAAAAATCGGACGAGTTCCAACATTTAAAAACAAAACAAAATGGCAGTAAAAATCAGATTAGCGCGCAGAGGCCGCAAAAAACTATCGCTTTATGATGTGGTTGTGGCTGATTCGCGTTCGCCACGTGATGGCAAATTCATTGAAAAAATCGGTACCTACAATCCATTAACTGTACCGGCATCCATTAACCTGGATGATAACAAAGCGTTTGACTGGTTAATGAAAGGTGCACAGCCTACTGATACCGTAAGAGCTATGTTGTCTTACCGGGGTGTAATGCTGCGCAGGCACCTGCAGATCGGTGTAGGTAAAGGCGCCCTTACCCAGGAGCAGGCTGATGCCAAACTGGCTGATTGGGTAAAAGCAAAACAAGATAAAATTCAATCCAAGGTTGATCATGTGGCTAAGGCCAAGCAAACCGCTGCCAAAGCACGTAAAGACGCTGAATCTAAAGTTAAAGAAGCACGGGCAGAAGCTATCCGCAAAAAAGCCGAAGTTGCAGCCGTTGCCCCTGCCGAAGCGCCAGCAGAAGAAACTTCTGCCGAGCCTCAGGCTTAACAGAAACTCAATTCTTGTCAAAGAAATGCCCCCGAAAACGGGGCATTTTTATTTTTAAGGTTACGGTATGAATAAGGAGTCGTGTTACAAAATAGGGTATATAGCCAAAACCCATGGCCTTAAGGGTGAAGTAACGCTGGTGATTACCGAGGCCGTTGACCTGGAGACACTGCCATCCGTATTTGTGGAAATACGGGATAACCTGGTGCCTTACTTTATCGAATCCTATTCCGACAGGAAAGACAAAGTGTTTGTTAAATTCGAAGAAGTAAACTCGCCCGAACAGGCCGCACTGCTGAAAGGCGCCAGCATTTACCTGCAAAAATCATTGCGCCCCAAGCTGGCACGTGGGAAATTTTACGATGATGAGGTTATCGGCTTCACCGTAGAAGATGCAACTACCGGGTTACTGGGTATTGTTACCGGTGTTGTTCAGTCCGCTGCCAGCCGGCTGATTCAACTCGATCATAATGGCAAAGAAGTGCTCATCCCGGTAAACGGCCCGTTCATTACTTCTATTAATAAATCGAAGAAAAGAATTGCGGTGGAATTGCCCGAAGGGTTTCTGGAGATTTAAGTATTTTCGATTATGCGCATCGACATTATAACCTGCCTGCCGCGATTGTTAGACAGTCCTTTTTCAGATTCGATCCTGAAAAGGGCACAACAGAAAGGATTGGTAAGCGTGGCCGTACATGATTTACGGGAATATGCAACCAGCAAACACCGTACTACGGATGATTATGCCTTTGGTGGCGGTGCCGGCATGGTTATGATGATTGAACCCATTGACAACTGCATTACCAAACTGAAATCTGAGCGGGCTTACGATGATGTTATATATATGAGCCCGGATGGTGAGTTGCTTACCCAGCCTGTTGCCAACGAGCTAAGCCTTAAACAAAATCTCATTCTGCTTTGTGGCCACTACAAAGGCGTGGATGAACGCGTGCGCGAACATTTGATAACCCGCGAGATAAGCATTGGAAATTATGTGCTTTCGGGTGGCGAGCTGGCAGCCGCAGTAGTAGCCGATGCTGTGATCCGGCTATTGCCGGGAGTATTGAATGATGAAACTTCTGCCCTTACGGATTCTTTTCAGGATGGCCTGTTAGCTCCCCCGGTTTACACAAGACCGGCAGAATACAAAGGCTGGAAAGTTCCGGATGTATTGCTTTCCGGGCATGAAGCCCGTATTACACAATGGAAATATGAAAAATCGCTGGAAAGAACCAAAAAACGAAGGCCGGGGCTTCTGAATGGCACCTAAAAAATATCAGGCCGCATCTGCGTATTCCGGGCAATTCGTCTATATTTGCAGTCCATTTTAAAAAGACCGAGCGTATGGCCGATTTAATAAAAGAAGTAGAGGCAGAATTAGCAGCAAAGCGCGCCAATATCCCCGATTTTAAGCCTGGTGATACATTAAACGTACACGTAAGAATCAGTGAAGGAAACAAAGAACGTATCCAGCAATTTCAGGGTGTGGTTCTTTACAGACGGGGAAAAGGAACCAATGGCGAGAGCTTCTCTATTCGTAAAGTATCTAACGGAGTTGGTGTGGAGCGTATCTTCCCGATCCTGAGCCCAAGCATCGATAAAATTGAGTTTATCAAAGCAGGAAAAGTACGCAGGGCCAAGCTGTACTACCTGAAAGGCCGCCAGGGTAAATCTGCCAGGATTAAGGAGAAGCTGGCAACCAAAGAAGCTTAAGCAATATTATCGCACTTATATTAAAAAAAGCCCATTCCAGCGATTGGAGTGGGCTTTTTCATTACCCGACCATATCCTACATTACATTGCACAAACGGGGGTATAAACCTATATTTGCCGCTCATCTCAAATGAAAATATGGCAAATCTGAACATTAGCGCACTGCTGGGTAAAGACGCAGACTCTTTACTGGCTCACAAAAGTAAAACCATCGATAAAAGCCAGATTCACCTTCCGGGGCCTGATTTTGTAGACAGAATTTTTACCCAATCAAATCGTAACACACAGACTTTACGCAGCCTGCAAACTTTGTTTGATACAGGCCGCCTGGCAAGAACAGGTTATCTTTCTATTCTTCCTATCGACCAGGGGATTGAGCATAGTGCCGGTGCTTCTTTTGCCAAAAACCCGATTTATTTCGATCCGGAAAATATTGTAAAGCTTGCTATTGAAGGGGGTTGCAATGCCGTAGCCACTACCTATGGCGGTCTTGCCCTGATGTCGCGCAAGTATGCGCATAAAATTCCGTTCATTGTAAAGATCAACCACAATGAGCTACTCACGTATCCCAACAAAGCCGATCAGATTATGTTCGGTTCTGTGGAAGATGCGTGGAATCTGGGTGCAGTAGCAGTAGGTGCCACTATCTATTTCGGTTCGGATAATGCCACACGACAAATTCAGGAAGTGGCTGCCGCGTTTGAGCGTGCGCATGAGCTGGGTATGGCTACCATCTTGTGGTGCTATACCCGTAACAACGCATTTAAAAAAGACGGTATTGATTACCACGTATCAGCCGACTTAACCGGGCAAGCCAATCACCTGGGCGTAACCATCCAGGCCGATATCATCAAACAAAAATTAGCTGAGAACAACGGAGGCTACAAAGCCCTTAACACAGGCGGAAGCAGCTACGGAAAATTAGACGAACGCATTTATACCGAATTAACTTCTGATCACCCGATTGACCTGTGTCGTTATCAGGTTGCAAACTGCTATATGGGGCGGGCGGGTTTGATCAACTCAGGGGGCGATTCGAAAGGAGCCAGCGATATGGCTGATGCCGTACGTACTGCGGTAGTTAACAAGCGTGCCGGTGGCATGGGCTTGATTTCGGGTCGCAAAGCTTTTCAGCGTCCGCTTAAGGAGGGTGTTGAAATTCTGAATGCGATCCAGGATGTTTATTTGGATAGCAAGATTGATATAGCATAGTTATTAATTTGAAAATTTGAAGGTGATATGATTTGAAAATTGTATCGTTACTCAGGTTTTACATTTCAAATTTTCAAATTGAACAATTTTCAAATTGAATTTTATGCCTTGGTTCAAGCGTACAGATAAAGGAATTCTTACTCCAACAGAATCCAAACGGGAAGTACCGGATGGGTTATGGTTTAAATCGCCCGGGGGTAAAATTGTTCATACCCGTGAGCTAAAGAACAATGCTTATGTGGTTCCGGAAGAGGAATATCACGTAAAAATCGGCTCGCAGGAATACTTTGAAATCCTGTTCGACAATAATGAATTCACAGAGCTTGATGCCGACATGGAGTCAGCCGATCCATTAAAGTTTACCGACACCAAGCCTTATCCAAAACGGATTAAGGAATCGCAGGCGAAGGCTAATCTGAAAGATGCTGTGCGCACTGCTTATGGCAAAATGAATGGGCTGGATATTACCATTGCCTGTATGGATTTCAGCTTTATTGGCGGATCGATGGGCTCGGTAGTAGGTGAAAAAATTGCCCGCGCGATGGATCACAGCCTGAAAAACAAAAAGCCTTTTCTCATGATCTCCCGCTCAGGTGGTGCCCGCATGATGGAAGCAGGCCTTTCCTTAATGCAGATGGCCAAGACTTCGGCCAAGATCGCTTTACTTGACCAGGCTAAAATTCCTTACATCTCTTTATTAACAGATCCTACTACCGGTGGTGTTACCGCATCCTACGCCATGCTGGGTGATTTTAATATTGCCGAACCTGGTGCGCTAATTGGCTTTGCCGGGCCGCGTGTAATCCGCGAAACAATCGGTAAAGACCTGCCGAAAGGTTTTCAAAGTGCCGAGTTTGTGCTTGACCACGGCTTTCTTGATTTTATTGTGGATAGAAGGAATTTGAAGAGCAGGCTGAGCTTGTTGTTGAGGATGTTAAAGTAAGCCTTAGACTCGTTTCCAAACAAAAAAAAGGCGGCCATTTAATAAATTAAATGGCCGCCTTTTTTTTTAAAATTAGAAGTATCCTGAATTCTGAGTTAGATTCGAATTAACGTTTCTTTCTCTTTGAGGAATGGGATACACCAGGAGGTCATGATCATAGGGATATGTATTCGTTCCTTCAATAACTGTTCCCTGCAATCTCTTAGTATCATGAATACGATGCCCCTCATGTGCTAATTCCAGTCTTCTTTCCAGAAGAATAGCAGCCAAATCTACTGACCCCAGTGCAGTCAGCCCTGCGCGTGTATGCACCTGGTTAACATCGTTAAGCGGAGTATCGCCCGTACTGGTACCTAACCTGAAATTACATTCTGCACGGGTCAAATACATCTCTGCCAAACGAATAATCTTAACATATCCATTAGGGTTTAACCACTTGCCCGATCTCATTCTTCCATTAGAAGGATCTGCATAAAATAAACTCAGCCTGTTATCGTCAGTATCATATAAATTAAGGTGCGAGTCTAAGATTTGAATATCGCCCCTGCCGCCAGCCGAAGTGGCAGCAAAAAAGGTTACCATACTGTTTGTGCCGTCTGCATTACTTACAGGAATATCAAATATGTCTTCGTTGGTTGTTACCCCGTTAAAACACGCTGCATACGAAGCATTAAGAGAATAGTTACCAGATGTTATAACCCGGTTGGCTGCATCTCTTGCAGATTGATAACTACCCATTTGTAAATGTACCCGTGAAAGTATGGCTGCTACAGCCCCCCTGGATGCCTTATTGTTATTGCGTCCTTCGTTCAATAACCCTTCCGCTGTTCCCAAATCACTCAGCACCTGTTGGTAAACCTCTTCCACGGTGGCACGGCTAACCTGCGCTACACTATTACGATCTTCTTCCAGCATAATAGGCACTGCCAAATTGGTTGCAGTATTCCCGGCCGAATAAGGTTTCCCATAAAGTCTTACCAGTTCAAACAAGGCTATACCCCTAACAAATAATGCTTCGCCTTTTACTTGGTCACGATCTTCCTCATTGACAACACTTAATGATGCCAGAATGTTGTTGGCGGCATTAATAGCATCATAGGCAGCAATCCAGGTGTTTGCAGCTTCTGCATTTATCGTGGTCATTTGCTTGTTGAATATATCAAGCGGATCATTGAAGGTACCTGACCAGTTTACTTCTCCACCTGAACCAAGCAGTTCACTATTTCTTAGTGTGTTTCCTCCGAATAAACTACCAGACGAAAGGCCGTCATAAGCATCCAGGAGAGCCGACTTAACATTCGCATCACTGGAAAATACAATCGATGGACCTACCCGCTCAGGGTCAGAAAGCTCTAATTTATCATCACATGCGCCTACCACGAAAAGGGCAACCATCAGAGATATTAGTTTATTATATTTTTTCATATTAGAATTCTTTTGAATTTGATTAAAAACCAAGTTTCACTCCCACAATCAGGTTCTTGGGCTGAGGAGCTGCATAAAAATCATTCGACAAGAATATGTTGCTCGCCAAAAAGTCTGTATTTACCTCCGGATCCCAACCTGTATATTTAGTGAACGTCAACAAGTTTTGACCTGACACATAAATTCTCGCACTTGAGAAGGATAGTTTACTAATTACACTACGCGGCAAGTTATAGCCAAGTGTTACACTTTTTAATCTGAGATAAGAACCGTCTTCCAAAAACCGGCTTGAAGCCGATGCACCATTGTTCTGGAACAACCGCGCCTGCGGCACATCGGTAATATCTCCCGGTTGCCTCCATCTTCTCAGCTGATCTATCGTTTGGTTATCTTCATAAATCATGTTGGCCGACATAAATCCTCCTGCCGCATTATACACTTTATTTCCGGCTATGCCCTGAAACAACACGTTCAAATCAAATCCCTTATATGAAGTATTTAAAGTAAAGCCATAAATGGAAGTAGGTGTAGGGTTTCCAAGCACTACCTTTTGTGCCTGGGCGTATACATTAGTAGTAGCATTGGGGTCTCCGTCCGGATCGTTTCTATACCAGAGCGCATTCCCGTTTGCGGGATCAACGCCAGCATATTCCGGACCATAGAAGGTACCAATTGGCTGCCCCAGCATAACAACATTTATGTAACGTGTACTGGCAGGATCAATACGGGTTTGCTGGCCATCCAGTTTTATTATTTTATTCCTGTTGGCTGCATAATTTCCACCTATTGTTAGGGAGAAGTCAGAGGTCTTCACAATATTATAGTTCAATACAAACTCAAAGCCCTTATTTTCCAGATCTCCAACATTTCTGAATTGTGTAGTAAATCCTGAAGTAGCCGGGATAGGAGCATTCAGCAAAAGATCCCTGGTTTGTTTGTTATAGTAGTCTATCTCACCGGTTATTTTATCATTGAACAACCCAAAGTCAAACCCAACATCAAACTGTGCAGTCGTTTCCCAGGATAAGTCTGGGTTAGGAGTTTGACTGGCCCCAAGACCGGATGCTCCTCCGTATGCTATGGTACCATATTGTGCCAAGTAGCGATAGTTCGGAATACCTGAGTTTCCTGTAAGACCATAGCTGGCTCTCAACTTTAAGAAACTGACGGGCTTAACAGCAGACCAAAAATTCTCTTGAGACAAAATCCATCCGGCTGATGCTGTAGGAAAGAAACCATATTTATTATTCGGGCCAAACTTTGAAGATGCATCGGTACGGGCACTAAGGCCTAACAAATACCTGTCTTTAAACTTGTAATTTAATCTCCCGAAGAAAGAGAGGTATGTTTCCTCTTCAAATCCTGTAGATGCCGTTAGTGGTTGAGTGGAGGATGACAATTTTTTAAGTTCCGGAACGGGAAAGTCCTGTCCTGCAATACTGGCATAATCATACGTTTTTTGCTGATATTCATAACCGCCTGTAACATCAAAGGTATGTTGTCCAACAGTTTTATCATAAGTCGCAAAAATCCTCGTAGTGTAATTAAATATCTGCGTCCACCTGGCCGAACCATACCCCCCATTAATATTCACCGCGTCTGGCAACCCGGATTGAGTTTTGTTATTCCAATACCGGTCTTCCTGCTGGGTTAAAAGATCAAATCCATACTCACCTCTTATTTTAAGACCCGGGAGAATTAAATACGTAGCATTTAACGAAACTATATTCCTGAACACATCCGTTACAAAATGTGAGTTTTCCCTTTCTACTGTTGCCGGATAATACAGGTGAGCAGGATTTAATGCATTATCATATAACTCACCATTCTCATCACGTACAGGCGAAATTGGCGCCAAAGCAACTAATTGTAACGGAGTAGAAAATGCGTTGTCTGCTGACAACCTGTTATTAGTGGTTTTACTAATGGCCACATTAGCTCCAAACGATAATTTATCAGATGCCTTATGGTCAATATTCATACGACCAGAGGTTCTTTTAAAAGAGTTTCCAATTAAGATCCCATCCTGGTCTGAATATCCTCCGCTGAAATAGAACGTTGTTTTATCTGTTCCTCCGCTTGCCGTGAAATCAAAAGTTGATAGGTTCGCCTTTTGAAAAGCCTGATCATTCCAATTCGTGTTTACAGGGTTTGTTCGCCAATCTGTATGCCCGGCAAGGTAGTCCATCGTTTGCTCTGCATACTCAAGCCAGGAATCAGGATAATCTGCAGGATTACCTATTGGATCGTAACCCGACCTGATATCGCGGTTATACGCTGACTCCCTGAACAGTTCAATATACTGTTCTGAATTAAGGAATTCCCTATACCCTGTAGGCTTACTGCTTCCATACTGATAGTTTACAGTAAATGAAGTCTTGCCCGCTTTTCCTCTCTTGGTTGTTATCAAAACCACACCATTCGCTCCTCTTGATCCGTAAAGGGCAGCAGTAGAAGCATCCTTCAAAATTTGAAAAGATTCGATATCATTAAAATTCAGATCTACCAGTGCATTGGTGGCAGATCCGTTATTGGATAAGTTATCCGCATTTACAATCATACCATCCACCACATACAAGGGTTCATTACTTGCGCTGATTGATGAGGAACCCCTGATTCTAATATTGATGCCCCCTCCAAGCTTACCATTCTGAGCAGTAATTTGAACACCTGCAGCTCTACCCTGAATGGCTTGTTCAAAGGTGGTAACAGGCAGGTTTTGAACCGTTTCGCCATTCACCCGGGCGATGCTTCCCGTAAGATCCTGCTTAAGCTGTGTTCCATATCCCACAACTACAACCTCAGAAAGTTCTTTTATATCCGATCGCAAAGAAACATTCAAAACAGAGCGCTCATCGATCGTAGCCTCCTGCGAGGTAAGGCCAATAAATGAAAACACCAAGACACCTCCCTGAACAGGAACGGAAATTTTATAATTGCCATCAGCGTCTGTAACAGACCCAATAGCTGTGCCTTTCAATACAACATTTACTCCAGGCAATCCTGTTCCATCCTCTGCGGACGTAACTTTGCCTGAAATTACTCGCTCCTGTGCCCACACACTAAGCACAAAAACGAATGAGAAGCATAATAGTAGAATCTTCTTCATAGGTTTAGGTTTAGATTTAAGTTAATAAAGTGTTAAATCTAACAAGATTCTAAAGACAAAAACCACACGCCAACAAATGAAAACAGTATTTAATTTTTCCCAACCCGTGTTCGCCAAATAAAATTTAACCTTAAACGATTGCATCACCAAACATTCTCTGGAATAGTCGTTTTCAAAATTCGTATCCAAATAATATTTGGAGATAAGACATCAATTTTTTTTCACTTTTTTACGAATAGCTATAAAAATCAAAGGCACACCTCACATTATGAAGCATGCCTTTGACAAAAATCTATTAATCAGCTACAATCAGGCCTCCGCCTGAACCGATACAAACGATTTGTTGGCTTTTCCTTTTTTGAAAACTACCACTCCGTTGGTAAGGGCAAACAGGGTGTGATCCTTACCCATACCTACATTACGGCCGGGGTTATGTCGGGTACCACGCTGACGCACGATAATATTACCGGCAACAACCTTCTGTCCGCCAAATACTTTTATCCCTAACCGTTTACTTTCCGATTCGCGGCCGTTCTTTACTTTACCTTCGCCTTTCTTATGTGCCATAAATTCAATTCAAAATTTAAAATTCGAAACTTTAGAATTAACCGATGCTTTCAATCTGCACCTTGGTAAACTGCTGACGATGACCATTCTTTACCGCGTAACCTTTTCTACGCTTCTTCTTAAAAACGATCACTTTGTTTCCTTTCACGTGCTCCAGTATCGTACCTGATACTTTAACACCTTTTACAGTAGGGGCGCCAACTTCTACACTTCCGTTGTTATCTAAAAGAAGAACCTTATCAAACGATACGTTTGATCCAGCCTCTCCCTCCAGTTTTGGAGCGTAGACATATTGATCTTTAGCCACCTTAAACTGCTTTCCGGCAATATCTACAATTGCGTACATTTTTTTGGATGGTTTAAAAATTTGGACTGCAAAGATAAGTCAAACCGGCACATAACCAACGGGTTCCCCCAGATTTTCTTGGGATAGCCTGTTTTCCCTTCAATTATTGAGGTCTCGAGTCTAAAAGACTGAAAATCAATGGTTAGAGAGGTTATGTCCTATCTCCTGCTGCCACCATCTTAACGTATCATTTTTCGTATAAAGTTTACCGGGTCATCGCGCCTCTTTATCACCCCGTTTTTTACCTGCTATTTCTGATACCCCTACAACTTTTTTGAGCGAAAAAATTCATTGAAAAAATTTCTAAAAAATATTCAGTTAAGCGCACGGTTCACCTATCAGATTTAAGTGAATGAAAATGAATGCCTTTTGAACAATATACTTTCATTCCATACAAACTCAACACTATGTACTCGCTGTTTCAGCCTTTGATTTTACTGCTTCATTTCAAATCTTTGTTTCCTTACTCTTTACGAAAAAGACGATCACCATTGTCTGCTCGATAGCTGAGAAGAACCAAAAGATTTTTTATAGTTAACTGAGGGCTACCGGGTTAACTGCTATTTATAACATTTAAAAGGATAATTTCTATGAGTGCCAATCTTCCTGAAGAACCCATCCTGATAGAGAACAAAGATCGCTTTGTCCTCTTTCCCATTGTTCATCACGACATCTGGAAATTCTATAAACAGGCTGAGGCCAGCTTCTGGACGGCCGAAGAGATCGATTTAAGCCATGATTTAAGAGACTGGGCAAACCTGAATGACGGGGAGCGTCATTTTATCACGCATGTTCTGGCATTTTTTGCTGCCAGCGATGGTATTGTAAACGAAAACCTGGCTGAACACTTTGTTGGCGAAGTACAATATACAGAAGCTAAATTTTTCTACGGCTTCCAGATTGCCATCGAGAACATTCACTCCGAAACCTATTCGTTGCTGATTGATACTTATGTAAAAGACCCGAAAGAGAAAGATAAGCTCTTCCACGCCATAGATACGATGGACTGCGTGAAGAAAAAAGCAGATTGGGCGTTACGCTGGATTTCGCAAGGAAACTTCCAGGAGCGTCTGATTGCATTTGCGGCTGTTGAAGGGATTTTCTTCTCCGGCTCCTTCTGTTCTATCTTCTGGCTGAAGAAACGCGGCCTTATGCCCGGTCTTAGCTTCTCTAACGAGCTGATCTCGCGCGATGAAGGATTGCACTGCGATTTTGCATGCCATATTTATACCCAGCACGTTATCAATAAATTACCCGAGCAACGTATCATTGATATTATTAAAGATGCCGTTGAGATCGAGAAAGAATTTGTAACCGATGCATTGCCTGTAAACCTGATTGGTATGAATGCCGAGCAAATGCGCCAATACATTGAATTTGTGGCCGATCGCCTCCTGAACGAGCTGATCGGCAAGAAGATTTACAATGCCGCCAATCCGTTCGACTTCATGGATATGATCAGCTTGCGCGGAAAAACCAATTTCTTTGAAAAGCGCGTGGCCGAATACCAGAAAGCCGGGGTAATGAAGAGCACCGAAAAAGAAAGTGCTCCTAAGTTTTCGCTTGACGAAGATTTTTAATACATTCGATCAACATTTTTTAATCTTTCATTTTTTACCAACACAACCCTATTTCTAAAGATGCTCGTACTAAAACGTGACGGACACCGGGAGTCCGTAAAGTTCGACAAAATCACGGCCCGCATTGAAAAACTCTGCTACGGTTTAGATCCCAACTTTGTCAACCCTGTAGAAGTGGCCATGAAAGTGATTAACGGCTTGTATGATGGCGTTTCCACTCAGGAACTGGATAACCTGGCTGCAGAAATTGCAGCTACGATGACCACCCGCCATCCTGACTTCGCCAAGCTTGCGGCACGTATTGCCGTTTCCAACTTGCACAAAACCACCAGCAAGTCTTTCAGCAACACCATGAAGCGCCTCTACACGTATGTAGATCCTAAAACAGGACAAAACGCTCCGCTTATTTCGAAAGATACCTGGAAAGTGATCAAGGAACATGCTGCTGCGTTAGACGAAGCGATTATTTACGATCGCGATTTCAGCTACGACTTCTTTGGCTTTAAAACCCTGGAGCGCTCGTACCTGATGAAAATTGACGGCAAAGCGGTGGAACGTCCTCAACATTTGCTGATGCGCGTAGCCGTAGGCATTCATGGTGAAGATATTGCTGCGGCTATTGAAACCTACAACCTGCTGTCGGAAAAGTGGTTTACACACGCTACCCCTACTTTGTTCAATGCCGGCACGCCCAAGCCACAGCTTTCGTCATGCTTCCTGCTTACCATGAAGGATGACAGCATTGACGGTATTTACGATACATTGAAGCAAACAGCCAAAATTTCGCAATCTGCCGGTGGTATTGGTCTTAGCATTCACAACGTACGCGCAAAAGGTTCCTATATTAAAGGAACAGGCGGAACATCAAATGGTATTGTACCGATGTTGCGCAACTTTGATATGACTGCCCGCTATGTTGACCAGGGCGGTGGTAAGCGCAAAGGAAGCTTCGCTGTCTACCTGGAGCCCTGGCATGCCGACATTTTCGATTTCCTTGAACTGAAGAAAAATCACGGCAAGGAAGAAATGCGCGCGCGCGATTTGTTCTACGCCTTGTGGATTCCGGATTTATTTATGAAACGTATCGAGAACAACGAGGAGTGGTCGTTGTTCTGCCCGAACGAAGCACCCGGCTTAGCCGATTGCTGGGGCGAAGAGTTTGAGCGTTTGTACGAGAAATACGAGAAAGAAGGAAAAGCCCGCAAAAAAATAAAAGCGCAAGACCTTTGGTTTGAAATCCTGGAAGCCCAGATCGAAACCGGAACACCTTACATGCTTTATAAAGATGCGGCTAACCGTAAATCGAACCAGAAGCACCTGGGTACCATTAAATCCAGCAACCTGTGCACGGAAATTATCGAGTACACTTCGCCCGATGAAGTAGCGGTATGTAACCTGGCTTCTATTGCGTTACCCAAGTTTGTAACCGAAGAGGGCACGTTCGATCATCAGAAGCTGTATGAAATTACCAAGGTAGTTACCCGCAACCTGAACAAGGTAATTGACATTAACTACTACCCGGTTATTGAAGCCCGCAACAGCAACATGCGCCATCGCCCGATTGGCATTGGGGTGCAGGGGCTGGCCGATGCCTTCATTATGCTGCGCATGCCATTCGATTCAGAGGAAGCACGCGGCCTGAATGCCGATATTCATGAAACCATCTACTTCGCGGCTATGGAAGCCTCTATGGAACTTTCGAAGCAGCATGGCCCTTACGAAACCTTTAAAGGCTCACCTGTATCAAAAGGAATCTTCCAGTTTGATATGTGGGGTGTAACGCCAAGCTCAGCTCGTTGGGATTGGGAAAGCCTGAAGAAAGAAGTAAAACAACATGGCGTACGCAACTCTTTGCTGCTGGCGCCTATGCCTACCGCTTCTACTTCGCAGATTTTGGGTAACAACGAATGCTTTGAGCCTTATACTTCAAACATTTATACCCGCAGGACACTTTCAGGCGAGTTTATCGTAGCCAACAAGCACCTGATGAAAGACCTCATCAGCCTGAACCTGTGGACCGAAAATATGCGCCAGAAGCTTATCGCGACCAACGGTTCGGTACAGCCTATTGCCGAGATTCCGCAAAACATTAAAGACATCTATAAGACTGTTTGGGAAATTTCGCAGAAGGCCATTATTGATATGAGTGCCGATCGAGGTGCATACATCTGCCAAAGCCAGAGCCTGAACATTCACCTGACTGACCCGAACTTTGGCAAGCTTACCTCCATGCACTTCTATGCCTGGAAGAAAGGCCTGAAAACCGGTATGTACTACCTGCGGACTACCGCTGCTGCCGATGCCATTAAGTTTACGCTGGATAAATCGGCTGTACAGCAGCCTGCCGTGCAAGCTGTTACTACAACAGCCGTTGTTGCCGAGCCGGTTGCTGTATATGCAACCAAAACTGAAAAACAGCAAACCATTGCTTACAACGAGCCCGAAATAAAGCTTTCGGATATAGAGCAGAAACGGGCTGATATGGCCTGCTCGCTGGACAACCCGGAAGCCTGTGAGGCTTGCGGATCGTGATTGATTTTAGTTCTAAAAGCAAAGCCCCGAACTTGAGTTCGGGGCTTTTTTGTTTTCTATGGGTTTTGTTTTTAAAACGGCAGATCATCACTTCCACTGCTCTCCGGGATAAAATCATCTGCCGGTGGTGGCGTTTCATTTCCGCCTCCACCAGACTGGCGGGTAATTTTCCAGGCACGCACATCGGTGTACCATCGGCCGTTGTATTCGCGGCTTTCAATGTTTACCGATGCCGTTATTTTCTCACCAATAGTAAGCCGGTTCTCATCCACCTTTTCGCCCCATAGCGACAGGCAAACTTTTTTAGGATACTGGCCCGGCTGTTCCAATATAAATTCCTGCTTTTTCCAAACTCCGTTTTTTCCCTGCCCGCTTTGTTGTGGTAAAAGCGCTACCACAGTTCCGCTAATGTCCATTGCCATTATAGTAACAATTTTAAGTTAAGATTAAGACCGGGCAGCACATCCAGCCCGTCCAACTCACCGTCAAAATCATCAAAAGATTTTACCAGTCCGTTATTTGAATAAATCCATGCTTTTTTTGCGATCGGATCAATCAGCCAACCCAAAAGACACCCGTTGGCCATCCAGTCATTCATTTTTTCTTTCAGTTGCTTGATGCTGTCTGATTGTGAGCGTACTTCTATTACGAAATCCGGGCACAGGGGAGGGAATTTATCACGCTCTGCTTCAGTAAGGTTGTCCCATCGCTCTTTAAAAACAAATGCAGCATCAGGTGCCAATACTGATTTATCAGGCAAACGAAACCCAACTGAGGCATCAACCAGATAACCCAATTCTTCTTTGTCCTCAGACCACCTCGCCAGAAACCTGTAAATTTTGAAATGAATTCTACCTGTATTACCTCCGGATGGCGACATAATTATTAATTGGCCTTGTTTGTTTCGCTCAATCTTAAACCAATCATTAGCCGCACAGAAGTCGAACAGTTCGTCATCCGTAAATTGATGATTAGCTGGAAATTTAAGTACGATTGGCTCCATATCGTAAAGATATAAATTCTAAAGACCTTCCAGGTCTTTAATACCGCTAAATAAAAGACCTGGAAGGTCTGATTTTTATAACGCCCCGGCTTTTATCTCATCCACCACAGCAGGATCGAGCAAGGTAGAAGTATCGCCCAGGTTGGAAGTTTCTCCTTCTGCTATTTTGCGCAAAATCCTGCGCATAATTTTTCCGGAGCGTGTTTTAGGCAGCCCTTTTACAAACTGAATTTTATCCGGCTTGGCTATAGCGCCAATAATCCGCGATACCGTTTGAATGATATCCTGCCTCGTCAGATTTTCATCTCCGTGATGTCCTTCTGCAATTACATAGGCATAAATACCCTGCCCTTTCACATCGTGCGGAAAGCCTACTACCGCGCTCTCTACCACACCGGCATGCATGTTAATGGCATTTTCTACTTCGGCTGTACCAATACGATGCCCGCTTACATTCAGCACATCATCTACCCGGCCCGTAATGCGATAGTGGCCGTCTATATCGCGCAGGCAGCCGTCACCGGTAAAATACAGCCCCGGGTATGTTGCGAAATAATTCAGGCGGCAACGTTCATGATCGCCATAGGTGGTGCGCAATATTCCGGGCCAGGGCGTTTTAATACAGAGGTTACCGCTTACTTCGTTACCTTCAATTTCTTTTCCGTTTTCATCTACCAGGCAGGGATTTACACCCGGCAAAGGCAGTGTTGCAAAAGTTGGCTTTTGCGGTGTAATGTTAGCCATGTTTGAAATCAATACTCCAGCGGTTTCAGTCTGCCACCAGGTATCTACAATCGGGCATTTTCCTTTACCAATGTTTTTGTAATACCAATGCCACGCCTCCCCGTTAATGGGCTCGCCTACTGTACCCAGCACCTGCAATGAGCTCAAGTCTTTACCGGCAACATAATCCAACCCGAAACCCATCAGGCTGCGGATTGCTGTAGGGGCTGTATATAAAATGTTCACTTTGTATTTATCTACAATATCCCAGAAGCGACCGGCATCGGGCCACGTGGGCACACCTTCAAACATGAGCGAAGTGGCTCCGGACAACAACGGGCCATACACAATGTAGCTATGGCCGGTAATCCAACCGATATCGGCTGTGCAAAAATGAATTTGCCCGGGCTGGTATTGAAACACATTTACAAATGTGAAGGCCGTCCATACCATGTAGCCGCCTGTGGTATGCACCACGCCTTTTGGCTTTCCGGTTGAACCGGAAGTATAGAGGATAAACAGCATGTCTTCGGCATCCATTTCTTCTGCCGGGCAATCGGGGTTGCCTTGTGTTTCTACCTTTTTGATTTCGTCTTCCCACCATACATCGCGGCCTTTAATCATGCTCACCGGCATGCGGGTGCGGGTGCACACAATCACGCGCTTTACAAACGGACAGGCTATGAGCGCATCGTCAATAACTGATTTAAGTGGAATATCTTTCGCGCCACGATAAGCGCCATCGCAGGTTATAATAAATTCTGCTTTGGCATCCAGTAACCTATCGGCAATGGATTGTGCAGAAAACCCGCCAAAAATTACCGAGTGTATGGCCCCGATTCGTGCGCAGGCCAATACCGCAATGGGCAGCTCCGGGATCATACCCATGTAAATACACACACGATCACCCTTCTTTACGCCATTGTTCTTCAGCACATGGGCAAACTGCTTTACTTTAAAAAGCAGGTCTTTATAGGTGAGCACACGGTGGTGCTCTTCCGGATCGTTCGGCTCCCAGATAATGGCTGGCTTATCGCCCAACGTGTCGATGTGCCGGTCTAGGCAGTTTTCAGTAATGTTCAGCTTACCGCCTTCAAACCATTTTACTTTCGGCTCCTGAAAATTCCATTCCAGAACCTTGTCCCATTTTTTTCTCCATTTAAAATCAGAAGCTACATCAGCCCAGAATTTTTCAGGCTGCTCAATGCTCTCCTTATAAACCTGCTGGTACTGCGCTAAGCTGGTAATCTTTTTCATGATGAGATAGCTAAGACGGTTTTTAACTTCTCTAAAATCGATTACTTGGCCGAGATTTCAAAAGATATTCATGCAGACGATTAAATCGCATATTCAACGGCAACGGCAAGCAATGCGCCTAATACAGCCACACCCAACTTCCATGCATTAAACCGGTGTTCGGGGCTGCTTTCAAATACGATGGTGGTGGAAATGTGCAGAAAGTTACCGCTTACCAGGGCATACAGGTAAATTAATCCTGTTTCGGTAAGCAATTTACTTTCTACAAAGTAAGAACTGATCAGCAAACCTAACGGGGCAGCCAGTGAAAAAACAACGAGGTGCGGCAGTGCTTTTCTTTTGGAGTGAAGCTGTGCGGCCAGAACTGTCATCAAGGCAAATGCTGCCGGTGCACGATGGAGCGCAATGCCTAACAGCACCGCATTTACATCATACCCAAAACCCATGGTTACCGGCTGGGCCAGCATGCTGCCTTCTAAAAAGGCATGCACACATAAGGCCGATAACAGCATTAGGGCCGAAACCATGTGATGATGATGTGCATGATGCTGGTGATCGTGGTGATGGTCGTGCTCATGCACATGGCCATGCCCTACACCGGATGTAAAGTATTCAAGCAGTTGCTGTAAGAAGAATCCTGCCAGCACGAACAATCCAATCAACTCTACTTCCCGGTGTTGGCGGTACAGCTCCGGCAGAATGTGTGTAACCGTAATGGCGAACAGGTATGAGCCGGCAAATACCAGCAGCAGCTTAAAGCTGTTTCCTTTTGCGGAGGGAACGAGGTAAACCACCAGGCCGGCCAGAAAGGGGGCAAAAAAAAGTACAAGAAGTTTAATTGTCATAACCTGGCCGACTATCAGGGATTAATGCTGAGTTGTTTGTTGATTTTTTCTGTGGCAAAGGTAGCAATACCCCCGGGAGTTGTGTAGATCAGGAAAGCATCGATTTCAGGATGTCTTTTCAACAGCTCGATAGCCCGCTCGTGGCCCATTGCCATAATGGCCGTTCCCCAGGCATCGGCCGTTGTACAATCGCTGGTAAAGACTGAGGCGCTGAGTATTGCACGTGTGGCCGGGTACCCCGTTTCGGGGTCTATGGTGTGCGAATATTTTTTACCGTCAACTTCGCGGTAGTTAAAGTAGTTGCCCGATGTTGTAAATGACTGGTCTGACAACGAAACGTATGCTTTAAAAAACTGGTTATCGCGGGTTGAGTTGGGATCAAGAATACCAAGCTCCCACGGCTTGCCCGACTTCAGGTTAATGCCACATGCCATACCTTCCCCCCCTAACTCCACCAGCATATTTTTAATTCCCTTTGATTTTAGAAAATCTGTAATTACATCGGCCCCGTATCCCTGACCTATACCGCCAAAATCAAGCTGCGAACGCGGATCCAGCTTCCAGATGCTGTCCCGGCTGAACTGGATTTTTTCAAACCCGATTATGGTGCGGATCGAATCGATCTTCGAGCTATCGGGCTTATCAACTTTTTTTTGGGCAAAACCCCACAGGTTAACTAAGGGCAAAACAGTAGGATCGAAAGCGCCCTGCGAGCCGGAGAAAACTTTTTGAGCAACCTCAACCGGTGGGCGCAAATAAGGAAGCCTGAACTTAAACCCGGCCGACCGGTTAAATACCGAAACCTCTGACTCCGGATCGTAGTTGTTGATAGATTGATTTACCAGCACCAGCAGCGAATCAACCGATGATTTAAAGTTCCGGTTTTTTGAATCGAAGTAGGTAATATGATATGTGGTGGCCATCGTTTCGCCTTCAATCTTTACCGGATCGGGCACACGGTTACGCCACTGGTACACCGCCCACATGGCGGCCAGCACCACTACCGAGTAAATCGCATTTTTCCAACGGTTATGCATACAGTAGAATTGGATTGGCAAGTTAAAACCCGGAAGCACAATCTAAACCACCAAGCAGTTTATTTGCTTAACTTTCGCATTGAAAGAAACTATGCGCGAAGATTATTTAAAGGGCAACCCGGAAGGGCTGAGCACTACCGACAAAGAAATTGAAAAAGCTTTGCGGCCGCTCATATTCAGCGACTTTACCGGGCAGCAAAAAGTAGTGGACAACATTAAGGTGTTTGTGCAGGCTGCTAAACAGCGCGAAGAATCGCTTGACCACGTACTGCTGCACGGCCCGCCCGGTTTAGGTAAAACTACCTTGTCTTTCATTATTGCCAACGAGCTTGGTTCGAATATAAAAATCACCTCAGGCCCGGTATTAGACAAGCCCAGCGACCTGGCCGGCCTGCTTACCAACCTGGAAACCAACGATGTTCTTTTTATTGATGAGATCCATCGCCTCAACCCGGTTGTAGAAGAATATTTATACTCGGCTATGGAAGATTACCGGATTGACATTATGCTCGATTCGGGGCCCAATGCACGGTCGGTACAAATTAATTTAAATCCGTTTACCCTGATTGGCGCTACTACGCGGGCGGGTTTGCTTACCGCTCCGTTGCGGGCACGGTTTGCCATTAATGCAAGGCTTGAGTATTATGATTCACAGTTGCTCACCAAAATTGTAAAGCGCTCAGCCGAGATTTTGAAAACACCTGTTGTGGATGATGCCGCGTTTGAAATTGCCCGCAGAAGCAGGGGCACTCCGCGTATTGCTAACAATCTTTTAAGACGCACGCGCGACTTCGCCCAGATAAAGGTGATGGCACCATTACCAAAACCATTGCCCAGATGGCCTTACAGGCTTTGGATGTGGATGAGAACGGTTTGGACGACATGGACAACCGCATACTCACTACCATTATTGAAAAATTTAAAGGCGGCCCTGTAGGGCTTACTACTATTGCCACTGCCGTAGGCGAAGAAGCTGAAACGATAGAAGAAGTATATGAGCCGTTTTTGATTCAGGAAGGATACATCAAGCGAACATCACGAGGAAGAGAAGCAACTGAAAAGGCGTATAAACACCTGAAATTGGTACCTCCTCCTTCCACACGAGGGCCGGGTTTGTTTGATTAAATATGAATATGAAACTGCCGAATTATGAACACGCAAACATCAGTTTAAGCAAGCTTCAGGATTATGTTTTAAATGAAAATCACCCGGTCGGAAAATATAAAGCAAGAGTATTTGATTCCGCTCTCTACATAAAGTCCTCTGACGCAGAAACACTAAAAGAAAAAATCCTGTTGGGATTGCCCGATCAGGATGCCATTGAAACCGAAGCAGATCGCTATGGTAAGCGGTTCTTTGTTGATATAAATATTCGTAACTTGAACCGGGAAGCTATCGTCCGAACCGCATGGATTGTGCTGCAAGGCGAAGATTTTCCGAGGCTTGTTTCATGTTATGTTAAAAAATAGCCAGATGCCAGTATTTAAATTATTAGATGTCATTGCTCTTCTAAAGGATGTGCCGAAGAAAAAGCTCATAAAAGGCCAGGTGGGTACAATTGTCGAGCAACTGGATGACAATTATTACGAGGTTGAGTTCATCAACAAAAAAGGGGAAACAATTGCCTTAGAGTCGTTGAAGGGTTCTGATTTGTTTTTGCTTCATTTTGAATTTGAGAGCGCATGAGCCTCAATGATTTATCTCGTTCAACGCACACGCCTTATCCTTTGCAGGTACAAATACTCCCCGTTGCTGGTGAATACCTCCGGCAACGGCTGAGTGGAGAATCGGCTGACGTTTATTTGTCTTACCAATCATCTTTTTTGATAGTCGCGAGTCGACTCAAAGTTGTTATCAGACCAATCTTTAATGAATTGATGTGAGTCAAGTGCTGTTCTTTTTGTTTCAAAACGCCATTTAACATCGCACCTGAATAAGGTTTTCCATTTGGTTTTATTGGCGGGTTAGATAACAAGACATCCCTAAGCATAGGTTGATTCATTGTACCAGTTGTAACCTCCGTAACTTCTATTGTAAATCTGAATTTCTCCGGCTTTGTTTCAAGTGTAATTGTATGGTAACAAGCATTCTCCGCTTTCACTCCCATTGCCGCTTCAATTAAATATTTGTCAATACCCTTTAATACCAATTTTCCATTCTCTGGATCGTCAACTTGTATTACATCTTTAGCTGATTTATAGTTTTTAGCAACCCATTCCTTTAAGAGTCCATAAATCTGCTTGGCATCTTTACCTGTCATGGTAATGACACCTTGATAAGTCGGTAATTCGTCTTTCGTCATTTCAACACTTTGTCCAAATGTGTTAAAAACGATTATTATTAAAATGATACTCGTCAGTCGTTTCATACAATTTCCTTTTTTACTTTTCAATTTTTAACTATTTGTTTCTGTACCGCATATGCTGAATGAAGTTACTCGCACACTTTTAAAATATTTGCACTACAGCTCATTTTTATCGCTGTTATTCTTAATGTAAATATAGGATCATTTTGATCTCATGTCCAAATCAATCCTACAAGTATTTTAACGGGCATGAGGAAGCGCACAAATCCCGATCAGAAGCTAAATAGGATTTGGGAAGTGTTGCAGGAAAAGGAGAAAACTCAGGCATGGTTAGCGGGACAATTAGATATAGAATTCAGGACAGTGAATCGCTATGTCAATAACCACAGGCAGCCTAATCTTAGAACCCTTTTTGAGATAGCCAGGATATTAAAAATCAACCCAAAGGAGCTTCTTAATTCTTAAGCTTACTTGTTGTATTTTATCTTGACCTGACTTTTTCAAAAAAATCGCCCTAGCCCCTCCTGCCGATGCCCGAAGCTAAAAAAATAAACCCCGGGCAAAGCCGGGGCTGGTTCTACAAAACAAATCTCGGTTTGTTACACCCTTACAAAACAACGATTCAGAATCGCCTCATGCTCCCTCGAAAAGTTGGCATAGCACCAATTTTTGAGTTCCTGTACCTCGTCCGCAATCAACATTTTGATAGCCTTGCGCAATTCTTTCTCAAAGAGCCGCGCGTCAAAACTCACCCGCGTGAGAATGTGCTTTGCATAACTAAGCATCTTCATATTAAAAAATGGTAAGTATTTGGTTTTAATTTCAAACAGCAGCCCACCGCCCGGGTTGCAACCGTTAAAATACAAAAGCAGTTTAACACTGAAAAGAAAGAGTTTACTTTTGTATTTATGCAAACGCGTTGCGATGTTGTTGCGATATGAAATTTAGTAAGAGAACGACCTTTAGTTTGATTTTGTTGTTGATGGCGCATTTCCTGGTGGCCCAGGATAACGTTCAGATTACGCTTGGCCCCGATGAAATCGGTGAAAACCAGCCGTGGACGATCACCATCACGGTAAATAACGACCGATTAAAAAATTATGAGAATTTCCCCGAGATAGACGGTTTTAAAAAACGTGGAACTTCTACACAGTCGCAAACCAGCATTGTAAACGGACAGGTTAGCTCATCGCAAAGTATTGTTATGACCTACCTGCCCACCCGGCAGGGAACGTTTACCGTTCTTTCGTTTAAAATAAAGGTGAACGACCAGGTTTACTCGGTGAATGGCAAGAGGGTTAAAGTAGGCCCCCCGGTTCAATCACAACCCGATCCGTTCAGAAGTTTTTTTGATCGCGACCCCATGCAGGATTTCTTTGGGCGCAGCGAAACCGAGTTTGTGGACATTAAAGAAGATGCCCTGCTTGCATTAACTACCAACAAAGATGAAGTGTTTGTGGGCGAAGGCTTTACCACCACGCTCTCATTCCTGGTAGCCGATAACAACCGTGCACCCATGCAATTTCACAACCTGGGGCCACAGCTTGCCGATGTGCTGAAGAAGCTAAGACCCGGCAATTGCTGGGAGGAAAATTTCAATATCGAAAACATTGAAGGAGAGCATGTAGAAATAAACGGCAAGGGATATACACAATACAAAATCTACCAGGGCACATTTTACCCGCTCAATACAAAACCGGTTGAGTTTCCACGTGTAGGCCTGCAAATGATAAAATTCAAAGTGGCGAAAAATCCATCCTTCTTCGGGCAAAACCGGCAGGAGGATTTTAAAACATTCTATTCCAAACCCAAAACGGTGAAAGTGAAAGAGCTGCCTCCGCATCCGCTGCGCGATGCTGTGGCCGTTGGCGATTACCGGTTAGATGAAAAAATTTCCGGTACCAACCTGGAAACAGGGCAAAGCACTGCCTATGAATTCCGGATTTTTGGTGAAGGAAACATTTCGGCCATTGAAAAGCCCGCGGTGCTTAAGGATGCCGCTTTCGATTTTTATGAACCTAATGTAAAGCAGAACATCAACCGCGAAAGCAGCCGTGTGGCCGGGACAAAAACCTTCAGCTATTTTATTGTCCCGAAAGAGCCCGGTGATTACAACCTGGGGCAATACATGCAGTGGGTATTCTTCAACCCCAATAAAAAACAATATGATACGCTTCGTTCTTCCTATAACCTGCGCGTAAAAGGTGAAAGCCAGCAGAACCAGTTTATTGAAAGCACAGACCCGGGTTCGTTTTACGATCGGGCCGATGCAGCGCCCAATATATTGCAGGCCACTGCCCAGCCTGATTGGCTTACGATCGGCCTCAACACATTTATTGTAATCATGCTGGGGGCTTCCGTTTACCTGCTCTTTAAAAGATAATTTAAAATTGAAGGTTCAAAATTTAGTAAGGTTGCGGGCAAATCGTGAATTTTAAATTTTGAATCATGAACATTTACGGCACGCTGTTTCGCATAAGTACATTTGGCGAAAGCCATGGCCCGGCTATTGGTGTAATCATAGACGGATGCCCGGCCGGTTTGGCGATTGACCAAGCATTTATTCAATCCGAACTGGATCGCAGAAAGCCCGGCCAGTCCAAAATAACCACCCAACGCAAAGAAGACGATACGTTTAAAATCCTTTCCGGTGTGTTTGAAGGCAAAAGTACCGGCACACCTATTTGTATTGTCATTGAAAACCAGGATCAGCGCAGCAAAGATTATTCGCACATACAAAATACATTCCGGCCTTCGCATGCCGATTATACCTACGAAGCCAAATACGGCATTCGCGATTACCGCGGTGGCGGAAGGAGCTCAGCCCGCGAAACAGCCGCGCGTGTAGCAGCAGGCGCTGTTGCTAAATTATTATTGAAGCAGGCGGGTATTGACATTGCCGCGTATGTATCGCAGGTGGGTGAATTAAAAGCTCCGCCCTATTCGCAACTCGATTTATCCAAAACAGAAGATAATATTGTGCGCTGCCCCGATCCGGCCACAGCCGAAAAAATGATTGCGCTTATTGACGAAGTGCGTTTAAGTCGCGATACTATTGGCGGGGTGGTTACGTGTGTGATTAAAAACACACCCGTTGGTTTGGGCGAACCCGTATTTGATAAGCTCCATGCCGAACTGGGCAAAGCCATGCTGAGCATTAATGCCGTAAAAGGGTTTGAATACGGCAGCGGCTTTGAAGGCGTAACGCTTCGCGGCTCGCAGCACAACGATGCGTTTTATAACGAAGGCGGAAAAATCAGAACCAAAACCAACCACTCAGGCGGCATACAGGGCGGCATCAGCAACGGGGAGGATATTTATTTTAATGTGGCCTTCAAGCCGGTGGCTACGATTATGCAGGATCAGGCCAGTGTAGATAAAGATGGCAACGAAGCCGTTGTATCCGGCAAGGGAAGACACGATCCGTGCGTGGTGCCGCGTGCCGTACCTATTGTTGAAGCGATGGCTGCATTAGTGCTGGCGGATTTTTATTTACGCGCAAAGTCATCGAAACTATAGCACACCAACAGTTTGAACACTCAAAGTGCGAGGTCTTTTACATGATGCCTTTCAGAATCCTATCCCTGCAACGATGAAGGGTCTTTAAGCTGCCCGATGAACAAAATCGTGCCACTGTGCTTCTCACGTATCAGGAAGATAAAGGGTTTGTTTAGAACAATAATCGGAGGCTGTGCAGGCAAGCTGGTAGTAAAGACCCCCACAACTGTAACAGCAGCAGCCTCTGCCCCGGTTTCGTTTACTTCGAGAAATGAATGGTGGTCAACAAATCCAATACGCAAACTCAACGGATTTTCAAAAAAGTGTGGTAATTGAGCACTACCTGAAAAAGCCTGTGCCATGCCAAGTGAAGATAATTCATTATTCAATGTCTTGTTCCACTTCATCTTAAATTTTGGCATTCGCAACTCTACCGTTTGTTCGTGCGACTGGCTTGTCCATTCGCTGAACGAACCAGCATTCAGTTCGGGAATAATGTCTTCCGTTTTGTATGAATCGTGCGGGAGCAACACTGAAAACTCAAATTGCCTGTTTCCAAACGGAATGCCAATAAGGTTAAACTTTTCATGTGCAAACAAAGAAACGGTTACTTTGTCCGACCGCATCATGGGTGTTTGAACAACTGAATTATTCTCGAGGTAGAAATCACCTTCTTCGGTTTTTGCTTTGTCAAACTGGTATGTCCAGTCGCCTTTGAAGTAGATGGCATTAATGAGGAACATGACCAAATCACCGCTTATTTCCTGAATAACGTCTTTGATTTTATCATTAGTCTTATCTTCTATCCAGCCGTTAATGATGTCTATTGATTTGGACGAGGAGAAATCAAGCCCCTGCACCGTGCCTTTGTAATCTGATTCGATAACTGATTTGAAAGCCGGTTTAACCGACAGCTCTTTGCGATGCCACACGGAGTTGGCAATGTTCATGCTCACCGTTCTGTCCATGCCCGACAGTCGGTTGACCAGATCATAATACCCTTTATTTACTTCGGCTTCGGTAAGATTGCCAAACTGAATGGTGTTGAGAATGCCCTGCCTGGTTTCGCCCTCAGCCCCGTTGAGGGTCATCCCTAACGCAATGCCTATGCTGAGCGGGGAAAGGAAGCGGTTGGGCTTATCATTGTTCTGTAGTTTTTCAAACAGGGTAAATGCGAAATCGTTGCTGCTGTTGACCAAAATATCTTCGGCCACACTTAATGTTCGCAGGTTAGGCGTATTATCCGGTTCCGGTTCGGAGGGTGAACAGGCAAAGAACAAGGACAGTGTAAGCAGAAAAACGATCTTTTTCATAGTGTACAACGTTTGTTTATCCTTAGACACGCCAGTCAAAACAAAGGTTGGGCAGGTTAATCAAAATTCACCTCGCCTTCCGGTTCTTTATACTCACCTTCCCACTTGGCAATCACTACAGAAGCCAGGCAGTTGCCGATAACATTTACCGAGGTGCGGGCCATATCCATTAACTCGTCAATACCCAGTATGGCCATAATGGGCCACAAGGGTAATTCAAATGATGCGGCCGTGCCCAACAAGATTACAAGCGAAGCGCGCGGCACACCCGCCACTCCCTTGCTGGTAAGCATAAGCGTTAAGCCCATTAACAATTGCTCACCTATCGACATATCTTTACCTGCCGCCTGTGCCACAAATACCGCGGCAAGAGAAAGGTATAACGTTGTACCATCCAGGTTAAACGTATAGCCTGTAGGTAGCACGAACGAAACAATTTTACGCGGCACACCTAACTTCTCCATATTTTCCATTGCTTTCGGCAAGGCCGATTCGGAGCTGGTTGTAGCAAACGCAATGGAAACCGGTTCGGAAACAGCCTTGATAAATTTCCGGATCGGAACTTTCAGGAATACGGCAACCGGAATTAAAACGGCTCCCAGGAAAACAATAAGCGCCCCATACAATGTAAACAGCAACTTCAGCAACGAGGTTAGAATATCTACACCCAGGTGCCCTACCGTTACCGCGATGGCCGCCCCAACGCCAAACGGGGCAAAGTGCATAATGATGTTGGTGAACTTAAACATGGTTTCGGCTAGGCTCTCGGAAAAATTAAGCATGGGTCGTTTCTTTTCCTCGGGCAACATGGCCAGCGCTATTCCGAAGATGACACTGAATACCACGATAGGCAATACATCACCATGATAGACTGATTTAACAATGTTCTCCGGAAAAATATGCAGAATAATATCCGACCACTTTTGTGCCTTTGCCTCAGGCAGCTCCTGGTCAAACCCTTCAGGCAACACAATACCTGTTCCTGCCCGGGTAATATTAATGGCAATTATCCCGATAACCAGCGCCATGGTGGTAACTATCTCGAAATAGACAATCGATTTCCAGCCCATACGGCCAACTTGTTTGAGGTTGGAGTGGCCGGCAATACCTACCACCAAAGTGGCAAATAATATGGGCGCAATAATAGTCTTTACCAGGCTAAGGAAAATTTTACTCAGCACTGAAAGGTGTTGGGCAAAATGCGGAAAGTTCAACCCGATCTCCACACCAATAACCATGCTCAGCAAAATCCACGTAGTGAGAGACTTTTTGCGTATGGCATAAAACACAAAAAACACCCAGGTTATAAGGCGGCTGGTCAGCAACACAACGGGTGGCAACTGCAACGCAGTATAATACTCCAGCAGATGAAGAATAGTGGCCAATAACAACAGAAGCAAAGTAACCTGAACAACCCGTTTTTGTGAGATCATGTGTTTCTTCTCAAGATAATAAGAGGCTAATATAAGGATTTTAACCGGTTGACCTTCGCCTGAAATTGCATAGGGAATAATAGCGGTAAGGACGGCTATACCGATTTACCCGGTGAACTTAATTTGTGTAATTTTGTTTGACTTTTTATCGCATAAAATAATCTCGTTATGTTAAAATCCGCTCCAAAAGCACTGCATATTTACCTCGAATCAAACCCCAACCCGAATTCATTAAAATTCGTGGTGAACGATATGCTGGTTCCCGAAGGCATGAGCTTCGATTTCCCTTCACCGGCTGAAGCCGAAAATGCTCCGCTTGCACAAGAGCTGTTCATGTACCCGTTTGTGGAACGTGTATTTTACATGAGCAATTTTGTTACGGTAACCAAAAAGGAAGATGTAGAGTGGATCGAAATCCAGGAAACACTTAAAAATCACATTAAAACTTTCCTGGAAAGTGGTAAGCTGATTTTGGATATAAACGGCCCGGCTGCCCCCGAGCAGGAGGAAACCGAAACGGTTAAGAAAATCAAAACCATCTTGGAAGAATATATCCGGCCTGCTGTTGAGCAGGATGGCGGTGCAATTACATTTCATTCCTACCAGGATAAAAAAGTTACTGTCGCCCTGCAAGGCTCATGCAGCGGCTGCCCGTCATCTACCGTAACATTAAAGGCAGGCATTGAAAATCTCTTTAAGCGGATGATGCCGGAGGAAGTAGAAGAAGTGGAAGCACTTTAAAGCTTAAAGTTGTAAAGCAAAAATCGGAAAGCTTAAAGAAACAACTTTAAGCTTTCCGCTTTATAGCTTTGAGCTTATTCAACCTGCTTCAGGTACTTATCCAGGAACTTCAGTATCTCTTCCGATGCTTTGATGTTGTTTTCTTTCTTCACAAAACCGTGCCCTTCATCGGGAAAAATCACATACTCCACCGGCACCCCGTTCCCACGCGCATTGGCTACAATCTCGTCAGACTCTACCTGCAGCACGCGCGGATCGTTGCTGCCTTGCAGCACAATGAAGGGTTTGGTGATTTTATCGGTATGGAACAGGGGCGACTTATTGTATAGCGCTACCGAATCGACCGTAAACGGATCGCCCAGCTCCACATATAGCGCCTTGCGGAAAGATTCCCACCACGGGGGAATGCTCTTGAGCGTGCGCAGCCAGTTGGTAACACCGAACAGGTTTACTCCCACTTTAAATTCTTCGGGTGTAAACGTGAGGGCGGCCATGGTCATATAACCTCCATAGCTTCCGCCCATAATACCCACTTTATCCATATCGATGTATGGTAACGTGGCCAGGAATTTTTTAGCCTCCACGCAATCACGCAGGTCTTCATCACCATGCTTGCGGTCATCGGCAGCAAAGAAAGTTTTTCCGTAACCGGAGCTTCCCCGGTTGTTCACCGCCAGGATAGCATAGCCATGATTTACGAGGTGCTGAATAGTCGGGGAATAATTCAATCGGGTCTGCCCGCCCGGGCCACCGTGTATCCAAAGTAAGGCTGGCACTTTTCCACCTGCCTTTATCCCTTTCGGTTTGTACAGCAAAGCCGGAATCTCCAGCCCGTCAAACGATTTGTACCGGATTACTTCGCCCGCTACAAGATCATTCGGATTGATTTCCGAGGTCATGGTATTGGTTAGCTGCTTCACTTCTTTTGTATCGAAATTATACACAAACAAATTGCTGGGCGATCTGGAGCTGCTTACATAAAACGACATCAGCTTTTCGCTATCCGAAATATTTACACCTGTAATATCGCCAGCAGGCAAGCCATCAATCCTGAGTAATTTGCCTCCGTTGGCTTCATCATAAATTTTAATTTCAGTGCGCGCGTCATTGTTAATCGCCACCACGCGGTATTTTCCATTTCGTGAAAGATAAGAGTACATGATATCCCAGGGCGCTTCCTCCAGCTTGGTTTTGGTACCGGTGGCAATGTCATAAGCAGCCAGGTAGGTAAACTCGCTGCCTTCATCCGTCAGGTAGATCAGCTTTGTACCGTCTAAGCTAAAATACTGCGGGCTGAACTGTGCATCGCCTTCGTGCTGCGACAGCAATTGTGTTTTGCCCGTCTGCGTATCCAGCAGGTACATGTTGGAATTGTTGGTTGTGATCTCTTCGGTTAAGGCAATGTACCGGTCATCATTCGAAATAGCGGCCGGGTTTAGTCCCTTATCGTTTTTATATGCTACCGCGGCCGGGTAAACTTTGTCCTCGGTTGCTTCGCCAACCTGCACCGAGTACAGATCGAAGAATCGCTTATCGCGACTGTTGGAAGCATAGTACATCAGCTTCTGGTTGTAGCTCCAACCATAAAATTGAGCTTTTGCCGTTGAGTCTGTAATCAGATCAGTCGCCACACCGTTTGCCAATGCGAATAGGTGCGTAATCTCATTACCCCCTTTATCGCTGCCGTAGAGCACACGGGTATCTTTCGGAAAATAGCTGTATCCGAAAATGGCATTGTCGGTAGAATGCGTAAGCGGGGTTTGTTTACCCGTTGCAATATCCACCTCTACCGCATTAAAGATTCCCGTTTCCTTGCTGCTGATCAACAACTTACTTTCATCGGGCGAAAATGCGCCTCCGTTTATCTGCACAATATCCATAAACTGCGCAATGGAATACTGTTGAGGCGGAGTTTCCGGCTTTTCGGTTGCGCAACCGGCCATAACAGCCACTGCCAGCAACCATGTGTATTTTAATGTTTTCATAGGGATTGGTTATGTTTGAGTATGAGGGCTAAGATAATTATTTGTTAACAGGCCTTTTAAATAAAACTCTCAAAATAAAACCCGGGGGATCGTACCTTTGAAGTATGCGAACTCTTCTCATTTTAGCTATCATTTTAGTATCACCGGGCATTATACAGGCGCAACCGGTAAAAGTTATGTCGTACAACATCCGGCTGGATACTGAAGCCGATGGCGTAAACCAGTGGAAAAACCGTCCCGGCAAGGTGGCGGCCCTTATTAAAAAATACAACCCCGATTTGTTTGGCGTACAGGAAGCCCTGCATAACCAGATGCAGGATCTGCAAAACGGACTTGGCGATTACAGCTATGCAGGCGTTGGCCGCGATGACGGAAAAGAAAAAGGCGAGTACTCCGCAATCTTCTACAAGAAAGATAAGTTTGAAATGCTTTCGCAGAATACCTTCTGGCTTTCCGAAACACCCGATGTGCCGGGCAGCAAAAGCTGGGACGCAGCCATTACACGGGTAGTAACCTATGCCCTGTTCAAAGACAAAGCTACCGGCAAAAAGTTTTTGTATGCCAATACACATTTCGATCATGTAGGTAAAGAAGCGCGGAAGAACAGCGCACGCATGATTAAGGTATTTTTGGCAGGTTATATACAAGGTGCAGGTAAAATACCTGTACTTGTAACGGGCGATTTTAATTCGGAGCCAACCGATGCCCCTTACCTGACCATAATCAACGGGGAGGACTTTCTGCTGCGCGACTCACGCCCTGCCGATAACCTTACCGGAACTTTCTGCGGCTTTGAGCTGAACAAAATGGAATGCCGTACCATTGATTATATTTTTCACTCCGAAGACTGGAAGGCATCGCATTACCAGGTTATCCGGGATAATGACGGTAAGTATTATCCGTCCGATCACCTGCCCGTGCTGGTTACGCTTACTTTAAAATAGCTGAAGCTGCTCCGCTACCACGCGCAGCTTTGCAGGTGCGGCATTAACCTGAAATGCTTCTGATTCACGGTAGCGCGATGCAATTATAATTTTAGTATTACCGGCTACCGAATTAAACATCGCTTCCACAATTTCGGATTTGTTGTTATGCTGCGATAAGTGCCCCAAAAGCAAATGCGTCATAAACTCAGGCCGGTGCTCCATAAATAGTTGCAAAGCCTGCCGGTTGGAGATGTGGCCCAAGCCTCCGCGAATCCTGTTTTTCAGGTGAAGCGGATAACCTCCGGTTTCCAGCATTTCTTCATCGTAATTGGATTCCAGTATGGCTGCGTGGCACTGCCTGAAATTATTGATCAGATGCGTGCATACCCGGCCCATGTCGGTAAATACCCCCACGGTTGTTCCCTGGTGTGAAATCAAAAAACTATGCGGATCGGCTGCATCATGATACTTGGGCAAGGCCGTAACTGCCAACGCGCCAATGTTTACAGGCTGGTACGTGGTAAAGCTGTGCGACAATTTTAAGCTCCACTCCAATGAAAAGCTCTGGCGGGTCGCCAGCGAAACATACACCGGGATGTTATGCCGCTTAATCAATTTGTGAAGCCCGGAAATATGGTCGTTGTGCTCGTGCGTAATAAAGATCGCCTTTACTTTCGCTATCGACAGGCCAAGGCACTTTAACCTGCGCTCTGTTTCACGGCACGAAATACCGGCATCAATCAGCACAGCATCCTCATCGTTGCCAATGTAATAGCAGTTGCCGTTGCTGCCCGAGTTTAAAGATGCCAGCGTTAATGCCATGTGCAAAATTAACAGGCGTCAAGACACTTTGAAAGTGTCAGACGCCTGTCTTAATAAATTACTTCTTATTGGCGAGGTAAACCCCGCTGATGATAAGCGCCATGCCTGCGAGGTGCCACAGGGTTAATACTTCACCGTCAATCACCCCCCACATTACCGCCACAATCGGCATAATGTAGGTTACCGAGCTTGCAAACAACGGTGTGGATATACGAAGCAGCTTTACAAAAAGCAGGTTGGCTACAGCCGTGCTCATCAGCGCAAGCAGAAGCACAAAACCGAAACCTTTCCACGCACCCGGTATTTGCGTAAGGATGCTTACAAAGTCAGTGGCCAGAAAAAGGTAGGTTGCGGCCAGCGGCCCGATAAACAAAAGCGACACGCTGGTAATGGTTAACGACCCCAGACCTTCAATTTTAAATTTCACCCAGTTCAGGTTGGCTCCGTAAAATGCGCAGGCGCCAACAATCAACAGGGCATACAGGTTAAAGCCTGTAATGCTTCCGCCCGATCGCGAAAGCGCCAGCAGTATTGTACCCCCAAACGAAATGATTACGCCCAGCAACGCATAGCCTTTAAACCGTTGATTAAACAATAACACTCCGAATATCATGGTCCATACCGGTGAGAGTGTGTTTAGTATCCCGGCCAACGAACTGTTGAGCTGCGTTTGCGCCCACGCAAACATGAATGCCGGGAAGAAAATACCCATTAAACCCGAAACAAAAAGTTTAAACGGATCGCCTGTCTTCATTTCCTTTAATCGGGGTAACGCAAGCGGCAACAGGAACAACGAAGCGGCTGTTACGCGCAAGGCTCCTACCACGTCAGGCGGAAAATATTTAAGTCCCTGCTTGATGAGGATAAACGAAGTTCCCCAGATAAGCGACAGTACGATCAGCAGAAAGACTGCCGTAAAATTTTTGTTTTGAAGCATACAGGTTGTAAAAGCGGGCCAAAGAACGCTATTCGGATCAGCAATTCAAATGCGGATTGTTGCTAAAATCAGGGGCTGAACATAGGCACATAGATCACATAGACACAACACAAGCTTCATGCTGCCCGGCATAAGCCTTTACAACCTCTTCCAGTATCTCGTTCACTTCTTCATGCGTATCGGCTTCTACCAACCGTGTACGAAATGGTTTAAAATCCGGAATGCCCCTGAAGTAGTTGGTGTAGTGCCTGCGCATTTCAAAAATGCCTAACCGGTTGCCCTTCCAGCGAATGGAAAAATCAAGATGCTGGCGTACAATGCGTACACGCTCCGCCATATCTGGCGGTGGTAATTGCTCGCCTGTTTTCAGATAATACTTGATCTCGTTGAAGACCCACGGAGCCCCGATGGTAGCACGGCCAATCATAATACCATCCACACCGTAACGGTTCTTGTATTCCAGCGCTTTCTGCGGAGAATCAATATCGCCATTGCCAAAGATGGGAATGTGCATACGCGGGTTCTCCTTCACCCTGCCGATCAAAGACCAGTCGGCAGGGCCTTTGTACATCTGCACGCGCGTGCGTCCGTGTATGGCCAATGCTTTAATGCCAATGTCCTGCAAACGCTCGGCTACTTCCACGATGTTCTTCGTATGATCATCCCACCCCAAACGGGTTTTAACCGTTACGGGTAATGATGTTGCTTTCACCACTTCCTCCGTCATGCGCACCATCTTGGGTATATCCTGCAACAATGCAGCACCAGCTCCCTTGCAGGCTACCGCTTTAACCGGGCAACCGTAGTTAATATCAATCAGGTCGGGATTAGCTGCGGCTGCAATCTCGGCTGCTTCGCGCATGCTATCTACATTGCCGCCAAAAAGCTGAATGCCTATGGGGCGCTCGTATTCAAAGATGTCGAGCTTTTGCTTGCTTTTGGCCGCGTGGCGGATCAACCCTTCGCTGGAAATAAACTCGGTGTACATCAGGTCGGCCCCGCCCGCCTTGCATACCGCACGAAAAGGCGGATCGCTTACATCCTCCATAGGTGCAAGTAAAAGCGGAAAATCGCTTAGTGATATGCTGCCGATTTTTACCACGTTGATATTCTGATCAAAAACCCCGTTGTTTGCGCCACAAAATTAAGTTTTTTTACCCACATGTCCGGACTAACAGGCATTTCGCAGCGCAACCCGCTCATCTCGGTTTTCTTTATCCTGTGTACGGTTGTTATTGGCTTTGTTGTTATTGGCCCGATCGTAGGTTTTTTTGCCGCATTACCTTTCTATGGGGGAACCATGCTGGAGCTAACGGAAAGAATTACTCAGGGCTCTATTCAGCATCCGGAACTCAGGGTGCCTGTGTTAATCATGCAGGGCTTTGCCACCCTGATCGGCTTAATCTTACTACCCGGTCTTTACCTCAGCGCACTTGAACATGTGAGCCCGGTTAAATGGTTGAACAAGAAGACACCGGCCATTATTGCGTTTACGGTAACTGTAATTGTGATCGCCTTTATGGTTCCAAACTCTGTTTTTATTGAATGGAACAGCAGCTTTGTTTTTCCGGAATTCCTGAAAGAGTTTGGCGAGTGGGCACGGGCACGGGAAGATGTGGCTGCAGAGCTCACTAAGTTTTTTACCGTTTTTAACTCAACAGGCGATTTACTGTTAGGGATGGTCGTGATAGCCTTGTTACCCGCCCTTGGTGAAGAGTTGGTCTTCAGAGGCATGTTGCAGCCTGAGCTTTACCGCCTCAGCGGAAATTATCATGCCGCCATCTGGATTTCGGCTTTTATTTTCAGCGCGTTCCACATGCAGTTTTTTGGTTTCGTGCCCCGCCTGTTTCTGGGTGCGCTGTTTGGTTATCTTTATTGGTGGTCGGGCAACTTCTGGGTACCCGTAATCGCACATTTTGTAAACAATGGTTTTATGGTTATTATGCTATACCTGTACCAGCAGGAAGTAATAACATTGGATATGGATACGCCTGAGGCCGCTCCGTTATCGGCTATCATTCCATTTACACTTGTATTTGCAGGCGCGCTTTTCTACTTCTATAAGTTTTATAAGAACCAAAACATAACTACGGAATGAGTTCCGGCAAATTCAGCAACCTTGTTCCTCGTCTTATCACGGCAATACTGGGCGCAGTCGCTATTGTGTTCGGCATCATGTTCAGCGAATGGACTTACTTCGTGGTGTTCTTTATCATCTGCCTTTTCTCATTGATCGAGTTTTACAAGCTCTCGGGCTTAGATGGTATGCTGCCGCAAAAAACCTTTGGCACCATTTGCGGCCTGCTTATTTTCTGTTTATCGTTTTTTATTGAGCGGGGCGATATTTCCTATCGTTATTACTTTCTGATCTTCCCGGCTGTATCGTGCGTGTATATGATCAAGCTCTACAAAAAGTTTGAACGTAAGCCTTTTACCAACATTGCCTTTACTTTCCTGGGTATCTTTTATGTGGCTGTACCTTTTGCTTTGCTGAACATTGCCGTGTTTGAAAACCGGGTGTACGATTACCAGATCATTTTCGGCAGCCTGTTTATTTTATGGGCCAGCGATACAGGCGCTTATTTTGCCGGCAGCCTGTTTGGCAGGCGAAAGCTGTTCGAGCGCATTTCACCTAAAAAATCGTGGGAAGGCTTTGCCGGGGGTGCCGCGCTGGCATTTGCATTTGCATACGCTTTGCCTTATTTCTTTAGCGCCATCGGGCATGAGCCTACTATTCGTTCGTGGCAGTGGATGGTAATAGGTGTAATTATTATTGTAGGCGGCACCTTTGGCGACCTGATAGAATCGCTGCTCAAGCGCAGCATCGAAATAAAAGATTCCGGTACCAGTCTGCCCGGCCACGGTGGCTTTCTCGATCGCTTCGATGGCCTGCTGATTTCAGCGCCTTTTATTGTGGCGTTCCTGGAGATTTTTTGAACATTCCACAAAGAAATCCTCAAACAGGTAAAAGCGATTTTTCTTAAACTTGCTTTACACTGTTAAAATTTTTTAAAAAGAACCTGTACGTTCTAAAGCAAAAAAATTACGCACACTTCATTTCCTGTAAATCCCGATCAACACTTCTTCCTTTCCGTCAATTGGGGGCAAAGGCAAGCCGAGAATTTTTACAATTAACGGGTATACATGGATGTTCTGAAAAGCCTCAATCTTAGCGCCTTTCTTTATGTTGGGGCCCTGCGCGTAAAAAACACCATATATATCCCGTTCTTCTCCCGGATCGTACCCGTGCTCGCCAACCTTTGTCCCCAGCTTAGCCTGGCTTAAAAATCGCGCACGCGATCCGGTGCGGAGATAATACCCTGGTTTTGCTTTCAACAGCAAATCGCCCACCCGGTCGTTTTGATAATGCCAGCGTGGCGGATAATCTTCTTTTCGCAATACCGTAAAGTTTTTCTCTTTCTGTTTCAGAAGCGTATAGAGCGAATCCCGTTTATGCGTATCGTCAATGTATACATGCGTATGCGTACCGTTGTTTACTACTTTTATTGCCTGGTCGTTCCGGTCAATCAGCTCATCCACAAAAATGTAAGACGATTCTTTCACAGCTATCTCTTTCATACCATGATCGGAAACCAGGATCACATTAACCGGCAACCGGGTGGACTTCACACCTTCCATTAAAGTACCCAGCAAGCTATCTGCCCGCAGCACAGCCTTACCCGTTTCAGGTGCGTTGGGGCCAAAATTGTGGCCTTCATGATCCGGGAAAGAAAAGTAAAGTGTAATCAGGTGCGGCCGTTCGGCAGCAGGAAGCTTAAGCCAGTCAATCACCTGCTGTACACGCTTGCTCGGATCAATACGATCATCAAACGGGTAATAATAATCCGGTCTGCGGTTTTCATCGCTCAGCTCTGAGCCGACCCAAAAGTATGAGGCTGACTTCATACCGTTTCGTTTTGCAAGCTCCCAAAGCGGCACACCGCCATAATAATACGGATTAACCACCCGCTCTTTGTTGCTCATACCATAAAACTCGTTACGCGCGCGGTCATAAAATGAATTATCAACCAGGCCATGGTTGCCCGGGTTCATTCCGGTTACAATGGAATAATGGTTCGGAAATGTTTTGCTGGGAAATGAAGGAATGATTGCCTCCGCCTGCGCACCAGCGGCTATAAATTTTTTAAAATTAGGCGGGTTGTACTTTGCCACATAGTCATACCGAAAGCCATCGAATGAAACGAGAATGACATAGGGAGCATCTTTAGCTTGTGCATATCCGGCAACCACCGCCAGAAGCCACCAGGCAAGCAGGATAAATCTTTTCATAGGTTACTTCCAAATATAGGAATACCATAACCCCTGCAAAGCAAAAATTGCTCGTGTGGTTTATTAATTTGTTAACAAACCAGAAATCTCAAAAGGGTCATCGGCACTATCCCGGCAGCGAATGTATAAGAACATGTAACCGTACCTAATTCTTGTTCAGGCGGGCTTCTTCAAGATCCAGGTTTTCTTCCAGCAGGCGTATTACGCGATCGTCATGCTTTCCGGCCTTGTGCATGGCCTTTAGCGCATCCCTGCGCAGGTTAATCAGCTCGAGCAATATTTTCTTGTTCAGGTCGCGCACAGTTTTCAGGGCTTCCTTCCCTCCTGTATTTTTATTCGAATTTTCAGTAGCACGAACGCTTCGCATAAATTGTTCTTTAATACGCGCAATGGTTTCATACTGCTCCATCTCATAGCTGTAATTGGTATCCATGTATTGCACCACACGTTTTCCTAAATCCAGGCGTATGGCCTCCACCTGCTCTTCTTCAGGAATATATTCATCAATCTCCTCTACTTTAAGCCACTTAATAAATAATGGCAAGGTCAGTCCCTGAAAAACGAGTGTAGCCAAAATCACCACAAAGGTGATGAACAGGATCAGGTTGCGATACGGAAACGGTGTGCCATCAGCCAACGTAAGCGGGATAGCAAACGCTGATGCCAGCGATACCACACCACGCATACCCGCCCAGCCAATAATGAACGGAAGCTTTAATCCCGGGCTTTTTTCCTTTTCGCGAATGGTCTTGCTCAGCATTCGGGGAATAAATGCCGAAGCGTACACCAGCACAATGCGAATAATGATGACAAGCGCGCTAATCAGAAGCGCATAGACAATTGCATCATGCTGATCATTTCCATGAAGACCTTCGATTATTACCGGCAGCTCCAGGCCAATTAATATGAATACGAAGCCATTCAGCAAAAAGCCCAGTGTAGTCCATACTTCATGTGTTTGTTGCCGGGTGTGATAGTTCAGGTAATCGCTGGAGCGAAACGACAGGAACAAACCTCCGCTTACCACAGCCAGCACACCCGACCAGTTAAGCGCCTCTGCCACAATATACATCAGGTAAGGGGCAATTAATGTAATGGGAGTGGTAATGCTGGAAGCCCTGGCCCAGTAACGCAAAACTAAGTAAAGAAAGTAGGCTATCATCAATCCCACAAACACGCCCATCACCGCCAGTTCAAAAAATTCTATAGCAGCATCTTTGATCACAAACTGGCCGGTTGAAATGGCGATGATCGCAAACCGGAAAACCGTTAAGGAAGCAGCATCGTTTACTAAGCTCTCTCCCTCCAGAATAGTTAAACCCCTGCGCGGCACTGACAATCCTTTTAATACAGAAGTAGCAGCCACAGCATCGGGTGGCGATATGATGCCACCCAACAAAAACCCAAGCGCCAGTGTAAAGCCGGGAATAATGTTTACGGCAGAAAAAGCGATGGCCAGCGATGTGGCCAGCACCAATCCGAACCCGAGAAAAAGAATGGAACGTTTCCATTTCCACAATTGCGACCATGACGAATACCAGGCTGCTTCAAACAATAAAGGCGGAAGAAAAATTAAAAAGACCAGATCCGGATCAATTTTAATTACAGGTGTACCGGGTATAAAGCTGATAACCAATCCGCCTATAACCAGGAAAATAGGATATGATATTTTTAAACGCTGGCTCAATACATAAAGCAGCGCCATAGCGAAAAACAAGGCCAGTACAACTAATAAAGTGTGATGAATCATGATCTTATGGTAAAAAATCAGGAGTCATCTCAAAAATTTTTGAAATGACTTTCTAATCACGCGCAAAATTATCATGTTTTTTGGAACACCCCATTATAATACTATTATAGTGGAGCACTTTATAAATGTTTGCTATTTTTAAACATGAAACCTGTTGACTATTGGGTACACCAACTCGGATTATTTCCGCACCCGGAAGGCGGATTTTACAAAGAAGTATATCGCGCGGTTGAAAAAATACCGGCAGGCGCTTTATCAAAACAATTTACAGCCGAACGAAGCATATCAACCTCCATATACTATTTGCTCCGGTCGCAAGATCGTTCTGCATTTCATAGAATCAAGTCGGATGAAATATGGCATTTCTATGCAGGCACTACAGTATTGATTTATGTGCTGAATGATCCGGGGTTATCCGTGCTTCGGTTGGGCGCTGATCCTGAACGGGGCGATTCGCTGCAGGTTGTTATTCGTGCCAACCAATGGTTTGGCGCAGTAATAGAGCAATCCGGCAGCTATGCGCTATGCGGTTGTACAGTTGCCCCGGGTTTTGATTTCGCAGATTTTGAAATGGCAAACAGGGAAGAGCTGCTTCGTACGTATGCTGAGCATGCTGAAATCATTCACCGCCTTACTTAGCGCGATACCAAAATCTTTTTAACCTGTTGCGTTCCGTGCAAATCGTACATCAAAAAATATAATCCGTTGGCAAGGTGCTGAACATCAAGCCTGGTTTGCTGATTGATTCGTTCAACCGGAACGCGCCACTCGCGCCCTATGCGATCCATAATTTTAACAGCAGAAACCCGGTGTGCGAGGTAAATCCAATCTTTTGCCGGGTTAGGATAAATATCCGACCCGGCTTGCTCAACACCCACCACTGTTTCGACTGTAAGCTGGGCTGTGTTGCTGTAAGTTTCTCCGGCTACATTTGATACACGTACCCAATATGTGCCGGCATCCGTCAATTGAACAGGCGATATCGAATAGGTGCTTGCCTGAGCCAGGTCAATAGCTACATCATCCCTGATCCATTGATAGGAAAAAGGTTGTGTGCCGGATGCGGATACCGAAAAGGAAGCTGAAGTTCCTTCCGAAACGACCACCGATTGCGGTTGTTGGGTGATAACCGGTGCGCTTGACGCATTGGAAACAACCTTATATAACACACCTCCGCTACGGCTGAGGTAATACAGGTTTCCATCCGGCCCGGTGGTTAACGCCACCGATGAACCGCCCACGTTACTACCGAACAGGACGGGTGCTGGTGTTCCCGAAAGATCAAGCGAATAAATCCAGTTGCTGCAATAGTCCTGGAAGAAATACTTGCCCACATAAGAAGCCGGATACCCCGTAAACTGCGGATTAAAAAAAGTACCACCGGTAATGGCACAGCCTGTTGGTTGTGCCCCGGTGTGCAAATACGCATACACCGGGTTGGCATATGCCGGATTGCTGCTGGTGCCCTCGGCCGAAGGCCAGCCAAAATTTTTACCCCCTTCGGTTGCATCATTAATTTCTTCTGCGGCATTTTGTCCCACATCATTCACAAAAATTTTACCGGTACCCGGCTGAATGGAAAACGTGTAGGGATTACGAAGTCCGTACGCTTGCGTTGCTCCGATGCTGCGGCTGTATAAAACGGATTATCGGCTGGCGCGCTGCCATCTTTGTTGATGCGCAAAAATTTTCCATGATAGGTATCCAGGTTCTGGGCATGCGCTCCGTTGGCATTATCACCCACGGCTACATATAGCTTACCATCCGGTCCGAAAGCAAGCGCACCACCATTGTGATTGGTAGCCCCGCTGAGATTATCCAGCTCCAGAATAGGTTGTTCACTTCCTGCCAGCGCCACATCTCCGTTTGCGGTGTACCGGACAATGCGGTTATGAACTGGCGCTGTACTGGTGGTATAGTATAAGTACACATAACTATTGTCTGCAAAGTCAGGATCAAGCGCAATACCGATCAGCCCACGTTCCCCGGTTGAGCTAACTGAAGATAATGTAATGAACGGTGTGGTTAACAAAGTTTCGTTTTTAATAACCCGCAACACCCCGTTTTGCTGCGCCACAAAAATTCGTCCGTCAGGCGCAAAGGTCATTACCGTAGGAGAGCTGATCCCGGAGGCAACCGGTATTCTTTCAAAGCCGGAAGGAAAAGTTTGGGCATCAGCCAACAGGTGTAGCGCCAAACCTAAAAAAACAAAGAGGGCATTTCTCATGCCCTCTAAGTTAGTGAAATGAATTTCTGCAAGCCGGTAGATAATCGCAGATAATGGTTATCTGCCGAATCTGTAAACTTTGCCGGCTATTTTCCGGCCTTATCTACTACTAAACGATTATCGCGGTTGGCGATTTCCCAGGCTACATGAAACACCGTTTGTGTGCGTTTGGCCAAAAGATCAAACTCAATTTTATCCACCTCATCGCTGGGCTTGTGGTAATCTTCATGAATGCCATCAAAATAGAAGATGATCGGAATGTTTTTCTTTGCGAAGTTCCAGTGATCGGAGCGGTAGTAGATACGATCCGGGTGATCTTCGGCATTGTACGTGTAATCAAACAGCAGGTTAGTATAGGTTTTGTTGGTTGCCTCACTTAAGGTGTGCAGCTCAGACGAAAGCCTGTCTGAGCCGATCACATACACATACGGTGCGCTGTCTTTATGCTGCGGATCCCTGCGGCCGATCATATCAATATTCAGGTTCACCACGGTTTTATCCAAAGGATAGATTGGATTTTCGGAATAGTATTCGGAGCCCAGCAAACCTTTTTCTTCACCGGTAACGGTCATAAATAAAATGCTTCTGCGCGGGCCGTGGCCTTCCTGCTTTGCCTGAACAAATGCTTTGGCTAATGCCAGTACGGCTACCGTGCCCGAACCGTCATCATCGGCCCCGTTATTGATCTTATCGCCTTCCGCACGCGGAGAAATACCAATGTGGTCGTAATGTGCCGTAATCACCAGCACCTCATCCTTTTTATCGGTTCCTTCCAGAAAGCCCAATACGTTTTCTGATTTTACTTCGTAAGCTGACACAGCAACAGAATAGGAAACCGAAGCGGGTTTTACTTTAGCTACTTTTGCCCCTGCCGATTTTTTCAGCTTATCGTAGGTAGTGTTAAAAAACCGGCCGGCTGTTTCGGTTGAAACAAAGAACGCATTGGGTGCGCCACCGGCAGGCTTTCTAAGGCTTATACCGCCACCGCGAAAGTTCCTGGCCATACCTGAAAACCGCTGAAAGTCTTCGGCTTTCTCTATTACTGCAATTACGGCCTTTGCGCCTTTCTCGCGCACAGCAGTTAAAGTAGGGTTGCGCATCAGCGATGCAGTCGGATCAACGGATACCAAAACCGCCTTGTCTTTCACATCAATTTTTACCAGCTCTTCGGCTGTTCCGGCTCCTGCATATACTAATGGTAACGACAGCAGGCCACCGGTATCGCTTCCGCCAAACGAAATATACTCCTCGGGTTTAAGCTCGGTATTACCGGCCTTCAGGGTAACAACCGGGGCAGTGGTTCCATACAACGGTACATTCTGATAATTGCTTCCGTTTACGGGCGCTTTCAGACCCAGGTCCTGAAAGTAGGCGGCAATAAATGCGGCTGCCATCTTCTGGCCACGCTTGCCGGTTTCTCTGCCTTCCAGCGCATCAGATGCGATGATGGTTAGGTCATCTTTCAAATTTTTTTCGGTAATCGTAGCCGCGTATTTTACGGCTGTCGGGTTTTGCTGCGCAAACGCATACAGGTTGCATACCAGCAATCCGGCTAATAAAAATCTTTTCATCATACTTTATTGGTTAAGATTCGCGTGAAAGCCACGCTATTTTAAAAACTGGTCTGAAATATACGCGGTTTTTTGTTACTGCCGGAAAGGTTTGGTACGGATGGTCTAACCTTGCTGCGAAAGCAGTTGCAGCAGCGCAAGTTGGTTGCGTGCACGCACCAGGTTTTGTTCGGGGTAATGTATGGTATAGTAAGTATTGCCTCTCAGAAAATCGGCCAGAAAGCGTAAAGCCATTATATAGGTCATCATCTTTCCGGCAAACGGAACGGCTGCCAGCTCGCCCGGAGAAAGCAAGTCTTTCATTTGTGAAAGGTGGCCCTCCAGCAAGGCATCGTAAATTTCTTTACGAAACGCTATGCGCGAAACATCGGCTTCCTCTTCACTTACCGGGCTTACGCAGGTGCGCACCATATCGCCCAGGTCGTAAATAAAATAGCCGGGCATTAATGTATCGAGGTCAATTACACAAACTGCTTTTCCGGTCAGCTTATCGAACAAAATGTTGTTGATCTTGGTATCGTTATGCGTGATACGAAGCGTTAACGATCCGCTCTTAACCAGATTATTATATTCCTCAACCAAATCGCGAAATGTGGTTGCCTGCTCAACCTCGGCTTTAGCTTTCGCGATGGTTTCCAAAGAAGCCCGATTCAACGCCTCTTCAAATTGTTCGTACCGCCAATGCAAATCATGAAAGCGATCTAATGCAGGCTCAAACTGACGGCAATCTATTCCATGCAGGTTGCGGGTTAAAAGACCAAAGCCTTTAGCCGCTTCATAAACCTGATCGGTTGAGGTTACGAAGTCAACTGTAGCGGTGTTTTCAATGTGCGGATAAAGTCTCCACGGAAAACCATCTTCCGCATACACCAGCTCATTGCCTTTCTCATCGCGCAAAGCAGTAAGGAACAAATAGTGCGGATGATGCACCGAAAGATAATCTGCCGCCAGGCGATTGTTGCGTGCTATTACCTCCGGCCGGGTAAACACATTTTTATTAATACGTTGCAATACGAGCTTCTTACCGTCCTCCACCAGAAAGGTCTGGTGGATATGGCCTGAACCGATGGGGCCAATGCTCGCTTTTGCAGAAATGGTAAAAGCACGGGCAACAGAAGCCGGTATTTCAATGCCGCTCATAAAGTATTACCAGAGTTTTGCCGGGTATTCTCCCTGCTGCACCAGGCTGTTTATTTTTTGCGATACCGCCTCCTTGTCTTCCTTATAGGTTACACCAAACCAGGTTTTACCGCCCGGCAAAACGCGCACTTTACCCAGTCCGCGATTAATTAATTCCGTTACCATCAGCGCAATGTAAAACTCAGCCGAGGGGTTTTGATGGTTCTTCTCTACAAACTCCGCAAACATTTTTTCGGATAGCGCAAATGCCCCGGGTTGAAAGCCCCAGCAATTCATGGACACCGGTGCAACCGGGCTCAGCTCTTCATCGCCTTCTTTTCCCCTTGAAATAATCTTATCGCCTTCGCGCACAATCGTAGTCAGCTCGCGCATACCGGTAAGAAAACCCTGCGCATCGGCAGTAGCCACACCGCGCGAAACGCTGCCGTGATCGCTCAGCACATTTTTTAATGTGTATCCTACCATAGCATGATGATCGGCCGGGGCCGTGCGAAAAAATTCGGCCAGCGATTCAAATGCTTCACGGCCATAAAAATCATCGGCATTGATCAAGGCAAACGGGCCATCAATCACTTCTTTTCCGCACAGCATGGCATGTGTGGTACCCCACGGTTTTTTACGATCCACCGGCTGAAATTGTGCCGGCACAAATTTGTCTAATGATTGCACCACCACATGCACATCGGCTTTGCCTTGCAGCTTGGGCAGGAACATTTCCTTTACCGTATCTTTTATTTCATCGCGCACGATAAACACCACTTGTGTAAACCCGGCACGAAGGGCATCGAACAGGGAATAGTCCATAATGGTTTCACCGCCCGGCCCAAAGCCATCGATCTGTTTAATACCCCCGTAGCGACTGCCCATGCCTGCCGCCATTACTAATAAAGAGAACTTTTGCTGTTTCAAGATTTTTAAGAATTAAAAAGGTTAGCTATTGTTTTACTTGGTGCAAAAATAGAAGTTTACTAATCAAAGTCTAACCCCTCTACCTATGCCCCAGGCGCGTTCTTCAAGCTACATGATGTCGATAACCATTATCGGCATTTTGTTTTTCATTTTTGGTTTTGTAACGTGGTTGAATGGCCCGCTGATTACGTTTGTCAAGCTTGCCTTCGGGCTGGATACCGATTCCAAGGCCTTCTGGGTTACCACCGCTTTCTACATGGCGTACTTTTTCTTAGCCATTCCGTCATCGTGGATATTAGAAAAAACCGGCATGAAAAAAGGCATGGCGCTTGGACTATTGGTGATGGCGGCAGGCACATTCGTGTTCGGGCATTTTGCTACCGAAAGAAATTATACCGTTTCCCTCTGGGGATTATTTATTATCGGCTCAGGACTTTCGTTATTACAAACTGCCTGCAACCCGTACATCAGCATTATCGGCCCGATAGAAAGCGCTGCCCAACGCATTAGTGTAATGGGTATCTGCAATAAAGTAGCCGGTATTTTAAGCCCCATTGTATTGGGCGCGCTTGTATTAAAAGACATTGACAAATTGGAAGACAAAGTAAAGGCTGCTGCTACCGTTGAAGAAAGTGAAGCCATTCTTTCGTCATTCGCAGCCAACATTTACACGCCTTATATGATTATGGCCGTAGTCCTCGTGTTGCTTGCCTTCTGGATTACCCGTTCGGCTTTGCCGGAAGTAAAAGCATCGGATGTAAATGCCGCCCCGGTTGGCGCAGCCAGCAGCAAAACCAGCCTGTTCCAGTTTGGTTATTTATGGCTGGGTGCGCTTTGCATTTTTGTTTACGTGGGTGTGGAGGTAATGGCGGGTGATGCTATCGGCACGTATGGCAACGGCTTTAAAATTTCGGCCGATGAAACCAAGTACTTCACTTCATTTACGCTGGGCGCTATGCTGGTGGGTTACGTGGTGGGTTTGTTTGCTATTCCAAAATACCTGTCGCAGCAGGCAGCGTTAAAAATCTCTGCGATACTGGGGTTGCTGTTTACAACAGCCGCATGGCTTACTTCCGGTTATGCTTCGGTGGTATGCGTTGCTTTGTTAGGCCTGGCCAATGCGCTTATGTGGCCCGCCATCTGGCCGTTAGCTATCGAAGGATTAGGCAAGTTTACCGAACGCGGTTCCGCCCTGCTGATTATGGGTATTGCAGGCGGGGCTATTATTCCAAAGCTTTATGCCAGCCTGAAGGATACTTACGATTTTCAACTCATGTTCCTCGTGATCATGATCCCGTGTTACCTGTACATTCTTTACTTCTCCCTATCGGGCCATAAGATTGGCAAAGCCGCATGAGGAGTTTGAAAGTCATACTGCTGTTATGTTTTTATATACCTTGCTTGTATGCTCAACATTATGAGCCGCGCGATTTTACAGCCGAGAATATTTTTTCTGAAAACATTGAAGGCCCTAATACCGACAAGGCCGGGAACCTGTATGTAGTCAACTTTCAAAAAGACGGCACCATCGGGTTGGTAAAGCCGAATGGTGAGGCAGAGCTCTACGTAACTTTACCCGAAGGCAGCGTAGCGAACGCCATCATGTTCGATAAAAAAGGCAACATGCTGCTGGCCGATTGGAAAGGGCACAATGTGCTAAAGGTGGATGCCAAGACAAAAGCTGTAAGCGTGTACGTGCACAGCGAACAATTCAATCAACCTAATGATTTATGTATAAGCAAAACCGGGAAGCTTTTTGCTTCCGACCCCAATTGGAAAGAAAGCACCGGCAAGCTCTGGCGCATAGACGGGCCCGGCAAAGCCGTGTTGCTGGATGACAAAATGGGAACCACTAACGGCATAGAGCTAAGCCCGGATGAAACAAAGCTTTACGTGAATGAAAGTGTGCAGCGTAAGGTCTGGGTGTTTGATGTGGATAAAAAAGGGAACATCTCGAATAAAAAATTATTCTACGAGTTTGATGATTTCGGATTAGACGGCATGAAGTGCGATAAGTCGGGCAACCTGTATGTAACCCGGCACGGAAAAGGAACTATTGCTATCATTTCACCGGAAGGTAAATTACTGCGCGAAGTACAAATGAAAGGCAAGCTTACCAGTAACATAACTTTTGGCGGGCCGCAAGGCAAGACCTGTTATGTTACTTTACAGGATCGCAAATGCGTGGAGGTTTTTGAGAGCGAAGTAGCCGGAAAGCGATTCCGGGCTCCGTAACCGATCCTTTACCTGAAAAAAAGTTAGCGGAATTGTCCATATCGGTTGTTCTTGTCCGTCATAGGGTTATTATTTAAACCAACAAAAAATTATGGAAAAGTACATGTTCATTTTTATTGGAGGCGATTCCAGTAACCTTTCCCCGGACAAGCAACAGGCCGGAATGGAAAAATGGTTTGCATGGGTGCAAAAGCTTCAGCAGCAAGGCCGTTACGACTCAGGCGAAGCGTTGCTGCCGGGAGGAAAAACAATTCGCGGCATCAAGAAAACCGTAACGGATGGGCCGTATGCCGAAAGCAAGGAAATAGTGGGCGGGTACTTTGTGGTGAAAGCAAAAGACCTGGCCGAGGCTACTGAATTGGCCAAAGATTACCCGGACTTTGAACTGGGCGGAACCGTTGAAATTCGCGAAGTGATGAAGCTTGATAATATGTAAGTTATCCGGAAATGTTTCCGGGGTGTGCCGCCATTTTTTGACGGCACGCCTTATAAAATTTCAATATTTTTATGAATGTCCGATCACGTGAACCAGCTTGTCAGCCACCTGTTTCGCCAGGAAGCGGGAAAAATGGCAGCCGTTTTGGCACGCATGACGGGCCTGCAACATCTTAACGTTGCCGAAGACATTGTACAGGATACCCTGCTGCAAGCCATGAACGTATGGAAGCTGAAAGGCATTCCTGAAAACCCATCCGCATGGCTATACACGGTGGCCAAACGAAAAGCCATTGATGTTATCCGGCAACGGAACAGCCATACGCATATCGAAAAAGAACTTGCACAGGCATTCAAATCCGAATGGACGCTTGCCCCGGCTATAAATCATTTATTCTTTGAGCATGAAATAGAAGACAGCCAGCTGCGCATGATGTTCGCGTGTTGCCATCCCGCAATTCCGTACGAATCGCAAATAGCGCTCATCTTAAAAACGCTATGCGGGTTAAGCATCTCTGAAATTGCCCATAGCTTTATAGCCACAGAAGAAACCATAGCCAAGCGGTTGTACCGCGCCCGTGAGAAAATCCGTGATGAGGGTATTGAGCTGGAAACGCTGCCCAAAATATTAACCAACAGGAAAGACACAGTGTTACATACCCTTTACCTGCTGTTCAGCGAAGGATATAACTCAACGCATCCCGATACGCTCATTCGCCATGATTTGTGTGAAGAAGCCATGCGGCTCTGCCTTCTGTTGACAAAGAACAAGCTCACCGATTCGCCTGATGCAAATGCCTTGCTTGCCCTGATGTGCTTTCAGGCTTCACGGGCTGAGGCCCGGTTAAATGAGCATGGCAACATCGTTCTCCTGCATGAACAAAATCGCACGCAATGGAACAAAGCGCTCATTGAAAAAGGCTATGAGTTTTTAGATAAGTCGAGCGAAGGCAACGAGCTAAGCGAATATCACCTCGAAGCAGCCATTGCAGCCACCCATGCACAAGCCGCTGCGTTTGAAGAAACCGACTGGGTCCGTATTGTTAGCTTATATGAAATGTTGCTTTCGCTGAAGCCAGATCCGATCATTGAACTGAACCTTGCCATTGCGTGCGGGCACGCGCAATCACCGGAAGCCGGTCTGAAAAAATTACAAGCCATCCTTGGACTCGAGCAAAACTCTATTTATCACGCTGCCCTGGGTGATTTCCACGCGCAGCTTAAGCAGCACGAAGCTGCACACCAGCATTATCAAAAGGCGCTATCGCTAACATACCTGAAAGCCGAGCAGGCATTGCTTCAAACAAAAATGAATCGATTAGAGTTTACTTAATTGGGCAATACAAAGAGCAAGTTGTTTCCCGTTTGCTATAACGATTGAATAAAATCGCGGATCTGATCCCCGGTTAATACACCGAGCACTCCGGTTACCACAAACTGCACCCCTACACAAAGAATAATAAAGCCCATGATTTTCGTCATGGCGTGAAGGCCGTTAACGCCAAGCAGCCCGACTAAACGTGTTGATGAGCGCAGGGTGATATACACAATAGCCGCTACCACCAAAATACCGATAGCAATATACAGGTAGTCGAGCCAGTGGCCCTTTGCAATAGAGCTCATCCCGATCACGACTGATATGGCTCCCGGCCCGCTCAGGCTGGGCATAGCCAATGGCGTAAACGATATGTCCTGCTTGGCTTCGGCTTCTTTCGTTTCCTGCTCGGTTTGTTCAAAATTATCTTTCGGCTTCAACATGCCCATGCCCACACCGGACACCAAGATGCCACCGGCAATGCGCATACCGGGCAGTGAAAGCCCGAAAAAATTCATAATAAACGTACCGGCCACCAAAAACACCAACAAAATAGCAGACATATACATGACTCCGCGCGGTGCCTGCCGTGTCCGCTCCTTTTCCGAATAGGATTCCGTAAGCGACAAAAACATGGGCGCTGTGCTGAACGGGTTAACAATGGGCAATAACGCTGCGATGGTTCCGAAGATTAATTCCATACTGGAAAAATTAACTAATACTATGTTTCAAGCTGCATAGTTAAAGCCTTTGACAGGGTAATGCAAAGAAATCCGGATTGTATAATCCTTAATGTTGCGTAAGTCCGGTTAAGAGTAGTCATCTCACTTCCTCCACCAGGTATCGTCCTCGTCATCATCTTCGCCAAATTCGTAATCGTGCGGGTTGCCGTTTTCATCGTCATAGTTTTTATCGAGGTGGTAAGGATAGTATTTCATCTACGCAATCTTTAACCGCAGAGGCGCAAAGAAAATACAAAATCAAGCCTTAATGTTCCTGATTTTGTGAGCCGGTTAATACCGTGAATTTGCACATAAATCACACATTTTTCACGGTATTTTTGAGTACCTTTACGATGTGATTTACCAATCTACAAAAGATAAGATTGAAGCTTTGCGAAAGCAATTTGTTGTGCTCTCGAAAGGCAACGAAAAATTGCTGACCGAAATCGCGCTTACCGAAATCCCGGAAATGGTGTACAACTCTAACGCCATTGAGAACTCTACGCTCACCCTGGAGGACACTGAGAAAATCCTGAGCGGTGGTGAACTGAACCGCAAGGTAAATGTGCGTGAAGTATATGAAGCAAAAAACCTGGCTAAGATTACCGAAGCACTACTCCATAAGCCAAAGCAAAAATTAACCGTAGCATTGATTTTAGATTTACACAAGACATTGCTCACTCATATTGACGACAGCATTGCCGGGCGGTTTCGCAAAGGAAAAGAATGGGTAAGGGTGGGCAACCATCTGGGTGCTAATCCCACATTTGTAAACAATTTAATGCGAGAACTTGTCGATGACTATAACAACGACAAAGCCCTGCCTACCGGACAGGCAGGCCGTTACTTTTTAGATACGATAGCACACTTTCATGCAGAATTTGAAACGATACATCCCTTTGTGGATGGTAACGGAAGAATTGGAAGAGTGTTGATTAACCTGCAACTGATGAATGCAGGATTGCCGCCCATTATCATTCAAAATAAAAGCAAACACAAAGAATATTACCCGCTTTTTGCCAATTACCCGGTTACCATGAAGTTTGACGGCTTCACCCAACTTTTTGCCGTGCTGTTACAGGAAGCGTTGAACAAAAGAATAACCATGCTTACGGCAAAAAAAATAATCCCGCTTTCGTTGTGGGCGGCACAAAACAGCATTAAACCAACCATAGCCGCTAACAAGGCAAAACGGCAAACAATTCCTGCTTTTCGCCTGCGCGAAAAATGGATGATTGATGAGGCATATAAATGATAATTTAGAACGCTTAGCCAAAACCATTTACGACTACTGGTTTGTGCAGTTCGACTTCCCTGATAAAAACGGAAAGCCCTATAAATCAGGTGGTGGCAAGATGGTGTATAACGAACAGCTTAAAAGGGAGATACCGGAGGGGTGGAGAGCAGGGAATTTGTATTCGATTGCAGATTTTGAGAATGGATTAGCTTGCCAAAAGTACAGGCCACTAAGCGAAATCGATGATTTTTTGCCAGTAATCAAAATCAAAGAAATGAATGATGGAGTATCACTAAATACAGAAAGGGTAAGAACTAATATCCCCCCAAAAAATACTATTAAGAATGGTGACATTCTCTTTTCATGGTCGGCAACTTTGGATGTGAAAATTTGGACAGGTGGAAAAGCAGCCTTAAATCAGCATATATTCAAAGTTTTCTCTGATGAATTCCCTAAGTCGTTTTACTATTTTCAACTGCAAAACTACTTGCAGCATTTCAAAATGATGGCTGAACTTAGAAAAACTACCATGGGACATATAACTATTGACCATTTGAAAACAAGCTTTGTTGTTTTACCCCCTAAACAGATCACTGAGTTATTAGATAATAAAATAGAACCAATTCTATCTAATTTCATTAGTCTTAAACTGCAAAACCAACACCTTTCCACCATCCGCGACTGGCTTTTGCCTATGCTGATGAACGGGCAGGTAACGGTGGGTTGATTTGGTGAAGTAAATTATCATTTAGCTTATTATTGAGTTCGATTTTGTCGTCTAATGCAGAGAGAACGGAGGCGATTTTTTGTTGAGTTACCTTATCTGGTATTGTTATCTCCTGTCGTTTCAGAGCATTTTCATTAACCCGTTTTCTTCCTGAAGTGCCTTCCATACAACCAATGGCGCGCTCCCGAAATACAGGACTTTTTGCAAGGTAAAATATGTAATCGTTGAGTGAATTGTTGTTCTCACGCAATACAATGAATTCGGACGACCCAAATGCTACCTCATCTTCATCTAAGAGATCAACCTGCGCTGTCTTACCATTTTCAAGGCATGGTGTAATCTTAGCAACCAATGTATCTCCATTCCTGAACTTAGGGCCTCCATTGTATTGCGCTATTTCAAACCCCTTGATCTTTCGTTCAAACTCGGTAAGCATAGCCATCGGAATTTTCTTAGCTGTTTTACCCTTTTCAAGTTTTTCGGAAGGATTGAATTTGGCAAAATCTTCGAAGCTTATTTTCTTCCAGTTCTCCATTTCACTTTCTACTTTCTTGATCCTTTTTTACTTTGTTCCACCACCCTGTCAAAATCCGATTTAAAGTTTTTATCCTGTATCACCCTGAATTTTTCATACTCGCTCTCGGCCACTTTTTTGGCTACGGCAGTCGAAATTTTACCGGCATCTTTCAGCAAGTCGTATTCATTAAACGACAGGAAAGCATCGAGCCGGTCTACCCAGTCGGTCATTTTCATTTCCTTCTGGCGCTTAGCCATGTTCTCGGCAAAATCGAGGTACATGGTTACCACGCGGTTCAGTTCGCTCAGTTCTTTCTCGTTGAGGTAGTTTTTGGCAACGGCCACATCGGTTTTTAAAATCTTGCCACCCGTTTTTGCGTTTTTCCAGGAGGTAAGCCCCATGTTGGGCTGATTAGCCCTGGCTCGCAATTGTATTAACTCGGCTGCGGTATGTTTATGGATTGCCCAATGCAGTTTGTTTTGCACGGTAGCATAAAAATCCTGCGTAACGGGCGAGTGGGCATCGTAGTCGATGGCTGTGGCATAGATGTCGGTAATCTTTTGATAGAACAGTCGCTCGCTGGCGCGGATCTCGCGGATGCGCTCAAGCAGTTCTTCAAAATAATCTTTACCAAAAAGCTGGTTGCCCTGCTTAAGCCGTTCGTCATTCAGTGCAAAGCCCTTTATCAGGTATTCTTTTAATACCGAAGTAGCCCACTTGCGGAACTGTGTGGCCTGCAACGAATTAACGCGATAGCCCACAGAAATAATGGCATCGAGGTTATAAAAATTAGTGTTGTATTTTTTGCCATCAGCGGCAGTATGTGCAATTTTTGCACATACTGAATTTTCATCTAACTCACTGTCTGAGAATATATTCGATAAATGCTTGGTAACCACACTCCTGTCAACCCCGAATAGTTCGGCCATGGCCTTTTGCGAAGCCCAAATGGTTTCCTTGCCGGCATCCACAATTACCTGCACGCGCACGTTCCCATCTTCCGACTGGTAGAAAATAAAATTCGCCTGGTTATCTATACTATCCATAGCATTGCAAGCCTACTCAAATTTCAATTTCTTCAGGTTTTCAATAATCTGTTTTTCCAACTTTGCGCTTTCGGCAAACATGTCTTTCAGATTATTCTGAAAGTCGTTCAGTTTCGAATCAAACTCTTTGGCGGTAATATCCACGTATTCGATTTTCACTTCAAAGTATTGGCCTGCGCTGAGTGAGTAGTTCTTTTCTTTGATCTGCTCATAGCTCACCACCACCGAAAAATCATCAACCGCTTCATGTCGGTTAAAGGTATTGATGATCTTTTCTTCCTCTTCCGGCCTTAGCACCGTTTTCTGGTTCTTGCCTTCTTTAATGGTTTCGCCCAGTTTAGAGGCGTCCATCAATACAATATCGCCCTTGGTGTTGGCCTTGTCAATAAATACAATGGATACGTTTGTGCCCGTAGTGGCAAAAATATTGCTCGGCATGGAAATCACACCCCGCAGCATTTTAGCTTCCACCAGTTTCTCGCGTATTTTTCGTTCAATACCGCTTTGTGCCGTAATAAACCCGGTAGGCACAACCACAGCGGCCTTACCCTTTTCATTCAACGAATAAATAATGTGTTGCAAAAACATTAAATAAATCGCCATCGACTCTTTTTTGGCTTTCGGCACATTGGGCACTCCGGCAAAAAAACGTTCGTGGTTTTCTTTCGTGTTTAAGTCTTTGCTGTAATCGGAAAAATCAAGCTTGAACGGAGGATTGCTGACGATGTAATCGAACTTCATCAGACCGCCCTTTTTATCTTTATGAAAAGGATCGAGCAGTGTATTCCCCTTTACAATGTTGGGGATGGAATGTACCAGGTTATTAAGGATGAGATTCAGTCGCAACAAGTTGGATGACTTCTGCGAAATATCCTGCGAGTAAATCGTGCATTTGTTTTCGCCTATCTCATGTGCGAGATTCATCAACAGTGTACCCGACCCTGCTGACGGATCATAGCATGTTTTATCTTTCACCTTCTCCTGCACTAAGCATCGCGCCATAATTTTAGCTACTGCATGGGGCGTAAAGTATTCGGCATACTTGCCACCGCTGTTGGTATTATAGTCTTTAATCAGGTATTCAAAAATGGTAGCGTAAAAGTCGAACTTCTCGTTAAAGATATGCTCAAAACTGAAATTGATCAGCTTATTGATAATGGCTTTGCAGAATTCATCGCGCTTATCGGTAACGTATTTGCTGATATTTTCGAAGAGTACAATTTTTTCCCCGCCATCGGTAACTACCGAAAAAATATCGCTGTTCTCTTTGGCTATGTCAAGCAAGGTGTTGTCAAAGACTTCAGCAAAGCGGGGTTCATTCTGCCGTTTAAACAGGCTGGATATAAACTGCTCCGGCTTAATATGTGCGGTGCTTTCACTGAGTTGCATCAGCAGCATTTCATAATCGCCTGTACTGTATTCGCGCAAAGCTTCTTCCCAGTTTTCTGCCCGGGCAATCTTTGTATCAATTTGCTTTACTTCATAAACAAATTTGTCGTTCAGAAACTTATAGAGAAAAACCTGCGTGATGATCTTAAATTCGTTGCCATCGTTACCCAAGCCGTAGTTAGCACATACACTTTTCAGGTTGTCGATCAGCTCTTTAGTCTTTTTCTCAAATTCAATTGCTTTGGTCATACGTTAAATTCAAAAGCCGGTTATGCGGCCTTTCCCATAAATTCATTAATATATTCTTTTACGATCATGCTGTTGATCCGTTTAGATGTTTCCGCATCCAACGGAAGTTGATGTTTATTCTTAATCTGGTCAATCACCAAACGCAACACCATTTTTTCTACAAAGCTCTCGTTTTCAAGCATACGCGAATTTTGTAAAATGTGGGTATCCACCTCTTTTTTCAGGCTTGATAGCACTTCAAACAACTTACTTTCGTTGGGTGTAAGCGGATCTTTTTCCATCAATCGCTTATGCAGCCGGGCATATTTTTCGTCATTGTGGTACTTTGCGCGAAGTAACTGGTTCTGCCTTTCAAGTTCACGGGCTTGCACATATATTTCATTCAAAGCCCTGATGTTGCTTTCCATTTCTTCCTTTGTTACTTCACTCAGGTTCTTCTTTTTGAATAGGCGTTCCAGTTCTTCTTTCAGGCTAACAAATACCGGGTCTTTCTGATCAAAGTTATTAGCCAGCGCTTCGCGTGTGCGTTGAAGGGTATTTTTCAGTTGATCGGCCAGCACCATCTCCTCCTCTTTCACCTTGGTAAAGGCAAAAATCACATTCTCCAATGCCACGTTCAGCAAGTTCATGGTTTCATTATTGCTTTCCAGCAACTCCCGTGTGTTAATGAGTGCCAGGCGGTTGTTTGCTTCGCGGGATAGAATGGTGAGTTTTTTGAAATCCAGTTTCTCTAACAGGTCGTAATTGCCAGAGAGCCTTATCAGGTTATACAAATTGCGGGCGTTGTTCAGGGCTTTGGTAATCCTGAGCATTTCTGCCCGGTCGGATATTTGCGAAATCTGTTTTGAAAACTCTTCCGCGTTTTCGGTGTTAAAACGGAATAAAATATTTTTTATCTCACCAATTTCCCGTTCAATTTCTTCGGGTGTCTTGAACAAATTGGAGTAATGCTCCATTTCATTGCCCAATTCGGATTGCAGTTCATTGAAATAATCCTGGTTGGTTTTGTTGAACTCTTCTTCAATGTCTGCAAAATCAACCACGTATCCGTACCGGAAGTTTTTATACGTTCTATTAACACGGGTAAGCGCCTGAAGCAGATTATGTTTTTTGATCAGCCTGCCGAGATACAACTTCTTTAAGCGCGGGGCGTCAAAGCCCGTGAGCAACATGTTGTAAACAAAAAGGAGATCGGTTTTTCCATCTTTAAATGCTTCGATCAAATCCTCACGCTCTTTTTTGGTTCCAATGTCATGCAAAATTACAGAGGCAGATGTTATTTTGTAATTTGCCTTTTTTGTCTCGGCATACGCAACCTGTGGTTCTGCCGCAAGGGGCAATGTTTCATCTGTATTTCGATGAGCATATTTTGCCTGAAAGATTTCATCTAATTTTTTAGCCTGTTGGGAAGAATCACATATCACCATTGCTCCAATGGAGGCATCCTCCATTGGAGTCCGGGCTTTTTCGAAATCCTCCACGATGTAATCCAGCATCGGCTCCACAAACTTATGGTGTGCATAAACAATTTCTTTATCGCCTTCTCCTTTTAAAATGTCAATCTCTTCCAATGCTTTTTGCATGGTGAGTTTGTACTTCGTTTCAATCTCTTCACGGATAAGCCTCAGTGTATAGCCATCAGCAATAGACGCATTGTAATAGTATTTATGAATGTAATCCCCAAAGAGTGCTCGTGAGTTATAACCAGTACCGAGCAATGGTGTGCCGGTTAACCCAATCTTAATGGCGTTAGGGTCAGATTCATTCAGGTTCGCCAAAAAACTTCCCTTTGGATTATAGCTGCGGTGAACTTCATCTAAGAAATAAATACGCTGAATGCTTACATCATAGTCTGTGTTACGGATCACATCGGGATCATCCTTAAATTTCTGGATATTGACTACTGTGATTTCCGGTTTCCCCGAATTGTTATGGATAACACTGGTAGTTTTAATGTCGCGTACAAACTCTTCTCTTGAATTAACATCATGCACAATTAAGCCTCTGCTCCTGAATTCTTTCCCGGCCTGAATTAATAAATCCAAGCGATCAACAATAAAATAGAATTTGGGGATAACGGCTTTATGCTGGAAATAATCAATAAGACAGCTGACATTATAAAAGGTGAGGGCTGTTTTACCGCTACCCTGTGTGTGCCAGATAATCCCGTTCCTTATACCCTCATTAAGTTTAGTTTGAATAGCCTTAGAAGCAAAAAACTGCGGATAACGCATAACATGCTTTTGCAGACCGCTGCTTTCTTTTACGTAGGCAAAAGCATATTTAAGCATAAAAGCCAAACGCTCGCGCTGCAAAAGTGAAGTACAAATGCGATTGGTAGGGCTATTCGGGTTTTTGTTAGTAATAAATTCGGGAGAATGCTTGATGCCTACATAGTTGGTATCTTTCAGCACCAGATCTTCAATAGCTTCACTAACTGGAGCCAGTATCTTATCCAAGTCGAAGGTTTCTTCTTCTCTGAAATAATTGAAATTTGGCTTTCCATAAGAAGATGTTGCATAAAAGGCACCTTCTAATAACTGGAGCGAGCCTTCAACATATTCCATATTATTCGAAAATATCATCAACTGGGTAATGTTGATAAAGTTTCTGAATTTCTTATTCTCCGATCTGCGCTGAATGCGGTTTAGTTCAGCCTGAACACCATCCTTATTATTAGGTTTTTTTACCTCAATAAAAATCAACGGCATTCCATTAATCAGCAATGTAATGTCAGGACGGAACTCCTCGTCATCTTTCTTACAAGTTAGTTCAGTAACAACATGAAACGTATTGTTATTAAAATTCTCAAAATCAATCAAACGTGTCCCCGACTGATCAATGAGTTTTTCGTAAAAGGCTTTTCCGAGATCTTCGTTCTCGAGGGTTAGAGCAACCTCATCGTACAGGCGATCCCAATCACTTTTGCTTAACTCTTGCTTTGAATTGATTTGCCTAATACTTTCCCTGAAGATGTTTGGAAAAATATTATTCGACTCATCCCAGCGTTGCCCCGACAAGGGTAAATACGTATAGCCCAACCGAACCAAGTGAAGTATCGTGGGTATTTTTACTCTTGAATCTTCGTTAAAGGCCATAGACAAGTAAATGGAGGTTTGAATTTGGCGATTTTTTATGACTTTTCTGTACTTCAGTAAATACAGCCAATCTCATTCCCCGCTATCCAACAACTCCTCCACCGCTTGCACAATAACCTGTTCGCGCTCTGCCCAACTGCCCTGCACGGGAATGTAGTTAAGCTGCCTGCGATCAAGCTCGTCTTTAAAGGTTTGATACATTCTTCTCCGGCCTTCTTCGCTGCCGAGGTCGCGTAAGCCATCGGCTACCCAGGGCACATCAATATCGAATAAAAAATAATGATCGTATTGTACTTGCTTCTCAAGCTCATACAAAACAGGCGGAACGGTATTTAAATAGTGTTGCGAATAGATTTGCGTGGTAATGGTATCCGTATCGCAAAACAGGATCTTGTTGGCTGTTTTCAGCTTTTCGTTGATGCGATTGATCTGTGCATGGCCAATCTTTACAATGTCCGCTTCGGTAAACTCATTGCTGGTGATCAGCTCGCGGGCGACTTCAGGCACAAATTCGGTTTGATAGAGGCGTGCCATCTTCTGCGCCATAAACGATTTGCCTGTACTCTCCGATCCGTAAAAGCAAACCTTCTTTACAAAATACGGTCGCACTACAGCTGGAATAAATTCCCAATACCGAAACGGGTTTTCACGGATACGCGAGGCCGATACCGGAAATTTTTCACGATCAGCATCGAACAAAATATGTTTTGCGTCTAAGTTAGCCGCAAATGGTTCTCCATATTCTTCCGAGCTGACAATCAAACCTATTTTCGGATACGCCCTGCGCATGACTTCCGCCCAGGTTTTTGTTCGTTCGGGCAAGGGCAGTGATACATCATCAAAATTATCTTCAATGATGGAAGGAACAATGTTTGGCCTGTCTTTAAAAATTTCTTTTATCCACTTAAGGCGAAGTGCCGGGTCAGTTACATCGGCTTTGGTATAGCTCATGGATACGATCACCTCATCGGCATGAGTTGCCGCAAAATTTATTAAAGCAATATGCCCGTTATGGATGGGCATAAACTTGCCGATAACCAACGCGCGCGTCATGCTGTTTTCGACTGATAGCTTCTGTACTCGCGTACCCAGTTCCACAACGCGAAGCTGGCTATAATGGTGAACACGGCATACTCCAGGCTAAAGAACATGGCTTCTTTGATAAAGTACAGGTAGGTAGCCACAATATCAATAATAATCCAGATAATCCAGCACTCTACTTTTTTGTGAACCATCAGAAACGTGGTGATCACGCTCATCACCAAAATGAATGAGTCCACAAACGGGTAGGCGCTGGGTAAATTAAACAGCAACGGAAACCATTCGTGCAGCCGGGATGCCAGCGAGCCCATGATATACGTACCCGCAGCTCCGAGCACAAACAAGAGCACAAACTGCTTTCGTCCCATAAAGCTCACTTTCAGCTCTTTCTTCTTATCTTCTTCGCCCGGCCTGGGGTTTGCCCACCGCCACCAACCTAAAATATTGGTAACAAAGAAGAAGCCCATCAAAAACATATCGGGGTAAAGCTGAATCTGGTAATAGAAAAATGCCGAGAGCACTACGTTAATAATACCAACAGGCCAGCTCCAGATATTGGCCATAGCCGAAAGCGCCACCGCCACCAGCCCGAATACCACAGCAAAAAATTCGAGGTAGCTGAGCGGGTAACCTAATACTGTGAAAAACACATTCTGAATATCAAAAAATGACATCTTGAGCTACACTATAACTTAATACACACATTCTTCTCATCGGTAAAAAACTTCAGCGCTTCAAAACCGCCCTCACGACCAACACCGCTTTGTTTCATTCCTCCGAATGGAGTTCTTAAATCGCGGAAGAGCCAGCAGTTTACCCAAATAATACCACTCTTAACACCTGCCGCTACACGGTGGGCGCGTTTTAAATTCTCCGTCCAGATGGTAGCCGCCAGCCCGTAGGTGGTGCTGTTGGCATATTCCAATACTTCTTCTTCCGTATCGAAGGGCATGATGGTAACAACCGGGCCGAAAATTTCTTCCTGGTTGGTGCGGCATAAATGGGGTAACCCGGTAATGATGGTCGGTTCAATAAAATAACCACCTGCACAACGGCCGGTGAGCTTCACCTGATTGCCGCCTTGTATAATCGTGCCTCCTTCTTTTTTCGCCAGTTCAATGTACAACAGCACTTTGTTCATGTGCGCTTCTGATGCCATCGCGCCTAAGTTACTGGCATCATCAAGCGGATCGCCAACGGTCAATGCCTTTGTACGTACCATAAATTCAGCGACAAATTTTTCGTACAGCGGCCGCTCTAAAAAAATGCGCGAGCCGCACAAGCAAATCTCGCCCTGGTTGGAAAAAGAAGATTGAATGCTCGTGCTCACCGCTTTTTCAAAATCACAATCGGCAAAAATGATGTTCGGGTTTTTTCCGCCCAGCTCAAGCGAAAGTTTTTTGAACATGGGCGCAGCCGTTGCCGCAATAATCTTTCCGGTGGCGGTTCCGCCCGTAAAGGATATGACTTTGATTTCGGGATGTTCAATTATAGCCTGTCCAGCCTTTGATCCCATTCCATGTACAATATTTAAAACTCCGGCAGGCAAACCTGCTTCGATGCAAAGCTGAGAAAACAAGAAGGCTGTCATGGGGGTAATCTCCGATGGTTTGGCTACCACGGTGCAACCGGCTGCCAATGCCGGGGCAATCTTCCACGTAAATAAATACAACGGAAGGTTCCAGGGCGAAATACAACCTGCCACTCCAACGGGTGCATGTTGTGTGTAATTGATGGCTTCATTATCGGTAAAATGCGCATCGGTACTTTCGTGCAGAATGGCGGTAGCATAAAACCGGATGTTGGCCGCAGCACGCGGAATATCCAGCGACTTCGCCAGCTTAACCGGCTTACCCTGATCAATGCTTTCGGCCAATGCGAGCTTGTCGAGATCGCGTTCAATCAGCGCAGCGATTTTTATCAATACCGCAGATCGCTCGCGGGCTGGTGCTATGCTCCATTTTGCAAATGCACCCTTAGCAGCCGCGGTTGCTCTTGCCACATCCTCTTTATCAGAATCGGGTACCAGGCTATACGGCCTGCCTTCAGCCGGGTTGATGTTTTCAAAGTACTTGCCGCTGACGGGTTCCGCCAGCATGCCGCCAATGTAATTCAGGATTTTTTCCATGAGCCGCTAAGTGTGGCTCAAGTTAACAGTTGTTTATGAAATGTGAGTTGCTACAACCAAACTCTTACTTCTTTGTAATCTGGAACTCCACCCGCCTGTTGCGCTGCCGGTTTTCTTCCGTATCGTTTGGTGCAATGGGCCGGTTGGGGCCAAAACCTTTCCCTGTAATTCTGTCTTTTTTAATCCCCTTGCCAATGAGGTATTCGCGAACAGCCATTACCCGGTTTTCAGACAGCTCCTGCAGGGCAAGCCTGTTCCCCACATTATCGGTATGTCCTTGTATCTCAATTTTTATGGATGGGTTTTCTTCCAGGATCTGTGCCAGGCGATCAAGCTCCGGAAAAGATTGTGGTTTCAGAATCGGTCTGCCCTGCTCAAAGAAAACGTTATTCAGCAAAATACTTTCCCCCTCTTCAATGGGCATGAGGTATAAATCTTTTTTCACTTCCGTATACTCGGCTATTGCAGCTAATTCCATGTTTTCGTTTACAGACAAAAATCCTTTTGCCTGGGCGCGGATTCCATAATGTTTACCATCTGCCAGTGTAACCCGGTACGAACCTGTTGCCGGGTCGGAAATGGCTACTCCCGCTTCTTCGTTTGTTGACAGGTCTTCAAATATGATATCGGCTTTTATAGGCGCTTTGGTTTTAGCATTCAGCGTATGCCCCAATACCAATAGTACCGGATCGGGTTTAATAGCCTGAGGCAGCTTGATACGAACAATATCGCTTCTGCCCGATTCGTTTGCAGCGCTGCTCATATAGGCATAATCGGCTGAAGCCGGAATGGTATAGTATGCATCAAATGATGCCGTATTGATTTCGGGGCCCAGGTTTACAGGCTCGGTCCAGTCTGTCCAACCCTTACCTTTTCGCTTGCTCATAAATATATCCATGCCTCCATACCCGGGATGCCCCTGCGAAGCAAAATAAAGTGTGCGGCCATCCGCAGCCAGGAATGGCGACATCTCGTCCGCTTCTGTGTTGATCTTCTTGCCAAGATTTATAGGTTTGGACCAGGTCCCGTTTTTATCCTGCACGGTTACATACACATCTTTGTCTTCTGATTTTTGTTTCGGATCATACGCCACATTGTCGGGAAGCTTTACGGTAAACAATATTGCTTTACCGTCAGCCGAAAGGGTTCCTTCCATGTGCTTGGCTTCATTTTTAAACTTTACATTAAGCCACTCCGGCTCTGACCACCCGGTGGCTGTTTTTCTGCGTATCTGGAATCCTTCTGTTTTACAGAACAGCATCATATTATTATCGGCACTGATCGCTGCCAGATTGTTTACCCGGCTGGTATTTATATCGGGGCCAAGCTTGTAGCTCTTATTCCAGTTTACGCCATCTTCTGAAGTTGTCATCCAGATATCAGAAGTTTCTTCATCGGGTTTTGTTTGTGTAGCAGGATCATCGCGAACGGCAAAGTAGATGGCGCGGCCATCGGTTGCAATCTTGGGCGAAACATCACCGTAAGGTGTATTTACCTTGTTCCCGAGATTTTCCTTTACCAGCCCGGTTGTCATCTTATCCGGCAGGTTAATTTTTACATCGTGCTTAAAAATAAAGTCATCTACTTCCAGCACCATGTTGGTGTAGTTGGTAAATCCAATACTTGTGCCATGCAATTTCTGCACTTCAATATCCCTTACCTTTTTACCATTGATGTAATAACTCCATACAGCATTTTTTTGCACGATGCGCAAATGGTTGGATTTACCAAGCGGGTTTATCTTTTTGTATTTTATCCATTCATCATTCTGCTTGGCTTTTTCGGCACCGCGTATCTTGTAGTAGCCGTTGCTGGTAATCAGAAACTCATAATTTTTGCCGGAAGGATTTTCGCCCCACACCAGGCCTATGCCGTTGTTTACACTACCCGATTTCTGCACAAATGTGGCTTCGAGAGAAAAGTCTTTCCGCTTGTCGAAATAGGGATGAATCCGGATAACGCGCCCACTGCCCTCCTGCGTGGTGGTGATGATGTACTTTCCGCCTTCAATGCGAAGGGTGTAATTCGTGCCGCTGCCCTGGGGCCATGCCCTGAAGTTGTCGGCAAATCCTTCGTTAATAAATACAGGCTGGGCGTATGCATAGCCTGAAATAAGAATAAGTAAAAAGGTGATCCGGCTCATAACAAAAATTCAGAACCGGAAATAGCACAGTTTATTACATTTAATCTATCCCTGCGCAAGGGTATTTGTAATGCGTGCTAGCACGGATTACTTTTTCACAATCTTGAACTCTACCCTGCGGTTGCGCTGCCGGTTCGCCTCATTCGTATTGGGAACCACGGGCACATCGCCACCATATCCCTTGCCGGCAACCCGGTCTTTGCTTATTCCTTTCAATACCAGGTAATCCTTTACAGCTTTCACCCGGTTCTCGGAAAGTATTCTTAACGCATCTTTATTGCCTACATTATCGGTATGACCGCCCAGCTCAATCTTTACCGTGGGATTATCCCGCATGATTTCAACCAGCCTGTCAAGCTCCGGAAATGATTCTGATTTTAACACCGGCCGGCCCTGCTGAAAAAATACATTGTTCAGCATAATGGTTTCGCCAACCACTATAGGCACCAGCAGAAGATCTTTGTTTATTTCCTTGTACTCGGTTACCGATGCCAGCTCAAAGTTTTCGTTTACCGAAAGGTATCCTTTCGCTTCAGCCCGGATACCGTAGTTCTTTCCTTTGGTCAGGGCTATGCGATACGATCCTGTTTTGGGATCGGAGATTGCCTCGCCTATTTCTTTCCGTGCAGTGAGATCTTCAAAATAAATATCCGCGCTTACGGGTTGCCTCGTTTTAGCGTTAAGCGTTCGGCCCATCAGCAGCACTACCGGGTCGGGCTTAATGGCTTCCGGCAACTTTATACGCACCAGGTCTGATGCGCCATGTGAATTCCGGTCGCTAACCATAATCGCATAATCTGCGGCAGCCGAAATGGTATAGTAGGCATCAAAACTGTTGGTGTTTATCTCCGGCCCCAGGTTAACGGGCTCGGTCCACTCCGTCCAGGAATTACCGGTGCGCTTACTCATATATATATCGTAACTGCCATAGCCCGGCCTGCCGTTGCTGGCAAAGTATAACGTGCGCCCATCCGCTGCCAGGAATGGTGAAAGCTCATCGCCCGCGGTGTTGATGTGCGACCCCAGGTTTACAGGAGCACCCCAGTTTCCTTTACCGTCCTGCAGGGTTACATAAATATCTTTCTCGCGCACATCATCAGCCGGGTTGTAAAACAGGTTTTGCGATAGCTTGGCCGTAAACACAATAGCTTTACCATCGGTGGAAAGGTTTGCCTCCATGGTTTTAACCTCGTTCTTAAACCGGACGTTCAGGTACTCGGGCTCAGACCAGCCATCTTTGGTTCGCCTGCGAACCTGAAAACCATCTGACCGGCAAAACATGAGCATGTTATTATCGGCACTAACCGCAGCCATATTATTGGTTTCGGTATTGTTGATGGGCGGCCCGAGATTTTTGCTTTTACTCCACGTAACGCCATCGGTGCTGGTGGTTACGTAAATATCTTCACCATCATTTTTACCTCCCATGTTTTCAGGCGAGTTCTCGCGGCCGAAATAAATGGTACGACCATCGGCAGTAATAATCGGGCCGAGGTCATCATACGGTGAGTTAACATGCGGCCCCAGGTTTTCCTTTACAAATCCTGTTGCCAGGTTGGGCGGCAGGTTGATCTTCATATCGTGGCGAAGGATGAAGTCATCAATCTCAAGCACCATGTTGGTGTGTGTTATAAACCCGAGGCGGGTTCCGTAAAGCGGCAAGGTGGGCACATCCAGAACAAGCTGGCTATTGATGTAGAAGTATAACCGCGCCTTGCGCTGCTCAATCTTTAAACGGTTTTCTCCACCCAGCGGCTTTACTTTATCGGTTACAATCCATTCGTTCAGCTTTTCTCTTTTCTCAGGACTCAAAATTCTGAAATAGCCCGTGGATGCAATGGTAAAATCGTGGTACTTGCCATTTGTATTATCACCCCACATAAAGCCATAACCATTATTATCGGTGCCGGATTTTTGCACGAATGTAGCTTCAATCGAAAAATCTTTTTTGCCATCGATAAAGGGACTGATGGTAATGTAGCGGCCTTTGTCTTTTTGCAACGTGGTGATGATGTATTTACCGCGCTCCAGGCGGATGCTGTAATTCTCACCTTTTCCGGTCCACCACCATCCATCCTTATTGGAGCTGAAATCATCGCGCAGCAAAACAGGAGGCTGTGCCTGCAACGAAACGGATACCAACAAGAGACAGAATATCTTCACGTATGCAAATTACAAACTTCCGGTGCGTCCACCATCAACCGGCAGGTTGATTCCGTTGATATATCCTGCTGCGGGGCTTGCCAGGAAAGCAACTGCTGCCGCTACTTCATGCGCCTCTGCAATACGGCCGGCCGGTATTTCTTTAATCATATCAAGCTTTGCCTCTTCAAACGTTTTACCGTACCGGGTTGCATTTGTATGAATAATAGATTCCAGGCGGCCTGTCAGGGTAGAGCCGGGCAATACATTATTAACTGTTATTCCATAGCCAGCCAATTCAACCGACAGGGTTTTTGCCCAGTTGGCCACCGCACCCCGAATGGTATTGGAAACACCCAGCCCTTTAATCGGAATTTTTACCGAGGTGGAAATTATATTTATAATCCGGCCAAACGTTGCCTCTTTCATGGAAGGCACAACAGCCTGCACTAAAATCTGGTTACAGATCAAATGATTGTTAAACGCTTTTATAAAATCTTCGGTTTGTGCATCAATGGCCAAACCGCCCGAAGGGCCACCCGTGTTATTTACCAGTACATGAATGGGTGTGCTGATGGTAAATTTCTGAATAACAGCTTTCAGCATATCGGGCGCTGCAAAATCCGCAACCAGGTAATTATGCTTTTGACCGGCCGGTGTGGAAAGCTCTTTTGCTACAGCTTGCAAAGCGCTTTCGTTACGCGCAAGCAAGGTTACCGTTGCGCCCATAGCTGCCAGCTCAATGGCCGATGCTCTCCCAATGCCTTGCGTACTTCCACAAACCAGCGCATTTTTACCCTCCAGGTTCAGATTCATAAATTTGATTTTTAGTAAATACAAAAGAACCTTAACTTTTCATCTTAATCAACCCATATCCATTATGGCCATCCGCAGACCTTTTAACCTGAAAAACTGGATTACTGAAAATCGTGATCTATTGAAACCTCCTGTAGGAAATAAAAATCTGTATGCCGATGCCGGTGATTATATCGTGATGATTGTAGGCGGACCCAATGCGAGGAAAGATTATCATTTTAACCAGACCGAAGAGCTGTTCTATCAATTAGAAGGCGACATTAATGTGCGCATCCAGGAAGATGGTAAAGCAATTGACATTCCTATCAAGGAAGGCGAAATGTTTTTATTACCTGCCAACACTCCGCATCGCCCCGAGCGACCCGCTAACACCGTGGGCTTGGTAATTGAATGCAAACGCGAGGATCCTACCTTTGAAGACCGGCTGATCTGGTATTGCGACAACTGTAATAACAAGCTCAATGAATACAAGTTCCACCTCTCGAATATCGAGAAAGATTTTTTACCTCGCTTCCGCGATTTTTACGGATCGGAAAAACTGCGCACCTGTACGCAATGCGGCACCGTGATGGAAAGTGATCCGAGGTTTGTTTAATGGGTTAAAGAAGTAGGCAATAAGCAGTAGGCAAAATGTTCAACTGGTAATGTCATGTGCTGCAACATACTTGCTTTGAGAAATTTCTGCATCTAAAAAACGTACACCAGGACTACACACTGTTTACTTAACTTAAATATGGGTACAACAAAAGGTCTTGCATATTACAACCACACACCTGTTGGCGACCTGGTAATTGAATCTGAAGACGACACTATTACCCGCATTGGCTTTTTAAAGGAACAACGTGAAACAGGGCGTCTTACTCCTGTTATTGAACTTTGTATACGTGAGTTGGAAGAATATTTTTCGAGGGGACGGAAATTTTTCACGTTCAACTTGGGGCTTCGCGGAACGGAGTTTCAAAACCGGGTATGGAAAGAGTTGCTCAATATTCCGTACGGTACAACCATTTCATACGAAGAGCTTGCCATCCGGTTGGGTGATATAAAATCCATTCGTGCCGTTGGCCTGGCTAACGGGCAGAATCCTGTTGCCATTGTGGTGCCCTGCCACCGCGTGATCGGTAAAAACGGAAGTCTTACCGGCTATGGTGGCGGACTTGAAAACAAGCAGTGGCTGCTGGAACATGAAGGCGCTGTATTGAAGCAGCTTTCGTTGTTTTGAGACGGTATCATGCAAAGGCGCTAAGACCGCTAAGTCTTTTTGTAATGATGATTTGAAAAGTTGTGTGGAGTCTTTGCGAACTTCGTCTTTATGTGAAAAAGTATAATTTTCCGCTTGTATGCAATTTGAAAACACATTAGCCTTCGCACGTAAGCTCGATCGCATTGATCCTTTAAAAAAATTCCGCTCGTTGTTTCACATCCCGAAGGTAAACCTGCCTACCGCCCGCCTGCCGGACGGGCAGGGACAGGCAGGAGGCAAAACTGCTATTTACTTTACCGGTAATTCATTGGGATTACAACCTAAATCAACTAAAAAGTTTATTGTGCAGGAGCTGACCGACTGGGCTGAGTTAGGTGTGGAAGGCCACGTGCACGCCAGACGGCCGTGGCTGTATTATCACAAGTTCACTAAAAAAGGACTGGCGCTGCTTACCGGTGCAAAGCCATCGGAAGTGGTGGCTATGAATCACCTTACGGTGAACCTGCATTTGCTGATGATTTCATTTTACCGCCCAACCCAAACACATTTTAAAATTATTACCGAAGCAGGCGCTTTCTCGTCCGACCAATATGCGTTTGAATCGCAGGTGAAGTTTCATAACCTTAATCCTGATAGAGCAATTATTGAACTAAAGCCGCGCAAAGGCGAGCACACTTTGCGCACCGAAGATATTCTGGCAGCTATCGATCAGCATAAGGACCAGCTTGCGCTGGTCATCTTTGGCGGTGTGCAATATTATACCGGCCAGTTTTTCGACATCAAAAAAATAACACGGGCCGGCCATGCAGCCGGAGCCATAGTAGGTTTTGATCTGGCACATGCAGTTGGTAATGTAAAACTGAACCTGCACAACGACAATGTTGACTTTGCCGTATGGTGCAGCTACAAATACCTGAATGCCGGGCCGGGCGCGGTGGCAGGAACTTTTGTGCATGAACGCCATGCTAAAAATGTTGACCTGCCACGTTTTGTCGGTTGGTGGGGCCACCATGAGCAGGAACGGTTCCGGATGAAGAAGAGTTTTATTCCCATGCCCGGGGTGGATGGCTGGCAATTATCCAATCATCCGGTATTGCCGGGCGCTGCCCTGCTTGCCTCGCTTGATATTTTTCAACAGGCCGGTATGAAAAACCTGCAAGCCAAAAGTGTTTTGCTAACCGGCTACCTCGAATATTTGTTGGGCCAAATCAACAACTCCGAAAAGAAGTTTGTCATTCTTACTCCATCCGATAAAAAAGCACGCGGCTGCCAGCTTTCCATTTACATGAAACAAAATGGCAAGAAGGTTTTTAATGCTTTAACCAAAGCCGGTGTTGTTGCTGACTGGCGTGATCCGGGCCTGCCTGCCAGACAGGCAGGTGTGATCCGGGTGGCCCCTGCTCCGTTATACAATACATTTGAAGAAGTGTATCGGTTTGCCGGGATTTTTAAGAAGGCGTTGAAATAGCAGGTAACGAAAATAGCTCGCGATTATTTTTGTCTATGCATCTTTCTCTTTTAGGCGTCAGCATCTTTAGTTCATATTTAAAAATCTGTATGGTATAATTTTTTAAGCTGCTTATCTTTTATACTACCCGGCAGGGAACGGAACAACGCATTGCGGGCTTTAATCATCAAAGGATGAGTAGCCTGTGCAATCTTTCCGATACGGGCAGACTGGTTTGTGATAAAATGAGTGCGTTTCAATCTCCTTTTTTCAAAACGAAGAAAAGCAGTGCTCAGCTCTCCTCCTTTTAAAAGCTCATCATACAAAACGGCAGTATCTTCAATAGCCTGACAGGCGCCCTGCCCCATATTCGGGGTGGTGGCGTGAGCCGCATCGCCAATCAGCAGCACGTTGCCAAAAGCATATTTCGAAATGGGTTTCAGATCGATAATATCGTTCCATATCAAAGCATCATCCGAAGTATAGCTTAGTATGGCGGCTGTTTTCGGAGGGTATTCCTCAAACCACGCTTTCAGGTTAGACAGTGTAAAATTTTTAAAGTGTGTATTATTGGCTGTACTGTTTACGGTTGCAAACCAATACAATTGATTGCCGGCAAGCGGCACCGCTCCAAACCTTCCTTTACTGCCCCATATTTCATAGCTGTTATTAATCTTTAACGCAGTGTTATCAACAACTGCCCGCCAGCAGGTATAGCCTGCAAAGCGCGGAACAGAACCCGGAACCAACTTTTGCCTTACCGGGGAATGAATGCCATCGGCAACAATAAGATAGTCGGTATCAAAACTACTTCCGTCTTTAAACAATACCTGAATGTTGTTTTCCTGCACCATACAACCGGTACATTTTTTACCGGTATAGAGTTGCACGTTCGGTATCTGAGCCAGCAACACTTCATGCAACGCTGCCCGGTGAATGGTGAAATTATCGATACCGTATTCCCGGCTTACTTTCAGGCTGTCGGTATAGGTAATGGTTTTGTCCTTTTCATCTTTTATGGTAAAAGATGAAAGTACTCTTCCTTTTTCCACCACTTTATTTTTTATGCCCAGCTTCTCTAATGCTTTGATGGCATTGGCGGCAAGCCCTAATCCTGCGCCTACGGGTTTTACTGTTTCGGCAGCTTCAAAATCAACAGGCGTATAACCCGCTTTCTGAAAGGCTATTGCAGCAGTAAGCCCTGCAATACCGCCACCTATAATGGCTATCTTCATTTTATCTATGGGTATCTCTAAAAATCAAACCATAAAACATGGATATAACGCATAGTTCAAAAGTTAGTCTAAATTTACTGAATCTTTTTAGCCCAAAACTCTAAGCCAGACTTACTATTTTACAGCCATCTTTTTTCTGAACGTTGTTATTATGCAAAACATTGCCATTGCCGGTGCGGGACTTGTAGGCTCGTTGCTTTCCATCTATTTAAGAAAGCGCGGCTATGCCGTTACGGTGTTTGAACGCAGAAGCGACATGCGCAGGAAAGGCGCAGAAACCGGTCGCTCCATTAACCTGGCATTAAGCAACCGGGGTATTCGTGCGCTGGAAGAAGTGGGCCTTGCTGGTGAGCTGAAAAAAGTAGCCATACCTATGCACGGGCGTATGATGCACGATAAGCAGGGTAACCTCTCTTCGTTTGCCTATGGCAAAGAAGGGCAGTTTATTAATTCTGTTTCGCGCAGCGGGCTAAACATCGTGCTGATGAATGAAGCGGAGCGGTTGGGGGTTGAGTTTTTGTTTGATCAGCGTGTGACGAAAGTGGATGTAGAGCGTACTTCATTAGAAGTTACCAGTAGCCGGTTACCGGTTACCAGTTACCAGTCGCCAGTAACCGGTAACCGGCAACCGGCCACCAGCAACCAATTCGACTACATCATCGGTGCCGATGGCGCCTTTTCGGCAGTGCGTTCAGCTTTTCAATTTACAGATCGATTCGACTACGCGCAGGATTACATCGATCATGGCTATAAAGAATTGCACATTCCGCCCGGGGTTGGCGGCTCTTTCCAGTTAGAGAGAAATTGTCTCCACATCTGGCCGCGCGAAAGCTTTATGATGATCGCTTTGCCCAATCCCGATGGAAGCTTTACGTGCACCTTGTTCTTTCCGTTCGAAGGGAATCCTTCATTCAATACACTAAAGGCTCAAAAGGAAGTTGAAATATTTTTTAAAGAAACATTCCCCGATGCCCAATGCCTAATGCCTACCCTGCTGAAAGATTTTAAATCGAACCCGACATCGTCATTGGTTACAGTTAAATGTTACCCGTGGGTACGCAACAAAACGTTATTGATTGGCGATGCGGCACATGGCATTGTTCCGTTCTACGGGCAGGGCATGAATGCCGGATTTGAAGACTGCCGGATTCTGAATGATCTGTTAAATCAACATCGCGACAACTGGGATATAGCGCTGCCCGAATTTCAAAAACTACGCAAGCCTGATACCGATGCCATTGCCCAGTTGGCGCTGGATAACTTTATTGAGATGCGCGACCTAGTAGCCGATGCCGATTTTCTCCTCCGCAAA
>JAHCHY010000030.1 GCA_026129485.1 Cyclobacteriaceae bacterium
GGTATTGAAGGGATAAAACCCCTGGCCAGCTCGCCCATATCGGGCTTGGCCCAGATCATCTCCAATAAGAAAGAAACACCGATGGTACCGACCAGTGCAATAATAAAGGCTTCGATCTTGCGCATGCCATAGTTATGGAGAATTAAGATCAGCAAGGTATCCAGCACAGTAAGCGAAACCCCCCAGATCAGCGGCAAGCCAAACAGGAGCTGAAGGCCTATAGCCATCCCCAGCACTTCGGCCAGGTCGGTAGCTGCAATGGCAATTTCAGCCAGCACCCATAAACAAAAATTAACGGCAGGGTGATACGAGCTGCGCGAGGCCTGGGCCAGGTCCAGTTGCCGCACAATACCCAATCTTGCGCTGAGCGATTGTAATAACAGCGCCATCAGGTTCGACATTAATAAAACCCAGACCAGCTTATACCCGAACTGGCTGCCACCGGCAATATCGGTTGCCCAGTTGCCCGGATCCATGTAGCCCACGCTCACTAAGTAAGCAGGCCCCAGGAAGGCAAACAGCTTTCGCCAGCCTTTGCGTTTGGTAACATCTACTGAAGCGTGTACCTCGCTTAATGATTTTCGTTGTTCGTGAGCCTGCCCGTTCATATCAGCCAACTACTAAAATGTTTTGTGAAACTACTTTTGAGATAAACACCCGGTGGTCGTCCACCAGGATTTCCATTGATTCATCGTATTCTTCTTTGCCCAGCACCTTGATCTTTGCACCCGGCCGGGCGCCAATCTTATCTAAGTACTTAAGCAGGTTGGAGTCAGAGTCTTTAACCGCAGCAATCTTGCCCTGGAAACCAATCGCCAGTTGATCAACCGGTACTTGGGGCACGGTTTTTATTTTTCCCTTATGGTCGGGTATCGGATCGCCATGCGGATCTACTTTCGGGTAGCCTAAAAACTCATCGAGTTTTTCAATCAGGCGCGGAGAATTGATGTGCTCCAGTTGCTCAGCCACATCGTGCACCTCGTCCCAGGCAAAGCCCAGCTTATCCACCAGGAAGGTTTCCCAAAGCCGGTGCTTGCGAATCACCATAAGCGCCTCGCTCTTGCCCTGAGCGGTTATGTTTACACCGTAATACTTTTCGTAGGTGATTACTTCCTTGGCGGATAGCTTCTTGATCATATCCGTAACGGAAGCCGCCTTGGTGTTCATGGCCTCGGCAAGCTCGTTGGTGAGCACAGCTTTTGAGCCGCCATCGGACAGGTGGTAGATGGCTTTCAGGTAGTTTTCTTCGGTAAGACTAAGCATATCTCTTTCGTGAAATGACTTCACAAAAGTATATTTTTAGATTTGTCTAAAAAATAATTTAGACAAAAATTTTAACTACCCATTGAAGGAGCCTGGCTTCTTCTTCATCCCAGGTTACCCCGGTTGGGGTTCCGGTGCAGAACTGCCTGCTTGTTATTTCGGTAAGTATTTCCTCTGCATCCGGGTTCTGAAAATCGACTGCCAGAGCCCCGTTAGATGGTTTAGCCAACGCCAGCCAACCCGGTACGGGCTGCAGTAAAATCGGTAACCGGCAGCCGAGGTATTCGTAGAGCTTGGTGGGCACCTTACTGGCAATGTGGGGTGCGGGCGGGTAGTAGATTAATCCGAAGCTGGCATGACGGATAGCTTCAAAAATGCGGCTATGCGGTACGGGCCGCTCGCCCCCGATCAGGGTTACGAAGGGCAGGCCTGAAATGCGCTGCCTGATGCGCGAAAGGGTAGCGGGCAGCGCACAGAAACCCATGATCTCCAGCTCAACGTTTGAGTTAACAGCGTGTAACTTTTCGGTCAGGTCGATAGCCTGGAACACCCCGGTACTTTCGGCAATCGTACCCGTAAACAAGAGCCTGATTTTACCGGGCTGGGGGAGTCGCCTGAACCCTTCCTGAAGGACCACTTTATTTTCCAATACGACTGCCTTGTTACGCACGAAAGACAGCTGATCTGCATAACATTTTTCGGCCAGCAGAAAGGCATGAAAGAAGGGGGCAGTGAGCGTTTCTTTCAATCGGACTATGGCCGCCAGCACCGGTCTGACCACCACCGGAAAAGCAGCCGTGTGCTTCAGGTTCAGGGCATAATTTTCCTGTATATCGTACACAATCTTGCATCCAAATAAAATTCTGATTGCAATGGCAACAAGCAGTAATTCATGGGTATTAACTATTAATAATTCAGGCTTTACTTTAATGCATTTTAGTAATACATGCAAAGGGGCCAGCACTCTGCCCAAACTCAATCTCATATAGGGCTTTAAGGCTACCCGGGTTATAGTATCGTGAGCGGACGGACTGGTTGACGGGTATCCGATCACTGATACCTGGCCGTTAAACTTTGCAAGGGATACCCCCAGCTTTTCGACCATGCGTGTATCGTCAACCGGTTTCAGAATTGAGGCAAGGACTATTCTTCGTTTTTTCATTTATTGCGGCCCGGTTTAAAATTAAGCATAAATGCAACTACAGGAATTGATTGAACAGGCTTGGGCCGATCGTGCGTTATTAAAAGCAGCAGAAACCCAACAGGCAGTACGGGAGGTGGTGTCGTTATTAGACCAGGGTAAGCTTCGGGTAGCCGAACCTGCCGGTGATGACTGGAAAGTAAATGAGTGGGTAAAGAAGGCGGTGATCCTGTACTTCCCCATCCAGCAAATGGAAGTAATTGAAGTGGGGCCGTTTGAGTTTCACGACAAGATAGCGCTCAAGAAAAACTATCAAGAATTAGGTGTAAGGGTTGTACCGCACGCTATTGCGCGCCATGGTTCGTTTGTCAATAAAGGTGTGATTATGATGCCTTCGTACGTAAACATCGGGGCTTATGTGGATGAAGGCACGATGGTGGATACCTGGGCAACTGTAGGGAGCTGTGCACAAGTTGGCAGGAATGTGCATTTGAGTGGAGGCGTTGGTTTAGGGGGAGTGCTGGAGCCTGTACAGGCAGCACCCGTGATCATCGAGGATAACGTATTTGTCGGCTCGCGTTGTATTGTAGTGGAAGGAGTACGGGTAGGTCGCGAGGCTGTTCTGGGAGCTAACGTGGTATTAACGGCCAGCTCCAAAATAATTGATGTAACAGGCCCTGCCCCTGTAGAATATAAAGGCTATGTGCCGCCCCGTTCGGTGGTTATCCCCGGAACCATACCCAAACAATTTGCTGCAGGCGAGTACCAGGTTCCATGTGCATTGATTATCGGCAAGCGCAAGGAGAGCACGGATAAGAAAACCTCGCTTAATGATGCGTTACGCGAAAATAATGTTTCTGTTTAGTCCTGTTAACCTGACAGGTAACACATTGATTTTAAACCTTCTGCCCGATTGAAGGGTCAAATGGCATAGCCTTTGACATACTGCAAGACAAGGTTTAACTTTAGAGCTATGAAATCGCTGCTTAAAAGTGTTTCGGTAATACTGGTTTTCTGCGCATTTACAACACAGGATGACAGTGAGTTTGTAACACTTAAGAACACCAGCTTTGGTAAAGGTGAAGTGCTGAATTACCGTGTAAACTTTGGATTTTTTACTGTAGGTAAAGCATCAACAGTTATTGATAATAAGGTATTTATGATGAATGGCCGGCCCAGCTACAAGGTGGACGCTTTTGGCGAAACATCAGGGCTGGTGTCGTGGGTAACCAAGGTAAACGATCAGTGGGGCGCTTATATCGATACGGCAGCTTTGGTTACGCATGTATCGTATCGCAAGATCCGCGAGGGCAATTACCGGAAGGATGAAATGGTAACGTATGATCATGAAAAGAACCAGGCCGAGGTTAAGGTATTGAACAAGGAAACCAATGTGTATGGCGATCCCAAGTATTATCAAACCCCTGAGAATGTGCGCGACATGGTAGCCGGGTTTCTTTACCTGCGGGTGATTGACTTCAACAAACATAAAAAGGGTGATACCCTTACCATTTCCGGTTTTTTCGAAGACACTTCTTACCACCTGAAGATTATCTATGCCGGCAAGGATAAGGTAAACACAAGACTGGGTAAAATACCATGCCATAAGCTGATACCGGTTATGCCTGACAATAAGCTGTTTGATGGCGAGAACTCCGTTACCTGCTGGGTTTCGGACGATGGAAATCGTATCCCGGTTAAGATACAGGCCAAGATGTTTATCGGCAGCACAGGTATTGAGCTGATCGGTATAAAGGGATTGCGTAACCAGCTAAAAATTCTGTATTAAATCAGTTTACTGCGAATAATCCTTTCTGGTTAGCAGGAGTTTCTTAATTTTCGGCCTTTACCAAAACCCAAATTTTATGTTGAAGGAATTTAAAGCTTTTGCCATGCGGGGTAACGTGATCGACCTCGCTATAGGGGTGATTATCGGTGGTGCTTTTGGCGCCATTGTTACTTCCCTCATTAATGATGTAATCACGCCACTTTTATTAAAGCCGGCATTGGATGCTGCCCAGCTTAGCCAATTGGAAGATTTAACGATTATGGGTGCCGTTAAATACGGCAAGTTCCTGGCGGCTACCATCAACTTTATCATTATCGCCTTTGTGCTGTTTTTAATTGTGAAGGGGATAAATGCAGCCAAGAAAAAAGAAGAGGCAGCACCGGCCGCTCCGCCAGCGCCTCCTGCTGATATTCAATTGCTGACTGAAATTCGTGATTTGTTGAAGAAATAAGGTCTTTCAAGAGGCTGTCTCAAAAGTACATCCCGCTGTAAGGTTGAGCTTGTCGAAACCGGTTTTTAAGGCTCTAAATAGCCTTCGACAGGTTCAGGCTGATAACGAAGTTAACTTTTGAGACAGCCTCTTGTTAATCAGCTATTCTGGCTTTTAATTTTCTGATATCTTCTTTCCTGTGTTTGCCATTGTATCAGGCCAAAGGAGAGCAATCCGAGGATCGACCATATCAAGGCCCCGATTACGATCCGGGTAACCGAAAGTTCATAGTCGGTACGTGAGAAATACCGGAATAATTCTACCGCTGTATAAACCGGCAAAGCAAACAGCAGCACGCCATGCTTAAAAGCGTATTTCCATTTTCCCGCTTTACGCTTCTCTTCCCACCAGGCAATAAAGCGTTCGTCTAATTCAGTCATTTCTTAAATCGGTCAGCCACAACCAGCTCTTTACTGCCGGCCTTGTATTGGTAAAAGCCACTTCCGCTCTTTACACCTTTATGCCCGGCCTGCACCATGTTTACCAATAAAGGGCAGGGCGCATACTTCGGGTTGCCAAAGCCATTGTACAATACATGCAGAATGGACAGGCACACATCCAGCCCGATAAAATCCGCCAACTGAAGCGGGCCCATCGGGTGGGCCATACCTAATTTCATGACGGTATCAATTTCTGCTACACCGGCCACACCTTCATATAAAGTGTAAATAGCTTCGTTGATCATAGGCATCAGGATGCGGTTGGCTACAAAGCCCGGGTAGTCGTTAACTTCTACCGGTACTTTTTCCAGCTTACGCGACAACTCCATAACCTGGCTGGTTACGGCATCGCTGGTACGATAACCGCGGATCACTTCCACCAGCTTCATGACCGGCACCGGGTTCATAAAGTGCATACCGATTACCTGGTCCGGGCTTTTGGTTACCGAGGCGATTTTGGTAATGGAAATAGAAGAAGTGTTGGAAGCGAGAATAGTACCGGGTTTGGTGCTCTCATCCATTTCTTTGAAAATTTTCAGCTTCAGATCGAGGTTTTCGGTAGCTGCCTCTACTACCAGGTCGGCATCGCATACGCCTTCCTTTAAAAAGGTAGTGGTGGTTAAATTAGCTAATGCTTTTTTCTTGTTTTCTTCTGTAAGGATACCTTTTTCTACCTGCCGGCCAAGGTTCTTTTCGATAGTAGCCGTGGCTTTCTTCAGGGCTTCTTCCGAAATATCAACCAGGCTTACGGTGTAGCCATATTGTGCAAATATGTGGGCAATCCCGTTACCCATCGTACCGGAACCAATTACTGCAATATTTTTCATGCTATAAGATTAACTTTAAGTGTGAAGTTTCAGTAAAGATAAAGACTTAAAGAACTTCGACCGTTACTTCTTTTGCCCGGCCCATCGCATTAAAGCGCAACACCAACTGCTGGTTTTCTATTATTGAATCGGAACAAACCTTGCCGGGCTCAAGGTCGTAATAATAAAATTTCTGGTTGCGTTTGTATAACTCATTACGATCGGGCCGGCCCAGCAGCTTAATAATATCTTTTTCGGATAAACCTTTTAGTTCTTCCAGTTGATTAATCAAATAAGAAATACCCTGCTCCCGAAAATGCGAACAACCATTTTTATCTTCTTTCCATTGCGCTAAGTTAATGGGCGATAAGTCGGGTAGCGGCTTGCCGCACGAAATCAAAACTGCACTAAGAAACAACCATTTTTTCATCAGGTATCGCTAAAAAGTAAAACCATAATGCCGAAGCAAATCCGTACAAAGCCCCGGCTGCATAAAAGTAAACAGGCAATTGCCACCAATAGGCCAAACCGGTTGCCAGCACCGTGAACAGAATAATGCGGATCCATTCGGCATACCGAACCCAGTTTTTTTGCTCAAACAAAACCCCGCAGTCAACCACCCACATTGAAATCAGTGTAGCGGCAATGGCTTTCCCGCTCATGCTAAAATCTCTTTGCTTAAATAAAAAGAAAGCGGTTACGCCCAGGCAAATGATATATTGAAACAGCACATAGTAGTTGAGCCGAACCGGGTAGGAGGGATCGTATTTCCTGTAAGTATTTTTATCAACCTCCGGTGCAGGTCTGTAGCCGCCCATCGATTCCGGCAGCCAGCCCGGTTTTTTAAAAAGGTACCTGATCTTGTCCGCCCATGTTGGTATCAACTTCAACTCTTTAACCATCTCGGAGTAATGACTGAAGTTGGCCCAAACAGGATTCCAACTGTTAACGGGCCTGGTGATACCATAAGTAGGACGTTCTTCTTCGGCCTGGAAGGTGCCAAACATTTTATCCCATATTATTAAAGAGCCTGCATGGTTTTTATCGATGTATTTCGGATTACGACCATGATGCACGCGATGATGCGAAGGCGTATTGAAAATATATTCAAACCAGCCCATTTTATTAATGGTTTCGGTATGAATCCAGAATTGATACAGTGTATTTAATGCCGATATGAGGGCAAAGTCCAGCGTATCAAAACCTAAAAAAGCAATGGGCAAGCTGAAAGCGAACGTCCAGATAACCTGGAAGCTGCTTTGCCTTAATGCAACACTTAAATTGTATTCTTCACTTTGATGGTGTACCACGTGGCCGCCCCAGAACAGGTTGATCTCATGACTCATGCGGTGCGCCCAGTAATAAGCAAGGTCAACCAGCAGGAAAAGAACCAGCCAGTACACCCATGTTTTATCCCATGTAAAAAATGCGAAGCTGGCATACAGCACTTCATAGACACCAATCGCGAACACGCGCATGAACAAGCCCGATAGCTGCGAGGTAATGCCGCAACTTAAATTGGCAATGGCATCGGGCAGGCGGTACAGCTTGCGGTGCGAAAGCCGTTCCACCACCAGCTCAATCCCGATCAGGATAAAAAAGATGGGAATGGATAAAACGATCGGGTTAAGATTCACGCTGAAACAATTAGTTTTGCGACCAAAGTTAGCGAGATGGCATTAAAGATTTTTAAAGGCGTTTGGTTCTTTTCGGTATTGGCTGTGCTGGGTATGTTCTTTTATGTGTATGCCGGTCTGCCTGAGCTGGTTACCCTTTGGGACAGGCCCGATCAGATCACCATTTCCAAAAACGGGTTGTTCTATCTTACCATTTTAGCAATTGCCATCCTGAATGCTACCGTCTATCTGGTGCGCCAGGTGGCGGACAAAGAATCGGGTTTTATAGCCTGGTTCTATGGTATGATCGTTACGGTAAATGTTTTTGTGATAGCGGTGTTTGGCTTCATTCACGTATTTAACGGGGGCGACCGGTACGATTACAGCCGTATGGCGCCTGCCATTTACGGAAGCCTCGTTTTGATCAGCGTTTGGCTTATCAGTTGGCCGGTGATCAGGATCTTTCAAAAAACTTTATCCAAATAATTAGTTTTGGATCAAGGATTCGACCAACTGAAAATCAGCAGCTTATTATTCATTGATTCATTATTTTTTGCAAGTGCCCGGTTCACTTTCTCACTTGTAGTAACATCATTTTTCACGTTATTAGACGAAGCGATTTGAGAACGGAAATTTTTTAAATCACTTTCAAATCAGTGTGTTGGCCCAGGATTGATATTTCCCAATAGAGATTCTGGTCAATTTTTTAATCTTTGCGCGACTTTAAAAAAGAAGTTTTACAACATGGCGAAGGATACAATAGAGTACAACGAGTCGAGCATTCGCTCACTTGACTGGCGTGAGCACATCCGGATGCGCCCCGGTATGTACATTGGCAAGCTGGGCGATGGCTCGGCTAAAGACGATGGTATTTATGTGCTGGTAAAGGAAGTGATCGATAACTCCATCGATGAGCACATGATGGGGTATGGAAAGATAATTGATGTGAGCATTACCGAGCAGAAGGTTACTGTGCGCGATTACGGCCGGGGTATTCCGTTGGGTAAAGTGGTGGATGTGGTTTCCAAGATCAACACCGGTGCCAAGTACGATTCAGGCGCTTTCCAGAAGTCGGTCGGGTTGAACGGGGTGGGTACCAAAGCGGTAAATGCATTGTCTAACTACTTTAAGGTGCAGGCTTTTCGCGATGGCAAAGCCAAGCTGGCTGAGTTTAAGAAAGGCGTGCTGACCAACGATGCCAAAGAAACCAGGACCAGCGAAAAGAACGGAACGCTGGTTGAGTTCGAGCCGGATAACAGCATGTTCAAACATTATCACTTCATCCCGGAATACCTCGATGACCTGATGTGGAATTATGCTTTCCTCAATGCCGGACTTACCATTAATTATAACGGTCGCAAGTTCTATTCAAAGGAAGGCCTGCTTGATCTGCTGAAGCAGAAGTCAGACCCTGAAGATATCCGCTATTCCATCATTCACTTTAAAGGCGATGATATAGAAGTAGCGCTTACGCACGGTAACCAGTACGGTGAAGAATATTATTCATTTGTAAACGGGCAGAACACCACACAAGGCGGTACGCACCTGGCTGCTTTTCGCGAAGGCGTGGTGCGGGCTGTGCGCGAAGCCTGTAAAAAAGATTACGATGCAGCGGATATTCGTGCCTCTATCATTGGCGCTATTGCTGTGCGCGTACAGGAACCGGTGTTTGAATCGCAGACCAAAACCAAGCTGGGCTCTTTGCACATGGCGCCCGATGGGGCCTTGCTGCGAAACTATGTAAGCGACTATGTAGCCAAAGAGCTTGAAATATTTCTGCATAAAAACCCCGGTGTAAAAGATGCGCTGGAGAAACGGGTTATTCAGTCGGAACGCGAGCGAAAAGATATTGCCGGTATTAAAAAACTGGCGAACGAGCGTGCCAAAAAAGCCAACCTGCATAACAAGAAGCTGCGCGACTGTCGTTTTCATTTTGATGATGAGAAAGGAGAGAAGGGTGCCGAGTCGATGATCTTCATTACGGAGGGCGATTCAGCATCAGGCTCTATTACCAAATCGCGCGATGTGGAAACACAGGCTGTGTTCAGCTTGCGCGGAAAACCGCTCAACAGTTTCGGGCTTACTAAAAAAGTAGTGTATGAAAATGAAGAGTTTAACCTGCTGCAACATGCACTAAATATTGAAGATGGTTTGGATGGCTTGCGTTACAATAAAGTGATTGTAGCTACCGATGCCGATGTGGACGGTATGCACATCCGGTTGTTGTTAATGACGTTCTTCCTGCAATTCTTCCCCGATCTGGTGAAAGCCGGGCACGTGTACATCCTCGAAACACCGTTGTTCCGCGTTCGCAACAAGAAGGAAACCATTTATTGTTATAGCGAGGCAGAGAAGCAGGCAGCGATTAGCAAATTAGGCGGCAAACCGGAGATAACCCGCTTTAAAGGTCTTGGTGAAATCTCGCCTGACGAATTCGGAACGTTTATCGGAGAAGACATTCGCCTGCAGCCGGTAAACATCGACAAGGAGAAGCACCTGCAAAAAACATTAGAGTTCTACATGGGCAAAAATACGCCCGACAGGCAGGAGTTTATTATTGATAACCTGCGTATTGAACTGGATGCTGTGGAAGCAAAGGAGGAGTTAGTGGAGAGTGATGAATAAGTTGACAAAGGCAATTGACAGTTGACAATAAAAGTAGGCAATGAACAACTGGCAGTAGGCAAGATAGTGAATTGAAAAGAGACAATTGACAATTTGTAAGTGTAGTTTAAGGTATATCAGTAATCAGTTTGTGGTGTAGCCACAGACAGGTAACGGGTAACTTGAAACTGGCAACCAGAAACCAGCAACGAGTAACAAGCAATGAGCAAGAAAAAAGGAAAGATTGTTAAGGACGAAAACGGAGAATCCATACACGAGCTGGAATCGTTAGACGGTTTATATGAAAGCTGGTTCCTGGATTATGCTTCGTATGTAATTCTGGAACGTGCCGTACCGCGTATTGAAGACGGCCTTAAGCCTGTGCAGCGCAGGATCATGCACTCGCTGAAAGAGATGGACGATGGCCGTTTTAATAAAGTGGCCAACGTAATCGGTAATACCATGCAATACCATCCGCATGGTGATGCAGCCATTGGCGAGGCGATTGTGAACATCGGCCAGAAAGATTTACTGATAGAAACACAGGGTAACTGGGGCGATGTGCGCACAGGCGATAGCGCGGCCGCTCCGCGTTACATTGAAGCACGCCTTTCCAAATTTGCATTGGATGTGGTGTATAATGCACAAACTACCGAGTGGCAACTGAGCTATGATGGCCGCAAGAAAGAACCGGTTACACTGCCCGTCAAATTCCCGTTGCTGCTGGCACAAGGCGTGGAAGGTATTGCTGTGGGGCTCTCTACCAAAATTCTGCCCCACAACTTTGTAGAGCTAATTAAAGCATCGATTGATATTTTGAAGGGGAGAAACCCGAAGATACTCCCTGATTTTCTGACAGGGGGTATTGCAGACTTTACAGAATACGACCAGGGCTTTCGCGGAGGTAAAGTAAAAGTACGCGCCCGGATTGAAATAGTGGATAAGAAAACATTGGCTATCAAAGAAATCCCATTCAGCACTACTACCAGCTCGCTGATGGATTCGATTGTGAAGGCCAGCGAGAAAGGAAAGATCAAAGTAAAGCAGGTAGTAGATAATACGGCTAAGCACGTGGAGATACTGGTGCACCTGCAATCGGGCATTTCTCCTGAAGTAGCCATTGATGCCTTGTATGCCTTTACGGATTGTGAAATCTCTATCTCGCCCAATGCCTGTGTAATTGTGGAAGACAAGCCGCAGTTCATGAAGGTGAACGAGATATTGAAATACAATACCGAGCAAACTGTTCAGTTGCTGAAGCAGGAGCTGGAGATCAGGAAGGGTGAATTGATGGAGAAGATCCTGTTCTCCTCGCTTGAAAAAATATTTATTGAAAAACGCATCTACCGTGATATTGAAAACTGCAAAACGTTTGAAGAGGTAATCAGCACAACCGATAAAGGACTTAAGCCTTACAAAAAACAATTCCATCGTGAGATTACCCGCGATGATATTTTGCGCCTGCTGGAAATCCGCATCAAGCGTATTTCCAAATACGATTCGTTCAAGGCCGATGAGCTGCTGAAAGATTTGGAGAATGAGCTGAAGCAAACCATTCATCACCTTAAGCACCTTACGGAATATGCCATTGCGTATTATCAAAACCTATTGGACAAGTATGGTAAAGGCCGCGAACGCAAAACTGAAATCAAGAGCTTTCAATCAGTAACGGCTACCGAAGTTATTGCCAACAACCAGAAGCTGTATGTAAATCGCGAAGATGGTTTTGTAGGATGGGGCATCCGCAAAGATGAATTTATTGCCGATTGCTCCGAACTTGACGATATTATTGTAATCCGCAAGGACGGTAAAGCATTAGTAAGCCGCATTGGCGAGCGCAAATTCATGGGCAAGGATATTCTGCATGTGGGTGTATGGAAGAAAGGCGATGAGCGCATGGTGTATAACCTGATTTACAGCGATGGCAAAAGCGGAACTACTTTCGCCAAACGATTTGCCATGCCGGCTATTATCCGCGATAAGGAATACAACCTCGATCAGGGTAACCCGAACAGCAAGGTGCATTACCTGAGCGCCAACCCGAATGGCGAAGCGGAAGTAGTGGAAGTGAAGCTGAGCCAGAGCAGCACGGCACGGAAAAAGATTTTTGATTTTGATTTTTCAGAGCTTGAGATTAAAGGTCGCGGGGCGAGGGGCAATACCATAACCAAGTACCCGGTGCGCAGGGTGGACTTCAAGGAAGCGAAAGGCTCTACGCTTAGCGGGTTGAAGCTGTGGTTCGACCAGGCATCGGGCCGGTTGAATAAAGATGAACGCGGCAGGTATGTGAACAAGTTTGATGGGGACGATCAGGTGATAGCCATTACCACAAGCGGTAATTACAAGATCACTAATTTCGATTTGACTAACCGGTATGAGCCGGAGAAAACTATTTTGGTAGAGAAGTTCAATTCGAAGAAAGTGATCTCGGCTGTGTATTGGGATGGCGAAAGCAAGCAGCATTTTGTAAAGCGCTTTTTAATTGAAACCAACACACTGGACAAGGAGTTTAATTTTATAAGTGAAGGGATCGGCTCGCGCCTGGAGTTTGTTACGACCAGCGAAACACCGGAAGTAGAGATTGAAGTAGTGAAAGGCAAGGGCAAGGAAAAAGAAACCGAAGTAGTAAACCTCGAAGACCTGATTGATGTAAAAGGCTGGAAGGCTTTGGGTAATCGCCTGTCGCAAAATAAGGTTACAAAAGTAAAACCGATAGAAGAACCAGAAGATACCGGCCTGGAAGAAGGCGATGACAACGAAGCTGCAAAGGCGACCGTAACCGGAAAGGGTAGCGAGTCGCCAAAAAAAAAATCAGGCAACGAATCCTCCTTCGTTGAAACTCCGGAGGACAGGGAATCAGAAGAAGCCATCGTTGAAGACGATGGCCAAACCGCGCTCTTCGGGGAAGAAAAAGAAAAGCCCGGCCCCCTCGTTAAAGGCCAGCCGCCCAAAGCCAAAAGCAAGCCCAAAGAAGCAAAGCAAGCCAGCCTCTTTGAAGAAAAAAAAGAAGTGAGTAAGACAGAAGGTGAGAAGACTGTAGATGAGAAGAAGGGCGGTAAAACGTTTACCCCTGGCGATTCGATAGAGCTGGATTTGTGATGTAGTATTGAAAGTGAAATTTAAAAGAAGTACCTTTAAATTATGAATGAATTAAAATCACTTTTAACACTTAAGATTGAAAAGGACGGTAACGAGTTTCATGCCTGGTGCCCTGAACTGGCGGGTTGCCACACGCATGGTGAAACCGTTGTGAAAGCTCTTGATAATCTTAAGGATGCTGTTCAGCTCTATATTGGATGCCATGTGGTCAAAGAGATCTTAATTAAGCTGTGATTTTTGTTTTTATCTGTAATATGGGACATGATTACGACCTAAAGGTATTGAATAAAGTGAGTAATTTCTGGTGATAGCGATGTTAAAAAAATATTTTATGGATATTGAAACGATAGCTATTGTTGCGGTAGGTCTAATTACAATTTTACTAGCAGTTCATCAGAACTCTTCTGCAAAGAAAAAAGATGTAGATCTTAAAGATTTAAATAATCAACTTCTGGAACAATCAAAAGTTTTAACAGAAACCCAAAAGTTATTATTGAGAAAAAATGACGAAATCATTTTAGTCCAAAACGAAGTAAATCAACGATCAAATGAGATGCTTGGCACACAATCGAATTTGATTAAAGTACAAGAGGAATTAGCACAAACGCAGAGAAGTTTAAGAAAAATAGCTCATAGCCAAAATTTGAAATTTAATTGGGAGAGTCGATTCGAGGAACTTAAAAACCAATTGAATGCCCCTATTTCAGGAGGAATGAATTGGCGTTATGAAAGGCAAGACTCAATTATTCCAACAAAATTTTTAATTAAAATTGATAAGACTATCCATATGATGTATACCGATCCTCAGTATCAAAAAGATTTGCTTGAATATAGATTGGGAAACTTACATAGTTTAGATTACTATCAGAATAAGGAATACGTCAATATATTGATTCAGGTTCATAGGGAATCTTATCTAGGAGTAAAACAGTTAGAGAGGATTAGACATTTTTTACTTGATATTAGTAGAGTAGAAATGCTTGAGGAGGACAAGCAGCATTTCAAGACACGCATTCGTGATGAATTACTAAAAGAGTACTTCTGGTTTATAACTCAGTTAGAATATACAAATTTTCTTATTCCACGTATTTCAACTTTCTCAGCTCCTAAAATTGACATTGTTTATGTCCCATTTCCTGAGATTATTTTGAAGCAAGATTACGAATACTTCAGAGAACAACTGCGGCCTGATATTCCACAAGGTATGTATTGATTCCCTTATTCTATTCCGAATTTGCAATTCCGAACCCGAATCCCGGATTTTAAAACCGTTTCTTGAAACCGAAGTAAAGTTGCCCAGGCGCTTTCTGCTTGTTCCTTCGTCATTTTTCCGTTGAACAAACTAACCTGTATCTCAGGGTGTAGGTGTTTCCCGGCTCCAGCAACAACTTAGCGCTAAGGCTTGTTGTATAATTTAGCACATACCTATACCTTGAGGTAATATAATAAGGGATATTGGCCGTAAATGGCCTATATCCGATTGTTAGCAGCAATTTTAAAACCCCGTCAACGATGAAAGAGCAAAGACAATTGATTTACTTTCTCCTGCTTAATTTTGCACTGGGTATATTGATTTCTCTAATTGTAATGCGCACGGGAGGTCATGACAGTGAATATATTGGAATAGGATATGTTTCGATGTTTATTCCTGCGATCTCTGTCCTGATAATGAAACTATTTTTCAAAGCTGAAGTGGGTACCATCGATTGGAATAAATTTCCAATAAAATGGGTACCTGTTGCACTGTTTTTGATACCCTTGGCCATTCACGCAATTTGTATTCCATTGGATGCCTTTTTAAACAATGGTACCATACCCTGGCAATCATGGTTACATGCAGATACCGATGGGTTGTATCATTCACCACCTGAAAGAAATTGGGGGACATTAACAAGCAGCGGACTTGTATTAAGAATATTGCTTAATATGGTGATAGGATTAGCCATATTGACCATTTTGGTGTTCTTTGAAGAAATTGGCTGGAGAGTGTGGATGTTTTCAAGACTGATGAAAAGTTTTGACATCAAAAAAACCATACTGATTGGTGCGATTATTTGGGGAGCATGGCACATTCCTTTTGACATCAGTGGGATTCATTACATTGAAGGTATCCCAACTCATCAAATGGTGGTAATGAATCTATTAGGGTATATAGGAGCGGGGGTTTTTATTGGTTGGCTATGGGTAAAATCCCAAAGTATATGGATTATTTGCTTAACTCATGCATCGCTCAATAATTGGGGACAATACGCATTTAAATACATTGAGGACGCTCAAAATGTAACGCTATTACATACCGGTGTAAATTGCGCATTATTAATTTTAGGTGTAATTGTTTGGATACTTATAAAAACAAAACCATTCAAAATGTAAATTGAATGTATATTACAAGAAGTATAAAACTTTTTATTCGGTTCGGAATTCGCAATTCCGAACCCCGATAATAAGGATTTTAAAACCCGTTTCTTGAAACTGAAGTAAAGCTGCTCCACGCGCTCTCCGCATTTTCCTTCGTCATTTTCCCATTGAACACGACTAACCTGTATCTCAGCGTATAGGTATTTCCCGGTTCCAGCAACCAGTCTTTGTTTTTTGTCGGGGCAAAGTTTATAAACATATCACCTCGGCCATCATTTCCATTTTTGTCCCATACACGCAAAGGTTCGGGGTGATTGTAATTGGATGTATGCGAGAGTATCACCATGCCGCCTTCATCATTTTCCGGCAACTCACCATACACCATAATCCATTTTGCCCTTGTGTTGTCCGTATTATCCCTTGTGTTTCCTTCGGAGGTGAGCATTTCGGAATTGTACCTGTTCCAGTGTTCAGTAGCCCGCCATCCCAAACCGCCATAGCGGTATGCAATAATTAGCAACGGACTTTCCGAAGCGCAACTAAGCTTCGAAGTGATGTCAACAAAGTAGTAGTTGTTGCCTGCACCAGGATGATAAACTCTTACGGTTTGCAATTCATTCAGGGCAATTTTTTCGGTGTTATCTTTTTTAAAAACCACGTGCTCATGCAGGGCAGTGTATTCGGCAAACACCGGCCCATCGGCTTGCGAAACAAATTTTGAAAATCGTACAGCGCCTTTTCGTCCGCGTATATTCCAGAAGTCAACGGTGTCCTGCTCAAACAAGGTACGTGTCCACGGGTTCCAGATGCCGTAGTGATGATAATGATCGGGTGGTTGTATGCGGGTAAGCACTTGCCCGTTGGGCGCCCATAGCGGATGAATAAAGCCGCTGCGTTTGTAGCTGCTGTCCTGCCCGGCTGGCGGATAGACCGTTTCGTATTGATAGCCAAGCAAATCTTTGTTGCCTGCGCGGATAACCAACGCGCCATTACGCTTTACAGCTTTAATACTATCGAATTTTTCAGGAGCAGCTTTGGAAAGCCTGTATGTTCTTTTCGTAAGTCCGTCCTGCAGCCGGATAATCCAATGCAACCTCCTGGGGTTGGTTTCCGATACCTGGAAAGGAATAGGAACCTTGCCTTGGGTTGTTTCCCAAAGCGATAAAGAGCTTGCCGGCACCGAAGTAAGGCTGTCGAGATTTATGCTGAACGGAATATCCAGCTCTGAGGCGGGTAATTCAACACTGAAGGTGGTGATCTGCCGGCAGGAAATGCTAACCAGTGCCAGGATTACGGCTATACAGGCGATGGATACTTTATTCATGGTAATACTATATGTATCACAAAATAGTAAATAGTCCTACTTTGTCAATTTTGCCTGCCATTTTACCTCACCCATCAAACCAAGTCAGGTTAGCATGGGTCGTACTGCCCTCTCCAGTGGAGAGGGCCGTTGCAGGCTTACGTTAACGCACGGCCAGCGATGGGTGAGGTAAAGAAGCACCAACCGACTTCCTGCATGATCATTTCACAACCGGAAACAGTTCCCGTAGCTTCTTGTTTCGCAGCCAAAGTCCGCCCCACATGAATATAGCGAGGTAAACCGTAAACAGGGTGTGCGTAAACAAGGGGTTGTTCAGCCGTATATGGGTAGCCATGGCCCCGCCAAAATACCCGGTTAGTAATATGGCTCCTAAAACTGCAGTGCGCGGAAAAATGTATAGCAGGGTAGAGGCAAGACCGAGGCTGCCGATCGTTACCAGGTGGTCTTCCGTAAAGCCCAATGCAAGTGTACCTTCAATTACTTCAGGTGGCTTAACGAATTTCATGATGCTATCCATTAACATGAAAAGAATTACAAGTCCGCTCATGATATAGGAAGTCCAGAGCACGGGCTTTGAGGGATTGGAGTTTTCCATAGTTTTTTGTGTTAGTGTTTGTATTTGTTTAACAGGTACAAACATAGCATACTGGCCGAAAGCGCTAACCGTGTAATTACGTCATTCTATGGGGTTGATCGCGCCAGCGTTAAATCAATCTTAATGTCCATTACCTGTTTACTTGCCGGATGCTCAAACACCAGTCGCCAGGCTTGCAGGGCAATTGCGTTGGGCTGATATGGAATATCAGAACCATAAAGTGCATCACCTATTATCGGGCAACCTGTGCTGGCCAATTGCGCGCGTACCTGGTGGTACTTGCCTGTTTGTAATTCAATATCCCATAAAAATTTATTGTCAGGCAAGGCGGTTACAGTATAATCCAGAATTGCATTCTCAGAATATTCAATCGGATTGTTATATAAAGCGGCTTTCTTCTTTTCTTTCCTGTGCCAGTGTTCTAATCGACCTTGCCGCTTGGGCGGGGCTTGGTTCGTAATAGCCTTATAAAATTTCTTTACCCTGCGTTCAGCAAACTGCTCGCTCAGGTTTTTGAGGGCTTCGCGTTTTTTGGTGAACAGTACAATGCCGCTTACTGCACGGTCAAGCCGGTGGATGTGCTGGGCATAAGGCGCTGTTTCTCCTGTAGCAGCTTGCAGGTACTTTTTTACTTCATTCAGTAGGCTTGGGTTCTGGTTACGATCGGGTTCTACCATCAGGCCCGTAGGTTTGTTAATCACCACTATATACTCGTCTTCAAATAGAACCAGGTCAGGAATATAAATGCTCATAATATTTCCGAAAGATACTCACCTTTATTGATCGTTTAGTCATTTAGCTCATATAGGGTATGATCAATGAACACACATCATAATAATAAGAGTAGGCAGGAAGGCAGTAAGCAATGTGTAAGCGCATGATTTTGCCTACTGTTAACCTGCTTATTGCCAACTTGTTTTCGCTGTTGTTGGTTTATCGAGGCAAATGACCAGTGGCTTTTGCGGTATTGATTCTTATCTTACTTTTTATATGCTTTGTGGTATGATAAAGAAATTAACAGTCCTGATGTTTAGTGTTTGGGCCGTATGTGCAAATGCCCAGGAAATTACTGTGCAAGGCGATGTGGTTGACGCCATTCGGGGCAAAAAGCTCAAGTCAAAGATTGTTTATAAAAGTTATCCTACCGGTGGTATTTCCGGTACCATGAATGACAGCACCTTCTCCTTTTCGATATTCGGATCAAGCAAGTACCAGGTAACGGCTGAAGCCGAGGGTTACATACCGCGTACGGTAATTGTTGATCCGAAAGAAGCAAAAAGCAATACCATTACCCGGCACATTGAGCTTACTTCAGCCGGCGGCACGATTGTTCTGAACCACTTGATTTTTTCTCAGGGCAAGGCGGTGATTGATCCCAAATCATTTCCTGAACTGGACGAAGTGGTGGCCATGCTGAAGGAAAACACTAAAATAGAAATCCAGCTGGAAGGCCATACGGACAACCGCGGAAACGCAGAAGCAAACCTGAAGCTTTCGCAATCGCGGGTAGATGCAGTGAAAAAATACATGGTATCGAAAGGTATTGGAAAAAATCGCATCCGAACAAAAGCATTTGGAGGCTCTCAACCCATTGCCACCGAAGATACGGAAGAAGCCCGCGCTAAAAACAGGCGGGTAGAGATGCGGGTGTTGAAGGATTAACCCATTCGGGATTCAAAATTTGAAATTCAAAGTTCAAAGTTGCTTTATGGAACAACAAATCCGGAATTTTCAATTTGAAATTTTGAATCCGGAACTTCGATCATCTTATGATGTGCCAGCCGCCTGAAGCTATCCGCGCTGGGTCGCTTGATCCGGTCCTTGGTTTCAGGATGACACGCGTATAAGCCGAACCGCATAGCCTCCCCCAGGTTCCACTCAAAATTATCCCAGGTGCTCCACCAGAAATAGCCTTTAATATCAATTCCATCCTGTAAGCATTCATGCAGAATGCGGGCGTAGTCAGCAATAGCTTGCTGTCTCAGCATATCTGTCGAATCGGCAACCCCGCTTTCGGTAATAATGATGGGCTTCTTGTATTTGTTCCAGTACCGGTTGATGCATGTGCGCAAGCCTTCCGGGTGGTACTCCCACATATCATCATGAGGTTTTCCAAGCTTCTTTATTTTATCAGGACTGTTGATGTATGTAATAGGCATAGGATCGTGCGAAACACGCGCGTAGTAGCTCATGCCGAAAAAGTCCGCCTGCTCAAAACGGCCGGGCACCCATTCCATAAACCACCAATCGCTTAATCGTTCCGGGAACCAGCCCAGCAAATTTTCGGAAGTAAACAAAATGGCATTGTGCGAAATGCCCACCGGCTGCGTGGGGAACTTTTGCTTGATGTAGGCATACGCCTGGTCGTGTGCGAGCCCCATATTTTTTACCACCATAGCTGCCCTGGCCGGGTTATTTTTAAAAGGTGGGAAGTAGCCCGTAATCCAGCCATTGCTGGCATACACGTTTGGCTCATTAAACGTATTCCAAAGCGTTACATCATCACCAAAATGGTCCACTACTTTTTTGGCGAAATCAACCCATAATGAAATGTTTTCACTTCGCTCCCAACCGCCCCGGCTTGCAAACCAGTTGGGGTTGGTGAAATGGTGCAGTACCATCATGATTTTTACACCGCGCTTACGCAGATCAGTAATGAAGCCTTTGTACTGAATAAGTGTTTCCGGATCAAGCTCAGCCCGTGGTGCACGTTGGAGCTTGCTCCACAACAAGCTCATGCGGTAGTAGGGTGCAAGTGATGCGATCAGCCCGGCATCTTCTGCAAAGCGAAGCTCATGATCGGTGGTGCGGTCGAAAATGCAACCATCTTTGGCTGTAACTCCTTGCCAGTCGTGGTCGAATGCAGTTTCAATTTGTGCTGCGGCTGTGCTGGTGCCGAAAATAAAGTCTTTGGGGAAGACGTATTGCATCAGTTTGCGCTTGCAGATTTAAGCGGCTTACGTGCCGTAGTTGCCTGTTCAGCTTCCCAGGCCTGCCAACCTTCGTTTAGTTCAGCCAGTTCTTCCTCCAGGCATGGGTTATAATAGGATTTGGGCAAACGGGGTAGCGATCCGTTAGCGAGATGATAGCTGCTCAGTCCGCCCGTCCATTCAAAATGACCAGGATCATACGGGTTGCGCCAGCGTCCGCCCCAGCGTAGCCCGAGCTGCTCACCCACAGCGCCAATTTTTTTCCAGAGCTTGTAATCGTCCCATTGGGCAACCGAGTCAACAACAGGAACTACATCTACGGCCAGTCCGTACTGGTGTTTCGAATGGCCCCCACCGGAGCGGGTATATTTTTTACCCATAGTTTTGTACTCGTTTTGCTTGGCATGTGTACGATAGGTTTCCACCAATGCCAGCTCAATTCCTTTCGACCGGCAAATAGAAATAAGCTGTATAACTTTTTCACGGAAGTACGGATGCAGCGCATCAAGGTCGGCAATCATGGGCAGGCTGCCCCGGTCTTTGCCGAACGTGTAGTTCCCTATGGTGTACCAGGCTTCCCAGCCTTCTTCTGCGGCAACGGGCAAAGCCTCTACCTTTGGCGCGAGGCATTGGGTAAGTTCTGTTATCAGCTTGTGGTGTTCGGCCGAGTAGGGAATACCCGGTTCTTCCGAAACCGCTTGTGCCTGACTCAAAAAACTAAGAACCGAAAGACAAAAAAATAGGGCGTACCGGGTCATTCAATTAATCTAAACCACAAATGTATAAAATGTAGCTGAATCGCTCTTTATCAGAATGTTATTAATCTTACATGCGAACACACAGCAGGCTGGATCCCAGCTATCAGGACTGGCTGGCAAGATTGCATGAAGCAGCCGGTTTGTATCAACTTTATTCAGAACTTTGACCGAAGTATTCACGACCCAACCGGATGGATGAGCTTACACGTAATCAATTGCTGACCGCGCACCTGGCCCACTACATTACCGATCACAAGAAAGAATTTGTAAACCGGGTGCTGGATCAGCGCACGCGCCATGTTACTATAGTATTGGAAGAAATCTTCCAGTCGCAGAATGCGAGCGCGGTAATCCGCACGTGCGAATGTATGGGGCTCCAGGACATTCATATTGTAGAAAATGAAGTGAAGTACTCAATTAATCGCAGGGTGCTAAAGGGTTCGTACAAGTGGGTTGACCTGGTTAAGTACCGAACCCGTGAGCGGCTGGGAACGGAGCAATGTTTTGCCGAATTAAAACGAAGGGGATATACCATCCTGGTTACCGATCCGTCACCCGATGGGAAATCCATTTACGATGTTCCGGTTGATAATAAGCTTGCCATTGTAATGGGTAATGAACTTTACGGAACGTCTGCCTATGCCCTGGCGCATGCCGATGAAAAAGTTCATATCCCCATGCACGGCTTTACCGAGAGCCTGAATATTTCAGTAAGTGCAGCATTGTGCCTGCAGGCTGTAATGCCCAGGTTAAGACAATCTTCCGTGCACTGGCAGCTTTCCGAAGCAGAGAAAGACACCATCCGGTTGCAATGGTACCGCAAAATGGTAAGGCGCTGTGAAATTATAGAGCGCGAATTCCTGAGAGCCTTACCCACGTAAACGAATACTTATTAGTTGCCGGATTTCGTTACCTTTGAGGTGGCTTTATCTAAAATTGAATGAAGGTGCGCTGGAAGAAGGTTGTTCGGGTGGGTGTTGTTCTTATTATTATCACTGTTCTGATTATTGGAATCTCCAATGTGTGGGTTGTAACCAGTACGCAAAACCGTGTGCTTACGGATTACCGTCATTTGCCCGATAGCGGTGTGGCTTTGGTGTTGGGAACCAGTCATAAGCTAATAAGTGGGGCGCCTAACCCTTTCTTTCAAAACCGAATGCAAACTGCTGCCGAGCTTTACCGGCAGGGAAAAATCGTTCATTTTATTGTGAGTGGAGATAATCGCACCAAGTATTACAACGAACCGCTGGAAATGCAGAAGGCATTGGTAAAGCTGGGTGTGCCCGTTGGCGCCATTACATTAGATTATGCCGGCCTGCGTACGCTTGATTCCATTGTGCGCTGCAAGGAAATTTTCGGGCAGAGCAACATTACTATTATTACGCAACCCTTCCACAGCTACCGGGCGTTGTTTATAAGCGATTATTACAAGGTGAATGCGGTGGCCCTGGTTGCCAGCGAACCCGGCCGGGAGCAGGCCGCCAAAGTTTATGCGCGGGAATACCTGGCGCGCGCCAAAGCTGTGCTTGATTTATATTTGTTGGGCACCGCGCCCCGTCATTTGGGCGAAAAAGAACCCATCCGGATTTAGAAAATTATTATCGTTATATCCTGTATACCTGCGGGCGCCTCCTCCGTATAAATTGCTAATTTTGAAATTCTAAAGTTTGCGTGTGGGCAGAATAGACCGTTTAAAAGCATTGCTGATTATGCTTGCGGCCATGTGGGCGAATGTCTTCCTGGCAAATGCTCAGGAAACCATCGTGCAGGGAAAAGTTACCGATGCCGGTTCAGGCGATCCTATTCCGTTTGCCAACGTGGTTTTTAAGGGAACATCCATTGGTTCCACTACCGATTTTGACGGAAACTTCCTGATTAAAACCCATAACCCGACCGATACGCTGGTGGCTTCCTATATCGGGTACCGATCGCGCAGCAAAGTGGTTAAGCGCGGTGTGCAGCAAACCATTCACTTTCAGCTGGAAGAAGAAATTACCAGTCTGCAGGAAGTAATTGTAAAAGCAGGTGAGAACCCCGCATTTGAAATTTTACGCAAGGTTGTTCGCAACAAGAACAGCAACGATAAACGAAAGCTTTCCGCTTATGAGTACGATACCTACACGAAAATTGAAATTGATGTAGATAACCTCTCCGATAAATTCCGCGAGCGCAAAATGGTGAAGCGCATTACGCAGGTGCTGGATAGCGTAGAGCGCATTGCCGGTGAAGATGGCAAACCGATTCTGCCCTTATTTATTACCGAAAGCGTTTCCAAAGTGTATTATCGCGATAACCCATCGCTGAAGAAAGAACACATCCTCAAAACCAAGATCAGCGGGGTAGGCGTGGAAGATGGAACAACGGTTACACAGATGATCGGCTCTTCCTTCCAGGAATACAACTTTTACCAGAACTGGTTAAATATTCTGGGCAAAGAGTTTGTTTCACCGATTGCCGATGGCTGGCGTATCTATTACGATTATGATCTGACGGACAGCCTTTATATAGGCGAAGACTATTGCTACCGGTTGGATTTCTTTCCGCGCAGTCCGCAGGATCTGGCTTTTAACGGAACCATCTGGATAACTAAGCAAGACTATGCATTAAAACAGGTTGATGCCACTATGGGTAAGCAGGCCAATCTTAATTTTATAGATAAGATACGCATTCAGCAGGAGCTTGTAAAAACCAACCTCGGTGCGTGGGTGCCCATTAAAAACAGGGTGTTGATTGATGTGGAGCAGTTAGGAAAAAATACCCCGGGTATGCTGGCCAAGTTCTATACCAGCAATAAAAACATTATTACCGATAAGCCATACGAGCCGGCCTTTTACGAACGATCCATCGAGCTGGCTGAAGATGCCCGGCTGCAAGACGACAAAGACTGGGATTCATTACGGCACGAACCGCTTTCGGAAACGGAACGCAACGTGTATAAAATGATTGATACCCTTCGTAATATACCGATCGTAAAAACCTATACCGATATTTTTAAAGTATTGATAGACGGGTATTACAATGTAGGTAAAATTGAGATCGGCCCTTACCTGGGCTTTGTTACCTGGAATAACATTGAAGGCTGGCGGGTACAGGGTGGTTTCAAAACCAACTACCAGTTTAGCAAGAAGTGGGTTTTCCAGGGGCAGCTGGCTTATGGCTTTGACGATGAGCAGGTGAAGTACCTGGCATCGGTGCAACGCATTCTTTCGCGCCAGCGGTGGACCACGCTTACCTTTCGTGCAAGGCGCGACCTGGGCCGCTTA
>JAHCHY010000031.1 GCA_026129485.1 Cyclobacteriaceae bacterium
CGGGCAATGTCCTGCACATCGAGGTAGGCTTCGGACTTAACTTCGCCTGCCAGCACTACCTGGCCGGTAGTAACCAATGTTTCGCAGGCTACTTTTGAATTGGGATCGTACGCTAAGAAGTAATCGATTAAGGCATCGGAAATTTGATCGGCAACTTTATCGGGATGGCCCTCGGAAACCGACTCGGAAGTAAACAGGTAAGGCATATTGTTTTTTGATTTCTATTTTTAAGTGGGCAAAGATAACAAGTAACGGTAATTAACAACGGCAGCTTTCTTAGAATTAATCAGCAGCCAGGAACAGGAACACAGCCGGGGCTTTAGGCCATGCTGCTTTACCGGCTTTCCACCGGGCAATCGTTCGCGTAGTTATGGATTCCGAGCTACCCGTAATATCAAGCGCAACCGTTAGTCTTGTGGAAGGCAACAGGTTCTTTACAAGATGACCAAAAACCGAATTATTCCGGTAAGGTGTTTCAATGAAAATCTGTGTTTGATTCTTTTGTTTCGATTCGCGTTCCAGCTCTTTAATCTTTTTAGCGGCTTCATTCGCATCTACAGGCAAATACCCATGAAAGGCAAACTGCTGCCCGTTTAAGCCGGATGCCATAAGCGCCAGCAGCAACGAGGAAGGCCCCACCAAAGGCACAACCTGGAAACCATGCACATGCGCATAGGCCACCGCCAAAGCCCCGGGATCGGCCACACCCGGGCAACCCGATTCAGAGATCACACCCATATTAAAACCACCGGCTAACGGCTGCATCAGCTCGGCCATACGGATTTCGGAAGTGTCTTTATTCAACACCTCAAACTGCAATTCTTCAATAGAAGTATAGATCTTTAAGCTGCCCAGGTAGCGCCTCGCTGTGCGGATGTCTTCTGCCAGAAAATGCCTAATGTTTTGAAGCGCATCCGTTACCTGTTTCGGAATAACCTGCTGTTGCGTATCATCCGCTATAATGGCCGGCACTAAAAACAGCTTGCCTTTCATTTTATTAGTTCTGGTTCAAAAACGCAAGCACGGTTTCGGCAAACTCTTTTGGCTTTTCAGCCTGTACCCAGTGGCCCGTATCTAATGTTACAATCTGGGCATTCGGGAACAGCGCCCTGATCTTTTCATCATCGCCCGGAGCAAAGTAATTGGAGCGTGCTCCTTTTATGAAAAGCGTTGCCCCTGAATAGGCGCCTTCATATTGCACACCGGCTCCAATCTCTTCAATATGATTACCGATCGCACTTAAGTTTACCCGCCAGGCAAACCTGCCTTCTGTTGTTCGGTAAAGATTTTTCAAAAGGAATTGACGTACGTCCGGTTCGGGCACATGCCTGCCCAGAATAGTATCCGCATCCGTACGCGAAGCTAAAGTTGTCAGATCGATTGATTGAAGTCCTTCGAGGATATGATCGTGATGTACCGGGTAAGATTTAGGTGCAATATCCACCACAATCAGCTTGCTTAACATATCCGGGTATTTAACCGCAAAGTTCATAGCCGTTTTGCCGCCCATCGAGTGCCCTAATATAATCGGCTTTTCAAGCTGATGATCCCGGATAAACCCGCGTAAATCTTCTGCCATTAAAGGGTAGTTAAATTCATCGCTCCGGGGCGATTGCCCGTGATTACGCTGGTCAACCAAGTAAACCCCGAACGATTCTGCAAAAATTTTGGCCAATGAATACCAGTTATCGGACGAGCCAAACAAGCCGTGCAAAATGATAAGCGGCTGACCCGATCCCGATTTTCTATAATACAATTTCATAGCCGCGAAGATAGCAAAGAAAAAAACAGGCTCCCGAAACAGGCCAGCCACACAATGCCAGTATATTTGCCTTTTATTTTTTATATGGAATTAGTAAACGGCACCTATACTATTCAGGGTCTTGATATAACCGAAATCGGCAGGCAGTTTGGCACCCCGGTTTATATATATGACGGCAACAAAATCATCAGCCAGCTCAAGAGCTTAAAGAATGCATTTTCTGAAACCAATGTGCGCATCAAGTATGCCGCCAAGGCGCTTACCAATGTTTCCATTCTGAAATTGATCAAACAAAACGGGGCCGGTGTGGATGTGGTTTCCATACAGGAAGCTCAACTGGCATTGGGTGCCGGCTTTGCGCCATCCGACATTATGTTTACACCCAACTGTGTGGACTTTGATGAAATTGTTCAGGGTGTTGAGCTGGGACTTACCGTAAACTTAGATAACCTTTCCATGCTTGAGAAGTTTGGTAAAAAGTATGGTAATACTGTTCCATGTTGTGTGCGGCTAAACCCGCACATTATGGCAGGCGGTAACTATAAAATTTCTACCGGGCATAGCAATTCCAAGTTTGGCATCTCGGTTTACCAGCTTCCGGATATTATGCAGTTGGCCAATAAATACCAGGTAGTCATTAATGGTTTACACATTCACACCGGCTCGGAGATTACCGAAACCGATGTGTTCCTGAAAATGGCCGAAATACTTTTTGGTATTGCGCACGATTTTCCGGCTCTTAAGTTTATCGATTTTGGAGGAGGTTTTAAGGTGGCTTACAAGCCGGGCGACCTGGTTACAAATGTGTATGACCTCGGCCTTAAGCTCAGCAAAGCGTTTAATGAATTCTACCAGAGCTACGGCCGCAAGCTTGAGCTTTGGGTAGAGCCCGGAAAATACCTCGTGAGCGAAGCCGGGTACCTGCTGGTAAAAACCAACGTGGTAAAAGCCACTCCTTCCGTAACTTTTGCAGGGGTAAACTCAGGGCTTAACCACCTGGTACGGCCCATGATGTACGATGCCTACCACGACATTGTAAACATCTCGAATCCTACCGGAACACAAAAGGTTTATACGTTAGTAGGTAACATCTGCGAAACCGATACGCTTGGCGCAGATCGTAAGCTGAATGAAGTGCGTGAAGGCGATCTGCTGGTTATTAAAAATGCGGGAGCATACGGGTATTCGATGGCTTCCAACTATAACTCGCGTTTGCGCCCGGCCGAAGTGCTGGTTGTAAACGGAGAAGCTAAGCTGATCCGCAGGCGCGATACGCTCGAAGATCTGCTGCGCGGCCAGATAGATGTTTTCTGAAGTTCTAAATCATCAAATCTACGGCTGCTAAATTGCACAAAGCCAATGTATAACTTTATTGATGAAACCCTCCTCACCCTATGATCTTATTGTAATTGGCGGTGGGGCGGCTGGTTTCTTCGGGGCTATCTGTACAGCAGCGCTAAACCCCGGTTTGCAAATTCTCATTCTTGAGAAATCTGTCAAGCTGCTTTCCAAGGTAAAAGTATCGGGTGGAGGCAGGTGCAATGTAACCCATCATTGCTTTGAGCCTGCTCTATTGGCTAAGCATTACCCGCGCGGACAAAAAGAGCTTAAAAAGCTGTTCTACCGGTTTAATGCAGCCGATACTGTGGCGTGGTTTGAAAAGCACCAGGTTAAATTAAAAGCGGAAGAAGACGGGCGCATGTTTCCGCAAAGCAACAGCTCGCAAACTATTATTGATTGCTTTCTGCGCGAAGCTGACAAACATAGCATTCGGATCAAAACAGGTTGTGAAGTTTTGCAGCTTACCCGCGAGCAGGATTTTTTTGCTGTTCGATGTAAGGATGAAACATTCAAAGCATCCAAAATCCTGGTTGCCACAGGAGGCCACTCCAAACCGGGAAATTACAAGTGGCTTGCTGAATTGAATCACACCATTGTAAACCCTGTCCCCTCGCTGTTTACATTCAACGATCCTGCACGCACGCTTGCATCGCTTATGGGTGTGGCCGTTTCCGATGCAGAAGTAAAAATAGCCGGAACAAAATTTATACAGCGAGGCCCCGTGTTAATTACGCATTGGGGGCTAAGCGGCCCGGCAGTAATTAAGCTCTCGGCCTGGGCTGCGGTAGAATTACACCGGCTTGATTATACATTTACAGCTTTGGTTAACTGGACGGGTCAGCCCGAAGCGCAGGTACGTGAAGCGCTGATGCTGTTAAAGAATCAGCGCAGCAAAAAGAACATCGCAGCCAACCCCATGTTTAATTTACCCAAACGTCTTTGGGAGTTTCTTACGCACAAAGCCGGCATCACGCCTGAAAAAACCTGGGGCGAAGCTTCTCATAAAGGAATAAACAAACTGATTGAGCTTTTATATGCGTGTGCTTTTCCGGTAAAAGGCAAAACCACTTTTAAAGAAGAGTTCGTTACCTGCGGTGGTATGGACTGGCAGGAGATTGACCTCACAACCATGGAAAGCAAACTTATACCCGGCCTATACTTTGCCGGAGAAGTGATTAATGCCGATGGAGAAACCGGGGGCTTTAATTTTCAGGCTGCATGGACAACCGCGTGGGTTGCCGCACAGGCTGTTGCTCAAACTGAAAACCATAAAAAATCCCTTCAGGTAGATTGAAGGGATTTTGAGTTTTGTGGTGACGGAGGGAATTGAACCCCCGACACAAGGATTTTCAGTCCTTTGCTCTACCAACTGAGCTACGTCACCTTGTAAAATCCGCCTAAACAGGTTTTAGGGGCCACAAAAGTATTCAATTTTGCTTTTGACGCAAATAGCCGATTGGATTTTTGCCTTAATATTGAGGATTGATGCAAAAACTACCTCTTTTTATAATCGCTATTTCACTTGCCCTAACGGGATGCATAAGTGAAGCCAGGCGTGAGGAGCGGTTGGCCCGCACCTACTGCAGTTCCTGCCACCAGTTTCCGGAACCTTCCTTGTTAGACAAAAAAACCTGGAAAGACAAAGTGTTGCCCGAAATGGCTTTTCGCATGGGTGTAGTTCCATCTCAACTCTTCAACTTACCTGAAAGCGACTATCCCTTTGTTCTAAAAACGCTGCCCCCAAGCCCAATGGTTAGTCCTTCCGAATGGGAGGCCATTGTGAAATATTTTGAACGCGAAGCCCCGGACAGTCTCCTGGTTAACCCACCTGCACCCACAGCCCATCTCAATCAGTTTACAGCCGAAGCCATTACCCTTCCGGGCACTAACCGTTTCCCTTTGTTTTCCTTGTTGCAGGCAGATTCGTTAAATAAAAAAATATTTACCAGCAACCGGTCTTCCTGGTTACATCAATGGGATTATTCCTTCCGCCCAATAGATTCGATTCAGCTCAGCAGCCCCGTTTCATCCATAAGCCTGGCCCCGGAGTTGGTTCTGGCTTCTATGGGAATCATGGACCCCAACGATCAGCCACAAGGAAGTTTGCTGAAATTACAAAACGGGAAAACCGAACTCCTGATCGATTCTTTGAAACGACCTGTATTCGTGGTCGCCACGGATTTCAATAAAGATAACCGAACGGACTACGTGGTTTGTAACTTCGGTAATTATGGAGGCGATTTGGTGGTGCTCGAAAATCAGGGTAACAAAAAATACAAACGCCATGTATTGAGTCCGCTGCCCGGGGCACGCAAAGTAATCGTGCGCGATTTCAATAATGACGGGTTGCCCGATGTGCTGGCCTTACTTACCCAGGGTGACGAACAAATCAGCCTGTTCACCAACGGAGGAAACTTTCGATTTAAAATCAACACATTGCTGCGGTTTCCTTCGGTGTATGGCTCCAGTTACTTTGAAGTGGTTGACTTCAACCAAGACGGCCATTTTGATATTCTCTACGCCAATGGCGATAATGCTGATTACTCAACCATCCTGAAGCCCTACCACGGTGTACGCATTTTTCTGAACGATGGTAAAAATCAATTCAGCGAAAGCTGGTTTCATTCTATGCCGGGATGTTCGTGGGCGGTGGCCCGCGATTTTGATGCCGATGGCGATGTGGATATAGCAGCTCTTTCTTTCTTCCCGGATTTTACACGCGCGCCCGAGCAAAGCTTTATCTATTTCGAAAACCAGGATGGCAAACTAACGCCTTATACTACACCACTGGCCAAACAAGGTCGCTGGTTAGTAATGGAAACCCTGGATATTGATCAGGATAATGATGAAGATATACTGCTGGGGGCGCTGAATTTTAACGATGGCGTTCCGGCACCCATTGTAGAAAGCTGGAAAGCAAATCCGGTTTCCATCCTGTTATTGCGCAACAACAAGAATTGACAACCCCTGTTTGTTGAGCTAAAAATTGGTTTGGCGCATTTCGTGCGCTAACTTTCACCAATCAATATTCTACCCTATGATCGTGCAGCAGCTTGCATTTATTTTGGTATTGGCAACAGCAGCTTTCTTTATCCGAAAGCGGGTATTGTTGATTCGCAACACCATTAAGCTGGGTAAAGAAAGACCGGTAACAGGCCGGAAGCGCGAACGCTTAAAAAACATGCTGCTGATCGCACTCGGTCAGAAAAAAATGTTCAAAAAAATTATTCCGGCTATCCTGCACCTTTTCATCTATGCAGGGTTCCTGGTCATTAACCTCGAAGTGCTGGAGTTTCTGGTGGATGGTATATTGGGCACGCATCGTATTTTCGCGCCCTGGCTCGGCAGCTTTTATACTGTGTTGATGAATGTGTTCGAGCTTCTGGCTGTAGCCGTATTGCTGGCTTGCGTTTTCTTTTTGATTCGCAGAAATGTGCTGAAAGTTCCTCGCTTCTGGACAGCCGAAATGACGAGGTGGCCCCGATTAGATGCCAACGTTATTCTTTTTACGGAGATTGTTTTAATGACGGCCATTCTTACCATGAATGCAGCCGACCAGGTGCTGCAAACCCGTGATAGTCATTATACCGCTACCGGCTCTTTGTTTTTCAGCTCGTTTCTGATTCCGCTTTTTGAAAACCTGGGAACCACTACGCTGCTCGTGATTGAACGTTTTGCCTGGTGGTTTCACATTATCGGCATACTTGGTTTTGCCGTGTATGTAACCTACTCCAAGCACCTGCACATATTTCTGGCTTTCCCCAACACCTACTTTGCCAGCCTTGAACCCAAAGGGTATATCAACAATATGCCCGTTGTAACCAACGAGGTTAAATCCATGCTGGGATTAGGCACATCAGAAACCGTAACCGGAGAGCCGGGACGGTTTGGCGCCAAAGATGTAAACGATTTACCCTGGACAAGCCTGGTAGCCGCCTACTCGTGCACCGAGTGCGGCCGGTGCACATCCGAATGCCCGGCCAATCAAACCGGCAAAAAGCTTTCGCCCCGTAAAATTATGATGGATACGCGCGACCGGCTGGAAGCCATCGGCAAAACAATAGCAGCCGGAGGCGAAGGGTTAAACGATGGCAAAACTTTACTGAACGATTATATCAGCAAAGAAGAAATAAACGCATGCACCAGTTGCAATGCCTGTGTGGAAGCCTGCCCCGTAATGATTAATCCTTTGGAAATTATTATTGAGCTAAGACGTTATGTGGCGATGGAAGAATCCAGATCGCCTGCACAATGGAACAGCATGTTCCAGAACATGGAAACCAGTTTTGCCCCCTGGAAGTTTTCTGCTGCCGACCGGTTTAACTGGGCTAATGATTAATGTGTCTTTTTGATTACTAAATATCTTGAGATGACTGTTCCTACTCTTGCCGAGCTTACCGCAAAAGGTGAAACTCCCGAAATTGTTTTCTGGGTGGGATGTGCCGGCTCATTTGATGATCGCGCCAAACGTGTAACCAAAGCATTCGTAAAAATCCTGAATGCCACCAACACAAAGTTTGCCGTGCTGGGCAACGAAGAAACCTGCACGGGCGATCCAGCCCGCAGGGCCGGTAACGAGTTCCTGTTCCAGATGCAAGCCATCAGCAACATTCAGGTTTTAAATGGCTATGGTGTAAAGAAAATTGTAACCGCCTGCCCGCATTGCTTCAATACCATTAAAAACGAATACCCCGAGCTGGGCGGAACGTATGAAGTTATCCATCACGCTACTTACTTACAACAGCTCATCAATCAGGGCAAAATCAAGCTAACCGATACCAATAGCTTTAAAGGCAAAAAGATAACCTATCACGATTCTTGCTATCTCGGTCGCGCCAACAACATATACGAAGCACCGCGCGAAGTTTTGCAGGCATTGGATGCCGACCTGGTAGAAATGAAGCGATGCCGCACAACCGGCTTGTGCTGTGGTGCCGGGGGAGCACAAATGTTTAAAGAGCCGGAGAAAGGGAACAAGGACATTAATGTGGAGCGGGCCGAAGAAGCCTTAGCTACAGGCGCTGCTACCGTGGCGGTAGCCTGTCCTTTTTGCATGACCATGCTAACCGATGGCGTGAAAAGCAAAGAGAAAGAAGAAGTAAAAGTGAAAGACCTGGCCGAACTAATTGCTGAAGCGCAGGGTTTGTGAAGTTGAATATTGATTAAAGAATTATGTTTACTCCATTTGATCATTTGCCGGATGACAGCCGGGTGTGGATATACACCGGCAGCAGAGCCTTTACCGAAAAGGAAACTGAAACAATAGCTGGTCTGCTCTATCAGTTTTGCGAGCAATGGGTTGCACATGGGCATCCGTTACAAACCTCTTTCCGGGTATTGGATAACCAGTTTGTGATAATGGCTGTGAACGAAGATCACCACAGTCCCAGCGGATGTTCTATTGATAGTTCTGTCGGAGTGCTCCGTAAAATACAGGAGATTACAGGTATTGATCTGCTGGATCGATCCCGCATTCCGTTCTTAATCGATCAGGAAATTGAGCTGATCCCGCTATCGCACCTGAAGATTCAATTTCAGCAGGGAATTTTAAAGGGCAATACCATAACGTTTAACACCCTGGCCGCAACCAAAAAAGAGCTCGAAAGCTGGAAATTGCCAGCAGAAAGCAGTTGGGTGGCAAAATATTTACCAAAACCAGCGTTAACCCAATAGCCCATATTTTTGTATTTTTAGAACCTTGTGCATGTTATGAGAGTGAAAGTTGTAGCGGTTATAATAACGGGGTTGCTGCTGGCCGGCTGTAGTGCCGAGAAGAAAGCCAACAAGGCATTTACACTGGGCAAATACGAAAAGGTAATAGGCTACTATAAAGACGTAATCAAAAAGCAGCCCAACAACGGGGTGGCCAATTATTACGTGGCTGAATCTTACCGTCAATCCAACCGCATACAGGAAGCAGAACCGTATTATGCCAAAGCCGGGGGCAGGGGCATCAATCCTGACTCTGTTAAACTATACTATGCCAAGTCATTGCAATCCAATGCAAAATATGCCGAAGCCCGTGAAGTGCTTCAATCCCTTGCTGCCAACACTAAAAACGAAAAGCTGAAAGATCGCGCAGGCAAAGAGCTGGCCGGTATTGATTATCTTGATAAGCTGGGTCAAAAGAAAAATTACTACAAGGTTAAAAACCTGGAGGCCATCAACACTCCTTTTACCGAATACGCACCCGTGTATTCCAACAACCAGTTGTACTTTACTTCTTCCCGATCTAATGCAAAGATTTACGAAGCTACCGGCACACCCTTTACCGACATCTACGTAGCCGAAACAAACGGAGCCAACGTAAATGTAAACACCATTACCCCGCTCCCCGATTTTATTAATTCGGCCAACATTAACGAGGGCTGCATTACGTTTACCCCCGATGGCAAGACCATGATCTTTGCCAAGGGAAACAGCGGCAAGCGCAAAGGCACACCCGATGTGGATTTGTACCTGTCCCGTTATCGCAACGGCACGTGGGAAGAGCCCATTCCGCTTAATATCAACCAACCGGATGCATGGGAATCTACACCGGCCTTAGCGCCAGATGGCCGTACGCTTTACTTCTCGTCCAATCGTAAAGGCGGCTATGGCGGGCTTGATCTTTACTCGGCACAAATGGATGCGCGCGGCCGGTTTAGTCGTGTGCGTAACCTCGGGCCTGAAGTCAACACAGCAGGCTCAGAACTATTTCCGCATGTAGCGGACAATGGCAAACTTTACTTTTCGTCTGACGGGCATCCCGGCTACGGTATGCTGGACATTTTTGTGGTGAATCGTGCTAATGGAAAAACGGTGGTTGAAAATCTTGGCCAACCGGTTAACTCACCGGCCGATGATTTCGGTATTTTTCTTTTCAGAGCCGACCGTGGATTTTTTACTTCCAATCGCGAAGGCGGAAAAGGTGATGATGACATTTACACGTTCGTGAACGAAGACCCGAACCTGAAAGTAGTTAACTACTACTTAGCGGGTGTAACCTACATGCTGCGCAGGGACAGCACCCGTGAAATTCTGCCCAACACCAAAGTAACTTTGCTCGACCAGGAAGGGGAAGGCATGCAGGAATTTGTAACCGGTAACGATGGCAAGTTTTTGTTCCGGGTGTATGAAAATGAAAGCTATACGTTGATAGGCGAAACTGATGGGTTTATTACCAAGCGTCAGCCGTACACAACCGTGGGTAAATCCGTTCCGCTCGAATCTTTAAAAGACCTGGTAACCAATATTACGCTCGATACTATCCTGGTGCTGGATCGTAAAGAGAGAGGCCGTACGTTTGTGCTGAACAACATTTACTTTGGTTATGATTCGGCTGATATTCGGAGAGAATCCGCTCGCGAGCTGGACAAGCTCGTTACGCTGCTGAATGATAACCCCGATCTGAAAATTGAAATGGGTTCGCATACCGATAGTATTGCCTCTGATGCGTATAATATTGAGCTATCTCAGCGCAGGGCACAGGCTACCGTTAATTATCTTATCCGCAAAGGTATCGATGCCTCGCGCCTCGAAGCAAAAGGCTATGGTGAATCCAAACCCATAGCCCGCAACACCAACCCCGATGGCACCGATAACCCGGTAGGTCGCCAGCGTAACCGGAGAACAGAGTTTAAGATCCTCGAAATCGGAACCTACATCCGCAAAGACGACTCAGATGAAGATGACCGTTTCTTCCGGAACAATGAGCTGAAGAAGAACGAGTAGGGGCCCTGATCCTTACAAAAAAATTTTCAACCTGATCAATCTTAACCTACATTAAGAAAATTTAAAAACCTCATGCCGGCACCTTTGTATGGGCGAACTCAACATGTGCGTTATGTGTTTTGCTGATACATTATGGATAGAAAGAATTTTTTAAGCTTGCTGGCGCTTATACCCGCCCTTACCATTATGAAACTACATGCTTTAGATACGATTACTTCTTCATTTGAGGTCACAGAAAAAATGCCAGTGCTGTTCCTGGGGCATGGCAGCCCGATGAATGCTATCGAAGAAAATGAGTTTGTGGCCGGTTTTAGAAAAACCGGTAAAGAACTTCCAAAACCAAAAGCCATATTAGTGGTTTCTGCGCACTGGGAAACACGGGGCACGTTTGTTACCGCTATGCAAAACCCGCGCACCATTCACGATTTTGGCGGCTTTCCCAAAGCCTTGTACGAGGTGCAATACCCTGCACCGGGCAGCCCGGAACTGGCGCAGGAAACGAAAAACACGATCAAGAAAACAGAAGTAGGGCTCGATCATTCATGGGGGCTCGATCACGGTGCATGGAGTATAGTAAAGCATTTATACCCGGATGCGGATATACCGGTTATTCAAATGAGCATCGATCATTTTCAAACACCACAATATCATTACGAGCTTGCTAAGGAGCTGGCATCATTACGCAAAAAAGGCGTGCTGATTATTGGCAGCGGTAACATGGTGCACAACCTGCGCATGGTGGCGTGGGATAAGCTCAACACACCCGATTACGCATACGACTGGGCGCTGGAGGCGAGCGATAAGATGAAAAAATTCATTCTGTCGGGCGATCATCAACAGCTTATCAACTTCTCCGCACAAGGGCGACCGTTTCAATTAGCTATCCCGACTCCGGAACATTACCTGCCGTTGTTATATTCGCTTGCGCTGAAAGAAGAGAACGAATCCGTTAGCTTGTTTAACGATAAAGCATTAGGGGGTTCACTTACGATGACCTCCGTAAAAATCGGAAGCATATAACCCGACAACAACCACGTATCTGTCAGGCAGGGCTTATCGAAGCCTGACCGGAGAAAATCATAAAAGATTAATTATGGAATTAGGACTTTACACGTTTGCCGATGTAGCCCCTGACCGGGTTGCAGGTAAGGCTTTACATACAAATCAAAGATTTAAAAACCTGCTGGAAGAAATTCAGTTGGCTGACCAGGTAGGATTGGATGTGTTTGCATTAGGTGAGCATCATCGCGAAGATTATGCGATATCGGCACCTGCCGTAGCATTGGGCGCAGCCGCAGCCATTACTAAAAACATAAAACTGTCAAGCGCAGTTACTGTACTAAGTTCCGATGATCCTGTGCGTGTGTTTCAGGGTTTTGCTACGGTAGATCATATCTCGAACGGGCGGGCGGAAATTATGGTGGGCCGGGGTTCGTTCATTGAATCCTATCCCTTATTCGGTTACAACCTGAAAGATTACGATGCGTTGTTTGCCGAAAAGCTGGAGCTATTGTTAAAGATCAACCGCGAAGAAGTAGTAACCTGGCGCGGAAAGCACCGGCCATCGTTTGATTCGCTGGGCATTTATCCAAGGCCTTTTCAGGAACAACTGCCTATCTGGTTAGCCGTTGGCGGCACGCCTGAGTCTGCCGTGCGGGCAGGCACATTGGGGTTACCTATGGCATTGGCTATTATTGGCGGTATGCCGGCCCAGTTTGTTTCGTTTACAGAATTATACAAAGACACCGCACGCAGTAACGGCTTTACGCCTCAGCTCGGAATCAATTCGCATGTGTATGTGGCGGATGATTCGCGGCAGGCAGGCGATGAATTTTACCCGGCATATTCCGCCATGATGAACAAGATCGGTCGTGAGCGGGGCTGGCAGCCGATGGCGCGTACACACTTCGATGCATCGCGGTCAGCCAAAGGCGCATTGCTGGTAGGCAGCGTGCAGCAGGTAGTGGATAAAATCCTGTACGAGCATGAGTTATTCGGCAACACGCGTTTCCTGGCACAAATGAGCATGGGCACGATGGATCATAAAAAGATCATGCGTTCTATCGAGTTATTTGGCACGCAGGTCGCTCCGCAGGTGAGAAAAGCCGTTGTTACATAAAGCCTGTCGTGTAGCTTCATTATATTCTTTCATTTCTTGTTGAAAGAAAGTAAATTGAGCATCAAAACTGCAACATTATGAAAACGAGGGATGCTTTCCATCAACTGATCGATAAGATAGAGGATGAAGCGTTATTAAATAGTTATTTTGAACTGATTAAGGTGTTGAATAAAAATCAGACAGGTATACTTTGGGACTCTTTAAAAAAAGAAGAGAAAGAAGAGCTCCTGCTTTCGTATGTTGAAAGTTTTCAGCCGGAGAATTTAATAGATCACGATCAGGTTAAAGCTCAGCACGCCAAATGGCTAAAAAAATAATCTGGACAAAGCGGGCCAATCACAAATTCAATACTATTATTCAGTATCTCGAAGAGGAATGGGGAGAGCAGGTAACCAGAAATTTTGTAAAAAGAGTTTATAGCATTCTTGATTTGATTTCTGATCAGCCTGATATTGGCACGTTGGAACATCCGGAAAAAAGAATAAGAGGATTTTTGTTAACACGGCACAACCGGCTTTTTTATAGGGTAACTGAAAACGAGATCATTTTATTGAACTTTTTCGACACTCGTTCCGGCCCCAGGCGAAAGGCTTTCTAAAAAGCAGTTACATAATCAGCAAAACAAATATTAAATTTCGACTATCTGCGTTATTGAAAACATGAAAAATTGCATCGCTTTTATTGTCATAATAGCTTTAATCAATTCTGTACACGCCCAGGTTATCGGTAAAATATTTCCGGACATGGAAGCCGAAACAGTGGAAGACAAAAAGGTTAACCTGCCTGCCGATACCAAAGGCAAATACACCTTGTTAGGGCTGGCGTACTCCAAAAAATCGGAAGACGAGCTGAACACGTGGTTCAGTCCGGTTTACAACAAGTTTGTAAAGAAAGCAACCGGCATGATGGCCGGCATGGGCTATGACGTAAATGTATATTTCGTTCCGATGTTTACCGGTATAAATGCAGCCGCGACCGGCACGGCCAAAAAGAAAGCCATTAAAAACGTTGACCCGGCCTTGCTGCCCAACATCCTGTTCTACAAAGGCGAGCTGAAAACCTATAAAGAAGCGCTTGACTTCGAGAAGCGCGATATTCCTTACTTCTTTGTGCTGGATGCAGAAGGTAAAATCGTGTATGCCACATCGGGCCGGTTTACACAAGCCAAGCTGGATGAAATAGAAGATTCCATAGAGGATTAGCACAGGGCAGTTCTTATAAAGGTTTCCAACCTTGCGAAGGTTGGAAACCTTTAATTCAGATGCATTTGCCCTGATGATTAGCCGTTGCTATTTTGTTTCTATTACGGCAAGTGCTAATTTCCGTAAAAAGAAACCCTATGAGCACCCCACAAAATCCCAATTTTGGCGAACTCCTCTACAAAACAATTCTGCCAAAAGTTCTACTTATTGCCTTGCTGGTATCGGCCATTGGCCTCGCACTTCACTTTTTAAATTCGAGTGGCGCGGCCGACATCTTAATGATCGGGCTTTCTACACTGGCCGGTGCATGTTTTGTCTCAGCCTTTGCGCCAGTTGCCCTTCCTGCGGACAGCGGGCACAGTCCTTACTCGCTTATTTTATATAAGCTGGTTTACATCTCAGCCGCAGTAACGGTAATTGGCATTTTATTTTCAGTGCTCAGGCTGGAGGGCTACAAAGAAATGATGATGATTGGCTGTGGAGCGCTTGGCATTGCCGTGCTGATTTCTGCTGCCCTGGTAGGCACAAATTCCGATAACATGGCTATTCTTAAACGACCTCTCATCATTGGTGTTCCCTTGTTCCTGGCAGGCGGTTACTTTCTTTATCAGGCCTCAATCATTTAAAGCGTGCACGCGCTTATTCTACTCGCCATTGCCTTAGCGCCCGGTGTTGCCATAGGCGTTTATATTTACCTGAAGGATCATCACGAGCGTGAACCCATCGGGCTGCTGTTAAGGGCTTTTCTATTTGGTCTTCTCAGTGTGATTGTAACATTTATCCTAAGCGGTATAATCGACCTGTTTGTGAGCATCGATAAGAACAGCCTGAGCGAGCAGGCCGTTCATGCTTTCCTGATTGTAGCCCTTGTGGAAGAGTTCAGCAAATTCATTTTTGTACGCGGCATCCTGTACAACAACATTCACTTCAACGAGCCGTTCGATGGCATCGTCTATTCCGTATTGGTGAGCATGGGCTTTGCCACACTCGAAAATGTGCTGTATGCCTTTGATGGCGGTATGGGCACTGCCATTATGCGCATGTTTACGGCTGTACCGGCCCATGCCACGTTTGCCGTGCTGATGGGGTATTATTTGGGAAAGGCAAAGTTTGAGCATAAAAAGTCCTATTACGCTTTGCATGCGCTTGGAGTGGCTACGTTATTTCACGGAGCGTATGATTACTTCCTGTTCATCTCGTGGGTACCCGGCATTGTGCTGGGAGCGCTGGCCTCACTTGTGGTGGGCCTCTGGCTTTCCAAAAAAGCTATCCGAATTCACCAGTTGGCATCACCTTTTAAAAATCCTGTTGACACGCAACCGCCTGCTGCTTAAAACTCAAGTATATATGATCCGGCAATCGCTCGCAGAAAATTACACCGAAACCGGTTTTCGCTTACGCGGAAAAGAACCCGGCCGGCTGGAAAATTTCAGCGATGCTATTTTTGCTTTGGCGATTACCCTGCTTCTCATTTCCACCTCACCGCCTACAAACTTCATACAGGTAAAAAGGTTTGTATACGACCTGCTTCCTTTCCTGGCGTGCATTACGTTGATCATGCTTATCTGGTACGAACATTTTATGTTCTTTCTGCGCTACGGGCTGCGCAACCGCAGCATGATTGCGCTTAACACGTTGTTCCTCGCTATTGTGCTGTTCTACGTGTATCCGCTAAAGTTTCTCACCAAGATCATTATCCTGTTCCCGGCCGGTTACCTCATGGGAGATCAGCAATTGCTGACTGAGTTAAAGAGCATGATCCGCACTGAAGACATGGGGCAGCTTATGATTATCTACGGCTTTGGCGCAGCCTGTGTTTTTCTTGTATTAACGCAGATGTACCGGTATGCCCTGTCCAAAGCAACTGAGCTTGACTTAAGCGAGCTGGAAAAGTTCGATACCCGAACCAGCATTAAGACAAATTTCCTGATGGCCATTGTACCAATTGTTTCTGTGGTGCTTGCGCTGATCTTCATAAAGAGCTGGCTGGCCGGCCCCATTGCCGGGTTTGTTTACTTCCTGTACACACCCATCATGTTTGCGCATGGCAGGCGGGCGGATAAAAAGAGAAAGGAGTTGGCTGAGCTGTTGAAGAACGAAGTTCCGGGGACTGCATCGTAACAATGCTTATCTTGTCCAGTTCTCAATTCTAAGTCCTTGAATTGATTCGTAGTGTTTTTCGTTATTTGTTATTAACGTCAACTCATTTTCAATCGCGATTCCTGCAATTAAAATGTCCGATGTTCCTATAGTGATTCCTTTTTGCCTTAAATCTGCATAGACGTCTCCGGATATTTTCGCAGACTCTTCGGATATATGAATGATTGTATTGTTAGTAATAAATTCCTCAAATTCTTTAACCTGTTTTTCGGCTTTTTTGAATTTGAGTCCACCAAGTATTTCGTAGTAGGTAATTATTGAAATGTTAACTACGTCAAATTCTTTTAAATATTCATTGAGGTGGCCAACTACTCTTTGGTTCCCCTTGAAATAAAAAGATAAAATGTCGGTGTCAACAAGAGATTCGGTCACAGTTAATTGATTTGTCTGTCGTTTGCTCTATTGTCGTGAAGCTTCTCCGTCATTTCGTTGAAAAAATCGTTATCCAAATCTTTCCAGGCACCGGCAAGCTTTAAAGTTTTGTCTTTTGATTTAAGCTGGTTTTCAATTTTACTCAGCAGGTTATTTATTTCAGTCAGCTTGTCGGTTGATAACTGCTGAAGTTTTCTAACTAAACTATTCCTAAGTCGATTCTTTACATTCATAGCGCAAATGTAATAACTTATTACCATATTTTTCGGTGGACGGCTATGACACAACGTTTTTGGGTTTTCTTAGTTTAGACAAATTTTTCTAACCGTTGTCGAATAATCAATAAAGAACTAAAGGCAGCCGCTGCTTTTATGTTTTAGTTTTTCGTAGTCCGGTCTCAACAAGGCTTTCCAATTGCTTGGTTTTAGCCCGATCCTTATACCAAGCATTTAACTTGGTGATCTCGTTCATTGTTTCAAATATACCTTTGAAGTCAAAAACTAACTCACTCCAGTTAAGTCCTTCCTCCGCTTGAGTTTTTCGCAAGTCTGATTCAAATTCAATTTCCTTTGACAAGGATTTGTTTTTACTTAACTCTTTATATAGTAAAAAACCTCGTTCTGCTTTTTCTTTCTTAGTTCGTTCAATTATCGATTGTAATGTTTCTATTTCTTTTTTCAGTTTGTTCATGCCTTGCTGAAGGCGTTTATTTTGTTCACTTAGTCCTTCAGGTTTACTATTTAGATTACCGTACTCACGAACAATTTCATCAATCGTTTCAATTCTTGAGGTGATGTCTTCATAATAGCTAACAAATCCCATAATAGTTATGCTTGTACTGGTGAAGATAGATTTATGATAATTTATATGAAAGAAATTTATTTTCTTATTGCCCTAATACGGCTTCCTATTCTTTCTCCCCACCAAAGCCACCACTCGTCATCAACCCGCCAAAAAACACCGCATTAAATAAAAGCTTATTGGTTCCGTACCAATACCCGCGAAAGGCCGGATCATCCACAAACAAAATGGCACGGCCCTGCCCGCTGCTGCTTACCTGCAACGAAACGGAGTTTTTTATTTTCTCCAGGTTGGTCGGGTGAACGTAGCCGCTCAACAACGGGTTAGCCGTGTATTGGATAACTGTATTGAACTGGTTTTTAGACCGCTCAATAAATATGGATGTATTGCGCCACACCGGCAGCTCGCGATTGGTATAGCCAAAACCTATTGGGTGTGTAATATCTATGTTCGCTTTATAGATCGACCCGCCAATGGCACGCGAGCCCCGGTAATCGGAAGCGGTAACATAATCCATGCGCTTTGTATTTTTAGCTTCTTCTTCTTTGCGCAGTTGTTCATCAACAACCTTGTTGTTAATCGCCCAGCTTACAGCATTTTTGAGCAGGATAAGCGTGCCGCCCTGCTGCATCCACGTTTTTATTTTGTTTACACCCGCTTCGCCTAATGCAGCATAATTACCCGAAGCCAAAATCAGTGTATTATAATCGGTAATACGCAACTGTGTAAACTGGCTGGTGTTTACCTTGGTAACGGGCATCTTTAATTTAGAGTCAAACAAAAACCAAAGCGCTCCTGCATCAGTAGCCGCTACACCATCGCCCACCAGCATGGCTACGCGCGGCACCGGCACGGTGCGTACATTACCGCTCCCCAAATCAATGCCTTCGGCACTAAAGCCCGTAGCCACTGAAACTATTTCTATACCGGCTGTTGCCGAGGCTTCTTTCACAACAGCAAACAAATCCTCTGCACCCAGGTTCTGATCGGCCACGGGAATAACCAACGTTCCATATCCAAAATTTTTCTTTGTGCCATTCACAGTTGCCGCAAATGGCTTGAAAGCAGTTTTCACAAATACATTTTTGGAAAGCAGGTGATACAAAGCCTGTGCAGCGTGGTATTCGTTCCATTCAATCAAATACGCATAGCTCGATTTTGTTACAGCAGGCGGGTTGACCGTTAAGCTTTCGGCTGTAACGCGATCTCCTTTTGTATACTTAATCGTTACATTCAACGCATCGTGCGGCAGGCCATAGGCCAAAGCCATTGTCCAGGCGGAAGCATCATAAAACACACTGTCGTGGAAGGATGTTACTTTCTCAAACATGCTGCGCACCATGCGGTATTGCTTCTGGTCGGTGGTTACTACAAATGCTTTTCCTTTTTCGTATTTGTTTGCGCCTACGGTAAGGTCAGCATTTAACGAGTACGTTTCTATCCTGTGCTTCAGCAGCAGGTCGGCAAATGCCCGTGTACGGCTTACATCTTTACTATCGCCAAACACATACGCCTTTACGGCAGATTTTTTACCCTCATCCAACGCGGTTTTAAAATAGTCTTGCTGATGTTTGAGTAATAGTTCTTTGTTTTCCACAGCCGCCTTAACCGTAGCCAGACTGGTGCGCACGTGGTTGCGAATAGTAAAGGCAAACGTAACTTCTTTGGTAGCGCTTTTTTGCACATGCCCGCGCGAGCTGGCCTGCTCAAATACAAGCCCCAGGCCGCCATGAATATCGGGATAGGTAGAGCCATAGCCCGGGTAAGAATTATCAAAAGCTTCTTTCGAGAAATACAACGAGCCGATTTCATCCAGCGCTTTGGCAAAATATTTCGCGAAAAGCGGATTCAATACATCGTAATTTGAACGCGGCACCACCGGGTTTTCCGAGCCATACGGCTTGGTGGGCTCAAAAAAGTTAGTCGCGTTGGTGCCCATCTCGTGGTAATCGGTACACACATTGGGCAACCATTGATGAAAGAATTCGATACGGTTACGGCTTTCCACATGCGCCAATGGCAGCCAGTCGCGGTTAAGATCAAACCAATAATGATTAAACCGGCCCCCGGGCCAGACTTCATTATGCTCGCGATCTATCGGGTCGGCCACAGGCGGGAAACCTTTGTGCATGTTAGCCCAGTTGCTATGCCGGTCGCGCCCATCCGGGTTATAGTTCGGGTCGATATGAATGACAGCATCTTTTAAAGTAAGCTCTGCTTCCGGCCCTTGCGCGGCAATTAAATAATATGCCGTAAGCATAGCCGCCTCGCTGCTGCTGGGCTCGTTGCCGTGCACATTATAACCGTGCGTAACAATTACAGGCATGGAAGAAATATTTACGGACTGTGCCGGGTCAGCCAGCTTTAAATGCTCCTGCCGGATGGCTTCAATGCGGGCATAGTTTTCCGGGCTGGTAATGGTTAGCACGACCTGCGGACGATGCTCGTTGGTATAACCGATAACCTGAAAGTGTGCTTTAGGCGAAACTCTTGCCAGCTCCTGGAAATAGGAAACGATACGATCATGGCGCGTGTGCCACTCGCCAACCGGGTAGCCTAAAAATTGTTCGGGTGTGGGAATGGCCGGGTCGAACGTTATTCCGGCAGGAAAGAAATAATTGTTTTGAGCCCATGCACCAATGCTGAAAGCAAATGCGCAGGCAACAAGCAACTTTTTCATAGGTGAGATAATTTGAGCCTGAAAAAATACTCAATCCCCTGATGCGGAAAAGATGTTTTGTGATGAAAGGTTAGCGATCTTTAAGTGAAAAAATAACCGCAGAGGGCGCGGAGGTACGCAAAGAACAGCGTTTCACAGAGCGTGCTAAAAAAGCATATCGGATTTTGAAAATGCTCCGCCAAATCGTTCCTATCAGGATATCGTGAATTTTCTCGACTTCCTCAATTTGAATCATCGGGCAAGTTTTTCAAGAAGTTCCTTGTCCTCAGTTAGAATATCTCTAAGGTTCTTCATCAGGTTTAGTCTGTCAGTCGTCTGATTTTCGGCTTGCTTCAGGAAGTCCAGAATATCCTGAAGTACGCTTTCGGGCACTCTGTCTAAGGATTTTTGTATCTCAAACTTGATTTCTTTAGTCGTCATAATCATTCACTCCGGTTACGAATTTACGAAAATTACCTGATCTTTTCCCTGAGTAAGAACAACATGGCGGTTTTATCAATTGTCTATTGGCCAGTATATCTTTTTCAATACCCCTAATCTAAACCCAAGATAACAAGTTCCCGGTTGTTAGCCGTTAAAAAACAAACCGCTAAGGTCGCGGAGGTACGCGGAGAATCAAGCCAAACAAGAAACAGGTTTTCACAGAAAATATCCTGAGCTACCTCGCGGTGCTCTGCATCTTTTCTAATCGTTGTTTCACTTATAATGTGGAGCCTCTACCTGACTCTTTCCATCGCTAACTCGATGGGAAGGGGGATTTCTCTGATCGTCTTATGTTCGTTTAATGTTCGATTTTTATCCTCTTGAATTCTACTGTTTCACCAATAACCACCTTTAGCAGGTAGTATCCATTCGGGATGCCTGTAGTACTTATCTGGAGTGGCAGTTCTTCCAACTTAAACACTTGCGAAAACATCAAGGCACCATCGCTATTATTCACAATTTCTACACGGATGGATTGTGCTACCTTGTTGTTTCCTTTCCTGGCCCTCTCAATGGTGAATGTACTTGCAGTGGGGTTTGGGTAAACAGCAAGCAGGCCATACCAGCCACAGTCAACATATTCTACTTCGGTGCCTCCCCAATTAGCTGAACCGCACCCATTGGTTCCTCTGGCTTCAAATACATAGTAGCCATTGCCCGAAGGGTAATAACTCCACAAGTTGGGCACGTTGGCTTGATAGCTGCTTATGTGCGATGTGTAAAGCACCGTTTGCCCAGTTACATCTAACAGCCGCGCCTCAAAATTAGAATTGGGTGTTTCTGACTCCAGTTCAAAATAATTACCGTAGCTGCTGGAGCAGAAGTACATGCCTTCGTCCTCGCTATTGGTAAAATTGAAATAATCAATAACCGGCATGCCTACCCAAAAAGTATTGCTTTGAACCTGTACAGGATTACCACAACCCGTATTAATTGTAAATGTAACTGTACCGAATCCATTATTGGCGGCATTTAATGTGAGAGTGCTGTCTCCAGCTGAAAGCGTTCCTGAAGCTGGTGATTGGGAAAACAAATATGCAGGGGTGGCACTCCATGTTACCGTAGCTCCGGCTGGGATATTATTTAAAGTAAACTGTGCTCCGCCCGCACAAACAAGGGGTGAGCCCGTAATTGGTACATTAGTTTGAGGTAGTCCATAAAGACTTCTAATTCCTGCTATATCATCCGAACCCAAAAAACGATGAGATCCCGTATAGTTATCAAGCATCAAAGAACCTGACACTGCTGTATGATCTAATCCTAGGGCATGTCCGATTTCATGAGCAGCAACAGTAACCAAATCAATAGGTTGCGCATTATTAGGTCTGTTGTCTAGTGTCCAAGTTTCACTATCATCGAAGTGAATATCTCCCGCCTGATCTCCAAAAACATTAGGAGGGGGGCCTCCCAGTGTATGGGCTAAGACACCATCCTCTCCATCAAATGGCCCAGCATCACCATGATTAAAAGTAGCCCATAAGAATACAATGTCAGCATCATTTGCTGCACAAACTTCTATAAAATATAAATCCGTTTGAGCTGACCACAGCGCAAAGGCATCCCTTATTGCTTGCTGCTCGTTATTTCCTGCAATATCACCTGTGCCATTTTGAAAGAAATAGGTAATAATCCGGTGATCCCAAGTTGTTCCAATAGGGACAAAGTTAACTGAGATGTCTCCAGTGTTTTTATTCCGATTGGCATTTGATGCAACCGTTACAGGCCAGTCATCATACAATACAACCTTTTTCCCTTTACCATTTCCATTGTGAGGATTGTGCTGGCTTAGTCCTGTAACGCCAATAATAAAACATAGAATAAATGTTGATAGAATTTTTTTCATACAAAGAACCTTTTTCGAGTTTTTATAATCTTACTGATTATTCTTCTGAAACAGACTTAATATTGATTAATTCCAAGTAAAAATACTCTTGTCCAGGTATAAGTGGTGAAAATTCTTCACACTCATAATAATTTCCACTGAATGAAATTTTAAGCCCTTCTGCCTTATACGTATCCGGGAGGTTGCAAATCAAACCAATAATCTGTGAGTCGTATGAGCCATCAACA